>NZ_JBALDG010000033.1:0-167176 GCF_036917195.1 Nostoc sp.
GCGGCGGAAGACCCAGAGTTTGAAACCTTCTATACCAAAAATATTTTGCTGAATGAGGGTATCCGCGCTTGGATGGCTCCTCAAGATCAACCCCACGAACAATTTGTATTCCCTGAGGAGGTATTACCACGTGGTAACGCTCTCTAATAGACCAAATATCTTAGGCGGCGCTGGACGCGACCTAGAATCCACTGGGTTTGCCTGGTGGTCTGGTAACGCACGTTTAATCAACCTATCTGGCAAACTACTGGGTGCTCACGTTGCCCACGCTGGTTTGATTGTATTCTGGGCTGGAGCGATGACCTTGTTTGAAGTCGCTCACTTCGTTCCTGAAAAGCCCATGTATGAGCAGGGCTTGATCCTGTTACCTCACCTCGCCGCTCAGGGTTGGGGTGTTGGTCCTGGTGGTGAAGTCATTGACACCTTCCCCTACTTTGTTGTCGGTGTACTCCACCTAATTTCCTCAGCCGTCCTTGGCTTTGGCGGTATCTATCATGCCGTCCGTGGTCCAGAAACCTTAGAAGAATACTCTTCTTTCTTTGGCTACGACTGGAAAGACAAGAATAAGATGACCAACATCATCGGGTTCCACCTGATTATTTTGGGATTCGGTGCGCTGCTGTTGGTAGCAAAAGCAATGTTCTTTGGTGGGTTGTATGACACCTGGGCACCAGGCGGTGGTGATGTTCGGATTATTACCAATCCGACATTGAACCCAGCGGTTATCTTCGGTTATGTAATCAAGTCTCCCTTTGGTGGCGAAGGCTGGATTGTCAGCGTTGATAACTTGGAAGATGTGGTCGGCGGTCACATCTGGATTGCCTTTATCTGTATTGCTGGCGGTATTTTCCACATTCTTACCAAGCCTTTTGCTTGGTCACGTCGTGCATCCATCTGGTCTGGTGAGGCTTATCTCTCCTACAGCTTGGGCGCTCTTTCCTTGATGGGCTTTATTGCCTCAATCTTTGTTTGGTTTAACAACACCGTTTACCCCAGCGAATTCTTTGGTCCTACCGGTCCAGAAGCTTCTCAAGCTCAAGCTCTGACCTTCTTGATTCGTGACCAACGCTTGGGTGCTAACGTCGGTTCTGCCCAAGGCCCCACTGGTCTAGGTAAATACCTGATGCGCTCTCCCACTGGCGAAATCATCTTCGGTGGTGAAACCATGCGCTTCTGGGATTTCCGCGGCCCCTGGCTGGAGCCTCTACGTGGCCCCAACGGTCTTGACCTGGAAAAAATCAAGAACGATATTCAGCCTTGGCAAGCTCGTCGCGCTGCTGAATACATGACCCACGCTCCTCTGGGTTCTTTGAATTCCGTGGGTGGTGTGGCTACCGAGATTAACTCCTTCAACTACGTATCTCCTCGCGCTTGGTTGGCGACTTCTCACTTCGTACTAGGATTCTTCTTCCTAGTTGGTCACTTGTGGCACGCTGGTCGCGCACGGGCTGCTGCTGGTGGTTTTGAGAAAGGAATTAACCGTGATACTGAGCCGGTGATGTTTATGGACGACCTTGACTAGGTTGTAAGGTTTATCTAATCACTGACAGCTAAATAATTTAGAGGCTCTTGCATAAAAGCAAGGGCTTTTTTTATAGGAAAATTAGTAATCTATTGATTAAACTGAGCGGCCTACCAAGATAATTAATACTATGAGCGATTCCAATTTTATTGAGGCTTTACGATGGACATCTGAAGCTAAAGAAAAATTACAAAATATTCCCTTTTTTGTCCGCTCTCAAGCTAAAGCCAGAATTGAACAGTTGGCTCGTGAAGCAGACCAAGAAATTGTGACAGCCGATTTGTTAGAACAGGCTAGGCTTGAGTTTGGACAATAAAACATTCTGGAGGTCGTAACAATGACACTCGCCAAAAATCGAGTAGACCGAGTAATGCTTTATGACATTAGCTGGCAACAGTTTGAAAATCTTCTAAAAGACTTGGGACATTGGGCAGCAAAGTTAGCTTGCGATCGCACTACTTTGGAAATTATCAGACCTTTACCTGAACACAAAGATTACCATTACAAAGAGATAATAGGTTAATAGGTGAGTTGAATAAAAGTAGTCGTCGCCGTCAAAAGCCAGAGCCAAGCGACAATTCAAATGAGCAAGCTGACCATACTAATCTAAATTTAGAGGATTTTGATTATGCCTAGACTTACGGTTCCACCCAATTTTACAGGCACTGCTGGTGACGACACTTTAATTGGGGAAGATTTAAATAAATTTCCCGCAATTGGGATTGATATTTTAACTGGAGGTTTCATTTACACAGGCTTAGGAAAGGACACCATTAAAGGCAACGGCACTGGCGCTAAAGGGGCTGATGGTGTTATCGGTAAAAACGTCGATGGCAGCAAAGGCAGTGCTGGAATCGGCATTAGCAATAATGGCAATCTGAATGCTGGGTCGGGTGACGACGCTATCATCAGCAAGGGTATTGGGGGTCGTGGAGGCAACGGCGTGTATGATTTTGATTTTGATCCTAGTCGCCCCAATTCTGGCAGTGCTGCGGGTGGTGGCGGTACAGGGACAGGCATCAGTAACAGTGGCAATCTCAATACCGGGTTGGGCAACGATACTATCATCGCCAATGGCACTGGCGGCTACGGCGGCGACAGCGACGGTGGATACGCCGGTGCTGGCGACGGTGGATTTGGGACTGGCATCAGCAACAGTGGCAAACTGAATACTGGGTTGGGCAATGACATTATCACTGGCACTGGCCAGGGCGGTACTGGTGGTGACGGTCGCTTTGGCGTCGATGGTGGTACTGGAACAGGCATCAGTAACAGCGGCAAACTGAATACTGGGTTGGGCAATGACACGATCGCTGGCACTGGTCAGGGCGGCACTGGTGGTTTCGGTCGCGGCGGCGGCGACGGCGGATTTGGGATAGGTATCAGCAACACTGGGCAACTGGATACCGGAGACGGAAATGACATGATCGCTGGCATCGGTATCGGCGGCAACGGCGGATTTGGGCCTCTGTTTGGCTATGGCAATAAGGGTGCAGGGACTGGCATCAGCAATAATGGCAATCTGAATACAGGGGCCGGAAATGACACAATCACTGGCACTGGCACTGGTGAGGGCGGCACTGGTGGTGAGGGTCGCGTCGGCGGCGACAGCGAATTTGGGATAGGTATCAGCAACACTGGGCAACTGGATACCGGAGACGGAAATGACATGATCGCTGGCATCGGGAGGGGCGACATTCCCGGCACCAGGATTTTGTTTGGCTATGGCGGTGCAGGGACTGGCATCAGCAATAATGGCAATCTGAATACAGGGGCCGGAAATGACACAATCACTGGCATTGGCACCGGTTACAAAGCCGACAATTACATCGGCGACGGTACTGGAACTGGCATTACTAACAGTAAGAAACTGGATACCGGAGACGGAGAAGACATGATCGTAGGCACTGGCACTTCTACTGGCAACTTTGACGACAAGATTGATGATGCAACTGGCATCCAAAACCTGAAAGGTGCCACCATCACTACAGGGCAGGGCAACGACACAATTACTGGTTCTGGCAACGGTTCAGGAAGTAACAAGCTCATCGTCATAGGCATCTCCAATGACGGAGTAATTGATACTGGGAATGGTCGTGACATCCTGACTGGCCAAGCTAAGACAAAAATTGATGGTACTGCCTATGGCATTTATGGAAAAGGAACTATCAAGACTGGCGATGGCGATGATAAAATTACATCCACCAGTACCATCGATGGAGTTCAACAAAAAGTTACTATTGGTGGCGGTATCAACATTGATCTAGGCACTGGAAATGACTACTTCAAAGGGTTTGGTACTGGGACTGTGGATGGTGGAAAAGGTTTTGACACCTTAGACCTTAGTGCTTTCAATCGCTCTGAACTCACTTTTTCTGGTGTAATTTCGGGTAATGCCCTAAACCCAGCTAACATTAGCTTCAATAACAATAAAAATGTGATTACACTCTCCACAACAGGCTTTGAGAATTTTATCTTTGCAGATGGCTCTTTGTGCTACAGCACTTTGATCTGAAACTAAAATTACAACAATCTCACGAAAAATAATTACAAATTACGAATTAGTATCAACTTCCTCCTACATTCATTGCTGCTAAAAAAGCCTTCTGACTGACATCTCTGTAAACTGTATTCAAAGACTTCATTACCACATCACTCGAAGTTGAATTTACTGCATTTTCCTCTTCCTTCGCAAGGGGGATTGCTCCTAATACATCTAATACCATCTCACTAGTGGACGGCGCAATCACTACTAATGATGACTCTAGTGGCTCATTGTATTGCCAGAAAGAGTCAATTTTCACTGAGTATTTGTGATTAGGAATTGACTGTTGAATATCGGGCGTTTCTGTGGTATTAGGTTTAATCTTGGCACTACGCAATTGACGTAAATCGCTAATAATTTGCTCTTTGGTGCGTCCGCGTAATTGAAATAGTACAAAGGGGTCTTCACTGAAGCGATCGCCTAACTGATAGTACAGCGCACCAATATGTTTACAGGGATTTGCTTTATCAGGACAAGAGCATTTACTCTGGACATCACCAAGGGTAAAAGGAAATATCGAAAGACCATTAGCCGTAAACACTTCTTCTATATTTTGTGGCATTTCTCCTGCTAGTAGCTTGGCAGCGAAAATTGCCCTTTGGGACATGGTTTCAATTACATAACCCCACTGTTCATCGGTAAAAGGTTCAAGGGAAAGGGAAACTTTATAAGGTTCTACTTCACTACCTTGCACCCTAGCCAATACTTTTGCACCTTTAAATTCGATGCTGAGAACATTTCCTTGACGTGCATAATTTCTCGCACGTTCTAAACGCTTTTTAAAGCGATAAGAGTCTAACAAATCTAGCCATTGTTGTGACCACCATTCTCTACTTGCTTGTAATGTGTAATTAGTCATAATCAATTCAAAAACTTAGTAATTTTTCACACCAATTGCGAGTTCGTAATCAGGGATAAAGCGCTTAAATTAAGGACTAAAGTCCTTACTACAAACTTATTCTGCATCATCGTCAATTACTGCGCTGCGGTCAAGGATTAGTAAGTTGCGAAGTTGGTCTGTATCTAGTTCAGTCAACCATTCTTCACCAGCACCCACAACTTGTTCAGCCAATTGTTTTTTACTTTCAATCATGTCATGAATTTTTTCTTCTAAAGTCCCAGTGCAGACAAATTTATGTACTTGCACATTACGGGTTTGACCAATCCGAAATACTCTATCTGTGGCTTGATTTTCCACGGCTGGATTCCACCATCTATCAAAATGGAATACATGATTTGCTCGTGTTAAATTCAGTCCTACTCCACCTGCTTTCAGAGAGAGAATCATAATTGGTGGCCCTTGCGGGTCGTGTTGGAAACGGTCGATCATTTCCTCTCGTTGTTTTTTACTGGTACTACCATATAAAAAGAATATTTCTCGCCCAAGCTGTTTTTCTAAATAGGGTTTAAGTAATTTACCCCACTCAGCAAATTGTGTAAAAACTAAAGCTCTATCGCTTTCTGATAAAACCTCTTCTAACATTTCTTCTAACCGCAGAAGTTTGGCTGAATTATGTTGCTCTAATGTCGCCTGTTTCAAGTATTGGGCTGGGTGATTGCAAATTTGTTTTAATTTGATTAGTAATGCCAAAATCATTCCTCGACGTTGCAATCCTTCAGCAGAATCTATCTCTGCTAAAGATTGTTCTACAACTTGTTGATAAAGTGTAGCCTGTTCGCCAGTTAAACCGCAAAATACAGTCATTTCTTGCTTATCTGGTAAGTCTTGAATAATGTCGCGATCGCTTTTCAATCGCCGCAATATAAATGGTTGAACTAATGAACGTAATTGATTCAAAGAAGCCGTATCACCATACTTTTCAATTGGCATCGCAAACCGCCGCTGGAAAAATTGCCGATTGCCTAAATAACCTGGATTGAGAAAATCTAAAATAGACCAGAGTTCTTGCAGCCTATTTTCTACTGGTGTCCCCGTCAATGCAATCCGAAACGTTGCTGATAATTGCCGCACTGCTTTTGACTGCTTCGCCTCTGGATTTTTCACATTCTGGGCTTCATCTAAAACAATTATCTGCCAAGATACAGTTTGCAATGACTTGATATCTCGATGAAGAAGTGAGTAGCTGGTAACGATTAAATCATGATTTTTTACTGCTTCTAAAAATGCTTTCCCTTTCGGGCGTTTGTCACCATGATATTGCAAAATTTTCAGGCTGGGGGCAAATTTATTAACTTCCCTTTCCCAGTTGCCTAAAACCGAAGTTGGACAAACTAGCAGTGTTGGATTTTCTAGTGCATCTTGTTCTTTGAGATGTAACAAAAAAGCGATGAACTGAATAGTTTTACCAAGTCCCATGTCGTCCGCCAGACACGCGCCTAAGCCCCAACGTTCTAAGAATGACAGCCAAGCAGCGCCTCGTTCTTGATAAGGTCGCAACTGTCCTTGAAAGCCTGTTGGTGTAGGCAAAGGTGCGATCGCCTGGTTATTTGTTAGCGCCCCAATTAACTCTTGTAATGCCCCAGATGCCTCAAAGCTGACCACTGGTAATTTTTCAATTACCTGGGTATCTCCTGTACTGAAACGTAAGGCATCTTCCAAAGAAAGCGCCATTTGGTCTTTGCGAGTGGTAAAAAAAGTTTGGGCTGTTTTGATGTCTTGGGGCCGTAATTCCACCCACTCGCCGTTAATTTCCACTAGCGGACTATTTAAAGCCACAAGTCTATCAAACTCAGCTTTGGAAATAGTTTGTCCACCAATTGCCAATTGCCATTGGAAATTCAGCAGACTTTGCAACCCTAAACGTCCCTGCTTTTTCTTTGGGGTTTCAGCAGTAATTTTCAAACCCAAACGGTTCGCCCATCCTTCACGGTTAGCTAAACTGGGAGGTAAAATTACTCCCAAACCACTGTCTTCCAACCTCCAAGCTACAGCTTTGATAAACTCATAAGCTTGGATAGGGTTGAGACGAGAAGATTGGGGATATTCGGTTTCTAAACTGGGTGCGCTCGCTGGATATAATCGGGAAGCTACCCCCAAACCCCGTAAAAATGTTTCTTGTGGTTGCTCAATTGTCCGATTTTGATAAACCAATCGTTCAACTGGATTATTCCAAATAGTTGCTGCATCCACCAAAAACTCAGGATCATCAGCCGCTTGCAGGAAATAGGCTAATGTCCAATCTGTTTCGCCAGACTCCGGAGAACGCAGTTGAAAACAGGTACGAAATAGAGTTTTAAGAGTTAATTGGTATTGTAGCGGCATAGTCCAAGCTTTCAGTGCCGCTTCCAGTCGTTCCATTTCAATTGCATCTGCATTAACTGGATGAGATGCACTAGTTAAGGCTTGTAACCACTGTCGCACCGCAGATGGTAAAGATGCAATCGCTTTGGCTTCCATTGGAGGTTGGGAACCCACCATTTCTCGCACTTGGGCATCTATCGTACTGTTAAGAAATGCTAAAAGTAATTCTTGAGGTTCGGTAGGGAAGTCTACAGCTGAGTAATGAGCGTTGAGTGTTGAGTCTTTTTCTTTCAACTCAGCACTTTCTTGAAAGGTGCGGCATACCAACGGCATGTTCGCAGAAAATTTTTCTAGGCGGGTTCCATCTACAGCGCTGTCTAGGAGTACTTGCCATTTAGCAGCAAATGCACCATCTGATTGTCGGTCAATTGTTGGTAAAAACTTACACCGCGAGATTAAATCTAAACTCCATCGGGCAACCTGCGACCAAAAACGTAAATCTCCTCCTAAAAAGGCATCTTCCCCTTTAGCAGCATTTAGGGGAACAGCAGCGAGAAATTTTACCGCCTCGCTGGGGTTGAGACAAAAACCCTCAACTCGCCACGGTTGCAAATATTGCGGGGAGTCTGTATCCAGCCCCAAGCTGGCAGAATGTACAGGGAAAATCGCTGCTGTTCCTTCTTTACTCCCTTCTGGAATATAAGTTGGCAGGGCAATTATTTGGGAGTGCGTTGGCATTATCTCAGTGGCACTTGCTGCTTTGCGCGTTAGCCTAGCTCCTCCTTTGGAGGTTCGCCCAGTAGTAGCCATAGCAACTTGAGGTTGCTGGATGAAGTTAGTAATTGCCATGTTCTGCGAAGGCAACCACTCACTCAACTCAACTGATGTCATTGCCAATGGATGTAGTGGGATATCTCCAGATCCATTAGACTCGAAATTCACTCGTGGCGATCGCCAAGTTTCTCCCCAAATAAATAAACAATTCTTTTTACTTGTTAGTAACCAATTTCCGTGTAAAATCGCCATTTGCTAACTACTTATATTTTCCCAAAACTCATGAACTAAAATCGCAATTATTCTACTTTTTCCATCTTCTCAATCAGATTTTTTAGTCAGATTTTGCTTACAATAAATATTTCAGCATATTGCAAATAAACATTATTAATAATGAGATTTCCCCTAATTAAAGTTTTAAAAACCGGGATAATGGTTGAACTAGATTATATGCATCCTCAAGAACAGGAGGTTGTAAGAGCATTACTCAATGTTGTAATTGTTGAAGGTAAAACTTATCCCCAAAAGCAACCTCTATCTCAGGTAGAATTTTCAACTTACTGGTTAAGCAAGGATGCCTTTGTTGTCAGGACATCTATTCAGGATGCTACACACAAACCAAAAGAAATATTAGGGGCGTTTTATTTAAAGCCAAACTTTCCTGGTCGGTGTTGCCATATTTGCAACGCTGGTTTTATTGTACAACCTGGGTTACGCGGTCAGGGGATCGGGCGGTTCATGGGAGAGGCGATGCTCTTGATAGCAGCAAGCCTGGGCTATGAGGCAGTAATATTCAATTTAGTCTTTGAAACTAATATACCTTCAATTACACTTTGGCAGTCGTTAGGATTTGAGATTATTGGGCGCATTCCGTGTGTGGCGAAGCTAGGGGATGAACAAGTGGTAGACGCGCTGATCATGTATCGTGCTTTGGGTTGAACGACAAGTCTGATCTTTGTATGTACTAGAAGTCAGTCATAGGGCATAAATGTTAGGATTGCCACAGAAAGAGAATAGCGAAAGAGAAGGAAAAAAAACTGAATGGCAGAAGTTGACAAGTCAATATCCTTCGATGGAAGGGATATTCGACTGAAAGTAGGCTTACTAGCTCCCCAGGCTGGTGGGTCAGTTTTGATAGAATCAGGGGACACATCCGTTTTAGTTACGGCTACGCGATCGCAAGCCAGAGAAGGCGTTGATTTTCTTCCCCTTACAGTAGATTATGAAGAAAGGCTATATGCCGCTGGTAGGATTCCCGGAGGGATCATGCGGCGAGAAGGTCGTCCACCAGAAAAAACAATTCTCACCAGCCGTCTTATAGACCGTCCCATGCGTCCTCTGTTCCCCTCATGGCTACGGGATGACCTGCAAATTATTGCCTTAACGCTGTCGATGGACGAGTTAGTGCCACCCGATGTGTTAGCAGTTACAGGTGCTTCCATTGCTACCCTGATTGCCCAGATTCCTTTTAATGGGCCAATGGCAGCAGTGCGGGTTGGTTTAGTGGGAGATGATTTCATTATTAACCCCACATACGCAGAAATTGAAGCTGGAGATTTGGATCTAGTAGTAGCAGGTTCACCACATGGGGTGATCATGGTGGAGGCGGGAGCCAATCAGTTGCCAGAGCGAGATATTATCGAGGCAATTGACTTTGGTTATGAAGCAGTGCGGGACTTAATCAAAGCGCAGCAAGATTTAGTAGCAGAACTGGGTCTAGTAATAGTGCAAGAAGCACCACCACAAGCAGACCAGACGTTAGAAAATTATATCCGCGATCGCGCTAGCAGCCAGATTAAGAAAATCCTGTCGCAATTTACTTTCACCAAACCCGAACGCGATGCAGCTTTAGATGTCGTCAAGGATGAAATTGCTACGACGATTAAGGAACTGCCAGAAGAAGATCCAATTCGAGTTGCCGCAACTGCGAATAGCAAGGCACTTGGTAACACTTTTAAAGATATTACCAAATACTTCATGCGGCGGCAAATCATTGAAGATAACGTTCGCGTTGATGGTCGTAAACTCGATGAAGTCCGTCGTGTTTCTTGTTTAGTTGGTGTCTTACCAAAGCGAGTCCACGGCAGCGGTTTATTTAACCGGGAACTAACTCAGGTATTATCCACTTGTACTCTGGGTACACCTGGGGATGCCCAAAACCTCAACGATGACATGCAGCTAGACCAACATAAGCGTTATCTGCATCATTACAACTTCCCGCCGTTCTCAGTTGGGGAAACTAAGCCAATGCGTTCTCCAGGAAGGCGCGAAATTGGTCACGGGGCATTAGCAGAGCGATCGCTCCTACCTGTGCTACCCTCAAAAGAACAATTTCCCTACGTGATTCGCATCGTATCGGAAGTACTTTCCTCCAACGGTTCCACCTCAATGGGTTCAGTCTGCGGTTCTACCCTCGCCCTAATGGATGCTGGTGTGCCAATTCTCAAACCTGTCAGTGGCGCAGCAATGGGTCTGATTAAGGATGGGGACGAAGTGCGAATCCTGACCGACATTCAGGGCATTGAAGACTTTTTAGGCGACATGGACTTCAAAGTTGCTGGGACGGATACCGGGATTACCGCCTTGCAAATGGATATGAAAATCTCCGGTTTGTCGTTGGAGGTTATTTCCCAAGCCGTCCACCAAGCCAAAGCAGCCCGGTTGCACATTCTGGAGAAAATGCTTGCCTGCATCGATCAACCCCGGATAGAAACCTCACCTTATGCCCCACGTCTGTTAACAATCAAGATTGATTCAGACATGATTGGTCTGGTTATCGGGCCTGGAGGCAAGACTATTAAGGGGATTACAGAGGAAACTGGTGCTAAAATTGACATTGAAGATGATGGCACCGTGACAATTTCCGCTGTGGATGAGAACAAGGCCAAGAGAGCGAAAAATATCATCCAAGGCATGACCCGCAAGCTGCACGAAGGGGATGTCTACGCAGGACGCATCACTCGGATTATACCAATAGGTGCATTTGTAGAATTTCTGCCTGGAAAAGAAGGGATGATCCACATCTCACAACTAGCTGACTACCGCGTTGGCAAAGTTGAGGATGAAGTAGCGGTGGGCGATGAAGTGATTATCAAAGTGCGCGAAATTGATAACAAAGGTCGGATTAATCTCACGCGCTTGGGTATCCACCCAGATCAAGCAGCAGCAGCACGGGAAGCGGCGGCGGTGAATCGGTAACTCAATTTGGGATTTTAGATTAAATCTAAAATCCGCGATGCCTAGTGTGAAGGCATCGCCGTATGCTTCTCTAATTAGTTGCCGAACTGCTCTAGATAAACTTATCCCCCTCACAATTATTAATTTATTTATTAAATACTTGACAGGTTAAAGGTAGTATATATAACTTTACTGAAAATTTTCCAGCAGGCTTTCCATAACCACTTCCCCTAAAGGGGATGGAAACTCAGCTCTTACAATATTTCTAGATATGGTTTTACCTTTCCATAACTACTTTCCCTAACGGGGATGAAAACAAGTGATTCTTACTATAATTGCGAAATAGCCTTGCCAGATAACTTCCAAGTTGTAATCTTTCCCTAATAAAATCCCCGCAAGGGGACGAAAATAATTAGATTAACGTGCCTTCCTCCCCCCAAGGGGATGGAAAATGAGTATAATATTTTACATTATTTGCATAGCAATCAGCGATGCCAAGAGCAGCTACATCCACTAGGCGCAAAATCGAGCCACAGTCAGAGTCTCTTCCCAGATGGGCAGATAACACTGAACTGGTAGGATTGGTGTTTGACCTTGAACCAACCACTTCCACTTCCCTCTACTCTCAGTACATGATTGGACTCCATGCCTGATTTCTTGACCAAGTACGGCAATTCAACCCAGAACTTTCTGCATATCTGCACGATGGAGAGTCGGAAAAGCCCTTCAATATTTCGGCGTTGTCAGGTCAACTCCTCACCAGTGGTAGACAACTGCAATTGCAAGCCAAGCAAATTTACCGCTGGCACGTCAATGCTTTGTCTCCAAAAGTGGTGCAGTTTCTCAAACAATGGTTAACCCAACTGCCCCAAATCCTGGACTTAAGAGATGCTCCCCTTCAAATAAAACAGGTGAGTATCGCCCAATTACCCACTACCTACGCGCAACTATTGCAGTCATCACCAGAGAAACCCTCTAACGTCAACTTCAGCTTTGTCTCGCCTACCAGCTTTCACCGCAAGGGTCATCATTTCCCTCTACCAGTGCCAGTTAATCTCTTTCACAGCTACCTGCGTCGCTGGAATGACTTTTCCCGAATCCCAATCGAACAAAAACCTTTTCTCGATTGGATAGATGAAGGGGTAATTATCCATCAGCATCGCTTGGAGTCGGTGAAGGTAGCAGCTGGCAAGCGGGGTTCGGTGACTGGGTTCACAGGGGTAATATCCTGTGGTTTGAGTAAAGCAGCTTTGGCTAACTGTGAGTTTACTCGGTTGTTTTATGCTTTGGCACGACTGGCTCCCTACTGTGGTACGGGACACAAAACTACTTTTGGACTGGGACAAACTCACTTAGATTGGGTGGAACCAGAGGTAAACTTACCCACTCAAGTGCTAACAAATCTGCTGGGAGAACGCATTGATGAATTGACAGCGCTATTCACTGCACAACGAAAACGCACAGGAGGCGATCGCACTGATAAAATTGCTTCTACCTGGGCAACTATCTTAGCACGCCGGGAGATGGGAGAATCATTGCAGGTTATATCTGAAGACTTAGAGATGCCTTACGCTACTGTGAAAACTTACGTAAAATTAGCTCGACGGGCGCTCAGAGCATTGGCACTTTGATTTTAGCGGCGATCGCACTGAAATTCTGGAAATATCGGCTGAAGGTAGCAAGCACTCGCGCCAATAACTTATACCAATTCACGAAAACCCAGATACAGATAGATTTCTCGTAAGGGCATGGCAATGTCATGCCTCTACCAACGTATTTGTATTATTAAAGTCAGATACTCCAAATTCTGTTTGAATACTACTTAGTAGGTGACTATATCGAGCTTGGGAAAGCTGAAGAAAAACTTGTTGGAGGTATTGTCAAGGCAATGGAATAAGGAGAAAAACAGCTTTTTAGATCGTCCAGTGATTAGCATTGTACCAGGCTTAATATGACATTGGAAATAAATTTGAAACCCCAAAAAATTGTGTCCACCTATACAACAAAGTAGTAACAATTGTTATAGGCTTGAAAAGCCCTTTACTTTTATACTTTTGGCGAAACTTCACCGCCAAAAAAGCACCAGAGCGATAGGAAATTACCTATGACCAAGTGTGATTGATACTTATCAAACACAAATTTGGTTAAGTTGAACATATTCCTGTCAGCAGCATAGATGATTTCCTACGCCTGGTTATTTATTTTCATTATTTTAGGTCAACAGCTTCAGGCGATGCCCTCCTTTTTAAACTTTGTCATTGCTTGATGCTGAATGAACAGCGATGCCTGCGGCGGGCTGCGCCAACGCTCTGAAACTGGGGCGGTTCGGTTGGAAGTTTACTGCACCTTTTCAGAAATATTCTCAATGACATTCAATACCAACTTCAACAATTCATCTACCTTGAATAATACCTACCCCTGAATCTAACCAATTAATTTCTGCCAGCTAGCAGGCCCGACAATTCCATCGACATCTAAACCATTTTGCTTTTGAAAGTTCTTAATTGCAGCCTCTGTTTGCGGCCCGTAGACGCCATCATTCTCAACACCTAGACGATATTGCAAGTATCTGATAACTGCATTACCAGCATGGTTTGGTCTGAGAATTCGTTTTGCCAAAATTAAATTTATGGCATTCCATGTAGCTTCGTCAGCAATTCCAGTCGGCTGAACTCCAACAATAGTCTGAAATTTTTCTACAGCAGATTTGGTGTTAGCTCCGGTGAAGCCATCTTCTACTAATGCTTTACCATTTTTATCGGTTATCTTTAGTCGATTTAAGGCTTTTTGCAGTCTGAGAATAGTGGTATCTACATTCTGCTCTTCATCTGGTACGGGGTTAACAGGAACACTTGACACTTTACCAGTTAAGCCTTTGACGATCGCATTAGCCATTGCTTCTGGATTATAAAGATTCATATCTTTTTGCGAATCGACAAAGCAACCTTCTACTAAGATAGCAGGCATATCCGTATTTTTCAGCACAAACAAGTGGGAACCACTCTTAACGCCGCGATTAAAAAATCCTAACTTGACGATTTCATCTAATACAGGTTTAGCGATTTTTCTGCCAGTATCGCTAGTTGCAAATACTTCTGTGCCATTAGCTTGCCCGTTAAAGGAGTTAAAATGAATCGAGACGTAAATATCTACTTTACTCCCATTAGCTGTAGAACATCTTTTTGAAAGCGATTCCCGGACTGTACTAGCACTACTTGGTCTACATACTACAACTTCATTCCCCAAAGCTCTTAACTTGGCTATAACTCTATTACCAACATCGAGAGTTAAATTATCCTCAACTTTGATTCCTCTGGCTCCTGTGTCTGGTGGACAATTGTGCCCACTATCAATTCCGAATTTCATGATTTTATCCTCAACTTACTTATTTTTACGCTAGTTCAAAACTCTTCCAATTATAGAGACAAAGTTTTGTTAATAAATTTGTTGAAGTACTTGTTAGCAATGTCCGCCTTATTTTAAGCATTACTACGCTGGTAAGTAAAATAAGTTTTTCTACCAACATTGCAAGCAGATTTTATGTGGTAAAACCCGCTGATTGCAAGATTTTTTGGCAGAAAAAACACAACCATCATAATTTATCAAAATCGGAAATAATCCGGTGATTGTTGCAATAAATTGAAATGCAGCAGTTACCCCTATTGTTAAGATAATAACGCTTCGTAAAAGTAGAAAGCTATGACAAATCTACCTAGTGCAAGAAGGCAGAGGGGCACAGAAGCAGAGGGGTAGAAGGAAGAAAAGCGATAAGACAGGCTTTTCAGCCTGATCGAATGGTATGTTTATTTCCGCCATTCTGTACTAGTACGCTTGAATGACCGGAATCTGTGGGTAGATATTTAACAATCAACCTATGAGCCAGTTTAAAATTTAAGTAAAGAAATATTTCGTAGCTTACAGGCATGAAACGCATCGTCTTGGTTGCTGGGTTTGAATCGTTCAACGCTGACTTGTACAGGAAAGCAGCTTTTTTGGCTAACTCTCGCTGTGCTGAGTTGGATATTCGGGTATTTAGCGATCGCGATCTTACCAATAAACGCACCGAGGTAGAAGCAGCACTTCATGACGCTGATGTGTTTTTCGGTAGCCTACTATTTGATTATGACCAGGTTGTGTGGTTGCGCGATCGCATTGCCCAAATTCCCATCCGTCTGGTGTTTGAGTCAGCTTTGGAATTGATGAGTTTAACCAAGCTGGGTGACTTTGCCATTGGCGACAAACCCAAAGGAATGCCCAAACCAGTTAAATTCATCCTCGACAAATTTAGCAACGGACGAGAAGAAGACAAACTCGCTGGTTACATCAGCTTCTTAAAAATTGGCCCCAAACTACTGAAATACGTGCCAGGGCAAAAAGTCCAAGACTTACGCAACTGGTTAATTATCTATGGTTACTGGAATGCTGGCGGCCCAGAAAACGTCGCTTCATTATTCTGGACACTAGCAGAAAAATATTTGGGTTTAAAAGTCGGCGACATTCCCCCGCTAGTCGAAACCCCCAACATCGGCTTACTCCATCCCGATTATCAAGGGTTTTTTGAATCGCCCCGCGAATATTTAGAATGGTATAAAACCCATTGTAGAGACGCGATTAATCGCGTCTCCCCTAATCGCGTCTCCCCAGTTGTCGGAATTTTACTCTACCGAAAACACGTCATCACCAAACAACCCTACATTCCCCAACTGATTCGCAGTTTTGAATCAGCCGGGTTAATTCCTTTACCCATCTTCATCAACGGCGTGGAAGGACATGTGGCGGTACGGGATTTGATGACAAGCGACTATGAAATTCAGCAACGACAACTAGGTAATATCGAGACTCCCTCACTATCTAAGGAAGCAGTAAAAGTGGATGCGATCGTTTCGACAATTGGCTTTCCTCTGGTGGGTGGCCCGGCTGGTTCAATGGAAGCAGGGCGTCAGGTGGAAGTAGCAAAGCGCATCCTCACTGCCAAGAATGTACCTTATATTGTTGCTGCACCACTATTAATTCAAGATATTTCTTCGTGGACGCGCCAAGGTGTCGGCGGATTGCAAAGTGTAGTATTGTACGCATTACCAGAATTGGATGGCGCTATTGATACTGTTCCCCTCGGTGGTTTGGTAGGCGAAAATATTTATCTGGTTCCCGAACGGGTACAGCGATTAATTGGTAGGGTAAAAAGTTGGGTGGCTTTGCGGCAAAAACCTGCTTCGGAACGCAAGATTGCGATCATTTTATATGGGTTTCCTCCAGGTTATGGTGCTGTGGGCACAGCTGCATTATTAAATGTCCCGCGTAGTTTGCTGAAGTTTCTCCACGCACTTAAAGACCAAGGTTACACCGTTGGGGATTTGCCTGATGATGGGGAAGAATTGATTCGCTCTTTAAAAGAGGCGGATGAATCTTTAAATGATGTGGAGAATATCCCTGCATCTGTCAATGTTCGCACATTAGAAAAATGGTTGGGATATCTGCAAACCTCCCGTATCGAAAAACAATGGAAATCTCTGACGGGGACTGGAATTAAAACTTATGGTGACGAATTCCAGATTGGTGGTGTGCAATTAGGCAATGTGTGGATAGGTGTACAACCACCTTTGGGGATACAAGGTGACCCGATGCGCTTAATGTTTGAACGAGATTTAACGCCTCATCCGCAATATGCTGCTTATTATAAATGGCTGCAAAATGAGTTTCAAGCTGATGCTGTAGTTCACTTTGGAATGCATGGGACGGTGGAATGGTTGCCTGGTTCTCCGTTGGGTAATACGGGTTATTCTTGGTCGGATATTTTGTTAGGAGATTTGCCTAATTTATATATATATGCGGCGAATAATCCGTCTGAATCGATGTTGGCAAAACGTCGCGGTTATGGGGTGTTGATTTCTCATAATGTACCGCCTTATGGACGAGCAGGTTTGTATAAGGAATTGGTGGCGTTGCGAGATTTGATTTCGGAGTATCGCGAAGATCCACAAAAGAATTATGTTCTTAAGGAAGCGATTTGTAAAAAAATTGTGGACTCTGGGTTGGATGCTGATTGTCCGTTTGAGGATGCTAAACGGTTGGGGATTGCGTTTACTCCAGAGAATATGCGGATGTTTAGCGGTCATGCTTTTGATGATTATTTGGTGGAGTTGTATGAATATTTGCAAGTTTTAGAAAATCGGTTGTTTTCTTCTGGGTTGCATACTTTGGGGGAAAGTCCGAATGAGGAGGAGTTGGGGGCGTATTTGGAAGCATATTTTGGGGAGGACGAGGAAGAAAACGAACCGCAGAGGCGCAAAGAACACAGAGAAAAGAGAGAAGAGGAGGAAAGGTTAATAAGGGATTTGTTAATGCAATCTACAGATGAGTTAACGAATTTGTTAAGGGGGTTGAATGGGGAATATATTCCGCCTGCGCCTGGGGGGGATTTGTTGCGGGATGGGGCTGGTGTTTTGCCGACTGGGAGAAATATTCATGCTTTAGATCCTTATCGGATGCCTTCACCTGCTGCTTATGAACGAGGACGAGAAATTGCTCAAAAAATTATTGCCCAGCATTTGGATGAACATGGGAAATATCCTGAAACGATCGCGGTAATGTTATGGGGATTAGATGCGATTAAAACTAAAGGTGAATCTTTGGGGATTCTGTTGGAGTTGGTGGGGGCTGAACCTGTTAAGGAAGGAACTGGTAGAATTGTTCGTTATGAATTAAAGCCGTTGGTGGAGGTTGGACATCCCCGCATTGATATGTTGGGTAATTTGTCTGGGATTTTCCGGGATAGTTTTGTAAATATCATCGAATTGTTGGATGATTTATTTCAACGGGCGGCTGATGCTGATGAACCGGAAGATCAGAATTTTATTAGGAAACACGCTTTAGCTTTAAAAGCTCAAGGGGTGGAAAATGCATCGGCGAGATTGTTTTCTAATCCGGCGGGTGATTTTGGTTCTTTGGTGAACGATCGCGTCGTGGATGGTAACTGGGAATCTGGTGAGGAGTTGGGGAATACTTGGCAAAGTCGCAATGTGTTTAGTTACGGGAGAGAAGATAAAGGTCAAGCTAGACCGGAAGTGTTGAACACGTTGTTGAAAACTAGCGATCGCATTGTTCAAGAAATCGATTCGGTAGAATATGGTTTAACTGATATTCAAGAATATTACGCCAATACCGGCGGTTTGAAAAAGGCAGCAGAAAAACAACGCGGTAAGAAGGTTACAACTACTTTTGTGGAAAGTTTCTCAAAAGATACTACACCGCGTAAGTTAGATGATTTGCTCAGAATGGAGTACCGCACTAAGTTGGTAAATCCCAAATGGGCGCAAGCGATGGCGAATCAAGGTTCTGGTGGTGCTTTTGAAATTTCCCAACGGATGACGGCGTTGATTGGTTGGGGTGGTACTGCCGATTTTAGCGATGATTGGGTTTATGACCAAGCCGCAGATACTTATGCGTTAGATGCAGAGATGGCGGATAAATTACGCAAGGCAAATCCTGAAGCTTTTCGCAATATTTTAGGGAGAATGTTGGAGGCGCATGGGCGAGGTTTCTGGGAAGCTGATGATCAGAAGTTAGATAAGTTGCGCCAGTTGTATGAGTTGACAGATGAGGAATTGGAGGGAGTGACAGTTTAGATTGAGTACGTTAATTTGATATCTCGTAACATTCAATAGCAAATTATATGGAAAACTCTTTTACTGCTGTATATGAAAAGGTAGATGATTGGTATATTGGCTACGTCCAGGAGTTAGCCGGTGCTAATGTCCAAGAGAGAACTCTGGAAGAAGCTAGAAAAAGCCTACGGGAAGCGATAGAGTTAATTCTAATCTCAAATCGGGAACTCGCAGAGCAACAACTCTCCGGTAAAGATGTCGTCCGTGAACAGATTACTGTCAAATTATAGTGAAAAGACGTGAATTGATTCGCCATTTGGAAAAGAACGGCTGTTTGTTTCTTCGGGAGGGTGGAAGGCATACGATTTATTACAATCCATCAAACAACAGAACCTCGGCAGTTCCAAGACATACTGAGATTGTTGATATTCTAGCTATCAAGATTTGCAAAGATTTGGAGATTTCCCCACCCTAGTGTTGCAGGGTGCGTTACACGTTTCACACTAAAGAATTTCCAACAAATAAATTATCCAATCTTATAGGGTGGGTCGAAAAGCCTGTTTTTAGCTACAGGCGGGCTTTTCAACCCCCCATAATCAGTAGTAATGACATACTTATAAATTTTCCCACCCACCTACTTCATTCCTTGTTCCTATGCTCTGCATAGGAACGAGAGAAAATATCTCTCAAACTCTGATTTCTCCGTGCCCTCTGTGCCTCTGCGGTTCGTTATTCCGTAACTTGTGCGTAAGTCCTAATAAATTTTCCCACCTACCTACTTAATTGTATCGACTGACAATGCCATTCTTTTGACTAACAATGCCATTGTATCGGCTGACAATGGCATTGTTTTGGCTAACAATGCCATTGTTTTGATTAACAATGCGATCGCATCGACTTACAATCCCATTGCATCGACTGACAATGCCATTGTTTCAACTGACAATGCGATCGCATCGATTGACAATGCCATTGCATCGAATTGCAAAAATTAACCCACGTTTCCTTAACTTTGTTCTATCTAAAAATCTCATTTACTGTTAGTTTTTTTGTTGTAATGGGCACATTAAACTTATCCATTACAACAGTATGCATATATGCCTACTCAAGATAAAACCCGCCGTTTGCCCTCTCAATCAATTAGTCAAGATATTGACTCATTACACGGTTTGCAAACTGTCAGTACCTATGATACAACCCGTACTGATGCCTCTGTAGCAAAGTTACTGCAAGCTTATCAAGATATGTTGACGCAGCAACAAGCCGAAACCGAAAAACTAACTTTATACCGTGCTGCTACCGATGCTGCACGATTAGCAGAATGGGAATTTCACAATGCTATATTAGCCATGAAAGAAGTAATCCGCGGACAATATGGGTCAGATAGCGACGAAGCCCAAGCGGTTGGACTAAAGAAAAAATCAGAACGCAAACGTCCTTCCCGCAAAAAGTCAGTTGCGATGGCGTAACCGCCCGCTGGAACGCAAGTTAATCAACAATAATAAAAGAGACGCAGTAAACCCGCTTAAAGCGCTAGTTCACTGCGTCTTTTTTGGTAACAACAAGCTCTACTAGGGAAGATACTACACAAACCCCATAGCAAACTTGCCCCTGCCTCCTACCCCCTGCCTCCTTGCCTTTCTTCCCGTTATCATTAGAAGTTAATACGCATTACGGGTGCAAACCGGAATATAGAGTAACGAATTGCTTTAAGAAAACCTCTTTTAAACACGAAAACCTAGTAAATTCTTTAGAAATAAGGCTATGGCAACCGAACAGTTAACTAGAGACAGCGACAATCTAGATTTAAATCAGCTACTAAGAACGCTGAATGCTGTTAAACAGGGTGACTTCTCGGCTCGGATGCCCATAGACCATACTGGTGTGGCGGGGAAAATAGCTGATACGCTCAATGATATTATTGACCAGAATCAGCGGATGGCGGCAGAGTTACAGCGGATTGGCAATGTTGTCGGCAAAGAAGGCAAAATTGCTGAACGCGCCTCTCTGGGAGATGTTCGTGGTTCATGGTCAGATTGTGTTACTTCTGTCAATAGTCTGATTACAGATTTAGTCCAACCAACAGCAGAAACTACTCGTGTAATTCGATCAGTCGCCAATGGTGACTTATCGCAAACGATCGCTACAGAAATTGACGGCAGACCTTTGCAAGGTGAGTTTCTCCAAACTGCTAATATCGTCAACACGATGGTGGATCGACTCGGTTCTTTTGCATCGGAAGTAACGCGGGTTGCGCGTGAGGTGGGAACTGAAGGTAAGTTGGGTGTCCAAGCCGAAGTGCAAGGTGTTGCTGGCACTTGGAAAGATTTGACTGATAGCGTTAACTTGATGGCGGGAAATCTCACCGGACAGGTGCGAAATATTGCCGAAGTTGCCACTGCGATCGCTAACGGTGACTTATCCAAAAAAATCACTGTAAATGTTAAAGGCGAAATTCTGGAACTCAAAAACACCGTCAATACGATGGTGGATCAGCTTAATTCTTTTGCATCGGAAGTGACAAGAGTTGCGCGTGAGGTGGGAACTGAAGGGAAGTTGGGCGTGCAAGCCGAAGTTAAAGGAGTCGCAGGGACTTGGAAGGATCTCACAGACAACGTTAACTTAATGGCAGGAAATTTAACCGCCCAAGTCCGTAACATTGCAGAAGTGACAACGGCGGTAGCAAACGGTGATTTGTCTAAGAAAATCACTGTCGATGTCAAAGGCGAAATACTGGAGTTGAAAAACACCGTCAACATCATGGTGGATCAACTTAATTCCTTTGCATCAGAAGTAACAAGGGTTGCGCGTGAGGTCGGTGCAGAAGGCAAATTGGGCGGTCAAGCAGAAGTTCGCGGGGTAGCGGGTACTTGGAAAGACCTTACCGATAGTGTGAATTTCATGGCGGGAAGCTTGACGGCACAGGTGCGAAATATTGCAGAAGTTACCACGGCTGTGGCAAATGGCGACTTATCTAAGAAAATTACTGTCGATGTTAAAGGCGAAATACTGGAGTTGAAAAACACGATCAACACGATGGTGGTTCAGCTTAATTCCTTTGCATCGGAAGTAACAAGAGTTGCGCGTGAGGTGGGAACTGAAGGGAAATTGGGTGTGCAAGCCGAAGTGCAAGGAGTAGCGGGTACTTGGAAAGATTTAACTGACAACGTTAATTTAATGGCGGGTAATCTCACCGGACAGGTGCGAAATATTGCCGAAGTTGCCACTGCGATCGCAAATGGTGATCTATCTAAAAAAATTACCGTCGATGTCAGAGGTGAAATTCTGGAACTGAAGAATACCATCAATATAATGGTGGATCAACTCAGTTCCTTTGCATCAGAAGTAACAAGAGTTGCGCGTGAAGTGGGTAGTGAAGGTAAACTGGGTGTGCAAGCCGATGTCAAGGGTGTTGCTGGCACTTGGAAAGATTTAACTGACAGCGTAAACTTCATGGCGGGAAGTTTAACGGCACAGGTGCGGAACATTGCGGAAGTGACTACTGCTGTAGCAACAGGTGATTTATCTAAGAAAATCACCGTCGATGTCAAAGGTGAAATTCTAGAACTCAAAAACACCATTAACACAATGGTGGATCAACTCAATTCTTTTGCATCAGAAGTAACAAGGGTTGCGCGGGAGGTGGGGAGTGAAGGTAAACTGGGCGTGCAAGCAGAAGTGCGCGGCGTGGCTGGCACTTGGAAAGATTTAACTGACAGCGTAAACTTCATGGCGGGAAGTTTAACGGCGCAGGTGCGGAATATTGCCGAAGTAACTACCGCCGTTGCAACAGGCGACCTTTCTAAGAAAATCACTGTCGATGTTAAAGGTGAAATTCTGGAGTTGAAAAATACCATCAACACGATGGTAGATCAACTCAGTTCCTTTGCATCGGAAGTAACAAGAGTCGCCCGTGAAGTGGGAACTGAAGGTAAATTGGGTGTGCAAGCGGAAGTTAGAGGAGTGGCAGGTACTTGGAAAGACTTGACGGACAACGTAAATTTAATGGCGGGGAACCTCACCGACCAAGTGCGAAACATTGCCGAAGTTGCAACTGCGATCGCCAATGGTGACTTATCTAAGAAAATTACTGTTGCTGTCAAAGGCGAAATTCTCGAACTGAAGAATACCATCAATATAATGGTGGATCAACTCAACTCCTTTGCAAGTGAAGTGACGCGGGTGGCGCGTGAGGTGGGAAGCGAGGGTAAGCTGGGTGTACAAGCAGATGTGCGCGGCGTGGCTGGCACTTGGAAAGATTTAACTGATAGCGTGAACTTTATGGCGGGAAGCTTAACGGCACAGGTGCGAAACATTGCCGCCGTCACCACCGCAGTAGCTAATGGCGACTTATCTAAAAAAATCTCCGTTGATGTCAAAGGTGAAATTTTAGAGTTGAAGAACACCGTCAACACGATGGTGGATCAACTTAATTCCTTTGCAAGTGAAGTTACAAGAGTTGCCCGTGAGGTGGGAACTGAAGGTAAGCTGGGTGTGCAAGCGGAAGTTAAAGGTGTCGCCGGCACTTGGAAAGATTTGACCGACAGTGTAAACTTCATGGCGGGAAGTTTGACGGCGCAAGTGCGAAACATTGCTGAAGTTACCACAGCTGTAGCGAAGGGCGACCTTTCCAAGAAAATCACTGTCGATGTTAAAGGCGAAATTCTGGAACTTAAAAACACCATCAACACAATGGTGGATCAGCTAAATTCTTTTGCATCAGAAGTTACAAGGGTTGCTCGTGAGGTGGGAACCGAAGGTAAATTGGGCGTACAAGCTTACGTTAGAGGAGTTGCAGGTACTTGGAAAGATTTGACAGACAACGTTAACTCGATGGCGGGGAATCTCACTGGACAAGTTCGCAACATCGCGGAAGTTACAAAAGCGGTAGCTAATGGCGACTTATCCAAGAAAATTACTGTCGATGCCAGAGGCGAAATTTTAGACTTGAAGAATACCACCAATACAATGGTGGATCAACTAAGTTCCTTTGCAAGTGAAGTAACGCGGGTGGCGCGGGAAGTGGGAACTGAAGGGAAGTTGGGCGGACAAGCACAAGTCAAAGGTGTTGCAGGGACTTGGAAAGATTTAACAGACAACGTTAACTCAATGGCGGGGAACTTAACAGCCCAAGTGCGCGGTATTGCCAGAGTTGTAACGGCGGTTGCTAACGGTGACTTGAAACGCAAACTGATGTTGGATGCCAAGGGAGAAATTGAAACTTTGGCAGAGACAATCAACGAAATGATTGATACCCTAGCGACGTTTGCCAATCAAGTAACCACAGTAGCAAGAGAAGTGGGAATTGAAGGGAAGTTAGGGGGACAAGCGAGAGTACCCGGAGCGGCTGGAACTTGGAAAGATTTGACAGATAACGTCAACGAACTCGCTGCGACACTTACCACCCAGTTGCGATCGCTCGCAGAAGTTGCTACAGCTGTCACTAAGGGCGATTTAACCCGTTCAATTGCCGTCGAAGCACTAGGCGAAGTTGCCATCCTCAAAGACAACATCAACCAGATGATTGCCAACCTGCGGGAAACAACGCAGAAAAACACCGAACAAGACTGGTTGAAAACTAACTTAGCCAAGTTTACCCGGATGCTCCAAGGGCAGCGAGACTTGGAAACTGTATCTAAACTAATTCTCTCAGAACTTGCACCTTTGGTAGGAGCGCAACACGGCGTATTCTTCCTCATGGAGTATGGGGAAAATACACCGTATTTAAAACTAATTAGTAGCTACGCTTACCGCGAACGCAGACATTTGGCTAACCGCTTTTACTTGGGTGAAGGTTTGGTGGGACAATGCGCTTTAGAAAAAGAGCGAATATTGCTGACGGAAGTACCAAGTGATTATGTCAGAATTTCCTCTGGTTTAGGAGAAGCCACGCCACTTAATGCCGTGGTGTTACCTGTACTCTTTGAAGGACAGGTGACAGCAGTCATAGAATTAGCTTCCTTCCGCCGCTTTAGCGAAATTCATTTGACATTCTTTGACCAACTTACCGAAAGTATAGCGATCGTCCTGAACACGATCGCAGCATCGATGCGAACTGAAGAATTACTCAAGCAGTCGCAATCTTTAGCTGAAGAACTCCAAACCCAGCAAAGCGAACTCCGCCAAACCAACCAGCGCTTAGAACAACAAGCCCAATCACTCAAAGCCTCAGAGGATTTACTCAAAGGACAGCAAGAGGAATTGCAACAAACCAATGCTGAGTTAGAAGAAAAGGCAGAGTTGTTAGCTACGCAGAAGAAAGAAGTCGAGCGCAAAAATCAGGAAATTGAACAAGCAAGACTCTCTTTAGAAGACAAGGCTGAACAACTCGCCCTCTCCTCAAAATACAAATCAGAATTTCTTGCCAACATGTCCCATGAACTGCGGACACCGCTGAACAGCTTGTTGATTTTGGCGAAGTTGTTGGCAGATAACATTGATCACAACCTCACCAACAAGCAAGTTGAATACAGCCAGACAATTTACTCAGCAGGTACTGATTTGTTGACGTTAATCAATGACATTCTGGATCTCGCTAAAATTGAATCTGGAACTATGTCAATTGACATAACCCAAATGCCGTTAGCTGAGTTGGGTGAACAGATTGAGCGCACCTTCCGACAAATAGCTCAAAGCAAAAGACTTGGCTTTGCAATTGAATTTACTCCCGAATTGCCAATCAGCATCGATACAGATGTCAAACGCTTACAACAGGTGTTGAAAAATCTCCTCTCCAACGCTTTTAAATTTACAGAGCAAGGGGAGGTACGCTTAAAGATTGCGGTGGCGAAGCAGGGATGGAGCAACGAGCAGAAAACTTTAAATAGCGCCCAGCTTGTGATTGCCTTCTCAGTCAGCGATACAGGCATTGGCATTGCCCCCGACAAGCAGAAAGTGATTTTTGAGGCATTTCAGCAAGCCGATGGCTCTACTAGTCGGAAATACGGCGGCACTGGATTGGGCTTATCAATTAGCCGCGAAATCGCCTATCTTTTTGGTGGCGAAATTAAATTAGTCAGTCAACCCGGTCAAGGTAGCACGTTTACGTTCTACTTACCACAATTGAGTCAACACTCAAGAGTCCATAGTCAAGAGTCTACATTAATATTTCCCACTCGCTACTTAGCCCAGGCTAAACCAGAGCTATCCGCTAACAGCACTCAGCCCCAGCTAAATCAGAGCTATGCGCTAACAGCAGGTTTAAATGACGATCGCACTACTATTGGCATAGGCGATCGCGTGTTGTTAATTATCGAAGATGACATTAACTTTGCGCGTATCCTCATAGAAATGGCGCAACAGCATGGATTCAAAGTAATAACTGCCCAAAACGGCACTACAGGTTTGACACTAGCGCAGCAATTCCTGCCTTCAGCCATTTTGCTAGATATTAGGTTACCAGAAATGGATGGTTGGACGGTATTGGATCGCCTGAAACATGACCAAAATACACGTCACATTCCTGTACATATTATGAGTGTTGAGGAAGGGAGACAACGCGGTTTGCAACTAGGAGCGATCGCATATCTGCAAAAGCCTTTAACCAGCCAGACAATATCTGAGGCGTTGACCAAAATTAAAGGTTTTGTTGAGCGCCAGGTGAAAAATTTGTTAGTAGTTGAAGACGATAATACTCAACGGCTTAGTATTGTCGAGTTGATTGGCAACAGCGATGTTTCTACTACTGCTGTTGGTACAGGTGCAGAGGCGTTAGAAGCTATTCGTGCCCAGCATTTTGATTGCCTAGTTCTCGATTTAGGACTACCTGACATGACTGGGTTTGAACTGATCGAGCAGATAAAGCTTCTACCTAACGGCAAAACATTACCAATTATTGTTTACACAGGTAGAGAAATTAGCAAAGCTCAAGAAACAGAACTCAGGCGGATTGCTGAAACAATCATCATTAAAGATGTGCGATCGCCCGAACGTCTCTTCGATGAAACAGCATTGTTTTTACACCGAGTCCAAGCAAATTTACCTGCACCCAAACGAGAAATACTCGAACAACTGCATTCACAAGACTACTTACTCACTGGCAAAAAAGCCCTAATTATAGACGACGATATGCGTAATATCTTCGCGCTTACCAGTATGTTGGAGCGTTATCAAATACAGGTTTTATATGCTGAAAACGGTAGGGAGGGTATCGCCCTGTTAGAAACTACACCAGATATTGATGTCGTTTTGATGGACGTAATGATGCCAGAAATGGATGGTTACGAAACAACACGCGTAATCCGCCAAAACGATCAATTTAAATCTTTGCCGATTATTGCACTCACCGCTAAAGCCATGCAAGGCGATCGCGATAAGTGTATTCAAGCCGGCGCATCCGATTACATCACCAAACCTGTAGATACTGAACAACTGCTTTCACTATTGCGAGTTTGGCTATACCGTTAACCGCAGAGAAAAGCGATCATGAAACACCTTGAAGGTAGAGTGGCATTGGTAACAGGTGCTACGCGGGGAATTGGTAAAGGAATTGCTATTGGCTTGGCTGAGGCTGGCGCAACTGTATACGTCACAGGCCGCAGCCTCAACAACTCTTCCAGTGATGCGGTTTTTGGGAGTCTTAGTGAAACCCAATCAGCCATAGAAGAAGTTGGTGGTGTATGCATTCCCGTGCAAGTAGACCACAGCGACGATGAACAGGTGCGTTTACTGTTTGAGCGCATCCAAGATGAGCAGGATGGACAACTCGACCTACTGGTTAACAATGCTTACTCAGGAGTTCAAGCAGTAAAAAACGTCTATGGGCAACCCTTTTGGGATTGTGAACCAAGTATTTGGGATGCTAGCAACAACGTTGGTCTTCGTAGCCACTATGTTGCGAGTGTTTTTGCTAGCCGAATGATGACTAAGCGGAACTCTGGACTAATTTGCACCATTTCATCGTGGGCTGGGATGTCTTATCTCTTTAATACAGCATACGGTGTTGGTAAAGCAGCTTGCGATCGCCTAGCCGCTAATATGGCTGTTGAACTCAAACCCTATAATGTCGCTTCTGTTTCAATTTGGCCAGGTATTGTTGGTACTGAACTTTTTTCCCGTTTTGCTTCTGAAATGAATCAAACCAATGCTACTGACCAAAAAAGCTCATTCATCAGTGAGCGCTACAACTGGGAAACTCCCTTATTAACTGGACGGGTGATTGCTGCACTTGCTTGTCAGCCAAATGTCATGCGCCATACAGGACGTGTACAGATTGTTGCCGAATTAGCCAAGCAATATGGAATTGTAGATGAAAATGGCGATCGGCCCGCATCGCTACGCTCTCTGCGTTTTGTATTGCCAGCTGCATTGCCTGTACTGAGAAAGTACTCATGGCTCATACCCGATATTAAAATGCCGTGGTCACTACTACTATTGAATGCCCTTAACTCGCCTAAGATTTAATCGGCATTAGGCACTTGTACTGAGCTTGTCCTGAGCGGAGCCGAAGGGAGCCGTTAGCGCAGCCTCTCGTAGAGAAGGGCGACTTGTACTGAGCGGCGTCGAAGTAAGCCGAAGTAGTAGACATCCACCTTTGATACTCATTAAGGGACTTCCAAGTAAAAAATATCCCAAATACTAACACACAAATCTTCTCTATTTCTCTTCTCTCTGTATTCTCTGCGCCTTTGCGGTTCGTTTATTTGGATAATTTATTTCTTGGAAATCCCTAATGAGTCTTTTAGCTGCGTTGATCCACCTTTGATACTCGTGAATGAGTCTTTTAGCTGCGTTGATCCACCTTTGATACTCATTAACGAGTCTTTTAGCTGCGTTGATCCACCTTTGATACTCGTGAACGAGTCTTTTAGCTGCGTTGATCCACCTTTGATACTCATTAACGAGTCTTTTAGCTCCATTGATCCACCTTTGATACTCGTGAACGAGTCTTTTAGCTCCGTTGATCCACCTTTGATACTCATTAATGAATGTGAGTTCAACGGCTATAAAAGCGCAAAAAGCTTATCAGATAAAAAAGTAGACCAGAAAATAGATAATAAGTAACCGTACAGAATTAATTATAGTCATTGCGAGCGTTGGCGAAGTTTCTCGTTGGCGCAGCCTCTCGTAGAGAAGAGAAGCGTTCGCAAAGCGTCTCGAAGATTGGGGGGAAATAGGAATTTAGTTCCCTCCCCTTTCTAACGGGAGGGTTAGGGTGGGGTAAATAAATAATCAAGCGGACATGATATAACTAAGATTTATTGAAAATCGAAGAAAAAGCGACAAAAAAACGCCGAAACTCAAAATATCTCCCAAAAAATCAGGGTTTCGGCTATGTCTACTATTGTGTCTCGCTTCAACATCACACAAATTTACTGGGACGTAGATAATTTCTGCAACCAATGGGAAAGCTTGTGGTGGCAAGTACCACAGCTACCATCCACACTCATGTGAACGTCGCAGTCAATCAAAGATGTATTTGTTTAGAGATGAAATATCTATTTGGTAATCATCCCTAATCTTCTTCAAGGGAAATTGGACAAACTTTGGCTCACCGATCAGATTCCAGTCAAAGGTATGTAGCACATGAGATGCAAACACTTTTGTGACTGCGATCGCCATCTGTGCCCCCAAGCAAGCGTGGACACCACCACCGAAAGGAATAAATTCGTACATCTTGCCCTCTGTACGTTCCGGTAAGAAGCGCTCTGGAGCAAATACCTCCGGTTCAGGAAAATGTTCTGACAAAATGTGGGCAATTCGTGGCTCTGCAATAATGGTGCAGCCCTTTTTATACAACACACCATCCAGCACTACAGACTTGGTGAGCTGACGGTTAGCTGTAGAACTGGGAGGTAGTGTGCGTAGTGTCTCTTTGATTGTCGCCTCTAGGAAAATCATCTGCTTCAAATGCTCCGGTGAGAAGATGCTGACATTGCTCTTTTCACCCACTACCTGTTTTTGCTCCTCACGCAGCCGTTGCAACACCTGCGGATGTCGGGCGATTTGATACATAAGCGAACATACTAACCCAGAGATATTGTAGTGTGAAGCCCACAGTTGTAATAGACATTGATTCGCAATTAGGGAATCACTAAATACCCCATCTGGATTTTCCTGCTGGCTGGATAGCATCATTGAGAGAAAGTCTGCTGTGGGGTTAATGGCTCCCTCTGCTTGCCGCCGACGCAGCACGACGGCACGCATAAAGTCGAGCAATGCCGCGCGTGCCGAAAGTCCCCGTCCGTATTTTGTGAAACGTGACTTCCACTTAAACAGACCATAGAAGCCGTCAAAGTATGTTTTGTACAAAGCTTTTAGCTCTGCCTTGGATGATACAGGTAGCCCTGCAAAAGTAGCGGGATCAGAATCATCCAAGCTGATTCCCAGCAGCAAGGGGACGAGTACATCAAAGCATATCTTCTCTACAGCCGGGTAGAGCGCTATTCTGCTGGAGGTAGGCCAGTCCTGGATACCATGCACAATCACCTTATTGATATCAGGAGTGTATGCATCAAGGACACGACCAGTCAATCCAGGAGCGAGTGCATTTTTGCGCTGGCGATGCAAATCAGGTCGCTGGAATAGGCTGTACTCACTGAACATATCCATCGTGGTTGATGGCAGTGCAATCTCCGTATATCTTAAGTCCCCATTAAATGCCATTTGAATAGCTTTAGCAGAACCGACAAAGATAGTAGTGCCTCCAAAGACAGCTGTATTGAAGATGGGGCCGTACTCTTCCAGATTTTGGCGGCAGAACTGATCGGGATTCGCCATGTACTTGAATGTGTCATCCCACTTTGGCTTTCGTGGTGGAGTGGTAATATGTGGAGGTGGTGCTTGTCCATCTTCCAGTACTAGTGTTTCTTCGGTGTTAACAGTGTTGTACATAGCCTTAGCAAGCTTAATGTTGTGAAGATATCCTCATTTTAACTTTGGCGATTAACTAGAGTGGCACTAGCTTGATCTACAGGCATGAATTATAACTTCGTTAATGTTCACATGAGGGGCGATCGCGTCATAGTCAATTTAGCCCTCGAACTCACGTTGATAAGTCTTTGACACTCGTTCATCCACCTTTAATATAGAGGCAGGCAGGGGAAAAAGTACAAACCAAGCCGAATTGTGGGCAAAAGGGCAGGGGAGCAGTTCTTGCTGGGGGCAGAGGGAGGAACAGTCGTGTTGAGTCTAGAAATTGGGATAATTTATTTTTTAGAGTTCCCTAAACAAGCAGTTTGAGATCATAAAACTTTGTATCCTGAATTAATAGGTCTTAATTAATAGTTCTTTTAAAACTGGTGCAAGAAGATTTTAGGCTAATTGTTGATTTAGTTTTAGTTCTAGGAGTTGCAGCCTGTGGCGGATTGTTGGCGGCACTTTTGCGACAACCCGTGCTGCTAGGTTATCTCATTGGCGGGATGATCGTTGGCCCAGCCGGACTGGGACTGATTAAAGAACTTATTCAAGTAGAGACTCTGGCACAGTTCGGTGTCGCCTTTTTGTTATTCGCCTTGGGTGTGGAATTTTCCTTTGCGGAACTCAAGAAGGTAAAAGCGATCGCTCTTGGCGGAGGTGGACTCCAGATTGCTTTGACGATTTTGATTACAGTTGGGGTATGCGGGTTAAGCGGAGCCTGGGGAACCTTACCTGCTAAGGGCATGTTTTTGGGGTGTATTCTGTCCTTGTCTTCCACGGCGGTTGTCCTTAAGTGTTTGATGGAAGATAACGAAACAGAAACGCCCCACGGGCAAGTTATGCTAGGGATTCTGGTAGTACAGGACTTGGCACTAGGACTGATGTTAGCAGTCTTACCAGCCCTTAACCAACCACCAGAAACTATTGGCATCACCGTGCTAACAGCACTACTGTGGATTGGTTTATTTGCCGCCGGAGCAGTAGCTGCGGGGATTTGGCTGATACCGCCTTTGTTGCAACTGTTAGCCCGTACCGAAAGCAAAGAACTATTTTTATTAGGGGTTGTAGCCCTGTGTTTGGGCATTGCTCTGTTGACAGAGCATTTGGGGCTATCGATTGAAATGGGGGCATTTGTTGCAGGTTTGATGATTTCTGAGGTGGAGTACGCCGATCAAACCCTGACTTATGTCGAACCCTTGCGAGATATCTTTGCCAGTTTATTTTTTGCCGCCATTGGGATGTTAATTGACCCAGTGTTTTTGTGGAACAACCTAGAATTGATTTTGGGGTTAGTGGCAATAGTTTTCGTCGGTAAATTTTTGATTATCACTCCCCTAGTAAAGCTGTTTGGCTACCCTTTGAAAACAGCCATAATCGCTGGTTTGGGACTGGCGCAAATTGGAGAATTTTCCTTTGTCCTCGCTAGTGAAGGGCAGGCATTGGGGCTGGTGTCCCGACAAATATACTTATTAATTTTGGGAACCACCGCAGTCACTCTCATGCTTACTCCCTTTGTCCTGCGGCTAGTGCCATTTTTATTTAACTTTGCTGAATCAATGCCCTGGTTGAAACCGTATTTAGAAGAACAAGAAGCGCGGGATGTGTCGGAAGATTTGCCCTTCAAAAACCATGTGGTAGTCTGTGGCTATGGGCAAGTTGGCAAAAATTTAGTAAAGTTGTTGCTGCAACATGACCTGCCTGTGGTAGTAATCGACCAATCAGAAAGTAGAATTCAGCAGTTGCGTGAGATGGGTGTGTCTTATGTCTATGGAAATTGCGTGAGTTTACATGTTCTGGAAACTGCTGGTGTGAATCATGCCAAAGGAATGGCGATCGCACTGCCAGACCTCATGAGTAGCCGTCTTTGCTTGAAACGCGCTTTGGAATTGGGCCCAGAATTAGATTTGGTTGTCCGTGCTACCCAGGATAAAAATATTGAGGTGCTGTATCAATTGGGAGCTAGGGAAGTTGTGCAACCAGAGTTTGAAGCCAGCTTAGAAATGGCAACTCATTTATTAACTGGCTTAGGCTTGTTGTCGCCAGCTGTCGTCCAACGCCAAATGCAGCAAATCCGCAACGATCATTATTTAGAATTGCGCCCAGAGCGTTCTGCTACTGAAGTTGCTCGTGATTTACGCCAAGCAACTCGCGATTTAAATCAGCGCTGGTATCCTTTACCATCTGCTTCGCCTTTAATTGGCATGAGCATAGAAGAAGTAGATATGCGCTACTTAACAGGAGCGAGTTTGATGGCAATTCGCCGTGCTAACGGCGATGAAATCGATTATCCCAATAATCAAACCAAATTGGAAGAAGGCGATCGCTTGCTGGTAGTGGGAGCAGATGAAGAACTAACAGCTTTGGCAGAGTTAGCTAAAGGACAAGCTGTTGTTCCTGGAGAAAATAGTGCTTGCCAGTGGATTACAGTTAATGCAGATGCGCCAACGCTAGGTAAAACCCTTAGAGATTTAGATATCGGCAAGCAATATGGAGTACAGGTACAGGCAATCCGGCGCGATGGCAAGTTTATTCGCTATCCTGATGGCGGCATGGATTTACGAGTCAGAGACCAAGTATTGTTATGTGGTGGCTTGACAGGTCTGAGTCAACTAGAACAGTTATTTGCGATCGCAAGTTCAGCACCCCTTTCTATGTAACTATTCACTCCCCCTCCATCCGTGAGAGGTTAAGGTAATTGCATATTTGTCTGCGAGGGTGCAGGAAAAGGATACTCTCTCCAGCTTGGAGACTGGCAATCGCTTGGCTTTGAACACTCCTAAATCTTGATTTTCCTGAGCAGCAAAATACTTAACAGAGGTCTTGGGCTTTGCCTTTTTCTTGCACGACGTTGTTGTCCGCACAGAATTCAATCGTACAAAATAAAGATAGTGTAATTACTTGCTCTCTCATGCAAAATCAAGAACAAGCTGTCGTCTTCGACGAAGAACGCGCCTCTACCTACGACGAACGAGCGGCTAAACTCGCTCCATTGCGCGACGCACTTCATTTACTGACTAGCTTGATACTTTCTGAGCTTCCTGCGGATGCGCGGATTCTTTGTGTCGGTGTCGGAACTGGCTTGGAACTGATTTATCTCGCTCGTGAATTTCCGCAGTGGCAATTTACGGCGGTTGAGCCTGCGCCTGCGATGCTTGACACTTGTCGTCAGAAAGCCGAAGCTTGTGGAGTTGCGTCGCGTTGCACATGGCACGAAGGTTATCTCGATTCGTTGCCCGTCTCGGAGCCGTTCCATGCGGTGACTTGCCTACTGGTTTCTCACTTCTTCATGCAGCAAGCAAAGAGGCGTAAATTTTTCAGTCAAATCGCTTCACGCCTTCGCCCTCAGGGATATTTGGTTAGTGCGGATTTGGCTTCCGATATGTCCAGTTCATCCTATCAAAGCCTTCGTGAGGTTTGGACTCGGATGTTGAAGTACGCCGAATATCCGGATCAGGACATCGAAAACTTTCTTGCCTCTCATGGTCGGGATGCTGCGGTGCTACCACCGAATGAAGTCGCATCAATCATCGCATCGAGCGGCTTTGATACTCCTGTACTCTTCTTGCAAACTCTTTTTATTCATGCTTGGTATGCAAGGCGACCATGACAGGATTTTTTGTAGTGATAATAAAAAGGATTTTTACCACTACAAAGTTTTCCCAATCTGGTAAATTTTAGCCAACACTGTGGGAAGAGGTGTTCCAAACACCGATTTATGACTAACTCTTGGGTTTAATATAAGCGATCGCTTGTTTCCAAACAGTGGTTTGCTGACTGTTTTCATCAGCAATACAGATACAGTGTGGATCTTGCCATAAAACCCTCCCTGTTACCACATCGCCAGTTAGCAACTTAAACTCTACTGGTATTGTTTGTTTAATCAGATTTTGGACTTGTCTAATACTAGGCAAAGTGGTGTCAAGTTCGGTAAGCATTTTTAGTAAAGATGAACCTACGAGGCAAAATAAAGAGTAACTAATCTTTGATAATTCATCCTTGAGGAAATGGCAATCGAATTTACTAAGTATCATGGTCTGGGCAACGACTTTATTCTGATTGACAATCGCTCATCATCTGTGCCTGTAGTCACCCCAGAGCAAGCCATCAAGTTGTGCGATCGCCACTTTGGTATCGGTGCTGATGGTGTAATTTTTGCCCTCCCTGGAGAAAACGGCACTGACTACACCATGCGGATTTTTAATTCCGATGGTTCAGAACCAGAAATGTGTGGCAATGGCATACGCTGTTTAGCTGGCTTTTTAGCAGATTTAGAAGGCGAATCCCGGAATAAAGACTCATATCGCATTCATACTTTGGGTGGTGTAATGACTCCCCAACTTTTATCTGATGGTCTAGTGAAGGTGGATATGGGTTTACCCAGGTTACTCGCAAGCGAAATTCCCACCACCCTTACACCCGCCGAAGAAAAAGTAATTTCTCAGCCGTTGGAAGTGGCGGGGAGAACTTGGGATGTCACTTGTGTAAATATGGGAAATCCCCACTGCATTACTTTTGTGGAAGATGTAGCAGCAATTGAGCTAGAAACCATTGGCCCTAAATTTGAGCATCACCCAGCTTTTCCCCAACGCATAAATACGGAATTTATGCAAGTGGTACGCCGTGACTATTTGAAAATGCGGGTGTGGGAACGGGGTGCTGGGATTACATTAGCTTGTGGTACTGGTGCTTGTGCTTCCTTAGTAGCTGGAGTGTTAACAGGGAAATGCGATCGCATTGCCACTATAGAATTACCAGGTGGCCCCTTGCAAATTGAATGGTCAGAAATCGACCAACGGGTTTACATGACAGGCCCGGCTGAGAGAGTATTCATGGGTAAACTGTAACCGACTTAGTAGTGGCATTACTCAAGTAGTAGTGCCATAGAAGTCTTGCAGCAACTGCTCGCCACGGTCGCCAGTGCTGTGTCATTGCTTCTAGTTGAACTGGTGTTGGCCGCGTCGCCAATCCTTTGAGTTTTTGTAAAGCGATCGCGATCGCTAAATCGCCTTTGGGAAAGACATCAGGTCTTTGCAGCGCCATTAGCAAGTAAATATCAACTGTCCAGTCTCCTATCCCTTTGAGACACTTTAGCTCAGTTCTGATCGCAGTTTCATCCATTTTTTCCAACTTGCTGAGGTCAAGCTGACCACTTGCGATCGCATTTGCCAACCCACGACAGTATAGAATCTTTTGCCGACTAAATCCAATTCCTCTCAATTGAACATCATCCAATCTCAGAAAATTTTCTGGCGTCAACGTTACAACAACCCCACATAGTCGGGTAAATACAGCCTTTGCAGCTGCTACGGAAACTTGCTGTTCCAGAATTATGCACAACAACGTTGCAAAACCCGGTTCTCTTGACCATATAGGTGGAGGCCCCAGTGTCTCTAAAATCCGAGCCAAATCGCTATCGAGATTGGCAAGCACCATTAAACCACGGGTGAGATTTTCTTCAGTCAACGATTCTAGTTCAGGTGTTTGAGCGGCTGTTTCTTCCAATGTCATGTTTGATAAATTGCGATCAAAAAAGGGACTGGGCACTCGTTCATCTCTCTCAAATACTCGTTCATCCACCTCGGAACTCCGTTCATCCACCTCAGAACTCCGTTCATCCACCTCAGAACTCCGTTCATCCACCTCAGAACTCCGTTCATCCACCTCAGAACTCCGTTCATCCACCTCAGAACTCCGTTCATCCATCTCAGAACTCCGTTCATCCACCTCAGAACTCCGTTGATCCATCTCGGAACTCCGTTGATCCATCTCAGAACTCCGTTGATCCACCTCAGAACTCCGTTGATCCACCTCAGAACCTCAAACTTCTCAATCCCCAGTCCCTAATATTCAGTCTTGCGTGCAGCGTGACTCTTGTATGAGCAGTTTTTGTTTGCGCTCAATCCCCCAGTGATAACCACCAACACTGCCATCACTCCGCAGGACACGGTGACATGGTACAACCAGCGCTATCGGATTAGCTCCACAAGCATTACCCACCGCGCGGACTGTCTGGGGTTTGGCAATATCACGCGCAATATCAGTATAGGTACGGGTTTGTCCATAGGGAATTTTCTGTAATGCTTGCCAAACCTGTTTCTGAAATGCTGTCCCACGGACATCAAGTGGTAAATCAAGATGTGCTTTACCTCCTCCAATAAAGTCGAGGATTGCCTGTATCCATTCCTTGTGTGTTTGGTCATCACGCATAATTTGCGCTTGGTGAAATTCCTTGATTAAAGTGTGTTCAAGTTTGTCTGCTTCATCACCTAGTTTAACGGCACAGATACCCTTCTCTGTTGTTGCCACAAGCAAATATCCTAGTGGACATGGAGCGATCGCATAGACAATGCTGATTGTCTTTCCAGCTTGTTGGTAAGTCTTTGGTGTCATTCCCAGTTGCTTAGGTGCTTTCTCATACAGTTGACTACTTGAACCATACCCCGTGTCGTAAACTGCATGAGCAATTTCCTCGCCTGACTGAAGAAGCTGCTTCAATCGTTGGTTACGCAGCGCATCTGCATATTGAAAGGGGGATACGCCAATTATTTGCTTGAATATCTTTTGCAGATAACTGGGACTCATTCCCACCTGAGAGCATAGTTCTGAGAGGGTTGGAATGTGATCAACTTGTGCTTCAATAAATCGACATGCTGCTAAAACTTTGGACTTCGCCGGATTTGGAATTTTTTCAAATTGTGGCTGACATCGCTTACAAGGTCGAAAACCTGCAATTTCAGCCTCTTGTGCCGACTGGAAAAAACAAACTTGATTGCGATTCGGTCTGCGACTAGGGCAAATTGGTCGGCAATAAACGCCTGTAGAGCGAACACCGTAGAAAAGCTTGCCGTCAATTGTCGAGTCTCGATTGAGAACTGCTTCCCAAAGAGTTTCTTTCAAAACTGGTGTCTGTTGTAATTGCATTTATGTCTCCTTGGATGTATTGCAAAGTATCCACTCGAAAATACCCATTTTTCGTTTTTGCTATTGGTAACTCTGTTTATTTTTTTAGATAAAACTAGATTAAATTTATTGATAAACTATTTTCTATCTGATTATTGCGATCAAAGTTGGCTATATCAGTTTTTTACAGCTTTTTTCATCTATTTTAGGACTTACGCAAAATCATGAAAAAACGAACCGCAAAGAACGCAAAGGACACAAAGGAATAAGGCTTTCAGAGGGTTATTGCGTAAGTCCTATATTTAAACGACAATCCCTTGTAAAGTTACACAGATGTGCATCTGTGTCAACTTAAGCTAAAACTTCTTTAAAACTTCGTTAAAACCTCGTTTCTAGCCTCTGGCTATAAATGCTCTTTCATTGCGGTGCTGCTAGTTTTGAGGGAGAGGCTCTCATTAGGCCTTATTGCTGGTATATTCCATTTTCTCCTCTCAAGGATGAGATAGTTTTGGGGCGGTTTTTGGAAGCGCTAGCCTGGGCTATTCATGAAATTCAATCATCATGATATAGTCGGATCATTATTGTCTTCAAAATAGCGTTAGTGTAAAGTTATAAGAGCTAATTTAAAACTAACAGCGTCTTTAAAAGTGTCGTTGGTCACTATTTATAACTAACTTTTTCATCACTTTTTCCTCCCGTGGTCAAATGGTTCACCCGATTGGGTGAATGCGATCGCCTCATCAAGAACTACTCTGAAAGAAGGCGCTGTTTTTATTTTGTTATATCATGTCCGGTAAATTACTTGTGATTTCTGCGTGACCTCTCAAGACCAGCCCCTCCCATACTAGAGCAGGGGAATCTCTAGCTTTAGCTAAAAGCGAGGTGAGGTTCTTTTATTATGGGCAATTCAGCGGACACGATATTAGCGATTATGCCTACAGAATCAAAACTGTTAAGTTGATTATTCTGGCTTTTAATTGTACATCAATAGCTTGGTATCAAAGGGTCAAAGAGTGGATGAAACCATTGTAACATCGATGTATACACCAAATTGCCAGCAAGAGGCTATTAACTTGCTCTCCAAACTTGCTGTCAATTTACCAGGAATAATTTTCCAAGTTCTGCAACAGCAGGATGGTTCTGTGTTTGTCCCTTATGTTAGTTCTGGTTGTCAATCTTTGTGTGAAATAGAACCAGAAGCCGTACAGGCAGACTTTCGGGTGCTATATAAACTGATTCATCCACAGGATATAAAAGCCTTTACAGAATCTATTGCTGTTTGTAGTACAAATCTTACACCTTGGCATTGGGAAGGTCGAATTATTACGCCTAGTGGCATTAAGTGGATTCAAGGGATTTCGCAACCCGAATTACAAAGTAACGGCGATTTTCTTTGGAATGGCTTGGTTATGGATATTACAGACCGAAAACTAGCCGAAGAAAAATTGCTTGAGAGTGAGGCGCGGTATAAAGCAATTTTGGATGCTATCCCCGATTTGATGTTTCGCATTAGCCGCGATGGCGAGTATCTAGATTTGAAAAGTGAGGGAGTAAATCTCACTCTTACTAGAGAAGAAATAGTTGGGAAACATGTGCAAGAGTTATTGCCTAGTGATGTTGCAACGATTAGCCTGGAAGCGATCGCTAAAACTTTAGATTCTGGAACTTTGCAAACTTGTGAATATCAGCTACCAACGCCTTTGGGAGTCAGAGATTATGAAGCGCGGTTGGTAGTGAGTGGTCAAGATGAGGTACTAGCAATTGTCCGAGATATCACAGAACGCAAACAAGCAGAAATCAGCTTACAAAATCTTGCCCAAAAATTTGCTAAAGCTTTTAGTTGCAGTCCCGATTCAATTACGATTAGCACAATCCAAGAAGGACGCTTCATCGAAGTTAACGACAGTTTTGTGGAACTCTCAGGTTATGAGCGAGATGAAGCGATTGGTAAAACTTCTTTTGAGTTAGATATTTGGGTAGACGATCGCGATCGCCTGAAGTTGGTGCAGGAGTTGCAAGACACAGGAGTCGCTCGTAACTTGGAAGTTGAATTTCGGCAAAAGTCTGGCGAGATAATTACAGCACTGCTTTCAGCCGAAGTCATTGATTTGGATGGTATCCCGTGCATCCTAGCAGTGCATCACGACATTACAGAACGCAAACAGGTAGAAGCGCAATTACGCCTATCAGCACAACGCGATCGCTTGTTGGCAGAAACCCTAGTGCGAATTCGGTCTTCGCTTAACTTAGAGCAAATTCTCCAAACCACCGTGACGGAAGTCAGGCAATTTCTGCAAGCAGATCGAGTTTTCATTAATTTAAATAATGCTAATTTAGGAGTCAGAACTCTTGCCGAATCAGTAGATCCTAAGTATCCATCAGTCTCAGGTTGGTCTACTAATGATGAAGCTTATCTACAAGAAGTAAGAAACTTACTAAAAGATAATCTTGTGCGTGTCTTTGAAGACATAACGCAAATGGCAGTATCTCCCAAAGTAAGAGCGCACTGTCGAAAATTCCAAACGAAGGCTAGCTTGGCTGTACCAATCATGCTAGGTAACGAATTATTTGGGGCGTTAATTGCCAATCAATGCTCAGGTTCGCGTCATTGGCAGCCAATAGAAATTGATTTGTTACAGCAGATGTCAGAACAGGTAGCGATCGCCATTCAGCAAAGCCAGATATGTCAAAAACTAGCAGAACTTAACACTAATTTAGAACACCAAGTAGAAGAACGGACAGCACAGTTGCAGCAGAAAATGCAAGAAGTTGAAAAATTGCATCGCCTCAAAGATGTTGTTTTGCATACGGTTGCCCACGATTTACGAACTTCGGTAATGGGTAACTTGATGGTGTTAAAGAATTTGTTAAATCAGGGAGTGGGGGGAGTGCAGGGAGCAGAGGGGCAGAGGAGCAGGGGAGAAATTACAGCAATTTCCCCTCTGCCTCTTTCCCATATCCAATCCCCAATTCCAGTATCTCGCTCAATAATCGAGCGGATGATTCAAGGCAATGATCGCCAACTGACGATGATTAACTCATTGCTAGAAATTAATTCTTGTGAAAAACAGGGTATTGACATCAAACTCGAACCTGTGCAATTTAGCTCCCTACTGGGAGAAATGTTCGCCCAGTTTGAACCCATGCTGACACAAAATCAAGCGACTCTGAAGAATTTGGTTCCCGCTGATTTACCGTTAGTAATGGCAGATACGACTCGGTTGCAGAAAGTTTTGGCAAGTTTTATAACACATAGTTTGCAAAATAATCCACCAGGATTAAATTTTCTGCTGAGTGCCACAGTTGAGGCAGGAATGATTCGCACTCAGATTCAAGATAACGGTGTGGGAATGAGTAAACTAGAGTGCGATCGCCTCTTCGATTTGCATGTCCGTGATCCCCAAAACTGTTGTTCTACAAGCATTGGCTTAAAAATGTATCTTTGTCGGAAAGTTATTAAGGCACATGGCGGCGAAATCGGTGTTATTAGTAACCGCAAGCGCGGGTTAACTTTCTGGTTTACATTACCTCTGTTCACTTCATCCGCAACAAATCGCCCATAAATCACCAAAAAATGAGAGGGTGTTATTTATGGCAATGTTGAGTAAGGGAAACACCCTCAAGGTATGGGCAAAGTTGCTCGGATGCTAATGGCTACTCCATTTACAACAGTGCAAAGCTGGTGGAGAAAAACCTTTTCTGCACCAACAACAGATGAAACCACTACTTTTTACAGAACTTGGCGTAACCGTTTTTTGTGGCAGAGATTACGTTTATGGTTATGGCTGGCGCTGATCTGTCTGTTATCTTTTACTTTGCGAGACATTTACGGCTTGTTTTTCCCTTTTCAAGAGTTGGAGAAACTGCCAGAAGTACTTAGAACTCAACGCCTTGTAATCAATATTGCAATGCTCCTGAGTATACTGATCTGCTTTGCTTTACATAAAACTAAATTAGGTCGTGAGCGTCCAGATTTATTATTTTTGGGGTCTTCTTGGTCAATTAGTTTAGCATCCCAGTTGTTTGCAACTCTTAGAGGTTTCGCACTACCCGATACCTTCGGCTGGTCACTGCTGTTCTTGAGCCAAGCTGTGTTGATGCCTGTCTGCTGGATTATTCACTTGCTGACTCAAGTGAGTGTGTTGGTTTACTATTTTGGTGTGAATACGGCACTTGGGCTAAAAACACTAACCCCTGAACACCCAGAAATATATAATGTAACGTTCATTTTATACATTTTTTGGTTTTGTATTATATGTGACATTGGTGTTTATCTGTACGATCGCCTGCAACGTTCTGAGTTTTACGCCCGTCAAGAACTGGAATCTGCCTACCAAAAACTCAAGGTTGCAGAAGCTAAATATCGCAGCATTTTTGAAAACGCTGTTGAAGGGATTTTTCAAAGCAGTCCCGATGGACGTTACATTACGGCAAATCCGGCTTTAGCACGGATTTATGGCTACTCTTTCGCGGAAGAGGTGACAGCAAATTTTACTGATATTGAACATCAACTGTATATTGATCCGAACCGCCGGGCAGAATTTGTGCGCCTGATGGAAAAGGATGGCAGTGTTTCTGAGTTTGAGTCCCAAATTTATCGCCGAGACGGGAGTATTGTCTGGATTTCAGAAAAAGCCTACGCAGTGCTTGACGAACAAGGAAAACTGCTTTATTACGAAGGTTTGATTGAAGACATTACCCAACGCAAACAAACTGAAGAAGAACTACGAGTATTTTTCCATGCAGTTTCCCACGACTTACGCAACCCAGTGCTGGGTACTTTAATGGTGCTGAAAAATTTGCTTGCACGTCCAGAGGATAATATTTCGATTTCCCGCTCCATTTTAGAGCGGATGATTCAAAGTAGCGATCGCCAACTGAACTTAATTAATTCGTTGATGGAAGCTCATGTCAGCGAAGTGCAAGGTGTTGTTTTACAACGTCAAGCCGTACAATTACTGACAGTTGTCGAAGCTGCGATCGCTGATTTAGAGCCATTGCTAGAGCAAAATCAAGCCTTGACAAATCTAGTGTCCGCAGATTTGCCCTTAGTGAATGCTGATCCCACGCAACTATGGCGAGTTTTTTCTAACTTAATTGTTAATGCTCTCAAACATAATCCCCCTGGATTGGTCTTGACAATCAACGCTATCCGTAAGGATGACAAAATTTATTGTACTGTTAGTGATAACGGCGTGGGAATTAGTCAACAGGATCGGCTTTTTGACCTTTACTTTCGGGGTGCAAGTATCCGCAATTCTGTAAGTTTGGGATTGGGCTTGTATTTATGTAAGCAAATCATCAATGCTCACGGCGGCGAAATTGGGGTGAATAGTGCATTGGATGCAGGGGCAACATTTTGGTTTACCTTACCTATTAGTTGACAGCGATGGCTACGCCGACGCCTGTGGCGAGCGCTGGTATTTTTGGCAGTATATAGCCTACAATGTCCAACAGCATTTTTAATTCAATCAGTACCTGCAATATTGGCTTTAGTACTTTTAGGATTGGGAAAGTTTGAATAGAATTTAATAATAATTATTTAGTCATTCCAAAAAAAAGAAACAGATAGAACAACCAAATCTGAGTAAAAGTGGTGATATTATTTCATCATCAAGTTTGGAATCTAGTTACAAAATAATAAAAAGTTGAGGTTTAAATATGAAAAAATTTATCTGGTTTTTGCCAGTGTTGGCAGTTCTAACAACATGGCTACCAAGTTCAGATGCTGTCTGGAAATATCTTTTCTTCTTGCGCCTGCCTATTTTGATGGGTTTATTCCTTCTGTTTCTTCCTAAACTTGCCAAGGATTGGCTGCCAGCCATGTTGAAAAATCTATTTGTCCTTCGCAGCAAATGGCAACTGGCAGTCGTAATTGTGAGCGCAATTGGAGCCGGAACATCAGTAATTTCAGTTGCAGCCATCATTCTGCATAACGCACCAGCTCGCTTTGCTGTACCACCAACAATAGAAATTTCTGAATTTTGGCAATATGGAATAGCTATTGCCTTAAGTTTATACATTTGCATTATCGCCTTTGATCTCTCCCAAGAGAAGCTGAACAACAAGGAAAGACGGTGGGGAGCATTTGTAGGTGCGTTATTGGGAATTGGGCTACTATTTGTTATTAGTTTTATCAGAGACTGGTTAAGCTCAAACGCTTTCTTAAAAAAGATACTTGCTGATATCGTTTATTTCGTAGGCAAACATAATACATTTGGTTATATTAATCCTCAAACAGGTGAATTGAGTGGGGGACATCTGACAGCAATTGCTTATCTTCTAATTGGAGTAGTTATCTACATTACGGTTGGTTTACGTTTTAATCCCAAATCAGAAACAAATCGACCTGAAGCGCCGGCACTCCTATATGTGCTACTTATCATATCGATGGTGACACTTTTCTATGGAGGTGCAACATTCTATTTTGATTACTTTCGGATTCCTGTACTAATTTTATTTATTGCTTTCTCAGCTATTAGCTATATTGCCTTTAATGTTAATCACTTTTTTCAAGTCAATAAATTCAAGGATAGTGAAGATAAAAAGAGAGACAATAGGGATTCAACTAATTTCCAAGAATTGCTAAAAAAGCGTCTCCAACATCAAGAGGGAGAACGAACTTTAGTGATTATTTGTGCTAGTGGTGGTGGAATTCAAGCAGCAGGATGGACAGTGCAAGTGTTAAGTGGTCTCCAGGAATTATTAGGAGAGTCATTTACCAAAGCAATTGGCTTGATTAGTGCTGTCTCAGGCGGTTCAGTAGGAACAATGTACTATCTAGATCGCTTTAATAAAGATGGCTTTTTAGAAGAGAGCGAACAGGAAAAATCTAACAAAACCAATAGTTTTTATGCTGCTACTAAAGATAGTTTAGATGCCGTTGGTTGGGGTTTTGCTTATTTGGACTTATGGCGATTCATCGGATTTCCATTCATTGTTCGCCCAGAGTTTGATCGTGGTACAGCAGTTGAGATAGACTGGCAGGGTGAAATGAAGGAACCGAAAAAGATAAAAACCTTTGGAACCTGGCGAAAACAGATTTTTGATGGCGAAATTCCTATTCCTGTATTCAATGCCATTTTAGTCGAAAATGGTTGGCGATTTTTGATTACTCCAGTAACCTTTAGCAACACTCCTGAGAAACAGAAACAGTATATAGACTTCAATACTCTTTATGAAGCCTGTGATATCAATGTTGTAACGGCTGCAAGACTATCAGCGACTTTTCCCAATGTCTCTCCCATCTGTCGCGGCAGTGTAAACATCCAAAATAAGAATTATCACGTTGCGGATGGAGGTTATTTCGATAACTCTGGCTTTGTAACGGCAGCTGAATGGCTGGATGAACAGCTTAATGAATGGTCAAAAACTGAAAATAGTTTAAATGTAAAACGAGTCCTTATATTGCAAATCAATCCTTTTCCTAAATCTGCTTCAACAGAAAACGTGCAGGGGAATGGAGGCTGGTTTATGGCGACTATAGGGCCATTACTGGCAATGTTCAAGGTACGCGATCCGATTTTAGCATCTCGAAATGCAAAGGAAGCAGATTTGCTGACCAAAAAATGGGAGAACAAGGTAGATATCCAATACTTTCCCATTTTCTTCCCCTCGGAATCTGAAATATCTTCAAAATTTGCAGTATCTGAATTTTACAAAGATGGTCGGTATCGTCCGCCTTTATCCTGGAAGTTAACTGATAAAGAGAAGCAAGCTATTCAAGATGGTTGGGAGGCGATAAAAATAGGAAAGAACATTCAAAAAATTAAACAACTGTGGCACAAAACTTGGAATATGCCAAATTCCACAGACCTTACACCAGAAGATTAACTACTTGCTTTTGGTGTGCGTAGCAAACTTTAAGAGCAGGGGTACGAGTGTCAGTCAAAGGGTTAAAGGTGACCTTTTTTGAATTAAAAATTAAGAATTTTGAAGAATAATTTTTAATTAATTTTGGGTACAGGCCTCTACCCTGCGGAAATTAAAATGTAAAATTAAAAATGCAATAATTTTGATTTGCTTCTTCAATTTTTCATTAATAATTTTTAATTATTAATTGATTGTGGTGGTTTCAAGCCCCAAATAATTGTAATTTTTCATTAATAATTTTTAATTGTTAATTTCGAGAAGCGACTTTACAGGAAATAGGAAGGTGCTAATTAGAATCATAATAAAAAACAGAAGTTCAGACGAAACTTTTATGCTGACATTTACCCAACTTAAACCACCTAATCCTGATGCCGCAGTCACTTTTACTCTGGCGCTGACAGCAGAAGAACGTACCCGCAGTCGTCATCGCTTTGAAACGGCAGATGATAAGGTTGTGTTTTTACATTTACCCAGAGGAACTGTCTTACACGATGGCGATATTCTGCAAGAAGAAACCCATAGCAGTTTAATCAGAATTACTGCCAAACCAGAACTAGTGCTGACTGCCTTTGCCCAAACACCACTTTTATTACTAAGGGCAGCATACCATCTGGGAAATCGCCATGTACCTATAGAAATTACTCCAACTTATTTACGCTTGTCCTCAGATTCTGTTTTACGCACAATGTTGGAACAATTGGGGTTAGAAGTTAAAGAAGAAATTTTACCGTTTCAGCCAGAATTGGGAGCTTATGGACAACACTATCATGCTCACTGATAGCCATCTTTTGAGTATTTTGCAGCTGGCTAGCCCCGCTTTGCCTGTGGGAGCATATAGCTATTCTGAAAGCTTGGAAATGCTGGTGGAAAATGGTACGATCGCTAACCAGACACATCTCAAAGATTGGTTAAAAGCAGAGTTGCTCTACGGGGCAATTCGACTAGAGGCAGTGGTGATGGTACGATCGCAGCAATCTGCAAAAATGGGTGATGTAGAGTCGCTATGCCATTGGAATCTGTGGTTATCCGCTGCTAGAGAAACAGAAGAGTTACGCGCTTCTAGTTGGCAGATGGGGCGATCGCTGATCCAATTACTTGGTAAACTAGAACCGCAGATTGTGCCTATTGCTAATGCTGTAGGTAATCCTTGCAATTATGCGATCGCTTTTGGCATTGCTGTTGCCCATTGGCAAATCAGTATCAAAGCTGCATTACTCGGATATCTGCATAGTTGGGCAAGTAATTTGATTACTGCTGGCGTCAAACTTATCCCCCTTGGACAAACAGCAGGACAGCAGTTATTGCTAGATTTGCAACCATTATTTAGTGCTGGGACATCGGAAATTCTCGCGTTGGAGGATGATGAACTCGCCTGTTGTAGTTGGGGTTTGTCGCTGGCGAGTATGCAGCATGAAACGCAGTATACTAGGTTGTTTAGGAGTTAGGGGACAGAATAATTTTAGATTTTGGATTTTGGATTAAATAGGACTTAAGCAAAAAACCTATCAAACTCTTATTCCTCTGCGTCCTCTGCGTCCTCTGTGGTTCGATTTTCCGTTACCTGTGCGTAAGTCCAGTTAAACAATCTAAAATCTAAAATCGTTCGACTGAGCATACCCCTTCGGGGAAGCAAGCTACGCGTAGCGTCTCGTAGAGAAGCCGAAGTCTAAAATCCAAAATGGTGTGACTTATGAATGCATTTCGAGTGGGGGTTGCTGGCCCCGTGGGTTCAGGGAAGACGGCTTTGGTAGATGCTTTGTGTAAGGGATTGCGTGAGCAATATCAGATTGCGGTGGTGACGAATGATATTTATACTCAAGAGGATGCTCAATTTTTAGTGCGTTCTCAGGCGTTGGTAAGCGATCGCATTTTGGGTGTAGAGACTGGTGGTTGTCCTCATACTGCTATCCGTGAAGATGCTTCGATGAATTTGGCGGCAATTGAACAGTTAGAAGAACGTTTTATCGATTTGGATTTAGTTTTTTTGGAAAGTGGCGGTGATAATTTAGCTGCTACTTTTAGTCCAGAATTGGTGGATTTAACGATTTACGTCATCGATGTTGCAGCTGGTGATAAAATTCCCCGCAAAGGTGGCCCCGGCATTACTAAGTCTGATTTATTAGTGATTAACAAAACTGACCTTGCCCCCTACGTTGGTGCAGATTTAAGTGTGATGGAACGAGATGCTAAAAAAATGCGCGGCGATAAACCTTTTATTTTTACTAATTTGAAAACTCAGTCTGGACTTGCAGATGTAATTAACTTTGTTTGCACAAATATTTGTTAAAAAAGAAAATTAGAATGAGGCAGTCAGGGCGAATAGAATTCGCGGAGTTTACGGGCACACAAACAGAGCTTTCCTGCGTGGGGTAAAGCTTTTATAACCCACGGAGATGGATAAAGCCTCGTGTAGATACGGTTCTAACCACTTTCTACAAAACCCGTAGATGACTACTTCGCACGCGTTCAGCACTACCAGTAGGAATTGCAGCAATTAATTTTTGCGTGTATTCCTCTTTGGGTTCCAGATAAATACTTTCGGCTGTCCCTTCTTCAACAATTTGACCGCGATTCATGACTAAAATGCGATCGCTCATAAATTTAACCACACTTAAATCGTGAGAAATAAAAATATAAGTAAGCTGAAAGTCCGACTGTAATTCTTTGAGAAGATTTAATACCTGCGCCTGTACTGAAACATCCAGCGCTGAAACTGATTCATCGCAGATAATAAATTTAGGATTTAACGCCAAAGAACGGGCTATGCAAATCCGCTGACGTTGACCGCCAGAAAACTGATGGGGATAGCGGTTAATTGCATCTGCACTCAACCCTACCCGTTCTAAAAGTTCGACTACCCGTTGGCGTCGTTGTTGCTTGGTCTTACCAACAGAGTGAATTAACAATGGTTCCATCACCGCGTCCCCCACCTTCATCCGTGGATCAAGGGAACTGAAAGGATTTTGGAAAACTATTTGCATTTCCCGCCGCAGTTTTTGCAACGGTTCTCCTTTGAGGCTAGTAATATCTTGTTTCTCAAAGATAATCTCACCACTCATCGGTTCAATTAATCGCAGTAAGGTTCTACCAAGGGTGGTTTTACCGCAACCAGATTCTCCCACCAAACCTAGTGTTTCTCCTGGTTTGACATCAAAGGAAACGCCATTAACTGCCATATTGTAGCGTTTTGTACTACCAAACACCCCGCGCACCGGAAAACCAACTTTCAGGTTGCGGATTTGCAGCAGGGGTTCCTTATCATTAAAGCTTGTCAATCTTGCAACAATCTCTTCAGTGGTGACTTCTGTGGGTTGTGCGGGTTCTTTCGCTTGAATTACTACTTGTCCTGTTGGTGTCTCTTCTGCACTCATGTAATCAGAAACAGTGAGTAATTTTTGGGGACGGCGGTCAAGTGAGGGGCGACAGGCTATCAAACCTTTAGTATATGGATGCTTGGGACTGCTAAAAATTTGCTCAGAAGTACCAGATTCGACAACTTTGCCTTTATACATCACCGCTACTTGGTCAGCAATTTCCGAAATTAGCCCTAAGTCGTGGGTGATGAAAATCATTGCCATGTCACGGCTTTGTTGCAATTCTTGGATTAACTCCAAAATTGTTGCTTGCACTGTCACATCCAAGGCTGTGGTTGGTTCATCGGCAATTAAGATTAATGGGTTGCAAGAAATTGCCATTGCAATCATCACCCGTTGCAACTGACCCCCAGAAAGTTCATGAGGGTATCGTTCCAGCATGGCTTCTTTATGTTCTTTAACCAACTGTGACAACTTTGATGGTTCTGGTTTCGATGAATTGTTGTTGGTTTGAGGCCAAGTTTCGATATACTGCTGCTGTATCTCCTCATCACTAGGTAGAAGTTTAACCTCTTGCAGACCTGCGATCGCAATTTGTCCTGCTTGGGCTGCTGACACATTTTGATGCCGCATAATCGCTTCTGTTAGCTGAAACCCAATGTTATAAACCGGATTGAGCGAACTCATTGGTTCTTGAAAAATCATGGCGATGTCGCCACCCCGGTGCAACTGCATTTGCTCAGGAGGCAATTTTACTAAATCGATTGCGTTGGCATTCTCCTGAGGACGAAACCAGATTTCACCGCCAGTAACCATACCGGGAGTTTGCAACAAACCCATTACAGCAAGGGCTGTCACTGATTTACCACTCCCCGATTCTCCTACTATTCCTAGAGTCTCACCTCGATGTAGCGCAAAGGAAATACCATCCAAAGCTCTGTTAATGTTGCCATCGCTGGGAAATTCAACTTGGAGATTGCGAACCTCTAGGACAGTTTCTCTCATAGGAGTTGGGTAGAAATCTTAACTTAAAATTATCTGGATTTTAACAAGAGTTTTGATGTATATGTGGGTAAATTTGGTTTTTACACTCCTTGGCAGTTTTTCACTGCTTAGACCTCAACCACAATATACACGCATTTGCGATGTTGAACTGCCTGTGATTTCTGCAAATCGTCATCGGCTGATGGTATCCTCTGGTTTCAGAGTTTCTGTGTTTCCATCACATGATTAACCACAGAAAGTTGCCACCACGAACAAAACAGCCAAAAGAGCAAATCCGTAAATTGGTTAAAGAGCGTCGCTGCTTCTAATAAAGGCAAAAGTAAAACCGATGACCCCATTAAATACTTTGCCGCTCCAGATAATCAAGACTTAGATGGGTTAAATACCTCTGAAAGCCAGTCTCAAAGCTGGATTTGTCGCCTTTTCTTGCACCCTATGGATAAATGTACAATTTTCTTAACCTGTCACGGATGCTACTTGACAGACATTTTAAATAAAGATTGCAATATATATTTAAGTAACATATAATTAATTTTGTTTAAGATATTTTATATACACAAGGTAAAATTTAGACTTGAATGCCTTAGATATAATATTTACCTACCCGATTTAGTTAATCAAATTTAAATCAGCAATTAATAAAACTATTTAAATTTGGAGGTTTTTGAGAGTAAATCCAAGCAGACTCTAACAACTTAAATTGCTATTTAATGATTATAAAAGTATAAAAAAATACGTTTTCTCAATTTAAATACTGCTAAATACCAAGAACATAAATTTTGTACTTATAATAAAAAGGCACTGTCTGATAACTAGTAACTTGAGTTAATACATAGATAGTTACGGTTGATTGAATATGTCGAGAATGAAGAGTTTTCATCTAAGGATTGATTAACTAATGATAAAGATGAGTAGAGATAAACCCTCATTTACCAAGGACATATCAGCATCGTTTGTCGTGTTTCTTGTCGCTCTTCCTCTGTGTATGGGTATAGCGATCGCCTCTGGTGTTCCTCCAGCACGCGGCTTAATCACCGGAATAGTAGGGGGAGTTGTTGCCGGTTCTATTTCTGGTTCTCCTTTGCTGGTGAGTGGGCCAGCAGCCGGATTAGTAGTGGTTGTTGTAGAAATCGTTCAAAAATACGGCATTGAAATGGTCGGGCCAATTCTGGTATTAGCAGGTCTGATCCAATTTTTGGCAGGTATATTTAGACTAGGCCAGTTATTTCGCGCTATGTCTCCCGCCGTTATCTACGGAATGCTAGCAGGTATTGGGATATTAATTATCGCTTCCCAGTTTCATGTCATGCTAGATGACTCACCTCATACACATGGGCTAGATAATTTACTGGCAATTCCTAGTGCTATCCAGAAAGCTGTCACCCCCCAGGATGGATACCTGTACAAGATTGCAGGGCTACTTGGTATAATGACAATCGCAATTATGATCCTCTGGGATAAATTTAAGCCGCGCCGTTTGAAACTGTTGCCTGGTGCTCTCATAAGTGTAGTTTTAGCTACTACCGTTGCTACAGTATTTGACTTACCAGTTAACTACGTTGACGTACCAAGAAACTTGCTGCAAGCAGTTCAACTACCAAGTTTTGCTAGCTTACCACGCCTCTTAGATGCACCAGTTCTGCTACAAGCATTCACGATCGCACTCATTGCCAGTGCGGAAAGTTTACTCTCCGCAGTAGCAGTTGATCGACTGCAAACTGGGCCAAGAAGTGATTTTGACCGGGAACTAGCAGCACAAGGGATTGGCAACATGGTTTGCGGCTTTCTAGGCGCTTTGCCAATGACAGGAGTAATTGCTCGTAGTTCTGTCAACGTAGAAGCAGGCGGAAAAACGAGATTATCTGCAATACTTCATGGCCTATGGCTGTTGGTTTTAGTGGTTGTTGCACCTAGCTTACTGAGGATGATTCCGACATCTTGCTTGGCGGCGATTCTAGTTTACACAGGCTACAAGCTAATTGAAATAAAACACATTAGCCACTTAAGAAAGTATGGTCGTTTACCTGTGGCGATATTCTTCGCCACCCTCATAGGAATTATCACCACCGACCTTCTTTCAGGTGTGCTAATTGGTATTGTTCTCACCTCATGCACCCTAATTTATAAAATGTCCCAACTGAGTATCGAAGTTGTAGAAAATGAGGAAAATCATCAGCAAGTAGATATTTATCTACAGGGAGCAGCAACCTTTGTTAGGCTACCACAATTGGCGAAAACTCTAGAACAAGTGCCACCAGAAAAGAACTTATATGTCCATTTAGAAAACCTGGCTTACATAGACCACTCTTGCCTTGATTTATTATCGCTATGGGCAAAACAACAGCAAGAAAGGGGCAGCATAGTGATTATGCGATGGGAAGGGCTAATGGCACGCAATCGTAAGCCTTTTGAAGTTAATCCGCAATTAGATCCGTAGAACTAATTCAATTGTCATTTTGAGGGGAGCAAAACATCTTTAAATTCTTCTATCCCTTATGTTCCGCTCAAAATGACACTTCTAATTTTTGACTTTTGCAAGAAGTCTAGTATATCGTTCTCTATCCATGACTCGCCGGATAGCAAAACTCAGCGATCTCTCAAACGCAGACAAAAAAAATAGCACATCCTCAAGGATGGCTATTTGCAGAAATTGTCTAATCGTAATGTTTAGTTAGCAAATTGAATACACGCTCAACTACCAACTTTAGAACGGAATATCATCTGGATCTGGTTCTTCCTCTTTCACTGCTGGATAAGTGGTTCGCTCATAATTTGTGGGTTGGGGTACGGGTTCGTAAGTTTTCACTTGGGGAGTAACGCCAACAGGATTTGCAGCTGGGGTAGGCGCTGGACGTGGTGACTCGTAAGTGGTAACCTCTTTCTGTGGAGGACGAGATGCTGAAGATGGTTGTCGGGGAGCAGTTTCAGTGAATGATGGAGTTACAGTTGCTGAGGGTAATGGATCGGTATTAAAACTACCTCCAACAGATTGAATTTGTTGTACTGTCAATTCAGCGCGTTTTTCTTTAAAACCTTCTTGACGATCAACAGTATTCATACTTAAACGTCCTACCAAGATAACGCGATCGCCTTGGTGGTAGTTTTGCTGAATTTCTGTTGCTAAATTCCCCCAGCCAACAACTTTTAGTGTGGCTGGCGGATCTTCTGGTTTCTGGGAATTGGGAAACTGCACCAGCATTTCCGTGACTCCCAGATTATCGGCTGTATAGCGGAGTTGCGGTTCGTTGATAATTTCTGCCATCAAAACGCAGCTGTTCATTAAAATTACTCCTGACTGCAAAAAGTACTGATTCAAAAAGAGAAGGTTTTTCTATGTAGTGCCAATTAATATCTAGATAGGTTTAATCTTTTGTATTTTTTAATAATGGTTGAACGAATTTCCTACATCCACTCTGAGTTTTTAGTCCTTTCTAGCATAAAAGCCAAGCGATCGCTTTGAACTGCATTGAGTATGCCGTTCGCCACCCTCGCCTGACTAAATGAGCATTGAATTCTATATGGAGTAGTATAATTGTACCATCAATTCCTTAAAGAGAAAAAATTTTTGCCAAAAATTAAGTCTTAACGTGAACTGGAAAAACACCCAAGGCAATCAACCTGGCTGGAAGGTCGCGCAAGATGGGTAAGCGCAAAAACGCAGGTGGTACAAAGGTGCGATTTGAGGTGAGAACCGGGGTCAATACCCGCTTTTGGATAAAAGTTTGAAACGCCTGAATGATGCGTGTGGGCAACTCGCGTTGACGTTGTACTTTTGCTAAGTCGCTAAGTTGTACTTCTCGGTTTTTGAGCGGTTTGCCGAGTACATTTGCCGCAACTACAGCATCTTGAATTGCGTAATTAATGCCAACTCCACCAACGGGGGACATTATATGAGCTGCATCACCGATGAGTAACAAACCTTCACGATACCAGCGTTTGACAAGGCTGGACTCGACTGATAGAAAAGCTATTTGTGACCAATCATGTAAATTTTGGATGGGTTGCTGGAATTCTGGCACCACTTCGACAACAGATTTTTTTAATTCCTCCAAACCCGCAGCCCTTAGTTGTTGATAGCCTCCTTTAGGAATAATATAGGCAACTTGCCACTCATCACCACGGTCAAGCATAGCGATTAGCTTACCTTGACCAAAACGCCCCATTCCCCCTTCAGAGTCTTCTGGCTGACGTGGTAGGCGAAACCAGAGGACATCCATTGGCGGCGAAGTTTCGATGGATTCAAACTCACCCAAGTGGCGTAAACGTGAGTGGCGACCGTCTGCACCTACTGTCAGTATTGCCCGGATTTCATGCCAACCACCGCCTCCTCGATAGCGGACACCTTGAATCACGCCATTTTCGGTAATTAATTCCTGCACATTCGCACCCATTACCAGATGGAAATTAGGATATTTTTGTGCTTCTTGAGTGATGAACTCCAGGAATTTTACCTGCGGAAGCATTGTAATGTAGGGATAATGGGTTTTTAGATGACTAAAATCTGCGAATGTGACACTATCTTGAGGAGTTTGAATACTAATTTGGCGCATTTTGGTATGGGGAAGTCCTAGCAAGCGATCGCTAAGTCCCAATTCCTCCATAATTTCCATCACTGATGGATGAATCGTATCGCCACGAAAATCACGATCCAAGTCTTTGTGTGCTTCCAGCAACATCACCGAAATGCCTTGACGCGCTAACAACAGCGCCAATACTGCTCCTGCTGGCCCCCCACCCACAATGCAACAATCTGTGGTTTGTACGTCTACAATGTCATGGACAGGGTTAACACTTGGGTCTTGGGAAAGATTTTTAGGTACATCGGTAGTCATAACAACACCTCTTGACAGCCCTAAAATTTAGAATAGTTTGCTTTTTATGGTAAAAGCTGTTTTTTTAACTTTTCGTATTTACCCTGAACGTGTATTATTATGAGCGCTAAACTGTCATTGGTCATTGGTCATTGGTCATTAGTCATTAGTCATTAGTCCAAATCCAATGCCCAATGCCCCATGCCCCATGCCCAATCACAATAATTAGTTGTGTCCCAAGTTATTTTAGAAAACGTTTATAAAAGTTTTTCCTCGCGTCAAGGGGAAAGTGTTACCTTACAAATCCAATCTCCTCTCACGCTTGGGGAGAAAACTAATGCAGCCCAAGAACGTCCAGGAAGTGTTAACGTCTTGCGGCGGATTAACCTAACGATCGCAGATGGCGAATTTATGGTGCTGGTGGGCCCTTCTGGTTGTGGTAAAAGCACTCTGCTGCGGTTAATCGCCGGGTTGGAAGTGATGACTGGCGGTAATATCTGGGTAGGCGATCGCTTGATCAATGACCTACCACCCAAGGAACGTGACATCGCAATGGTATTTCAAAATTACGCCCTCTATCCTCACATGACGGTGTATGACAACATCGCCTTTGGGTTACGCCGTCGTTTTGGGAGAGCAGGGGGAGCAGGGGAAGCAGGGGAAGCAGGGGGAGAAATTACTCCCTCATCTCCTTATCTTCGGACGTGGGCTGAAAATCTTTTTGTGGGGGCGACAAGAAGGTTACCTAAAGGACTGCGCTACATTTCTGACAAAGAACGGGCGGTGAATGAGCAGGTGCGTAGTGTTGCTCAACTGTTACAAATCGAAACATTGCTGAATCGCTTACCCAAACAGCTATCTGGGGGACAAAGACAACGGGTTGCATTGGGACGAGCGATCGCGCGTGACCCCCAAGTGTTTTTAATGGATGAACCGCTTTCTAACTTAGATGCCAAACTGCGGGCGGAAACCCGCGCCCAAATTGTCAAATTGCAGCGCCAATTGGGGACAACGACAATTTACGTTACCCATGACCAAACAGAAGCGATGACAATGGGCGATCGTATTGCGATTATGTCTGAGGGTAAAATTCAGCAAGTTGCTTCTCCCCTAGAACTTTACAACCGCCCTGCCAACCTTTTTGTAGCAGAGTTCATTGGTTCACCACCGATGAATTTTATTTCTGTGGAATTTCATGCCCCGCAGTTGATTACTCATTCCCAGTTTCGTTTCACCCTGCCAGAAGTTTGGGGAAAAGCTTTACAAAAATATGATGGAAAAACTTTAATTTTAGGTATTCGCCCAGAACACTTAAATTTGAGTCTTCCTGCTACAAAAAATCTCCCAGTACAAGTAGATTTAGTAGAAAATCTCGGCAACGATTCCTTTCTCGCTGTTAAGATTGCCGAACCAGGATCTCAACCTGCCACTACAGCCAATTACCTACAAGTGCGAATACCACCAGACCGATTTGTACAAGTTGGTGAGCAACTATGGTTATCACTAACTCTAGAGAAAATTCACTTTTTTGACCCAGAAACTGAGTTAGCGATATTTCCCTAAAACTATCCGCGTTTAATTGATAGAATACGCACTTTCCCCAACTTTCACAAGTGCGTTCAAATTTCATTAGAAATCAATCTTCTTGAGAAAGAATTAAATTTAGAATATTCATTTCTTTAGACTGGAATATTTGATTTTCATTAAATAGATTTTTCCCTAGTTTATCCATTGCACTACTATTGAAAACTACGTAAGGAATATTTTGATAATTAGAGTCAATGGGCAAAACATTAGATGCTAAAGCAAGTGTAGAAACATAACGAGCTAAAATATCTCGTAAAGACACATTATCAATTTTCCTCTCATTTTCAAAATAGTCTTCAAAAGCCTGGAAAGATAAAAATGTCTGTATAGGTAAAGCGTAATAACGTTCTGATGAAAGAGAAGTTTGGGTTAATTTTTGTGAACGTTCTAATTCACTAAAAAGTGTTCTAGTCAAGTCTATTAAGGAATAAGCAGCACTAATAATTTGTTTTGGGTATTTTCCTGATGTTACTAAGAGCTTAAGTTTTTTTATGAAATCTTCATTTCGCTTTTTATCGAGAATTTTTTCTAAGTCAATATAATTAGTTTCTTTAACTAGTTTCTTTGACAACGGTACAATGAGTAAGCTACCTCTGACATAGGTTTTTTCAATTGGTGGGAGACTCAGCAAATTATTAAGGCTAGTCTCCATTTGTGACAAAAGATTAAATCCTATTGAAACATAGGATACTTCTTGAGTTTCAGCAAATGATTTATTTTGATAATAAGGGCTTATTTCAGTTTTTTGAACCGAAAGTAATTCATATAAATTTTTCTCTATATTTTCCAATGTATTATCTCCAGGTTGTTTTTTTCCCTCCTTCTGAATTTGGCGTAATAAAGTAGCCAATGTACCAATAAATGTCTCCCCTGCTTGGCTAATTGCTTTACCACCAATAGGAATAATGACGTATCGTTTTCTACCAATTTCTCCTGACCCCAGAATTCGAGTCATAATAGATGCTTTCAAGATAATCAGAATATTTAATACATTCAGACAAGCTTCTTGTAATGACAGATTTGCAAGTTTTTCTGATTCAGTAGCACTTAAACTTTTGCCATTATCATCTACTTTTTTTGGATAGTATATCGCTTTGTCAGACAAGTAAAAATTTAAATATTTACTACCTCGGTCTAGTTCACTACCTCGCCCACGGTAAATTACTTGTATTATTTCCATTAAATTTTGCTCAATCTGAAAGCTAGGTATCTGTACAAGAATATGCTTAGTTTGGGGAAAAGATAGACCGCGAGATGCTGAAGCAGTCATAAAAACTACTTTGACTGTATTTTGGTATTTCTGAATTTCAGCTTCTTCCTTATCTGATAAACTGGCATGTATTTCTAAATATTCTTGATGTAAAGTAAAGCTAGGTCTTAGCTTAGAAATTTTAGTAATTAATTGCTTGAGAGCATCTTTATTTTGGATATAGACTATAATCTGTCCATCATTTTCATCTAGCAATTCTAAAATATCTTCTTCAATTTTTTCAGCTACCTTAGCATCTAAAGTAAAAGTTTCATCTGTAATATTATCTGAGCTTAGTGACTGGACAAATATGTGATAATTAAATATCAGTTTGTCAGCGGGATATGAATTTGCATTTATCAGAGTCGCAGGCTTATTCAAAAAACTAAATTCATTAAAAGATAAGCATTGACCAATTGAATCTGAAACTTGTCTAACAAATATTTTATCTCCCTGAATTTGATTGTTAGAAAGATGATTTTCAACTACATCTTGTATTGTCAGTGACGCATCAGCAGTAATCACTTTCAGATTAAAGCCGTATTCAGGATTTAACAAATCATATTCTTCAACAAAATCTAAAACGCCATGTAGAAAAGCAACTCCCTCTTGCGAACCTGTAATTTCGTCAATCATAATGAAAATATTTTTCATCCGACTGGCGATTTCTTTCATCTTCTTTGGAATAATCCCAGGAGGCTTTTTGGAAGAATTATAAGCACTACTAAATATTCTGCCCAAATGCTTTAAAGTATTACCGTAACGAGTTTCTTTTAAAGACTGCATTGAGGCTGTAGCAATAATATTATTAGGTAAGTCAGGATTAATAATACAGGTGTGAATTGCTTCACATAAACTTGCTAGGACTCCAACCTCATGGCATTTTTCTACTTGTACCAAGTTATCTGCATATCTAACTAATCGACTGGGAAAGTCAGATACTTTCTCTTTTAAAATTCTAGCGTCTAAAAATTTCACTTGCCCTATATGATGCTCTTCAGTAAGGTTGTTGTTATAGTACTCAACAGCGTAACCTCCATTGGCATCATCAAGTATTCTTTTATTGGTATTAAGACAAATTAAATTGTCCGAAACCAACTTTAACCTACTTTTATCTTTAAAATTATTGTCGATAATATCTCGGTTAACCTGAATTCGAGGACTGACATATATTAGGAGTGACCCCTCATGCAAGTGGTCAATAATTTGCTTTGCGACTGCTGTAGTTTTACCAATTCCAGGATTTCCTGTCAAAAACAGCAATGGTATTCTAGAATCTGCAAGCGCCCAATATATCAACTCTGCATGAGCATCTCTAAATTTTGTTGCTGTTAGCTGTAGCGATCGCTTAATATATTCAGGTACAATATCAGCCGTATTAAAAAAGTCTTGTCCCGCTTCAAATACTTCAGTATTTTGGATATAGTTTATTGTATCTTTTTGATTTTCAACTATATTTTTGACAAATCTGCTGCCATCCTGAAAGTTTCTAGCTGCATTACTTTTAATGACTTCAAGTAAGGTGTTGCGGCTGTCATTAATATCTTTGTCACTCTTATTTTTGTATATTTCATAACAATTTTTTAGTATTTCCAGACTATTTTGAGCATTGTCTTTTTCTTTAGTCAAAGCAATGCCGTTAATCATTCTGTCACTATATCCAAAACAATTAAATTTAAGTTCATCAGTTGGTAAAATTTTACCTGACGACAGCAAAAATTTATAAAAACTCCAAGCATAACTACAAGCTTGGATAACCTTGACTGCTTCCTTATCGTTAGTCTTGAAAGCACAGAAGAAGCGGGTCAATTCTTTAGAATATATTTCGTTAAGTTTATTGTTATTGTCGCTACTATCTCCAGTATCTATACCAAGTCCACAAAAACTAGACTTGGAACGCACATAATTTAATTCAGTATTTAATGATTCTATCAAACTTTGAATGTTATTTAAGTCAGTTACAGAATGAATAGCTGAAGTTGTAAAAGTGGATAAGTCTACAACTAAAATTCGATACTTACCCAAATACCGCAGCAATAAGAGGGTATCTGCTTTCAGAAATTCACCAGCATCCATATAACGGCTGATATCTACGTTTTCAAATCCCTGAATTTCTAAAATTTCCTTGTAGCAGTCAGGAGCGGATCTTTCTAAATTTTTGATACCAAAGGCATTTTCATTGTGGAAATCAGACTGAAAATAGATAATTTCTATTTTGCTTTTAGTCAGCCAGCCAGCCGCTTCTATATACTCTCGCACAAAGCTGTAGCCCGAAGTCCATCCTTTTTGAATAAATAATTTTACCCAGTCTCCAATAATCTCTTGATGAGATTTATCTATGAAATTATTGGCTATAGCTTTTTGGATCTTATGCAAAGATAACTTACTTAAAGGTTGAAGATAAACATCGCCATAGGAATGTTGTAACTTGGAATGCTGAAAATAAGTTAAAATGCCGATATTAAAACTTATTTCAAATACTCGACCTAAGTTAATGCCTAAATCATTTGCCATAAAGCGCACTCCTAATTTCGGTCAAAAAGGCTAAGTTATTAAACTTAACATTCTTCACGGAGTAAGTATAAGTAGATATTTTACCGATACCTTCGTCACCAATTAGCTTACTGTAAGGGTTCAGCTTGAGAGCAATGTTTATATTTACTTCGTATCGAGAAAAATGAAACAAAGTAATGTATTGTAAAATCGTCTTTTGTAAAGGCGAATCTTTATCTAATAACCCTTCTATAATATCTTTCGTATCACCTACGTCATAAATATTTAATAAAGTACTGTAACAAACTACACTATTAAATATAGTACGCTTTTTATCTACAGAACGACCTGTAAACAGGTTGAGAAAAACTCTGGTTTGTTGACTTTTATCCAAAGATAACTTCTCCAATTCTTCAATGTCAGGAATATAAAAAGAATCAGCTTTACCTTCAACCAAGTTAATAGCAGGATAGTTATCCATAAATATTGGATACAGCTTGATATCTGGCTTACCTGCTTTAAGATACTGAACTACATCCTGAGACATGAAAAATAATGAATCTGGATCTGATTCCAAGTTAGTTATACCCAAACTTCTGGTATAGGGAGCTTTTGCTATGTATAGAAAATGGCGATAACCTTGTTGGTAAAGTTTACTAATTTCATCTCTAACAACCTCTGATTCTGTAGATATTTTAGAATGAGGTTGATTGTCTGCAAATGTTTTGATAGGTTCAACCTTGACTGCTGTGTCAGATACCTGATTAATGACAATAATTTCGCCATATATATTTGAAATTCTGACAGGTTTATCTTTTTCATCCCAAACTGCATCACTCAACCAGCTAGAAACAACAATAATTGCTAATTTATCCAGTTGAGCCTGATAACCTTCTCGCAACTCGAAAGTTTTAGGAATCAAAGCGTACAACGATGATAAGGCATTTTGTACTTTATACTTATCTATAGTTTTAACGTTAAGTCCTTGAGCATCAGCCATACAATCTCGACGAAGAATATGTGCTAATGCCTTTGATAAAGAATTGAGAAAAACTTCATCTTCTGTTGTTTCCTGAGTATTTTGGAGATGAAATCTAAAAATGGGAATAAAGAGTTTTTCTTGCTTTTCGCTATCTAGACTAATTTGCTCTCGACAAATACTAATGCACAAGTAACTTAATAAAGTGAAGACTTGTTGATATATAGTTGCTTCTGGTGATTGAGTATTTTTAAATATTTCTTCTCTAGCTTGTTTAGATTGGTAATAAATTCCAATCATTGTTTGTGATTTATAATATTTGTCATATATTGGATGATTCTCTAATTTGTTTGTTTTAGGATTAGGAGCAATAGGATAAAAGATTACTGGCAATGCTTTAATACCTGTGATATCATACTCCATCGAGAAATCTTGCTTATCGCTATCTGTAAAATAGCGAACATCATCAAAAGTAAAACTCACAGATAACGAGCTAAGAGATTGTTCATTTACAGTAGGTGGTAAAACCTCCACATAAGCCAGAGCTTCTCTAGCTCTAGCTTTCAACTGTGATTGATTTTGTTGATTTAAATCAAGTTTCAAAAAACTATGATTATTAATAATTTTTGAGACGCTTTTATGCAAAATCTCTTTATTAATACATAACTGTACTATCTTAGAAAAAGATGGCAATATTTCTTTTTTATTAAGAAAGGTTTGTAGCAAATTTCTTAAAGCTGCTAATTTGTGTTCGACTTGACAAACATCCTTATTAAATATCAAACTTTTAATTTTGATTAATAAATTTTTTACTTCCTCATCAGAAGTTGCACCCGCTTTCAATTTATTTAAAACATCCGTCTCAAATTTGGGAATAGGATTATAATCTTTATCAGGTATATTACCTTCTTCATCGACAGCGAAAATAAAATAATAAAGACAAGCAATTCTCAAAACCTTCTCTTTAAAGTTCTTGGCTTTGACTGGCTCTTTTAGTTGGTCGATATGACGCGGACTGTTGGGGTCAAGTTCAGTCATATAATAATTTAGGACTGAATTTTCATGATAAGAATTTACAGAACCATTGAGCTTTAACCTCACACCCAAGTTGAATTCTTTGATACCTCTATCTTTATCTATGCTTTCTCCTATCATTCCTTCATACTCAGGAATAATAGGCAAGATATCAAAGGCATTTGCTTGAGAAAAGGCTGTCCGCAGATTAAGAGGCTTGTCAAGTAAATAACTTACTTCATAATGGGGATCATCTAAATTTGGATCGTTAATATAATTTATTAACAATCTCAGCCGATTAATCAACGTTTCTAAACATTCAAAACCTTGTGTATTGGAATTACGTGGATTAGTTTTTGCACATTCTATCCTCAAATAATCTAGATAATCTATTTTGATATCTCGCAGTAGTCTCGGAAGAGATTCAGTATCTACTATTTTTTGGAATTCAGTAAGTTCAGATTCGTCTTGATCTGATATATTGTCTAAAATTTCTGTCAGTTGTTGCCAATCTTGTGAATCGGGTCTAGTTATAGTATCTATATAGCTTTTAAGACTATCTAAAAACCTACTCTTAAAATTAGATATGCCTTCAAATTTGACGTTCAAGTGATGAGCTTTTATGACTGACTCTGTACCCCTGCGCCTCTCTTGAGCCAACCTATTCTCAATAACTAATCGCTGAGATGTAAAACTATAAGGCTTGTTAAAAGGATATTGAAATGGTAAGCCAGCTTGAGTACTAATAAAATTAGATAATGGTGTACAAAGATTATCTAAGGAAGATTGAGTTTGGTTTTCTCCGCAAGCAGTATCAAGTTGTCTTCTCAATTCATCTCTAATAGTTTGGATTTTAGAATAAAACTCTGTATCCGAAATAAAATTTACGGTTGCTGCTTTAATACCTATATTCTGGGTTAAAGGACTTTGTGCCCGTAGGTTTAGATCGGTAGCAATTTCATAGGCTATATCATAAACTGATATCCTGAGTTTATTTTTGTCAGGAGAAAATTTAAAAAGTGTCTTTTGTTTAATTAACCCTAAAACTTTATCTAGTAATGGAGCGTAATCTAATTTGGCTAAGGGATTTGAGCTTTCCTCAATAGAATGTCTTGATGTCATAATGCAACCACTGTTTAGAAATATTTTAATTATGTATGTGACTTACCTTGAAAGATTAATGCGTTTAAACAGCAGCCAACATAGTAAGTGGTAGAATGAATTCTGAGTTTGTAAGATTTATCTTATAACCCAAAAATTTTAATTCAGCCATATCGATAGCTTTGAAGACTTATGCTTATCTGGTGAATTTTATAGTATAAATGTATCAAAAATATAACTTGATAAAAAAGTTTAAAATTATTAATTTTTAGTAATAATAGTTTATTAATCAATTTGGTAAAAAAGTGCTTTCAACTGTAAAGTAGCGATGCCTACGGCGGCAAGCTACGCACCCCAGTACACCCCATCATAAATGCGTAGCCGTAAGGCTTGTCGTCAGACATCGCACTCTTGTATCTTACTGAACGATTATAAATTTAACAAAGCTTTCGTCGTCCCTTTTGGCAAGCATTACAGGCAGAAGTTTTCGGCTCAAAATCAATACAAGCGATCGCTTCCTCAGAACAAGCTTTTTTTGGGTGTACAGTACATTTGAGGCGGTAGTCGTTGGTGAAATATTCACAACCAGAGCAGGGAATTTCATGCAACGTTTTTAAATGAATTATCCCTTTTTTTAGCGTTAACCAGACACTACCAATAAATAGAATCATTATTGTCCAACCACAGAAGGCGCACAAAATCATAGTTAACATTAGTTATCCTCATAAAAATTCCAAAAAAATGCCCGCAATCCACTGCTGTTAACCGCAGGCATAGGACTTTATTTAGCTAGGGTTGAGCGAAAAATTAACTATTAGCTTGACGCGACGATCGCCAATAGTGCCATACATAACCTAAGAAGGCCACTACACCAAGGAAGAACTGAATATCTGCCAATTCTAGACGTTCATAACCGTAAAACTCTCTAGGATAAACTGTCGTGTTATATGCCACGAACACAGCAGAAATCCAAGCCATCAAAGCTAAACCTAGCAAGCTGTAAGAAAGAATTTCTTCACCATTTTCGATTGGGAAAATTCGTCTTACCCACCTAAAAGGTTGCACAAGAATATGCCACGCGCCACCAGCAATTAAGATGAAGCCAACCCAAATGTGACCACCAATGACATCTTCTAAGTTGTCAACACTTGCCATCCCTAAAGGAGTCCAGCTACCATCTTTCAAACCAACTAAATAGCCAAAAATTGTCACTGGGTTTAAATTAGGATTGCTAATTAGGCGGACATTTTCTACGTTAGTATCATAAATTCCACCAAAAATCGTCGCCTTTAGTACTAGCAAAAATGCTCCCAAACCCAGAATAATTAGGTGATGACCTAAAATCAAACCCAATTGCTTGGGGTCATTCCATTCATAGTGAAATTTCGCCGCCTGTCCACCGGCACTATATAAAATTGCCGGGCCACGAAAAACATGAAAAAGTCCACCTGCACCCAATACAGCAGATGCAACTAAATGCAAAATGCCAATTACAAAATAGGGATAGGTATCGACTACTTCACCTCCAGCACCTACACCCCAGCCCAAAGTTGCCAAGTGGGGTAACAAAGTCAATCCTTGTTCATACATTGGTACGCTAGGAACAAAGCGTGTAACTTCCGATATTGTGATTGCTCCCGCCCAAAACATAATTAAGCCTGCATGAGCAACGTGAGCGCCTAATAATTGACCAGATAAATCAATTAAACGGGCATTACCCACTAACCACGATAAATTTGTATCTTCTGCTAAGGTTCTATCAGTTGTAATTGTCATAGTTAAATACCTTTATGAGCATTTTGAATTTTGAGATTTTGCGGAAAGTCTGAGCGCCGATTTCCGGCGTTAGCGAGTGAGTCCGCCAGCGTCTCAGAACTTTCCAAGACGGATTTTAGATTATGACAATCTAAAATCCCAAATCTAAAATCTAAAATTGTTTTACGACTCGCTACCTATGGCATTTATTGCCCTTTCAATTTGGCTAAAGTCAACACCAATTGCTCGTAGGGCGTGCCACAGATGACCTTGCAAGAAGAAGAAAGCTAAGAAGAAATGGGCATTTGCTAACCATGCTCTGGAAGTATAACCACCGTTAGCTAACTTAATGCTGTCGGCAAAATAAGGACTTACTCCGAGTTTTAGTTCCAGGATAGGGCCATAAAATTCCACGGGGTAAGCTAAAGTATTCACCGCACAGAAGTAAGCTGCAACAAATCCTGCTAAGGCAATACCGCCTAAAGAGTAAGAAAGGATGGCTTCACCGGAGAAGATTAAAAGCTTTTTCGCCCAAGGTAAAGGCTCTATGAGGATGTGCCAAATACCGCCGCCAATGAGTAACAAGCCTACATAGATATGACCGCCGACTAAATCTTCTAAGTTGTTAACACTGGCAAAGTGGGTTTGATAGCCATAAATGACCAAGGGGTTGAGGGTGGGGTCGGTGACAACTCGAACATCGTGAATTGTCGAGTCGTACAGTCCTCCCCAGAACATTGCTTTTCCTACCAAGAGTAAAGCACCTACTCCCAAGAAAATCAGGTGATGTCCTAAGATAAACCCAAGTTTTTTCGGGTCGTCCCATGCAAAGTGAAATTTCCGAGCGCGACCAGTGGCGTCTTTTAAGTTTTTTGGACCTTTGAAGGTGTGGAAAAGTGCCCCTGCACCAAGCACAGCAGAAGAAATTAAGTGTAAAGCGCCGATAACGAAATAAGGGTAAGTATCGACTACCTGACCACCTGCGCCCACACCAAAACCCAAGGTGGCTAAGTGGGGAAGCAAAATCAGCCCCTGTTCGCCCATAGGCACTTGAGGATTGTAGCGAGAGATTTCAAACCATGTAAACGCCCCAGCCCAGAGCGTCGTCAGCGCTGCTTGTGCCACATGAGCGCCGATAAATAAGCCAGAGAGGTTGGCGAAGCGGGCGTTACCATTCCACCAATCAAATTTAACGTCGGGATTGCCGTATGTCTGCATTGTTAAGCCGATTAGTAATTGTTGCTAATAATACTCAATTAATCAGTTCTTATTTCAGCAGTGAAATGTCGCGTCAGTCCAACAAATCAGCTAGCACATGTGTAGAGCTGAAGCTTTTACCTGAAGGAGGAGGGCTTCTTTTTACCGCAGGCGTTACCGATTGTAGTCAGCACTTCTTGCCACATGCTCTACTTATTGAAGTTAATTACCAATTATTGAGATTACAAATTTAGTTTATTGAAAATTATTCTTATTTGAAATACATCTTTACAAAATGTAATCATCAAAACCGGAGAAAAAATAGACACCACAAGCAAAGCGACAATACTAACTATTACCGCTCTAACTACTCTTGGCTGCAAGCAAATATCAATTTTTGCTAACAGTTTTTTCTGAAGCTGATATCAAGTTTGGATGAACACTTATAATTCAATCCGCTTGGGTTAAGACTTAATCCTCCCTAACCCTCCTTTTTAAGGAGGGAATTAGAGCAAGCCTTTTTAAGCGAAATTTATATTGTTAATTTGTAGAAGTGCTTAAGGATAGTGCAGATGCTTCCAGTGGATGCGGATGGTGGCATTCCCAAAAACTCAAAATCTGTTTGCCAACCTGTTCCGGATAGAAGTAGTGAAAAAAATGATAACCTTCTGGGCATTCCCACAGCTTATCTTCTGGCTTTAACCAATTCAACCAGTCATGCAATGCAGGTGGATTGACTACCGGATCACTCTTGCTACCACATACGATCATTGGCATAGAAACTCCACCCTTGGGTAAATAAACCAACTTAAACAAAGAGTGTGACGAGGGAGATTGTTCTAAATCTTTATCTAAGGCAGCTACTAACTTCTTAGTGGTATGAGGTGGTTGATTTCCAAAAAGACTGCGAACGTTGCTTGCCAAAACTAGTTCACGGCTGATCTGAAAAAGTTGTCGTTGAAAGTAATAGTGAGCGTGCCAATTGTTTGCAGGTTGAGCTGCTACAGCCAGTAGAGTAAGCGAGCGCACTTTTTGAGGAAATCGACGAGCATAGCTTAAAGCGATCGCACCACCCATACCATGACCTGCAAGATGCACAGGGCGATCGCGGCATTCTAAAAATTCATCCACTAACTCCACAGCTTGATCTATGGAACTGGCTTCATCTTTGGTTTGATGGTATTCCCACTGGGCGACGCTTATATACCCAGATAAGTATTTAAGTAATGGTTCATCAAAACGCTTCAAAATAGGACTAGCATTTAACCACAGAACATCAAATGAATTAGACATAAATACCTATAACTTCTGAATTATCAATTTCAGCTATAAGAGCGATTAGAAAACGCGTCTACACTAGGCTTTACCCATCTGCACTGGTAAAAAACCTTGATTTTCTATTAGCCCACGCAGGTGTAGTTCCTGTTTGTGTAGCCGCGTATTCCATTCACCAAGACTTAAGTTGACTTTCTACAAACCAAATTCTGTCTTCAACTGAGCAACCCAAGTTTTAATTCGCTCGTCTGTTAACTCAGATTGACTACCTTGATCAAGTGCCAATCCGACAAACTTGCCATTTTTCAAAGCTCTAGATTGATCAAATTCATACCCCTCAGTTGGCCAGTAGCCAACAGTTTTACCGCCCCGTTTGGAAATTTTTTCTTCCAGAATTCCTATTGCATCTTGGAAGTTATCGCTATAGCCATATTGGTCTCCATCACCAAAATACGCGACCAGCTTACCACTAAAATCTATATCATCCAGATCAGAGAAAAAGCCTTCCCAATCGCTCTGAAGTTGACCAATATCCCAAGTGGGAGAGCCAATAATCAGCAATTCATACTCATCAAAAGTGCTAGTATCCGCTTCGTAAATGGGATGTAATGTTACAACATCACCACCAAACTCATCCCGGATTTTTTCGGCATCAGATTCAGTGTTGCCAGTTTGAGTACCGTAAAACAAACCAATTTTTTTAGACATTTTGTCACCTGATAAATAGTTTTGCAATCAATCAAAAGGACTTATGCAACAATAGCTATTCGTCCTGTAAATAAACCTCACACAAGTTAATGCAACTTAGAAAAACAAACTGCTATTGGTTAACAGCAGGAAGGCAAACAAAGCTCCTCCGCAGCTACCCACTGTCCAGCCAGCATTAAACTCGCTCCAAGACTTAGCCGTTTTCATGTTTTCCGGTAGTTCCCCAAGAGCAGGTTTGCGTTTTTGAAATGACACACTGCCATACAACCACAAGCAAATAGACAAAATCAATAGCAGAGCAATTGTCGCAAGTAGCCCTGTTAGATTCGCCAACTCCGTATCCCGCAGTGGACCTAGTTTTACGAACGGGCCAATCAAGAAATAGCCGTGTGCCATACCAATTTCCAGCCCCCGTGAAAAGGGAGACAAGCCTTGACGGTAAATAGGAAGATTCGTCAACAACTTCAAGGTGATATCAGAAGCATTCACCGGGGTGTCGAAATTCCCAATTTCAGGACTCCCCGCAGGATTGATAACTCCCTGCTCAAAATCAAGTCCAGCCGCTATGACACGCACCCTCAAGGCGTGCCATATATGACCAGCTAAAAAGACAACTGCCAAAGCAAAGTGACTGGTTGCTAGCCAAGTACGAACCGTAATCACTCCCGATGCAGTAGTACTCAGTCCTAACGGCCCATAGAAAACTGTGGAATAAACGGTATCATTTACCGTTACAAAATATGCTGCCAACAAACCCATGTAAGCCAGAGCGCCCAGGCTATAGGATAGGTAAGCCTCACCAGACCAAAATAGTATCTTTTTCGCCCAACTAAAAGGCTTGGTGAGAATGTGCCAAAATCCTCCTACAATGCAGAGTATTCCTACCCAGATATGTCCCCCGATGACATCTTCTAGGTTATTAACTGCTGCCATTCCCTGTTTGCCAAAAGCACCGAAGAGATAGCCAAAGATGCGACCAGGGTTAATAGTCGGTTCAGTAATCACTCGTACAGATGCCACTGCTGGATCATAAAGACCACCCCAAAACAGCGCCTTTGCCACCAACAACCAAGCCCCCAACCCCAACAACAGCAAATGAATGCCGATGATCGTGGTCATCTTGTCTTCATCTTTCCAGTCGTAGCCAAACAAACCAGGGAAAGACGGATTATCATCCAACACTGTTGGGCCTAGAATGGCATGGTAAATGCCACCAGCACCTAGTACAGCGGAACTAATCAGATGTAAAACACCAATTACAACAAAAGGATAGGTATCAACAATTTGGCCGCCGTCGCCAACACCAAATCCTAAAGTTGCCAGATGCGGCAGCAAAATTAATCCCTGCTCATACATCGGTCGCGAGAGGTCGTATTTGGTGATTTCAAATAAAGTCATTCCTCCTGCCCAAAGGACAATCAACCCAGCATGAGCAACATGAGCGCCCAAAAGCTTACCCGATAGGTTAATGAATCGGGCATTGCCAGCCCACCAACCGGATTCCTGCGGGATTATCGTTGCAGTTGCCATAGTTAGATTGCCTCCCCACGAGTTGAACGGACGACTCTCCAAGCGCGGAAGTCAAATCCAGCAGCGCGTAAAGCGTGCCAGAGATGCCCTTGAAGAAAGAAGAAACCTAGCCAGAAATGAGCATTCGCCAGCCAAACGCGAGAGGATAGTAAATTTCCACTCTGGAAGTAGGGAAAACGGTCAAACCCAATACTCAGGGCTGGCCCATAAAATTCCGGTGGGTAAGCTAATGTGTTAACAGAAACAAAATAAGCAGCAATAAAACCCATTAGAGCTAAAGCACCCAAGCTGTAAGAAAGGTATGCTTCTCCTGACCAGATAAAAAGTTGCTTTGTCCAGCCAAAAGGTTGAGTGGTAATGTGCCAGATACCGCCAGCAATGCAGAGAATGCTCACCCAAATATGACCACCAACCAAGTCTTCCAGGTTGTTGACTCCAGCAATCCAGTGTTTGCCACCGCCACCAAATAAGTAGCCAAAAATGACGACGGAGTTCAAAGTAGGGCTAGAAACTACGCGCACCTCACCTACCGTAGAATCGTACAAGCCGCCAAAGAACATGGCTTTGGCTACCAGTAAGCCTGCTCCCAGACCCAGTAAGACTAGGTGAATACCCAGAATAGTGGTCATTTTATTAGCATCTTCCCAGCGATAGCCAAAGAAGGAAAATCTCTCTTCTAAGATGGCAGGCCCACGTAGGGCATGAAAGATACCGCCAAATCCCAGGAAGGCGGAGCTAATTAGGTGCAATACTCCAACGACGAAGTAAGGATAGGTATCTACTATCTGTCCACCACTTCCAACACCCCAACCAAGGGTTGCAAGATGGGGTAATAGAATTAAGCCCTGTTCGTACATTGGTTGCGCTCTGTTGAAGTGGGCAAGTTCAAAAAGGGTTGTTGCACCAGCCCAGAGAACAATTAACCCCGCATGAGCAACGTGAGCGCCTAAAAGCTTACCTGAGAGGTTGGTTAACCGGGCGTTCCCTGCCCACCAGGGAATTGACTCCGGTTTTTGAACAGCCACGCTTGTCATGGCGTTATCTCCTGAGAAAGTTTGCAAATAACTGAAACAATTAGCTTAATGAATATCTATCTCAAGAAGCATGAAGATATACTACCAGAGTTATTGCAAAGTTTTATCATTTGATTTAAGTAAAGTTTTATAAAGGATTTCAGAAACAAACTGAAAAGGCGGGCGACGATTCATTCCACCTCAAGAAGGAGTAGGCTACAACACAACTTCTTATAAGTACCTTACGATATCCTCACACAATATTCCGAATGATTACTAGTTTCAAAAAATACATCGGTAAAGGAAGCTAGAGAAAGTAACTTTTTTGTGCATTTATGAAATTAATCCAAATACTAAAAGTAGCTGTAATTCCGGTTTTGACTGTATTGAGCTTGTTGTCTGCATCAAATAAAGTACTAGCTGACTATTTAACTAGTCAGGGGTCAGGAGGTTATTCCCGTTACGAATTATGGTCTACTGATGATAATAGTGGTTACTATTTAAAAATTTGGTCATCTGAAGCAAGTCCAAACAGTGAAACATACTACACAAGTAGAGCATTCACTTCTACTGGGGAAGCTTTAATTTATTTTGATTGCAAATACGCTAATAAGAATTTACCTGAATGTCCGAATGTCCAATGATAATTTTGAACCCCTCGCAAAGCATTCTGGGAGGGGTAGGATAATTCGTAATTCGTAACAAAAGAATTCAATTACAAATTAGAAATTAGAAATTCAGAATTACAAATTACACTTCGGCGGGTTGATATTCTTGTTGTCTTTCTACAAACGCCTGAACACGGCTACGGTAGTTTCTTACAGTCTCATCTACCCAATCGCGATCGTTGCTATTTGCATACAAATGCACCAGTGGTTCGCTGGCATCTGGTAAAACTAACAGCCAACTGTCATCGTAGGGTTGACAAATTTTCACTCCATCGATGAGTTCTAGGTTTTGGGCTGGGTGAGTTTCCACTAAGTAACGCATCAAAGCACCCTTGGCTGTCCACGGGCAACGGATTGTATAAGTTTTGTGAATTACACGGGGCAATTCTGACCGAGCAGCAGCGAGCGATCGCTCCTGGATAGTCAACATCTCAATTATCTTAGCAATGCAGAACATGGCATCAAATCCTGGATGCAGTTGTGGGAAAATAAAACCAGTTTCTCCACTACCTCCTAACACCACATTCGGATTTTTCTGACAAGCTTCCATCAAAGCTGTAGGGTTGGCTTTGGTGCGAATCACTCTGCCATCGTGGCGACGGGCGACTTGTTCAATAGCACTGGAAGCATGAACTGGCACTACTACTGTTCCTCTGGGGTTAGCCGTCAGAATCATGTCTACCATCAGTGCTGTTAAAGTTTCCCCACGAATTGGGAAGCCTGATTCATCAACTAAAATCAGCTGTTCTCCATTAGCCGTAACTTGCACACCAAAGTTAGCTTTCAATGCCTCGACTACATGACCTAACTGAGTCAGCAGTCCTTCTCGGTCAGTTACTGACATCGCCGTTTTATTTACACTGGCATTCAGCACCACCGCATCAGCACCAAATTTATCCAACATTTGGGGTAAAACTGCCCCCGATACGGCATAAACATAGTCAATCACCACTTTTGCGCGGCTGTTGCGGAGTGTAGCAACATGTAAAAGCTTCTCAAACGCAGTGCAGTAGCGGTCAATGACTTGGCTGGGGTAAGATACATCGCCAATTTCATGAATTAGCGCCCGTCGCATATCCTCCTTAAAGTAAGCCCCTTCAATTTTCTTTTCTAGGGCTTTGGAAATATTAATCCCCTTAGCATCCATGAATTCAATCAAAATGTAGTCAGGACGATCAGGGTGTACCCGCACATGGATACCACCAGCTACCGACATTGTGGGTATAATCGTGCGGGTGATGGGGATAGCTGTAGCATCGAGGTTTTGAATATCAATACCTACTGACATCAAACCAGCAATCAGTGATCGCGTCACCATCCGAGAGACATTACGCTGATCACGAGAAACCGTTACCTTAGAACCAGGTTTCAAAGTAGAACCGTAAGCAGCTCCCAATTTCACGGCAAATTCTGGGGTGAGGTCGATATTAGCTAATCCTTGCACACCACGTTGCCCAAATAAATTCCGTTGGGCGGTGTTTCCCCAAATCAAGTTAATGTTTAAAATTGCTCCTGACTCAATCTTTTTACTGGGCCAAACACGGACGCCAGGGCTAATTTGGGCTTCTTCTCCCACCGTAGAGAGCGAACCGACAACAGCAGCTTCTAATACTTGGGCGCGGCGGTCTACACGAGTCCCACGGGAAATCACACAGGCAGAAAGAGCTGCTTCCTCGCCAATGAATGCCCCATTCCACACTATGGGACGTTTGAGATTAGCATCAGTGCCAATAGTGACATTATCACCAATTACGGTTCCTGGCTCAATATGTACTCTTGCCCCGATGCGGCAATTATCACCAATCACTGCTGGGGTTTGAATCACAGCCGTTTGGTCGATGTAAGTATTTTGACCCACCCATAGTTTAGGGGAAACTTCTTTATAGGCATAATCCAGTTGCACTTTCTGATCTAAGGCGTCATACTGAGCCTCACGATAGGCTTCTAAGTGACCAACATCACACCAGTAACCTTGAGCAATGTAACCATACATTGGCTCATCTTTTGCTAATAATAAGGGGAATAAGTCTTTGGAAAAGTCAGATTCAGTGTTTGCTGGCAGATATTCCAAAACTTCTGGTTCAAGAATGTAAGTGCCAGTGTTGACGGTATCGGAAAAAATTTCACTACTAGAGGGTTTTTCTAAAAATCGCCGAATCCGTGTTTCCTCATCGGTAATCACCACCCCAAATTCAATTGGGTTGGGAACTCTGGTTAAAATCAAAGTAGCTTTTGACTTTTTTTGTTTGTGAAATGCGATCGCTGCCGTGAGGTCAAAATCTGTTATGCTATCACCGCTAATGACTAAAAAGGTTTCATCAAGGAGTTCGGCAATGTTTTTCACACAGCCTGCTGTACCCAAAGGCTGATCTTCTTCGACAGCATAGGTCATCTGGACACCAAAATCGCTGCCATCTTGAAAATAGTCTCGCAAGACATCAGGTAAATAATGCAATGTTGCAATAACTTCTGTAATTTGATGTCGTTTGAGAAGATTGATAATATGTTCGGCAATTGGTCGATTTAGAATGGGCACCATCGGTTTGGGGAGATCGCAAGTTAACGGGCGAAGCCGCGTTCCCGAACCGCCTGCCATTAGTACTGCACGCATAAATCCTCCTTCTTCGCTATTTACAGCCTTGGCTGCTTCAAGACCCATAAGATATGTTTTGTTCTTCCTTCTTTAGTTTGCTATGGATCTTGATATTTGAGGAACTTCCACAAGATGCATCTAGATTGGGGTCATTGGGCATCGGGCACTTGTACTGAGCAGCTTCTTGCCTTGAGTGTTCGCGCAGCGTCTCGTAGAGAAGCCGACTTGTGCCGAGTTTAGCCTGAGCATCTCGGCTTGCGGACATGGAGCCGGCGTCGTAAAGCCTGCGGCATAGCTACGCTTAGGGCGCAGCCTCTCCAAGAGTTGGGCGAAGCCGAGGTAAAGGAGCCGAAGTATCGGGCATTGGAAGCTTTAAGGTTCTGAGGTGGATGAATCCAGTTCAAAGGTGGATGAACGAGTATCGAAGGTGGATGAACGAGTATCGAAGGTGGATGAACGAGTATCGAAGGTGGATGAACGAGTATCAAAGGTGGATCAACGAGTATCAAAGGTGGATCAACGAGTATCAAAGGTGGATCAACGAGTATCAAAGGTGGATGAACGAGTATCAAAGGTGGATCAACGAGTATCAAAGGTGGATGAATGAGTATCCGAGGTGGATGAATCCAGTTCAAAGGTGGATGAACGAGTATCAAAGGTGGATGAACGAGTATCCGAGGTGGATGAATCCAGTTCAAAGGTGGATGCACCAGATTCTAACTCTCCCCATGCCTCCCCTGCCTCCCCTGCTTCCCCTGCTCATTCATTCCCCATTCCCCAGCTTATTAACTCTGCTGGCAATGATAAAGTTCATATTCGTAGCCGTTTATGTTTGGCAAAGATTGAGTATTAGACTTAACGCATGTTTTGACGGTTTCTGCTACGGGGGCGTGAAAGTTTACTAGCCACAAGTCAAAAGGTCGTGGTAATTTCTTTAAAGTATTTTCCAGAGCAATGGTGGAAGTATTCGGGTCTTGGTCTTGATGGGCAAGAAGAAACAAAGGTTTTTGAGGTAAATTGGCAAGTTTAATCTCCCTAGCTACTCCCATCATTTCCCCAGTGTGTACATAAGTTTTGTGGGTAGTGGCAATCAGTACTGGCACTGGGGATATTTGTTGGATTAGTTGCACAAAAAGGTCAGGGCGATAATATTTTTGATAGCCAAGATTACAGAATACTGTTACTGCACTAAAAAATCCCATTAACCAAATTAACATCACGGCTTTTTTCCCGTTTATTCCCCATTTACCTATGCGTTTTATGCCATTTTTCCCTTGTTCTCTTTCCATCAATTTCTTGGGAGGATGCCAACAAACAGCGAGACTTGCCCCTAGTAAAATAACAATGGCGGGAAAGTAAACAAAGTTATAGCGAGCACCCCTGGTCAGGTCAATCCCCAAAAAGTACGTAAAGATAAAAAATAAAGCGATCGCACTGATAACGACTCCAGCAAACACCTGAATCATAATCCGGCTTTTTGGTTGCTGTAGTTGAATCTTGATTCCACGCAGCAAAATTGGTACTGCCCAAATAAAGAAAGTCAACATTACCAGTCCAGAAGGAATCACAACCAATAGCTGTGAAGATTCAACCGGGAGGAGGGAAATCATTGCAATCAATGTTCCTAAAGCTTGAAAAATTGGGCTGAACCAATCTAGTCCGACGCGAGAACCTCGAATCCACTCGGTCAAATTATCACGATTTCTATTTTGTAAAAAGATTGGTAGCCAAATTAAACTCGCAACAATTGTACCTGTAGCAACGGCATAGATGCGCCGCCAGGGAGGAGAGAATAAAAGAGAATATTTGCTGCTAGTCTGCAATTGATGCCAAGCAAGAAAAATCAAAACTACACCTTCTGTGCAGAGGGTGAGAGTGAAGAAGTAATGAGTAGCAACACCTAAAGCATTAATTCCTACCCAGAGAAGTGCTATCCAGATCGGTAAAGGTGTGCGGTTTTGAATATGACGGGTGGCAATTACTAAGCAGGTAAGGGAAGCAGTTACCCATAAGGCTGCCAAACTGTATTGGCGTGCTTCTTGTGCTAAAAAGATGCCGTAGGGTGATACTGCCATCATGGCAGCAGCCAAGTGTCCCACTAATGGCGAACGAAACGCTAGTTTACCTAATATGTAAATACATGGAATGGAGGCAGCACCGATTATAGCTGGTAGCGATCGCGCCGCAAACAGCGATACTAATCCTCCTTCGCTCTTAAATAATTTCATCCACAAGTAAGCCAGCACAAAATACAGTGGTGGATGGTTATCTTGTGTAACTAAGTTATGAATGACATCACCAATACTAGCTGCTGGGTTTGGTTGCAGTGGTTGTAACAGGATATCAGGTGCGATCGCTTGATCTAGGGGTACTGATAAAAAAGTATTCCCCAAGCTAAACACCAGCGTTGAAAACTCATCAGTCCAAGGAGGCTTTGCAGTCAAGTTGGCTAGGCGCAAGTTGATGCCGATGATTAACCACATCAAGTTCAGCAAGGGGTGAAGCCAGGAAGGAGGGAGGCGAGTCTGCCAATGATGCCAATGCTTGTGTTGTAAGCCAGAGTTTGTATCTGCTAGAGACAGGAAATGGGTAGCATAGACAGGTAGCAACGAGATAATTTTTCTGTAAAAATCAAATGCACCTTGGAAAAAAACTCTCATTGCTGATCCTCACAGGAATGGATTTGTAGATTTGACGTTTGAGATTTAAGTTCGTTCTAAAGTCTAAAAACAAAAATCAAAATCTCAAATCCCTCGTTGTGATTATTTCACGTCGGTGACGCGCCAGCTAAGTTTCAAATTAATCCAAAAATTCCAGATAGTAGCAACTGCGATCGCTATCAACTTAGCTAAATACTGATTTATCCCCAAGACATTATAGAGAAAGTTAATTATTAGAGCTTGTAATATAACTCCTGCCAAACAGATCACAGTGAACTTCAAGAATCGCTTGAAACGTTGATGGGGATCACGTTGCCTCCGAGAAATATCACCAAAAGTCCATAAATCATTCCATAGAAAATTATTTATGATTGCCACTCCGGCCGAAAGAATCGTACTGCGAGTTAAACCTAAATGAATCACAGTACGCAGCAAGTAAAACACCGTTAAATCCACAAACACACCACTAAAGCCAACCAACCCAAAGCGGAGGAATCGACCAACGGGGAAATTGACTTTTCTACTCAATCGTCCAACTCGCCCTGTGGAAAGCCGCAACCGCACTAAGTGGTGGATGTAATCTACATATTGCTTCCATGTCACCTTACTCTCACCCTCTTTGCGTTCGCAGAACACATACCCAACTTCGGCAACTTGGTTTACCTTTCCCCGCCCGATTACTTCTAGGAGAATTTTGTATCCGACTGGATTGAGTGTTGCATTTGCGATCGCACTTCGACGTACCATAAAATAACCACTCATGGGGTCGGAAACTCTGCCCAGTACCCCTGGTAAAATCACTAAGCCTAACAACTGAGCGCCACGAGACAAGAAACGCCTGACAACACTCCAGCTACTTACACCGCCTCCTTCTACATGACGGCTGGCTACTGCTATATCTGCTCCCTGCTCAATACTACGCAATAGTTGCATCAGCACCTCTGGTGGATGCTGCAAATCTCCATCAATCACCCCCAACACACTCCCCGTAGCTGCTTGCCACCCACGAATCACTGCTGAGGACAGCCCCCGTTCCTGTTGGCGTCGCATCACCCGCAACTGTGGGTATTCTTTCGTCAAGGATTCTGCTACTTCCCAAGTTCGGTCTGGGCTATCATCGTCTACCACAATCAATTCATACTTTCCTGGAATAGATTCATCCAGTAACTGACTCAATATGCTGACCACATTCTTAATGTTGTCACGCTCTTTGTAAGTAGGAATTACTAGGGAAAGATGGGTAGATTCACTACTTGTATCCACACCGTTAGGGGGCAACTCTGAAATCTTTAGTGGCCCAGTTGGTACTGTTAACAGCGAGTTGGATGAGTTTGTCTTCATAATTTCACATTACAGAACGAGGATGTGTAAAGACCGAGGGAAATCAAGCCAAACATCTGCTGGCTTTCTTGACTAAACCTGGTTAGTCAAAATTTAATGAATACTTTTGTTACAGTTAGCTGTTTTGAAAAGTTTAGTAATTCCAATACCTCAATTTAAAATATTTAGCTAAACTTCATCTAAACTTTAAATTTAACTACTCGTTTTCATAGTAAAATTTCAAATTTCATAGAATCTTTTTATACAAAAAACTCATTAATACTGTACCATTAAGTCAGCTAAATCAGCAAAAATACAGTTTATCAAGATTATGTGAAGATTTTTTAGTATTTAGTAAAGCTAATATACCAATCCAAAATCATTAGTGAGAAAATAGAGAAATAAATATAAAGTAGTGATTACGACTAAATGAAAAATGTAGTAATAGTGGGTGAAATCACTAAAAGACTCGCACTTTTGGGGCGCAAGACTTTGCGCCCCTACTAAGAGGTTATTTGAAAAGTATCTGCCCGTGATTTTAGGCACTTATTGATCTCCCCTAACCCACGCCAGTCGCTTATGGGTAGCCACTGCGTTGGGTGGGTAATGCCCGACTTGTTGACGCAGCGTCTCATGCCACTTGCTACAACTCTTGGAACCACCAAGGACGCAGGGCTGTCCCTTCTCAACATTGGGAAAGACTAACGCCTGCGGTAGGATGCCCGAACGCGAGTGCGTCTCCTATCTTGAGAAGGGCTATAGGGAGAAGCAAGTGGCGTGGATTAAGGGGGATCTAAAACCTTTTGCTTTTCGCTTAGAGAACTTTTAAAACATCCTCTAAGGCAGATGTGGTTCAACGCGCTTTGGTAGTGTCTGGTGGTCAGCATTCAAATAAACAGCAATATTTAACCACTTTTACAAGATAGTGCTACTTTAGACCAGTTGGGTTTACCGATAGATTGGTGATCGCAGATGAGGGGGGAGTGGGGAGTAGGGGGAGATAGAAGAGATGAGGGAGATGAGGGAAATAACCCATGCCCAATGCCTAATCCCTCTACTTAGTTACTTTTTTACTCATAATACTGGATACTATATTCTGGATTTTATTGCTGTTGGGGTGTTAATGTCTATTTCACATAAATATACTGTTATTGCTTTTGTTAGCCTGAGCATTGCTTTGTTCATTACTAGTTGTAACGGAAATAAAGTCTCCCAGTGCCAGCGACTGATTCGAGTTGTGAATGCTGGAACTTCTTTGATTGATAAAAATAAAGGAACCCAAGTGATCACTAGCTTACAACTGTCTAAAGATTTAGAATTTGTAACTAAATCGATTGGGGAACTGAAGTTAACAGACCCCAAGCTGAAAGAATTTCAAAGCAGTTTTGTCAAAATTTTTCAGAATCTCAGTGAAGCGATCGCCAAAGCAGCTAGGGCACTTGGTGCGACTAAAACAGCAGAAGCCTCAGCATCGGGTAGAGAAAAAATTGAAAAGGCCAGAGCCGAAATTGATTCAGCACTGACAGCAGCTACAACTGTTGGCAAGCAGTCCGATACCTTAGTGAATGAGATGAATAAGTATTGTAGCCAGCCAGAATAATCCAATTTGGTGAATTCGTTCTCAAGGGATTATAGGATTATTCTCAGTCTCTTGGCAAAAGCTTTAGGATGCTTCTGGAACTCGAGTAGGGCAAAATAAAATCAATATAATAGCCAGGACAGGGGTAACATTCCCATAAAAAAGTCCACAGTCAGTTATTGTGCGGCGTTTTTGTAGCTCAGACTTTCTTTCTGTGGTAAATTTTACCCTGATGATTTTTCTGGCTATACTAGTGATTTAAGCTGATTGATTGATAAATTTCATCCCCCAATATGAAAGATATAAAAACTCGAAATTTCATACATATATCATATCAGTGTGCATTTTCTTTCAAATGACACAAAAGCCTTGTCTGGTCTTGAAGGAAATAAATTTCTTGGGGGTAGAAAAATTTCATCAGTCAATCACTGAGGTTAATACTAACACTACAGAGTGAATCTAGATCAATCAAACGTCTTCTGAGTTAGCACCTATGAAAGAAGAATTGATAGCCAGAGTTGTGCAGGTCTTGCGAATTAATATGAGTTGGATGACTTGGAATTTATTTCTGGCTTTTATACCTTTAGCTTTGAGTGTGTGGCTATTTCGCATCAAGCGTGGTGGCACTTGGCTTTGGTGGCTAGGATTCTTAGTTTTCTATGCTTTCTTACCGAATGCACCGTATTTATTGACTGATGTAATTCACCTGATAGACGATATCCGCACGATTCAATCGATTTGGATGATTACTTTGGTACTCATTCCTGTGTATTTGTTAGTAATTTTAGGTGGATTTGAAGCTTATGTAATCTCGTTAATCAATTGGGGTTACTACTTACATCGCATTGGCAAAAGCCAATGGATTTGGCGCTTTGAGTTGATCACACATTTTCTCTGCGCTGTTGGTGTTTATTGGGGGCGATTTTTGCGTTTCAATAGCTGGGATTTTATTACTCAACCTGATGCCGTACTAACCAAAGGAGTAGAAGAAATTCTTGGGAAACAGCCTTTAGTAATTATTGTTATCACCTTTGTGGTACTTGCGGGTTTGTACTGGATTATGAAACGAGTAACTTTAGGTTTTGTCAGGCAACCAAAAAATCCATATCCTATCAAGACACAATCAGCCGATACTAACACCCCAAATGCTCGATGAGTGAAGGCTTTTCATCAAAATCTCAACTTCTATTATTTATAAAACACAATGTGAATTACTACGCCCCTCATGGGCGTAGCTTAATGCTTTAAAACTTGAGGTTCTTGAAGCAAGCAAACTGTGTATCGAACAAAAGCTTAATTGTTCCTGTGGGGTCGTTGCGGTGTTTAGCTAAAATGACTTCTGCAATACCTTGATCGGGAGAATCTGAACTATAATATTCATCGCGGTAAAGCATGATTACTAAATCAGCATCTTCCTCAATAGAACCTGACTCTTTTAGGTCTGACAGCATTGGTCGTTTATTAGTTCGAGACTCAACACTTCGGTTAAGTTGAGATAATACAATTACAGGAACATTGAGTTCTTTGGCTAGTCCTTTTAGAGAACGTGTAATCTTTGCTAACTCCCGCGCGCGATTTTCATCATTGTCTCCTGTCAATAACTGTATATAATCAATCACAATTAACCCTAACAAACTCTCGTGTTCGAGCATAACTTGGCGGGCTTTAGACTGAATTTTAGCAACACTAAGATTTGGACGGTCATCAATATAAATTGGAAGTTGAGTCAAGATTCCTATAGCACGTGAGAGGGGTTCCCATTGACTATTACTGATGCGACCTGTCCGCAAGTATCTACTTTCAATTTTTGCTTCTGCTGATAATAAGCGTGAGACAACTTGCTCTTTCGACATCTCTAAACTAAAAATACAAACTGGTAATTTATAAGAACTAGCGATATTGGAAGCAATATCTAAGCAGAAGGCAGACTTACCCATAGACGGGCGTCCAGCCACAATAATTAAATCAGAGTGCTGAAATCCGCTAGTCATTGCATCTAATTCATAAAATCCACAAGGAATGCCAGATAATGTTATACCTTGATATCTTTCTTCTATATTTTGAAATGTTTGGATTATTATATCTGATATATGAATTAGTTGATTTGTGTCACTTTTGTTAGCAATTACCTGAATAGATGCCTGTATAGTATTGATTAATTCGATAACAGGTCGCTGGTAGTTTCGATTAAGTCGTGTAATTTTAGCAGGTAACTGTTGAATTTGTCGGCGCAGATATAAGTCATATAGTTCTTTTGCATAACTTTCGGCATTCTGTAAATTAGGGCAAGAACTAACCCAATTATTTAGCAATTTTTCAGCTTCTTCTGCTTCCAAAACTTTAGACTGGGCTAAATAGCCAGCTATGATTACTGAATCAATCGCTTTTTCCTGATTAGCTCTATAACATAAGTAATTAAAAACTTCTCTTCTCAAATTAGATGTAAAAATATCAGGAGGTAAATCAGATAAGCTTTTAATAAAAGCAGGATTTTGCTGGAGTAAAGCTCCAAGTAGTCTTTCTTCCAATCTTTGGTCTGCAAGCCTCTGAACCTCAGCTAATGAATCATGATAGAGTTGATGATGATCAGAACACAGCACTACTAAATCTTCTAAATGGTCCCGTTCATTTCCGAGATTATCGTAGGAATTATGATGAACATCCAAATCATTTCCTGCTCCACAAATTTGACATTTACGCCCAGATCGTTGTAATGCAAGTTTTCGGACTTCCTGCCAATTCTGAGAATCTATATATTCGTAGTAGTTTAGTGACATAAAATATTTATTTATCAAGTGCTTGCGTAGTTAAGTACTCGTTCCCATTCCCAACGCCATGCAGTCTCTACCAGCAATTCTTTACTGTTAGTGAATACAATGTACTCTTTCCCTCGGTTATTAGCAATATTTGCAACAGTTTGATTACGCAGATCATAACCCCAAATCTTGGCAGCACTCTCATACCATCTTTGCCCTTGAGATTGCAGTTGGGGTAAACCAAGCCATTCATCACGCCAATTTTTTGGTTTCCATTGTTCGTTAAGTGCGCGGATTAATACAGCGCTAGGATATTCCATTGGTTTTTCTTGCTGCTGCAACCAAATCCAATAGGCAATAACGGCTTTTAAAGCATCTTCGAGTCCAAAACAACATACTTCTAAGATATCCTGCACGTCTTCCCTGCCAAAATCTATACCAATTGCAGATAATGCATATTCGTATTGCTTGAATATCTCGTACTCTATTGAGTCTTCCTCCCAAAACCCCATACCTAACCAACCTCCCAACAATTGACCTCATAATTCTTCTGGAGCCACCTATTTCTCCATCTAAAGGATAGTGTATACAATGGGTAATGTTTTATCAAAAGAAAGATGTAACTAAACCATTTTTGAGGTGAAATAAACTTAGAAGCAAACGGTTGGACTTCAACCGCCGCCACCATCAGAGAATAACGTCCTATCAGATCATTGAATATCCATGGTCTGGTTTAATGTATGTGAGTATGTAATCACGTTAATAGGAGGGGATATGCAATTAATCTCTAGAGAGGAAATAAAGACATTAATAGAGCAGCCAAAAGGAAATTGTGTTTCAATTTATATGCCAACGCACCCAGCGGGGCCAGAAATGCGACAAGACCCAATTCGCTTTAAAAATTTGGTCAAGGAAGCGGAGACTCGTTTAATTGATGCGGGTTTGGAACAGAAAGAAGCGATCGCATTGTTGGAAAAATCCCATGAAATCGATACCCAAGAGTTTTGGGAGCAAATGGGAGAGCAAGGGCTAGCGATTTTTATTTCTGAAAATATTTTTCGCTATTATACCCTGCCAATTGATTTTCAAGAATTGGTCGTGGTTACAGACCGATTTCACATCAAGCCACTGCTGCCAATTTTAAATGGTAATGGTCGTTTCTATATGCTGGCTTTGAGCCAAAAAGCTGTCAGGTTCTTTGAAGGAACACGCTACAGCGTCAATGAGGTGGAAGTAGAAAATCTCCCTAAAAGTTTAGATGAAGCTCTGCAAAAAGACGATACTGCCAAAGAGGGTCAGTTCCGCATCGCAACATCAAAAGGGGGAACCGCCAATTCTTTTTCACAGCCAGGCGCGTTTCACGGGCAAGGAAGCCCTGACAGGGATAAACACCAAGAAGACATAGTACAATTCTTTCAGATCATTGATGGCGCATTGCACGAAAAACTGCGAGAGCAAAAAGCCCCTTTGGTAGTGGCTGGAGTAGAATATCTCTTGCCCCTATATAGACAGGCAAATACTTACCAGCATTTGATGGATGAAGCTATCACTGGTAATCCAGAAATTCTTAGCGCTCAAGAGTTACATAATGAAACTTGGCCAATTGTCGAAGCTGATTTCCAGAAGTCCCAGCAAGGATTTTTGGAACAATTTCACCAATTGTTTGGTGGTGATACTGGTAAGGCATCTAACAACCTCCAAGAAATTGTCTCAGCGGCTTATTACCAACGAGTGGATTCATTATTAGTTGCAGTTGGTCGGCAACAGTGGGGTTTATTCGATCCAGCCTCAGAAACGGTTTATTTGCACCCAGAAAAAGAAACTGGTGATGAAGATTTGTTAGATTTTGTTGCTGTTCATACATTATTAAACGGTGGCACAGTTTACGCTGTTCCCCCAGAACAGATTCCATATAGCACACCTGTTGCGGCAATTTACCGATATTGAACATTTTCGCGGTGTTGTATAAAGTTGAATCTGCTATAGCAATCCTAAATCATTCGTGAAAAGTTAGTTTGGCAACATCCCTGTGAGAGAGGAAGCAGCACTCTTATTAGGGATCGCCTCTGATCACACTGTCACTACACCAGCAATCGTATTAGACCTTAATTAAAGTATCAAGCTGATTCATGTATATATTCAACTTTTTAAGCACATAGTCAGCAACAATGCCAGGCTCATCTCTATTGGTGTAATGGCATTCTATACAAATTTGTTTGTGTGGTAAATCAATAAAGATATCAGGTATAATATTAGAAATCCACGGATGTTGAGTGTCGCTATTTGCTTTGGTAGCTCCACAATCTGTAATAGCTTGTGCTAAACATTTATTTATTTCTTTGTCAGTTCCTGCTCCACTAACCCACTTCACCATTTCAGAAAATACTGGTTCTGCTGTAGCAAGAGCATCTGCTGCTGGTTTACCCCTTCTCATGCCAACCTGAAATGTCTCACCGATAAGTTGCTTGTAGACAGGGGTTTTCATCAAAGAACGCCTGGCTTTAGACTTATCTTTCCAGCCTTGTGGCATACCTGCTTTATCAAATAAATTTATTAGCTCTGCATTCTTAGAATAAGATGCTACACAAGAAATTAATGCATTGGTAGGTAAAAACAAAACTCTTGTTTTCAAAGCTCCATATAATGCCAATTGAAGTCTTTTTGCATTCCAGATAGAGCCACGTTGATTCCCATCATGTATATATTCATAAAACTTGTCATGGATAGTAGTCCAGTTGTCTTCGTTCCTATTACTCTTACGTATAAACTGTGCAATTATTGATTCTGCATCCTTATATGAGAAAATAAACCATATTTCAGTTGATTTAGGTATATTTGCCCTGAGCTTAATTTGATAATCGCTTACCTTGCGCCATCTCTCTTTCAAGATTTCCAAATATTCACGCATGGTTCTGTCGGTTACTGAAAGTTTTTCTAGCTCTTGACGAACCTCTGTCAAATCATCATACGTTAAACCAAACTCGGACAACTCTTTACCATTATTAAGAACGGAAATTGTTCTCAATGCAATGTCGGCAAACTTATTTGTACTAGGGCCTGAAAACTTTATTACTTCTTTTTCCCTATAAAAAATAGTGCCGGAGACGCTTTTTGAATGTTGAAGCATCCGATAAATATCAGTTTCGTCGGTTGCTGGCCACACAACAAATATTGGTGCATTCCTCAAAAGACCATTGAGCTTTCGGAAGAACCCCTTAACATCGCCATCCTCAAAATCGTCCAAGTATTCGAGATAATTTATAACGAGGCAAGTTACCCCATTATCCCTTTTATCTCTTGCCTCGGTTTCATAGGATTTGATTTTAGAAAACAAGTTAGAAATATTTCCATTAAATGTATATTCATTAGCATTAATTTGCACCATATCTCTAACATTTATGTGTGGTCTCCAGCTTAAAGAACGAATAAATGTTGATTTACCTGTACCGGGCTTACCTAATATGAAAACAACTTTTCCAGAATTGCCCATAGATAAAGTTATTTCATTAATTTCAGCTTCAATATCTGGCAAAGGCTCAATAAATTCCATGAGCTTGGAATTTAGTTGATCCCCATTAAGCTCACTAGCAATTTCTTCAAAGGTGGAATAAAGAATTAGTTCACTCATTTCTTACGTGGGCATTCCTGGACATTAATTAATATTATACGAAACAACTTGTTGTTAGTGTAATAATGATAACAGGCTCCTCCAAATGCTTACAGTCAGATGTTTATCGCTTTGATACAGCCAGCATTTCTTATTTAGAGCTTAATTAACTGACTACATATCTCAATTTTCGGTTAGTTTTGATACTCAGCACATCGCCAGCTGATGCGATAGACTGTCCACTGGATAGACTGGACACTATATATGACAGTAGAAATCGATCCGTTCCCCGTTGCTGCACTCCTTGATAGGTACAATCTTGGGAAACAAGCGGTTTACAACCGGATAGACGCGCTCGACATTAAGACATTCAAGCAGGGGAATAAATCTTACATCACTGCATCGGCGGATGTTGAATTGCTCGATCAGCTGCATGACCATATCAATAAGAATGCTTATCAGGCTGAGTCTGATTGAATAGATATATTTCTATGTAAACTGAGATTTATGAGTACTGAGATTAATTTTTCTTACTTATCAACAACTTGACATCCTACCTATCTCTGTCCCTTGGAGATTTTTACTATCTATTCTCAATAGTCTTCTTCTCTAGTACTTGGATTTTAGTTTCTTTGTACTATTTGGCTTGATTTTTTTTGATGTGTGACACTTTTGGGTGCGGAATGTAGGTTTAGTATCAAAGACATTTTAAAATTTTACGTAACTCTAGCAATTTTAGATTTTTAATTGTGAATTGAAGGAAAAATCTAAAATTGAATTACTCCTAACTAATCAAGTTTTCGTCGTGCAGCTGCTAAAATTAAGCGTTGTTCAGCACGAGCGATCGCCTGATATGTTCGCTCGACTGCTTCCGGTTCAACAGAAATGGAAGTTATGCCCCATTCCACTAACTTATCAATAATTTCTGGATAGAGGGCTGGTGCTTGACCGCAGATTGAACAAGGTATGCCGGCACTTTTAGCCATTTGGATCAGTTGAGCGATCGCCCTGATAACTGCCGGATGAAGTTCATTAAATACTTTTGCTAACTGTCCTTGTTCTCGATCCACTCCTAGCAGTAATTGGGTTAGGTCGTTTGTACCAATAGAAATTCCAGCTGCACCTGCTTTGACATATTCTGGCAGTAAAAACAGTACACTTGGCACTTCTGCCATCATCCACAATTGAAACTGCGACACCTCAGTTAAAAGAGCTTGCTCAACTTTGCGACGGCAAAAAACAAACTCTTCTACAGTCCGAACAAAAGGCAACAGTAGATTGACATTGCTGTAGCCAGCTTGCTGTACACTCGCTAAAGCTTTCAGTTCTAACTCAAATACTGCGGGATTTCGTAAATAGCTAAAGGTGCCACGTTCACCCAACATCGATTGGGGTGAAGATTGTAAATTATCATTCAATGAAGGGAAATCCTGCGATCGCCAATCTAAAGAACGATAAAAAACTGGTCTTGGTGCAAAAGCACGGGCAAACTGCATAATCTGCTCAGACCATAGCTTTAATAATTCTGCCTGACGCCCGCCTAAAATCCAACTATTGGGATGTTGCCCGGACAATATATTTAGTACCATTAATTCTGAGCGCAACAATCCTACCCCATCCACAGGAAAGCTTTGCACTTGTTTTATTAAAATCGACTGACTCAAGTTAACCAGCAGTTGGGTAGCAATCATAGGTAGACGAGAAGTAAGAGGAGGATGAGATGTTTTGGGGTTGGGGTGGTTTGGGGAAATAAAATTTTCTCCTCCCAGTCTCCCACTTTCCATCTCCTCCTTTGAGTTTCCTTTGATCTGATAAACTTCTCCTCTGTCGCCATCGAGCAGCAGTCGTTCACCAGTTTGGATTAAGCTTGTAGCAGATGTTGCGTTCACTACTGCTGCGATACCTAATTCTCTGGCAAGAATTGCAGCGTGGCTGGTTAATCCGCCTTGTTCGGTAATAATACCAGCAACTTGTTGCAGCAATGGTAGCCAATCAGGTGTGATCGTTGGTACTACTAAAATTACTCCCTCAGGTAGTTGTTCAGGTTTGTGTTGCGGATTAGTAATTACTAGGGCATTTGCCACAACCCGTCCCCCTGCCGCCCCTAGTCCCCTAATAAAGTGTCCGTGGAGAATTACAGATTGGGGAGAACTAACTTGTGTTATGTAGAGCTTGCCAGATGTAGTTTGCCCGGCGATAGTCCATTTAATCGTAAAAGTTTTACCTAGTTCACTTACTAGTTGAGTTCCCAGAGCAATTATTTGTTGTAAGTATTCTTCTTGTAAAGCGTACTGTTTTTGTTGGGCTGACTGAATTACGTAGCTACTTAGACAAGTGTGATCTGGCGTTAGCACTGAGTTCGGCACGGGTTGCGAAAAAGCTTCAGGGGCAGGCTCATCAACACCATAAGCCAGCATTTTATTGCCCAGATGTTGCTCAAGCACAACCCCAGTTGCCTGTTGAATGTAGTAAACATCTGGCTGGACTTCGCCAAGAGAGATCGCAACTCCTAATCCCCAAGTAGCTTCAATTTCCCACCCAGAGGAGTTGGCTCTGAGCAAGCCACTGGCGATCGCATTCTCAACTGGTTGAACCAAAACTGCTAAACTGATTTGTTGCAGGTTAATTCCTGAGTGCTGCCAATATAGTAGACTTCTGGCACGAAATATCTGGCTCCAGGTACGCTTTAATGCAAAAGCGATCGCTTCTGGTTCGCACTGGCAAAACACCGACTCCAGCAAACCAGATATATTCTTTAGACCTGGGGTAGCAGTCGATACTGCCAAGGTAGGTCGAAGAATCAAACAGGCAGTTTGCCATTCTCTAGCTGCTTGGAAAATTGTACTCACCCACTGCTGTGGCACAGTCGCAGTGAGAATTTCTTGGCGCAAGCGACCAGCCACCTGTTGAAGTTGACGCCAATTAGTGACATCCAGGTGTAACGAAGAATGGGGTAAATCAGCTACTAATGACTCTGAACTATTGAGATTTTCGAGAAATTGTCGCAGAAATTCTGCCGAAACGACAAAACCAGGGACCACCGGATAGCCACGCTGCATGATTCTGCTCAAGTAAAACGCTTTGTCACCTACTTTGGCGCGGTCTTGTAGTTTAATTTGGTCTAGCCAGTAGAGTTTGTCCACTCAATTTGTTAGTGTCAGTTGTCTATTTGTAATCACAGCCATTCCCTCTTGGTACATTATCAGCCGTAAATCCATTGACTACTTACTAGCAAGAGTTTCCAGCATTTACGTTTAATTTGCCGACCTTATTAGTGGTTAATTGCTACTTACACAATGTATTACTGTAATTCGACTCCTTTGTAAATCAAATTTTTTCCTTGATTTCGCCTCTCTTCCCTGAAACCGGGGGTTTAGTTGTTTGATCGAGTTGTAGATGGCAGTATCTAATTATTGAGTGTATGAGTTAAATCTAGCAATTTGAGGTAGAATTTTATAGTTCAGTCATTTTCAATAGTTCAAAACCTATTTAATAAACTGATAAATTCATGTCGTTTGCCCAAATTATGATCATTGTCATAATTTAAGAATGCAACCCCTCATTTATTATTGACAAAAATAATATCTTATTGTTAAAATTATTTTAATAATGGAAGATATTAATTTGCACCTAATAAACTATTCCCAAATTGATAGAATACAAATATTATATAGGCTATTAAATTACACCCGTTGAATTAGACCCCATCAATAAAAGATTAAAATATTTTTGCACTATTTTTGTAAAAATATTACTAATTAATCTAATACAGCTTGGCGAAGTCTGCCTACCTTTAACAAGGGGTTTTGCTGCAAGTCTTGTTAATTGAGATGGTAGCTGGATTTTCGCTGTGCTGTACTAATATTTATTATATAAATAAAATTCTCTATACCAAACTAAGCATTGCCAAACACTTACTACCTTGCAACTAATGATTGGCTAAATATCAGCTTCAGGCTATGCATTGCATTACTTATTGGAGCAATTATCGGCTTAGAACGCCAAATTAAGCGCAAACCAGCGGGTTTAAGAACTCATATGCTCGTGAGTTTAGGTTCAGCCATGTTTATTCTCATAATTATCCAAACAGGTGGATCACAGTCCAGTCCTGATGCACTCAGCCGCGTGATTCAAGGGATTGCAGCCGGTGTAGGATTTCTTGGTGCTGGAGAAATTGTCCGCCAATCTTCCCAAAAATCACAGCAACCTGAAATTCACGGACTCACCTCAGCAGCAGCTATTTGGGTTTCGGCTGCTTTGGGAATTGCTGCTGGCTGTGGTTTGTGGCAGTTAGGATTAATTGGTGCTTTGCTGACTTTTCTGGTTCTCAAAGTTTTTAAAAGGTTAGAAAAACATCCATAGTCTATCAATTTTGGATAATGGAATAATGGAATTTGGTGAAGCAGCGCGGTCTTCTCCCTACAGCCCTTCTCCCAAACAAGACGCTCTTGCGTTCGGGCATCCTACGGCAGGCGCTAGCCTCTGGCAATGTGAGAAGGGGAGACGAAGCCGCGCATAGCTCATGTCTTTTGTGCCATGTTATGTGAAAACTTTTTGCGTAGCTGTCCCAATGGAAACTCTATAAACTGGTAAATCACATAGGCTAATCCAAAAGAAATTAATAGAGAAATTCCTCCTTGGAGAACTTTATGCAATTGGGGTAAATACATCTCAACAGCTAAGATCACAGTGTCATGTACAAGGTACAGTGAGTAAGATAGTACACCAATAAAGCGTATCCACTTTAAATTTAGTACTGCGAATAATCCCCAATTGGGAAAGCGAATAGCAGTAATAAAGATTGGGTATAATCCAATTCCCTGTATGGTAAAACCAAAGGTTTGTTTAAAATCAGGTGAGCGATATATAAATGAGAAAAGAATCAAGATTAGTCCTGCCGGCAGGAAGAAATACTTCCAGACTTTATTAGAATAGTGCTGTGCATCCAACATCGGATTACCATTTACTGCCAATGCACAGCCGAATAAAATACTATCTAGGCGCGTATCTGTTCCATAATATGCACGATCAAAAGATGCTCCAAAACCATAAGTTAAAACACACCGCCAGAGTAAGACAGCTAAACATAATACCCAAAAAATTAGCATTTGTCTGCGTGAACTTACATGCAGTTGGCGTAGAGTTACATAAAGCAGTGGAAAAAGTAAATAGAAGTGCTCTTCGACAGCTAGAGACCAACATACCCAACTACCGACAGTAACATTATTCTCGCTAACCAAAACGCGATAATAGTTGCCATAGTGCAGACACTGAGCCAAGAAGGGCGGTAAGTCAATTTGTCCCTTAAGTAATCCTAAGACGGTTAAGCCAGCTCCTAATCCCAGCACGAGATAAAATGGCGGCCAAATACGCAGGATTCGTCTTAGATAGAAGAGCTTAAAATCAAAAGTCTGATAGCGATCGTATTCTTGCCTAAGAAGAGTTGTTATTAAGTAGCCACTGAGAAAGAAAAATACTGTTACACCGAAGCCTGCTGGAGCAAGCTTTTTAAGTCCTGCATGGAATACAAAGACAATTAGGAAAGCAATAGTTCTTATTCCATCGAGGGATGGTATGTACAATCTTGAATGTGAATTTGCACCAGCCGAAACATCTGGATTAGTTATAGGTGAAGCTTGGGAAGATTTTTCCAAGAATCTTTACTCCTTGAGGGTGCGACACAACAGGCTTAAAAGCTGATGAGATAAAGAATCCAGTAACTTATCGTATCTACCTACCGCATTTTTATAGACATATTAGACTTCTTGGATAAATGCCAAAACACAGGCTGAAAGCATTGCAATTACGTGGCAGAATCCGACTTATGCAAGAGGTCTATTGTGTTGTTTTTTGACAATTATTACTATACAACAATACCCCAGACAAAATTTAGCTATTACAAACATTAAATATAAGTATATATACTTAAAATTTTGCTCCCTATAGGTTGTTCGGTCAAAACCTGAATTTTGATAAAACAGCTATAATTCAATATTGGTAGGCGGATCATGCTTTTATTATCTAATTAGGTAGGCACAATTAAACCAAACTACGTAAATTTATGTAAAGTACGAGAAACGCTTTGAATGTAAGCTTTTAAGCAATTTACATTTCTTAATCTGGTTGTATTTTTTAACGCCCACCTACTTATGTTCTAGTTAGGCTAGAAAAAATATTAAAATTTTTCAACTAAGCTACTGAATATGGGATATGAGGCACTGAAAAAGGGAATTACAAGGATTACAGCCTCTAACCCAGATTTCTAAAGTTTGTATTAGCGCTGAAGTGCAACTATGAGTCTTCTTGAATCAGTAGTTATCAGATTTTAAAATATTAAATAATTTGACGTTGCTGAGTAAAAATATGAATTTGTCTAACAGGTTTTCAACCAGAATTATTAGACCTGTGGGATTATTTCTCCTGCTTTCACAAAAAGAATTTGGGAGGACTTCAACCATTGGGAATCAAAAGAACCCAAATGAGTGGTAGTAATCAGCGTCTGAAAGCGGTCTTGAATAGCATCAAGCAATTGATTTTGGCGGGACAGATCGAGCTCGGCAAGAACATCATCAAGTAATAGCAGCGGTGGCTCTTTGACGACTTCTTCAATTAATTGTAATTCTGCTAATTTTAAGGCTAGAACCAGCGTTCGTTGTTGACCTTGAGAACCGTATTGACGAGCGGGTGTCTGGTTAATAGTTAATTCTACTTCGTCTCGATGGGGGCCGACAAGAGTAGTACCTTGGTGCATTTCAGCGATCGCTCGCTGCTGAATTTTTACTAAAAAAGCTTGCTGAACTTCTTCTGGCTGGTTATCCTCTAAAGGAATATTAGGCACGTACTTGATTTGTAGAACTTCTGTACTGCCGCTGATACTGGCGTGCCAAGCACTAGCAATGGGAGCTAATCTTTGTATAGCGCGATCGCGTCGTCTAATTACCCGTGTCCCTGTGGTGGCTAACTGTGCATCCCACACCGCCAGTTCTGAATCCTGATTGCTGGGTGCTGAGTCTTGAGTTTTTTTTAAAAAAGCATTGCGCTGGCGTAACACATGATTATACTGGTGCAAAATGTGAGCATAAACTGGTTCGAGTTGAATTAAGAGTGTATCTAACCAGTTGCGGCGACCTTCTGGGCCGCCGCGTACTAGTTCTAAATCCAGGCTGGAAAATTGGACTGCATTCACAACGCCGAGAAAATCCATTTGACGGCGGATAGATTCACCATTGAGAGCAACGCTACGACGACCGTTGCGGCGCAAGGTTAAGGTAAGGTCACTTACGCCTGTTTGTCGCTCAAGAGTAGCATTAATTTGAGCTATAGCTTCCCCTTCTTGAACTAAATCGCGATCGCGGGTCATTCGGTGCGATCGCAATGTCGCCAGCAACTCCACCGCCTCCAACAAATTCGACTTTCCCTGAGCGTTATTACCTACCAAAATTGTTTTGGCAGCATTAAACTCAACCTTTTGGTCTTGGTAATTGCGAAATTGTCGGAGGTTTAGAGTTTTGAGGTACATAAGTGCGATTTTAGATTTTGGATTTTAGATTTTGGATTAAAGATAAATCTAAAATCTAAAATCTCCTTTTCAGACAGCCTTCTTGCCCATAATCCGCAAAAATATCTTCTCCAATTCAATCCACACGAACATTAAGGCGCTGAAGCCAATACAAACCCCCAATTCATGCATATTCAGGTAGTGAGTACCAAAGAAATCTCGCAGGGGTGGGACGTAAACTAGCATCAGCTGCAAAATCGTGGTTACAACTACAGCCGCTAGTACAAATATATTGGAAAAGGGATTCATCTCGATGGTCAGTCGGTTGTTGGAGCGAATAGCGATCGCATGACCCATTTGGGCGATACACAAGGTAGTAAATACCATTGTCTTCCAAGCCTCGCGATCGCCCTGATACCCAGCGGCATGGGTATGTTGATAAGCCCACCACATCAAGGCAATGGTGATAATGGCAAATATTATACCAATGCGAATTATGTAAGAACCCAATCCCCTAGCGAAAATACTTTCGCGCGGACTAAAAGGTGGACGTTTCATTACATCCGGTTCTGGAGGTTCCACAGCTAATGCCAAAGCTGGTAAACCGTCTGTGACCAAGTTCATCCACAGAATTTGTAAGGGGGTAAGGGGAACGCCTCCCAAACCAATTAGGGGTGCAGATGCAATTGTGAGAACTTCGCCAATATTACTGCCCAGGATGTATTTGATAAAGCGGCGAATATTGGTGTAAACAACTCTACCCTCCTTGGTGGCACTGACAATAGTGGCGAAGTTGTCATCAAGTAACACCATATCGCTGGCTTCCTTACTGACATCCGTGCCAGTGATGCCCATTGCAATGCCAATGTCAGCTTGTTTGAGGGCTGGGGCATCGTTGACGCCATCACCTGTCATCGCTACAAATCTGCCTCGGCGTTGCAATGCTTGGACAATTCGCAGTTTGTGTTCTGGGGAAACCCTAGCATAGATGCTCACCAAGTCAACGTTTTGTTCTAATTCCTGGTCACTCATTCGCTGCAATTCTTGACCTGTGAGCAGGCGGTCGCCTTCTTGGGCGATTCCCAAATCGGTAGCGATCGCTCGTGCTGTTAACTGGTGGTCACCAGTAATCATCACTGGGCGAATGCCTGCGTCCCGACACTCTTGGACTGCTAACCTCACCTCTGGGCGTGGTGCATCTAGCATTCCCACTAATCCCAGCCACACCAAGTCTTGCTCAAATACTTCATCTGAACCTTCCGGTGGGATCTGTGCTAAGGGTTTGTAGGCAAAACCTAGCACCCGCAAACCTTTACTCGCCATTTGGTCATTTTCTACCAAAATTTTCTGGCGTTGTTTTTCGGTCAAGGGGGCTGTATGATTGCCCAAATGAATCTGAGTGGAACGTCCCAAGGTTAATTCTGGAGAACCTTTGGTAAACATTAAGTAAGGTTCAGATTGGAGAAAAGCAGCGATCGCTGGGTCAACACCTCTCGAAGACGCTTCACCTGTGGCGACTTCCTGCACCTGAGAAATCACGCTCATCCGCTTGCGTTCCGAGGAAAAGGGGAACTCCGCAACGCGAGTTAATTTACTGTTCCACTGGTCTTTTTCGATTCCCGCTTTTCCCGCCAGTGTTAACAATGCCCCCTCTGTGGGATCTCCCAAAATCGCCCATTCTCCTTGTTCTTTTTGCAACACCGAATCATTACAAACGGCAGAGGCGACTGATAACGCTGAGATTTCTGGCAACTCCTCTAGGGAAATTTTTTGACCATCTAACTGAAAATCCCCTGTTGGAGCATAACCTTCTCCGGTGACGCAAAAAGTTTTGTCGTTAGTGGAAACCGATTGCACCACCATTTTATTTTGAGTCAGCGTACCGGTTTTATCAGAACAGATGGTAGTTACAGAACCCAATGTTTCCACTGCTGGTAGTTTACGAATCAAGGCATTCTGGCGCACCATTCGCTGAGTTCCCAGTGCCAAGGTGACAGTAATTACAGCTGGTAAACCTTCTGGCACTACAGCAACCGCCATACTCAAGGAAACTTCCAGGAGTTCTTGGATGTTTTTAAAACCTCCGTCCTTGATCACACCGCCAGCAACGACGATCGCCACAAGAATCAAAGAACCCGTAACCAAGACATTGCCCAGTTGAGTCATCCGCTGCTGTAACGGTGTCGGCTCACTTTCCACCGACTGCAACATCGTGGCAATTTTGCCTAGTTCTGTAGTCATTCCGGTGTTAGTCACCAGAACTTTGGCTCGTCCTTGGACTACTTCAGTTCCTTGAAACACAATATTTAGGCGATCACCTAAATCTGTTTCTTCGGGCAATTTCAATGTTGCCTGTTTATTCACAGCTTCGGCTTCACCAGTCAATGCCGACTCACGCACTTGTAAATTAGACTCTTCTATCAAGCGTCCATCTGCGGCTATCTGCATCCCAGCTTCCAGCTGCATTACATCCCCTGGCACTAATTCCTTGGCTGCTATCTCCACCAGTCTAGCGTCGCGGAAGACCCGCACTAAGGGAGAGGTCATTTTTTTCAGGGCTGCCAATGCTTTTTCAGCACGGCTTTCTTGGACGTAGCCGAGTATGCCATTGAGGATGACAATTGCTAAGATAGCGATGGTATCTTTAAATGGCACTTCACCAGGCTTCAAATTGCCCGACTGCAAACGCATCAGGTCTAAAAACCCAGAAATCAGAGCTACGCCAATCAGCATCAACAACATAATGTTCTTGAACTGATCCAGCAGAATTTCCCAAGCACTACGGCCAGCAGTTTCTTCTAATTCGTTGGGGCCGTATTGTTGCAACCTCTGTTGAATATCTTGGGATGTTAAGCCACTGTCTGCGTTACTATCGAGCAGGTCTAGCGCTTTATTAACTTCTAAACTATGCCAAACGGCGGCACCTTCAGGCAGAGAATTAGCAGACATCGTGTAGGTCACAGGAAATGGTTACAAAATTCGATCATAATTTAGTGATGGCAGGAATTCCATTTCCTAAAGTTACATTAAGGCGATCGCCCAGTTGCATGAGTGGATCTGTAATTCTTAACATTTGTAAATTTCTCCTTTTTTCAGATAGTATTATTTCTCACGAAAGAGTTTTTCGGAAAAGTTTGTACCGATAATTATGAGTAATAGAGCTTGGAAGCTTTGTTACATAGCATATGTCACAATTAATTTGAGGCTGTTATTTTTAATTCACATCTGCTCAATAGCCAAAATGCATGGCACGATTGCATTTCTTATCTACGATCCGCTACGCGAACATTTTGAATTTTGCCCAAAGTTGAGCCAATCGCTTGCGTATTTACCCCCGCTCAAGCGAACTGGTGTGCTAGTAGGGTTTCCTCACCTACAAAACTTTTCCAGCCGAATTTTTAATTTTAAATTGCTTCGGCGTGCTAAACCATTCAATAAATATGCTTAATATTAGTTTCACACCCCCCACTGTGACCGCAAGCCAGATGTTTGGGCAAAAAACAATTCGACCGCTTACTGCTGCTACCCTGTGTGGCATTACTTTCATTAAAGATAGACTGATTGCCATTGACAGTATAAAAGGGCATCTACTAGAGATTGATCCCACCTCTGACAACAGCAAAATTATCAATCCCCATCAAGTTAAAGAATTTACTGATGTCACTGGTCTGGCGGCGTGGGAAGATACCCTATGGGTGAGCCGAGAAAATAGTGTTTACTTGTGCAAGCTCAATACTTTGGGTCTGGAACATTTTGTGACATTGCCTTATGAAGCTGACGGTGTTGCTGTTTGGGAAACAACAGTTTATGTCAGCTGCCAAAGGCAGGGCTACATTCTGGTTTATGATCGCCAAACGCGGAAAGAGATTACCAGATTTTATGCCCCTGGAGTTGGCATAGAGAATTTAGCAGTGAGTCAAGAAATGTTGTGGATTTGCGATCGCACTGAACAATCAGTTTACGCGATGGATAGGGCAACGGGAGAACTTCAATTCAGTGTCCTGACACCCTTTGAATCTCCCACAGGCATAGCAATCCATAAAAATAGCGAAACAGGCAAAGAAAGTATTTACGTCGCTTACGCCTCAGAGGAGCCTTATATCCGGGACAACCCCAATGCTGATCCGAGTCATGAGCTAACGTTCCGCGATCGCACTTTTATTCACCCCCTGTATTATCATTACCAGCCAGATAAGCGTTACGCCCTCTCTAATGGCTATCTCATTGAAATGTCCTATGCTGAGGAAATTGCACCCTTAGACGAAGTTTATTTACCTGATGTGGAATGGCGCATCGCCCTACCATCGGAAACTGAGCGTCAAAAGGTGAAACACGTTGAACCCATTGGTATACCCTTTACTGAAGATGTGGTAGAGGGGCAACGTGTAGCAGTCTTTAAATTTGATTCTCTTACCCCAGGAGAACGGCATATATTTGGCTGGAAAGCACTTTTGGAAGTTCGAGGTATTAAGTATCGCATTACACCCAGAGATGTTGAAGATATACCTAAAGTATCCCCAGAATTACAAACACGCTACCTAGTGGATGACGACGATTTAGCAATGGATACTACTATTGTTCGCCGTGCCGCCAGAGAAGCGATTGGTTCTGAAACCAATGTGCTGCGGAAAATGCACAGCATCCGCAACTACGTCTATGATGAATTATCTTACGGTATTAAACCTTACATTGATACGCCAGATACAGTTTTAGAACGGGGCGTTGGTTCCTGTGGCGAATATGTTGGCGTCTTACTTGCCCTATCCCGTTTAAATGGCATCCCTTGTCGGACTGTAGGTAGGTATAAATGTCCTCCCCATAGTGACTTACTAGGAGTACCGCTACAACCCGACTTTAATCATGTTTGGCTGGAGTTCTACGTCCCGAATTTTGGCTGGTTGCCAATGGAATCAAATCCTGACGATGTGGCTGAAGGTGGGCCTTATCCGACGCGCTTTTTTATGGGTTTATGCTGGTATCACATTGAAATTGGCAAAGGCATCACCTTTGAAACTGTGACAAGCCAAGGTGCGCGGCTAACCAAAGAAGATATCCCCATTGGTGATTTGGCGATTAATCATATTCGGTTCACAATTCTTAAAGAATTACCACCCTTTTGAATTTGGGTATTGGAAAAAGAACCTTAAGAAAGTGAGTAGGGTGTGTTATGCCGTAGGCTAACGCACCTTAATACTCTCCTCTCTGCTTAACCCACTATTTTCGTCTACTTCTGAACTCTTGTTCTTATTCAAGTATTCTTCAAACAATTGAAAAAATTTCTGTAGTGCCTCATGCTCATCTACAGAATAGAAAAGAATTATCTTAGACCATGACTGACCTGAGTTAATTCCATATTTTTCTTCAATCCATGATTGAAAACCTTCAAATTCTCTTTCTGGCTCTGTTGGGAGTACGCCAACTTCCCTTCGAGCCAGACTGTATCCTCGCAAAAGCATATCAAGCTTAGTATTCGTCAACTTCTGAACTCTTGTTTCTATTCAAGTATTCTTCAAACAATTCAAAAAATTTCTGTAGTGCCTCATCCTCGTCTACAGAATAGAAAAGAATTATCTTAGACCATGACTGACCTGAGTTAATTCCATATTTTTCTTGAACCCATGATTGAAAACCTTCAAATTCCCTTTCTGGCTCAGTTGGAGGTACGCCAACTTCTCTTCTAACAAAACTATATCCTCGTAAAAGCATATCTAGTCTAGTAATTGAACTAGTTCCTAGATACATTCCTGGTCTTTTCTTTATAGCACCTAGAATCTCCTTGTAAATATCAAACCGAGGAAACATCAAATCCTGACGAAGCCTTAAAACGTCTTCACTTTCTTGCCTTTTTGAATTATTTTTCTGCTTTATGAACTTTTCAAAGAGTTCAAAAAACATATAGAAAGCATCTTTTTCACTACTAGAAAGAAACAGAATTATCTCAAGCCAGGATTGAGTTATATTAGTTTTTGCTCTTTCTTGCATCCACTTGTCAAATCCTTCCATTGGGTAGCCTTCTGGAGTTAATCCTAAGTCACTTAGTTGATTTAAATACCCAGCTATAAAAAAATCAAGGCAAGTAATTGATGGCTTATCTATGTATATAACTGGGTTATTTTTAATCTCTTGGAGAAGTCTAGATAGATTCCTCATATTGATTACTCCAATTGAATTTAGGGAGTCGGGTATGTTAGGCTACGGCATAACACACCTTACTCGCTACTTAACTACTATTTTCGTCTACTTCTGAACTCTTGTTCTTATTCAAGTATTCTTCAAACAATTGAAAAAATTTCTGTAGTGCCTCATCCTCGTCTACAGAATAGAAAAGAATTATCTTAGACCATGACTGACCTGACTTAATTCCATATTTTTCTTGAATCCATAACTGAAAACCTTCAAATTCCCTTTCCTGCTCAGTTGGGGGTATACCAACTTCTCTTTGAGCCAGACTATATCCCCGCAAAAGCATATCAAGCTTAGTAATTGAGCTAGTACCTAAGTACATTCCAGGTCTTTTCTTGATACTATTCAGAAGCTCATAAAGAGCGCGTACAGAAAATATCAAATCATTCCCAGAAGAGTTAAAATTGTTACCATTTTCCTTTTTTTGTGAACTCTCATCTTCTTTCAAAAATCTTTCAAACAGTTCAAAAAAATTAGAGAAAGCATTCCTTTCACTACCACAAACAAATATAAGTATCCCAGCCCATGATTGTGAAATAGTAGTTTTTTCTCTCTCTTGTATCCACTCTTGAAAGCCTTCAATACCAGACCCTTCTCTATCTAATCCCATCTCCGTTCGAGTGCTTAAATACCCAACTAAAAATGAATCAAGACAAGTAATTGATGGCTTATCTAAATAGATGACTGGGTTATTTTTAATATCTTGGAGAAGTCTAGATAGATTCCTCATATTGATTACTCCAATTGAATTTAGCGAGTCGGGTATGTTAGGCTACGGCATAACACACCTTACTACTCTCTGCTTATTACCAATTTTTTTGAATAACAAAACTGCCGTAAATTATAGATAGTTCAAAGATGTCTGTGGTAATTACAGCAGCTTTCTTATGGGATTCTGCACCGATAGAAAAGCCGATGAGATCAGCTTCTAGTTCATGTACTTCCTCTGAGTCATGCACACTCCACCTTATATCATGACAGTCCTGAAAAACTAGCACATAAGGCAAGCGATCCTCGGTAGGCTCGTACACACATTCAACTGATACTTCGTTTCCCCATAGAAAAACATTTACACTTGTAATTAGCGACGTCAAACCACCAAGTTTAAGTAAATGATAATCGTCCGGCATATTAATTAGTCACCATTTTTCCAGCTAGCTATTAACTCTTAAACTTGGCAGTGGATATGATTGAGTGTGCTTAAAATCGGCAAAATCACAGATTGAGTTAAATGGGCAAAAGCGGCAGTGAGAGCCAGGATTGGGAGGGAAAATTTTACTAAAATTAGTAGTCTCTTCCTGATATTTTTGCAAATCGTGCTGGTGTTTGTGGGCAATATTAGCTAATTCTAATTTTAAGGATTCTAATTCACTATTATTGATGCTAATTAACTCTGATTTTTTACATATTTCTAAATTATAAAATGATGCAACCGCTTTCCGTCCAGGGTAAAGATAACGAGCAGCTAATAAATAAACTAATGCCTGTCGTCGGTCAAAAGCCGACTTACCAGTTTTGAAATCTAAAATATGTAAAGTGCTATCAGATTCAATGAAAACGCAGTCCATAGCCGCATATAACCGAAAGCAATAATCTTCTTGTTCAATTACTATCGGTTTAGGAAAGCCTTCATCGCCCGGAGTTAATTGGATAATATCTTTATCCAAAAGCAACGGAGCATCGTGATATTTTTTTAAAATTTGCAAGACGCGTTGCTGGACTTGATTACTTGAGTTGCCTAATTTCAGTAACTGTGCAACTCTTTCTACACCATCTGCTTGCTTCAACAGATGCCTGTGATGATGAAACTCATAAACACCTTTTTGGGCGAGTATCCCAATCCGCTGGGGTGCGGTGGCTTGCGCTAAGAGCGCTTTGACCTGTGGTTCGTGTTGCCGTGCTTTGATAAACCCCCGTCTCATCTGGCAATGCCAGCGTTCTTGCCCGGTTGCTGGGGCAACTAGAGACCAAAGGTGATAACTGGCAAAAGGTCGATCGGGGGTTGACATTGCTGAGAAACAGTGAGACGAAAATACGATGGGGAGAAGTTTAACCTAAGGCTTCCTTAGAAAAGAACTTCGGAGAATACTTGCTGCTACACACGCTTTGCGGGAAGCTTTAATAGTACTGATAATGTACGGGAGCAAGTGGCAAAAATGTCCAGCAAGATAAAATTTGGCACCGATGGATGGCGAGGGATTATTGCCAATGACTTCACTTTCCCAAATGTGCGGAAAGTAACAAGGGCAATCGCTACTTACTTAGAAACAGCCTATACAAAAGATAGACCAGTACTTATTGCCTACGATACTCGCTTTTTAGCTGACGAGTTTGCTCAAACAGCGGCCCAAGTCCTGGCAGACTTGGGTTGGACTGTCAAAATTACTGATCGGGATTGCCCTACACCAGTAATTGCCTACAATGCCCGCCACCTAAATTCCGCAGGGGCGTTGATGTTTACTGCTAGCCATAATCCAGCACCCTACTGTGGAATTAAATATATACCCGATTATGCTGGGCCTGCCACTCCAGAGATTACTGATACTATTGTCGCAAATATCGAAAGTGCATCGGATGAGTTGCCTGGGAGCAACCCATCGGGTTCAATTTCTATTTTCAATCCCAAACCAGATTACCTGCAATTTATCTACACCCTACTTGATGTAGAACGGATTAAAAGCGCTAATTTAAAGGTAAAGTACGATGCGCTCTATTCTACCTCTCGCGGCTATTTAGATGAAGTTTTGCAACATAGTGGCGTTCAGTTAGAAAGTTTCCACGATTGGAGGGATGTTTTATTTGGCGGTGGAATGCCAGAACCCAAAGGAGAACAATTAGTTGAGTTAGTGGAAGCAGTAATTCACGATCAAGCTGATTTGGGCTTGGCAACGGATGGAGATAGCGATCGCTTTGGCATCGTCGATGAACAAGGAAACGTCCTTACTCCTAATACTGTGTTGCTACTCCTAGCACGTCATTTAATCAAAAACAAAGGTAAAACCGGCGCGATAGTCCGCACTGTAGCTACAACCCACCTGCTGGATAATTTCGCTGCTAAAAATGGGCTGCAAATTTACGAAACAGCAGTTGGTTTTAAATATATCGGCGAAAAAATGCGCGAAACTGCTGTATTAATTGGTGGAGAAGAATCAGGCGGTTTGAGTATTATCGGGCATATTCCCGAAAAAGACGGGGTTTTAGCCGATATGCTGGTGGCAGAAGCGATCGCCTATGAAGGCAAACCTCTGAGTCAACTTGTCAAAGAAGCGATCACTGAAGCTGATGGTCCACTTTACAACAACCGCCTAGATTTGCACCTCACAGAGGCGCACAAAACCGCCGTCATCGACTCTTTTACTAAAAATCCACCTACAGAGGTAGCAGGAATTAAAGTCAAGGAAGTGGGGCGTAAAGACGGTATTAAGCTCTATTTGGAAGAGGGTAGCTGGGTTTTACTGCGTCCTTCTGGTACAGAACCACTGGTGCGCGTCTACCTAGAAACCAACACTCCCGAAAAACTCACCCAAATCGCCCAAGAGTTAGAGAGTGCCATTGCTAAACTAGAGGCAGTAGCAGTTTAATCAGTTAGAGTTAGGAGTTAGGAGTTATAAGTTAAGAATTATTAACTCCTAACTCCTAACTTTTATCAAACTATGAAAATCGCTCCTTTTTTGACATCTTTAGTTGTAGCGGTTTGGGTAATAGCGATCGCAATTATTTCAGTCCAAAATGCCACACCCGTATCGTTAAAATTCTTAACATTCCAATCGATTCAGATACCAATGGGTTTAGTGCTAGCTTTTAGTGCCGGTGTAGGGTTAATTGGCATGGCGCTGCTGCAACCTTTTTGGGGCCTTGCTAGTTTTGGACAGCGTAATTCTCGATTGGAAGACGATGCCGAATTTTTTGTTGATGATGATTTTTGAGCCTTAGCTGTGCAGTACCAAAACATTATTACAATCTAACCAGGAAAACGAGGTGTTAAGCCTTGTATTCGAGGAATGCGAATTACCGTCTACGAAGCTATGCAGCTGATCAAAAACGTCTATGAGTGGAATTTATATAGCAGATTTTAATTTGTGGATTGAACAGACAGCCCAACTATTGCGATCGCATCACTGGCATGAAATTGATGTGGAACATCTGATTGAAGAGGTTGAAAGTTTGGGCAAAAGTGAACGGCGGGGTATTGCTAGTCAACTAATTCGCCTACTGTTGCATCTGCTCAAGTGGCAATATCAACCTCAGCGTCGCTCAGATAGTTGGTTGGATTCTATTACTGATTCTCGTACCCAAATTGAGTTAGCCATACTCGATAGTCCTAGTCTCAAGAGTTATCCAACAGAGCAACTTGAGGAAAGCTATCAAAGGGCACGTCGCCAAGCAGCCAAGCAAACGGGCATACTTGTATCCGTGTTTCCAGAAGATTGCCCATATTCTTTAGAGTTAGTGTTGGATGAAGACTGGCTACCGGAAGCAAACGATACTTGATAACTGTATTTGTGGCTGTGTCATAGAAAGCACATTATAAGGAAATGTCCATATTAGTTAACCTGTTGCCAAACTCTGATGACACGCTTTGCTACTGCAACTAAAAGTTTTCCATCTAGACTGAATGCTATTGCATGAGTTCTACTATAACTAGATTGAAGTTGTTCAGGATACTTGCAAATCAGTTGTCCTGTTTCAATCTCGTATAGATATACAGTCCCCTTTCCATCTATACTCGCAAGTAGCTTGCAGTCAGGGCTAATTGTAATTGCATAAATATAGTTTTCGTGTAACTTTATAAATTTTAAATGTGGTTTTAATCCATTTATTAAATTTTCATGAGATGTATTCAAAATTTTTATTGTTTTATCGTTACTACAACTTGCCAAAATCAATCCGTTGCTAGAAAAACAGATATCCATAATTTGTTCTTCATGCGCTGATAATTTACATAGTAAATGCTGAGAGGATACTCTCCAAAAACTAATATTTTTATCTTTTCCCGCAGTAGCTAAAATTTCACCTCTAGGATGAATTTTAATCGAATTGAGATTATCTTTGACATCTATAGTGAACTCTATTTCAAAGTCAGGTAGTTTCCAAGCCTTGACCGTTTGATCTGAACTACCACTAAAAATCCGCTTACCATCAAAGCTATAAACTAGAGAATACACAGATTTTGAGTGCCCTTTTAAGGTCTTAAGTAGACTTTTTGTAGTATAGTCCCAGATTTTAATAGTTTTATCATCACTTCCTGAAGCAAAAAAATTATTGTCAGGACTTAAAGCAAGAGCAGTAACATCTCCGCTATGTCCATCGCCAGTTTGTCTTCTAGTACTTGCAACAAAGTATTGCAAGATTTGATTTTCCAAATCCCAAAAATTGATGTAATGGCAACTATCGCCTGTTACAAGTGTCTTATTAGTTAGGCTAATTATAAGACTGCATATATCTCCACCTTGAGCCTGAATTTTATACTCTTTCCACTGCAAATTATTTATGAATTCTAAATTTTTCAGGCAATTTTTTAAACCACTACCATGAAGTAAATCCTCTATTTTAATAGTAATAAAATATCCCGATTCCTCAGACTGGAAACTAATTTCATTTGCGTTAATTTTATCTTTAATAATTTCTGTAGGAATGAATCCTGCCATCAGAAGTCTATATTCAGATTCAAACTCATTAAAACTTTGACTTTCCAAATGTTTTTTATAAATTAATACACACGCCAAAACTTTGTTTATTTCTATTTCATCTTTAGAAAACTTCCACTGAGTATTAATGTTGCCATGTCTAGTTTTAACTTGCATTCCAATATCTTTATTTGAATTAATCATAAAATCCACTTTCCCATCGCCGCTAGGGAGAATTTCATAACTTACTGAAGTTATGTAGTTTCCAAGAGAGTGTTTTACGGCAATTTCTCCCAATTTTCCCTTTAGATGATTAGAGAAAATCACACGAGCATTATTACTCTGATACTTAAATTTATCAACCATTTTCCAAGCAAACTCTCTAGCATATTTTAATTCATCCAATAAAATGATTTTTAATTCACTATAATTCCCTTCATATCTAGAACATAACAATTCTTCATCCTGATTTGTATTGAGTCTCTGAATGAACTCAACTTGTATTTCTCTCAGAAGATTAGTAGTATTCATAAAGATTTAGAAGATTCTTTATATGTTACAAACTACTGCCAAATACTGGACTTGAGCAGAATTTACAAAATGGCAATAAAGCGCTGATTTTTTAGCCTTTACTTGATAATAATTTCAAACCAAAGTTTCTGGATCAACACCAAGCGCCTTCAACCTTTCAATTAACATTTTCACCTGTTGTTCTGCTTCCACACGTCGCTGTTCTTCAAAAGCTGTGCGTTCTTCGGCTTCCCTAATGCGTTCTTCTGGTGTCAGTAATTTTTGCCCTTCTTCGTCATACCAGTATAGCCACTCCCGCACTATACCTTGATAAATTCCCCGTTCTCGCCCAATTCCTAAACCAACCTCTGGTAGCCAAACAGGATTTCCTGACATTAAAATATATTCCCCATCAACTAGGCGATACACCTCCAAAGGCGGCTTTTTATGCCGAAGAGGACTATATACAACGTAGTACAAAATTCCTAATTCTTTGGCATACAATTCTTTCTTAGTACTATATTCTTCCCGATATATTTGGGAAACAACTTCTAGTGCTAAAATCGGCAGTTTATTTTCTTCCCACAGCACATAACTTAGGCGCAAGTCCTCATCAATGAAGCGTTTAACTCCTAAGCTGAAAAACCCATCAGGGACAATGGCTGGTTTGTCTGGGTCATAATAAATACCCATCTCAACACCAAAGAACCAATCCCAGCGATCGCACCAAACCAAAGCTAGTGTCGTTTTCAGTAAGCCGGGAATTAAATTTTGTAGTTCATTATCCACAGCGGTATCATCTGAGTCGGGTAATTCTTCGGAAGATGGCAAACAATGTAGCGGATTGTAGTTTAACATGAGCGGTTTTGCCAAATCTTATTTTAGATAGATTGTAGGTAATCTATTACAGAATTGGTATTAGCGATCGCCTCCAAGCAATGTGCATCAAAAAAGGGCAGGTAGAAAACCCGCCCTCAAAGTAATAAATATTTCAACTAAACTAGCGATCGCAAGTTAATTAGCGATTTGGGGCGCACTTAAAGAAACCTTTAGTACATCGTCTTTTTGCTGTGCTAATGTCGGCACAGAATCACGCAATCTTGCTGTCAATTGTACAGTTGTGGCGTCGTACATTTGAGTCAGCAATTTTGGATAGAAACCAATACCAATAATTGGCACCAACAAACAAGCAATGATAAATACTTCGCGAGGTTCAGCATCTATCAAAGCTTGGTGAGAAACTAATTCCTTGTTCTCTTCTCCGTAGAAAATTTCCCGCAACATCGACAGCAGATAAATTGGAGTTAAAATTACTCCCACTGCCATCAAGAACACCACAATGACTTTAAAGGTAGAGCTATAAGCATCGCTAGTAGCAAAACCGACAAACACCATTAATTCTGCCACAAAACCGCTCATCCCTGGCAATGCCAAAGAAGCCATTGAACAGGTGGTGAACATGGCGAAAACCTTCGGCATTCTCTTACCGACACCACCCATTTCATCCAACATCAGGGTGTGTGTCCGGTCATAAGTTGCGCCAACCAGGAAGAACAAACTCGCCCCAATTAACCCGTGGGAAACCATTTGCAACACTGCCCCACTTAAACCCAAATCGGTAAAGGAGGCAATACCAATCATCACAAAGCCCATGTGAGAAATTGAGGAGTAGGCAATTTTTCGCTTCAGGTTGCGTTGGGCAAAGGATGTCAAGGCAGCGTAGATGATATTAACTACCCCCAAAACCACCAACACTGGTGCAAAAAAAGCGTGGGCATCGGGTAGCATTTGGGCATTCATCCGAATTAAGGCGTAACCGCCCATTTTCAGGAGAATACCTGCTAATAACATGTGTACAGGGGCTGTAGCTTCCCCGTGGGCATCAGGTAGCCAGGTGTGCAAGGGAATAATTGGCAACTTGACGGCGTAGGCAATCAGGAAGCCAGCATAGAGGGCAAGTTGGAAATTCAGGGCGAAGTCCTTTAAGGCGAGCGATCGCATGTCAAACGTCACCGTATCGCCGTAAAATCCCATTGTCAGAGCAGATAGCAAAATAAACAGCGACCCGCCAGCAGTGTATAAAATAAATTTGGTCGCTGCATATTGCCGCCTTTTGCCTCCCCAAATCGACAGCAGGAAGTATATCGGTACTAGTTCCAGTTCCCACACCAGGAAAAATAACAGCATATCCTGGACAGCGAACACGGCAATCTGACCGCCATACATTGCCAAAATCAAGAAGTAAAATAGCTTGGGCTTGAAGGTAATAGGCCAAGCTGCTAAAATCGCCAGCGTGGTAATGAATCCAGTCAAAATAATTAGGGGCATGGACAAGCCATCTGCCCCTACTGACCAATTCAAATCTAGTTGGGGTACCCAGGGGTAACTCTCCACCAACTGCAAACCTGGATTGGAGAAATCATACCCAGTATAAAAAGCATAAACAATTAGTGCAAAATCTATCAGCCCTACTATCAGGGAGTACCAGCGCACTGTTTTGCCTTCTTTGTCGGGGATGATGGGAAGAAGTAGCGACGCCGCTATCGGAAACAGAATAATCGTCGTCAGCCACGGAAAATTAGCTGTATTCATCACAATTCGTCTGCTATCAAAATCAAATTTGGCAAAAAGTCACTAGTTATTAAGTAACAGCTTTTTGGGGATTTCGTCTTCCTCGTTAGGTTGATTTAATTAAATTGGCAATCCTCCATTTTTTCTCTTGAGAATCTTTTTTGACAGTTGGGGGTACGGAATGTGGCTTGAGATACTCCCAGTCAAATCAAAAATTTACCCTAGAAAAGCCGCTAAACTAGAATTTTAGCGATGCGATCGCGTAGCCTAACCTATCGCTAAAAATACACGATGCTATTTGGTGGTTGTTGAAAAAAGCAATTTGGTGTAAAAAAGCATGACAGGAGAAATAACCATAATGATAATCGCACAAATTGAAAGTCAGATTCGTTATGTCACCAACATAGAGGGAGAAACAACAGATGTACTCGTTCCTATAGAACTTTGGCAACAGCTGATGAGTTCCATAAATTCTGATAACGCCAGTGGTTTAGCTTGGGTTGATGAACAAGAGCCAAAAGCACAAATATTAGCTGATTTGCAAGAGTCCGTGCGACAAGCAGCAGTAGGACAAACTTTTCCAGTTTCAGAGCTTTGGGACGATATCGAAGCCTAGATTTATGGCAGAAGTTCGCTTTACACCTCCCTTCAAACGCCGTCTCAAAACTCTGACTAAACGCTATCGCCAAATTCAAATTGACATTCTACCCATTATTGATCAGCTACATGCTGGGAATTTTATCGGTGATCAAATCTCTGGGATAGACTTGACTATTTTTAAAGTTCGAGCAAAAAACAGTGATATCCCAACGGGTAAAAGTGGTGGATATCGAGTGATTTATCAGGTTGTCTCACCTGAATGTGTCTTACTTCTACTCATTTATGCAAAATCGGATCAGGCAGATGTGAGCTTAGAAGAGATTGAAGATGCAATTATAAAAACATAGCCATATATAGATAAAGCGCGATCGCCTGCGATCGCATATCATTTATCTACTGTGTAGTCTGTCTTCCATAGCAATAACTTCATGCCTTTCTCCGATTTCACTAATCCTTACCAAAATCCGGCTAACATACCACAGAAGTATCGCCAGCATATAGATCTACAAAAGTTATTTAAAGCTGATGGTTCTTATGTGCGTCCAGCAGAAGACCCAGTGACGATGTGGGCGCTTCAGATTTTAGTAGAACAGTACGGTGTTCCAATACAGGCAATGGAACTAGAACTAAATGCAGATTTTGCCGAGGGAACTTATCAAAGTGGGCGACGCTATCAAGGACGGGCAGACGTTGTAGTTTATGATGACCGTTATGCTGATTCTGTAGGTAATTTGGATGTAGCCTTCATTATGGTGGAGGCTATGGAACCAAGTAAAAAAGTTGGCGGGACTGAGGGGGAAGGTTGGGTTGATCATCTTAACCGACTCAATGCTTACATGAGTGCTTCACCATCTGCCCGTTATGCTATTTTAACCAATGGTAAACATACAGTAATTTATCGTCGTGACCTTGACTATCCAAGAAAGTTAGAAATAATTGGTGATTTACAGAAGTATGAAAGCGCCCGTGAAGCCGCACAACACAGTTTTTATACTGTAATTCTTAATCCCAGTGAACCAGATGGAATTCAAACAGGACTCACGCCCCTAACCCGTGATAAGTTTCGGGAGGTTTTGGGAGATACGCGTTCTGGTTGTCACTCTATTCTGAGAGATAACGAGGGTTTGCAGCCACAAGAAGCCGTTGATGCAATGGTTAAATTCTTGTTTGCTAAGTGGTATGACGAACAGGCAACAATTGACTTGGTAAAGCAAACAGGAGAATCACGGGCTTATGTATTTAGTGTTAGTAATGAAACTGACCCAGAACGTTTATTAGTTCAAGTCAGAGACACTTTTGAGAAAGCGAAGCAGTGGGAACGAGAAACACTAGCGAAAAAATTTGGTGATGATTTGGGTGTGCGTTTGGCTTTTAATGAGGCTGATGTGCTGCAATTCAAGCCTCACACGACAATGGAAATCGTCAAGCGTTTACAGCCTTGGAGTTTGCGAAAATCTTCAGCAGATGTCAAAGGTGGAGTATTTGAAGATTTTTTGAGTAAGACTTTCCGTGATGATTTGGGGCAATATTTCACACCTACACCTGTAATTAATTTAATGGTGGGAATTTTGCAACCAACAGTAAATGATTATGTTGGCGATCCTGCTTGCGGTTCAGCGCGGATGTTGACGCACGTTTTGGATTATGTGCGTAAGCAGGAGTATGCAAAAGCAATAGCAAATAATGGTGGGAATCCTAAAGGGATTAATCCTGAAGAACCAACGCAAGAGTTTATCAAGTTTCGAGATAATCATTTATTTGGTGCTGAATATTCTCGAAATGTGATGCACGTAGCGCGAGTTAACACTTTAATGAATGGCGCACAATATGCGGATTTAAAGGTAATGGATTCGTTGGAGCGATTGAGTAGCATTACAGGAGGAATTTCAGAGGGACTGCCAGAACGTCCTGGGTTTTATCTAGGAGGGTTGACAATGATTTTAACTAATCCTCCATTTGGTTCTAAATTGACTAATGCTAATGTTTTGAAAGACTTTGCTGCACGGGATGGGGTGACAAAGAAAAAGGGTAAGGTTGTTAAAACTATTTCCCAAGAAGTCGCTTTTATTAACCGTTGTCTTGAGTATCTTGCACCAAATGCAAAGTTAGCAATTGTTTTACCTGATGGGGTATTGGCAACTAGTTCAATGCAGGATGTACGAGACTGGATTTTACGCTGGGCAAGGTTAAAAGCTGTAATTAGTTTGCCACAAGAAACCTTTACACCTTATGGTGCCGGTGTTAAGACTAGTGTAGTTTTTCTAGAAAAGCGCGAAACATCTTTGTCAGCAGAAGCTCAATTAGAATTAGGAAAGGAAGTTATAGAAGCTGATGAAGATTACGAAGTTTACATGGCAAGAATTGATGATATTGGTTATGATGCTACAGGTCGATTATCTGTATCTGAAGAAGAAGCACATTTACCTCTTGAAATAGTAGAAACAGTTACAGACTTTGAAAGTCTATCAGGATGGTAATGGATATTAATAAACATGATATAAAGCGATTTTTAGTTAAATCAAGTGATTTGACTAGAAAGAAACTTTTTGTAGAATTTTATCAGCCTAAATTTCAATTTCTATTTAAAAAATTGCATGAATGTCCATATCCTCTTCATTTATTAAAAAAATTAAGTAACCGGATGTTCGACGGCCCTTTTGGTAGTAACCGTAAAGTTGACATGTATCAGGATAGTGGAATTCCTTACATTAGAGTTAAGGATGTTCTACCTTTAGGAATTTTTTTAGATGGACTTAAATATATATCTCAAGAAAAACACAATGAATTGATTCGTAGCCGTGTAGTTACGGGAAATATTTTGATAACAATAGCGGGTAGAGTTGGGACTGCTGCTGTATTTCCTGAAAGTCTAAAAGAAGGTAATATTACTGGTCATATTGTTGGTTTAGAACTTTTAAAAGAAATAAATCCTCATTATGTTGCAACATTTATTAATTCTCAATTAGGTGAATTTCAAGCTATTAGATTAGGGCATAGAACAACAAGACCAGAATTGAATTTATCTGAAGTTGGAGAGTTTATAATCCCCATTCCTCCTAGACCTGTTCAAGATCACATTGCTCAAATAATGCAGGATGCTTATGCTATTCAAAAGAATAAGTTGTCTGAAGCGCAACCATTATATCAGGCAATTAATCAGTATATTTTAGGGGAATTGGGAATAGATATTACAAAACTTAAAAATCATAACCGAGTTATCAAATCAATTCGTTCTATTGCTGGTGGTAGATTTGATTTTGAAGCAGTAGTTACTTTGCAAGAAATAAATTTGGGATTAATGAAACCAGTTTTACTTCGAGAAGTTGTTAAGCAAGTTAATCAACGTATTACTCCTGTAAATGAGTATGCAAATGAAAATATTAATTATATTGGACTAGGTAATATTGCTTCAAATACTGGTGAATTAGTAGATTTTTTCCCAGTTCAAGGAGAGGAAATTCTAAGTTCATCACCAAAATTTGAAGTTGGTGACATACTCTTCGGACGTATGCGACCATATCTAAACAAAGTTTGGTTGGCTGAATTTAATGGCGTATGCTCAGGTGAAGCCGTTGTACTTAGACCTAACAAACAAAAAGTAGATCCTATTTTTTTGCAGGGACTTCTCTTAAGTCAAATTACTCTTAATCAAGTTGTGCCACTACAAAGTGGTACTTCACTTCCTAGAGTTTCTGCATCAGATATTCTTAATATCAAGTTGCCAATACCCGAAGATTTAAACAAACAAAGAAAAATTAGTGCCGAAATTTCACGCCGTTGTGCTGAATCTAAAAAATTGCGTGTAGAAGCTGAAAACTTAGTCACTGAAGCAAAAGCCCGTGTTGAGCGCATGATATTAGGAGTAGAAGAGGTGACATGAAGGAGGGCACCAAATATCAGCCACTCCTAAACTTTTTGCGTGGCAGTGATCAAAGTGAAATAATCCTTTCTTTTGCCGAAATTGAGACTTTAATAAATGATACTTTACCAAATTCAGCAAAAAGTAAACGGGCATGGTGGAGTAATCGCAGCAAAGGCGCATTACAAGCTTTAGCCTGGATAGAAGCAGGATATCGGGTTGAAGATGTTGATTTTGATCAGCAGCAAGTAAAATTTTACAAACCTCCTAATAACTTTCAAGTTCAGGTTAAAGGTGACACTGTACTGTGGAATGGCGAATTAATTAAAGCACTGCGTCTTCACATGGGTTTAACACAGGCAGAGTTTGCAGAAAGGCTAGGAGTCTATCAGCAAACAGTTAGCCAATGGGAAAACAACGCCTATCAGCCAACTCTCGCTACATCGAAATATCTAACTTTAGTTGCTGATCGGGCTGGATTCAAATATATAGAGAGAGGTTAGAAGTCAAAAGAGTTTTTGGATCTGTCTGTTGACATTTTACAATGTAAATTTTATTTTTGTCAATATACAATCTACATTGTAAAATGAATATTGAAAACACTGAACCGAAAGCCCTCTTCCTCTCCCCTGACGGCAATGTATACCCGGACAACCTAATTTGCTCCGGCATCATCCCCGCAGAACTCGACGGTAAACCCTGCCTCTATTCCCAAGCAGGGCGCTTTCCTGGAATTAAACCCCTAAATTCTGAAGACTCAAACTACACCATAGACAAAGGAAAACCAGGCGACCTCTGCCCAACCTGCGCTAAACAACAACTTGCACACCTTGGACACTGGCAAGGTCACAGAAATCAAATATTCCCTGAAGAACTGCTATCACTCCGGTTGTTCAAGTGCCGGATGTGGCTATGGCTAGTTGTCCCAGGACTGCACGACCATGATGCAACCCAGCTTTTACCGCAAAAGCTATGAGATGAGAGTGTTTAGAAGCGATGAAAACACACTCACACTTACAGCAACAAAATTACAAATCTTGTCAAAAGCCAGCAAATAAGTTTCCGAGGCTTGCTGCTAGCTCTTGGCTCCCTAACAAAAGGAGACATTCACCATGATAAAACCAGTTATTGCCCAAAATCATCCTTGGGTGATAGTAAAAACTGTAGTGATTACCCAATCTCACACCGTCGCCCGTTTTGCTAACCGCCAAGATGCAGACGACCATTTAAGATTTTTGCGTCGAACTATTCCCAACGGAGGTTTTGAGATTATGTTTGAACCGCCAAATGATCTAAAAGAAGACTTTAAAATTTAATTACTGACTATTAGCCAAAAAAAGGAGCCTAAATTAGACTCCTAAGAAACTTAGGGGCGGACATTCGCCCACCCCTATGAAAATCAGGTAACACCAAAGACAACCACTAAGCCCAAAACCGCCCCAAACACAATCAAGGCATAGAATTGAGCGCGACCGTTTTCTAGGTACTTCAGACCTTCACCGCTAACAAGGGTGAAAAAGCCTGTGAGGTTAACAGCACCATCTACAACGCGGAAGTCGACTTCCATAACTTGTCTAGCTAGGCGACGCAAGCCGACAACAAAAACCCGATGGTAAATGTCATCGAAGTACCACTTGTTGAGGGATAATTCGTAAAGTGGTTGGATTTTAGCAGCGATCGCAGCCGGGTCAATCTTATGGCGCAAATACATTAGCGAAGCCAGAGTAATCGCAATCAAAGAAATTCCGACTGAGGCACCCGCCATGATGTAGAATTCCGTCGGATTGAACTCGGAAGCCTTTTCTATAACTTCGGAGAGAGTTTCGCTAGGAGGAAAGATAAACTCTTCAAAATAATTGGCGTAGGGAGTTCCCACCAAACCAATCAAAATCGAAGGCACAGCCAACAGTGCCAACGGCAGCGTCATTGTCCACGGCGACTCGTGGGGGGAGTCACTATGATGCCCGTGGGAGTCGTGGGAGTCATGATGCTCACTAGTTGCCGCCAATTCTCCTTTCTTCATCGCCCCAGGCCCAAAATTCGGGGCTAGTTCTTCTGACTCTAACTCCAGGACAATTGTCGCCGCAGCCTTCTTGAGTTTTTCCTTGATTTTCTCGTCAGTACCCCGGAATTTGCCTTCAAATGTCGAGAAATACATTCTAAACATATAGAAAGCAGTAATACCGGCAGTTAGCCAGCCGATAAACCAGAGAAGTGGGTTCGCCTCAAAAGCCTTCCCTAGAATTTCATCTTTTGACCAGAAACCAGCAAAGGGCGGAATACCAGAAATTGCCAAGCAACCAATCAAAAAGGTAATTGCCGTGATCGGCATGTACTTCCGCAGTCCACCCATCAGCCGCATATCTTGCGCTAAAGCGGGGTCGTGACCGACGACACCTTCCATGCCATGAATTACTGAACCTGAACCCAAGAATAGCATCGCCTTGAAATAAGCGTGGGTCATCAGGTGAAATAGTCCAGCACTGTAGGAACCTATTCCCATTGCCATCACCATGTAACCGAGTTGGGAAATGGTGGAGTAAGCCAAGCCCTTTTTGATGTCGTTTTGGGTAATCGCAATGGTTGCCCCCAAAAACGCCGTAAACGCCCCAGTAAAGGCAATGACGTTCATTGCGGCTGGGACGTGTTCAAATACTGGGTACATCCGGGCAATTAGGAAAACACCCGCCGCCACCATCGTTGCCGCGTGAATCAAGGCAGAAATGGGAGTGGGGCCTTCCATTGCATCTGGTAGCCAGACATGGAGGGGGAATTGGGCTGATTTAGCAACTGGCCCTAAGAAAACTAAAATCGCAAACAGGACAGCAAGAAAATTGCTGATCGAACCTGATTGGACGAGTTGGGCGAGGCGATCACCCATGACATTAAAATCAAAGCTTCCTGTTGCCCAGAACAGCCCCAAAATGCCGAGTAAAAGACCAAAGTCACCCACGCGGTTGGTCACAAACGCTTTTTGAGCGGCATCTGCTGCTGACTTGCGATCGTACCAAAAGCCGACCAGCAAGTAGGAACACATCCCGACCAGTTCCCAGAATATATAAATCTGTACTAGGTTGGGGCTGACCACCAGACCTAACATTGAGGAGCCAAACAAACTGAGATAGGCGTAAAACCGCACGTAACCTGGATCGTGAGCCATGTAGCCATCGGTGTAAACCATGACTAACAAAGCTACCGTTGTCACAATCACCAGCATTAGGGCTGTCAGGTGGTCAATAGTGTAGCCCATGTTCAGGTGAAAATTACCTGCTGCCGCCCACTCCAAGGTGCGGATATAAGGCGCGTGTCCTTGAATTTGACTCCATAGCAAAGCAAACGACAGCCCCATCGCTGCTCCCATTAGGGAGATAATCACCACAGCGTTAAGCTGCCGTAGGCGGTTTGTCACCTGATTCAACGAGATTAACCCTAGACCGACCAGCATTGCCCCAAAAAGAGGTAACACCGGAATCAGCCAGGCATACTGATAGATTACTTCCATCACTGACGCCTACTTTTAGAATTCTTGACTAGCGTGTCGGAACTGTTAACAATTGTGACACACACCCTTTAGGATAAAATAACCCACCCAAGGGTGATTGGGTGGGGTGTTAAGCATGGTTTTAGATTTCGTCACTGGTCATTGGTCATTAGCGCTCTTTTTTTACTCTCATTAGAGAATATTTAAAACATTGTTTCTCCGTGCTTGATTCCAAACAAGGATTTTTTGGCAATGCTTATCAAGCGAGGCTTTGAAAAAGATTCAAGGTCAGCATCTTATTTTTCTCTCCTCACAGACATAAAAGAGCGTTAGTCCTAATGCCCAATGCCAATCAAGCAGACCGATACTCTAAGTCAGCTGTTTTCGGACTTTTGTAGATTTTTGGGCAACTGCTGTAGTTAGCTTTAATGTCTTCTAAAGCTAGACGTAAATCTTCTCTGCCGCGAAAGCTTTCCAAGCGATGCCGAACAGTGCCATTTTCAATCAATAGTAAGGTTGGTAGTGACTTTAGCCTATAAGTAGTAGACAATTTAAAATTTTGATCGGCATTAATCCCAACTAATTTGATTTCTTCCCCATATTGGGCTTGAAATTGCAACAATAGCGGGTGAATTATCCGACACAAGCCACACCAAGGTGCTTCAAAGTTAACTAAAACAGGAATAGGAGATTCTAAAACTTCTTGAGTAAATGTCCGCTCACTAACCGACAACACCATGACGCCTCTTGGATTATAAGGTTTTTATATCAAACTACTTATCAGCACTGAAGTGAAGGATTGGTAAGTCGTTAACTGCTAATAGATGCTTTCAGGAACCAAATCTCAGGACACAGAATAATTAGGCAAAAATTGAGCGCGTTGATGTGTCTCTGACAAAAAAACCAGCGCGACTCTCACGGTGGCTTTTTTGGATGTTAAACTCCTGATTGCCGTCTCCACCTGTGAATTTGACTAAATTGCCATTTATTCCCAAGGAAAAGCAACTGACCAACAACTACCAATATAAAATCTTAAACTGACTGAACGCACCTCCACTGAATAGCTGTTTGAACTGATCGTACATTGATTCGGGGCAATTGATAAGGTGAAATTCCCATCTATTTTGGATTTTATGCTGATACTGGGGATCGCGTGAACTACCTACATTTGGGCAAGCGGTAAGTGTAGGTTTCCCAATTCATTGGCAAACTATCTTGCAGGATACCTTGTGTAGAAAATCTTCTCGAACTCTAGATATTTTTGAGTAAGCTTTAGCCAGAGCTAGTTTAGCTTTACGTCATTTGTTAGTAGTCTTATCCTTTTTTCGGCGGGATAGCTTTCGCTATTTACGCTTTAAGTTTCGTTCGTATTTTTATCAGATGTTTTGGATTCTGATATTTTGACCCGTCAGAAGTAACGGCAAAATCAATCAATCCAAGGTCAATGCCAATCGCCTTCCATTCTGGAGCCAGTGCGTTGCGTATTTTCCCTTCGTTATAGCAACTGGTGAACCAGCGCACCCAAGTTGGTTTCCTTCTGTAGGCGACTGATGTTAGCGCCACGGAGAGCGATCTCCCAAGGGGAGACGCTTTAGCGCAACGAGCGTCACCCGTTCGCTCTTAGCGTTCCCGCAGGGTAGGGCGTTGCTAGATGGTATCTTTTCAGCTTCATCGTCAATTAATAAAGATGCATAATATCTACCATCAGACATCTGAGAAATAGTTAGAGTTCTCAATTTACCAACAAGGTCATGGTGAATCTTCGCTTTTACCACTCCCAGTTTTCTAGGAAATTTCATCTTTGAGTTAGAGATGATTTTGACGTTAGTTGGATATTGAAGAGACTGTCTACCGTGCCTAGTTTTAAAGGTTGGGTATTTAGTCAGACCATCAAAGAAGTTGATAAAAGCTTGAGACAGATTTAAACAGGATTGCTGCAAACATTAGGAATAACATTCTTTGAGCCATTTATACTCAACTTTCCAAACTGGAATCTGTTTCTTCATGTCGTAAGCTGACAAGCCCTTACCCGTCTTTTTGTAAGTCTGAGACATTACACATAGAGACTGATTCCAAATCCAGCTAACACAGCTATAGGCTTGTACCAAATGAGCTTGCTGGGCTGTTGTTAGGTAAAGTCTGACTTTGACCGCTCTCAACATGAATCGACCTGATTACGCTTGAGTCACCATGATAATATCTCTTTTGCCAACAATCAAGACATTTGTTCGTCTCCTCATCCACCTCCTTGATTGTCGAGAGCTACGCTTGTTGATTCATTCGGGGGGTGGTAATCGTCTTAGGCGGATTAAATGGAGCAGTGCGGTGAGCCAGACGCTAACAGGGGGTTTCCCGACTTGTCCCTTGCGCGTCTCCCCGAATCACATTGAGAGAGGCTAGCGCCTGCCGTAGGATGCCCAAAGGGCTGTAGGGAGAAGCAACTGGCGTTAGTGCAGATAAGGCGAGTCAGACGCTACGCACAGTCACCTTAGCTGCGCTACCCTTGCGTCATGAGCATCACCCGTAAGGGTCTTGGGGGAAACGAGCGACTACCGTCTCATCGCCTCCCTTTCCTGCGGAACGCTACTGCCAACGGGTAGGCGAGAGGCTTCTGCTCTTTAAGCTAAATTTCCCATCTGATCCTACTAGTTGCTTCCAGCAACAGAGGGTGCGACCACCAAAGCAAAACTATAAAAATAGTGACTCCCAAATAGGCAGGGCGGATAAATTCCTGCCATTTGATAGATTGACGACCGTCAATAATTGCTTTGAAAGGAATAATTGAAGTCCGTTGTTTAGCAATTTCAAAGGATTCCCCATAGCGATCGCTCAGACGGCGATCCCCGTGCCAAACCCCAAACAAGTGATGCAACACCAATCCAATGGAAGTCACAAGGGTAAAGGTAGTACCCAGCCACAGAGTATGGGCAACACACCAAATTATTTGTCCTACCATCTGAGGATGACGGGTAATCCGAATAATTCCTGTTTCGTAGAGATGAACTTGGGGCTTTTGAATGGCAGCAACTTCTAGTAGATTGAAGGTAGCAGGATATAAAAACAAGAACGAGATCGCTGACAGCAGCCAAACAAATTCTCGCACTCCTAGCACCCCTTGCACCTGCCAAAGTTGCAAACCATCATAGCGGTGCCTAAAAAAGTAAATAATTAATATCACAGCCAACGTTAAGCTGACTAATGCAAAGAGAATGCGATAAAGCCTTGGCCCAATGTATTTTTCTGCCCAAGGGCGCAAAGCAGCGCCTCCACTATGAGCGATCGCAAAAACTATTTGTAACCCCAGTATGACAAAATGACTAGGTGTCAACCAAGAAATCAGTAGCATATAGACGGGTGAAGTAATTTAAAGAAAATTGAATTCAGTACAACCAATACCACAAAGTGTTCAAAAGGGGACTTTAGTCAAGATGTTGTGCTACTGTCTTTTTCGAATCAAGCCTTCAAGTTTAATATGCAACAAATCATGCCGAGCTGATTGCTGCCAAACCTGATTTATTGTGTGCATCCGCTCCTTTCAAAGTTTGTGGGTTGAGCCTTATGTCTGACCTTCCTTTCACTTTAGATCAGTTACGTATTTTAATAGCGATCGCCCAAGAAGGAAGCTTCAAGCGCGCCGCTGATAGTCTTTATGTCTCCCAACCTGCCGTCAGCTTGCAAGTCCAAAATCTCGAACGACAGCTGGATGTCCCCTTATTTGACCGTGGCGGACGACGCGCCCAATTAACCGAAGCAGGGCATCTACTCCTTAGTTACGGTGAAAAAATCCTCAGCCTGTGTCAGGAAACCTGCCGCGCGATCGAGGATTTACAAAATCTCCAAGGCGGTACTTTGATTGTCGGTGCTTCTCAAACCACCGGCACTTATCTTTTGCCCAAAATGATTGGGATGTTCCGACACAAATATCCAGATGTGGCAGTGCAATTACACGTCCACTCCACCAGGCGAACTGCTTGGAGTGTCGCTAACGGACAAGTTGATCTGGCAATTATTGGCGGTGAAATTCCGGGTGAACTATCAGAATCTTTAGAAGTTCTTCCTTACGCTGAAGACGAACTAGCGCTGATTCTACCTGTCTTTCATCCCTTAGCCAAACATGAAAAAATCCAAAAAGAAGAGCTATACAAATTACAATTCATTGCCCTAGATTCCCAATCGACTATCCGCAAAGTAATTGACCAAGTGCTAGGACGCTGTGAGATTGATACAAGACGTTTTAAAGTTGAAATGGAACTAAATTCCATTGAAGCAATTAAAAATGCTGTGCAATCTGGTTTAGGAGCTGCCTTTGTTTCAACTAGCGCGATCGCTAAAGAGTTACAAATGGGTGTTCTGCACTCTGCCAATATTGAAGGCGTCGTCGTCAAACGGACGCTGTGGCTGATTTTTAATCCCAATCGCTATAGATCCAAGGCCGCAGAAGCTTTTAGTCGGGAAATTTTGCCCCAGTTTGCTAATCCTGGATGGAATCAAGATGTGTTAACATTGCCACAAAAAAACATAGTGGTAACTACATTAGATATAGCAACGCCCACCTCCGGCGGCGAAGACTAAAATCTGGTGATTAGTCTTTGAAGTTCTGTACCCTTGTTTTGAGGTCGCCGCTGCGCGTAGCTTGGCTTTTGAGTAGGGTTCCGGGAATAGTAACCAGACCCTCTCTACCAGACACGCTCTCTACGCGGACTCGTTGGCAGAGCCTCTGGTAGAGTTGAGGCTGTGCTATCGCCGTCAGTCGGCGCTCATACTTCTTTTTTTGTCATTTGTTCTTTGTTTTTTTGTAAATGACCAATGACCAAATAATTCGTAATCCCCTACGGGAAGGCTGCGCCTACGTAATTCGTAATTATTACCTCATAGTTGTTCGCGCAGCGTACCATACCAAGCTAGGGGTTTGACATCAGGAAAAAAGTTTCTTGTTCTTTACAAATAAATTTAATCGCTCTGTAACCTGAATGAATTACGAATTATATAGCTTGCTTATCGCCAGAGGCGAGTATTATCAATTACGAATTATTTTGACTAATGACTAATCACGAAAATGGAAGTTTACTGTACTCGTCCACGTTGCCCACGCCCACAAAACTATTTTGCCGATTTAGATGATATTACGACGTTGAAAACAATGCAGCAAAAGTACTGTATTACCTGTGGTATGCCACTGCTGCTAGATGGTCGATATGTGACAATTAAGCTGCTGGGAAGAGGGGGATTTGGAGCAGCATTTTTGGCACGCGATCGCCGAATTCCAGGAATGCGTCAATGCGTAGTTAAGCAGTTTCAACCAGCGGGTAATTTAACTTTAAATCAACTGCAACAAGCACAGATAATGTTTGAGAGAGAGGCAGAAGTTTTAGCACAGCTTGGTAACGATCACGAGCAAATTCCTGACTTGTTTGCCTTCTTTCCAGTGATAGTTAATAGTTTGCAGCCGGGACAGCAAGACCAGTTTTTTTATTTGGTACAAGAGTATATTGATGGGCAAAACCTAGAGGAAGAATTAGTTCAACAGGGTAAATTTTCTGAACAGCAAGTGTTGGAGGTGCTGCAAGAAATCTTGAAGGTGCTAAAGTTTGTCCATCATAGAGGCATTATCCACAGAGATATTAAACCGTCTAACATCATGCGCCGTCGTGATGGTAAACTTTTTCTTCTAGATTTTGGCGCAGTAAAGCTTGTGACAAACGCTGCATCTGGTTCTGCTGCTTCTTCCACGGGAATTTATTCTATGGGATTTGCACCACCCGAGCAGATGGCTGGAGGTCAAGTATTTCCATCTACAGATTTATACGCCTTAGCTATAACTCTTATTACTTTGTTGACAAATCAGGAAGCAATTCAACTATTTGATGCCTACAGCAATCAGTGGAAATGGCGATCACAAGTGACTATCAACCCTCGCCTTGCTGATATTTTAGACAAAATGCTGCTACCTGCTGCTAATCAGCGCTTCCAATCAGCCCAGGAGGTTGTAGATGCTCTTAACTCACAGCCTCTAGCCCCGACACAACTTAATTCGCCTTCTGTAACACTCCCAGCACAACCACCTAAAAGTTCTAGTCCCGTCGTCCCCCCCCGTTCACCAACTCAACCAGCGTTTTCTACAGTGGAATTATTGGGTGGGGCGGCATTTAGTGGATTTGAGGGTGCATTGATCGCGATCGCCCTCTCTAGTCTAGTAAAATTACCAATAGCTACTTTCAGTATTGCATGTGTGATTTTGGGGATACTGATATTTGCCCAAACCAAGCGGTGGATTGAAAAGTTCGATTTATTAATTATTCCGACAATTACTTTTGCGATTATTTATTTTCTTCCCTTTTTACGGGTGGGTGTTGATATTCAGACAGTAGTTTTTTTATCAGTTGCAGCAGGCTTAGTAGCCATTTCACTAACAGCCGTATTTCGACTTATTTATAAATTATTATCTCTGTTACTTTAAAAACTTCTGGTGTTAACAGCCACCTATGTCTCAGAAAAACGAAACACTTAGTCTTTTCTTAGCCGTAGTCATTACCATTGGCTTAATCTTTGGTGGCTTATGGTTTTTTATGGCACGATGGGCGCAATTAAATAAACTTATTGCGAACCAGTCGGAGAATAGCAATCCCAGAGATACCATTTCTGTTCCTAAGCCTATAGAGACTGGCAAGACAAGTAATACCATCAGCAAATGTGACGTGCCAAATCTCCCAGAAGGGACATTCAACTATGGTGGTAGCACAACCTGGGCACCTATTCGTAAAGACGTAGACTCCGTACTCCAAAGCCAATGCTCTCAGTTTATTTTACGCTATACTCAACCTCCGTCAGGTGAATCAGGATCTGGAACTGGCATTCGGATGTTGATAGACAATCAACTAGCTTTTTCTCAATCTTCTCGCTCGGTTAAGGCTGAAGAAAATACAGAAGCTAAACAAAAAGGATTTAGTTTCAAAGAAATTCCAGTGGCGATTGATGGAATTGCGATCGCAGTTAACCTCAATCTCAACATTCCTGGTTTAACTGTCGCCCAACTCAAAGAAATCTACACCGGCAAGATTACTAATTGGCAACAGGTAGGCGGGCCAAATTTACCAATTACAGTTTATTCTCGTAGCAAAGAAGCTGGGGGTACAGTGGAATTCTTTGTCGAAAATATTCTAAATAAAGAGAATTTTGGTACCAACGTTAGTTATGTTGGGACGACCACTGAAGCAGTACGAAAAGTAGCTGCAAGTCCTGGCGGAATTTACTATGCTTCTGCCCCAGAGGTTGTACCCCAGTGTATGATAAAATCCCTGCCACTAGGGCGCACAAGCGGTCAATTTGTGCCTCCCTACCAAGAACCCTTTGTACCTCCGTCTGAATGTCCCACTAAGCGTAATCAGTTGAATACTCAGGCGTTTCGTAGCGGTGACTATGCAATTACCCGCAATTTATTTGTAATTGTTAAACAGAATAGTCAAACAGATCAGCAAGCAGGCGTTGCTTATGCAAATTGGCTGCTGACACCTCAGGGTCAAGAACTGATCCAAAAGGCTGGATTTGTCAGAATTAAATGATCAAAGCGGTTAGATTTAGCAAAATAATCAAATAATAAACATTTTTATTTTATTCAAATTTTTTTATGTCACAAAAGAATGAAACCACAATTTTAGCCTTGGCTCTGTTGCTGACAGTTGGAATAGTTGGCGGTGGTGTGTGGTGGTTTACTAATGGCTCTGGGTTCAAAATTGGTAATACCATCATTTCAAATCAAGAAACAGGCAGCAATCCATCCCTAGAAAACCGGATTAGTTTTGGGGAAAAAATTTTGACTCCAGGTGACATTTCTCCTGCAAAAAAAGAAGGAGTACAGGCGATCGCTGCTAAAAGTTATGATAAAGCGATCACTAATTTTACTGCTGCCTTAAAACTCAAGCCTAATGATCCAGAAACATTAATCTTTCTTAACAATGCCCGGATCGGTTCCAAGAGCTACACCATTGTGACTTCTATACCAATAGGAACTGACCCCAATATTTCTTTAGAAATTTTACGTGGCATCGCCCAAGCCCAAAATCAAGTTAATCGCTCTGGAGGAGTCAAGGGAGTGCCGTTGAGGGTAGGGATAGCTAACGATGACGACAAGCCAGAAATATCAAAGCAAATCGCTTCCAGCCTAGTTAGCAATTCAGAAGTATTAGGTGTAGTTGGGCCTAATACTAGCGATTCCACCTTAGCAGCAGGTACTATTTATAATTCTGGACAACTTGTAGCAATTTCCCCTACTAGCACATCTGTAAAAATTTCTAACTTTAGCCGCTACGTTTTTCGCACGGTTCCCAGTGATTTTATGGCTGCTAGAAGTTTAGCTAACTACATGGTGAAAAGGTTGCAGAAAAAAAATGCAGTGGTTTTCTTTAATTCTCAAAGTAATTATAGCCAGTCTTTAAAGTCTGAGTTTGTTTCATCTGTTTCCCTAGAGGGTGGACAAGTATCCAGCGAATTTGACTTATCCAAGGTGGATTTTAGCGCGGCTAAAAGTCTAGAACAAGCAACTAAGCAAGGTGCAGAAGTGTTGATGTTAGCAGCTAACACTGAAACTCTGGATAAAGCGTTACAAGTAGTTCAGATTAACCAGAAACGGTTAATTCTGCTGGGAGGAGATGATGTTTACACTGTCAAAACTTTAGAAATTGGTAGAGAACAAGCTGCGGGGATGGTAGTGGCAGTTCCCTGGCACATTGATAGCGATCCTAAGTCAGATTTTCCCCAGAAATCACGGCAGTTATGGGGCGGTGATGTGAGTTGGCGAAGCGCCCTCAGCTATGATGCCACTGTAGCCCTGATTGAGGCATTAAAACGCAATGCCACACGATCAGGAGTCCAACAAGCACTCTTCTCCTCTGACTTTTCTGCCACTGGCGCTTCTGGTACAATTCGGTTTTTAGCATCAGGCGATCGCAATGCACCAGTCCAACTTGTGAAAATTGTTCCTGGTTCTCGCTCTGGCACTGGTTATGACTTTGAACCAGTGCGATAACCATCGAAGAAAGGCAGAGAGCTGGAGGCAGGAGGGTTTTAGCCTAGTTTATCTTTCTTTACATAGTTTGGTTTTATGATGCCAACTTACTTATTTGCTATCCAGATTGTCTGAATGCTTTTTTCTCACTTGTGAGAAATCGGAGTAATACTGCCATAACTATTTAATAAACTTTGCTTTTTCTTAACTTTTCATTAATTTTCAGGTAACAAAATACAGAAGTGGGGATTTATTAGCACCTGGTGAGGTATTGCAATCTTGAGGTTTTCCCAAGTGAGTAACTGCCGAACCCAGAGGGCTAATGGACGAGTTGTTTAATACCCTGTCGTTTGTGGGGAAAATCAAGAATAATTTGATGCGATGGAAATTGTACCAAATTATGGGTGCAGTCATTTCTGACTTCTGGATTTTTCTTTATACCTTCAAGCCTAGCCATAGCAGTATCTTCACTTTGGCATTATTTTCGGTGTGCAAAGAACGCACTTTTCTAAACTATGGGCAAAAATATTAACAGCAAAATTATGCTGAATGCAACACCTTTAAGAAGGTTATCGCAAGCAACTGCTACCGCAGCGCTTGGTTTCGCTATGCTTGCAGCTATTGGTACAGATCCTGCCCAGGCTGTCAATTTGAAAACATTTAATATTTCAGGAAATTTTGCTCCTGCGGCTCTTGATGGTTCAGTAGGGCTACCTGTGAATTTAGCAAATAGTTCTTTTAATGGGACTTACACAGTGGATGTGGATCAATTACCCACTTCTAGTTCTTTTGTAGATTTGACAAGTTGGACTGTCAACTTAGTCAATGACAATACTGTTTTGCGAACATTATCCAACAGTTTGGCTGGCAATACAGCTTACATTCAAGAGAACATACTTGCTTTTGCAGACGCAGGCTTATTGACAAAGCAAAACCATAATTTGTACAGTTTGGAACTATATTTTGACAGAAATTTCACAGGTACAGGTAGTACCAATGATGGAAAATTTTTGGACAACAGTAACCTGGGAAGTGTCCAAAGCTCCGGCATTACTGGCGTTACTTTTGCGAAAAGTGAGCCTGTTCCTGAACCTCAAACTTTTGCTGGAACAGTAGTTGTTGCTACTATCGGTTTGTGGCTGAAAAGAAAGCAAAAAGCTTAAATAGCAGCATAATTTTGCCTCTGCTCAAAGGTGTTAAATTTTTCTGAATTTCGGAACCAATGAAGCACGGTGGAAGCCAAATACCTATTTTAAATCAATCAAATGCTTGCGGTATATGAATAAGAATTACTAAGGAGATGTGCTTTGAAACGATTTACAAAGTTCTATTTTGCTCTAACCCTCTTGCTACTACCGTCCTCGATCATACCGTCGATGTTTCTCGGCGAGGCTCGCGCAGAGGATTCTTCTGCACATGAAGCATTGCCAGCAAACTCAACCGTCACAACTCAGCCAGATGTAATGCCAGACGTGAGGCGATACTTAAATGATCCGCACAAGGAACCCAAGCTGCCGCCGAAGTTGCTCACGAAAGTACTTCACGAGCGGATCAAATATGTCTTCGTAATCTTTAACGAGAACCACTCCTTCGATAACGAGTATGGCACGTTGCCCGGTGTTAACGGACTCTACTCAGATGGACAAAAGCCCCGTGACCCAAAGAAGACGCCGGGTTTCACCCAGAGCTATACGGATGCTAAAGGCGAGACCGTCACGCTTGAGCCATTCCGGCTTGGGCCTGAGCAGAACTCCAGCGTCGTTGACAGCGTTGACCACTCGCACACCGGACTTGCAACCAAGCTCCACGTTGTGAACAGTAAGCCACAGATGGATCAGTTCGCCTCCGACGAATACACACGTTTCGCATCGAAGGGTGGAGCAGCCAACATTGCTGAGGGCAAGCAGTTTGCCCGCCTTGTCATGTCGCACATCGACTGCGACACCATTCCGTTCTTCTGGAAGTGGGCTAGTCGCTTTACAGTCTTCGACAACATCTTTGCAACCGAAGACACGCCTTCAACCCCGAATGCGGTGGCGATGATCGCGGGGCAGTCGGGTGAAACGCAATGGGTGAAGCACGGTTCGAGCGGCAAATCTTACACTGTGGGCAGCCACACTGGCACGACGCAGGGTGTACCCATAGTCAACGACCCACAGCCTTTCTATGGCTCCCAGTTCGACACAACGACGGACAACAAGCAACCTGCTGGCACGAGAGAGAGCTACGCCGATAACAACATCTCCTCGAACCTGACCTTCGCCAGTCTGCCGCTCACCTTCCAGGGGCGCGATATTCGGTCGGCCTTGGCTGGTAACAGGAATCCTTTATTCGATCTAGCCGACATCCAGCAGGATATCCCTTATATCCAGCAACTCCGAACTGAGCCTGTGAATTGGCGCTGGTATCAAGAAGGCTACGATTTCGAACCGACCGATACCAACGGGATCGCTTCCCACAATGCCTATGTCACCCATCACAACGGCACACAGTATTTCGGCTATATCGCCAACACCCCGGAGGTGAGCAAAAACCTCCGCGGGCTTAGTGACTTTTTCACCGACATAGCCAAAGATACCCTGCCAAAAGGCGGCGTGTTCTACGTCCGTGGCGGCTACACGAACCAGCAGGGGTTGAAGCCGCCGATCACGAACCCCAATACACCCGCAGATGAAATCGCCGCGATTAATGCGGCGAAGTCGGGCGATGACGATCATCCGGGCTACACCGATCGTCAGCTCAGCGAAGCGATGGCGGCCAGGGTGATCAACGCGATCGCCTCAAATCCGAAGCTTTGGCAGCAGAGTGCTATCATCATTACCTACGACGAGTCCGATGGTTTCTACGATCATGTGCCACCGAGGATCTTGTCCTATGGCCCTGACGGGCTGCCGCTCTCCCGTGGTGTCCGTGTGCCACTACTTTTAATTTCACCCTACGCCCGGACGCACGCGGTCTCACACGTCGAGGGCGATCACAACTCGGTGATCGAGACGATCAACACGATCTTTGGTTTACCTGCCCTTGCCAGCCTGCCCGATGAGGCACAGGCACTTGCTGCTGGCAACTCCCCACAGTTCAACAAGTTCGGGCCGCCAGGATTTGAGCAGAAGTACCTCGGCCCACGGGACATCAATTCGCCGATCACCGACAGCCTACTGTCAGGCTTTGATCCGAAGCGCCTGCTCGGCATCTCGCCGCCACTGCCAGCCTCGTTTGCGAAGATTCCAGACAGCGTTATAAACACACTCCCGCACTACGGTGGGCAAGGCTGCCAGGCGATCGGAGTCACGCCGGAGGACAAGCGCCAGGGGATAGTCAACAAAATCCCCAAGGGCTTCAACCCACTACCAAGTACTTATCCAGAGGCTAACCCTTAAAGTGCTGAGTGCTGAATAAACAAGTGGGGAATCTCACTTCTTTACTCAGCACTCTTCAAATATCCCCATTTTTCGACATTCCCTGAGGAGAATTCATGCGCTTTATCTTAGTCTTGCTGACTCTGCTTGGTGTCAGCTGCTCGATTTCCACCGCTCAGGCGGGTTCTGTGATCAAACGTGTCAAGGAACACAATGTGGTTCGCTGTGGCAGCGTCGAGCGGACAGGTCTGGCAACTGAAGCCGAGCCAGGAGGCTGGAGTGGTCTCAACGTCGACGTCTGCCGGGCGATCGCCGCCGCCGTGCTGGGATCTCCTGACCGCATCGAATATCATGAGTACGAAACGCCGAAAGACTTCGATGCTGTGCGTAACCAGCAGGACGACGTATACTTCCTCACAGGATCGGAGATTGACGAGCAGAAGCTGGCCGGCAAGTTAGTACCTGGCCCTACTATCTTCGTAGAATCCAATGCGGTGATGGTGGCGTCCACCTCGGCTGCACACCACGTCCGCGACCTGGCCAAAGAAAGCATCTGTTTCATGATTGGCAGTTCGGTCGAGCGCAGCCTGACGGCTTACTTCGGTGCACTCCACAAGAACTGGTTCCGTCGGCCGTTCTCTGAGGATGGGGAGATGATCGACACATACAACGTCCAAAATTGCCACGCGATCGCCGATGAGATCACGACCCTTGCAAAGATCCGCCTTGACCCTGGAGTTAACCAATTATCGAGCCGCATCCTCCCGGAGCTACTGACGACCTTTCCGGTGATCGCTGCAACCGGAACCGCGGACGCTCAGTGGTCTGCGATCGTCGCGTGGACAGTCGATACATTGATCAACGCCCAGAGACCGGAAACACGCTGGTATGCGGGCAATGCTGGGGCGATGCCAATCTTTGCACCAGAACTGGGTCTCGATCACGAGTGGCAGCGCCGTGTTCTTGCATCTGTAGGCAACTATGGCGACATCTTTGATCGTCATCTAGGGAAAGGCTCCCAACTCAAGCTCGACCGCGGATTAAATGCGAACTATCTCCAAGGAGGACTTCTTCTAAGCCCGTTCCTTGAATAATTTCAACTCAGACAAAGTTTTTGGCAAAGATATTGATGGGGAAATTTATTATACCTTGGCATCTATTGTAGTCAGAGGTTAGGATTTATCATAATTCCTTAACAAAACACCCGTCCTCCCAATACAATCTCAAGTAGCAAGCACCTATCAAGTCAAGCACTTATATTGAATGGACGCGCGGGTAATTTAGTATGTCCCAAAAAAATGAAATACCTATTCTTGTTTTATCCATCCTAATCACGGTTGGGCTAATAGCTAGCGGTTTTTGGTGGTTCACCAGAAAGTCTGGTCTTGACCTAAATACAATTAATTCTGGTAGTACCAAAACGCCCCAAACTGCATCAGAACAACCTAGTGGCAAGACTTTCGCCTCAGTACAAAATGTTCCTACAGGATTATTCAATTACGGAGGCAGTACATCTTGGGCACCGATTCGACTGGTAGTTGATCCAGGAATTCAAGCGGCGCGACCAGAACTTCGGCTACGCTATGTAGAACCCAGCAATGGATCTCCTGGTTCTGGTACTGGTATCCAGTCACTGATAGACGGTCAATTAGCTTTTGCCCAGTCCTCCCGACCAGTTCTAGATCAGGAGTTAAGCCGTGCCCAGCAGCGTGGGTTGACTTTGAAACAAATTCCTGTGGCAATTGATGGTTTGGCAGTCGCAGTTAACCCTAACCTCAATATCTCAGGACTAACGATAGAACAGTTAAAGTCAATTTATACAGGCAAAATCAATAATTGGAGCCAGGTGGGCGGCCCCAATATCCCGATTAAGCCCTATTCTCGCCGCATTGTTGATGGCGGTACAGTCGAACTTTTTGTTCAAGACATCTTGGGTGGTCAAGCTTTTAGCTCCAATGTGGAATTTATCTCCACAACCACCCAAGCCTTGCAAAAATTGGCTAGTAGTTCTGGCAGCATCTACTACGCTTCTGCCCCAGAAGTGATTCCTCAATGCTCAATCAAAGCCTTGCCGTTGGGGCGGACGCAAGGGCAATACATTGCTCCATACCAAGAACCTTCTGTCCTCCCGTCTGAATGTCCTGGTAAACGGAACAAATTGAACACTGAAGCTTTCCAATCAGGAAAATACCCCATTACTCGCAATCTATTTGTGGTGGTCAAACAGAATGGTCAGACTGAGCAGCAAGCAGGTGTCGCTTACGCCAACTTACTACTGACTGAGCAGGGACAAGAACTGATTAGCCAAGCTGGGTTTGTCAAAATTCGCTGACAGGAGCAATCGCCTCCGGCGGGGCGTAGCCCATCGCACCCAGACAGAGTGGCGGAAATCGCCGCTCTGAACTGTGCTTTAACCAGCTCTATTAATCGATTCTGCTGGCAAGCAAATGAGATTATCCCCTTGGGTGAGGATTAAGCCGCGTTGACGCAGCTTACCCATCAAGCGGGTGACGGTGACACGAGTCGAACCAATCGCGCTCCCAATTTGGGCATGGGTGAGGGGGAAGGGCAGACAATAACCGCGAATCACATCAGGATCAGTGTCGCTCATTGCTGGCTCTCCATATTCCTCAATTAACAATGTGAGAAATCCTAAGAGGCGGTCAATTGTGCGGCGTTGTCCCAAGGCACTCAGCCACAGCAGCTTACGCTGATGCTGATACCTAAAGGCATCCATAACTTCGCGACGGAAGTGAGGCCAGTTGTCTAAGTCATGCCAGTACATCCACAGCACCGCAGTTTGGTCAACATGGGCGTAAGCCTGGAGTGTAAATGGTGATTGGGCAACAATTTCAAATGGCTGTCCCGCTCCCACAAAACCCAAGAACGCTTCTTCTGGGGTTCTGTTGATTCGTCGAGACGTTAGCTGACTGGCAGTCGCACTCACTTGGGCGGTTCCTACCATGCGGATCGCACCCCTTTGCACCAAATATAGCAATCCAGGTCGGGCTGGAATGCGCTCATCTTTGCTAAAGGTACGGCAGCGGTAGTGTTCTTGAGCCCAGTCAAGAATTCGTTGCCAAGTTAAAAAAGGCCGTGATGCCTCAGAAAAGGAGGATGGAGATTGCATAGGTAACAAAGAGCGTTCGGCTGAAGACAAAGACGTTATAAAAAGGTGCAAGGAGTGTCTTTGTATTGGCGAGGCTTAACGCCTAACAGCGCCAGCCAATCCAAAGAATAGAAAGCAAATTACTCTCTACTCTTTTGTTATACTTCCTACTGTACAATGATGGTAGTAAAGTTTACTTACTATTCATCAATTATTCATCAAATTTTATCCTCTTCTCATTTTTCTTTATCTAAATTATATTTATCTCGCAAGATAGATGACAGAAAATCAGTAAATATATTTTACATAAGGGTTTATACATAATTACGTGCATTATAAATTACTAGTTAGGAAATATACGTCAATTAAACAGCTATTATATAGTTATCTGAAAAAACTACTAAGCATTGATACTTATAAACTAGAAAATATATGCGTAAAAGACGAAAAAATTCCTCTATATAAAGATAGAGATGAAGGTAGAGTTTTATATATCTCAAGTGTGGCTCTGCAGCTATCAAAATCTCAGAATCGAAAAGCTATGGAGCTTGCCAGTGCGATCGCCTCTGATTTATCGAAGACTTGTGGCGACGTTTTTAGCGTCCAAATTGTTCCCCCTGGGTGGATACATTTTGAATTAACTCACTGTACCTTAGCGGCTTGGTTACAAAGTCTTGCAGTGGAGAGTTTAGGGGAGCAGGGAGCAGAGGGAAAAGAGGTAATTTTTAATTCTCCCCTTTGCCCCCAGCAAAGAGCCTCTCTGCCTTTTGTGCCCAATACAACTCTTGGAGAGGCTGCGCCAACGACGCCGGGTCCATCAAGCGTTCGCGTAGCGTCTTGTAGAGAAGCCGAGATGCTCAGTACAAGTACCCAATACCCAATGCCCAATTCATTGTTTGCTGTTCAGTACGCCCATGCACGTTGCTGTTCGCTAGTGCTGATGGCTCATCGAGAAGGATTGATTAAACTTAGAGAACCAGTTCCAAATACTAGTCCAGCTTTTTGGAGTGTTATCTTCCCTAACCCTTTACCTTGGCTCAATTGTGATGGAACATTGCGGCTAAATCACCCAGGTGAGCGTCGTCTAATTGCTGAGTTAGTGCAAGTGGTAGATAACATCGAGTGCCCTGATATTAGCGGTTCTGTGAAATGGGAAAAAGTAGCGCTGAATTTGAGCCAAGCTTTTGAAAACTTCTGGTCTAATTGCCGGATTTGGGGTGAGGTGAAAATTACCTCACCAGAGCTAGCTCAAGCCAGACTTGGATTGCTTATGGCTACTCAGTCAGTATTAAGATATGTGCTAGAGGAAAACTTGGGTGTTTTTGCGCCCTTGGAATTATAAATCGGTAATGTCGCTTAGGTAGAAAATAAAAACTTTTATAATAGCTATTGACTGAATGCATCACCTGGGCTACATTAGCAGGTGTGTGAGGAGCGAACCAGCTAGGGCACCGAGACGAAACACGGCCAGTCGTCGGTGTCCTTTCTGATTTATATGGGTTAACTTTGAAAAAGTGCCCTGATTACAGCAAAAACTTTTCAATTGCTACTGCTGCTCCGTCTTCCTCTACGCTAGGAGCTACCCACTGAGCGATCGCTTGCACTCCTGCTGGTGCGTTGCCCATAGCTATACCAAGTCCAACATATTCCAGCATTTCCACATCATTGAAGTTATCGCCAATAGCCATAACGTTGGCTGTCTGTAATCCCAGCAATTCTTCGGCTAGGTAACGCACAGCAGTTCCCTTATTCACAGAGGCGTTAGTTGCTTCAAAAAAGGTAGCAACAGATGTTGTGAGATAAAGTTCAGCAGGTGTGTATTGGCGGCGCATATTCCCCAATAGCTGATCAATCACATCAGTGTCATCGCACAAAGCGAGAATTTTTGTTGGTTCATTCGTTAAGGTTTGGCGCAAATCACCTACGGGAATCGGGGTAATACCAGAACGTTCTGCATAAATTCGGGTTTCTCTAGTTAACTCACGGACGTATAGCTGATCATTGATGTAAAAGTGGACAGATAGGAGCGATCGCAACTCAGGCTGCTCAAAATAGTCGATTAACTTGTGGGCAATTTCCCTGGAAACACCCCAATGGCGATGAACTTTTTGGCTGATCGGGTCTTGAATCCAAGCTCCCTGATAGGCCATTAATGGTAGGGTAGAGCCAATATCTTGGTGGAAGCGCAAGGCTGAACGATACATTCGACCTGTAGCGATCGCCACTTGAATTCCTCGGGCTTGGGCTGCAACAATCGCTTGCTTGACACCTGCACTGATAGTGTTAGAGTGTCCAGCGATCGTGCCATCTACATCTAAAACTAGTAGTTTAATGTCTTTTGCAGCAGCCTGATTATCAGTAGATGCCAAATGTGTGGCAGATGCTTTGTGCATAATTTCCTAGATTTTAAGTTCAAGTAAGAGGTTAACAGGCTCTAGAAACCAGTGGGGAGTACTAAAGCTGCAAATACGTAGACATCAGTTTGTCTGAAATCATGTACAGGAGCTATTGGTAGGCAAAAACTGCGCTATTGTCGCCAAAGCCAAGCTGAACGAGCATCTAAAATTGCTAACTATCTGACAAAGCTTCTGGCTAAAATAGGGTTATGTCTGAAATCACTTCTGCAACTGCAACACGCCCCACGTTCATCCTTGTAGATGGGCACTCCCTCGCTTATCGTTCATACTTTGCTTTCGCCAAAGGGCGAGATGGAGGACTGCGGACTACAACGGGGATTCCTACCAGTATATGTTTTGGTTTTGTTAAGTGTCTGCTGGAGGTAATGGCAACACAACAGCCCCAAGCAATGGCGATCGCTTTTGATTTGGGCGAGGCAACTTTTCGCCACGAAGCTGACGATACTTATAAAGCTGATCGTCCTGAAACGCCAGAAGACTTCATTCCTGACTTAGCAAACCTGCATGAGTTGCTCAATGGCTTCAATCTCCCAATTTTCACTGCCCCTGGTTACGAGGCAGATGATGTTTTGGGAACCTTAGCCCAGCGAGTAACTGCTGCTGGGTATAGGGTGAAAATTCTCACTGGCGATCGCGATTTATTTCAACTGATTGACTCTGACAAAGAAATCACTGTTCTGAATTTTAGTCCAGATGCTCTAAAGCGCTCTACAAATAGCAGCATTACGGAATTTGAAGCAGAACAAGTCAAACAGAAGATGGGCGTTTTACCTTCACAAATTGTGGATTTCAAAGCTCTTTGTGGTGATAAATCAGATAATATTCCTGGAGTCAAGGGAATTGGGGAAAAGACAGCAGTGCAGTTGCTAAATACCTATGGTTCCCTTGACCATATTTATGCTGCGTTAGATGAAATTAAAGGCGCAACTCAGAAAAAACTAGCAAGTGGTAAAGAAGATGCCGATAGGTCTCGGTATTTGGCAACTATAGTTTTGGATGTTCCTATAGAAATTAATTTAGAAGATTGCAAATTAAAAGGGTTTGATACAAGTGTCCTGACACCAATTTTAGAAAAGTTAGAATTCAAGTTTTTTTTAGGGAAAATCAACGACCTACAGCAACGTTTTGGTGGCAAAATTGAAGAAAAACAAGAAGCGAAAACAGACGCAATTAATCCCAATACTAACTCAGAATTTAGCGCTGACGAAGATAATGATTTGTGGTTTTTCAGTGCTAGTGATACAGCAGCAGTTCTCCAAAAATCCACTTCCCCGATTACACCACGCATTATCAACACCAAAGCCAAACTAACTGAGTTAGTAAAACTTTTGCAAAAATTCACTAATCCACAGACTCCTGTTGCTTGGGATACTGAAACCACCGATTTAGAACCAAGAGACGCTGATTTAGTAGGAATTGGTTGCTGTTGGGGAACGAAACCAGATGAGATAGCCTATATTCCTTTGGGGCACAAAACTGGGGAAAATTTGCATAAAGATTTTGCGCTAGAAACACTACGCCCAATTCTCGAAAGTGCTAATTATCCCAAAGCTTTACAGAATGCCAAATTTGACCGCTTAGTTCTAAAGTGTCAAGGAATTAATTTGGCGGGAGTAGCGTTTGATCCCATGCTGGCAAGTTACATTCTAAATCCAGATTCGAGTCATAATTTGATGGATTTGGCGCAGCGATATTTGGGATTGATCGCAAAAAGTTACTTAGATTTAGTTCCTAAAGGTAAAACCATCGCTGATATAGATATTCCCGCCGTAGCAGATTACTGCGGTATGGATGCTTATTCTACCTTTGGCTTAATCCCGAAATTACGTGAGGAACTAGATAAAATTCCAGCTTTATCTAAGCTATTAGTGGAAGTGGAACAGCCACTAGAAGCGGTTTTAGCCCAAATGGAATACACGGGTGTCCGCATTAATTCAGCTTATTTACAAGAACTTTCGCAGCATTTAGAAACAGAGTTAGCCAGGTTAAAAGAGAAAGCAACTGAAATAGCTGGGGAAAATTTTAACTTGGGTTCTCCTAAGCAATTGAGCCAAATATTGTTTGAAAAGTTGGGGTTAAGCACTAGACATTCTCGTAAAATTCAAACGGGCTACTCTACAGATGCAGCAACGCTAGAAAAACTCCAAGAAGATGATAATACTGGATTTGTTGAGGCGCTCATTGAGTACCGCACTCTATCTAAATTAAAGTCTACTTATGTTGATGCATTACCTGCATTAGTGCGTCCAGATACCCAGCGGGTGCATACTGATTTTAATCAAGCAGCGACATCAACTGGTAGGTTATCTTCTTCCAATCCGAATTTGCAAAATATCCCCATTCGTACAGCTTTTAGTCGCCAAATTCGTAAGGCGTTTTTGCCAGAAGCTGGTTGGCTAATGGTGGCTGCTGATTACTCACAAATTGAATTACGGATTTTGGCTCATTTGAGTCAAGAGCCGATATTAGTGCAAGCATATCAGCAAAATGAAGATGTTCACACTGTTACGGCGCGGTTAGTCTTTGAAAAAGAAAATATAACCTCAGAAGAAAGAGGGTTGGCAAAAACTATCAATTTTGGCGTGATTTATGGAATGGGTTCTCTAAGGTTTTCGCGCTCAACTGGGATAGACAAGACCATTGCCAATGAGTTCATTAAGCGGTTTAATGAACGATATCCTAAAGTCTTTGCATATTTGGAACGAGTCAAAAAAGAAGCGATATCTCTTGGTTATGTAGAAACTATTCTCGGTCGTCGTCGTTACTTTGATTTTACTAATAACAGTTTACGCAAATTAAAAGGCAGTAACCCAGAAGATATTGATCTGAGTAAATTGAAGAATTTGGGTGCTTACGATGCAGGTTTATTACGCTCCGCTGCTAATGCACCAATTCAAGGTTCCAACGCTGATATTATCAAAATTGCAATGGTAAGACTGCATGAGGTTTTAAAGAATTATCAGGCGCGTTTGTTGTTGCAAGTTCATGATGAATTAGTGTTTGAAGTCCCCCCTCAGCAGTGGGAAGAATTACAACCACAAATTAAGTCGGTAATGGAAAATGCAGTCCAGTTGAGTGTACCCTTGCTGGTGGAAGCGCGTGTCGGTGAAAATTGGATGGAGACCAAGTAAGTTGAACTAGAGACTGAGAATTCTGACAATTACATTGGTATAAAAGTACTTTTGTCTTATACCAATTCGCTATGAAGATGAACTTAATTTTTATTAAACGAACCGCCCTACCCTGCGGGAACGCCTTGGGCGAACGGGTGACGCTCGTTCGCCCAAGGCGTCTCCCCTTCTCCCAAAGGGAGAGGCTAGCGCCTGCCGTAGGATGCCCAAAGGGCTGTAGGGAGAAGACTCGCTCTCCGTGGCGCTAACACCAGTCGCCTACGGCGGGAAACCCGCCGGAGAGCGCTGGTTTACCAAGGACAACCAAGGACGCCTTCACGCAGCGTCTTTTAGAGAAGGAAGAAGAAATAATAAGGACGCCAAGGACGCCTTCACGCAGCGTCTTTTAGAGAAGGAAGAAGAAATAATTAAGTGCAAGTTTACGGAGAATTGATATTAGTAAGTACATCAATTTGACAAAGTAATCAAGAGTCAAAAGTATTGATTTTTGACTCTTGATGATGGAGCAGGCAATAGTTAAGAGTTAACCGCCACGCTTTAGCGCTGCTTCAACTTGCTGTAACTCCTTCTCTAAACGATTTTTGAGTTTTTCGGGTACAGAACGATTTGGGTAAGAACTGTAATGTCCAGCTAGGGAGTTGAGGGCTGTTCGCATGGTTGTAAAGGAGCCAAGACCAGAAACAGAGTTAACCCGCTGATAGCGAGCTGAAAAGTCATTAATTTTTTGACGCGCTTCTGCTTGAACTGCTGCTTTGTCTGGTGAATCTTGTGATATATCCAGAGCTTGTCTCATAACATTGACCACAGCTAAGGTGTCTTGGCGATAATCCCCACTCAAACTATCTCGACTGCCAGAACAGCCCATTAAGCCGATAGCTACAACCAAAACCAGCGCAAGTAAACGCGACCAATAGCGCTTCATATGCATTAAGTAAAAGAATACGTAAATCAACGTCCATCCTATCTTGAATTGGTAACTTGGGGATCAATTGAGTGGGGAGCAATTGAGTAAGGAGTGGGGAGTAGGGGAGTGAAGGGCAGTTTCATTCCCTAAAAGGCGCTCATTTACTAAAACAAAAAGGATGAGCAAACAACTAGCAAGTCCAACAATACCAATTGTGGCAATTAAGGGAGCAAAACGAGGATGTATATGACGCAACCAGAAATTAGAAATTTGTCGAAGCATACTTTAATATCATTCATCGTTAGAAGACCCAGCCACGGTTAGTCTTCTCTGCTTTAGAGTTGTGAACAGGATACAAACTCCAAGTATTGACACAAAGACTATAGATGAGCCGATAGTACCAAAATCCAGGCCACCTATTGGGTGTGGTTTTGTGAGAATATCCCCCAATGTTGAACCAAATGGTGTATTTCAATATGGCTAGCGCCTTGCGCTACGCGCTTCAGCAACGCCAAAAATCAGAAAGGGAAGGTTTAGCAAATCTACGATTCCGAGGATAAGGGGTGTTCCGATTATGGGGTGAGATCATTTATATGCTTAAACGCATCACTCAATTGGGTGACGTACTTTTTTCTCATTTCGCACGGAAAAGAATAGGACAACCGCCAGCACGATAAAGGCGATCGCTAAACCAATGATGATGGCAAATAAGCACGGAACTTAAAATCACATTGTCAAGAAGTTGGTAAACGCACAGTAAAACAACTACCAATTCCTAGAAGCAAGCAACTAAGTTAAGCGTTGAAGACTAGTTTTTTTAAGATGACTCGTAAAATCTGTTTTTTTCTCTCTGCTCTCTCTGTGCCTCTGCGGTTTAAAAGTAATTTATTTAACTATTGAGGCGTAGAGAACACAGAGATAAGTATGAGATAAGGCTTCCTTTAACTCCTGACTTTCTGATAAAGAGTATTGCGTTGTTGGTAAGGTCTTCCTAAAGAAGCGATCGCAGCTTCCAAAGTTTCCACTTCCATACATGTACCACCCAAAGCACCTGCCATTGTGGTAATGTGCTCCTCCATTAATGTGCCGCCAATATCATTGCAACCCCAAACTAAAGCTTCTGTTGCACCAGCAAGCCCCAGTTTTACCCAACTCTGCTGATGGTTGGGAATCCAATTACCCAAGTAAATCCGCGCCACAGCCCCTAGCAGCAGCGCATCGGTTAAAACTGGTTGATCGCGTCCGACACGGCGACGTAAGGGTTTGGGCGCTTCTTGTCCAACAAAGGGTAATAAAATAAACTCTGTGATACTTGCTGGATATCCCTGATTGATGGCGGTTTTTTGGAGCGATCGCAATTTTTCTAAATGCCCGATTTGCTGTTCGTGGGTTTCAATATGCCCAGATAACATGGTGCTAGTGGTATGCAAGCCTAATTTGTGAGCTGTGCTGACAATTTCTAGCCAAGTGGCTGTGTCAATCTTCTCTGGACAGAGTATCCGCCTTACCTTATCGTCTAACACTTCTGCTGCTGTTCCCGGCATTGAGCCAACACCAGCATCGCGCAAAGCAATAATCACATCAGCATACTCAAGTCCGTCAAGTCTAGCGATAAATTCCACTTCCTGGGGAGAGAAAGCGTGGAGATGTATCTGAGGAAATTCTTGTTTAATGGTTTCTACTACCTTGAGATAATAGGACAAAGATTTACCATTTATCTGCGCTTGTGGATTTAATCCCCCCTGCATACAGATTTCCGTCGCACCCCGCCGCACCGCATCTGTCGCCTTTTGCAAAATTTGTGCCGAATCTAACCAGTATGCATCGACATTACCATCATCTCGACGGAAAGCACAAAAACTACAGTGTTGCTCACAAATATTAGTAAAGTTGATATTACGATTAATTACGTATGTAACTGTATCGCCTGCTTGAGTGTGGCGGAGTGTGTCGGATGTAGCACGGATTGCGGCGATCGCTTCTGGCTCACTTTGTTCTAACAATACCACTCCCTCTTCGAGAGATAAATCGTACCCCATCAAGGCACGTTCAAGAATTTTTTCAACTGTAATTTTTGTCAGCATTACTTTCTTAATTTCTCAGTAAATATTAATTTTATGATCTTCTAAATAATAAAATTCTACTTAATAAATACACTAAGTACTGGAAAATACCAAGTTTATACTACTAATTGAAGTACGATATGTAGGATTAACCAAGACAATTGAAGCCAAAACATTGAATTCTGCGAGAGTTTTATTGGCCTTGTATGCGAACCTTAGGAGCAATACTTGCCAGGGTTAGCGCGTCTCAAACCCTATTGACAAAAGGACTTATCTGATAAGCAATCTTTATTGGAAACAAAGTGGCACTATCCGAGCTAGGGTAAGATTTAATCTATCGAGCTGCCAGTTCAAAGTAATGCCAACTTTCCTTTGAGAACAAAAAAAACAAAACCAAAGCATTTTTTGCACCCAGTACTGTTAAAGTAAGAAAATTTTGCTAGAGTTTTCCGAGACTGATTCTTGCTTGCTCTGGATTTAACAACTTAATTAGCAGTTTTGATGTAAGATAAAATTATTGACAATAATTATTAATCCCTCTAATATTTAGCAATTGCAAATCTTTGACAATTCTTTTTTGGTGCTAACCGTAACTAAATGTCATGCCCAACAACTTCGCTCTAGGTAACGAAAAACCGTGGAGCCGCCGTCAATTACTGAAGCTAGGACTAGCAGGTGCTGGAGTGATTGGTGCAGCTGGACTTTGGCAGACGTTAAATCTACAAAGTAAGTCAATCGTCAAAGTGCCACCACTGGATATGGAAGTACCAGACGACGGTACTAACCCGATGAAGATGTTAAGGGATTTTGATTATGGAACGGTAAAGCAAGAAAATGGGCGGACTATCCGAGAATTTCAGTTAACTGCGGGTACTTCCATAATAAAACTCAATAGTGCTGTCTCTTACAACATCTGGGATTTAAACGGTCGCATACCAGGGCCAACGCTACGGGCAAAACAGGGCGATCGCGTGCGAGTGCTTTTTCTCAACAACGCAGGACATTCTCACTCTTTGCATTTTCATGGCGTTCATCCGGCACAAATGGATGGGGTTCGCCCAATCAGCAATGGCAAAGCCACAATTTATGAATTTGATGCTGAACCCTATGGCGTACACTTGTACCACTGCCATATTGAACCAGTTACCCGTCACATCGCCAAGGGACTGTATGGGATGTTTATCATCGATCCACCTACGCCCCGTCCCCCGGCTGATGAGATTGTACTAGTCATGGCTGGGTATGACGTGAATGATGATGGCCATAATGATTATTATGCCTTCAACGGTTCGCCCCATCATTACATGCATCATCCCATTCCTATTTACCAAGATCAGTTGATTCGGCTGTATATCCTCAACATCATTGAATATGATCCGGCAGTAACGTTTCATCTCCACGCCAACTTCTTTGATGTCTATCGCTATGGCATGAGTATGACTCCTAGCGAGAAAGCAGATGTGATTACGATGGGTATAGCAGAAAGGCACATCTTGGAATTTGCTTTTCGCTACCCAGGTAAGTATATGTTCCATCCCCATCAGGATGCGATCGCCGAAAACGGTTGCATGGGTCAATTTGAAGTAGTTGCTCAAAGCAAATCTCAAAAGACTGTTAACAATTCATGACAAATAATTAATAATTTCTATTCAAGCTAAGTACAAGGTACACAATTGGTAAGAATAAAATTTTAAATCAAATAGTTGATAAAAAATATCATTATATGCGAAAGTAAAATCTATGACGATTTCTTAAACAAACTACGTTTAAGTAATAGTTTGAAGCATTTGAACCAATACCTTTTAAATTGTACGAGAAGCAGAAATGAAAAAATTTCGCTATATCTGTTTAACAGCGGCAGCTGCGGCAATAGTTACCTTGAGTTCCTGTAGTAGTACACCAACGGCAGAAAATCCCTCAGCACCAGTTACTAGCCCTCAAGCTACAGAGGCAGTCAGTGAGAACAGTCATAGTGGTCACGGTGGCAAAGAAAAAATTAACATTAACACTGCAATATTGTCAGAATTGGATAAGTTTGAAGCCAAGCTAGGTGTCCCGGCTTTATCCAACAAAATTCAGGCAGGTCGTCCCTATGGCAGCCCAGAAGATTTAGTTACTAAAAAAGTAATTACTCAAGAGCAGTTCGACCAAATTAAAGACCAGGTTGGTGTTCAAGAAGTGGTACTCACAGGTGAGGCAAAAGATGTTGACTATATGTCTAAATTAGGCTTAATGAAAGGGCATCTTTTGGTAGCACAAGAACTGCTGGATCAGAATCAGCCGAAACAAGCAGAACCTCATATAGGACATCCAGTTGAGGAGATTTACGTTGACGTAGAAGAACAATTGAATGAGCGCAAAGTCAAAGAATTTAAGACAACTTTGGTGAGTTTGCAAGATTTAGTGAAATCTAATTCAAAAGATAGTAAAGTTAAAACTAATTTTGCTTCTTCGGTACAAGCAGTTGACGGAGCGATCGCAGCTTTGCCAGCAGATCAACGCTCCAAACCAGGATTTGTGCTACAGGTAATTAACGAATTGCTAGATTCAGCTAACTCCGAATATGGCGCTGCGATCGCAGATGGTAAAATAACCGCACCAATTGAGTATCAAGACTCTCGTGGTTTTGTCGTTTACGCCAATGATTTATACAAAGGAATTTCTAGTCAAGTAGCTCAAGCCGATCCCGAAGCACACAAAGCGATCGACAGTAGTTTCGCTGAACTAATAAAAGTTTGGCCCGCCGCCATCCCACCAGCAAAAGCAGTCAAAACTCCTAATGATGTTACCAAGCTGGTGAAAACCATTGAGGAAAACTCTCAAAAAGTGGTTGACAAATCCAATACCCAAGTATAGCGATAACACTTTCATTTAATGGGAAGGGTAGGGTAAGGAGTTTAAAATGAGGAAATAGTTAGGAGTTAAGAATTACGAATTACGAATTACTTACTCCTAACTCATTACACTCCATTCGTTACTTGAACTAACAGCTGATGCAAGAACTTGACCAGAAAAAGACCATTGACCTGCTGAACGCCATCATGGAATTTGAACTAGCAGGGGTAGTGCGCTATACACATTATTCTTTGATGGTGACTGGTCCTAACCGTATTCCAATTGTGGCTTTTTTCAAAGCACAGGCAAGTGAGTCTTTACTTCATGCCGAACAAGTGGGAGAAATTCTCACCGGTTTAGATGGGCATCCCTCCCTGAAAATTGCCCCAATGGAAGAAACCTACCAGCATAAAGTCAAGGATATCTTGGCAGAAAGCTTATCCCATGAAAAAAAGGCATTGGATCTGTATAAAGATCTGCTCGAAACTGTCACCAATGCCAGCATTTATCTTGAAGAATTCGCTCGCGGCATGATTGGGCAAGAAGAGATGCATAATCTCGAACTGAAAAAGATGCTACGTGATTTTGGTTAATAGTTATTAGTCATTAATTATTGGCTAGGGACTAATGACAAAGATAGAAGTCTGAAGAGAGCGAAAAACCGGAGCGGATGTTTCCTCTGCTCTGGATTTTTCAATTTTTGGCTTCCGGCCATAAGAACGCTTGCTTCCCCGTTCGCGTAGTGTCCCGTAGGGAAGGGGTACAGGGACAAAAGACAAAGGATAAAAGATGAATTTTAGTACTGCTCTACCGACTTTTGTAATAACACTTCGAGAAGGAGTGGAAGCTGCTCTTGTTGTTGGCATTGTCCTAGCTTTGCTCCAAAAAGCTAAACAATCTCGACTCAACTCTTGGGTGTATGCTGGTGTCGGCGTTGGCATTGTCGTCAGTGCCTTAATCGGTGTGCTATTCAGTTGGATAATTCCAGTACTGGGAGCAGTGAATCCTCAATACACCTCGGTAGTTGAGCCAGGGTTAGAAGGTGTGTTTAGTGTATTAGCGATCGCAATGCTCAGTTGGATGCTAATCTGGATGACCAAACAAGCCAGATTTATGAAAGCTACAGTTGAGGGAGCAGTTACACAAGCACTGACACAAAACTCAAATGCTGCTTGGGGTGTTTTTACTTTAATTTTAGTTGCCGTTGTCCGCGAAGGCTTTGAAACTGTTCTGTTTGTTGCTGCTAATTTTCAACAGGGATTAATGCCAGCATTGGGTGCTATTGCTGGTTTGGTAGCCGCATCTGCTATTGGAGTACTGCTATTTAAATGGGGTGTCAAAATTAACATCCGCCAGTTTTTCCAGGTAATGGGTGTTTTCTTAGTGTTGATTGTCGCTGGGTTGGTAGTTTCAGGCTTGAAACATTTTGACGACGCTGTAGCTAACCTTGCCCTTAGCAGTCGTGCCACAGAAAGCCTTTGTTTCTATTACGAACGTTTTACTAAAGTCCACTCCTGTATTTTGGGGCCAATAGTTTCAAATACTTCCACAATCTTGCCTGACGAACAGTTTCCTGGCATTATCCTCAAATCTTTATTTGGTTACACAGAGAATCTCTATCTTGTACAAGCAGTGGGATATGTGGCATTTTTACTTATCATTGGAGGACTGTATTTCCGCAGCCTTGGAGGTGCTTCTCCTGAAGGTAAAAAGAATATCCCTTCTGCTCAAAAATAAATTAGTTCTGCGAAAGATTAAAAGCACAGTCAATTTTATATTTTTTGCCTCGTTCCCACTCTCTGACTGGGAATGCCTATTGGGGGGCTACCGCCTCCCCTATTCATTATTCAAGGTAGAACCTGCAAATTAGATTTTAAATTATATTTATTGAGCTAAGTACAGTTTTGCATAAAATCGTAGCGTTTTTAAATGCAGAGGGACGCATTGGCATTGCAGAGGGACGCATTGGCATTGTAGAGGGACGCATTGGCATTGTAAAGGGATACATTGACATTGCAGAGGGACGCATTGGCAATGCAGAGGGACGCATTGGCATTGTAGAGGGACGCATTGGCATTGTAGAGGGACGCATTGGCATTGTCACCCGTCAATTTTAGATTTTGGACTTTCCTGCGGAACGCTACGCGTAGCTTGCTTCCACGAAGTGGTACGGCTACGCTCAGTCGAACGATTTTAGATTTTGAATTAAAGAATTGTTCAAATAAAAACACGGCGGCTCTAAGTATTTTCTTGCAATCTAAAATCTAAAATTTAAAATCTAAAATTGATTGCCCCGCACCTTGTGTTCAGGGTCAGCACTGAGCGAACGCAAGAGCGTCTCTAAGAGTTGCCGAAGTGTCAATCCAAAATTGCTTGACCTTTGCTAATACGGAGAATATCCTTGAATCTTGAGTCATTCTTAAATAATTTACTACCAGTGATTCCGATAACTTTTGTTTGATCAAGTCGAGAGATAATGTCAGCAAAAAGAGAAGAAAGAGCAACAACTCTTTTTGCTGATCCTTTAGGTATAGGACTTACGCAAAAACCCTCTCAAACTCTCATTTCTCCGTGACCTCTGCGTCCTCTGTGGTTCGTTTTCCGTTACCTATGCATAAGTCCTAAGGTAATTGCTGAGAATTTATCTTTTTCGTCTCAGTAGGGTTTGTGACTTTTTTTATGACTGCTGAGTAATTGCAGTCGTGCAAGCAGCTAAAACTATACTCATCTTTATAAAAAAATGCAGTAACACAAATAGGGCTTTGGCAGTCTTAAAAAAATAGGTTTTAAAACCCTTACTACTTAACTATATAATTCGATACACGTTGCCACAATTATCTAAATTGGGGTCGATGATTATTGTGTCCATCTACTGGTAGGTATGTCTAACCATCCCTTGAACGTTGCAAGATCAACATTATTTTGGCGGCGGCTATTCGCTGTTGTTTTCACTAGTAGTTCGTTGCTCCCCAACTTTGGAAGCGAACCAGCAAGGGCGCAAGTAACCCAGTATTGTCAGTTATCATCAGCGGCGGCGGAAGAAAAAGAAAACTTACGTTTGTCAGCCCTCAAAGGCAAGCAAGATGCTCAAACGCGCTACCAAAACATGGTAGAAAGACACGCACAAGAATTACACGAGTGTCGCGCTCAGACTTGGCCGCAAATCCAAGCCATTTGGTTGCGCGTATATCCCTGTGACATTCAGCCAGGAATAATTGATCAAATTATGGATCGGGCTGTTAACCGTGGCTATAACCAAGTTTATTTGGAAGTATTTTACGATGGTCAGGTATTATTACCAGCAACAGCTAACCCGACGGTTTGGCCTTCTGTGATTCGCACTCCAGGGGCAGAAAAGGTTGACTTACTCGCCACGGCAATAAAAAAAGGTCGGCAACGCGGTTTGAAAGTTTACGCTTGGATGTTTACCACAAATTTCGGCTATACTTATGCCCAGCGCCAAGATAGAGAACCAGCGATCGCTCGTAATGGTAAGGGTCAAACCAGCCTCTATGTGGTAGATAACCGCTCTCAAGTATTTATCGACCCCTACAACTTGCAAGCAAAACGCGATTACTATCAATTAATACAGCAAGTTTTGCGCCGTCGTCCAGATGGCTTGCTATTGGATTATGTGCGCTATCCGCGACAAGCAGGAAGTGATTCCATAGCCACTAAAGTTTCAGATTTATGGCTATTTAGTCCCGCAACCCAAGAAGCTTTATTTAAACGGGCACAAAATTACAAAGGGCTGGACTTGATTCGCCGCTTTTTGAGTCGAGGATACGTCACCACTGGAGATATCGCCGAAGTTGATAAACTTTATCCCCAGGAAGGGGAACCCCTCTGGCAAGGACGCCCTCTCCCACCAGCCCAAAAATCAATCCTGTCTGTAATTGATAGACAACTACTTTTACAATGGGAGTTGTGGCAGCTCGCCGTTGCCCACGCCATGCAAGGAATCCTAGATTTTGTTACCATAGCCAATTACCCAGCAAAGAAGCAAGGAATTCCCACAGGAGTGGTGTTTTTCCCCGATGGTAACCAAACTGTAGGACAAGGGTATGATTCCCGCTTACAACCTTGGGATCGGTTCCCCTCCACATTAGAATGGCATCCTATGTCTTATGGAAATTGCGGTAATGTCAGTTGTATTGTGGCACAAGTGCAACGGGTTTTGAGTATGGCAAAACCGGGTACGCAGATAATCCCAGCTTTAGCTGGTGTGTGGGGAAAATCCGTCAGTAATCGTCCATCCCTAGAAGCGCAAATGCAAGCACTTCACAAATTTGCCCCCCAACTCAAGGGAGTTAGCCATTTTGCCTACTCTTGGCAATATCCTCAGAGTGATAGCGATCGCAAATTTTGTCGCACTCGTTAAACAGTAGAATTCAGCAGTTAGAATTCAGAAGGAAAATTCCCCTCATCCCCCACTAATTAGGGACTGACAAAAAATAAATTATCCAAAATTATTTGTACATTTGTAGGGGATTTTGACCAAGATCCCCTACGATAGGATGTTTTATTTAACTGGAAGTCCCTTAATTCTGAATTCTGTATTCTGTATTCTTCTTCAATTAACTTAAAGCCAAGTCCTGTGGTGTATTACAGTTAAACAGCATTTCGGGTTCTGCTAAGGGCAAAACTTCTACAGGATATTGCCGAAGCCACTGCTGAAACGATCGCCCCCCTCCATTGATAAACTCTAAAAGTTGTGGCAAACAGCGACGGCGATAGAAACCACATAGAGGTTCCCAGCCTTTAGAATGATCGGCTAAAGCTGCGATCGCATTATCTCCCACGCTATCAAGTCTAGTTACCCAATCTTGCAACACCTCAACCCGCAACCTCGGCAAATCGCAAGCTAGCAACAGCACCCATTCTGTTTGCACTTCGGCTAGTCCTTGGGAAAAACCAACTAAAGGCCCGTGGGCTAGAGATTCCTTAGATAAAGGTACTTCCCGAATAAACTGACAACCAGGCAAAAGCAAGTCTTGATAGCGTTCTGGCCAAGGAGTTACTACATAAACAGTATCAGCACAGCTTTGAGCAATACCACAAACTCGCCGTAACAATGGCACCCCTTGAATGGGAATCAAAGCTTTATCTTGACCCATGCGAGAACTTTTACCACCTGCTAATACAATAGCGGTTAATTTGCTAGGCGAGTCAATAGTCATTCGTCAAAAAAATAGAGGGTAAAAATATATCTTGCACTTGTGTGCATCACCCGCCAGCGATTCAAATCGCTGGCTTAATAGCCAAAGTGCATTGTAAATGGACTAAAATTCTTGTTTAGTCCTCTTTTAGAGGACTTAAGCTATTAGCCAGGGGTTTATAACCCCTGGTGGTTGAGGATCTCAATCAGAATATTGAGTACTTAATCCCTTCTTGAGAGCGATTTCACGCCCTCACCTGACTTTGCTGGACTTGCTGCAACAAATGCTCTACACTTTCTGCTGGTGCAAGACACTTCAAACCTTGGCAAACTAACCCAATGCTTCCCTCTGGTATATCAGATACCACAGCAAACACAGCCGCTGGTAGAAACTTGGGGATCAAAGTGTTAATTTGCTCACTTGTGCTGCGAATCAAGGTAGAATTACGATACCAATCCAAAGCTGTAAATAAGCTGGGACAAGCTTGGGGAGCGCCATGCATTACACTCCTAAAAGCTTTCAAACCAAGTTCAGCTAAATCCAAATAATCTAGATTATCGGTGAGTAAGGCTAGACGGACAAGGTTAGCGATCGCAATTCCATTAGCTGATGGTGTAGCATTATCCGCGTAACTACGCTCTTTGACAATTAAATCTTGACTAGAATCACTAGATGTGTTATTAAACCCACCTAACTCTACACTCCAGAGAAATTCGTTGAATTCATCTTGGATAGCGATCGCATTTTCTAACCATTGTTTATGCTCAGGGTTGGAAGCTTGTAAATCCAGGAGAGCTTTAATAAAAAAGGCATAATCCTCAGACTGCGCTAAAACGGTCGGTTCTCCTTGATAGTTGAGTCGGTGGAAACGCCCATCGACAAACTGATTTTCCCAGATAAAATTCGCCGCTTGTGCTGCTAATTCCAGGTATAACGGTTGTTGGAATACCCCAGCAGCTTTAGCCAACCCAGAAATCATCAAGCTATTCCAGGCGACAATCATTTTTGTATCTGTCACCGAAGGAATGCGACCTGGCCAGTTAGCGGTTTTTGCTTCCTGGTTATTACGAGCCGGGGGAAAAGTTTCTAGTGACTCAAGACTAACGCCATAACGGGCTGTAAAAAGCTTGCTCAGTGCCGTTTCCAGTGTTGGACTCAGTTGCCCTAAATTCCTTCTTTGTAAGACATTACGTCCTTCAAAGTTACCGTTAGGCGTCACCGTAAACTGTTGTTGTAATTCCCTGAGTTCTTCAGGTGTTAACAGTTGTTGTAGTTCGCTGTAACTCCAAACGTAAAAGGCTCCTTCTTCTGGTTCTACTGCCGTGGCTTGGGTGAAGCTGTCGGCATCTTGAGCAGCATAGAAGTAACCTTCAGGCGCGGTCATTTCTCGCTTTAGCCATTGTACAGTACCAGCAACTGCCCTCTCAAAGGCTGGTTCTTGTATTCCTGCACTCCACAAAGAAGCCAGATACTCCACAATCTGTCCATTGTCGTAGAGCATCTTTTCAAAGTGGGGAACTGTCCAAGTAGGGTCAACAGTATAGCGATGAAAACCACCACCCACATGGTCATAAATGCCTCCCAGCGCTAAGTTTAGTCCCCGCTTGGTAGAAACTTGTTTGCCATCATACTGAGATTCAAAATTAAATCGAGTTCCCCGCAATGCTAATTCTGTATAGGGAATCATCGGAAAGCTATTGCCAGATTGCCTAGTAGTAATTACACCGGTGCTGGTTTCCCAACCTTGACGGAGTAATTCACGGTCTTCAAGCTCGGTTGTTGTACCGGATTGTAACACCGCAGACGTGAGCAAAGACTCAATAATTAGGGCTTTGCGTTGCTGTAAGTCTTCTTTTTCTGTATCGTAATAACGGCGAAGCGATTGCAACACCTGCAAAAATCCAGGACGACCATAGCGCGGGTCTACAGGGAAATAAGTACCAGCGTAAAACGGCACTAAATCTTCTGGGGAAAGAAAAATATTCAAAGGCCAACCCCCTTGACCGCTCATCATCTGCAAAGCCTGCATATAGATGCTATCGAGGTCAGGTCTTTCTTCCCTGTCTACTTTGATGGGAAGATAATTGGCATTCATGTAGTCAGCGATCGCAATATCAGAAAAAGCTTCGCCTTCCATGACAGTACACCAGTGGCAACTAGAATAGCCAATGGAGAGAAAAATCGGTTTATTTTGCCCCCTTGCAGTTGCAAGTGCTTCGTCACACCAAGACCACCAATCAATCGGGTTTTCGGCGTGTTTGCGGAGATAGAGGCTCTTAGCTTCAGCAAGGCGATTGGTCATGATCAAATAGCAAGTAAGTTGCCTTCTTTGCTCAGTCTATCCTGTTCCCAGGAGTGTTAGCTCTTGAGTTAACAGGTAGTAGTGCATGTCTTTGATATCGCCGACACCTGTGCAATTGATGAAACATTCTTACTGAAAAGGTCGCAATAGCAAGCTAACAATATTTGGTGGCATTTCTGGCATAGGTGATGCTGTCTTTGTCTGAATCAGAGTATTTGGGCTAAGTCCTACTATCAGGTGGAGCAAGAAGGTGATGATGGCGGCTTGTACAAGTTTTTCCAGCATGGCACGTCTCTCTGTGTGGATAGCATTTCAAGTAAGACTGGTTATTCTAAATACACCTCGTACTACCGATTTACCGAATTTAACAAAAATAACTTAATAATTGCTGAGGTAAATCCTAAGAAAATGTTTAAAATTTTACTGGATATTTAACATAATTCCCTAAGCAGGTCGGATTTCGGTTATCGGTTTAATCACCACATCACCAAGATAGTCCAGCAAAAGCCGAAATATGAGGTTGGCGATAATTGGAGTTTTTTGATTTGTTTTTCCTAAATGGAGATATTCTCTTAGACACCTTTTGCCGCTAAAAAGTGCCCTTGAGGGTTAAATCTATAAGATAAGCACCTTTTGCCCTCTTTTTGAGTAAAGAAAAACCAGCAAGGTTTAATTTATCTGCCTGGGAACAGTAGAGATAAACCCCAGTTTCGTGCCGTCACCGATAAAATGTATTTAAAGTAGCCACAAACACGCTTCCATGATTCCTATCGTTATTGAACAATCGGGTCGAGGTGAACGCGCCTTTGACATCTACTCACGGCTGTTGCGTGAGCGCATCATCTTTTTGGGACAACAAGTTGACAACAACATTGCTAACTTGATTGTTGCCCAACTGCTGTATTTGGATGCTGAAGACCCGGAGAAAGACATTTATATGTATATCAATTCTCCCGGTGGTTCGGTGACGGCTGGCATGGGCATTTTTGACACTATGAAACACATTCGCCCTGATGTCTGTACAATTTGTACCGGATTGGCGGCGAGTATGGGCGCTTTCCTCCTCAGCGGTGGTGCTAAGGGTAAGCGAATGAGTTTACCCCACTCTCGGATTATGATTCATCAACCTCTAGGTGGCGCTCAAGGACAGGCGACTGATATTGAAATTCAGGCGCGGGAGATTCTGTACCACAAGCAGCGGCTAAACAACTATTTAGCTGAACATACAGGTCAACCAATTGAGCGGATTGCTGAAGATACTGAACGTGACTTCTTCATGTCACCAGAGGAAGCGAGGGAATATGGCTTGATTGACCAAGTTATTGACCGTCACGCCGCTGGTAGCCGTCCAGCAGTTGCTGTTCTTAATTAATAGTCACGATTTGCAAATGGTGATTTACCACTTTTAATTCCCTTAAACTCTAAAAATAACCCTTCTTCATAATCAGAAGAGGGGTTATTTGACTTCAAAACTCGATTTAGAAGTTCAAAACTTGATTTAGAAGTTCAAAACTCGATTTAGAAGTTCAAAACTCGATTTAGAAGTTCAAAACTTGATTTAGAAGTTCAAAACTTGATTTAGAAGTTCAAAACTCGATTTAGAAGTTCAAAACTTGATTTAGAACTTGGAAATCAAAATCCTGCTCTTGGGTCTGGCTGAGATTGGAGATATTGGAGGAATTCCTGCAATTCCTCATCGGTCAGCAAAAAACGCGATCGCTTCCCATAAGTTTTAATCAGATACTCCCGTCCCTGTTCTGATGTCAACCCTAAATGCTGCATTTCAACATCGGTCTTAGCCAATACCTTAGATAAATCCTCAGAAGACATTCTAGTAATTACCTTGTCTGATTCTTCTGAGTATGTAGAGAAATCTTTAAACTCTTCATATTTCGCGTCAAGATCGCTGGGGTATTCTAGTGTAGGTTGAGATTCTAAGTATTTGAGGAATCCTAGTAGTTCTTCTTGGGTAAGCAAATTTGTATTTTGCTTGCCATAAGTTTCTATGACATACTCCTGTTCCTGCTCTAGTGTCCACCATAACCGTTCGATTTCAAAATTAATTTTGGCAATCAGAAGTTCGTCTAATGATGGTGTCGGTTGAGATGTAAGGTATTGGAGGAATTCGTACAATTCCTCATCGGTTAGTAAAGAACGCCCTCGCTTCCCATAAGTTTTAATCAGATGCTCCCGTCCCTGGTCTGTTGTCCAGCCTAAGCGCTGCATTTCGACATCAGTTTTAGTAAGTACTTCAAATAAATCCACAGGATACAATAAATGCACAGGATACATTCTAGTGATTATATTGTCTGATTCTTCTGAATCACTAGAGAAATCTTGAAACTCTTCATATTCCGCGTAAAGCTCAGAGTAGTCTTCTGGTATGGGGTGAGATTCCAAGTATCTGAGGAAATCCAGTAATTCTTCCTGGGTAAGCAAAGTGCGATCTGGCTTGCTGTAAGTTGTTATAAAATACTGTTCTTCCTCCTTTTTTGTCCAATATAACCGTTCGATTTCAACATTAATTTTGGCAATCAGAACTTCGTCGAAGGGTGGTGTAGGTAGAGATTCAAGGTATTGAAGGAAGTCTAGTAATTCTACTTCTGTCAGTAAAGTACGCGATCGCTTCCTATAAGTTTTTTTTAGATGCTCCCGTCCCTGCTGTCGTGTCCAACATAACCGTTCGATTTCAACATTAATTTTGGCAATCAGAACTTCGTCGAAGGGTGGTGTCGGTTGAGATGTAAGGTATTGGAAAAACTCGTGCGATTCATCATCGATCAGTAAAAAACGCGATCGCTTTCCATAAGTTTTTTTAAGATATTCCCGTCTCTGCTGTGTTGTCCAGCCTAATCGCTGCATTTCGACATTAATTTTGGCAATTAGAACTTGGTCTAATGTTGGTGTAGGTAGAGATTTAAGGTATTGAAGGAAGTCTAGTAACTCTACTTCTGTCAGTAAAGTACGCGATCGCTTCCCATAAGTTTTTTTAAGATATTCCCGTCCCTGGTCTGTTGTCCAGCCTCGTAGCTCCATTTCGATATCTATTTGAGCAATTACTTCAGAAAAATTTACCGATTCCATAGCTTCATTAGTATTTCAATAGCCTATGTCTTTTCTGATTGACCCTCACCAATTACAAAAGACAAATGACTATTGACTAATCAAAATCCCGCTAATGGGTCTGGCTGAGATTGCAGGTATTTGAGAAATCCGTGTAATTCTTCTTCAGTGAGCAAAGTACGCCCACGCTTGCCGTAGGTTTCAATTAGATGCTCGCGTCCCTGTTCTGGTGTCCAGCCTAAACGCTGAAGTTCCACATCTGTTTTAGCAATTACATCCGATAAATCCACGGGTTCAGCTTTCTTCTTTCTCTTTCCTGTCACTGACGGGGTGGGGACATCCTCTTGAGGGCTATAACTCCGAGGTGTAAATGGTGTGACATTATTGGCAGAAATTGCTGGAAAGGTCTGATTTTCCACCTGGTTATCAAAATTTATTTCCAAGTTTTCAACTGGAGGATCAAATTCTAGCTCCCGGTTGGCAGTCACAGGAAAGTTTTGACCTAAATCCTGGCTATAGGTATCGTTTGATAGGGGATCAGCATCGCTGTAGCCGTACTGTTCGTTACTGCTTGTTACTACTTCTGGTTTGATGTTGCGGACTCTAGAAGGCGGGATAGATATTTCTTTGTCGCTGACCACTGACCACTGACTACTAACAAAATCCTCACCTTTTGTAGAGGAATAGGCAGCAGCCTCATTCAATCCACCTTTAGTGTTCAAGGAAGGGTTTAGCTGCGCTGGGGAAATTGGATTTGAGGTAAATGCCACTGATTCGGGTGGCGCATTTGTAATACCCAAAACTATCAGCGCCCTCGTTCTGGCTTGGTCTTCTGCTGCTTCTACTGTTTCTGCCGCTGCCATACCCGTAGCACGGGTTACGCCTTCAATTTGCACGCTTGCCCGGACAATATATTTTCCTTGAAAAATTTGCACTAATTCAGAAATAAGACTGCCCTTGGGATACAAGCTCTGGAATTGAGCCAACATAATACTGCTACCAATCTAAATCTTTTTAATAACGGGGTCGATACTGCCTGTATGCTCAAGCGATGTAAACTGCCCTTACTTTAATTTACATCCACTCGATACTCAGGATGCCTATCAATAATATCGCGTGCAAGTAGCATTGAAAGCAAAATGTCCGCTAACGACTGATTGCTGTGATCACAATAAAATTTCTACCTTTTTCAATCCCTCATTCTGAGTGAAAATTCCGGCTTTGAGCGATCAAGGTGATATTTTTGCTTTATCCCGTGTCCTAATTGTAGCAGTAGCTCTTTTTTGACGAAATTTTTGACTAGTGCTAACTTACCTGGGTAGTCTTGTCTACAATGCTATACTGATAACCCAACTCGATATCTAGAACTATTTTCTGGAAGTGCGCTCTAAATCTACAATAATGAAGATAAGGTTCGCCCTCACTGCTAATTAAGCTGATTACCTAATTGTTACCGATTCTACATGTGGGAAAATTGGGTTCATCGGCAGTTCCTCCTAGTTCAAATCAAAGTCTAATGGCGTAAAATTACCTTCACTCTAGACAATCAAACACCTGTAGTTTCCACGCCACTTGACGCCAGTCCGCTCAAGTCGGGAGACCCGCCCACGCGGCTGGCTCCTCCATTTGGGGAGACCCCAAGACCCTTCGGGTTCGGCAGTCCCCCAGACGCTTGTTCGCCTTTGGCGTCTCCCCTTCTCCCAAAGGGAGAGGCTAGCGCCAAGGGAAATGACTCGCTCTAAGCGAAGCCATGCCGCAGGCTTTACGCTGCGCTATCGACGGGAACCGCCAAGACGGGGGCTGCCTCACCGCAGTGGCTCCCCTGCATAGCGCTTTTGGGCAGTATGGATTCTCTAAACCCAGCTTCTCAAAAAACCGTTGCCTAATTACCTAGCGGGGCTAAATCTTAATCAGGTGTGCAATCTTAAGTTTGGTTAGGTGAAGAGACTTGAACGCAGGCGAACTCTGAGAGCATTGTGCAGTGAGAAGTTCGTAGACGCCCAGAGTTGTCCGTGGGTAAGCTTCCTTTGCTCGCAACTGCGGGAGTAGTTTCTTGCAAGGCTGGGTTGGGCTTCCTTTCCTTAGAACTTAGGAAGCTTTGCCTCAGGGCAATTCGTTTCCAGCTTGTTTCTGTAAGCCGTGAGGGTATACAGAAAAGAACCAGATTAAACAAAAAATGATGTTTTGACCAAAGGTCGGTTCACTGCATGGAATTTTCAATCGCTACACTCCTTGCCAATTTCACCGATGATAAATTGGTAGCTCGAAAAGTTTTGGAAAAGAAACTTGGCTGTGAAGATGAAAAAAGCTTACAAAAACTTCACATTGCTTTAGATGTTCTAGAAAAAATCGGTATTTTAGTAAAAGAACGGGGTAAGTATCGCCGTGTCTCAGAAGAGGGAATAATCGAGGCAAAACTTCGTTGTTCTAGTAAAGGCTTTTGCTTTGCTATTCAAGATGTGGAAGGATCTGAGGATATTTACATCCGCGAAAGTCATCTGAGTAATGCTTGGAATGGCGATCGCGTTTTGGTAAGAGTTCTCAAAGAAGGCAGTCGCCGTCGCTCTCCTGAAGGGGAGGTGAAGCTGATTCTAGAACGTTCTAACCACACATTACTGGCACGAATTAAGCAAGTGGATAGCGGTTTCCGCGCTGTGCCCTTAGATGATCGATTGCTGTTTGAACTCAAGATCCAACCTAACGAGGCGAAGTTGGAAGAAGCGATCGATCACCTTGTCCATGTGGAAGTCTTGCGTTACCCGTTGGCACAATATCCCCCACTAGGTCGAGTGGTGCAAATCCTCGGCAGCGATGCCGAAGCTGCTGCTGATATAGATCTGGTAACATGCAAACACGACCTTTCCCGCACTTTCCCGGATAATGTGCTAGATGCAGCCGCCAAGTTGCCCAAAAAGCTACTCAAAGCAGACCTGAAAAATCGGCTGGATTTGCGTAATTTGTTTACTCTCACCATTGAAGGGCTAAATGGCGACACCAAAGTTATAGAAAACGCTTTTAGTTTAGAAAAAAACCTAGCCGGAAATTGGCTTTTGGGCGTTCATATCACCGATGTTTCTCACTATGTCCAACCTGACGAAGCCCTAGATAGAGAAGCACTCAAACGGGGTAAATCAGTGTATCTAGGAGAATTAGTGCTGCCAATTTTGCCACCAGCTGTGGCTGAACGCTGTTCTTTAGTACCTGGGAGCGATCGCTTAACCATCTCTTTTTTAATTACAATTGATCCCCAATCAGGACAAGTGTTAGAGTGGGAAATTCAACCCAGTGTAATCAATGTAGAAACAGCACTGAGTACAGAACAAGCCCAGGCAATTCTTACAGGTGAAGCTGAAGATCAATCTCCACAGGTTTCTCAGATCCTGCAAGACCTCCAAGCCTTGCAAACAGCGGTGAAACAGATAAGGTTGACTCGTGGCAGCCTCCAGTTGAATCTGCCACCCAGCCAAAACGCCTACTATGATGAGGGGATTCTCGGCGCTGTGGTGGTAAATGATTTACCAGTGCGATCGCTACTCACGGAGTTAGTACTGTTAGTTAATCAACTGGTTGCAACTCACTTAAATGCCCTTGGTGTTCCGGCTATCTGGCGAGTCCAAGGCACACCCGATGTCGAAGATGTCCAGGAAATGCTGAAATTGGCAGTCAATTTAGGCGTTGACCTAACGCTAGATCCAGAAGTCGATATCCAACCCTTAGATTATCAACATTTGACCACAGCTTTTGCTGAATCTCCCTCTGAGCAAGTTCTTACTTACTTGTTGCAAGATACCCTCAAGCCATCTGCATACAGCACCACCAAAGGATCTCACTTTGGTCTGGCACTACCGCAATATATCCACTTTAGTGCGCCTTTGCGGCGTTACCCAGATTTGCTCATGCAAAGAGTGTATTACACGCTACTAGAAAACGGACGCGATCGCCGCAATACCCGTGTTAGAGAACGCGTTAACCTCCGTCACTCCTCCAGCCATGAGGAAATTAACTGGAACGTTTTACCCCCAGAATTGCAGCAAGAACTGCAAAGCGATTTAACTAGGGTAATTGTCCAAATCAACGACCGAGAAAAAGAAGTCCAAGAAGCTGAAGCCGATTTAGCCGGACTGCAAAAAGCCCAACTGATGAAGCAGCGGATCGGTCAGGTATTTCAAGGCGTAATTACTGGTGTTCAATCCTACGGTTTCTTTGTGGAAATTGAAGTCCCAGCAGCCGAGGTGGAGTCCAGCAGTAATCCTGGTGTGCCTTTGAGGGTAGAAGGATTGGTACACGTCAGTTCTCTCAAAGACGATTGGTATGAATATCGTGCTAGACAACAGGCACTGTTTGGTCGCAAAAATCGCGCTTCCTATAGATTAGGCGATCGCGTCGCCGTGCAAGTTAAAAGTGTCGATTACTACCGCCAGCAAATTGATTTGGTAACAGTCGGCAGCGATGGTGTAGCCAAAGTTTTAACTGGCAATGGTTCCAATGATGATCTTTCAGACCTCTACTTACCAAATGACATTGAGCCTGATGACCTAGACTCTTACTCTGAAGATGAGTAAAATCAACTAAATTTTACGTGTCAAACAACACTAAACCTCTAATTTTAGGCGTATCGGGCGCATCTGCTCTGATTTACGCTGTTCGCGCGATCAAATTTTTGCTAGAAGCAGATTACAGCATTGAATTGGTTGCCTCTAAATCTACTTACATGGTTTGGCAGTCAGAACAGGAAATTCGGATGCCACCAGAACCAACCGCGCAAGAACAATTCTGGCGAGAGCAAGCTGGAGTTTCACTTTCGGGTAAACTCCGCTGCCATCCTTGGGGTGATGTTGGAGCCGGGATTGCCAGTGGTTCCTTTGCTACTCTGGGGATGATAATTATTCCATGCAGCATGAGCACAGTGGCAAAGCTAGCGGTTGGCTTGAGTTCCGATTTACTAGAACGGGCAGCGGATGTCCAACTCAAAGAAGGACGAAAGCTGGTCATTGTCCCTCGGGAAACGCCTTTTAGCCTCATCCACCTGCGTAACTTAACCTCTCTAGCAGAAGTTGGAGTGAGAATTGTCCCTGCTATTCCCGCTTGGTATCATAATCCTCAAACCATCGAGGATTTAGTTGATTTTGTAGTTGCCCGCGCTTTAGATCAACTAGATATTGACTGCATCCCAATTCAGCGGTGGCAAGGTCGTCGCTAACGCCCTCATCTGGAAATTTCATAATAGTCCTAAAAGGGCAAGCGAATTAAGCGCGGTTTATATAAAACTTCCATTGGCAGGATAATTAACGCCGATACCGATGGAAGTATAAATATAGCTCGCATAATACCTAAAGCTGATGAAGCGATAGTGGGATTGCTATTTATCCCAGTAGTTTTAGCAATTTGGTCTAAGATTACAAACGTAGTTGTCTAGTGTTGGCAATATGAGGGTAACTTTTTAGAGATTTCTTTGTCCAAGCGGTAATGATAGAGATGGCCCATATTGTCAGTAATCAGTGAACAGTAATTAGTGAAGAATATAGGACTTAGGCAAGAACTTTCTGAAACTCTTGTTCCTCAGCGTCTTTTGCGGTAGCCTGCGGCAAGCTCTCCGGGTGACGCTCGTTCCTCGCTCTAAGCGAAGCCATGCCGCAGGCTTTACGCTGCGCTAACAGCAGTCGCTCATGGGGAGCCACTGCGGTGGACGGGTTAAGAGGCATAAAGGAGGCAGTGCGCCCTTGCGGTTTCCCGACTTGTCCCTTGCGCGTCTCCCCTTCTCCTTTTGAGAGAAGACCGCGCTACTTCACCGCTTTGCGTCTACGTTTTTTGATGATTTTGTATAAGTCCTAGAATAATCAGAATGATAACTGACAACTGATAACTGACAACTAACCACTGACAACTGACAAAATTGCTATGGCTGTAATTCGCTTAATTCTATTGGTCGCGGTACTAGGAGTACTAACGCCGTTGTTAGTCCAAAATTGGTCACCTCCCCTATCGGTAGTATTTTTGGGCGTGCGAACTCAACCATTACCACTAGCGATATGGATTTTGTTCAGTACTGCCACCGGTGCTTTCACATCTATATTGATTGCTACCTTGTTTAAATTATCCAATTATTTTGTAGGAGGACAACGCCAAACTCCAGACCGCCGAAGCGCAACTTCGCCTCGTGCTAAGGCAACCCAAAAAGAAGAACCGACATCTCGCCCTGTCAGTCCTCCACCACCAGCTAGTAAAAAAGAACAGCCTACTAGTGATGTATTTGATGATTGGGAGACAAATGGCACTAGAGATGATGATTGGAACTTTGATGAAAAGTCAGAGGAAGCGCCTACCCCTAATCCTCAAGCTCAACAGCCTAGAGACTCTAAAACTTACGAACGTCAATCGGAAGCCAAAAGCAGTTCTCAGTCTGGTTCAGTTTACTCCTACAGCTACCGTGAGCCAAAAAATACAGCTGCGGGAAAAACTGAATCAATTTACGATGCTGATTACCGGGTAATTATCCCCCCTTATCAGCCACCGACTACCAATCAAGCGGATGATGATGATTGGGAATTTTTTGATGATGATGATTTTGAGGATGATGATAAGCGCTCCCGTCGGTGAAATGTAGCAGGCTACGTCTCTACTTGATGCCACACCGCTCTCTAGACTCTTGCTTGACCTTACCAATCATGGCAGCTTCCTGTAAAGTCATGAAAGCATTAAAATCTTCCAAGTCATATCGGGTAGTCAACAGTTGTCGGAGTTGATTTTCAGCTTCTACTGTCAAATAGCCAGTTGCTAAAGCTTTCTGTACAACGTCACGAATTCGAGTCATAGTTGACACCTCATTCATACTATATTTATTCATTCAGGCTTATTGGGGTGAAATATGCAGTAGTCTTTGTACCAAAACTTCAACTTCTTTGCAAAACTTTTTTAGATGATCGCGGTAAATAAGTCATCTTTTACACCTTTATCAGGAACATTTAATTGAGTAGGGCTTGTTATAACTGAACTTTTAGAATAACGAGTTTGTGCTGTTAATAACACAGTATTGGGTACACTTAATAATTACACACCAGAGTCAAAGTCTCGATTATTTAGATAGACAGGAATTATTTGAATAAAGTTTCAAACAAGCTATATTATTTTTTTCGTTAAGTATAGCGATCGCTATGCAGCAATTACCAAGTTACTTCAGGAAAGTTACTACATTCCTGAGAAATTCATCGTTTATTATTTATGGTAATTTCACAGAAGAATCGTTAAGCTATTACAAAAGTTACTTTAAATACATTAATAACGGTAATGACGGCAGTTGATCCATCTTAAATAGAAGATGAATTTGTAGAATTTAAAAACAATTGGAAATTAGAAAAGTTATACGTAAATTTGGTATTTACAAAGGAAAAAGCCTTGACACCCGTTGAAAATAAATTTATCAAAGGTTTACTTTGTGGTTGTAGTCCTGCGGAAATTGTTAATGGAGTTTATCAAAATCCTAGTAGTAATACTGTCAGAGTTTATCTTTCTAGTGAATTGTATAGATACATTGAATAAATGCTGAGTAACTAAACCAGATACTCAGTGAAGGTGAAAAACTGGAGTCGCCCCAGGATGCGTTAGCGTACCCCTGCTTTTAAGCAAGCGACGCCTAGCATTCCGTAAGAAAGTTAATCTACCTCTTAGCTACGGGACGCTACGCGAAGGGGGAAGTAAGTACGCATAGCGTCTCGCTCCAGAAAGTATAGCGGTATGCATTTGAGTAAAACAATAAAAGCTTTCAGAGAAATTCAAGTTGATATCTCATTTCTTCTGGCTCAAGAACTTCCCAGATTAAAATTAAACTCCTCAATATTTCCCCGATTAAGCGGCGGTTCTGAGCGCAGTAAGTAATTCCTGCGTGCATAATAACTGGAGTTTAGACTAAAAAAGATATGAGGGAACGCAAGTCAAATGGAGTTACGGATTAAAAATACTCTCAAGTCAGTCTCAAAACATACGCGACCTCTAGTAATTATGTAATACATTTGTGTCAATAGTAATTACAATAATGATAATCATGTAAAAGGGGTTGCGATCGCGCCCGTGGGGCACTCTCAAGAGTTAACATTTGAGGTATCGTTTGAACTGTCGGCTTGTAGCAATCGCACAACACGGCAGGGGTTACCAACAGCAACTACGTTATGGAATATCTTTAACAACTACGCTCCCTGCACCAATTGTAGTGTTGTCACCGATAGTGACACCCGGACAAATGATGACACCACCTCCAATCCAGACGTTGTTACCAATTTTGACGGGAGCAGCCAGTTCCAATTCTCGCTTGGCTAACCGTAGATCAGGATCAGTAGAATGATAGGCGGTGTAAATTTGGAGATAGGAACCACACAGAAGATTATCGCCCAACTCTACTATGTTACAGTCTAGAATCGCACCGCCGTAGCCTATGTATACATTGTTGCCTGCATGGATATTACTGCCATAATCACAGAAGAAAGGCTGGACAATCTCGGAGTTACTGCCAAGTTTACCCATCAAATCTTGCAGAAGTTGAAGTTGGTTTTCTGGTTCCTCTTCCGTTGTAGCATTATAGAGACGGAGTAGTCGGCGTGCTCGTTTGCGTTCAGCATTTAGCTCGCGATCACTAGCAAGATACAACTCACCTGCCAGCATCTTCTGCTTTTCTGTTTTTTGTAAATTTGTCATTCTACTCCTCAAATTTCCAACTGGGGTTTAGACTAAAAGCGATATGAGAGAACGCACATCAAATGGAATTAGAGATTAAAAATATTATCTTGTCAGCCTCAAAGCATCCGCGACCTTTAACAATCATGTAGTATGCCTGATTGAGTTCATGATTATCAGCTTATTAGCGATCGCTTTTCTATTCTTATACATAATTGTGTTGGCGCAGCCCAACCCAAACATCGCTTGAATACGCAGGTATGAGTCGTTGAGTTTATAATTGGAAACTGTGACTCAGCACGGGCTAAACCCTAGCTATCCGCTAACAGAACTCATAATTGGAGCGAAGCAACTGGTGAGCAGCTTATTACAAGGAGTCAACCTGTACTTAATTGGGATTATGGGCGTTGGTAAGACGACAATAGGGCGCTTACTGGCAAAGGAACTGGGCTATGGGTTTGTGGATACCGATGATGTCATTGCCCAAGCGACAGGTAAATCTATCAATCAGTTATTTGCACAAGTTGGTGAAGCAGGGTTTCGCCAGGTAGAAAGCGACGTACTTTCACAAGTTTGTGCTTTTACAAAGTTGACTATAGCAACCGGTGGGGGCATTGTACTGCGGCGAGAAAATTGGGGTTACTTGCACCACGGTTTGATAGTGTGGCTAGATGCGCCAGTGGAGCTAATTTACAGTCGTTTAGCTGAGGATACCACAAGACCACTGCTGCAAGATGTTGATCCCAAGGGTAAATTGCGATCGCTCCTCGAACAACGAACACCACTTTACTCTCAAGCCGATTTGCACATCACCGAGCGAGAGGGAGATACACCCGAAGACGTTGCCAAGCGAGTACTTGAGGCAATTCCTAGCGTTCTCAAAACACAAGTTTCTCATTAGGAAGACTCAATTTACCAAATTTTGACCATTCGTAGGATAAACCCTGGTAATTTTGGATTACCGCTAACTGCTTCCGGATTTTCCAAAATTTCAAGTTCCCGATTAGTCCGGTAAATGTAGACTTTTCGATTCTGCCGATCAATTAACCAGCCTAGTGATGCACCGTTATCGATATACTCCTGCATTTTGTCTTGTAATTTTATCAGGCGATCGCTAGAGGAGCGTAACTCAATCACAAAGCTGGGACAAATTGGTGCAAATGAGGCTTTTTGTGCATTTGTTAAGGCGTTCCAGCGCTCCAGTTCAATCCAAGAAGCATCAGGGGAACGCATCGCTCCATTAGGTAGTGTAAAACCTGTACTGGAGTCAAAGCCTATGCCAGTGCCATCTTGTTCAGTCCAATACCCAAGCTGTGCAGCAATGTTAAAGTTACGGTTGCCCGTATCTGAAAAAGCTGGTGGCATAATGATGACTTCCCCATTGGCAGTACGCTCAATTCGTAAATCTCCATTGGCTTGGCAAAATTCGTAGAACTGCTCATTTGTCATCTGCACAAGGGAGGGGAAATTTACCGTTAGGGGTGTGCTTTCAGTTTGGATTAGCAGCGTGGTCATTTTCATTCCCTAGCTTCAGCCGAATGATTTTAATTCTAGAGGCTTGAAGGAGCGATCGCCTGCTTATTGTGTCGGGTAATGTGGGAGGGAATAGTGATTTATTTAGTATCAGTTATTCCGAACACTACCATCAGGCATAATAGTTTTACAGAATATTGCTCCTTCCAGATTTGCATTATCTAAAATTGCGCCTTCCAAATTGGCATTAGTTAGATTAGCATTACTGAGATTTGCATAACTTAGGTCAATATACTTTAAAATTGAACTGCTTAAGTTTGTATTAGATAAAGTAACTCCATTTAAATTAATTTTTGAAAAATAGATATGAGATAGATTTACGCCTGAATCAAGATATATAGCTTTTGATAAATCAGTACCATTAGGAAAAATAGTTTCCGAATTATAAAATGCTCCCAATAAATTTGTATTAGTCATGATGGTATAGCTTAGATCAGCATTACTTAAATTAGCACCACCTAAATAAGCATTAGTAAGGTTAGCACCTATTAAACTTGTACTTTTTAAATTGGCATCACTGAAACGAGTATTACTAAGATTAGATTCACTAAGGTTTGCACCACTCAAATTTACATCATTCATGTAAAGACCGCTCAAGTTAGCTCTACTTAAATTAAGAGAGTGTAAATCTCTACAAGATAAAAGAGATTTTTGATATCCAGATAAATTTACTCCAGAGGTAATGGGGATAGCTTGAGATAAATCAATATTTGCAGAAAAAATTGTTTCTGAGCAGTAAATTGCTTCACTCAAGTTAACTCCAGTTAAGTTGGCTTCACTGAAATTGGCACGCATTAAATCAGTCTTACTTAGATTTGCATTTATTAAGTTAGCTCTAGTAAAATTAGCTTTACTTACTATAGCTCTTGCTAAATTGGCATTACTTAAATCAGCTTCCGTGAAGTCTGCATCTGTTAAGTTTGTTAAAACACAACCATGTTTACCCACGTCCAATCTAGCACCTTTGAAGTTTGATCTTCTTAAATTAGTTGATTTAAAAGATGAGCTACTCAATTTGCTTTCTTCAAGATTAATACCTTCTAAATTGGCATTTTGGAAAAAAATTTCAATTAACCAAGCACCACTCAAATTTGCATTACTTAGATTTACGCCTTCTAAAAGACCATTCCATAGTTTTATACCAGGAAGCTGTACACCACTTAAATCGACTCCTCGCAAATCAGAAAGCCTTAATTCAACACAACTGAAATTGTTTGTAAAATCTCGTTCTCCTAATGCGTAACGTTGCAACAAAATATCTTTAATTGCAGCAGGATTACAATTGTCGTTGCAAATATGGCCGCTTGGCATAATCGTGTTGCACAAAATAGCGCCACTTAATTCTGGGAAACCACTTGTTTTCACAATCTCAGCTTTACTTAAATTAGCATTTGTGAGATTTGTATCCTCTAAACTTGTATCAACTATCTCTGCATTTTCTAAATTTGCGCCTTCTAGATTTGCACCTTCTAAACTGCTTTCCAAGATTGTACAGTTAGTTAACTTTGCCCTTTTTAAGCTGGCATATTGGAAATTGCACTCAGTTAAATCGGCATTACTCAAATCTGCTTCATCTAGCATTGTGTAGCGTAGGCTTGCTCCCACTAAATCAACTCCTTTAAGAATAGTTCGTTGAAGATTAGCCCCGTGTAACTCGGCATTTCTTAAACTAGAGTTGCTTAAATTAGCCTCGCTCAAGTTAATACCTAGTAAATTGGCATCCCTTAAACTAATGCCAATAAAATTTCTTTCACCAGAGGCGTACTGCCTGAGTAATTCTTTAATATCCATGACTCAAATAAAGCGCTTATTAACACCACTAACAGTATCTGCTTACAAAAGAGATACTGCCACTATGACTGTTATTGCTGTGTGATCTACACAACAAGCAACCAGATTTTTACAAATCCAGCCAGATTGCTACAGTCATTCCAGTACAAACATACTTGATGGCGGCAAAGATTGTGAAGAGTTACAAAGTCTTCTACACTGACTGAAATACGTTTTAACTCTCTCTGTTAGGCTCCTCATGACGGTCAACGATTCTGAATACATTAGGCAAGCTGAAGCCACTCGTGTGCGTGTATTAAGCGAAGCACTACCTTATATTCAACAATTCGCCGGTCGCACTGTTGTTGTCAAATATGGTGGCGCAGCCATGAAAGACAGCACACTCAAACACAAAGTTATGCGCGACATTGTATTCTTATCCTGCGTGGGCTTGCGTCCAATTGTAGTCCACGGCGGTGGCCCAGAAATTAACAGTTGGTTAGATAAGCTGGGAATAGAACCACAATTTAAGAATGGTCTGCGAGTCACTGATGCCGCCACAATGGATGTGGTGGAAATGGTTTTAGTTGGTCGAGTTAATAAAGAAATTGTCTCCCTGATTAACCAAGCTGGTGGATTGGCTGTAGGACTTTGCGGTAAAGACGGTAATTTATTTACAGCCCGTTCCCAAGGTCAAGAAGGCATCGGTTTTGTAGGGGAAGTCAGCAATGTGAATATCAAGATTTTGGAAACCCTTGCTAGCAATGGTTATATTCCGGTAGTGTCCAGCGTCGCCGCAGACGAGACAGGACAAGCTTATAACATTAACGCCGATACTGTAGCTGGAGAAATCGCTGCTGCACTAGGAGCAGAAAAGTTAATTTTACTGACCGACACTAGTGGAATTTTAAAAGATTACAAAGACCAATCTACTTTGATTCCAAAAGTAGATATTCGCGAAGCCCGCGAGTTGATTGTCAATGGTATAGTCAGCGGTGGGATGATTCCTAAAGTGAATTGCTGTGTGCGATCGCTTGCTCAAGGAGTCCGTGCAGCACATATCATCGATGGTCGCATTCCCCACGCCCTATTACTAGAAATCTTTACTGATGTTGGGATTGGGACGATGATTCTCGGTTCGCAGTTTACATCGTAGAGCAAGAGGAGCAGGGGAGAATGATTTGTAACTGTAATTTTGTGTAAATTAAAATTCGTTTTTTGCTCGCAGGCGAGTCTTTGATACTTGTGACGAGTCTTTGATACTCGTGAGCGAGTCTTTTTTACTCGTGAGCGAGTCTTTGATACTCGTGGACGAGTCTTTTTTACTCGTGGACGAGTCTTTGATACTCGTGAGCGAGTCTTTGATACTCGTGGACGAGTCTTTTTTACTCGTGGGCGAGTCTTTGATACTCGTGAGCGAGTCTTTGATACTCGTGGACGAGTCTTTTTTACTCGTGGACGAGTCTTTGATACTCGTGAGCGAGTCTTTTTTACTCGTGGACGAGTCTTTAATACTCACCTCCCCTGCTCCCCCTGCCCCCTGCCCCCCTGCTCCCCCACTTCCCTAGCGGGGATAGGTAATAATAACCCGCGATCACCTACCGCTAAATGGTGTATGACACCATGAATTATTTATAATCACCGGATTAACTACAGTTGAGTCTCGAATTGTCGGATTAATCAAAGTTGGATTAATCAAGGTGGAATTATCTCACGTTCTGCCTTACCTGGGGAAAGTAAGAATCAGGCTGCCTTACCTGGGGAAAGTAAGAATCGGGCTGCCTTACCTGGGGAAAGTAAGAATCGGGCTGCCTTACCTGGGGAAAGTAAGAATCGGGCTGCCTTACCTGGGGAAAGTAAGAATCGGGCTG
>NZ_JBALDG010000034.1:0-185526 GCF_036917195.1 Nostoc sp.
CTGATTTAGTTTCCTTTTGAAACAAGTCCTTGCTGGGGACAGAAATTGGGTTCGCGGCGTTTTCTCTAACAATCGTCGGCTCTGATTTAGTTTCCTTTTGAAACAAGTCCTTGCTGGGAACAGAAATCGGGTTCGCGGCGTTTTCTTTAACAATCGTCGGCTCTGATTTAGTTTCCTTTTGAAACAAGTCCTTGCTGGGGACAGAAATTGGGTTCGCGGCGTTTTCTCTAACAATCGTCGGCTCTGATTTAGTTTCCCTTTCTAAAAATTTATTAGGGATCGGGGAAATTGGCTCAGGGGAATTTCTTACTACTTCGCCAAACGGTGGCGGGGATGTCTCAAAAGAACTGTTTTTCTCTGGCTCCGTAAACTGCAAAACAGTAGGTGTACCTGCTGTTGCTGGTTTGCGTGAAGTTTCTTCTATAGTTTTTTCTAGTTCTCCATGCAGGCGATTAACAAACTCCGCCAAAATCGTTTCCCCTTGCTGCTGCTGGCTATACATCCGTGACAACTGTTGGGAAAGATTACTTTGATAGTTCTTCAGCTCCTGTTGCAGCGAGTTAAAGGTAACAGTAACGGTGTCATCTAGGCTGTCAAACATGTGTTCAACTTTTTCATTGATTTCACCTACTACAACATTGCTGCTGACTTGGGCGGATTTCAGCGCAGCTTGATCATAAGACTTGCCCTCTATGGTTTGGTTAGCTAAAGTCGCCAAAGAGGATTGCAGTTGTGAAGATATATGCTTTGCCAGAACTTCTGCCAGTTGACGAATTAACACTTGCTGTTCAGTAATTTGGCGCACTTGTTGTAAATGCTCTTTTTCCTCTAGCAAGCTTTGAATGTCATCAGATAACCGATTTTTTTCTGACTGAAGCCGCTTTACGTCTTCTTGCAACACTCTGAGGACATTTTGCTGAAGATTTTCTAAGTCTTCAACTACAGCCCAAAGAGCATTTTCTGCTGCTCTAGATAGCTCGCCTCTGACTCTCGGGTTTTCTGGTTGCTTCTCGAATCGCCCCATTAGCTTCTAACCTCTAACACCTTGACGATAAAGCTGCTTCCCGTACAATTTCTTGGCGCTCATCTTAATTTCCTGTATTTTGCCAGATAAATTAAAAATTTTAACAGCACTTCCGCATTTCAACGTAATTCTGTCATTCTGAATAGAACTTGGCATAGCATCAAATTTGCGATAGTGCTTAATCCACGGTGTTTTCTTCAGCATTGATAAAAGTATTTGATCAGTTTAATTTACATCAATTATTCGCCAATGAGATTTTTACTTTGAAAGAAATCTCACTCCAAATAAATATTTATTGTTTTGCTGCCAATAGTAATTATCAAAGACTTGCAGATGCGTGCCCTACCGCCACAAAATTGTCTGACTTGCGAAACTAGCTGTAAATTTGTGTGGAATGTAACTTGTGTGACAGTTTACATCTCTAAATAGAGATTAAAGTATCTTTCTGTGGAAATTCAAAGTTACGCTATCCCCTGCACAACATTCTAATGAATCAGTAGCAATTCTGCAAAAACCCGCTTTTTTGGCGTTGTTGCAGTCTATGTTTTGCTGTGAGTAGATGCAGTAGAGGGAAAAGTTAGCAAAATATTAATAATTCTTACAAAAATAAAATCCGAGCGATGCTAAAGATGGCAGCGCACAGGCCAGCACTCACGGGGATTGTAATTAGCCATGCGGCGGCAATGCCTTGTAGTGTTTTGAACTTAATCGACTTGATATTTTGCACTAGTCCAATACCAACTACACCGCCGACGAGAGCGTGGGAGGTGGAGACTGGTAAACCTAGCCGGGAGGCAATGAGGATGGTGGTAGCAGTAGCAAGTTCGGCACAAAATCCACTACTAGGTTGCAAGGCAATAATGTTTTCGCCAATAGTGGCGATGACTTTTTTACCCCAGACAGCTAAACCACTAACAATACCAGCACCACCAAGGATTAAAATCCAAATGGGGATAGTGATACCATCTGTAGGTACGGTACCAGTGCGATTGATGTAGACGATCGCAGCTAAAGGAGCGATCGCATTTCCCACATCATTAGAACCATGAGCAAAAGCTACAAAGCAAGCACTTAGCAATTGGAATCGTCCAAATAAGCGCTCAACTGGATTTTGGATTTGAGATTTTGGATTTTGGATTGATGGTAATTCCTGAGTCTGGGGTGAAAATTTTTCCTCCACTTCCCCCGAATCTTGCAATTGTCGCCAACTAATGATTGTGAGTCCAACTGCTGCGATTGCACCCGTTAAGAGTGGGATATCGTAAGCAGGGATTGTAAAACCAGCTTGCTCAATTACAAAATTGGTTAGCGGTTCAGTCAGTGATGGTAATACAATTACGCCGAATACACCTAGCAGTATAGTACTCAACCAGGGAATCCACTCTTGTAACTGCACTAGTTGATTGGGTTGATCCAAAATCCAGTGCTTGATTTGACTGTAAAATAAAGCGGCGATCGCACCACTAATTAACGGCGTTAAAATCCAGCCAATGGTAATTAAGCCAATTGATGACCAATCAATTGCATTTACTCCCAAAGCTACCCAACTAAATCCGGCGATCGCACCAACAACTGCATGAGAAGAGGATACAGGTAAACCGCGCGATGTGGCAATTTGCAACCACACACCACAGGAAATTAGCACCGTTACCATCCCAACAACGAATATTTGGGGTGTAGCTGTGAATAAAGCGGGATTAGCAATTTTCGTCGCGAGAGTTTCCGTTACCTCATGCCCAAACAATACAGCCCCCGTAAACTCTAATACCCCAGCAATTATTAGTGCCTGTTTGAGAGTAACAGCTTTGGAACCTACAGAGGTTCCCATTGCGTTAGCAACATCGTTTGCTCCGAGATTCCAGGCGACGTAGAAAGCCAGTAGAGCGACTGCAACTAGGGTAATAAGCATTTTTTTGAGTTTAACAAAAAGACGAGGGAGCAGGGGGAGATAACAATTCAAAATTCAAAATTGAAGAGATTCCCCCATCTCCCTTTTACGGATAAATCAATATTTTATAAGTATCCGGTGTGGGTGCGATCGCAACTTCCACAGCTGCTGATAAATCTTTTAATGGATAGCGATCGCTAATCAACGCTTGCACGTCAATCAGCTGATTAAATACAATATCAGCTGACAGACTCTGAAGCCGATAAGATGAGCTGTAACTGCCTATCAAGTCAATTTCTCTACGGTAGAGGATATTGGGGTTAATGGGAATTTCCACCTCATCAGGGAATTCGGCGAAAAACAAGATTTTGCCACCCTTGCGGGTACAATCAAGTGCTTGAAAGAAAGCTTTATCACTAGGAACAGCCAGGAGGGTAACATCAACACCCAGTCCACCAGTTAGGGCATGGATTTTTGCTGGTAAATCGGGATCACGAGCATCAAAAGCCGCCTCTGCACCAACACTCAAGGCTTTTTCGATTCTAGAGGGCAGTAAATCGGTGGCGATCGCTTTTGCTCCGAAATACTTCGCCAACATAATGAACATTAACCCAATTGGCCCAGCACCAGTGACTAAGACAGTTTGTCCTGGGGCAATTTGGGCTTTTTTCACAGCTTTCAAGCAGCAGTTAGTCGGTTCAACAAAACTCGCTTCTTCAAAACTGATGCGATCGGGGATGAGAATCAGCCCACCATTTTGGACAATATGTCCGGGAACCTTGACATAATCAGCAAAACCGCCGCCACTGGCGTTAAAGCCTGCGGTTGTGGAGATGTTTTTGTAAACATCGCACATAGAAAAATTATCATTTAGGCAGTAGGTGCAACGCATACAGGGGATGTGGTGCATCACCGCTACCCGTTGTCCAACTTGCCAACCTTTGACATTATTGCCTAATGCTGCGATCGTGCCGGCAGTTTCATGTCCAAAAATGCGCGGCGGTTCATACAGTGGATAACGAATTTTTTTAATATCTGACTGACACAACCCCACTACCCGCACCTGTACCAGCACTTCATCTGGTTCTAGGGGTGGAACTGGGATATCTTCGTAAGACAGCTGATTGACGCCTCTAAATACTTGTGCTTTCACGTTGGTTATTCCCCGCTCAACGATACTAGATGTAACATTAGCAGTCAACGTTAGGCTATCAGTTTTCAGATTTCTGTGTTTTAGTTTGTCCTAGTTTTTGTTCTAAGCTTTGTTCAAATATTTGGAATGCCTTAATGTCCTGTGATAAAAGACTTCCCTGAATTTTCCCATTCTCAACTCGCAGGATTTCCCCTCGGTTGTCTTTAGCCGTAATTGTTAAAATTCCCGCTTTTTGCCAGAGTCGATACTGTTCACCCTCAAGGTATCGACCACCCTTTGGTGCTATTCTTGCAAACTTACTCTTCAAGGTTGTTTTGGCAATTTGCACGATTACATCAGAATATTCATGGAAGCGAATGCTACCAGCAAATTTTGTAACATTATTCTTTTTTTCTAACTTATCCAGCAATTCAACAACGGTCAGCGGAGGGTTCTTGAGATCCTCTGATTACTGCCGAATTACTTCAATCATTTTTCCGGGAAATTGCTCATTAAGATAAACCAAAAAATCATCTGGATGCCAAGCCTCAATATCCCAAGGCTTTAAAGCCTCTGCTGGAAAGTCATCTAGGTTAGCAGTAACAATTACCTCTGCCTTGGCAACTACAGCAGCGGCGACAACATGGTGATCGCCTGGATGATTTGTCATTGATGCAACTAGCTGTTCTGGTACTTCCACTATTGCTTCAGGAAAATGCATCTTGAGCATTTCTTGAAAGCGTGCTGCCTTGTCATCTGTCATCTTTCCGTTCTTTACAAGGTTGCGAGTAGCACCTTCTAGAATTTCTTGTGAAAAATGAATTTGGTAAAGTTCTGCCTCAGCAGCACGGAATAAAGTATCACACAGAGGCATGGGGTAGATAACGCAGGAGTCCAGAACAACAGAGAAAGAAAGCATCTTATTAGTCTAATTTACTACTCTCCTCATCATAGAACCCCTCATCTTGCAGAAATTGAGTCAATTCCTTCAAACCTTCTCGGCGCTTGGTGTCCCGCTGTTGTTTATATTTCATTAAATCATCAAAACGAACCCGGCGATGTGAACCCACCTTGATGTAATCAATGTCGCCTTGTTTTAATAACTTGATCAAGTAAGGACGTGATACATTAAGGAGTTCAGCCGCTTGTTGTGTCGTCAGTTCCTGTTGTTGAGGAATTATAGATATAGCTTTACCTGATGCCATTGCATGGACAACTTGAAGCAACATCTGATAAATCGGCTCAGGAATGTTAATTTTTTCTCCGTTAGCTCCTACCAGTTTCGCCTGAAAATCTTTAACGCTCAGTATGCGATCCAGTTCTTTGATAGATTGAGCTTCTAGCTGTGGAGATATTACAGAATCTAAAGACATGTTCTGTCTTAACATCATATTAGTCTCCTACTGTGTTGCAGGCTTTGTCATTAGCAATGCAATTTACACTGACAATTTTATTCACTATCTTAATCATACACACTACATAAACGAAATATCCGAAAAAGAAAATAAATTATCTTGTCTGAGTCCAATATCTAAAGAAAATATGTCGAAAACTCAAGGGTTAAGCAATGGTTGATCATACATATACAGCTGATGTCTGAGCTGTCAGTGGAGGAACCGGAGGAACTGCGACTGCTATCCAAGCGGCACGACGGGGAGCCAAAACTATTCTGGTGAGATAGTCTAGTAATCTGTCAAGTTTGATTTGATAGGTTCGTAGTTGGCGCTGTCTTCGCTAAAGCGCAAACTACGAACAATCCGCACCCCTCAATTATTTATTGACAGACTACTAGCGTGTGTTACGGCTTTCGGAACGCTGTTAACGCTGTATTATTTTTGAATATTTTCTCAAGATTTACTCCAAGACGGTAGCAATGACTATTCGCCATGCAACTGAAACTGACTTGCCTGCTATTGTGGCAATTTATAATGCTGCAATTCCTAGCCGCATGGCAACCGCTGATTTAGAGCCAGTATCTGTGGAAAGTCGCCTTCCTTGGTTTAAGGCGCGATCGCCTTCACAACGCCCACTTTGGGTAATCGAAGTAGAGGGAGCAATTGCTGGATGGCTTAGTTTCCAATCCTTTTATGGGCGGCCCGCCTATAGTACGACTGCCGAAATTAGTATTTACATAGCCCCTCACTTTCATCGATGTGGTTTGGGACGACAACTATTAGCACAAGCAATTAGCGAAAGTCCTAGTTTGGGTTTAAAGACCCTAGTATGCTTAATTTTTGCCCACAATCAACCCAGTTTAAAACTTTTTGAAACATTTGGTTTTCAACATTGGGGACATTTACCTAAAATTGCCGAAATTGACAGTGTTGAATGCGACTTAGTGATCATGGGACTCAGAATTATTGACACTACCACAGCTTGAAGTTGCGGGATTGCAAGGTTTCAGTGAATCTGTTCATTGCCGATATATCTACCCAAATACAACGGCGAAACTCGCTATCTTTGTCTAGGGATTTCCAAGAAATAAATTATCCAAATAAACGAACCGCAAAGGCGCAGAGAACACAGAGAGAAGAGAAATAGAGAAGATTTGTGTGTTAGTTTTGGGATATTTTTTACTTGGAAGTCCCCTATAAGAGTTATTCCACAAGAAGGGCAAAACTCCGACTGAGATTTCGTGAATAAGCATCGTCCAAGGGACTTCTCATACATTGTGCATCAAGCAAGGAATGCGGGTTTCAGCTTTCTCAGCTACCTTTTAAGACATCCTCTCAGTGCCCTCTAAATTGGATTGTTTGTCCAGATAGCAACTAATTCTTACAATCCTCTGAACTCCCCGTGTAAACAATCGATTGGTAGCGTCCTTGGTCTGTTTGGATTGTTACACAGTAGTTGGTTTTGCCTTCTAGCCAGTAGCTGTAGCCCGAATCATCACTCTTGACCCATCGATAGCCCCGATCTTTGACTGTGTTTTCTGCCTGTCCTGCCCTTGCCCCCACTAAATCACTCAACCGAGAGACGGTAGTACCCGCCTCAGGCTGACGCCTAGCAGCAGCTCTACGATTTCTGTTACCTGAGTTTTGTCTATTATAAGCTGTATCCCAATAGACAAAAATCGACTCAGTAGCAAGGCGATAAATCTGTCCCCTGTCACCCAGTCCAGCTTGTCGATAGGCAGCATCACCATTTTGATCGCGATAATTGCCGGGTCGATTACCCTCAGGGAGCAAGTCATAGCGACGACCATTTTCCAGTTCAATGCTAACCGCACCTTGCCGTTGGGAAAAGGTACACTTACCAGAGGATGTGGCGCGGTCTTCTCCTTTTGGGAACACATCGCAACGGGCATTCACGGTATCAGCTTTGACGGATATGGGAAAACTTAAAGAAGCGATCATTAGCACTACCGCCAAAAACGAATTTGAAGATTTGATCACCACAAAACTCCTGAATTATAATAACGAAAATGTCATCTTATATTATCCCCTAAATGTTTTGCATAAGTCCTATATATATTAGAGTTGTTCGCTTCAATTAGTTACCAGAGTAGGCGAATGTAGAGACGCAAAATTTTGCATCTCTAAACATTTCTTAACAACGCTGTAACTGTGTTAACAACACAACAATTTCATCAATAGCTTGGCGCACAACTGTTGCAGGTTGCTCCGATTGATTTACAATAATACTAAAAACCAATGGCTCATATTTAGGCACATTCATATATCCAGATAGAGAAATCACACCCGTTAAAGTACCTGTTTTTGCTTGCACAATGCCCTCAGCAGGTGTATCTTGAAAGCGGCCCTTTAAGGTTCCACTTTTACCCGCCACAGGTAAAGATGCGCGATACACATATGCTGTTGGTGTTTTTGCTATTCCTCGCAAAGTTTGCACAAAAGCTTCTGGTGTTACTAAGTTACGACGTGATAAACCCGAACCATCCACTAAAACATAATTTGCTGGATCAACTCCCAATTGAGTTAAAGTTGCTTTGACAACTTCCAAACCTACATCAGCGCTAGTCTGATTTTTCACTCTGATTTTTTTCACAGCTAATGCTCTCAGCAGTGCTTCAGCATAAAGATTATTACTATTCTGAAGAGTTTCCATTAATAATTCAGATAAAGGTGGCGACTCTACAAATGCTATTTCCTGTTGATTAATACCACCACTTACTACTAATGTTTGCCCCAAGGTAATTTTTTCTCTTGCCAAAGCAGTACGGAAGCGCCGTAAGAAGTAATAATTAGGATCAACTACAGGCAAATCTATTAAAGACGGTTCAGAATTCGTTGTCAGTTGTCCTTGAATTCGTAATACTGTTCCTGATAATTCGCGGGTAACGTTAACGTAGCTTGGTTGATTTTGGGCAACTGTTACTGACTGATTAATTATCCGCCACTGTTTCGCCTCGCCAGGATCAATCCACACGACTTGTAAAGATTTACCTACAGCCTGTGGTACAAGTTTTAAGCTAAAAATATTTTGATTTAGAATAAAGCTGCTGACTGGTGCGCCATAGTCTGACTCTACATCTTCCCATTGCCAGCTAGGATTAACAATATCACCTTGAATATAACTATCATCAGCTATCAACCGCTGAATTTGGGTAATACCTTTCTGTTTTAACTGCTGTGCTAATGTTTGCAGTTGAGTATCAGTTAAGCTGGGATCTCCCCTACCGACAAGACGTAAAACACCATTGCCATTCTGATAAATAGAGGTGCGAATCCGAAAATTAGCACCCAATTGCTGCAATGCAGCAGCTGTTGTCAGCAATTTGAGGTTAGACGCGGGAGTAAAATATTTCTGAGCATCCCGACTGTAAAGAGTTGTCCCGGTTGACAGGGGTTGTACCAAAATTCCCCAGCGCCCCCGACTGAATAAGGGACGATTGATTACAGCATCTATAGCTGTTCCCAGTTGGCTAGAGCAAATTGATTTTGTGGAAGTTGTTGGTGCAACTGGGGTTTGTGCTTTAGCTGCTGGCTGGGTAACACCAATTTGAGTCCCCAGAAACAGCAGCATTAAGCTAAGAGAAATTTTCCTGGTCATCACATAGTTCTTAAAACTACTTGATGATAATACCTTGGTGTGACATTTTTTTACGTCAGTTCTACAGGAGGAAATGAAGACTATTCTTCCTCTTCTTCCTCATCCTCCTGTTCTTCCTCATCTGCCCCGAATACTTCGTCTATCAGTTCTTGTGCTCGCTTGTCTGAAATCTTCAAGGCTTCCTGAAGCTCAGAGATATAATCTTGTTCTGTTTCGGGTACTTCCTCATCAATCCCTACCACCAAGATAGCGGTGATGTATGCAGCTTCGCGATAACCTTTATTTGGTAGGGATGCGATCGCCTGCTCGATTAAAACTTCAGGTTCTTCTTCCTCTAGCAAGCTGGCGACTTTCTCAGTCAACTCTTCATAGTCTTCATCAGAGTAATCTTCAAATTGGGAAACACTACCCAGCATTTCACTCAAACCGTATTGTTCTTCTATGGTTATGCCTTCACCATCAGCAGCTGCGGAAAACATTCCAATAACTGCGATCGCAACTTCTGGTTCTAGAGCAACTGAACTGGTGCTACGTCCTTTGGGCAACTTGCGTTTAGACATAATTATCCTTTAAAAGTTACGTGATATTTCAGGAAGTAATACCTTACGGTTTGTAATTCTTCCTCGATTTATGATTCCCAAAAGAATGCGGAAATATATATTGGGATGAATCTTTTTTTTATAAAAAATACGCAGATAATATCTTAATCTGCGTATAAAAACGGTTAAGTTGCCTTGAGCGAGCAAGGTTTTTAGTACTTGTGTACGCCACCGCTGCCTAAGAGGATGTTTGAAAAGTTATGATTGATGTATCAAATATTCTTTTACCCCACCCTAACCCTCCCCTTATAAAGGGGAGGGAATTGGATTTTCTTGTTTCCCCCCTTTATAAGGGGGGATTAAGGGGGGTAATCATTCGATCAATATCACAAAAGTATTCATCTAGAATTTCATCTACTGGTTACGGATCAAGTTTTGTAACTGTTCTGTCGTCATATTTTTTATTTCCATAGTTTCTCCGAAAAATTTACTTTATTTACGTTTGGTAATCAGCCAACCTAAAGCGATAAATATCAAGGTAGCGATGATGCTTAAAGTTAACGATGCGTAAAGGGGATGTTTTTCTACTAACGGGAGATTAATTTTATCAATATGTGTTGTGAATACGCCAGAGGCGATCGCACCACCGCCAAAGCCGATACCTAATATTTGGATGGTGTTTTCTAGGGAGCGATCGCGCTCAGTTTGTTTTATTTATACTATACCGCGAATTGTATCAACGAATTGTCCAAACAATTCTTGACCTGGAGTCAGATAGTTAATATCTGTTTGTATTTGTTATTGCCATTTTTTACAGTCTTTATTAATAAAATCTTGCCATGATTGCGGGCTATTACCGCTATCAATAGTTTGAATCTTCTCTAAACAAATTCTGTAATTAGTAATATTAGTAGTAATTGCTGTGTGGTGTGTTTGTAAATCTTGCAAGCATCTGATGTAATCAAAGTTTTTTTGGGGTATTTCTCCCATTAAGCTTTTTCAGCCAGGGGATTTTAGTTGCAACCAATTTTCTAGAATTTCCTCATTGTCTTCTGGTAACTGACTAGATAGTTGCTGCAATTCATTAGCAGCAGAATAAGCAGCGATCGCACTTTCAATATTCTCGGCTCGTTCTCCGAATATTCTCTCACGGTAAGCAATCCCCAGATTATTTTGCGTACCTGCCCAATCTACAGGAAAGGCGCTCTTGGTATATACTTCCAGAGCAGCAGAATAAGCAGCGATCGCAAATTCAATATTCTCGGCTCGTTCTCCTAATATTCTGTTACGGTAAGCAATCCCCAGATTATTTTGCATACCTGCCCAATCTACAGGAAAGGCGCTCTTGGTATAAACAGTGAGGGCGATTTCGTAGCCAGCGATCACAATTTCCATATTGTTGGCTTTGCTACCTAAAGGAAAATCGCTAATCCGATTACTGAATATAACAATCGCCTCTGCAATATATTCTGCTGTATCTGGTTCCGCTTCTGCTAGGGTATTTGTTGCCCAACGGCGCAATAAATCAGCAAAAATATGATTGAGTTTATTGGTATTTGCTGCCAGCAATGGATAAATTACTTGAGCATCGCCGTTGCTATCATCTGTTGCTTGCAGTATTTCTATTAAAAATTGCCTGTAAGTGTCTATATCTTCTTGAGTGATGGGGGTAGTTTCTGGGGTAGTGAGATATGTTGCTAAGTTTCTCAACCACTCGGCAGTATTTTCCTCTCTCTGCTAGGCAAAATGCTCTGCTGCTGCTACAACAACCTGCACAAAGTCAGCATCTAGCAATTCTGTATTCGCTGCTAATATCTCTGGTTCTTCCCCACTAGGGCAATCTAGCAGGGTTTGAATTAGCTGATTATAAGCCTGTAAACGCTGTTCGTTCATGAGCAGGTGTGAGTTAGACGCATCTTGATGAAGCTTCAACGATATTATCCTCAATTTCTGAAAAATGAGGGGTGAAAAGTTTTAGATCCTCCTTAAAAAGGCTACGGTGTATACGCAAGTTATTGAATTACCCCTCCCTAACCCTCCCCTTTACAAGGGGAGGGAACTAGATAGATTTTCCAATTACCCCCCTTTATAAGGGGGGTAATTCGAGTTGTGTATACAACGATAGCCTTTCCAAGGGGAGATTAAGGGGGGTAATCCAGGGAATAATAAGCACAGTCCAGGAATATGAAAACGCTGATGACAAAACTGTATAACCAAACCTCAGAAAAGCAAAAACGGCAAACTCTCAGAAACAATATGCCCCCATCTGAAAAAATAGTTTGGGCAAAACTTAGAAATCAACAAATTGAAAGCTGTAGATTTCGCAGACAATACAGTATTGACAAATTTGTAGTGGATTTTTATTCTTCGGAATTGAGACTTGCCATAGAAATTGATGGTAATAGTCACTATCAAGATGGAGTTCGGTGAATATGACCGCGATCACCAAGCATTTTTGGAATCAAAAGGTACGAGGATTTTAAGATTTACGAATCAAGAAGTTTATCAAGATATTGATTGTGTGGTAGATAAGATTAGCGAAGTTATTTGTAGGTTGAGGGAAGTTACCCCACCCTAACCCTCCCCTTATAAAGGGGAGGGAACTAGATAGATTTCTTTTTTCCCCCCTTTATAAGGGGGGTAATTCGACTTGTGTGTACACCATAGCTTATAAAGGCGAGGAAACTAGATTTCTTTTTTCCCCCCTTTATAAGGGGGGATTAAGGGGGGTAATTCGACTTGTGTGTACACCGTAGCTTATAAAGGCGAGGGAACTAGATTTCTTTTTTCCCACCTTTATAAGGGGGGATTAAAGGGGGTAATTCAACTTGTGTGTACACCGTAGCTTATTAAAGGGAGAGAATTAGATGTTTTAGTTTCCCCTTTCTAATGTTATTTTGGCGAGCGCAATTATTGATTTGGCGATCGCATTTGTTGATTTGGCGATCGCAATTGTTGATTTGGCGATCGCATTTGTTGATTTGGCGATCGCATTTGTTGATTTGGCGATCACAATTGTTGATTTAGCGTTCGCATTTGTTGATTTAGCGATTACTGTTGCTGATTGCACTTATTCTCAAACAACAAATCGATATGAAAAATGAGTAAAAATCGCCTTTGAGTTACGATAACACCTGCAAATACCTTGCCGAAAACTACCCTGGCGATTTTGCCAAATGGTTACTTGCATCTGACACCTCAGATATCCAAGTACTTAAAACCGAACTCAACCTTGAACCGATTCGCGCTGATTCGGTGACGTTCCTGCAAATCGCCAACAAAATCTTACATTTAGAGTTTCAAACAACACCAAAATCCAAAACCCCGCTTGACTTTCGGATGCTGGATTATTACACCAGATTAAAGCGATAATACTGGTGTGAGATTGAGCAGGTATTAATTTTCTTACAAGCTACATCTTCAGAAATTGTTTTTAATACCCAGTATGTAGATAAAAAAACCAGACACTCATATCGAGTAATTCGTTTATGGGAAGAAGATCCCACACCACTGCTAGCTAACCCCGCACTCTTACCACTGGCGACATTAGCCAGAACCGACTCACCCACAAACTTATTAACTCAAGTCGCGGCTAGTGTCGATATGATTGAAGAAACAGACGAGCGACAGAATATATCAGCTTGTGTACAGGTTTTAGCTGGTTTGCGGTTTGATAAAAGTTTGATTACACAGCTTTTCAGAGAGGAAATTATGCAAGAATCTGTGATTTACCAAGACATTCTGCAAAAGGGAGAAGAACGAGGAAAGAAACAGGAGGCGCTACAACTGATTTTGCGTCTTTTGACACGTCGGTTTAGTGCAATTGAACCAGAGATAGAACAGCAGATTCGCACATTACCCATTACTCAACTAGAAGAGTTAGCTGAGGCGCTGTTAGATTTCAACAGTCAAAGCGATCTAGTGAATTACTTAGGAAATATCTTTTTACCTCAACCTAATCAGAAAGATTAAGCGACGTATATGTAATAAAAAAGGGGGCAGGAAGTAGGGCGAATTCCGGCATCTTTCTCCCCTTATCCTGCTCCCCTACCTCTCTGGTCAGAATTATCAAAAAGCGTTACAACTTCGTCCCACACTCAGCGCAGAAGTTGTGGGTGGGAGCATTTTTCGCACTACAGTGGCTACAATAAACTGGCTCTGCTGCTGCTTTCGGCGGTTGCTTCTGCAAGCCAACCATTTGAGCGTTGCTCTTGCCCGGAGCTACCATTGGATAGCAGTTTTCGTCTCTGGTGACGTGGATATTCAATATCACCGGGCCTTTGTGTACCAGCATTTCGGCGATCGCATCTTTTAATTCACTGCGATCGCTGATTACCATGCCCTTAATCCCATAGGCTTTTGCTAACAACTCTACGTCTGGCATCCCTACTTCCATGTTTGAGCATGAGTAACGCTCACCATAGAAGGCTTGCTGCCACTGGCGCACCATCCCTTGCCAGCCGTTATTGATAATTATTGTCTTGACATTTATCCCATACTGTGCAAGGGTACCAAGTTCCTGCAAACACATTTGGAAACTAGCATCGCCGCTAATACAAATGACTTCTTCATCAGGAAACGCCACTTTAGCGCCCATTGCCGCAGGTAAGCCAAAACCCATCGTTCCCAAACCAGCACTAGAAATCCAGCGCCTTGGGCCATTCTTCAGGAATTGTGCTGCCCACATTTGATGCTGTCCTACATCTGTGGTGTAGTAAGCCTGGGGTGCTTGGCTACTTACTTCTACGATCACTTCTTGCGGGGAAATGCTGTCGGGATGGTGCGGCACTACTAGAGGATACTCTTCGCGCCAACGGTTAACTAAATTTAGCCATTCTTGGTTTTGATTAGGTGTAGCCTTGACGCCTGCTTCTTGGCATCGACGCAATAAGTCTACCAACACATTCCGCACATCGCCGACGATGGGCACTTCAGGAACGCGGTTTTTGCCGACTTCTGCTGGATCGATGTCGATATGAATTACTTTGGCACGAGAGGCGAATTCGTCTAACTTCCCAGTTACGCGATCGTCAAATCTAGCACCGACGCAAATTAGCAAGTCACAATCACTAACGGCGAAGTTAGCGTAAGCGGTGCCATGCATCCCTAACATTCCCAAAGCTAGGGGATGATGTTCGTCAAAGGCACCGATCCCCATTAAGGTTGTGGTGACAGGGATGTTGAATAACTCAGCTAGTTCTTTTACTTCTTCATGGGCACCAGCTGCGATCGCACCACCACCGACATACAATAGCGGACGGCGACTTTCAGTAATCAACTGGATCGCGGCATTAATTTGCCGGGGATTTCCCTTCACTGTGGGACGATAACCGCGTAACTTCACTGAACCTGGTTTTACAGGTATGTAGTCAAATTCTTCTAAAGCTACATCTTTGGGGACATCAATCAAAACTGGTCCCGGACGCCCAGTGCTAGCGATGTGGAACGCTTCGGCGACAATTCGCGCCATATCTTTGGGGTCACGCACTACATAGGAGTGCTTCACGATTGGTAGCGTAATCCCGTAAATATCAGTTTCCTGAAAGGCATCTGTACCAATGGACGGACGTGCTACCTGTCCTGTAACCACAACCATCGGGATTGAATCCATGTAGGCTGTGGCGATGCCTGTCACCAAGTTCGTTGCTCCTGGACCAGAAGTGCCAAAGCATACTCCTACTTTTCCTGTGGCACGGGCGTAACCATCAGCAGCGTGGGCTGCGCCTTGTTCGTGTCTCACGAGAATGTGCTTCATAGCACCAGTTGCTTCTACCTTATAGAGGTCGTCGTAAATTGGTAGAATTGCCCCACCAGGATAACCAAAAATATAATCAACGCCGTGGCGCTGAAGGCTGTCAAGCAGAGCGAACCCGCCAGATGCACGTTTGGGCATGACTGGTGGGCTAGAAGTACGAGACTGCTTGTGATTCTCGGTTTGTGGGAGACTAATTTGGGAAAGCGAATCTCCTACGGAGACACTTTGTGAACGCACGGCCAAACCTCAGACTATAGCTAAAATAAATGCTGAATTCTGTAGTTAAGATTTCATTTTAATTGAAAACGTTCAATCAAATTCTAAGAATTTTATATATTAAATATAAAGTTAGACTATTAGCCTACATTAATTAAATTACGTCTTGCAAGACTGTGCGAGTATTTTTCCAAGCCCAAACACCGACAACTACGACAACAATACTCATTCCTACAAGCACAAATCGCAAGCCCAGAGCATCAGTTAATGGGCCAGTAATCGCCAGAGGTAACGCCAGAGCGATGTTGACGGCATGATTTTGAAAGCCAAATACTTTACCGTGCATCGTAGGTGGTGTTTGCTGTTGAATTAAAGTTTGCATGGGAACACCAATTAAGGCAGCACCTACACCCAAAAATGCACAGAGTCCTAACGCCAGCAATAAGTTGTGCGTAAAAGTGAACACCCCTAAAACTAGTGCAATCATCAAAAATCCCATTAAAGGTAGGGGTTTGTGACGCAATTTATCACCCCAGTTTCCTAAAATCGCCGCACCAAATACCATACCTACCCCTGCTGCTGCCAAGAAAAAGCCAAACTGTTTTTCTTTGAGACCAAACTCCTCGGCTAATCGAATCGTCAGCACTGTTAAGGCTGCAAACACACAATATAAAGTTGTCAGTTGTAGCATGGCGTTCAAGATCAAAGGATTTTTCTTGAGATAGCGCAGGCTCTCGGTGAATTCAGCCCAAGGGTTATTTGATGCCCGATGCTCCGTCGGTCGTTTGGGTTCTTTAAACCTAACTGGCTGGATAATAGCACCCGATAATATGTATAATCCACCAACCACAAGCTCTTGACCGTATTCTTCTCCCATTAAGCTTTTCGCCAAACTTAAAATCGGCTCTCCGATAGCAAAGCCAACAATTAAAGCTCCCATCATCGTGCTGCTAAACAGCGCATTGGCTGCCAACAAATTCTCTCGCTTCACCAATAAGGGAATGGCTGCTTGTTCAGCTGGTGCAAAAAACTGCGTCACCGTGGAAATGGCAAAAGTCAGGATTAACAGAATCAGAAACTCTCGTGGTAACAAGGGAAGACACAGCGTTAATATTCCCCGCACGATATCTGAGCCGACCAGAATCAGCTTTTTTGGTAAGCGGTCAACAAAGATACCACCAGCAGAACCGAACAAAATTGCTGGTATTGTAAACGACAGCATCAAGGTTGAATACATAGAATTTCGTGCCAACCCACGAAGCGGTGGGTAGTTCTCCAGCAGAGCAATCAGCAAAACGAAGAAGACCTTATCTGCTAACTGGGACAGCAGTTGCCCAATCCACAGAAGCATAAAACCACGGTTTTTTAGCAGTGCGCCAAACCCGTTATTAACAGCAGTTGGTTCAGTTGGAAACATTTAGATACTTTGGGTAGATGGGGGGTGGGGAGTGGGGAGTTGGGGAACTAATGACAAATGACTCACTCCTCACTCCTAACTCCTGTTTACTTACTCCATTGTCCGGATTAATTTGCTTCATAGCGCTTTAACAGCATAAGCAAAAACTCAGATGCTGTGAGATGACCTTTGGGTGGAAAAATTCCAATGGATGAATCTACCCACCAGCCTTGTACAGTTTGGGGCGATCGCCAAATTGACAAATGATCAACTGCTGGCTGTGCATAAAAGTTATTTTGCCCACTACCTAGCAAACAGGAACTCCAATGGGTGAAATAATCATGGCTCATCCGATGAATAGGGAAATTACCCTGTAGTGGTACTCCCCACCCATCTATAGCAATAAACGCTTTCACACGACCACCCAAGAGTTGCCACAAACACGCTGCCCCTATTGCCCCAACTACGCCAGCACTAAAGCTAATAAATATAATTGGCGATTTTAGCTGATCGCCCAAGCGATCGCGCAAAAACTGTAACATATGAAATGCTGATAGAACCAAAACATCTTTCCCCGGATAAATCAGTATATTTGCGGTATTATAAGTGATCGCGCCATTAGAAACCATATCTAATAATTCGACTTTAAAGCTTTCAGTTAAGTTTGACTCATGAATTCCAGGGCAAATAATTATACTCATCTGTCTATTCTGAAAATTGCGGATGTATATCGTACTAGCAGCTTTTCGTATTAATAACTTAAATCTGCTGTGGCGGTCTATTAGCGAAGGACACGAACGCAAGAGCGTCTCGTAAAGCCTGCGGCATAGCAACTCTTAGAGACGCTCTTGCGTTCGCTTAGGGCATAACCTCCCCAAGAGTTGAGAAGACAATAAAAAATGAACTTTTTACAAATAATTTAGGATTGCTATATTACCTGATTTTTACTGAGTAAATTATAGCTAATCCAAATATTTTTCCGAAATAATCCTATTTTAAAATTTACTTCTACACAAGCAAATTAACTTATAAAAAATAGCTATTAAGTTATTAATAAAAAACGCTATCAATAAGCTATTTGAGTATTGACTATTTTTTTAAGCTGCTTCTGTGGCTACAAAAGAATATTTGCAATTACACAAAAAAATGATAAAATCATATTAAGAGAATGGGCAAATTAATCAAGCGATCGCTTTTTCTGAGCAACTCTTGATTAATGAACACAAAGCAACTTTTATTTACAGATGATATTGATCTGTCTGCGACTCAACCAAACACCACTGAATCACAACAATTTCAGCTACAACTACCAAGCGAAACCTTACCAGAAGAACCGGAACCAGCTATTAAAAAGTTTAGCCCGAAAACATTAAATAAATTTAAAGTATTTTGTCAGAAAAATTTATTGAGCGAATTAAAAAAATTTGAATCTGGTAGAAAGAGAGTATTTTGAAACTCTTAACTTGATGTTGGGGATTGTTGAAGACTTAAATCTTGATAGACGCATCTGGCAAAAAGTTGCACCAAATTAATTTCACTAATAACGCAGCTTTTCGGCATCTTAACCGTTTTCGCTATTCTAGCGATATAGCAGATGGCGCATTGGTTGAATTTTCCATGCTCAATGCCCAATACCTAATGCCCCACGTAAATCTTGTATGTCTTTTGATGTATTATTTTGATTTTACACCTATCGTATCCCCCTGGATGGGATAATAAGTTATTAGTAGGGGAAATATTCAACCTATTCCCTAACTTCATATCTCTGTGCAATTTGGTTATATTAAGGAAGTCATTGTGGTTGCCACGCCGGAAAAAGTACAACACACCCACGAGCATCTATCAGGTAAAGACCGTGTAGCCGTACTGCTTATGGGCTACGGCGAAGTCGAAAGCTACGAAGATTTCGCCAATTATAACGAACAGGCTTTAAATCTACTGACAGCAAAATTTGCACCAGTGCCAACCTGGATTTATCCTCCCCTGGCAAAACTTTTGGCACTATTTGACCGCCATGAGTGGGGACACACACACCACGATTTTATCTCCCCACACAATGCCATCTTTGAACAGCAGCGTGCTGGGATTGAGAAGAATTTACAAGAAAAATGGGGTGATAATGTTCAAGTTTTCAAGGCTTTTAACTTCTGCGCCCCTTTCCTACCTAATCAAGTTTTAGCAGAAATAAAAAACCAAGGCTTCGAGAAGCTGCTGATTTACCCACTGCTGGTTGTTGATTCTATCTTTACTAGTGGTATTGCGATCGAGCAAGTTAACAATGCCCTCGTCGAGTTGACTGATGGTGAAGAACACTGGGTTAAAGCACAGCGCTACATTCCTTCTTTCTTCAACGAACCAGCTTACATTGATTTGATGGCTCATCTGGTTGAGGAGAAAATTGCTGAGTTAGCTGCAGCTTATCTACCTTCTCAAATCGGCATTGTGTTAATGAATCATGGTTGTCCGCACAAAGCCAAAGGCTTTACTTCTGGGATTGCCGAAAGTGAAGCAATGTACGATTTAGTTCGCAATAAGTTGATTAACCGCTATCCCTTAATCTCAGTGGGTTGGCTCAATCATGACACGCCTCTAATTGATTGGACACAGCCAAACGCCCAACAAGCAGCAAATAACCTAATTCAATTAGGTGCAAAAGTGGTAATTTTTATGCCAATTGGCTTTGCCACAGAAAACCACGAAACTTTATTGGATGTACACCATATCATCCATGCTTTGGAAAAACAGCATCCTGGTACGAACTACGTGCAAATGGCTTGCGTCAACGACCATCCAGAATTTTTGGCTATGGCGGGCCAATGGGCTGATGCTCATATTGCAGAACTGTTGTCACAAAGTTTGGCAGTTAATCCCCAACTAGCTGGGGATCACCATCACCACCATCACCACCATTAAGTTGAGTTGAGTGGGGTGGGTGGGCAAAGCTTTCCCCACCCTACAACTACAACTAATTTATGCCCCGCAGCTTGCGAGTATTATCAACTAAACTCTGAGCAAATTGATCAAATCTTTGAGAGAGTTTCTCATCTACTAGCTTGTTTTCAGGACTGAAAGCACCCCAAGCTTGTCCGATCGCAATTTGTTCGGGAATCACCCAACCATGTACCCAACGAATAATTAGCCGGAGCTCATTTAAAGCATTACTATTAGACTGACCACCCAAGACACTAATTAGTCCAGTCACTTTATCCGACAGTTGCTCAAAGCTCATCAAATCCAGGGCATTTTTCAGGACACCACTAACCCCACCATGATACTCAGGTGTCGCTAAAATTAATCCATCAGCGCGACTGACTGTATCTTGCAACCGCTGAACATCTGGATACTCTGGATACTCCTTTGCACCAGTACAAAACGGTAGCTGCAACTGCTGTAAATTGAGAATTTCTACCTCTGCACCCACAGCTTCAACCCTTTGCACTGCTACTTCTAAAGCAAGCTGGGTATAGGAGTTGGGTCTTAAACTACCGCCAATGCCAACAATTCTAACCATAATTAACCTACAAACTATTAACTAGCTACTATCAACAGATTTTTTCTAAGACGGAATCGTTATGACTATGTTTATTTTAGCGATTTGTGTCGGAATGTGTCAAATTAAAATGAAACCCTTAAAGCTAGGGGAATTTCAGAATTTTTCTCCCCCTGCTCTCTGCTCCCGTGTCTCTTTGAGCAGGAGTCAGGAGCCAGAATAATTATCCAGGTTGCTCAACTTCATGCAATAGCCGAAAGAAACTTGGGAATGGTTTTGTATGGAAGTTAGACTAGATAAGAAAAGTGTAATTTCCAGTTATTACAATTTTTGCTAGAAGAATAGGCATAAAACCAGCGCTCAACTTGTGCCAGCAGACAAAGGGTAATTATTATGACAAATTTGGGAAAAAAAGCATTGGTAAAAAGGCACTCTTCAAAGCGTGTTGCTTGGGTTGGTGCGCTCGCAGCTAGTTTGATTATGTTGCCAGGAATTTTCGTGAGTACTCCCGTTTTGGCACAAAAAGCTGAGAGCACCTCTTTAAATTATGGTGATTTGCTGAAGAAAGCGAAGGCGGGACAAGTTCAAAAAGTAGAGATTGACGAAACCGAACAGCTAGCAAGGGTTTATCTAAAGGGGCAAAAGGAGAATACGCCACCGCAACAGGTGGCACTTTTGGCACAAAACACAGAGTTAATTAACATACTCAAAGATAAGAATGTTGATTTTGGCGAAGTTTCCTCTGCTAAGAGTCGAGCTGCTGTTGGATTGTTGATCAATCTCATGTGGATTTTGCCACTGCTGGCTTTAATGCTATTGTTCCTCCGACGCTCTACTAATGCTTCTAGTCAAGCGATGAATTTCGGCAAGTCCAGAGCTCGCTTCCAAATGGAGGCTAAAACTGGAGTGAAATTTGAAGACGTAGCTGGGGTTGAAGAAGCTAAAGAAGAACTGGAAGAAGTTGTTACTTTCCTCAAACAGCCAGAAAGATTTACCGCTGTAGGCGCACGTATTCCCAAAGGAGTGCTGTTAATTGGCCCCCCTGGTACAGGTAAAACTTTATTAGCCAAAGCGATCGCAGGTGAAGCAGGTGTACCATTCTTTAGCATTTCCGGTTCAGAATTCGTGGAAATGTTCGTCGGTGTGGGTGCATCCCGTGTGCGCGACCTCTTCAAAAAAGCCAAAGATAATGCTCCATGTCTAATATTTATCGATGAAATTGACGCAGTAGGTAGACAACGGGGTGCTGGAATCGGTGGTGGTAACGATGAGCGAGAACAAACCCTCAACCAACTGCTCACTGAAATGGATGGTTTTGAAGGTAACACAGGCATCATTATTATTGCTGCCACTAACCGCCCCGATGTTCTAGATGCAGCGCTGCTCAGACCAGGACGCTTTGACAGACAAGTGATGGTGGATGCACCGGATCTCAAAGGACGACTGGATATTTTGAAAGTCCACGCGCGGAATAAAAAAATTGATCCTGGCGTATCATTAGAAGCGATCGCTCGCCGCACTCCTGGTTTTACTGGCGCAGATTTAGCCAACTTGCTCAACGAAGCTGCCATTCTCACTGCTAGGAGGCGCAAAGAAGCTGTCACCCTTTTAGAAATTGATGCTGCTGTGGATAGAGTTGTTGCCGGTATGGAAGGTACCGCCTTGGTAGACAGCAAGAGCAAGCGCTTGATTGCCTATCATGAAGTTGGACATGCTTTAGTGGGCACATTGCTCAAAGACCATGACCCTGTACAGAAAGTTACACTCATTCCACGGGGACAAGCACTGGGATTAACTTGGTTTACTCCCAACGAAGAACAGGGGTTAATTTCCCGTTCCCAACTCAAAGCCCGAATAACAGCTACTTTGGGTGGTCGCGCCGCTGAGGAAATTGTTTTTGGGAAGCCAGAAGTGACCACAGGTGCAGGGAATGACCTGCAACACGTGACAACTATGGCGCGGCAGATGGTGACACGGTTCGGGATGTCAGAATTAGGCCCATTGTCCTTAGAAAATCAGAGTGCAGAGGTATTTTTGGGACGCGATTGGATGAATAAATCAGACTATTCTGAGGAAATTGCCGCCAAAATTGATTCGCAGGTGCGCGAAATTGTTAACAATTGCTATATCAGATCAAAAGAACTGTTGCAACTCAACCGCATAGTTTTGGAGCGTTTAGTAGATTTGTTAGCAGAACAGGAGACTATTGAAGGTGATTTATTCCGCAAAATTGTTGCCGATAATGCTCAAGTAGCCGATGCAAAATTGGCTGTACCTCATTAGGGAATAGGCAAAAGTCAATAGTCTATCAACTTTAGACTAGTACAGTGTGGCGTCAGTTTGCCTATATTTAACAAAGGATTTTGTCCGATCGCAATTTGTTTGGGAATCACCCAACCATGTACCCAACGAATAATTGCTCCTTGTTAGCTAGCTGGATTTACGCGCCCGGTGTACTAGCGAAAATCTAAAAGCTCAGATTCCCGACTTATTTAAAAAGTTGGGAATTTTCTTGTACAAAAATCAGAAAGCTACCTCAGCCTTTCCACAGCTTAAACGCCTTGTTAGTTGATAAATACGCTTGACTAGCTACTTCGTATTTCGAGATGCGTTGCGCGAAAAGAAATACGGCGTCCTCAATTAGGCCCCTAAATTTATTTATGGGGATTAAAAATGTTTGACTTTTGACTTTTGACTTTTGACTTCCCCGTTCGCGTAGCGTCCCGTAGGGAAGGGGCTGACCTGTGTTTAGATAAGACTGCGACCGATACTTGCTCCACCATCGACAAATAAGGTTTGTCCCGTGATGAACGCTGCTTCCTCAGAGCAGAAGAAGGCGATCGCGGCAGCAATCTCTTTGGGCTGACCGAACCGACCCATTGGAATCATACTTGAATAGAGCTGTTCTTCCTTACTGCCGGGAGAAACTTTTTCATGAAACATTTCAGTTTCAATCGTCCCAGGTGCGATCGCATTGACGGTAATTCCAGTTTTTGCCAGTTCTAACGCCCAAGTACGGGTCAAGCTGATTAATCCTGCTTTAGCCGCCCCATAACTGGTGCGATTAGCCAAACCCAAAGCCGCTAGGCTGGAAATGTTAACAATGCGTCCCCATCCCGATTGTTTCATCATGGGTAGCAGCGCTTGTGCGATCTGCACTGCCGGACGTAAATTGAGATCCAAGACAGTACTTAAATCAAGCAAATTAATTTCTTCTAGAGACTGTGACTGACTCAAGCCGACATTGTTGACCAAACCTGTGATCGAGTAGCGATCGGTCAACTCTGCTAGCACAGACTCCGTTTGCTCAAGATTAGCTAGATCAACGGTGACGAATTCGCCAGGAAAAGGAGCTTTTGGTAGACTGCGAGCAACCCCAATAATCTGATGTCCTTGTTGCGCCAGATAATCAGCCGTGGCGCGTCCAATACCTTTGCTTGCACCTGTAATAAGGGTTGTGCGCGGCATGTTGGAGCTCATGGGTTATCACTCCTGGTTGGTGGGTCGGATCAAGATTTCATCGCTTTGAATAGACTTACTTATCCTCCACAATAACGATTGTTTTATTTCCGCCGTGCTATAAGCAATCCTAAATCATTTGTGAAAAGTTAGATCCCCGACTTCTATAAGAAGTCGGGGATCTGGACACCGCAAATTTGAACGAAATCAGATCGGACTGCTATAGTCGCTTCCGATTCTCCTTAATCTCCGTAGACTGACAAAATGAATATTGCAAAGTACACAACCTTATGTTATGTATGCAACGCCCTTTTTTCCAGTGTGCTACGGACGGTTGATCTGAGATAGATGCTTCTTAAGGGCAGCATACATACTATATACTGAGCAATCAATCACTTTGCAATACTTAATGTTCGAGAAACTAATAATTAGTATTTCATGAGATTGTGATCTCCAGTACATATTTTTTTGTATCCATCGTGTAAACTTTATCTGCGGACTAACATTGCTAGATAAATTTATGATTATTCGAGCGCCAAGCAGCAGCATTCCTAATTCTGCTGTGGTATTAACCTGACTTAAAGTTCTGTTATTTCATTCCTTGTAGAGGAACTAGTAGGCAACTAGAGCGTAAGTTTAGTTGCTGCCAAAGCATTCCATTATTAGATTCAGTGTCTAGCAAGAGGTGAATACTTTGGAGTTAGACACAAGTACTTCAAAGCTTTATAGGGAAAGTATTTTATCGCTCTGCCATCCTTGGTATTTTTTAGGCGGATGTCAGCGGTTGAAAGCAAACATGCTGTTGTCTACTCATCAGATATTTGCCGCCATGAAGGTTTGACCAAGATGTGTCAGGCATTTGAGCAGTTAGGAATTAGCCAAGCGCAGCAGCAGTGAAAGTAATAGCTGACATTACATGAAAAGCCATTAGTTATACGCAAATCAGCAATCACATTATAAAAAAGAAAAAAGCATATGAGCATAACACGCAAGTTTCGTTTAGGTGCATTTATTCAAGCCACTGGTCATCACATATCCGCTTGGCGTCACCCCAATTCACAAGCAGATGCTGGATTTAATTTCGAGCATTACAAGGAAATTACCCAGACTGCCCAACGCGGCTTGTTCGATGCAGTTTTCCTTGCTGATAGCCCAGGAGTGTGGGGCGGCGCTCCAGAAACTCAGTATCGCAACGGTAAAATCGTCCATTTCGAGCCGGTCACCCTCTTCTCGGCCTTGTCCTCCGTGACCCAAAACATCGGCTTCATTTCCACCGCCTCGACTACCTATGAAGAACCCTACACCCTGGCGCGGAAGTTTGCCTCGCTGGACTATTTGAGTAATGGCCGGGCGGGGTGGAATGTAGTCACCACAGGGAATGAGAATGCCGCTCTTAATTTCGGACTTGAGCATCACCCAGAACATAGCCAGCGTTATGAACGCGCCGAAGAGTTTGTGGAAGTGGTGAAAGGATTGTGGGATAGCTGGGAAGATGATGCTTTCATCCGTAACAAAGAATCTGGGATCTATTTCGACCCAGATAAACTACATACACTCAACCACAAGGGCAAATATTTTTCTGTAAAAGGCCCTTTAAATGTCGGTCGTCCGCCCCAAGGCTACCCAGTGATTGTTCAGGCTGGAGCCTCCGAATCAGGACGGGACTTGGCTGCACGCACTGCCGAGGTAATTTTCACCGCCAATCAAACCTTAGCTGATGCACAGGAATTTTATGCTGACGTCAAAGGTAGGCTGGGGAAATATGGGCGCTTCCCAGACGATTTAAAAATTATGCCTGGTGCTTTCCCAATCATTGGCCGTACCGAAGAAGAAGCTCAAGAGAAGTACGAATTCCTGCAATCACTGATTCATCCCGATGTCGCCTGGGGGATTTTAAAGAACTATTACAACGGTGTGGATCTGGCGAAATATTCCCTAGATGATTTGGCTCCCGAACTACCCAGCGACACCAACACCAACAAAAGTCGTCTCAAACTAGTCAGGGATTTGGCTACTCGTGGCACTCTCACACTGCGCCAATTGTATCTCTCTCTTGCCACTGCCCGAGGACATCGCACCATACTTGGTACTCCCGAAACCATTGCTGACCAGTTAGAAGAATGGTTCAACAACGGTGCGGCAGACGGCTTTAATATCATGCCACCAATTCTCCCCACAGGATTAGATGACTTCATTAACCTAGTCGTTCCCGTTCTCCAGAAACGCGGACTGTTCCGTACTGAATACGAAGGCAGTACCTTGCGTGAAAACCTGGGATTGCGTCGTCCAGGCAATCGTTTTGCCGCCAAACAAGTGAATGAAAAATTAGTGTTGGCATAAATGACTTTTAATATCTGCACTGTGCTTAAGCAGCCCACCTTCTGTAGATCGCCGCCCTATAGAATCTGAAGATTGTAGCCAAAAACTTGACACAAATAGGACTTACGCAAAAAAACTCTCAAACTCTTATTCCTCCGTGTCGCGCCAGTTGCTTCTCCTAAGGGAGACGCGCAAGGGACAAGTCTCTTAACCGCAAGGGCGCACTGGCTTCTCTGCGGACTCTGTGGTAGCCTGCGGCAAGCCGCTTTGCGTCTACGATTTTCCGTTACCTGTAGCGTAAGTCCTGAACAAAATATGCTTACTCCCTTGCCTTTTCCTTTGCAACGGGGAGGCAGTTTGTTGTGCGGCTTTGCAGACATGGACTAATACAAATTAACCAGCATCCCATGCTGCGAGAAAAACCCTGTAATTTTTTTTGAAGGAAAAAAACATGAGTGAATATAGCCGATTGAAAACTTCGCGCTCTGCGGCAATCAAAGCAACCCTCGATTATCCAGTAATTGACACCGACGTTCACACTAATGATTTCACCCCGGCATTTGAGGATTACATCGCCAATTATGGCGGCGTGAAACTGGTAGATGAATTACGCAAGACCGAAGCTTCGCGTCTCAACTCCAAGAGTGGGGGTAAAGACTGGTATCAACAAACCCCTGAAGAACGTCACTACAACCGCACAATCCGATCGCCTTGGTGGGCCAGAGTCACCAAAAACACACTGGATCTCGCTACTTACACCCTCCCCGGACTGCTCTATGAGCGTCAGGCGGAGCAGGGGTCAGACTATTCGGTGCTGTTTCCGAACAATGTCCTGGCACCGGCTGGAGCAAGTCCAGAGAACCGTCAGGCACTGCAACGTGCGGTCAATCACTATCATGCTGATATCTACCGGAAATATAGCGATCGCCTGACACCGGTAGCTGGCATCCCATTAACTACTCCCCAAGAAGGCATTGAGGAGCTAGAGTTTGCTGTGAAAACACTGGGATTAAAAGTTATTAATATCACTGGAGGTGTGAAACGGTCGATTAAAGCGATCGCTGATAAGTATCCAGCCGATAAATTCCCTGAAATCGCCAAGTATGCGTCTTATATCGACTTTTATGGACTGGATAGTGAATACGACTATGATCCCTTCTGGGCCAAAGTCGTTGAACTAGGCGTACCCGTCACCACCCATTACGGCAGTCAGGGTTGGACTGGACGCTCCTCCACTAGTAACTACATGAACAACCATATCGGCCACTTCGCCGATGGTTCGCAAGCCTTTGCTAAGGCGCTGTTCTTCGGTGGTGTTACCAAGCGTTTTCCGCAGTTGCGAGTGGCTATGCTCGAAGGTGGTGCAGATTGGGGTGCCCACGTCTACATACATCTGGTGGATCGCTTCTCCAAGCGCAATCTGAAGGCGTTGCAAAACTACAATCCAGCGCTGACGAATGCCGATGAGCTGTTTGAGATATTTGAGCGCTACGGTGCGGAAATCACTCAAGGACATTCCCTCGACAAGGAGGAATTGACCAAGAGTGTCTTGGGATCTTCATTCAGCCGTTTTAGTCGGGCGCCGATTGGTAGCGAGTTGGAGGATTTTGCCGCAGCAGGCATTGAAACAACCGAGGACATCCGCGATCGCTGGGTGAACAGTTTCTTCTTTGGTTCGGAGTCCGACGATCGCACGATCGCTGCGGCATTCAATGACAAAGCTAATCCCTTGGGAGTCAAAATTAACGCCATCTATTCCTCTGATGTTGGTCATTGGGATGTGCCAGACCTCACCGCCCCCTTGGCTGAAAGCTGGGATTTGGTTCAAGAAGGGGTTATTTCCGAAGCCGACTTCAAGTCTTATGTATTCGCTAATCCCTACAAGTTTTACACCCAAGCCAACCCCGAATTCTTCAAGGGTACGGCGATCGAATCCAAGGTAGGTAACACCGAATTTAAGCAAGTGGACAAGAGCCTGGTAGTGGTCTAAAAGGCAAAATGAGGGAGAAACATGAAGAATATTCTCCCTCATCACCTTCTTCAATAACAAAGATATACACTTTCAGCTTGGGAGATCTACATGACGATAACGACTGACCCTGATGTTGGGGCGCGCGAGGCGCTACGCCTAATCGGCCCCGATCCCGATAACTGGATACCCGACCGCCCAGGCGTCGATCACAACGTCACGGTGGTGGGTGGCAGCGGCAGTGGCAGCACCTTTGCATTTGCGCTGCGGCGTGCCGGTATTGGCGGCGTAACGGTGATCGACGCGGCCGACGACGAGGCTCATGCTGGCGTGTGGCTCAACCGAGCGCGGATGAATAAACTACGCACGCCGAAGAACCTGCCTGGCCACGAACTTGGGATTCCAGCGCTGTCGTTCCAAGCTTGGTACGAGGCGCGGCACGGTACTGAGGCATACGCAGCGATCGACCGCATCCCCCGCTTGCTATGGGCTGAGTACCTGAGTTGGTATCGGCAGTTTTTGGGCATCCCGGTTCGATACCGGACACGGCTGGTGCGGATCGAGCCAGTGTCAGGTTTGTTTCGCCTGCACCTTGAGGTGAACGGTGTCGCGCAGGTGGAAACCACGCGCAAGATCATCTTCGCCAACGGTGTGGCTGGCACTGGTGGCCCCTACGTGCCATCGGTGCTAGCTGGACTGCCACGCACGCTGTATGCACACACCGCCGATGCCATCGACTTTATGGCGCTACGCGGCAAGACTGTGGCAGTGCTGGGCGCTGCGGCCTCGGCCTTCGACGCCGCAGGAGTGGCGCTCGAATCGGGAGCAAAGGCGGTGCATCTGTTCGCGCGGCGACCAGCGATCGCATCACTGCCTGTAATTCGCGTGCGCGGGTATCCTGGCGCTTACTACAACTATCCAGAACTGCCTGATGCAGCTCGCTGGTTCCAGGCTTGGCGCTTTCGCCAAGTTGGTTCTACGCCCCCACCCGACGCGATTGAGCGGGCGAGCGCCTTCCCAAACTTCCACCTACACCTGTCGGCAACATGGAGATCAGCGCATGAGCAGGGCAACCGCATCGTCGCGCAGGTGAACGACGATGTTTTCGAGTTTGATTTTGCGATCGCAGGCACCGGCTACTTCGTTGATCCGAGGGCGCGGCCCGAACTAGCCGACTTTGCACAGCACATCGCCCTCTGGCGCGATCGCTACGAACCACCGACTGAGCAACGCGACGACGATCTGGGCACGCATCCCTACCTCGGCAGCGCCCACGAATACCAAGAGAAGGTGTCAGGTAGCGCACCTTACCTGAAGGATATCCACGTCTTCAACCCCGCAGGCTTTGTGAGCTTCGGTCTGCCAATCGGCGACGTGCCCAGCATTCGGCGCGACGTGCCGGCGGTGGTGGCACGCATCAGCCACGACTTGTTCTTCGCTGATTGGGCACAGCACGAGACACGGATCACGGGCGACAACATTGCGCCAGACTTTGATGCCTCGCTGTACGCCGCCGCATTATGGAAACAGCCAGCCAAGACGGCAGTTAGCTAAGGAATGCGTAGTACACAGGAATTTTAGATTTTAGATTTTAGATTCAATTACAATCCAAAATTGCAAATCCAAAATCCAAAATTGATTGACTTATGTCAGATTCTCGCAAAGAAATCAGAATTTGTTTTATTGGTGAATCGTTTGTCAATGGCACAGGTGATCCAGAGTTTTTGGGTTGGACAGGTAGAGTGTGCCGCAATGCTGAATCAAGAGGATACGCTATCACCCATTACAATTTGGGGGTGCGGGCAGAGACGAGTCGGTATCTCAAACAACGTTGGTACTCGGAAGTCTCCTATCGTCTCCCAAGAGAATCCGATGGTCGAGTAGTGTTTTCCTTTGGGGTAAACGATTCAGGATGGGCGGGTAAACAGCAAGGAATCGAACTGTCAGAGTCAATCGCAAATGCTCGCAGTATCTTAAGCCAAGCAAAGCAACTCTATCCGATCTTGATGGTTAGTCCGCCACCGTGTGGTGATATCGCTCAAGAAAAAAGAAATCAAATTCTCGCAAATCTGTCACAGGAATTTGCGTTGGTTTGTGATCAACTAGATGTTCCGTATCTTGATGTGTTTTCCAGTTTGGTGAAGTCACCCATCTGGCTAGCAGAAGCAAAAGCCAATGACGGTGCTCACCCAAAAGCAGATGGTTATGCAGAATTTGCAGCGATCGTACAAAACTGGGAAGGTTGGTTAAATTGGTTCACACCTTAAAAATGCTGACATCGTTATCCTATTAGTTAATCATGGCTTAGTACAGTTTTGCGTAAAAGCATAGCATTAACAATGCAAGCCGACGCATTAACAATGTAAGCCGACGCATTAACAATGTAAGCCGACGCATTAACAATGCAAGCCGATGCATTAACAATGCAAGCCGATGCATTGACAATGTAAGCCGACGCATTAACAATGTAAGCCGATGCATTGGCATTGCAGGGTATTGCCTTTGATTAATTCGCTACGAATTAATCAAAGGCTGTACTTAGTTGATGTGTCCTACAGGCTTTTAGTTCTGCGTTAGCGTTAGCGAAGCGGTAGCGACGTCAGGAGCGTCAGCGGGGCGGAACGCACCTCGCATTCTATTTAGAAATTTCAACACTTTCTCAATCAACTACTTTCAATCAATAACATCTCCATGACCTTACCAACTAGCAATCTCGGTAAAACTGGATTGACTGTTTCTCGCCTTTGTCTCGGCACCATGACCTTTGGATTGCAGACCGACGAAGAAACTTCCAGGAACATCCTCGACACTGCTGCTGATGGCGGGATCAACTTTTTGGATACAGCCGACGTTTATCCCCTCGGTGGCGGCCTTGCCACTGCTGGTAGCACCGAAGAAATCGTTGGGCGCTGGCTTAAAGGCAAACGCGAACATTTTATCTTGGCTACCAAGTGCGTCGGGCGGGTTGGCCCTGCACCTTGGGATCAGGGGGCTTCGCGTAAACATATTCTGGATGCGATCAATGCTTCCCTACGGCGGCTGGGAACTGACTACATCGACCTGTACCAATTGCACTCCGACGATGCCTCCACTCCCCTCGATGAAACTCTGGAAGCGCTGGATGCGGTGGTTCGTGCTGGCAAGGTACGCTACATCGGGGTCTCCAACTTCTTAGCCTACCGACTCGCCCGCGCCTTGGGTCGCGCCGAGACGCGCAATCTAACCAGGTTCATCTCGATTCAGCCTCGCTACAACCTGTTGTTCCGTGAAATTGAGCGAGAACTATTGCCCCTGGCGAAAGAAGAAGGACTGGGTGTAATTTCCTATAATCCTTTGGCAGGCGGTCTGCTCACCGGCAAACACATTCTCGCCAAAGGCCCCACCTCAGGCACCCGTTTCACGCTAGGTGCTGCCGCAGAACGTTATCAAGATCGCTACTGGCACGATCGCGAGTTCAATACTGTCGAGGCTTTACGCACAGTAGCGGATCTCGCCGGATTTTCCCTCACCACCCTAGCAGTGGCTTGGGTTTTATCTAATCCGATTATCACTGCCCCCATAATTGGCGCTAGCCGCCCAGAACAACTTGCTGACTCCCTGAAGGCAGTAGAACTAAAACTCGACGATAATTTTAAACAAAAGTTAGATGACCTAACCGCCGAATACCGAAGGGGAGATTCTCTTCGTTAGTTTCTATTTATTAAAACTCTAAACCTCATGCTTGCAAAGTCGTACTAATACCAATTCGCGATGAAGATGCACTTAATTTTTATTAAACGAACCGCCCGGACGGCTTATCAAGTCGTCCATTTTTATCTTGCAGAAAAGCTAAAACAATGCTATAATATCGAATTTCATGAAAAAAGCCAGACAATCCAAATCTTTTCAACGTGCTGCTGATGCACCAGATTTGCCATCAACTCCATTCAGGTTCATTTGCTATTTCATTAACCAGTTCCGCTGGTGGTATGTGGCAGCGGTGATCCTGGAGGTAATACACGCAACCTGTGGGATTATGTTGCCTTATGCCATTGGTGAGATCATCCGGGGCGTAACGCGACGGGCGGGCGACAGCAAACCCATTTTTGATGCCATGAGGCAACCCCTGATGCTGTTCACCGCCTTGAGTGTGGGTGAAGTGGTATTCGGGCGATCGGCTGGACTCTTGCACACTATCCTCCATCCGATCCACCGACAGCACATCGTCCGATCGCTATATGCCTACTTGCAACACCATTCGCATCGCTACATGAGCAGCAGTTTTTCCGGGGCATTGGCACATCGGATTAGCGAAACTTCTCTGGGTGTTACCCAGACGATGCAAATGATGATTACTGAATTTATGCCAGTAATCGTCGTCTATACCGTCGCCACAATGTTACTGTATCGCGCCTATCCTCCGCTTGCTGCACTCGTGGGAATATGGGCAGTTCTCTTCATCAGTATTTCGTTCTGGCTGGCAACTCGCTGCCGAATTTACTCCCGCAAAGCCGCAGCCGCCAGAAGTGAGACAACTGGCATCATTGTAGATGCAGTAACAAATATTACTAGTAGCCGACTGTTTGCTTGCTTGGGTTTTGAACGACGCTATTTGAATGAGCAATTAAGGCGCGAAATCAAAGAGGTGAGAAAGTCTGGTTGGTACTCAGAGCGAATCCGCTGGTTTCAGTTCATCTCAGCAGCCATTTTGAAAATCAGCACCCTGTATTACTCACTCTACCTCTGGAGTCAAGGAGTGATCGCTACTGCTGACTTCGTTGTGGCAACCAGCCTGTCGCTATTGATCATCAGTGAAGCCCGCAATTTGAGCCGCCGCTTTATCGAATTTTTTGAACATATCGGTAATGTTGCCAATGGTGTCTTGATCATCGTTCAACCCCACGAGTTGATTAATCGCGATCGCGCGATCGCCCACTCAATCACCCAAGGTAAGATTGAGTTTCGGGGGGTGAATTTCAACTACTCAGATGAGAAGAAAGTTTTCCACAACCTTTCTGTTACTGTCTTAGCGGGACAGCGTGTCGGACTGGTGGGCTTGTCCGGCTCTGGAAAATCCACCTTTGTCAATTTGATTCTGCGTTTGTTCGACCCACAATCTGGACAGATTATCATTGATGGGATCGATATTCGAGACATGACTCAGGATGCCTTACACGCTCAGATCAGCTTGATTCCCCAAGATCCGTCTTTGTTTCATCGTACTTTGCTAGAAAATATTCGTTACGGACGCTTGGATGCAACCGACTCCGAAGTGATCGAGGCCTCGCGAAAGGCTCATGCTCACGATTTCATCGCCCAAAGTAAAGATGGTTACGATTCTCTGGTGGGTGAACGTGGTGTCAAGTTGTCTGGAGGGCAGAGGCAGCGCATTGCGATCGCACGGGTAATTCTCAAAGATGCGCCGATCCTGATCTTGGATGAAGCCACCTCCAGTCTCGATTCAATCACCGAAAAAGCGATCCAGGATACCCTTGACTTAGCAATGAATGGGAAAACGGTGATCGTGGTGGCTCATCGGCTATCTACCATCGTCCATCTAGACCGGATTCTAGTGTTCGACAAAGGTCGCATTATCGAAGATGGTTCCCACGCCAAACTACTGGCACTCGGCGGCGCTTACCACAGGTTATGGAAGATGCAGGCAGGTGGATTTCTACCAGAAAATCTCGGTGAGGAACCCATACGCGAAGCTCGCACTGGCACAGATAACATCGAAGAGGAAATGATCGCTTGACATTTGCCGCTACTTGAGGTTTATTTGCAAATTCAATTCAGGAATTGTGCGGGAAAGAGTCCACAAAACTAAAGTAAAGTAATGTAATTGAAGTAGTAGGATGTGTTATGCCGGAGGCTAACGCACCTAGAATTGTTAGATTTTCACGAATAGCTTATCAGTTTCAGCTTGTTGCGAGGAACTTTACCACCAGTGAAATAAAATACAGATGCGATCGCTTCCTTAAGAGGAGCTAACGCGAAAAAGTGAGATTATCGTGAAATGAGCAGGAGAGGCAGGGGGAGTAAAGATAAATTTTGAGTAATTTTTACGACTGGTATAGCCATTAATACATTTATTTATTTCTCTCCCCATCTCAAAACCCCAAAACGTGATCGCATTTATAATTGAATTACTGTCTTAGTTATAGCCTCAGTTAAGAGTAAGAAAGACAAATTATAAACATACAGCATTTTGCATCTAAATGAAGTACATCCTTACCCCCCTTAATCCCACGCCACTTGCTACAACGGAGGGAACCTCCGCAACGCAGTGGCTCCCCGATGTATTGGGAGGAAATTCTCAATCTAGTTCCCTCCCCAATACATACGGGGAGGGTTAGGGAGGGGTATTTTTGTACTTTATTAACTTGCAATCTGCTGTATATTTGCAATTAAAGAGGTCTAAAAATGAAAAGTGAACAGGAACGCGAACAATTAATTAAAGAGATTAACATCCTGTTAAATCAAGCTTATGATAGTACTTTAGATGAGATTTACGCACTACTTAAAAAAATAGAAGAAGAAGAAGAAGAAGAAGATTTAAAAGCCTACGCTCAAGCAAAAAAAGAAGCTAATATTGATAATTCATTGTCATGGGAAGAAGCTAAAAAAGAACTAAAAACAGGAATCACAAAGTAAGTTGCGTGAGTTATAAAGTTGAAATATTGAGGGGTGCATTGAAGCAACTTAAAAAAATACCGTCAGAACTTCAAGAACGTGTACAAATTAAAATTGATGATTTAGCTACAGAACCACGTCCGAATGGGGTCAAAAAGCTAAAAGGGGAAGAAAATGCTTACAGAATTAGAGTAGGTGACTATCGCGTTATCTATGATATTTTCGACGATCTTCTAGTGGTGAATGTTTTGGAAGTCGGACATCGTAAAAATATTTATAAAGATGAAAGTTGAAAAGCAAGAAAAACTTAGAGCGATCGCACCTCCACAAACCCAAACGCGATTCCTACTGTAAGCTTTACAAAGTATACATTTCCCCAACTCGTGAGTTGAGCCTACAATATAAAAAAGCAAGTTATCTGTAATCTTTATGGAAAAGCTCGATATTAAAGAAGAAGCTCGAAAGCTAATTGATAAATTACCTGCTAACTCAACATGGGATGACCTCATGTATGAGATTTATGTTAGGCAAGTTGTGGAAGCTGGACTTGCTGAGAGTCAACCTGGTAAAATAATTTCCGTACAGGAAGTTAGGGCAAAATTTGGACTACCAGAGTGAAAGTTTTTTGGACAGAAACAGCCATAGAAAACCTATCGGCAATTTATACTTACATTGCCCAGAATTCACCTCAGTACGCAACCAGGATTATTGACCGTATAACCAAACGTTCCCAGCAGCTTGCGAATTTCCCTCTATCTGGTCGAATTGTACCAGAGTTTGAAACCGAGCAAATTCGATAAGTCATCGAAGGTTCATATCGAATTATCTATTACATCAAACCCGAACAAATTGATGTACTTGCTGTTATACATGGGGCACAGGAAATTACACCAGTATAGAATAATTGTTAAAACAAATTGCTGCGTTAACGCCCTCCCAAACCAATCAAGCAACTGCGATCGCCTCCACAAATTTAAACCCAATCGCACCTCCACAAAACCCAAAACGCGATTGATCGCCCATATCCCCACCTACTCCGGTAAACCCTCTAAATTCTCTCGCGTCACCGTAGCCATATATTCATCCTGATACTCAACATAATATCTCCAACGCTGTCTGCAAATTAACCCCTCTGCATAATTCTCCTGCATTTGTGCAAGCAATCCTAATTGTCCGTAAGTGCTAGCACTCGAATAGCGATCACCAAATTCGATATATATTTCCAAGGCTTGTTGATAATAATCCCCTGCCTGGTCGTATTCCCGCAACTCTTGGGCAACCATTCCCAAATTGTGGTAAGTCCTAGCACTCGAATAGCGATCACCAAATTCATCAGAAAAACCTCCGCGCAAGCCGCTGTATTCACAATGCAAGCCAACGCATTAAATTAACTTTGTGGTGCGTGTGATCGCAGTTTACCTTAAAATTCGTGGATAACTTGGTTTACCACTCACTCTGGAGACTGAGCAAGTAGAGGTTATAGCATAATCATGGCATCTGCCCTTACGGTTCTCAGTGGACGTAAAGTTGTCTAGATACTCAGAGTCTCTTTACAGAATAAACTTGTTAAGTTCCTTCACCAATAAATGCACTGTTGTTGATGGATTATCTGTGACTGGAATATGATGAGGATCATATTGTTTAAGAAGATTTTCAGCATTTCTAATAGCAATAGCTTGCTTCTCAAATAGCTCATCATAAATCGTTTCGCTATTCTTCTGATATGTCCGACCAAATAAAGAACTTAACTTCCTCATATAATCACTTCGAGGAATACCAGTATTGAGAAATTCAAAATGCAGAACATACCATAATTCAAACGCTTCATTAGAATAAGCTACTTCAAACCCTTGTTCTTTAGCATTTTTAATAGCGTTATTAAAATTTTCTTTAGTCCAAGAATCACGATCAAAAACACACCAAACCTGATCATACTCTTCTTGCCTATTCAGTTTCTTCGCACTTTCAACTAGTCTGCTGGGATTCTCTCCTAAACCCTCTACTTTAACGACATTCTTAGGAACACGAAAACTCATAAAGTAGTTAGGTTCGGTTTTCGCTCCTTCACATACGATTAAGAATCTCTGCTTAACTTCCCTAGTATTAACATTTCTCAGTGAATATCCACGATAGTTCGCCTTTGTTTTAGACATGAGAGTCTATTAGATGATTCAAATTACCGATATATGGAATTGCACCATACCTACCTTGAATATAATCACTCTCAAATGGCGCATCGTCAGGTATCTTGTATTCTGCTAAAGAGTACAAATCTGTTGCACCATATCTATTCTTTTCAGTAAACCAAATCTGATCCCTACGAAAAAGCTTATTGTTAAGCAAATTGGTATCGTGAGTCATGAATATTAACTGAGCATTATTTTGATTTGTTTCATTAGAATTAAATAATTCCACAATCGCACGGCTGATTAAAGGATGAATTCTAGCATCGAACTCATCAATGATAAGAACTTGGCTATTTTTCAGTGTATCAACAAGAGGCCCTGCTAAAGAAAAAACTTTTTTAGTACCCTCAGACTCTTGTTCATCTAAATTAAAAATCTCTGTAGATACATAATTTCCTTTACCATCAAATTTTTGGTGTATGGTTTGAACTGATGATAATTTTCCTTTACCATTTAAAATTAAGTTCTTTAGTTCATCTGGTAATCCTTTAGGCAAAGAATCAGCAGTAATTTCACTTTCTTCTACCGTGACATCGCTAAATCCCAAATCTAATTTTTTGAGCAACTGAAGAATCTCATCTTTATTTTCGTTATCAATTAAACAACTAACTGTGTATCCTCGATAGCCTGTATCATTTAAAGCAGAGATAAGTGCAACTCTATTAGTCAGCCAATCTAAGATTCTTTCTGCAATCTGGACATTAAATTGAGCAGATACAGACAAGAAAAGGGCATTCTGTCTTGTTTTTTGCTGAATCCCATCAGCTTTATATGTTTTAGAAACACTAATCTTATCGAGTTTGCGCTCAAAAAGTTTAGTTTCTCTGGATTTAGGGACATAAAATAACCATTCAGAGACAACTTTGTCACGAGTTGCCTCGAATCCATATCTATATCTCTTACCATTCATTAAAAATACTATTTCAAAAAAAGATGGTTTAGCTTCAGTTTCAGTGCTGAGTTGAAATCGTTCAACACCGATTTTTTCCGTGCTTTGAGTCTCTTTTGAAGAATTAATCATGAACCATCTCATGAAATTTAAAGCTGTAGCTAGGTTACTTTTACCACTAGCATTTGCTCCATATATTGCAGCGCTTTTAAGTAGTTTTAAATCATTATCTACTTCAAAAACGTTGTTTTCATCAAGTTTTTTGTCTTTTGCAACAAGGTTAGCTGCCACCATACTAAAGGTGACTTGTTCTTTAAACGATCTGTAGTTACCGACACTAAATTCAATAAGCATAGTATGAAGTTTAGGCTTCAGACAGAAATCTGTGAATAAATAGTAATTTACTGTCTTAAGAGTAGCAATAATTGGTTGAAGATGCTAAATTATAAGATTGTTTTTACCGTGTACAGATGTACTGTTATTAAGATATGCAGCATAATAAATGCCTGCACCGGACAATTGGCGGTTTTGTTGCAACAAGTGACGCTAGATACTTAGAAGTGAAGCAAAGGTTTAAGTACAATAAAATTACTTAAGATAAATTAGCAAGTTCAATCCCAGAATTGTACGGAAAAGTGCCCACAAAACTAGGGTGATGTAAATTAAACCCAAACTCGATTGATACCAAACCAGTGCAGACATGATACTTGGTAAGTGTTCGTCTCGTAGGCGGATGTCCTTAAATCCTAATTTAACTAGGTTGTTAAGGCTAAAATCATAGTAGTTGAGCCAGTTCCAATGGTGATCGCTTTGGAGGGACATCATTTACCTAAACTGAGTTGAGCAATTTCCAAAGCTTTTTGGTACAGTATTCTAAAAAATCCCCATGACGAAGATAGGCGATCGCTCATTGCCATTGCCAATTTATTGCTCAGAATCAAGAACCCAGTTGCTATGATCAAACGCCTGCTTGTGGTCGAGTCTCCCGGAAAAGTCAAAAAACTCAGTCAAATTCTGGGTTCAGATTGGAAAGTTCTAGCTAGTTGTGGTCACATCCGAGAACTCAGCAACGAAGGGGACGATTCCTTGGGCTTCGTCATGGACGGCAATAATGTCCGGTGCAATTACGTCCCGCGTGACCAACGAGCGAAAGAAACAATCCAGAAGCTCAAGTCTGCGGTGAGGCAGGTTGATGAAGTTGTCTTAGCAACTGACCCAGACCGGGAAGGTGAGACAATCGCTTGGCATCTCAAAGAAACGCTGGGTTTAAGGGAACCGAAACGAGTAATTTATACTGAGATTACAGCATCTGCAGTGCAGAGTGCGATCGCTAATCCCAGAAAGCTAGACCAAAACTTGATTGGTGCTGGGCTGTGCCGAGATTGCCTAGATAAGTTGGTGGGTTACAAGGGTAGCCCTTTAGTTTGGGCATTAAATAACGGTGCTAAGAGTGTTGGCAGAGTCCAAAGCGCGACGTTGCATTTGATTTGTCAGCGAGAAAACGAAATTCTGGCTTTTGTCCCCCAAGATTACTGGAGTGTCTGGGTAGATTATGCTGAGGGATTTCGGGCTTTTTACAAAGGGACAGTCAATTCTGCAACAGATTCAGCAGACCAAGAAACTGAAACTCACGATGATGCGAAGGTGGGTAATAGTACAGAAGCACCGGAGTCTAAGCGTGTTCTTTCCGAAGCAGAGGCAACACGTTTAGTTGAAGAAGCACGGCGACATCCTCATCAGGTGATTCATTTTGAAGGAAAAGTCGTTAACCGCCAGCCACCACCACCCTTTACAACTTCCAGCCTTCAGCAAGCAGCTGGTTCAAAGCTGAGGTTTGCTCCTGACAAAACTATGGTTGTTGCTCAAAAGCTCTATGAGGCAGGGTTAATCACATACATGCGAACAGACTCAGTGATGCTCAGTCCAGAATTTTGTGCCAGCGCCCGTAAATGGTTAGAGCAAAATGATCCGCAGAATGTACCGCAGCAAGTCTCCAAACATCGCAGTAGCAAATCGGCTCAAGAAGCACATGAGGCGATTCGGCCAACGGATGTGTTTCGTCCCTCAGTTCAGTTGCGCTCTGAACTTCCTGATGATCAGTTTAATCTGTATGTGATGATTTGGAAACGGTCAATTGCTTCTCAGTGTCGTGCTGCCCAATTGCGTAAAACTCTGGTGATTACTCAGTCTGGTTCTCTACTGTGGTCAGCGAGAGGGCAAGTAATTGAATTTTACGGTTATGCCCGATACTGGAACAATCTCAGCAAGGATAATGTTTTACCTTCATTGCAACAGGGACAAGCATTGAAACTGGAGAATGCTGGACATGAGCAGAAGCAAACCCAGCCACCACCCCGTTATAGTGAACCAAAATTGGTGCAATTGATGGAACGTAAAGGAATTGGTCGCCCAAGTACCTATGCTCCGATTGTTGCTACCTTAAAAAAACGAAATTATGTCGAGTTGAAAAAAGACCATCTTCAACCGACAGCGTTAGGGTTAGAAGTTGATGCGTTTTTACTCAAAGCACTGCCTGATTTACTAGAGGCGGAATTCACAGCAAAAATGGAGGATGCCCTTGATGCAATTTCTGAAGGAAAACACTCTTGGCAGCATTATTTAACTAGTTGGAATCAGGATTACTTTCTACCAGCGCTCTCCAAAGCCAAAACTGTAGTTGCAAGTTCCTCAACAGGTAAAGCTAATGTGATAAGCGATGTCTACGACGGGCTACGCCAACGCAAATATGAAACTTCTAAGACGCGATGCCCTGAATGCAAAAATTTTCTCGCCAAAATTCCCAGCAGTAAGGTTAAAAAGAAATATTTCCTCAAATGCACAAAAGGCTGTGAAAATATCGTGCTATTTTGGAGCGACTTTAACAAAACTTGGCAGCTACCACAAACTAAAACAGTCCAAGCTGAGAATCAACAAAAGCCTCCCGTCAAGGTTACGACATATCCCTGTCCAGTATGTAAGAAAGCTTTAGAGGAGTATAGTTACATCAAAGAGGGGCAGAGTAAGACAATGTTGCGATGTTCTGACCCACAATCTCGTAAGGACACCAAACATAAAGAGGTGGCTTATTTCAGTACGCAAAAAGGGTGGTGGAGTCCTAAATTTGGGGAGTTGAATTGTTAGACTCCACTGCTGATATTTTTACTCAATGCCGACTCCAGAGCAAACGCATCTAAATTTTAGTCGAAGTGCGATTACAAATTTTTGTAGACTTCACCATCATTTCGCTTACCAACGCGAAAAACATCAATCAATTTGCTTTCTTCATCAATCGTGTAGAGAATTCTATATTCACCTTGATCAACACGATAACCTTGCAGTCTTGAGGTTGAGAATTGCCTTGAAGCGAAAGGATTTTAGATACAACCTGCTTATAAAGTTTCGCTTGCAAATCTAACAAATCCTTTTCAGCGGTCTTAGCAATTCTCAAACTGTAGCGTTCACTCATTTCCACACTTGGCAAAATCCACTCATGTAGCCCCGACGAACTAGAAGACCATTACTCATATCTTGCACCTAACCGGATAAACCCGCAAAAGGTAAATAAAGAGCGCAAAATATAACAGTAGAACAAGAATGTTGCTTAAATAAAACATAGTAAATAAAAAAACTAAATAAAATAGTAATACTACATAGAAAACTTTCAAAACGACAAGATGAGGAAATGAGGCATTCTGCATCATCTCAAAGTGCGATCGCTCTCAAAATTCCAATTTTTAACCTCTGAACTCGGAACTTTGACCTTTTTACTCGAACGTTGAGCCTCTGAACTCGGAACTTTGCCTTTTTGCTCGAACGTTGAGCCTCTGAACTCGGAACTTTGACCTTTTTGCTCGAACGTTGAGCTTCTGAACTCGGAACTTTGCCTTTTTGCTCGAACGTTGAGCTTCTGAACTCGGAGCTTCGACTTTTTTGCTCGAACGTTAAGCTTCTGAGGTTGAAACTTGAGGGTTTGAGGTTGGATGATGAGGGTTAGAAGGCGATCGCTTCTTCTGCTCAAACCTGTCAACAAATTACAACTCTCCCTGAATAACACGGGCAATGCTACAGGTGTGAGAGAGAATACGACTCATCGCATTAATCATCTCCAAATGAATGGAACTGGCATTAAGACTTACAGAATCTCCTGAACTGAGATGCTGGTGATGCCTTAGATAAATTTCTCGCTTCATTTGGTTGAGCGACTGCCGCTGCGCCAAAACTTCACCTGCGATCGTTGGATCTTGTGCAGCCAGCCCTGTCAGTGTTTGTTGCAGCAGTGCCAGCACATCACCGTGGTAAGCAACAATGTCGTTCCACTCTTGCTGAGAAAAAACAATTTGTTTGCGTCGTTTGCGTCGAGCTAATCGCATGAGTTGTCGGTCGATGATGTCACCAATTGCCTCTAACTCCGTACTGATATAAAGCAATGTCAACTCCCGTTGCGACTGTTCCTCCGTCAGTAATTCATCATTGAGTTGAATTAGGTAATGCTTGATAGCAGTTTCCAAATCGTCAAGCTGGTTATCGAGTGCCCCAATCTGCTTAGGCAAATCTTTCACCCCGTCTTCAAACGCCTGAATACTAAGCTGTAGCATCTCTGTTGCCAAATCCGCCATCCGCAGAATTTCCTGCATTGCTTGACCGAGTGCGATCGCAGGTAATGTCAATGCATTGGGATCGAGGTAGCGGGCACTCAGTTTCTTTTCTGCTTCAGGTTCTGGTAGCAGTCTGGTAGCAAAGTCTGCAAGTGAATTTGCTAGTGGTACAAAAATGATCGCCAAAATCAAGTTGAATCCCAGGTGTGCCAATGCTACTTGTGTTGATGGATTGGGCAACAGACGAGTCAATAATACCGCCAAGGGATTCAGCAATGCCAACGCCAATACTCCCCCAGCCAGCCTCGTGCCAACATAGATGAATCCTAGCCGACGGGCAACGACGCTGCCTCGGTTCAATGCAGTGAGTAACGGCATGAGTGTTGTGCCGATATTCGCACCCAGTGTTACTGCCAGAGCAGCTTCCAGTGGGAGGGCATGTGCCCCAGCTAGTACCATTACGATTCCAATCGCCGCGATGCTGGAGACAAACACAGCTGCCAGCAGTACCCCCAGTAGGATCAATACCAAGGGAGATTGGGAGAGTACCTGCATAATCTCATTCGTAATCGAACTATCGGCAATGGGGGCACTACTGGCGTCAATCATCGCCAAACCCTGCAACACCAATCCAAAACTGAATACGCCACGCCCAAGATCCCGCAGAGCCTTGCGTCGGGTCAACAAAGCAAATGCTGCCGCTAAACCCAGAAACTCTTGTGCATAGTCAGTGATGTGGAAAGCCAGCAGTTGCACTACCAATGTAGAGCCAACCGCAGCTCCCTGTAGCATGATCACTGCGGTTGCTAATGGCACCAACTGGACGCTGACTAGTCCCACCATCACTGAGGCAGTTGCTGTGGAGCTTTGGGTTAGCATGGTTACGATCATACCTGACACAAAAGCTGCAATTGGACGCTTCGCTAGCGTTATCATCGCAAGCCGCAGACGTGAACCCAATGCCCGCTCCATTGCATCGGTAACTTGTTTTACACCATAGAGAAGCAGCGTGGAACCCCCAATTAACAGTATGAGGATTTGTGTAGGGTCGTGAGTCTTGAGCATCAGCACACTTACCTTGCTAACGTTTAAAAAAGACTTCAAGTCAATAGATTTACCGTACTTTAATAGTAATTTAAGATCAAGTTAAAATCAGGTTAAATAAATATGGTACGGTGTATTCAAAAAATACTCAAAATATAAAATTTTAATGAAATAGGATAAGCACTTTCAAGATGGGTAAAAATGTTGGTCAATCAATTTCTTTTTACCCTCTTACCTCTGTGTTATCTGCGTCTGGAATGGTTAGATAAATTACTTTTAAACCGCAAAGGTACACAAAGAAGTCAGAGCAGCGGCTTCCACTGTTCTGAACATGAGTGAGTGCTAAGAAAAACAATCTTATTTTACGAGTCACCTTGAAAGGGCTAGTTTTAGAACCCTTAATAATCACCCTTCAGAAATGATTTTTCGAGATAAATACTTCTGCGATCGCCTTTAAAATCTCAACTTTCAACCTTTGAACTCGAAAGTTGCACCTTTTTACTCGAACCTTGAGCCTTTGAACTCCGAAGTTGCACCTTTTTGCTTGAACGTTGAGCCTTTGAACTCCGAAGTTGCACCTTTTTGCTTGAACGTTGAGCTTCTGAACTCGGAAGTTGCACCTTTTTGCTTGAACGTTGAGCTTCTGAACTCGGAAGTTGCACCTTTTTGCTTGAACGTTGAGCTTTTAAACTCTGAAGTTCAACCTTTTTGCTCAAATGCTGAAGTTCTGAGGTTGAAACTTGAGACTTTGAAGTTAGAGGATGGTGATTGAAAAGACAATCACCTAATTTTTGACTATAGTTTATTCTCCCTTCACCGCAGCTTCAATGGCTTTTACGAATGGACTCACCCACCACTGATCTGAAGCTTTCTGAAGTCCCTCAAAGATAAATGCTTTTCCTCCGACTTCCAAGCGCTTCCTCAAAGTTGGATTCTGCTTAACTTGCTCTACTGCTTCTGCCACAATAATTTGTTTCTCTACTTCAGTTGGAGTGGGATTATTTTGAGTGATACCATTTACGATTTGCTGAATCTCTTCAAAAACCTCTATGAGATTTTGCTCTTGAGCATAGTTATGCTGTGTTCCAATCTGATCTCCATTGACTGTGCTATTGAGATTGACTGCATTTACAGATCCACTAAAGTTTAGGTTTGGGTTGTTTGATCCTTGCATAATAAAGACTCCTGCTTGAATTTGTGTACTTTGATTTTTTGACTTATTGCTAACAATCTGGAGAATCTGCTCTGGTTGAGGTGGTTGCCAAGTTTTTCGGCGTGTAACGTTCTGGGCGTTAAGCAGCGTTCTTTTAAGCCATGTTAATTCAGGAAGCTCCTCAGCGATGCGCTCAATCTCTATGCAAGCTTGAGGTGTTCCAGTTTCTTTAAGTTGTATTACTACATTGTTTCTAAAACCAGCAACACTTTCTCTGACTCCTACAACATGAGCAAGAACATCATTACTGTAATCAGGATCTTCAGCATAAGGATACTGACAAACTAGCCAGATGTATAAATCCGCTAACTGTTTTTCAGTCAGCTTCAAATGCAAACCATGCGAGTAGCGGTAAGCGACTGCTTCAATTACTTCTCGCCCAAAGTCTGTATTTTGGTGGATAGCCGACCAAATAACCGCCCAGCTAGTAGGTTCTGCACATTCGACTAATACCCTACCTGCAATTACAGCTTTCTGGTGTGCTTCTTCTTCTAAAGGTAGAGGAATAGAAACAAGGGATTTAGCAAACTCTCTAGCTCCAATCGATTCACGCTTTAAAAGTTCTTCAAGTAACTGTCCCATACATTCAGGCTTAATTGCTGCATCCTTAACCTTTTTGATAAGAACAGTTTTAAAACGTTCATCCCAGCATTTCTCAAATTTATTAAGAATGAAGATAGAGCTATGTTCCTCATTCTCCTTATTAATAATAGACACCAGTGTATTTAAGGTTTCAGTAGGAGCATTTATGTATGCCCATTTGACTAATTCTTTATAGTAATGTTTTCCTTGGGTGCTGCTGCCATAAGGAAAAGCGACAATAACAGATGCCCATCTTTGCCATACTTTAGATGATAGAGTATCTATAAATTCTGGAGTTTCTTGCAAAAGCAATTGTAAAGCTCTACAGCCTGCTAATGCAGGTCTATCAAAGGTGTTTGCCCCTATCCAGTCGAAAGCTATTTGACTGTATTCTTCAATATATTTTTTAGCACCATTAATAATTCTTTCACGAGTGTTGACATCAGCTTCTTGCCATCCGGTAAGTTTAGTTAAATCAGACTCAAACTCTTGTTCATAACCTCGGCTATTTAGCTTGAGAGTCATTTCTCTATTCAGTTGCCACCAAGCTAATAGATTTCCTGACTCTAGTTGCCTTAAAAATAGAAGTACTCGTTCTTTAGGTGGTGGGTCTAAAATAGGTTTCTGTCTACGATTCTGCTGTTCTTGCTTCCTTTGATAGTTAGACCTCAAATTCTCAGCCTGCGTTGACTCCAGATCAATTGTTGAAAAATAGAATGCAAATTCTTCACGCAAGATATTATTAGTTGGAGTAGCTTCAAGGACAGCATCTATCTGTTTTAAATCATTAGGGTTAAATTTCCACTGAATTAGCGCTGCCCAAATTCGCTCTTGCTGAGAATCAACATTTTGAAGTTTTCCGAGCATCCAAAAAACATCTTCTGTCGAAAGGATATTTTCTGTTAAGGAATGCAATAAAAAATATATACTTTCTCCTGATTGGGAAACTGTTATAACTGCCTCTTCAACAAGCTTGCGCCGATTTTCAATATTATTAACAAGTGATAATTCAAATTGTGCTTGAATCTCGTTGTCGAAAGTTATGATTTTCTGGTGTTCTCTCCACTGTATTAGAACAACTTTAGTAAAACTTTCTGCTATGTCAGGTAAATCGAGATGTTCCCAGGCTTTTAGCATTATCGCATCTGCAAGTTTTTCAAATGAGTGTCCAAAGCACCTAATACCTTGCTTTTCGACCCACTTAAGAGCAACTAGCAAATCACATGGCTGTAGTTTTAGTACGAGTTCAAAATCAAGAAATACTCGATACGATCCTGTAAAGTTTCTCTTCTTAGGTGGAGTTAGGACATTAAACAATTCTTCTGCTGTCAGATGATCTGACCAACTTGCTCTCAAAGCATACCCTTTAAGTTGATCATTCTCATCTTCTAGTACTTGACCAACAGCCAGCGGTTTTAACTGCAATCTTATGCTTGTATTACCAACTGTGCATATTGCTTTTGCCGCGCTAACTCTAAGGTAAATTGATTGGTATGAATCAAGTGCTAAATTTATTAACTCTTCCTGAAGTTCACTTACCTCACAAACTTCAGCAATGTCTATTGCTGCATCTCGTGCATAAAATGGCTTGCTAGAATCCTGAATATATGGACGCAATTGCATAGCTAGCCCAGAATGTTTAAGCTTCTCGTAGCTGAAATAATTATCCCTATTTGAATCAAATAACTTTCCCTGCTGGTACTGTTTCAGTAAGTTATCAACTATCGCTGCTCGAAGATTTACATCTGTGGGTATGTCGCTTCGCAACAGTACATCAGGATCAGTCTTCATGATTTCCTGAAATACATCAGTTCTCATACTAGCTAGCCATGCTGCTGTCTCATGAAGCTGTGGAATTAATTTACATTCAGGATCTTCAGATGAAACAAATAGTTTCATTATCCTATTCAAAGGTGTTTTATGATGATATAAATACCATGCAGCAAGAAATTCAGCATAGGTCTGATGAGCGAAAGCGAATCGATGCGAACCACGCGAAGAAAATAACTCCGTAATAGATAAAATCTCTTTTTTAATGCAGTTTTCGTCAAAGGAAAACTCTTGCTGCTCAATGTTTTCTTTACCTATACACAAATCCCTAATAGCAATATCGGTTTTAGGCATATCCCCAAATTCTGGATTTATCCAGATGGCAGGCTTATTAGAAAATAGAAGTAATGCAGCGATTCGACTTGCTATAATTAATCGTTTTTTGGCACTTAAACTGCCAATATTGCCAGAATCACGGCGATCGTGGTTAACCTCTTCACACATTTGTAAACAACCTTCTTCGTACAAATCTTTTTGAGAAGAAGGAAACCGTCCGTTTTGATAAATACCCAGAAGAAATTTTAATGTTATTGGCTTGATAGCAAGAGGAATAGCATTTTTGTTGAAAACTTTCTGTAAAAAATTACCAGAGTTTATGCCACGCTTATTCGCCTCTTCAATTACATTTTCTCGAAGTAGAGGAGCTAGCTGATATATGCCAACATTAGCTTCTTCCCACTTATCTTTTAACTTATTCTCCAAGTTATTTGATGACCAATCAGCCGTTCTGCAAGTGATCCGGAAATACAGGCGATCGCAAGGTAGCTTTTCTATTTCACGTTTCAGAATTATTACAAGTTTACGGATGGAAAGTAGTCCCTCGTCTAGGCTATCCAGAAAAAGATGTAGTTTATGTTTTCCTCTGTACCATGCTAGAAATATTTCGTTGCAGAAGATTGCATCACATAGATCCTTGTCTGATTCATAATCACCAAGTTTGAACCACAAACAAACATCTTCTGAGCCATTAAGCCTTTGACTAACTTGATAATATGCTTGTTCGGCTTCTGTAGTCTTACCCATACCAGCTTCACCTAGCAGCACCAAACAGGGCTTTTGAGATATGGTATCAAAGGCAACTAAGTCAGGATTACATATATGTCCCCACTTTTCTTCTGGGTTGCATAAATATCCCCTGCAAGCAAAGTTGAGGTTAACTGATGGAGGATACCAGAATCGCTTCCATTTGTAATCTTGACTTGGCATTTTTACTGGTAAAAAGCTGAAAACATTTTTACTATGTTAACCTCACTAACCCTTAATGATGCCGCTTCAGAGACGAGTTTTCGGGATAAATACTTCTGCGTAGGCGTAGCCCGTCGTAGACATCGCCTTCAAAATTCAAGTTTTGAACTTTTGAACTCGGAAGTTGCATCTTTTTGCTCGAACGTTGAGCCTCTGAACTCGGAAGTTGCACCTTTTTACTCGAACGTTAAGCCTCTGAACTCGGAAGTTGCACCTTTTTACTCGAACGTTGAGCCTCTGAACTCGGAAGTTCCACCTTTTTGCTCGAACGTTGAGCCTCTGAACTAAAAAAATGAAGCTCAGAACTCGAAATGTCGTGCTTTTAACTCCAACATTCAAATTCTGAGCTTCAACGTTGCACCTCAAAGATGCAACTACCGACTTATTTTCTACAACATTGGTTCTTTATACTCGACCTTTACAGCTTTACGAGCAAATCGTTGTCCCATTTTTGCAACCACTGCATCTAAACCCGCGCCCTGTCCACTGGCTTTGGCGTAGTTATACACCTGCAACGCGGCTGCATAAGCTTCACTACCGACTGCAAGAGATGTATCATCTACTAACTCTTGTAACTGCGTCAACGACAACAACACCGGATACAACGCTTCAAATAATTGCACGTCCTTTCGCATTTCATCCAAATCGAACGATCGCGGTAAAAACTCTGGATTCTGCGCCGCCACCTCTAATGCTTTGCTTACAAACGCCCGACTTTTATCTCCCATTTTAGGTAAAGTCTTGCGATCGTCGGAACTCAAATCAACTAAAAATGGTAACTTTTCTTTAATCGTGCTAATCGCTTGCAACACAGCATCTCTCTCTGTTTGTGCCAGTGTTGCACTAATTGGGGTTGTAGACATAGAAATCACTCTCTAGTATGTTTCTTAAATCTAGAGTGCCCACATATACAACTAAAATTTCCATTCACACAGCAAAGCTGATCATCGTAATAAAGACTGATTGGGGGTTAACTGGCTCTCAAAACGGCTGTAAACAATTTGGGTTGGATACCAAGAAGAAAACCAGTACAAATCTTGAATAACTTTGCAAGAACTATTCACATCTGCTAACTGAAAGTGAACCAGAGCTAAATTATTCAATCCCACTACTTCTCGCCCCTCCTGAAAGCAACGAGATTTCCAAAACATCAGGGGTTGTAACCATTTCCATTTAGCATTTTCGGCTCGTTTCCAGGGAGCTATCAACGATAATATATCTACTGTGTAGGCAAAAGTCTGAAAATTGTTTCGAGGTATCCACTCCAGTACACAATGCCAGTCAGAGTTAGTCAGTAGCTGGCGATTATGGTGTAATTGTTTCTTTGAAATTTCTACCATATTGGGTGGGTTGATCCACCCTATCCAATGTCGTACCTTTTCTGGTAGTAGCCAATCTTTCAATCGTGTATGAATCAGCCGCGTCAAAATCTCTTCATTCTTCAATGCACTAGCGGTTAACTGCACTAAGACAGACTGCAATTTGGAATGGGTGCGTGCATAAGACAAGTGAGCAACAGAACTATAATGGATATCTCCAGATAGAATAACAACTTGTTGACGTTCCTCAAACAAGGTGATTAGGAATTTCGCCAGTGCTTCAGTATTAATGTTCCAGGCATCGCCAACATCCGTTGAAAAAACTTTCTCCTGTTGCAAGTGCCAATGGTGAATCCAATCAATCACTTGTAATCCAAATACATTAGTGGGCGCAATCACAAATGTAGTTTGAATCTGAGTTTGTTCAGCTATTTGTTGTAAAGGCAAAAGTAGTTGTTGCTCAAAGGCTTTTGGACATAACAGCATCGGTGATGCCATTGGTTTTTGATCGGCTGGATAACCCCGCCAAGTGCGTGTATCAAGCACAATAACTTCATGGCAATCGCTCTTGACTATATAGTTCCAAGTCAGTGCTTCCGGATGTCGATCCAGAATGAATACTGAACCGTCTCGGACTAAAATAGGTAAGTCTGTGTGGGGATCGTTGGCTGGCATACCTAGATAACGAGCGATCGCTTGATCAGCTTTTGCATCCGTCCCTTGGGAAGCTGACCAAGTTTGTGCAGCTACCAACAGCTTTTCACCGGATTGACCTTGTGTAAATTGCCCTGGTGTATTGCCCCACCCTTGAAATATGGTGTAGGCTAACAATGCATTTTGGACTATTCTTCGCCCTAAGGGACGCCCCAGCACTCGCAGACACCAAGCTTGGTTCAAATTCCAGTCATCACTAACATCATGGTCATCAAAGATGGTGTATGTGGGAATATTGGCAAGGGTGCGGCGCACTTTCCAAAGGGTATAGATGAATTGGCGCAAATGCCGGACTGCTCGGTTCCAGTTTTTGATAGCATGGCGATCGCTCGTTACTTGGTGTCCTTTGGGAAATGCGATCGGCCAGCACACTGGTGACCAAGCTAGTAAATAAGTAGCATAATACTCGCCCAGGCTAAGAAGATGACTGGCAACTTTCTGAGGTTTATTATGCAATCCTGCCGTCAAACCAGCTTGATTTGTCGCAACTTCAAATCGCTGTCCGGGGGGCATCTGCTTAGGAGTGCAGTATACTTCACCCACAGGAAGTTGTTCTTCCCAGCCCAAGAGGGCATCACCAAGACTACTGGCAACCCACAACGATGGATCTGCTACATCGTCCCCGTAAATCTGATCTCCGGTGAGGAAAAGCTGGTGAGGACGGTGTTGGGGTTGATTTGCTGACGCCTCAATCAGGCAGTCAAGAATTGGCAATGCATCAAACCCATGACCATGAGGTTTACGGCAGGAAGCATGGACAATTTGCAAATCTTGGAGACGGCTTGGCGGCAGGACAAATGTTGGTTTTTGATGTTCAAAGTAGCTGATGTTGACTGTAGGAAAGGAGTTTGAGCATAATGCTTGTTGCAGAGTTTGCATTTGGTCAGCAAAACTAAACTGGAGGTCGTATGCATAGATGCAATTATTAGTTAAACGATGTCCAATCAAAGACCGAGCCGTTATGGCAACTACATGAAGATACTTACCCAAAGCAAAGGTGGAGCGTTCCCCTTCCAACAAGCAATTTTCTAGTACTTCACCATCATTTGTTGTGTGATAAAGCTTGAGTTCTACCTGACAGGACTGTTTCACTGCCACCCATACCGTCACTGAATCCGGTTCAGTATGTTTGAGGATTGGTCCGGCTAAAATCAGTGGCAGTTCTTGTAAAAACTCGTCTCCAACTTGATACTTCATTGCAAACAGTTGACATAGTGGTGTTTTGGATTGTCTTGCTTTATTTATAATCCAATCACCAAATGGGGACTTTGTGTTTCGCCAGTCCTCAATGTTGACATGCCTCATAATTGAGCGATGCCAACTCTTGGAGAAGCTACGCGTAGCAAGATCCCCGTAGGGGTATGGCGGGCTACGCTTACGCCAAACTGTAAAATATACTCATCAATTGCAAAACCAGCTGCCTTGAAAACCGACAGTATCTTTTATCGCATCTTTCAAAGCTTCCCCAGCACCTTTTTTGAACTCATTAACCAACCGCCATCACTGGCCAGTGCTTACCAATTTTCCTCAGTCGAAGTCAAACAACTAGCATTTAGAATCGATGGTGTATTTTTACCCAATACTCCAGAACTACCCATTTATTTTGCTGAGGTGCAATTTCAACCCGATAAAAAAATTTATTCCCGTTTATTCGCCGAAATCTTTAACTATCTCGACAAAACTGAATTAATTAACACCTGGTGTGGTGTTGTCATCTTTCCCAATCGCAGCGTTGATACTGGAGATACAGAGAGATATGCAGAATTACTTAACTCACAACGAGTAACTCGCGTTTACCTAAACGAGTTAAGTTCAATTCCCACATCATCAATCGGGATTGAGACAGTCAAACTAATTATTGAACCAGAATCAACTGCAACAGCGAAAGCTATAGAGATTGTCAACAGCGCCCGAAAAGAAATTCTCAATACCGCCCAACAAAGGGAAATTATACAATTGATAGAAACGATATTAATCTACAAATTGCCGCGCTTGAGCCGGGAGGAGATGGGAAAAATGTTCGGATTAAGTGAGTTAAAGCAAACTAAATTTTACCAAGAAGTTTTTGCAGAGGGTAAACAAGAGGGTAAAGAAGAAGGCAAGTTAGAAGGAAAACAGGAAGGCAAGTTAGAAGGCAAGTTAGAAACAATACCTCAGCTATGGGCGTTAGGATTGAGTATTGAACAGATAGCCCAAGCGTTAGGTTTGGACGAACAAGTTGTTAGGCAAGTTGCACAACCGAAATCATAAAATGATCGGGAGTAACCAAAATGGTTTGCTGGTTTTGGCAATTTCCCTATAGGAGATTGCATAGAAGGATGTACTGTGGGACGGGCGAGACGCTTATCCCACAAGAGTCATTCTTTTAGTTAATTAATTCCGAGCAATACCTTCTTGACGCGCTGCACGTTGCACAGCAGCAGCAACAGCAGTGACGACGCGCTCATCAAAGACTGAAGGAATAATATGTTCCCGATTCAAATCTGAAGGTTTGACTAAAGAAGCGATCGCACTTGCGGCTTCCAGATACATTGTGGTGGTAATTGCCTGGGCGCGACAATCTAAAGCACCACGGAATACCCCAGGAAAAGCGAGGACGTTATTAATTTGATTTGGGTAATCACTGCGACCGGTAGCGATCACAGCAACATATTCACTAATCAATTCTGGCTGAATTTCTGGAATCGGATTTGCCATTGCAAAGACAATTGCATCTTTCGCCATTGAATGCACCATTTCTGGTGTCAAAACTCCCGGTGCGCTGACACCAATAAAGACATCTGCCCCTTGCATTGCACCCGCTAATGTACCCTGAGCTTTCACGGCAAATTCAAGTTTTTCTTCTGTCAAATCGGTGCGACTAGTAGAGATAATCCCTTTAGAGTCGCACATCCAGATTTTTTCTGCCCCAGCTTTACGGAGTAATCGAGCGATCGCTACTCCAGCCGCCCCAGCACCGTTAATCACGATCCTGATTTGGGCCATTGACTTATTTACCAGCTTTAGGGCATTAAACAACGCGGCCAAGGTAACAATTGCTGTACCGTGCTGGTCATCGTGAAAAACGGGGATATCTAACTCTTGGCGCAATCTCTTTTCAATTTCAAAGCAGCGAGGTGCAGCGATATCCTCTAAATTCACGCCCCCAAAAACTGGAGCGATATTCTTAACTGTCTGGATAATCTCTTCTGTATCTTGGGTGGCGAGACAAATGGGAAAAGCATCTAGCCCCGCAAATTCTTTAAATAGCATTGCTTTGCCTTCCATGACTGGGAGAGATGCTGCTGGGCCAAGATTTCCCAAACCCAAAACGGCACTACCATCGGTAACAATGGCAACAGTGTTTTGTTTGATGGTTAATTTATAAACTTCCTCTGGATCTTGAGCGATCGCTGTACAAATTCGACCGACTCCGGGCGTGTAAGCCATTGCTAGATCGGACACACTTCTTAAGGGAATTCTGCTAGTAATGCTGATTTTGCCCCCGCGATGCAAATTAAAGGTGCGATCGTAGACACTGAGTAACTTGATATCTGGCAATGCTTTCACTGCTTGCACAATGGTTTCAGCGTGCTCAGTACTAGCAGCATCCACAGTAATATCGCGGGTGGACTCTTTACGGGTTTGCTCGATTAAATCAATTTGACCAAGATTACCGCCAGTGGTAGCGATCGCCTGTGTTACCGATGCCAACATCCCTACACGATTGGGAATCTGCAAGCGCAGTGTCAAACTAAAACTAGAATTAGGAGTTAGGTCTGCCATGTTGATTTTGGATTTTAAGTTTTAGATTTTATATTGAATTGAGACAAAAACTAAAATCTGAGATTTGTAGTCAGTGGAAACACAATGAATTTAAACTCCTGGGGGAACCCTCAGTAGTTAGTTTACTCACTACTCACAGTTTTGATAGTTATATTTTATTTATACCAATGCATTTACTAGTATAAATGAGTAACAATTTAGTAATTGTACCCAAATACACCAGATATTTTTTTAATGTTTTCATCTGTGTAAATATTTGTATAACTATGGTTTGATGAAAAAAGCGCCCTCTAGACAGAGAGCGTTAATTACAGGCGCGATCATTGCCACAGGTACTGCCTCACCAGCAACCAAATCCAGGGAAAAGTTGTAAGCATTGCGCTCGTGCATTACTTCTATACTCAAATTGGCGCGGTTAGACATCAACAGACTACATGACGATGATTAGACTAGTACCGCAAGGCAAAAGTCAAAAGTCAAAAGTCAAAAGTATTATGGAATGGGCTTTTTAGAGATTTAAAATGGCGCAAGAGCCTGGAATACAATTCTTTTGACTTCCGCCTTGCCTCGGCTCCAAATCTCTGCTTGAGTGGAAGTAGTAGTGCAGACATCCCTTTAGAGTCTTATATTAAAGACCTTGAAAGAGACTTAAAAAATCGGCAGCTATTTTGCTTACCTCATGGAGGGAAACAAATTTGTGCTGGTCTTTTTTCAGAAGTTGGAGTCAGGCGATCGCTCCTAATTTCTCTAGTTACATCTGTGAATATTAAGGCGATCGCTCTTTTTCTTCTCAAGCTTGAGAATACACACCAATGGTAAAGCGATCGCCCTCAATTTCTCAAAAAAAGTCATACTTACAGTTGCGTTCGTCGAAGACGTTGCCGAAGGCATCGCTACACCCAGTTTCCTATTGGTCAGACACAGTTTATAATTTGCTTATTGAGAATATTTATTAGCTTTTCTCACAAGTCAAATTTATTGATGAAATATATTGATGGAAATCCTGACATCTGAAGAATATAAAAACAGATTTCGAGAACATCTAGAAAAAACGCAAAAGGAACTTTTTAAATACAATGGATTTGACGAATTTGTAAAATATAAAGATAGATTTGGTACTGGGATTGTTTGTGATGTTGAGTTACGTTCAGGGCTTGAGTTGCTTATTGCAGAAAAATATTTTGAACATAATTTATGCACGTGGAATCATCATAATTTGCAACCTTTCCCTTTAATTTCTCAGTTTCATATTTCAGGTAATTTACGAACAATTACTCCAGGAATTAAAGAAATTCCAGATGATTACATACAGTATAATGGAAGAAATTATTTATTTTATCTACCAAACATAGATGAGATTGAGCAGCGTTTGGCTGGTGAAAATCGTTTAGATATAGTTATAGACATTTATCCTGATTGGCTGAGAAGTTTTAGCCAAAACTTTGAATCTCTACCTACTTCGTTGCAATCTTTTTTAGAAGATGAACATCCGCCAATATTTCATCACACTGTTGGAGAAATAACTTCGGCAATGTTTGCTGTTTTACGACAAATGTTAGATGCTCCCTATCAGGGAATGATGAAGCGGATGTATTTAGAAAGTAAAGTGATTGAACTACTGGCGCTGCAATTTAATCAACTTTTGTATAAAGAACAGACAATTCACCTATTAGTTAATCTCAAGCCAGCAGATATTGAGAAAATTTATCATGCTAGAGATATCTTAATCTATCGAGTAGATAATCCTCCCTCATTGCTTGATTTAGGAAAGATGGTTCATTTAGGAGAACGGAAGTTGCAACAAGGTTTTAAAGAAATTTTTGGGACTACTGTTTTTGGCTATTTACATGACTATCGCATGGAACAAGCAAAAATCATGCTAAATGGGACAAAAATGCAAGTAGCAGAAGTATCAAACGCTGTGGGCTATGCACATTTAGGTTATTTTGCTCAAGCTTTTAAGAAAAAATTTGGGATTATGCCAAAAGAATGTCAACGTGGAAAAAAGCCGCTGAAGTGACAAAAAATTGCAGCTTTATAGATAGACACGGTTATTGAAACTCCGTAAGGTGACTTCAAGAGGTACTTGAGAATATCCGTCTATTGGTACTAGTTATGAGAAGATTACAGAGGCTACTTGCGGGTTGTAGGTATGTTAGTTGGCAATTGTGGGCGATCGCTCTAGTTTTACCGATGATGCAACCTGCTTGGGGAAATGAGTTTCCGGGTATCAAGCAAGCTCAAAGAGGTTTTTCTACAAGTGCAGTTGATTTGTTAGCGCAGCAACAAGGTAATGTTGCAGTTACAGAAGTTACTGGCGTTAAAGTTAATTCAACTTCCACGGGTATTGAAGTAATTTTACAAACATCTATTGCCGAGGCGTTGCAAGTTCTCAACAAAAGTGATGCAAACAGCTTTATTGCCGAAATTCCTAATGCACAATTACGTTTACCGCAGGGGAACTTCTTTCAGCAAGAAAAACCATTTGCGGGAATTGCTGAAATCACAGTAATAAATCTTGATGCAAACAGTATTCGGATAACAGTCAAAGGGGAAGGCGGTATCCCAAAAGTAGAGTTATTTAACAGTGACGAAGGTTTGATTTTTGGGTTTACACCAACTACAACGACTTCACAACAACCGCAGACGCAACCAGAAACGCCGACAAATCAAACCCAGCCAGAGACACCAACACCGGAAGCTGATCAGCCGATTGAATTGGTAGTCACAGGGGAACAAGATGGGTATCGCGCACCTGATGCATCAACTGCGACGAAAGTCGATACCGATCGGCGTGATATTCCCCAATCTATTCAAGTAGTGCCTCAACAAATATTAAAAGACCAGCAAGTGACTCGTTTAGGTGAAGGATTAAAAAACGTACCAGGCGTGGTGCGAGGAAATCAATCGTCCAGATCGCCGTTTGATGCATATTTGATCCGAGGTTTTGCGGATTTTAATTTCTTAAGAAATGGGCTGCTAGACAATGCCGTAAATTTTTCTATCGGTACTGACAGTGCCAACATAGAACGCTTAGAGGTTCTCAAAGGGCCTAGCTCCGTTCTTTACGGTCCAGGTGGAGGGGGTGGTTTGATTAGTATACTCACCAAACAGCCTCTGACAGAACCCTACTATTCAGTGGAAGGCTCTGCTGGGAGTTTCGATTTCTATCGTGGAACTATTGACTTCTCCGGTCCACTCAATGACAGTAAAACAGTATTGTATCGCTTTAACGCTGCTGCTCAAACTTCAGGAAGTTTTATCGATTTTTTTGAAAGTGAGCGTTATCTTGTTGCTCCTGTTTTAAGCTGGCAGATTAGCGATCGCACAAAGCTTACCTTGGAAGCCGAATATTTATATGCAGCCCAACCATTTGACCAGGGTATCCCAGCAGTGGGAAGCGTGTTGCCTAATCCCAATGGCAAGATTCCTCGCAGTCGCTATGTCGGTGAACCTTCAGACACAGATATTCGTCAAGCGTATCGTATTGGTTATAACTTTGAGCATAGCTTTAGCAAGAACTGGGAAGTGCGTAGCGCTTTCCAGGGGTCTTTTTTCCTCAGAAATACTCCCACGCACGTCTATAGTCTTGGGGTGTTAAATGACCGTACCATAAGCAGAACTTTTCAGGCAGCAAACGACTATTACAATATTTACAACTTAGACAACTATATTGTTGGTAGATTTGCAACAGGCAGTATTCAACATCAGCTGGTGACTGGTTTCAATTTATCCAGGACGGAAACTTTGTTCTCTAGTTTTACTCGGTCGGCTGCTCCACTCGATTTGTTCAATCCTGTGTATGGTCAACCTTTGGGATCGCCCTCCGATCCGAGTAAAAATTTAACTACACAAGACCAATTGGGCATCTATATTCAAGACCAAATCACCCTTGCAGAGAACCTCAAACTGCTTCTGGGCGGGCGCTTCGATATTGCCAGCCAAAAGGGTGAAGATTTTATTGCATCGACGAGCAGTTTTCAACAAGACGAAGCCTTCAGCCCGCGATTTGGTATTGTCTATCAACCCATAAAACCAATTTCACTCTACGCCAGCTATAGCCGTGGATTTGAACAAAACGTCGGGAGATCATTTGATAACACTGTATTTCAGCCGGAACGTACTACTCAGTACGAGGTGGGTGTCAAAGCAGATTTGAGTGAGCGACTGTCTGCAACGCTAGCGTTTTATGACCTAACTCGGTCAAATGTTCAAACTACCGATCCCAGAAATCCTAACTTTTCCATTCAAACAGGTGAACAGAACAGTCAAGGGATTGAGTTGGATGTGTCGGGTGAAATCTTGCCGGGATGGAACATCTTTGCTGGCTATGCTTATACAAACGCAACAATCACGAAAGACAATACATTTGCCGTTGGCAACCGCTTGAATAATGTCCCCGAACACAGCTTGAATTTATGGACAACCTATGAAATTCAATCTGGCAATTTCAAGGGGTTGGGGTTTAGCTTGGGGTTATTTTACATCGGCGATCGCCAGGGAGACTTAGACAACACGTTTACTGTGCCAAGTTATTTACGCACAGATGCTGCTATCTTTTACAATCAGGGAGGTTTTCGAGCCGCAGTCAATGTTAGGAATCTGTTTGACGTTGACTATTTTGAGAGTTCCCAGAGCCAGACGCGTGTTTTTCCAGGCGATCCGTTGACTGTCGTGGGGTCGATTTCCTGGGGGTTTTAACTTGCTGACTTTGTTACTTATCACTTTTCAAACAACCTCTTAGCTCGACTTTATCCATTTTTGATTTACTCAGGTAGCGTAAACAGCAATATCCCTCAAACACTCAAATAAAAGACGAAGGACTTTTATCATTTGAGTGGTTTCGGAAAACGTGGAAAAAGGCTAGCCCATAAATAAGGAAGTAGTCTCCCTCGTGACGGTTGCGGTCTCTCTTGCGACAGCAGCAGTCTTTCTCGCAACGGTAGCGGTCTTTCTCACGACGGTAGCAGTCTCTCTCATGACGGTAGCGGTCTCCCTCGCAACGGTAGCGGTCTCTCTCATAACGGTAGCGGTCTTTGTCACGACAGTAGCAGTCTTCCTCGTGACGGTAGCGGTCTTTCTCGCGACAGTAGCAGTCTCTCTCATGACGGTAGCGGTTTCTCTGGCGACAGTAGCGGTCTTTCTCGTAACAATAGGAGAAAAATCAATACACCTATGAGCAAAAGTAACTTTTGCGCTCTTGTGGCTAAAGAAGTGCATCTTTATTTTTTGCCCCTTACCCTTTTCCCGATTTCTGCAACAAGTCTAATAGCTCAATGCCCCAAGTCAGGGGGCAGCTATCCCTCTCTACCCACAAGGAAATAGAGTTTTTTGCCGACTTTCGATAAAATACCGAAAAACTACTGCTATTACCTGAAAATTTTATCAGAAAAAATTGTGAATTTTGCTGAACCTCTATGCTGGTTAACTAAGGCAAGCTAGCTCTAGAAGCATCTTAAAAACACAAATTTATGGCTCGTCAGAAAAGAACATCCCGCATCTTAGAAAAAGCTCAGATTAGGTCTGCTGGTCTGAAATCGATTATTCCAAATATCAAATTTGATGAGGATTATAGTCTCGAAAAACTGATTGTGTCAATTGAGCAGTTACGTAACAAAATTGATGTTTACAATACCACTCTGTCTGTGGTTGATTCTTCTAAAACTGAAATTGAAGAGATGGAAAAAAACTTGAGTCAGCTTTGTGAGAAGATGTTAATGGTAGTTGCTATCAAATACGGCAAAGATAGCTGCGAATATGAAATGGCGGGTGGTGTTCGCAATAGCGATCGCATCCGCAAAATCAGAGCTAGCCGCTTAAAATCTGTTGCAGAAAAAGCATCTGATGAGAATGCTCAAGCTGTCTAGGTTCTGGCAATTTAACTACATTTATACATTTACTGTCTAACTGCTCAGGGACACTAACAAAAGCACAGAGGCTTCCTCAGCTTATCAATAGACATTGCTTCATAGCCACTTTATGAGAAACTATTGCAAATATTGCAATTATCGCTCAGTCCCATGACCATCTCCATTTCGCGGAATTACTTCTGGGAAATCTTTTTTGAAGATGAACCAAGCAAGCAACGCTACGACCCCTCAGATGAGTTTGACATGATTTGGCAATATCCATCCCAGTTTGGTAAAGGATATTGTCGAAATATTCAATTGCGAGAGGGATTAGGATTACTAATTAGTAATTATCAATTGCGCGATCGCTTAACAATCAAAGTACCAGAACGTGGAGGTGATTTTGTAGCATACGACTTCTGGGTTTCAGGAAGCGGCGAAGGCAGGGACGTTCATACGGGAAAATATTTAGCAGGCGGAGTAGGACAGTACCTTTTCTCTAGCGGTGGCATAGTACCAAGCCAAATTGGAACCAGTTCAACAGCGCAACCCCATCTTGCTATATCTGTTTGGATGACACAGGAACTATTTCGCTCATTTGCAGGCAATGCCCAAAAAGAGGTTTCCTCGTCCTTACAGCATCTGCTCCGGCAACCTACTCAAGAACTGTATCAGCGTCTGGGAACAACTACACCAGTAATGCAAGGACTTGTGCAGCAAATTCTGTGCTGTCCGTACCAAGGTTTGACTAAGCGGATGTATCTCGAAAGCAAGGCGCTGGAATTAATGACACTGCTGCTAGAAGAGGAGTTGGAAGCAAAAGAGGGTAGGCTCAATCCCACTGCACTGAAGCCAAATGATATCGATCGCATTCACCATGCGAGAAATATTTTGCTAGAAAATCTTGACAATCCACCATCTTTGCTCGAGTTAGCAAAGCAAGTAGGATTAAACGATCGCAGTCTCAAGCAAGGATTTCGCCGAGTGTTTGGTACAACTGCCTTTGGCTACCTACACGACTATCGCCTGGAGAAAGCACGCCAACTCCTCAATACTGATGAGATGAAAGTAATTGAGGTGGCAGATAGCATCGGCTTTGCCAGTCGCAGTTACTTTACAGCCGCATTTAAGAAAAAGTTTGGTCTTAGCCCCAAAAAATATCAGATGCACCAGAAAAAGTCCGTCTAAAGCACAAAAAAAGTCCGTATAGCGCACAAAATTTCTTTCACTTACACTAGTCTATCCAGTAATCTTCTTGAGAAGGCTTGTCAGGGTAGGCACAACAGCCACCCCAAACACCCCAAGCTATTCAGCCAGAAAATCAGACACAGCCAACTCAACCATCAACTGGTGATGAGCCGATTGAGTTGGTAGTGACAGGGGAGCAAGATGGATACAGTGTACCGGATGCTTCAACTGCGACTAAAACTGATACCCCACTGCGCGATATTCCCCAATCGATTCAGGTAGTTCCCCAACAGGTGCTGCGAGATCAACAAGTTACCCGCTTAGACGATGCCCTGAGAAACGTTAGCGGAGTGACTTCAGCAGATGCTTCTTACCGAATAGATAATGATTTCACCATTCGCGGCTTTTCCACCACTGGTGATGCGGGTAATGTTCTCAGGAATGGTCTGAGAGATCCTGAAGGACTGCGATCGCTCGAACTCTCCAATATTGAAAGAATCGAGGTCTTAAAAGGCCCTGGTTCGGTTCTGTTTGGTCAAGGCAATCCCGGTGGCACAATCAATCTGATTACAAAACAACCACTGCGCGACCCGTTTTACTCTGTTGAGGCAACGATTGGGAATTATGACTTTTACCGAGGTGCGGTGGATCTGTCTGGACCTTTGAACGACTCCAAAACAGTGTTGTATCGGTTGAATACATCTTACCGGGATTCCCGCAGTTTTGTTGATTTTACCGACTACAAACATCTACTCATTGCACCTGTTCTCAGTTGGGCAATTAGTCCTCGAACAATTCTAACTCTGGAAGGAGAGTACATAGACACGGAATATGACGGCTCGCCGACGGGTTTGCCAGCCATTGGTACAGTCCTACCCAACCCAAATGGAAAAATACCGCGTAACCGCAATATTAGTACTTCATCCCAAAGGCTCGATCAAACAGTGAGTAGAGTTGGATACACACTGTCACACAAATTTAGTGATAACTGGTCGTTACGCAATGCTTTTCGAGTGTCGTCCTATCGTGACGATGGAAGAGGCGACAGTTTTTATGTTACAGGTCTTGCAGACGACAATCGAACCCTAAATCTTGGCTCAACTTTAAGCGGTTCGCAAATATATATCAACACCTACGATCTGACAACGTACATTAATGGTAAGTTCTCAACCGGGTCGCTGAAACATCAGTTAGTGTTCCGACTCGATCTAGATAGATATGACTTTTTTAGGTTCCGCTATTCTGTGGGATCTTCTGCACAGCTTGACCTGTTTAATCCTGTGTACCCTAGTCAGCCAGTTGGGCCGGCTATCTTCAGTGGCGATACCTCCACTTTAGCAGATACATTGGGTGTTTATGTTCAAGATCAACTGGTGCTGGCAGAAAATCTAAAGCTGCTGTTGGGCGTGCGGTTTGATACCTTCAAGCAGACAGACGAAGATTTCGTAGCTGATACAAAAACCAGTCAATCTGATAATGCATTTAGTCCCCGCGTGGGAATTGTCTATCAACCCATTCCCCCAATTTCCCTTTATGCCAGCTACAATCGTTCGTTTACTCCCAGCATTGGAACTTCCTTTGGTGGTGGTTCATTCCAACCAGAGCGCGGTACTCAGTATGAAGTAGGTGTCAAAGCCGATTTGAGTAATCAACTGTCGGCAACCCTGGCTTTTTACAACCTAACCCGCTCGAATGTCTTGACGACTGACACTAGACCGGGTGTACCACCAGGCTTTTCCATCCAAACAGGTGAACAACGTAGCCGAGGGATTGAACTGAACATTGCAGGTCAAATTTTACCTGGATGGAACATCATCGGAGGCTATGCCTATACCGATGCAGAAATTACCAAAGACAATAATCCTAATCTGGAGGGTAACTTCTTGAACAATGTCCCCAAGCACAGCTTCAACCTATGGACAGCCTACGAAATTCAACGAGGTTCGTTGCAAGGCTTCGGAGGTGGTGTAGGTTTCTTCTTTGTGGGCGATCGCCAGGGTGATTTAGCCAACACTTTTGAAGTGCCAAGTTACTTCCGTACTGATGCTGCCATCTTTTACAAACGAGATAACTTCCGCGCTGCCCTTAATTTCAGGAATCTCTTCAACGTGGACTATTTTGAGAGTGCCCAATCTAGATTGCGCGTTTATCCCGGTGAACCGTTTACGGTGCAGGGAACAATTTCCTGGGAGTTTTGATCGGACATCGGCTTTCGGTTACTACTTTGCTGCGTTGTTTGTTGGTCGCTCTCTCTAATAATAGACACTATTTCTTAATAAGTAGTTAAGAGTATTACTATAACTATTTGTTTTAGACAGAGAAAATAATCTTAATTTGCAGCGATCGCTATAAACAAGATCCCCGACATCTTAAAGATGTCGGGGATCTATCTGTCGCTTTCAATTCTCACAAATGAAATAGAATTGTTATATTCCTTAATAATTCAAATCTTAGACTGCTGTGATAAATGCTGCACAAACTCAACGTGTTCTTTTGAACTCAACCCTTGTTGCAAGACTGCTAAAACTTTCGTCATGTCTCCTGTAATTAGTGAAGTGACAGCTAACCACAAACCCGAAAATATCTGACTTTTAATCACATCATCTTTATCTGCTAGGAGTGGTAAATACTCACCATTTTGTAAACAGAACTAGTCGAGTTTATTTTCCAAAGTTTGCCAGACGATGTATTCCTGGACTCCGTTGCGACGGTAGGCGCGTTTTTTGTGGTATAAATCAATAGATGCACTACTGGCTGCTACTTATGCTACTAATTCCGGTGCGCCTTCTACGTAATCATCTGCACTGATTTGTGCCTGTTCCCTGGCTGGTTTATCTATCAACAGCAAAACATCAGGCTGTGGTTCATTGTCTAAATCCAAGCGCACAGTAGCATTGTCGCCTAATGCTACGCCTGGAGTGAAAACTTGATAAACTCCCAACCAGGTAATTAACTGTTCATGAGGTTGGCCATGACTTCTAAAACGCAGAGGTGATGCCACGTAGACGACTCCTTCGATTAATTCTACTTTTTTATTGGGCATTGCTGTATAACGACGCTCGTATTCGTGGCAGGTTAAGTGATCGCCAACGGCATAGCTTCTCTTCTCTACTAGAAGCTGCGCCAACGAGACGTTGTTCGCGTTCGCTTAGAGCAACGCAGGAGCGTCACCCGTAGGGCTTGCTGTAGACATCACTCTCGCTACTAATAGATACTATTTCTCAATAAGCAGTTGAGAGTATTACTATGACCATTCGTCTAACTGGGACAGAAGACTTTGGGGAATTTTGCCAGGATGTGCAGTTATTTAATGACTATGAAGGAAAAGAACAATTGTCTACTTGGTTTGGTAAATACAGCTTTCACTGGACTGGGCTTCGCCATAATCTTGGGCTAGGAATTCATGACAATGAGTATTCTCAACCAGTAATTTTTGAGCAAAAACACGATGACTCGCCTTTGCTGACATCTAAATTTTTTCTCTCTAGTGGTGTCAGAACTGTTACACCAAATGTGCCCGGAGTCAGTGATGATTATGAAGAAGTTGCAGGTTATAACTACTTATTTTGCTTGCCTGATGTTCGGGAGTTTGAACATTTTAATGCAAACAAACGCACTCAATGCATCAGTATTTATTGGTATCCTGATTTACTTGACAGTTTCCAAGGAAGCTTTGAAGAGTTGCCTACTTTGCTTGAGCAGTTGAGAGAAAATCCAATAAAAGAGCGCTTCCATCAGCCATTAGAAGCAACCACACCTGCAATGTGGTTAGTACTCAAACAAATATTGCAGTGTCCGTTTCGAGAAAAACTTAGACAAATGTATTTAGAAGCAAAAGTGCTAGAACTACTAACACTTCAGATTGCACAATGGGGGGAAAATCATCACCTATTGCAGCGATCGCTTTATTTCCGTGCCGATGAAATTGAACGTTTGCATCACGCCAAAGCTATTTTAAATCAAAGGCTGCCACATCCACCTTCTCTACTAAATTTAGCCAAAGAAATCGGACTCAATGACTTTAAGCTCAAGCGGGGATTTCGAGAAGTGTTTGGGACTACGGTATTGGGATATATCCAATCTTTGCGGCTAGAGCAGGCAAAACAGCTACTCCGAGGCACTAATTTGCTGATCGCACAAATTGCTTATCAAGTGGGATACGAAAGTACCAGTCATTTTAGCTATCTGTTTAAGCGGCAATTTGGCATGACTCCTAGAGAATATCGTCAGCAAAAAGGTCTGTAGCAAAAAGGACATCCCGATTCCGATACAAAAAAATCCGGTTTCAGATATTTGCGCTTACCTGAATTTCGTATTCTCATAAACAGAGTTATATAAAATAATTCTCAAGTCTTGACTCTGTTTTGAGAAATCCGGTTGGGTGTGTGGAGTTATGAAACTGTTGCGATCGCTGTTTATTTCCTGTTTTTTTATTGCTGTAGTCATACAACCAACTCAGGCAAAGCAAGTAACTGAAATTCAAAGTGTACAAGAAGTAGACCGTTCTGCAAGAACAGTCAAAGAATGGTTTGCTCAAATAGAACAGCAGAACCCAGCAGCCCAAAGTCAGAAAGTTGAAGTTGTACAAGTGACTTCAGTGAAGGCAAACCCCACCTCTTTGGGTGTGGAGGTGATTTTGCAGACATTAAAAGGGCAACAATTGCAAGTAGTGAATCGCTCTTCGGGCAATAACTTTATTGCTGATATTCCCAACGCTCAACTGCGTTTACCATCAGGTGATGCATTCACGTTTCGCTCTACTAAACCAATTGCAGGTGTTAGTGAGATAACGGTAACAAACCTTGATGCCAATACTATCCGGGTGAGCGTGACAGGGGAAGCAGATGTACCAACTGTTGAGTTGTTTGACAGTCCAGATGAAGGTATCATCTTCTCTGTAGCTAGTGCTGCATCCAGAGCACAGCAACCTCAAACGCAACCAACTCCTGAACAAGAGCAGCCAGGGAGTCAACCATCACCAGCAAGTAATCAACCAATTGAGTTGGTGGTGACGGGTGAGCAAGACCAGGGCTACAATCCCTCGCAAACGAGCGTTGGCACCCGCACCGATACGCCCTTGCGAGATATTCCCAATACCATTCAAATTGTACCGCAACAGGTGATTAAAGATCGTAATGTTACCGATGTCAACAGTGCGTTGGAGAACGTCAGCGGTGTTCAACAGAGCTTTGGAAACATTTCAGTTCGTGGCTTCACGGCACAACAAACAGTCAATGGTGGTTTGTCAGGCGCGGCAGATTTTTCTAACGTTGAACAGGTTGAAGTGCTGCGCGGGCCAGCAGCAGTTTTGTTCGGAGCAGGCGGACTTGGAGGCATAATCAACATTACGACCAAACAACCGCTGTTTGACCCATTCTATGAGTTAGGCTTGAATGTCGGCAGCGATAGTTTCTACCGGGGGACGGCCGATCTTTCAGGACCATTGACTCAAAACAGAAATCTGCGCTATCGCCTGAACATTGCGCTCCAGGATGCTTACGACTCACAAAACTTTTCGAGTTCACAAGATTTGTTTATTGCACCAACTATTACCTGGGATATCAGCGATGATACAAAGCTCACCCTAAACTTTGAATACCTCAATCAACCATCAAAATTTTATGGAGTCCGAGCTTTGAATGGCTCATTTTTGCAGCGAGATCCTAATTATGATTTTCCTGATGATAATCACACTGATAATAGAACAATGCAAGGAGGCTATCGTTTTGAACATCGGTTCAATAAAAATCTTCAACTTCGCAGTGCGCTATCCTTCAGTTCAAACCTTGGACATGTAAGAGGAATTAACTATGGTATCTTGTCTGATGAGCAATTTATTGACAGGACAGACGCTGATGATAAATACGTGTATGAAAGCTATACGACGCAAACTGGGCTGCTAGCAAACTTTAATACCGGATCAATCGCTCATCAAGCGCTGTTTGGTGTCGATACACTACTTAATAGGCAAAGATTTTTTGGTTTCGGTATATCCTTGCCATCGCTAGATATTTCCAACCCGGACTATGATATCGAATTACCATCCACAGATACACCCCACACTTCTGATTATAATCAACAATACAATACTGACTCCTATGGGGTTTTCCTGCAAGATCAGATTAAGTTTCAGGGTAACCTCATCCTGGTGGTGGCTGGACGATTGGATTGGGTAACAATCACGGCGAGTGACTTTGTTGCAGGTACTGTTGGTATAAACTACTCACAGACGTTTAGTCCCCGCGTTGGCATCGTCTATCAACCGATCAAGCCGCTTTCGCTCTACGCCAACTACAGCCGTGCCCTTGACACTAATAATACGGGTGGTCGTTCTCGAACGGGTCAAGCTTTTGCTCCAGAGCGTGGGACTCAATATGAAGCTGGCATCAAGGCTGATTTTCTAGATGGTAAACTCTCAGCAGTTTTAGCCGCTTACCAAATCACAAGAGCCAACGTGTTGACACCTGATCCCCTGAATAATGCGGACGAGGGCTTTAGTATTCAGGTTGGAGAACAGCGCAGTCGCGGCATTGACTTCACTGTGGCGGGTGAAATTTTACCGGGTTGGAATGTGACAGCAGGGTATTCTTACATTGATGCGATTATCACTAAAGATAATACCTATGAGGTGGGCAGTCCAGTGGTATTTACGCCACATAATTCTGCGAATTTGTGGACAACTTATCGAATTCAAAGCGGCGATTTACAAGGTTTAGGCTTTGGGTTAGGCGTATATTTTGTCGATGAGCGCCCTGGTGGTGAATTTATTTCACGCGACTACAAGATACCTGCATATACTCGACTTGATGCGGCTCTATTTTACCAACGCAACAACTGGGAGGCTGCGCTTAACTTTGAAAACTTATTTGATTCGGAGTATATCGTCAATTCGCGCGGTCCTGGGGACATTACTTATGGTAAGCCTTTCACAATTCGTGGGTCACTCAAAGTGCGGTTTTAATCTTCTCAATTTCTGCGGCTGAATCCACTTCAATGATAATGACTATTACCCTACCCATATTGGGTATGCCCTTTGGTCACTTGATCGTTTTGAGTCAGGAGAAGTTTTAACCATGAGCAAATCTAAAAAATTCCGCGATGTGATTTTCAATCTCCACCGCTATCTTGGTTTAGTGGTTGGCTTAATTGCAATCATTGCTGGCTTAACGGGTAGCCTACTGGTGTTTATGCGCGATATCGATAATTTCGCCTTCGCTCATAAGTATGGAGCAGTGATACCCCAGGGCGTTCACGGAGTGTCTCTGCAAAAGAATCGCCTGCCTTTATCGGTGCTAGTGGACAGGGTGAAAGCTGCCCATGTCAACGAGCCAGATTTTCAGATCGGTGGGATTTTTCCTTACGGACTTTACTTTGATTCAACACCAAAACCTGATGTACCTGCAATCATCGGCGATTTTTTGGTAGATCCTTACACGGGGAAGCTTTTAGCCCAAAATCCCTCCTGGTTTGGCAGCGAATTCTTCGGTAAAGTGTACGAAATTCACACTGCCTTACTGATCGGCGATGCGGGTGCCTACATCCTTGGGATTGCGGCTGCGTTAATGGTGATTCTGAGTGTAACCGGGATCGTCCTTTGGCCGGGATGGAGAAAACTCAGTAGCGGATTCAAAATCAAACTTGATGCTCGTGCCAAACGACTAAACTTTGATATTCATAAAGTGGTTGGCATCATTTTAGGCGTAGTGTTGCTTTTGCCTGTCGGAACAGGTGCTTGGTGGGATTTTCCACTTTTTGGTTCTACTCTTGAGATCATTTTTATGCCTGTTGATGCCGTTGCTAGCATTTTCACGCCTCAAACCCCTCAGACAGTAGACTCTCTTGCTACTGCTTCTACTCCGACTCCAAGTCAGAAGCCTTTTCCCTTAGATGTGATCGTGCAAAAAGCTCAAGCTGCCTTACCGAACTTCTCCATATTTAGTATAGGTGTGCCTAGCAAATCGCAAGCAGGAACCTACGACTTTCGGATGATTTCTCCACGAACGCAATCCTGGGATAGTGAGGTGCATATCGATCAATACACAGGTGAGATTTTACAAGTTGTTGATGGGACTAAAATAACGTCCTTATTAGGTCGTTTGTCCAACTATTCAACACCCCTGCATTATGGTGTTTTTGGTGGGTTATCTACCAAAATTTTGTACGTATTCGTAGGAATATCTCCTGCTATCTTGTTGGTCACAGGTTTGAACATGTTTCGTCTTCGTCATAAGAGAGTTTCTCGAAAGAATCCAGTCGATCTCTCCAATGAGTCTCAATCTTAAATATTTAGCTGGATTCAATTGATTCTGTTTAGCAATCCAAATGGCAGTACATTAGAAGAAAAAATGACTGTTGCAGGGGTTGCAGTCAGAGTGGGTTATGCCAGCCCTACAGTTTTTTGTACCGCTTTTTGACAGCAGATAGAACCTCCCTGGGTTAAGCTTTCATAACTTTAACTAAATTTTGACTTCGTGCGATCGCTATATCGTAGCAGCTTTTCAGTAGCCATTTGATCGTGAATTGGCAAAGTTATTCATCCATAAACAGTCCGGCTTAAAGAGAAAAAAGTCTGGCTTGAAGAGAAAATCATCATCTAAATCCCATATACTACTTGCAAACAACTTTTAATTGTCTTTAAAAAAATCAGGCACTATTGCCAGTCAGATTAATAAGTGTGGTGTGGGACGACAATGTTTAAACAACAACTTTTGACGGTAAGTGTACTTTCTGTGCTGTTAACTCCACCTGCTTTTGCACAAGCAATTGAGCAGATACCTCAAGGAAATCAGGACAAGGGAGGGTCAGTAATAACTAAAATTCCCCGATTGAGTGAGATTGATAGACCTGCAACCAATATTAAAGATTGGCTATCTTAATCCTCAACTCCTAATGCCCAATCTCCAGTACAGGTGACAGGAGTACGGGTTAACAGTACCAACACTGGCATAGAAATAATTCTCGAAACCAAAGAAGGTGAAAGACTAAAGCCAACAAGTCGCAATCAGGGGAACACATTAATTACAGATATTTCTAATAGCCAATTAGCTTTGCCAAATGCGAAGGAGTTTCGCTCAGACAACCCAGTAGCCGGAATTACTGCGAACATGATTTTTCTTCCCCCTTTATAAAGGGGGATTGAGGGGGGTAATTAAGTCTGACATCGTGCAAAGGAGCGTCTACCTTGAGTAATAAAAAACTACGTAATTTCGTATTTACCCTGCACCGTTATATTGGTTTAGTGGTGGGACTGATTGCCATCCTGGTTGGCTTAACTGGCAGCCTGATCGTTTTCCAGCGCGAAATCAACGAGTTTCAACAGCATCAACAGTTTGGCGCTATCTTCCCTAAAGGCGATCGCTTATCGCTGGAAGTCGTCCTGGATATTGTCAAAGCCGCCTATGCCAATCTGCCGGAAATCGCATTGCAAAGCGTTTCTTTCCCAACTAAACCGGATGATCTCTTTAGTGTCGTCATCTCAATTCCGGGCAACGATTGGGTAGAAGTCTACGTCAACCCCTACACGGGGGCAATTCTGGGTAACAGTCTGCATCCCAATGCCGTACAGCGCTTTCTTGCGATTGTTTATGAACTCCACACCTCGTTGAAATTGGGCGATCTGGGTTTACAGATTCTCGGTGTTGTGGGTTTAGTGACGTGCATCGTTGTGATCACGGGAATTATCCTGTGGCCCGGTTGGCGCAAGCTGATCACAGGCTTCAAAATTAAGTGGAATGCCCACCCCAAGCGGCTTAACTTCGATCTACACAAGGTATCTGGTATTACTGCCGCCATATTTTTACTGTTGACATTTTTCACTGGATTTGCCTGGAATTTGGGCTATGTTGACCCTCTGATTCGTGCCATCACCTTCAGTCCATCGCTTCCTGAGCTTGTTTCACAGCCTTTAGCAGGTCAATCGCCCCGGCCACTCAGCCAGCAGATGAAAACGGCTCAACTTGCCCTACCTGACGGAGTATTGCGGAGCATTGACTTAACAAAAGACCCGAAAGCGCCTCTGCAATTGCGGATGAAGCTCCCCCAAGAGCGGGAGGAATACGGTATGAGCAATGTCTATCTCGATCAATACAGTGGTCAGGTTTTACGAGTTGATAATTCGTTAAAAGGATCGTTAGGCGACAAGATTCTCAATTCCTTCGAGCCACTGCACTACGGCACATTTGGTGGCTTACCCACCCGTATTCTCTATGTCTTCGTTGGTCTGGCTCCGTTAATTCTATTTATTACTGGCTTTGTGATGTGGTGGGGTCGCAAGCGCAAGCAGAAAGATGATTATTCTCATAAACGGAGTTATATAAACTAATTCTCAAAGAATCGGCTTTGTTTTGAAAAATACGATTAGGTGTGTGGAGTTATGAAACTGTTGCGATCGCTGTTTATTTCCTGTTTTTTTATTGCAGTGATTATACAACCAACTCAGGCAAAGGAAGTAACTGAAATTTCTCGTGTACAGGAACTAAAGCGTTCTGCAAGAACAGTTAAAGAATGGTTAGCTCAGATAGAACAACAGAACCCTCCTGACCAAGCAGGGAAACAGGAGAGTGAAGTTGTACAAGTTACCTCAGTGAAAACAAATCCCACCGATAAGGGTGTGGAGTTGATTTTACAAACTTCCATTGGGCAACAATTGCAAGTAGTGAATCGCAGTTCGGGTGATAACTTTATTGCTGATATTCCCAATGCCCAACTGCGTTTACCCAGTGGTGATGTATTCACGTTTCGCTCTACAAAACCAATTGCAGGGGTTAGTGAAATAACGGTAACAAACTTTGATGCTCAGACTATCCGGGTGAGCGTGACAGGGGAGGTGGGTGTACCAATTGTTGAGTTGTTTGACAGTCCAGATGAAGGTATCATCTTCTCTGTTGCAACTGCTGCATCCTTGGCACAACAACCTCAAACGCAACCAACTCAGCCACCAAATCAGCCAGAAACTCAGACACAGCCTAGTCTTCCATCAACACAGGGTGATCAACCGATTGAGCTTGTAGTGACAGGTGAACAAGATGGATACACTGTGCCAGAAGCGAGTACTGCAACCAGAACTGATACACCTTTACGTGATATTCCCCAGTCGATTCAGGTAGTTCCCCAGCAGGTAATTAAGGATCAGGGAATCACGCGGATTAATGATGCTGTTCGTAATGTGTCTGGTACATCATTTACAACGGGGTATGGCAATTCCGAAAACGCTGTTAACATTCGCGGCTTTAATGGCAACTCTTTAAAAGATGGATTTACCACTACGTCTATCTTCACCAATGCTACCAATATTGAGCAGGTAGAGGTACTCAAAGGTCCGGCTTCAGTGCTATATGGACAGGTGGAACCGGGTGGAGTGATCAATTATGTCACGAAAAAACCTTTGAGTAACCCCTATTATGCTGCTAATTTCACTGCTGGAAGCTACAACTCTTACAATGGGGCGATTGATTTGTCTGGGCCGCTGACGACCGATAAAAAGTTGTTGTACAGGTTGAATATTTCTTACGAGGATTCCGATAGTTTTCGAGATTTAGTTTTCAACAAGGTTTTCTTTATCTCTCCTGCGTTTACCTACAAAATCAGCGATACAACAACCCTGGATTTCGCCTACGAGTATCAAAAATTTAACTCCAGCTTTGATCGCGGCTTTCCTAACGACCTTAGATCGTTTAATCTGCCGATCAATCTTTCTTTAAATGATTACAATGCCGCTCAAGACATTGAAAGCCATCAAATCGATTTAACGCTCAACCATCAGTTTAATGATCATCTCCGGCTCAGGAGCCGGTTTGAGGCGAAGTTTGAACATTATTACAGTGCTGTGGTTAATGAGTATGCTTTTGCCGAAGATGGTCAAACAGTGTTGCGAGGCTTCTACGGTGGTGATTCTAATTCAATCAACCTGGCTCTGCAAACTGATTTAATTGCTAAATTTAAAACTGGTTCTATTGAGCATCAACTGTTAGCAGGATTGGAATGGAAACCAAGTTTTAGTTCTGATCCAGGCTTTGGTGCTGATGAGGGATATCCGTCGATAAACATTTACAATCCCACCTATGGCTTCCCCTTCCCTGCGGTTATTACGTCGGATAGTAACAGTAGAAATGATACTGTCGGAATTGCCTTGCAAGACCAGGTGACATTGCTGCCAAATCTCAAGTTGCTTGTAGGCGGTAGATATGACTTTATCAGCACAGACACTGAGAGTATTGATGACATCAGTATCCCTAGCGAACCGCAAAAGTCCGGTTCTGACTCCCAAGCCTTTTCCCCACGTGTGGGTATTGTTTATCAACCAATCGAACCCATCTCGCTGTACGCCAGCTACAGTCGCTCTTTTACAGGCAACTTAGGAACCCTAAAAGCAGACCTGACGCAAATAGAGCCGAGTCGTGGTACACAGTACGAAGTTGGTGTCAAAGCAGAGCTTTTTGGTGGGCGGCTGATAACATCACTAGCAGCCTATGACATTGCCAAAACAAACATCCCTACCACAGACCCAGATAATAATCAATACTCAATCGCCTTGGGAGAAGTCAAAAGCCGAGGAATTGAATTCGATATTGCCGGCGAAATCTCACCTGGTTGGAAAGTTATTGCTTCTGCGTATCTCAACGATACCTATACTAGTAAAGACAGCAATTCGGCAATCATAGGGGGGGCTTTGCCAGCTATTCCTAGTCAGGGTGCAAGTCTGTGGACAACCTACGAGATTCAAAAGGGGAGTTTGAAAGGGTTAGAGTTTGGAGCAGGCATATTTTATGTGGGCGATCGGGTTAATGATTACTTTGACCCGATTATCACCCTTCCTTCCTATGTCAGAACTGATGCTGTCATTTCCTATAAACGTGATAATTGGCAAGCTGCACTTAATTTCAAGAACATCTTTAATGTCAGATATTACGAAACCAATTGGCCTCTTATCTTCCCCCAAGCACCATTTACCTTACAGGGTACAATTTATGTGGAGTTTTGACCCCGCCCTAAACCTCTGACAAGTGTAGGTTTTTTACAACAATGCTTGAAAAGGGACAAGGAGTATCCTACTGATTCATTAAGCCTGAGCTTGTGCAAAGGAGCATCTACCTTGAGTTATAAAAAACTACGTAACATTGTATTTACTCTGCATCGCATCCTGGGTTTTGCGATCGCATTGATTGCAATCATAGTTAGCTTAACTGGCAGCCTGATCGTCTTCCAGTGCGAAATCAATGAATTTCAATTGCATCAACACTTTGGCGCTATTATTCCCCAGGGCAATCGCTTATCGTTGGAAGTTATCCTAGATTTTGTCAAAGCTGCCTATGCCAACCAGCCTCAAAGCGTAAACGTTTCGTTGATTTGAAATGGTGAGGCAGTCCAGTCTTCTCCCAAGGGGAGACGCCAAGGGCGATGGGGGTTCCCCCCATGAGGAACTGCCGTTAGCGCAGCGTAAAGCCTTCTCTACGAGAGGCTGCGCCAACGGCATGGCTTCGCTTAGAGCGAGCCTGCGAGCGTCACCCGAAGGGGTTGTTTATTTCCGCCGCGCTGTACTAGTACCGCAAGGCGGAATTAAAAATTAAAAATGAATACAGCATAAGGGTTTCCTTGATTTGGAATGGTTGGCTTATTTCCGCCGTGTTGTACTAGTCTGTGAAAAACGACATTGATCTGTGAACAGTGACATCTAATTTGTGAATCTACAGTACTAGTGAATAAGCTGATCCACCTCTGCGCTAATCTAGAGGTTATATCTAATAAAGGCTTATGACACCTGAAGAAATTGTAAGTACGGTAACAGAATTATTTGGTACATCGGCTGTTCATGCGATCGCTCCTGGATCATGGCAAATAGACAGTTCTGGTTTTCGGCTGTTGGTGCTGCTTTCCGAAGATAATACTTGGCTGCGAGTTTTACTGCCTATTGTGCCCTCAAAGGAAGGGCAACCATTTTTAGCACAGTTCCTAGAAGCCAACTTTGATGACACTCAAGAAGTACGTTACGCTTTGTATGAAGGGAAAATTTGGGGGGTATTTCAACATAATACTGGCACTTTAGTAAGTACAGATTTGTCCGATGCAATCAACCAACTTGTATCTCTTTATCAGGCTGGATTAGATAATGTCTTTAATCGACTAATTGAAAGCCGCATCCGGCAAATTATTCAAGCAGCAAAACAACAAGGACAATCTCTGCAAGCTACTATGCAAACCTTAGAACGCTTTTATGCAGAAGGATTAATGGGCGATATAAATCAAACCCCAGAGGCGCGAGAAAAAGTCCTAATTGCTTGGCGGCGTCAGTTAGAAAAATTATGGAATGAAGGTTGATTTCAATTTTTAATTAGGGATTCCTATCTGCGCCACGTTTACATATTAAAGTAATTTATACCTCTATCTATTAATCATGGATATCATTGAAATCCTCAAAGAAGACTATCAAAGATTCCCTGTAAATCAAACTTACAGCATTTACACTCCAGACGTTTATTTTCAAGACCCGCTGAATAAATTTCGTGGTGTTAAACGTTACAAACAGATGATTAATTTCATTGAAACTTTGTTTTTAAATCCCAAAATGGACTTACATAGCATTCAACGTTTGGGAGACACAATAAAAACTGAGTGGACACTTAGTTGGAACACTCCTCTCCCCTGGAAGCCACGGATTTCTATTCCTGGTTGGAGTGAATTAGGTCTTAACTCTGATGGTTTAATTATCTCCCATATCGATTATTGGAATTGTTCACGCTTAGACGTGGTTAAGCAGCATTTCTTTGCTGCAAAAATGTAAACAATTAAGGCTTGCTCTAATTCCCTCATTAGAGTAATCCAACTAAAAAAATGCCCAAATGCTGCAAGAAAGTACATGACCACGCAACAGAGTTTAAGACTGGCTTTAAGCCATATTCGCCCTGATGATTTCAATACTGTAAAGGCGATTTCAGAATTAGATTTAGAAGCGATCGCCTCCCACTTCCAGCCAAAAGGGTATGCTCAGAGCGGCCGCATCTTGTCAATAAGAGTATTTTATTATCAATAGATTGAAAAACAATCTCAATAATCTTTAGTAAAAAATGCACTTTTGTGCATACACTATTAAGTTTTTCTCCGATAAACTATTAAGATTAATATCAATATCTATCCTGCAAACCAGTGATTGCGAGGGTAAGATTAAGCAGGAGTCAAAAATATAAAACTTTTTGTATTATTTGCTCCATAATAATCTAAAAGTCAAATTATTTAGTTACAGGATTCACACAAATATCTTGATTTAACACTTAGTTAACGAAGATATCCAAATACCAACTATCCTAATTTGTACTTACCTGATCAAAAGTATTTAATTAGCAATTTATAACGTGAGAGCAGAGAAATTATGGTTGAAGTTAATCTGAATAAATTAGCAAAGAACCAAATACAATTAGAGTTTCAAAACTTAAAACCAAAAAAAATATTGGTTGTTGATGACCACCAAATGATTTTAACTGGAACCCTCGATGTATTGAAGCGACAATATCCAGACACGGAATTTATTCAGGTAAAAACTGCACGAGATGCTTTGGAAGAAATAGCTCAGATTCAAGCAAAACAGGAAGATATAGAGCAGGAAAAAGCACTTTTAAATTTGATTGTGGTAGATTTATCGATTCCTGCTAGCCAGGGAATTACTGCGACTACTGATACTGGAATTGAACTGATCAAGCAGCTACTCAAACAATATCCAGAGCAGAATTTTTTGGTACAAAGCAGTTATGTTAAAGCTTTGGTGCGGATAAAACATGAAATCGACAACCATCAGGGGGGATTTGCGATCGCAGATAAAAATTTGCCCGAATCGGAAATGTTAATCCGCACGAGTTTAGCACTTCAAGGAGGAACCCATACTAAAGATATTAAAACAGCAATTGAATTGAAACCGGAATGGTTGCAAGTTTTGCGTCTGGCATTTGACGAAGGATTGATGGATAAACCGATCGCCGACCGTATGTATAAATCGGAACGTGCTATTCGCAATTACTGGACGAAAATCCAGGATGTACTAGGTGTTTACCCGGAAGACTGTAAGGAATGTGGAAAAAGTTTGAGAATCCAAACAGAAATCCGTGCCCGTGAAGAAGGATTAATTGATTAGGAGATGACAGTAAATGCCTAGAGATTGGGATAAAATTACTATGGAATTAAAGATATGGCGCTATGCAGCACTGCCAGGAATTATTGTGTTGATACTGGTTATCCTCGCTCGTATAGCTGGTTCGCTACAAGTTCTAGAATGGATGTTATTCGATACATTTTTACGTCTGCGTCCATCCGAATCTGTTGATGAACATGTGGTAATTATTGGTATTGATGAAGATGATATTGCTAAAGCCGGACGATATCCCATCCCCGATAGTGAAATTGCAGATTTACTAAACAAGCTGGAAACTTACAAACCTCGTGCGATCGGACTTGACCTTTTCAAGAACGTTCCTGTAGAACCAGGTCATAATAAACTCGTGAAAACTTTTCAGGATAATCCAAATATATTTGGTATCGAAAAAGTTCAGAAACCTCAGATTCCAGCAGCTAATTTTATTCCTAAAGAAAGGACTGGGATAGTAGATATTCACAGCGATAAGGATGGCAAAAATAGACGCTACATTTTATGGACACCAAACCCCAATAATATTCAAGAAGACCGTTTTTCTCTAGGTTTTAAACTCGCTCAATTTTACTTACAATCACGGGGAATCAATGATGAAAATGGTAAAAAAGACCTAGAAACAATACGGTTTGGTAATACTGAATTACCCCGTGTAGTACCAAATTTTGGTGGATATGTTGATCAAGAAAGTACAGGTGAACTACAAATATTAATCAACTTTCGGCGCAAAAATCAGCCATTTCGCATTCTTTCACTCAATGATATTAAAACAGATCGAACCACAAAAGGTAAGATAGACCCTAGTTGGTTGCGTGACAAGATTATTATTGTTGGTAATTTATCTCCTAGTGTTGGGGATAATTTGTATACATTAGCAATTCCTGAAAGGAAAATAACTGGTCAAATATATGGAGTTGAGTACCACGCACACGCAACTAGCCAAATTGTTAATGCTGTTTTAAACAATCGCCCGATGTTGAAGTCTTGGGCAGAACCTTGGGAATATATATGGATAATAATTTGGGGAATTACTCCGATCGCAATTGGACGCTTTACCCAATCTATTATGAAAAATCTATTGGCTGTAACAGTAGTGGGTTTGTGCATTGCTGGTAGTGGTTACATCAGTTTGCTATTGTGGGGAGTTTGGGTTCCCGTAGTTCCAAGTTTGCTAACTTTGGCAATAAATGGTGTGGGATTGAGTGCATTCGCATTCTTTCAGCATGATAAACTGTTGCGTGAAAAAAATGACCAACAAAAGCGCACAATTGAATATACATTTAATCTTATTCATAATGGACCATTGCAAACCCTCGCCAACGGATTACAACAATTAAGGAAGCAGAATTTACCCAATGAGCAATTAATTTATCAGTTTGAAAAGCTCAATTCTGAGATTCGTGAAATTGGTGAGTATTTACGGGTGGAAGCACTGACGACTCATGAAAGTTTAAGATTAGGAAGTGGATTAAAAATAGATTTAAATCGTCAGATACACGATTTATTTTACGAAGTATATTCCAGCACTTTCGAGCGCGAGACTCTAGAATATTTAAAAACTCTTAAAATAAAAACACGCACATTTGAACCAATTAATGATAAATACTTAAGTATGGAACTCAAGAGGGAACTATGCTTATTTTTAGAAGAAAATTTGTGTAATGTGGGTAAACATGCACAAGGAGTAAAGTGTATAGAAGCATCAGGGATTTGCGTAGACGGTGAATACTCACTTTGTATCAAAGATGATGGTTCTGGGTTAACTGCACTCAGCGAAAACAAGGGTACAAAACAGTCTCAAAGCCTTGCCAGAAAATTAAACGGAAGCTTTAAACGCGAGACTGTCAAACCACGAGGTACAGTGTGTAAATTGATTTGGAAATTAACTACAAATGTCCAGCAAGTAAATACTCAAAAACCTGATTTTAAATCTTGGATTTTAAAAAGTTTGCATATTCCCTAGCTCGATAATTAACTAATATCAACACGCAAAACTAAGAAATATCTATGAAACTTCGTAATTTTTCGTTGTTTCAATCGTTGTCTTCAAAAGCGAACCAACGCCGACTGGTAAGTATTTTTACTTTAAGCTTGTTTCTGTGGATTATACCAGAAGCGAATGCAAAATTCAAACCCCGCACTCGCAAAACTCCTAGAGAATACTCTGGTCGTGGTGGTTCGCGAGGTTGTCCTGGTGATGTCGGAATTCCTCTAACTTTACTAGCACCGCAGACTTATGTGGGTGAAACTGCATCCAAGCGTCCTACATTTGCGTGGTTTATGTCAACAGCACATACTGTTGATTTTATGTTGTTTGAGTTGAAGCCAAATCAAAAACCGCAGATAGTAATGAAAACAGAGGAATTGAACTCATTACCAGGAGTGAATAAATTTGTAGTTTCTTCTACGCAACCGCAACTTACGGTAGGAAAAGAGTATTTATGGCAAATTTCGATGCTTTGTCCCAGTGGTTTAACTTTTGTACGTGCAGAGTTTCAAGTTGTGAACAGACCTTTGGAACTTGAAGGAAGCATTAAATCTACTAATAATTCAACTCAAAAAGTTGCTTATTTGGCAGAGCAGGGACTTTGGTATGATGCGTTTGCAGAAGCACTTAAATATTCCACTCAGGAGAAATTAGGAGAATTAGGTTCTAATTTAATTCAAGAATTAATTGAGTATGAAAGCATAGAATACCAGCCTAATGTCAGCGAAACAACTAATAGGCGCATCAAGAATTTGCAACTGATTTATCAGCAAGAACGTTGATTGCAAACGCGTTATTTTTAGAGACGTTGTATTGCAATATCTCTAGACAATTAAACCCAATTACCAATCAAAATGAACGGCGACCAAAATGCCGGACTTGCAAACTCAGATTCTTCTCCAGTTAACTTTATCATCTTAATTTGTGCTTGACGTAAAGCTTCAACTTTTGTCATTCCTGGCTTTTTTAAATTACGATAGAACTCTTCAATTAAAAGCGCTGTTGATTTATCCTGGACTGACCATAATGAAGCGACTGCACTTTTAACACCAACTTGTAATGCAACTCCAGCTAAACCCAATGTAGCGCGATCGTCTCCTAATGCTGTTTGACAGGCTGTGAGTACTAACAATTCTAATGTATTTGCTTTACCACGAAGGTTACTTAAAGCAGCTTCGAGTTCGCTAATTGTAAGTTTCCTGTTATTTCCAGTGATAATAAATGTATCTTCAGTAATTGTTCCAAATTGCGCGTGACTGACTATATGAACAACAGGAAAAATGTTTTTATTACCTAGTTCTGTTCTCAAAGTTTCTGGAGCAAATTTTGCATCAATAAAAAATATACTATTGGGAAAAACTTGTTTAACGGCTTCGATTTCCTCCTCAGCATAGTCTAATGGTTGAAATTCTTGTCGATCTATAATTGCTGCTTTCGTTAAACCCAATACTAGAGCTTTTTCTAGGTGGCGATCGCTCGATTTTGGTGCAGTCAAGCGAATACTAGGAGTTGTTCCAACTGCATATTGTTGTATTAAATATTCTTGTGCTTGAGTATCGAAGAGTGCAGCCATTGGAATACTACGTAGAAAGCCGTCTTGAACAAATACTAATGTTTTAATATTTGCTGCTTTGAAATCTTTTACGAAAGGACGAATTATCAAGTCGTACAGTTGACTTGCTAAAGTGCGATCATAGCCATCAGGACGACCTTGACCCAAAATTAGTGACTTTTGAAATGCTTTAATCTGCTTTTGTAATTCTTCTTTTTGGAGGATTTTATTGCTTGCTTGCACCCAACGAACCAACGTTTCTCCCGGTTGAGTTTTCCTTGGCGGTAAGGTGAGCAGCAATGCTATCTTATGATCAAAAATAATTGAACTCAAAACTGCGGTGTTCTTATCTACTATTTCATCTACTCTCTGAGGATTGAGTACATTAACAATACAATCACCACCAAAATAGTTTTGTAATTCTGCCAACTTTAGAGAATCAATTGTTTCTAAAGCATCCGAAACCTCAGATTTTGCTCTATCTGACTTTACCGATGCTTGCAATATTTGCTGAAGTTGAAATTCTGCCAGTTCGCGGTACAAAGGTTGAATAACATCACGAAAGTCAAATTGAACATCCCGTGTACTTGTGATAATATCGCTGCGAATTGCTTCTAAAGTTTTAAATGCTCTTTGGTATGCTTCTAGTGATTCTTTTTCTTGATTCTGCTTTTTCAAAATTCTTCCTGCTTGCCATTCCCATAAATACAAGCTATCTTTTGCTGCTAATTTTTGGTCTGCTGCTATCAGTGCTTGCTGAGTATACTTGAGTGCTTGCGCTTCATCACCTTGACATTCCCAGAAATGTCCTAATGCACCGTAAGCATATGATTCAACACGAGAAATTTTAATTTTTTTACTGACAGTAATTGCTTTATTTAAAATATTAATAGATTCTGTATTTGATAGGTTACCTAACTCACCTGTTTTTGAGCATTGGGTAATGGAAGAAGTAATTTTGAAATCACTTGGTAATAGAGCTAAATCAATTGCCGCGTAGACTTTTGTAGAAGAATCCGTAACTTTGTCAGTTAAACTTACAGCTTCTCGAATTTTATCATCTATTGTCGTACTGGGGATAAGATTAAAATCGTGGCTTCTATAACTAACTTGAATCGTGTTGAGTAAAGCTTGCAGTTGACCAATAAAATTATTTTGTTTATGTGCTAACTCCAGACTAATATTAAAATATTTGATTGATTTGTTAAAATTCCCTATAGCATTTTGTTGAAATTCTCCTGCTTTGTTACCATTAGTTTGTTTTGCGGACTTTGCCCGTATATACCAAAGTTGTCCTAAATTGACATAGACATTTCCTAAACTGTTATTAATGAGAATTTCATACCTCGAATCTTTAACTTTTGATGCATCTTCTAAATATTGAATCGCTAAATCATAATTCCCCACTAAACGCAGTGCTTCACCCAAAATACCCAATCCTGCAACTTCTGTATGACTATCTTTGTTTGTAAAAGCAATTTGTAATCCACTATTGGCTTCACAGGGTTGTTTTTTATCTGACTTAATATCAAATTTATTACTGCACAATAAGGAAATTGCTTTTGTTGCTTGTCCTTGGTTGTTGTATGTCTGCGCTACTTCCGTCAGTATTCGTCCTACTTGGGGCAAATTTTTTGCTGCACCATAGTAGGTTATTGCTTCATTAAAGAATGCGATCGCCGCTTTTGTATCATCTAATTGCTGATATGCCCTAGCAAGATTTTCGCTGACAACTGCTGCATTCTTGGCATTGTCAGCTTTTTTATAAGCATCTAAAGTTTTCTGCCAAGTCTCTATAGCACCTCGAATATCTCCTGCTTCATAACTTTTAACACCTTGTTCCACCTGTTGGCTAATATCAGCAGTTTGTGCAGTTGCGATATTTCTCATCAAAGGTACGTGAGTGAACCAGGTAAAAAATATGAAGCTGCACAAGAAAAGAAATCCGAGAAATCGACGCTTGTTCAATTGGCGATCGTGATTTACCACAGCCTAACTCCTGCAAATTCTTACTGGGACTTAGACAAAAAATGGCCAGAAAAAACACTCAAATGTATATACAGAGAGACTTTGACATCGTTTTGCCTAGTTTCTTGATGTATCTGGGTTTCAAGCATTTTTGAGAATTTGGTGTATTTCCCTTGCCCTGTATGGGTTTGAGGCTTGTTTATACCTCAAAAATGTCTAAGTCCCGTTACCTTAGATTCCCGACTTATCAAAGAAGTCGGGAATCTTGTTGTTTACAAACACATTTATTCGGTATTAATTCTTATTTAACAGAGTACCAAAATTTTTGAGCGTTGCTGAATCTATGTATGATTCAGCAACGCCAAATTTCCCCTATTGACCAAGTATTTTCCTTTGAGCAATGTAATTATCTAGATTTGCAAAGTAGTTTACATACTGTAATCGCATGATTTTGCAAGTAGACCTAATAGCATTATATGGACTATTTTTGCAACTTTCTAACACAATATTTGCTTGTCGCAACTGTTCCTCTTTCAAGATTCTTAATTCTTGTAATGACAGTCTGTCAAGTTGTTGGCGTGTTACACGTTGTGCATTTGCGGGCATATGCATATTAAAAGAAATCCCGAAAATAGCTAAATAAACTAGTACCTTTTTGAAAGGATTTAAATGAAAAATCATAGTGAATGTACCTCACTTTTAGAAAATTACAAGGTTGACAAGAACTAGAAAAAATTTCGGTCAAATCAACATAGATTGACACACCCAGAATTTAAACTACCGAGTAATACAGCACAGGCATTAATTTTCTTTACTGAGGCGCTACTGATACGACATATGACGGCTCATTTCCATTATCGAAGGAGTACCACACCCCCCCTGGTTGGTTGTAATAGGTGAGCGTATAAAAACCTGATATTTGCTTGTTTGACTGATTATAATAACAGGCAGTGTATGTCCCCCAATTGGTGCTGACGGTTGCCCGGAAAGCTCCACAAATAGGATCATAGCCATCAGGGGAAATTGTCACCTGTGTCTTAGTCAGCCCAATCTGCGCCAGCATTATGCTGTTGTTATGCACTTTCTCACCAAATGAAGCAGATACACGGCTCATGCCTATCACCAAAGTAGTAAAAATCATAGAAACAAGACCAAAAGCAATGCACTTGCGATTTATCATTTGAAAAACCCTCAAGAAAAGTTGTTTTAGGGGTAATAGAGTAATTTTGAAACGATTAAATTACTTGAAAATCCATATTTTACTTGGTGTTTTTGCTTATTAATCGTTCCTGATAGTTTCTAAATTAAACTGATTTCAAAAATAAGTCTTTCAACTTGTTGCTCATGTAATTGCAGATTTCAGCCAAGCAGATTGCAGTTTTCTGCAATCAAAAATGTGCAGAATATTCCCAAAATCAATACTTGCTAAGAAAAAATCACAAATCTCTTCTCTAAATAGCTATATACTACAAATCATAAAATTAATGATTTTCATCACTGGTTATGATTCTGCGATCGCCACAGCGTCAAGTTATTATTATGCAACTATCCCCATTGAGAACGACACAATCTTTTAATAAAACTACTTTGAGCAACAAAAAATTCTTCAATCTGTGTTTTAAAATAGCAAGTGTATGGAGTTTATTTGGAATAGTCGCATTTGTTCAAACTCCTGTTTTTGTCCAAAGTGCGATGGGCGAAGCCCCGCCTTCGGCGATCGCACCTGACAACACATTAGGGGTTGAAAATTCCAAAGTTGTAACTAATTTTAATCTTAATGGTTTACCAGTTGAAGTAATTACTGGTGGTGCAACTCGCGGAATTAACCTATTTCATAGTTTTCGAGAGTTTAACGTCAGCGAGGGACGGGGAGCTTATTTTTTGAGTCCTAGTGCAGATATTCAGAATATTTTGGCACGGGTGACGGGAAGTAATCGTTCTGAAATATTAGGTAAGCTAGGTACTTCTGGCAACTCGCAGCCGAATTTATTTCTAATAAATCCCAATGGGATTATTTTTGGCAAAAATGCCAGCTTAGATGTGCAGGGTTCGTTTATTGCGACAACTGCCAATAGTATACAGTTTGGAAGTCAGGGGATTTTTAGTGCGACGAATCCTCAAGTACTGCCATTATTGACGATTAATCCGAATGCGTTGTTATTTAATCAGATTAATCAAAATGCAACGATTCAAAATAATTCCATTGCACCAGCAGGAAAAGACCCTGCGGGTATTGATATATTTGGTTTGCGCGTTCCTGATGGTAAAAGTTTGCTCTTAGTGGGTGGGAATGTCAGCATGGATCGAGGATGGGCGATCGCGAATGGTGGACGTATCGAGTTAGGAGGATTGACAGAAGCGGGAAGTATTGGAATTCAAAGTAATGGCGATAATGTCAGTTTAAATTTTCCAAATGGCGTACAACGAGGAGACATATCTCTCAATAACGGGGCTATAGTTGGTGTTATCGGTGGAGGTAGCGGTAGTATCGCTGCTAATGCTAGAAATTTAGAAATTTTAGCAGGTAGTCAATTTTTTGCCGGGATAGGGTCAGGTTTAGGGACTGTTAACACTCAAGCCGGAGATATTACAGTTGATGCGACAGAACAAATTAAGCTTGCAGGGACAGATAGCCTAATTTTCAACTCTGTACAATCTCAAGCAGTGGGTAATGCAGGTAATATCACTCTTAAAGCTGGCTCTCTTGAAGTAACAGATGGCGCTCAAATTAATTCCTTTACCCGTGGACGAGGGAATGCAGGAAATATAACGATTCAAGCAAAGGATGCAGTCTCTCTTGATGGAGTAGGACTTTTATCAAGCGGAGTTGATAGTGATGCAGTGGGGAATGCTGGAAAAATCGACATTACTACTGGTTCACTTTCTTTAACAAATGGCGCTGAAATAATCTCCTTGACTAATGGACAAGGGAATGCAGGAAATATAACGATTCAAGCAAAAGATGCAGTTACTTTTGACGGCTTCCAATTTTTTAACGATAAAAGTAGTTTTTTTACAGTCTTACTTAGCAATGTGGAGGCTGGTGCAATAGGTAATGGTGGTAATATCGATATCACTGCTGGCTCATTATCTCTGACTAATGGTGGGCAATTATTGGTTGGTGTGGATGAAAAAACTAATACGCTTCCCGGTGGGCAAGGTACTGCTGGTAATGTAAATATCAACGTGCGTGATGCCTTTACAATCTCTGGAACAAATAGCAGAATCTCTGGAGGTTTGGGTGCTGGAAGCGTAGGACGAGGTGGAGATATCAAAGTTCAAGCTGGAAATGTTTTTGTAAAAGATGGTGGAGAAATCGCTGCTTTTAGTGATGGGAAAGGGGATGCAGGTAACATTTCCATTACATCCCGTAATCTAGTTTCTCTAGATAAAAGCGTTGTTGCAAACTTAGTTCTTAGTCGTGAAGCTATTGGTAATGCTGGAAAAATCGATATCACTACTGGCTCACTTTTGTTAACTAACGGCGCTCAAATAAATTCTTCCACACGTGGACAAGGAAATGCAGGAAATATAACTATTCAGGCAAAAGATGCAGTTACTTTTGACGGATTCCAATTCTTTGACAATAAAAATAGTATTGCATACACAGGAATACTTAGTGATATAAACGCTGGTGCAGTGGGCAATGGTGGTAATATCGATATCACTGCTGGCTCATTATCTCTGACTAATGGTGGACAATTATTGGTTGGTGTGGATGAAAAGACTAATACCCTTCCTGGTGGTCAAGGTATTGGTGGCACAGTAAACATCAATGTACGCGATGCATTTACAATCTCTGGTACAGATAGCAAGATTATTGGAAGTTTGGGTACTGGTGCTACAGGACTTAGTGGAAATATAAACATTCAAGCTAGTAATATTTTCGTCAGAGATGGCGCTCAGATTAATTCTTTCACACGTGGACAAGGAAATGCGGGAAATATAACTATTCAAGCAAAAGATGTAGTTATTTTTGATGGGACAGATAATAACGGTAATAAAAGTGGTCTATTTAGCATTGTAGGTGATGATGCTATTGGTAATGGAGGTACTGTTAGTATCACATCTGGCTCTTTATCCCTAAATAATGGCGGAAGTTTGGGAATTTACGTTAGTGATGCATCAGATGTGCTTCAAGGGAAAAAAGCTACTGGGGGTACGGCAAATATCGACGTCCGTGATGCATTTACAATCTCAGGAGAAGGGAGTAATATATTTGCAAGTCTGGGGTCAGGTGTTGTAGGGATTGGTGGAGATGTCATTATTAAAGCTGGAAACCTTTCTATTCAAAACGCTGGAGAAATCAGTTCAAATAACTATGGGAAAGGTAACGCAGGAAATATTGACATTACTACTGGTTCCTTAAATCTTGCAAATAGAGCAGGAATTTTTGCTGACACTTACGGTGAAGGGAATGGGGGAAACATTACTGTTGAGGCTAAAGATTTAGTAGAAGTCTTAAGTGATAGTCATTTAGACTCTGATGTTGAACAATTTGCTAGAGGTAATGCTGGAGATATAACAATAAATACAGGAAGGTTAATCGTTAGAAATTCACAAATTGGCCCTAGTGTCTTTGGTGAAGGGAATGCAGGCAATTTTACAATTATTGCTTCTAAGTCTGTGGAATTAAGTGGGCAACTTAATAAACGTGAAGGTGATACGAGTCAAGAGGGTTCAGTTGGTTTTCCTGGCGGTTTATTGACTCAAATAGATGTACTTGGTAAAGGTAAAGCAGGTAATTTAACTATTGAAACTAGCCGTTTAAGTGTGAGTGATGGAAGCAAAATCCAAGCTGCAACGTTTGGTGATGGTGATGCTGGTAATATTTTTATTCGTGCCGATGAAATTGATTTATTTGAAACAGAGAAACCTAATTTTTACAGTACAGGTATTTTTGCTGGCGTTCAAACAGATGGAAGAATTGAAGCAGGTATTATAGACCCTCGCAACGGTATACCACCTAAAGGACAAGGTGGAAACTTGACGATCGCAACGAGAAAATTAAGTGTAAGAGACGGTGCTGAAGTTTTTGTTCAAACTACAGGAGAAGGTGACGCAGGAAAAATCTTCATCCGCGCTGGCGAATCCGTAAATGTTACAGGTGTATCCACAGGCTCCTTGGAAAGACAAAGAACCAGCAAAATTACTGCTGGTGCATCTCAAACAAGTACAGGTAATGGTGGAAGTTTAACAATTGAAACCCCGCTGTTGAACGTCACAGATGGTGGATTTATCAGCAGCACGAGTGAGGGAACAGGTAACGCAGGTATCATGACCATCAACGCCGATCGCATCCGCCTAGACAACCAAGCTTCTCTCAATACCAACACCCGCAGCCCAAATAAAGACCCCAATCGCGAACAAGCGACAATCAACCTCAACACCCAAAATTTAACCCTCCGTCGCAACAGCAACATCACTACCAATGCCACAGGCGAAAACGTCATCGGTGGTAACATTAACATCGACACTGATTTATTAATTGCTCTCGAAAATAGTCATATTAGCGCCAACTCAGGTAACTCTCGCGGTGGTCAAGTAAGAATCAACGCTCAAGGCGTATTTGTCGGTACTCAACCCAGCGATGTGTCGAAATACATCACAGCCACTTCGGGAGTAGGTTTATCAGGAACTGTTAATGTTAACTCCCCCGATAACAGCGCAATTCAAAATAACCTCACCGAACTCCCAACTAATGCGATCGACACCAACGCACTCATTGCTAATAGCTGCATAGCCCGTGCAAATAAAAAACAAGAAAACAGTTTTATCATTACAGGTGGAGGTGCTTTACCCAACCGTCCTGGTGATGTATCAATGTCCAACTATTCCACTGGTAGAGTGCGTGGTGTCAATAATGAAAATACATCGCGTCCTTGGAAAAAAGGCGATCCAATTCTCGAACCAACGGGTGTATATCGACTTTCAAATGGTCAATTAGTAATGAGTCGAGAATGCCAAAATAATTGATAAAGCATCCTACTATAAACGTTGCTAAATTGAAGTATAAATTAGTATGCAGAGACATTACATATAACATCTCTGCAAGGATTTTGTTATTACGTAAAATTATTTTACAGTAACCACTCAAACCTAATCTCTTCGAGTTTCATTGCGTTTGTCTTGGTACTACTATTGTACAAACCACTGTATAAGTTTCATAGCACTGTCTATTATAGCTTTTCTATTCTCTCGCTCTATTTGTTCCCGTCTATCTGCTTTGAGTTGATCGTTCTCCGATTTTAGATAAACTATCTTACCTATCAGCAAGGAAAGCATAATTATCATTGCAATTATTATCAGACCCAAAATGTATGCAAGCCCATTCTCCGCAATTCCCAAGGATGTGATAAGCCAGTCACCGAATGTAGCAATGATATTGAATAGCCATTGTAAGCAAGTAACTAACCAGTGATATGCTGCGATCGCTACTTGAATTACAGCAATATATAGAAAGTACACTACAGAAGCGATCGCCTGTACACAAATAATACTCCAACTCAATATACTTTCCAACGCACCGATCAGCCAGTGTAGAGACGTATTAACCAAATCAGTTAAATTTTCCATTATGTTGCGTTCCTATTTTCATTCAAGCTTGCAACTAGTTCGCTGAAAACATACTTCTAGAGGCTGTATTCTTTATCGAGACTAAATTCTTTTAATTGTTGCTTTGCTGCATTGAGTTCAGCCTCAGTAGCTTTCAGATTACTCTCGGTTGTTTTCAGTTCAGTCTCAATTGTTTTTAGTTCAGCTTCAGTAGCTTTCAGATTACTCTCAGTTGTTTTCAGTTCAGCCTCAGCCATTTTAAACTTACTCTTAGTTGTTTTTAGTTCAGTCTCAGATGTTTTCAGTTCAGCCTCAGTCATTTTTAACTTACTCTTAGTTGCTTCTAACTCATCCTCGTTCGCTTTCAGCTTGCTCTCAGTTACTTCTAACTCACTCTTGATTCCTTTAAGATCATTGTCAGTCAACTTCAATTGGTTGGTTGAAGTTTTCCATAGAGCTAGAGAGAATACAACTACTTCTAGCAACACAAAATCTTCTAAATTTATGTGAGCATTAAAGCTGATATATAACGCTGCTACTCCAGTGATAATCCAAAGATTGAGGACTGATTGTGATAGGTTCTCATCCAGAGATTTTTCTGATAGAGAATCACCAGTTTCAATCTTGCTACCCAACCATTTTCCAGCTACAAATGACAGACTGCTCATAACGGACAGTAGAATCCCATCGAAAATTTGTACTTCATCCGTAAGACTGTTATTTACTAGAACGCCAAGTAGGACAAATGCAGTAAAAAAACTGAAGCTAAACATTACAATTGGGATAAATCGCTTAACAGAACTCATATCTGGCCTCCAATGATTGTTTTATAATTATTGAGCGCGATGGGCAAAGAAAGCCCCGCCTTCGGCGGTCGCACCATGCAAAAATCTAGTAAATGCGCGTTTTTAAAACATGCGATCGCACTTAGTACTACTTGGGAAACAGTAATATCTCCAAGTTACTGACTGGCTTTTTTAATTGACATTTGTTTATTTCCGATTCGAGTAATTTAATTAGCAATTCAATTGCTTTTGCTTTACTTGTAGATTACAGTTATTGGCAAATGAATTCATGCACCATTTATGCTTATTAATGTGCATAAGTTTGCTACTTTAACTGCAATTTTATGCAGATTTATATTTGATAACAATAAATAGCTAAAATTTGGTGGTTGTCCGTGGTAAGCAGATATATTGGAAATTCCCAACGTCATTTTTATGTTTGGTGTAAAGACTGAGCATGAACAACCTCTTAAAAAGGTTGATAGCGCAATGAGAAATTAAATCCATTATCTTGTAGTGAGTCACCTTTATTATCTACTCCAAACAGTGGGATTGCGTAGTCTGCGCGTAAATCTAAGCCTTGAAATGGTTGCCATCGCAAGCCTAAACCCAAGCTAGTAAGGGTTTGGGGACTAGGATTACTAATGCGATTATTCCACCCCGTACCAAAATCGAAAAATGGTACTAACTGTAGGGTATTAGTGTTGGATGTCAGGGGAAGACGAGCTTCAACAGAGGCAATTATCCCATTGTCGGTAACGACTTGATTCTGGTTATATCCGCGGACTGTTTCAACTCCACCGATGCTAAATTTTTCTAAGGAAAGTAGAGAGTCACCAGTTAATTGCGCGTCAATTTTTGCTAGTATAATCGCACGAGGAGATAATCTTTGCACCCATTGAAATTGCCCCAACCAGGTAAAAAATTGTCCGTCTGTGCCTGTAACATTTACTGTAGCGTCGAATGCACCTATACCTATACTAAATTGTGATCGCGCAGCTAAAACCCTATCTGCATCTCGCTGCAACCAATCTTGAGAAAATCGAATTGCTGTAATTTTTGATTCTCCTTCTTCGGGGCCTTCGGAAAATGAGAAAGGGATATCATTTAGTAAGAATGTCTGACTGCGGCGTAAATCGAATGCTAAACCAAGGGCAAATTCGCTCTCTGGAGTGCGCTGTAACGGTTGACGAACGTTAAATGAAAGGGTACGACTTTCGCTGCGAATATCTAAATCACGGAAGTCGTCTTCAATAATTTTACTATCGCTGTTGTTATAACGGACACCAATTGTTCCATTTAAAGCGTTAAAAGGAACGTTGTAGCTGATATCGTAGAGGTTTAACCCTTTGGTAATTCTATATTCAGCGTAGAATTTATCACCTAAACCCAGTAAGTTTTCATGTTCGATGAATACACTTCCTTGTTCGGAACCAATACTGGGAGATTGGCTATTAGCAACTTCCATTCCAGCGTGAAATGCAGGTGCTTCCTTGAGTTGCAAACGTAAAATGTTGCTTCCAGGGGTACTTCCGGCTGTCAGTTCGGCGTTAACCCGCGCAATTAAGGGGTCAATTTGTAATAATTGCAATGCTTGTTCGAGTCGTTTCTGATTCAGGGGTGTCTGTGTAGCGCGAGCAATTCGAGAACGCACATATCCTTCTTGAAGCCTTTGCAATCCGCTTAATTCTATAGCTTCCAATTCTCCTTCAACTATTTGGATTTTAATGATACCACTGTTAAGATTTTGGTTGTTAAGGAGAAATGCACCACTGGTAATGTAACCTTCTTTGATATAGAGTTGGGTGATTTGCGATCGCAATTCTAACAACTGCTCGAATGTGATGTTTTTGTTTTCTAGTAATTGTTTTAATTTAGTGATTTCTTCTTTTAAAACAGTATTGCCTATAATTTGAATTTCTTTCACAAAAAAGCTTTCATCTGTGGAAAAAGTTGTATCCAGGGGATTGTCAATTGGATTTGGAGACAGAATAGGATTACTGGGAGATGGGGGAGTAGAAAAAGTTGGTGATTGTGTCGGTTGGGGAATTGTTTGTTCGACTTTACCGGGAGTATTAGGAGGAATAGTTACACCCGATGGAGGTGTAGATTGGGCAAATAATGGATGGGGATTACTAATCCATGAAAAAAATGTTAAGATAATTACTCTAACTCGAAAATATAAATTCATTTTTATTTTTTTGAATGGATTTTTAATTGATAAATGATGATGCTGAATTGTAACTTTTCACTCTTTGCCCATTTCATGAGTAGCACTGCTCCTAGAAAATGTAAGTAGCAACCGTATAGTAATGTAATAAAACACAGGTGCAGTTCTAACCAATGAATCGACTGAGTAAAGAAGACCTAGCACAAATGAGTCAGGACTACTTCCAATCTCTAGATAAACAGAAATTGCTAGAAGTTGCGGTAAATCTTCATTCGCTTGCAGTCGAACAACTAGAAAAATTAGAGCAAAATTCCAGCAATAGTTCACTACCTCCATCATCAGACAGTCTCAAAAGCAAAGAGAAATTAGACACTGAAGTTCAACAGATACATAGCGAAACATCTGAAAATAAACTAGAGCAAGAAGTCAGCGAAGAAAGCAAGAAACCAGAAAAAAGGGATTTCAAAAGAGACTGCCGGGAAAACAAATAGGAGCTAAAGGTATTTGGCGAACAGCACCCTTAGTAGCAAGTCAGAGAGTATGCTGATCATCCTCTAACTTGTGCATCATGTATCAGTCCCTTGGAAATCATCAGTAAGAGTTTAAGATAATCTTTCTTTTGTCAATTAGAAATTATGCTGAAAATTTAGCAGATACAGAGGTATTAAATTAGCTATTATACTCCACTGATCAGCCAAGAATGAATGATGCATATTAAGATTACGCGTCACCGATAGCGTGGCGACGCAGGAGCCTCACAGTCCGCCAACTCTACGTAGACGCTCCGCTCCCACTTGCTTCTACGTTCGCGGAGCGTTCCCTAGGGAAGTGGTAGGGCATCACCTGTTCAAAAATTGTGTTTCCAACCCCAATTCAAGGCAATATTTTAAGTAGTATTGCTTATTGACAAATGGTATCTGACCTTAACCTCTGACGAATGCTCCCGGCTTGCTTATCGCTACAAGCATTGATTGGCAAGTGTTTGCTCTATTTTTTCTTTGACTCATTACGAAGCGGCTAAGTTGATTTTTATTTTCTTCGCCGATTACTGAATCGCTGTTCCAGGCGAAAGTTAGCAGTGACCATATAATGTTTGGTCTTTTGACCTTGTAGCGAGACAAAAATTAAGCCCAAACTGGAGATATTCGCAGCAAATACGTCACGGTTGGAGGAGGTCGCAGTCTTGTTTACCTTGGGCTGCGCCAAGGTGGTTCCCGTCGTTAGCGCAGCCTCAACTCTTGGAGAGGCTATGCCAACGAGTCCTCGATGTCTTACAATAGCGCAGCTCAAGGTAGAGAAGGGCTTGTCGGTAGACATCGCTTTTTTCATTTATCTACCCCTAATTTTTTCTATTCGGACGCTGAATAATCGTCTCCAAAACCCGTCGCTTCGCTTTTGGATCAATAGCTACCAAGCGCACGTACTCACCGCTATATTCTGCCAGAGTTGATTCCAAGTTTGAGATTGCATCAGACTCTGCATCGATGTGGCTATGAACACAAGTTTGCCATGAACCTGTGCGGAAACGGCGCTCATCTACGTGTTCGACGATAACTTTGTAACCTTGAGACAATAATTGCCTAATTTGTGCTTGTGTATCCAAGCTCAAATGTGTACTCGATACTTCCTGTTGCTGAAATCCATTAGTTTTTACTTCTTGAGTTACACCATTGCGTGGTGGCTGATTAATTGGTATAGCAGCAGGTGGTGCAGATTGAGAATTTCTACCTCGATTGAGTCGATTGTAATCATCAACCAAATGAGAATTTTCCACCCGTTTTTGTTCACCAACGAGGAAGTTACCAGACTCGATTAAGTGAGACAACCTGAAATCTGGCTTTTTAAATTCTGGTGGCCCTTTAACGCTATTAACCACACTCAAGGATACCTGCTCAAAACCTACTTGATGGATGTAGTTGCGGATTTGTTCGTCATAAATGCGCGATCGCAAAGCGCTAAAAAAGTCAATAGACTGATTGACAAAAGTATCAACTAGCTGTTCAACTTCCCGCTGTGACAGTCCATCCTGTTCAAAAATTCCCTTGACAATTCCCACCTTATCGTCTCTGTCTGGTTCCCAATAAAATTTCTCCATCCGTCCATCCCGAATTAACGGTGCATAGAGGGTGGAAAAATCATTACCTGTGACAATAATCGGTACACGATGTAAAGGCGTGGAATCATAGCTTCCAGGCAGTTGCACATCTGTGGGATTATCAGCAATATTCATCAGTGTGGCATTCACCAACTGCGTATTCACAGTATATTGAGTGCCTTCATCAAAGCGTCCAGCCCCCGCATCCAAATCGTTAATCATCAGTACACACATTTTGCCGCGTACTTTGATCAGTTCCGCTGTTTCCCGATAGCGCAGCCGAATCAACCGGGCTGGATCTCCTGCATCTGGACTTTCCAATTCGCCGCCAGATATGTTAGTCACTTCGATACCCATTTTCTCGAAGACTAATTGACATTGAAATGTTTTGCCTTCTCCTTTGCGTCCATGAATACCCAAAATCACGGGAACTCGCACACCAGGAAGCTTTAGAAAGTTTTTGGTGATGTGGACAGCCAGTTTGTCCAGAAAGCGGGGAGCGATGTAGTAACCCATGAGCTTGTCTTATGAATAATTAACACTTCTGAAGTTAATGTTAAGTTTTTTTTGAGGATAGCGATCGCTTAAAAATCAACATTGAATGCCTGAAACCTGGCCATTACATTTAGCGTTTTCTGTCAATGCGTAAATTATAGTAATAAAATTTACCTATATTGGAAAAAGCAGACCTTGTAAATAATAATTTTATCAAGATTTTTATTGACAAAACCACATAATTAATGCCAAGTTTTATATCTAAATAGAGAAAATTAACTGATTCAATTTAGCCAATAAAACTTTTATTTTGGCGAATTTGTCCAATTTTTGAACAGCTATTATCAAATTTACTTGATAAATATTTGCAATTATAAGATTATTTTCTATAGAGTTAATTATCAGCTAAATAAGAATATTTCTTATTGACTTATAATAGGTATCTGCGTTATTGACAACAATCGCATAAGTGATTTGGGTGTGAGGCAAGTATGAAATTTAACAAAAATAATTGAATCAACTGGCTGCGTTTTGCAGGTATACTAGCCCTATGCTGGGTAATGCAGCTAGATGAAGTGCGATCGCAATCAGCACCAATTACTAAAATCCCGTATCTGAGTGAGATTGACCATCATCTCACTAGTGCCGAAAAACTTGTACAGTCGCCAAGATCAGAATTAGTTCAGATTACCGGAGTGAAAGCTAATCCCACCGATAAAGGTGTAGAGATTATTTTACAAACTGCTCTTGGGCAACAGTTGCAAGTTACAAATCGCAGTACTGGTAATAATTCAACGGTGTAGCTCAGACACAAGAAAGCTTCATTGACTTTTTTCACAAGCGCCGCTACTACATTGCCCCTGTTTTAAATTGGCAAATTAGCGATCGCACAAAACTCAGCCTAGAAGCAGAATATCTTGACCAGGAGAAAAGCGGCTACTATGGCATTCCAGCTCTAGGGAGCATCTTACCCAATCCAAATGGTATCATTCCTCGCAACCGCCGCCGATCCGACCAATCCTTTGTTAACAGTTCAAACAGGAGAGCAGAAAAGTCAGGGGATTGAGTTCGATGTAGCTGGTGAAATCCTGCCTGGGTGGAATATCTCTGCGGATTAGGCCTACACTGATGCCCGCGTTACAAAAGATAACCGTACTCTAGTTGGCAACCAGATCAACAACGTTCCCCAACATGGTTTTAATTTATGGACAACCTACGAAATTCCAAAAGGCAATCTTCAGGGATTAGGATTTGGTTTAGGTTTGTTCTATGTCGGAGATAGGCAGGGAGATTTAGCAAATACCTTCACTGTACCCAGTTATTTCCGTAGTGATGCCGCTGTTTTCTACAAACGCGATCGCTTTCGTGCTGCTTTGAACTTCAAGAACATATTCAACGTAGATTATTTCGAGTCTGCGACAAGCAGAACGCAGGTTTTTCCAGGCGATCCGTTAACGGTGCAGGGCACGATTTATTGGGAGTTTTGACCATCCCTAACTCACCTTTTCTAGAGGGGAATAAGAACTGGACTTTGGACTGACGAAAATATAAGCGATCACCTGCCTAAATTACCCAACTGAGAAAGTAATCAAGCATATTGAGAAAGCAAACAGGGATTTTGCTTGCGGAAAACACTAAAATGAGTACGCGATCTACCCAAATGAGAAAGCATTTAGGCTTTAGGAGTAAGCAAACAGGGATTTGGCTTGCGGAAAACACCGAAATGAGAAAGCGATCGGCAAAATGAGAAAGCATTTAGGCTAAATGCTTACTCATTTCGGTAAAATCAGCAAGCAAACAGACATTTTTATGAAGTAATCTGCCTTTTTGCTTCATAAAACATTGAATCTACGTAAAAGAAATACAAATTTGACGTAGATTAAGCTTGAGCCGAAACCCTGCTGTCAAATCTCAAACTATTACTGGGTGGACGCTTTGATATTGCCAGCCAACAGCGAGACGATTCGATTAGATCGATTACTGAATTCCAGCAACAAGAAGCCTTCAGCCCGCGAGTTGGCATTGTTTATCAGCCGATTTTGCCGCTTTCTCTCTATGCCAGCTACAGCCAGTCATTTCAACCAGCCGGGTCAATCTTTGCCAACGCTCTGCCCAAACCAGAAGAAGGTACACAGTACGAAGTTGGTATCAAGGCAGATTTGTCAAATCGGCTGTCTAGCACTCTGGCGTTCTATAACTTGACCCGCACCAATGTCACAACGGCTGATCTCAATAATCCTTTATTGTCCATTCAAGTAGGTGAACAGCGAAGTCGAGGCATTGAGTTTGATATATCAGGTGAAATTTTGCCGGGTTGGAATATGATTGCGGGCTATGCTTACACCGATGCAGAAGTTACCAAAGACAACACATTTGCGGTTGGTGATCTTTTAAATAATATTCCCAAGCACAGCTTCAACTTGTGGACAACCTACGAGATTCAATCGGGCGGTTTGAAGGGATTCGGCATTGGTGCTGGAGTGTTTTATGTTGGCGATCGCCAGGGAGATTTGGCAAACACTTTTGAGCTGCCAAGTTACCTTCGCACCGATGCTGCCATCTTCTACAAACGCGATCGATTCCGGGCTGCACTCAATTTCAAAATCAAGTGGAATGCACATCTCAAGCGAACCAATTTTGATATTCACAAGGTGGCAGGCATTATTGCAGCTGTTTTCTTGACTATGATTGCTTTCACAGGCGTGTGCTGGAATTTTTGGGATTTTTCTCAACCTGTGATCTACGCAGCAACCTTCACTCCTATTCCACCCACACCAGTTTCTCAACTTATAAAGGGCAAGTCACCCTTGAGGCTAGACGAAATTCTCAAAAAAGCTGATGCTGCCCTACCAGGTGCTGCTACTACCTATATGAGTCTGCCACAAACACCAGAAGGAGTGTTTAGGGTGGGCAAAAAACAGCCTGAAGAAACTTGGGAGTACGGTCGCTCTCAAGTATATCTTGACCAGTATACAGGGAAAGTGGTGCAACTAAAAAATGGTTTGGAGCCATCACGAGCTGACGTTGTTTTCAACTCGTTTTCACCAATGCATTATGGTACTTTTGGTGGCTTACCTACCCGCATTCTCTACATATTTGTTGGACTTTCACCGCTGATTCTATCTATTACTGGCTTTGTGATGTGGTGGTATCGCTACAAAGGTAAAAATCCCAGAGAAAAATCAATGAAGATGATTGAGCCTTGAGTAAAAAGTTAGAGAATGAGGGCGATCTGTGCTGGCGCGATCGCCCTTCCAAATGCCAAAGGTGTATCACCAAAATCAGATCAAACTTTGTAATGAGATAATTTTTTATTAATTAGAAAATTTTTATCTCAATTGCTCGCTATGACAATCACCATTTCCGAAAAAGCCTTTGATGAACTATTTGAGGAGACGGTAGAACCTTGCCAATACCCAGATCCAAATGATGTGTTGGACGTGGTGTACAAATACCCGCAACAACTCGGACAAGGTTACTGGCGGAATATTCAGTTGCGTCAAGGGTTAGAGTTGGAAATTGGGAATTTCCAAATGCGCGATCGCATAATCAAAACACACCCAGAACAGGAAAGGAAGTGGTTAGAGTATCACTTTCATTTTTCTGGGGAACATGGGGATGAATACAAAACTGTTTGTGCAGGAGAATACCTTTTTTTGGGAAGTGGATTAACTCCAAAGAGAACGACCGATCATTTGAATAAAAACTCCTTTCTGGAGGTGAGTATTCGTATGCTGCCTGAATCACTATATTCTTTTGCTGCCAATCAAGATGGACAATTACCCCAGGTGTTGCAACCGTGAATTCGGCAATCTCATCAAACATACTGTTAGCGATGTCTCCTAACAAAGCGATTCTTATTCAAGTATAAATACTCAATTTATCCTTTTTGCTAAATTCTTAATATTGAATTCGGACAGTCGTTGATTGAATTCGGACACTCGTTGATTGAATTCGGGCAGTCGTTGATTGAATTCGGGCAGTCGTTGATTGAATTCGGGCAGTCGTTGATTGAATTCAGGCACTCGTTGATTGAATTCGGGCACTCGTTTACTGAATTCGGGCAGTCGTTTATTGAATTCGGGCAGTCGTTGATTGAATTCGGGCAGTCGTTGATTGAATTCGGGCACTCGTTGATTGAATTCGGGCACTCGTTGATTGAATTCGGGCAACTACCGAGAATTTACGGCAGAACCTCTGTTCAAAGAGGTGAGTTGTTTACAATTGTAGGCTCCATCAGTTGCCAGTTTTAACTTCAGCGATCGCTCTTACCTGATTCATTATTACCAACATTATCTGTATGCTTAATAAATCTAATTCTCATTTAAATGTAGTATACAGGTAATGGTAGTAACAATTTCACACCAAGCTTACTGGGAACTCTGGGATGAAAATGCCGATAATATAAGTAAATTTGACCCTAATGATGACTTAGACATTATCTACAAGTATCCTCAGCAATTAGGTCAAGGTTACTCACGAATCATTCGGCTACGGCAAGGAATCGAGTTAAACATTGGCAACTACCACAACTTCGATGGAATAATTCTTCTTCATCATGAACGGGAACATCCCCTAGAATACAATTTTCAACTCTGTGGAAGTTATACAGCTCCATTTTCCTCTATTAATACCAAAGAATATGGTTTGTGCGGTAGTGGAATTGCACCGCAAGAATATTGTCAATCATCACCAGGACACCAGATACAAATTAATGTTCACATGGAACCAGAGGTTTTTCGTTCATTTATTGGCGATAAATCGGGAGATTTACCAACAGAATTACAGCATTTAATTGCAGCAGAAAATCGGATTTATTACCAAAATTCTGGAAAAATTACTCCTCAGATGCAAGCCTGCTTACAGCAAATTTTACAATGTCCTTACTACGGCATAACTAAACGCATGTATTTGGAAGCAAGAGTTTTGGATCTAATGGCGTTATTGGTGGAACAAGAAATAGAAGCGCGAAAAGGTAAAAATTCGACTCATTCTCTGAAATCAGATGATTTAGAACGCCTGCACCATGCAAGAGAAATTTTATTACAAAATCTTGACAATCCTCCCTCTTTGGTAAATTTGTCACGACAAGTAGGTTTGAATGAATGTACTCTTAAGCGGGGTTTCCGTCTCGCCTTTGGTACAACTGCTTTTCACTACTTACATCACTACCGCCTCGAAAAAGCACGACAACTATTGCAAACAGGAGATATGAATGTTGTAGAAGTAGCGCGAATAGTGGGTTTTGCTAGTCGCAGTTATTTTGCATCTGCTTTTAGAAAAAAATTTGGAGTTAATCCTAAAGAATATTTAACTATCCGAAAGAATTCCCGCTAGCGTTCAAAAAATTCCCTCTAACGACCATAGTTCACTTTCACACACTAAAGCATTCCTGTAAGCTTCTTGATAAGAATTGTTAATTGTCAATAAAGTCAGGTTCAGCAAGTTGGTGTTTGAGGAGTTGTGATGAAGAGTTGGTGGTTATCTAACAGTTTTCAGTTGTGGCTGGCACTGATATCAGGATGTTTGAGTGCTTTGGTTATTGTGCCTGTGTCAGCACAAGTAAAATCAAATACCCAACCCTTACTAATGCAGTCGTCTATACCACAAATAACACCTACATCAGAAATAGTACCAATCACAGGAGTTAAGGCAAATTCCACTGATAAAGGTGTAGAAATAATTTTAGAGATAACTGCAGGGACTCGACTGCAAGTTACAAATCGTAGTGCTGGTAATAATTTTATTGTCGATGTCTCTGGCGGGCAATTGCGTTTACCGTCGGGCGATACTTATACATTTCGTTCCCAGAAACCGCTTGCGGGAATTACTGAAATAACAGTAGATAATCTTGATGCAAATACTGTGCGAGTCATAGTAGTGGGTGAGAAAACTTTGCCTACAGTTGAGTTATATGATGATGATGCAGGTCTGGTTTTCGGTATAACTTCTGCTGCAACAGCAACGCAGCCACCTCAAACACCCCAAGCCGAAGAAAAGCCAGTACTCTCTGCACCGCAGCAAGAACCAGCAGCACAACAAAATGAGCCGATTGAGCTTGTGGTGACCGGTGAACAAGATGGATATCGCGCACAGGATGCCTCAACTGCAACTAAGACAGATACTCCTCTACGTGATATTCCGGCTTCGATTCAAGTTATTCCCCGCCAGATAATTGAAGACCGTGCTGTTACTCAAGTTAATCAAGCACTGCAAAATGTTAGTGGCGTCAACGCTTCTACCTATCAAGGCGTTAGCGAACAAATTAATATTCGTGGTTTTGATAGTGGTAGCTTTTTTAAAAATGGTAGTGCAAACCCTTTTCAATATGACCTGGTTACGACAGATAATTTAGAGCGGATTGAAGTATTAAAAGGGCCAGCAGGTGTTTTATTTGGACAGGGATCTCCCGGTGGAATCGTCAATTTAGTCACGAAAAAGCCACTAAACGAACCTTACTACAACTTATCATTCTCGGCGGGTAGTTTCGGTTTGTATCGACCTTCCTTGGATATTTCTGGGCCGTTGAACGCAGATAAAACCCTTTTATATCGCTTTATCGGCTCTTACGAGCAAACCCTCAGTTTCCGCGATGGAGTCAACCGCGAGAGTTATTTCTTTACGCCAACCGTGCAGTGGAACATTTCACCCGCGACAAAATTAACATTGGAGTTCGAGTTTATCGATGCTGATACTTCGGTCGATCTGGGTATTCCCTCCATCGGTCGCGGGATTGCAGCGATTCCAATCTCGCGCTATTTCAGTGAAACCGATGGAATAAACGAACCTTTTGGTAAAAATAGTGTTCGCAAGTATAACTTAACTATCACATTAGATCATCAGTTTAACCAGAATTGGTCAGTTCGCAATACCTTCTTTGCTAAGTGGTTTAACCTGAGTCGTCTCTATCCACTATACACAGGTTTGAATGAAACAACGGGAGAGTTGACGCGTCGTACCTATGCTGGGGAGGGTCTTTACCGCAGTTATTTCAATAATTTAGATATCCTGGGTAACTTTAAGACTGGTTCGATAGAGCATAAATTGTTAGCTGGGTTTGAGTATGGTAAGGAAATTAACACAGACTTGAAGTTTGGAGTTGGTGAAAGTGGTTCGTATCCATCAATTAATATCTTTAATCCCATTCGTTCTTCTGACAGATATTCTCTGGACACACTTACCATTACCAATAACCGTGATGAAAACTATACAACTTATGGTTTTTACCTCCAAGACCAGATTGCTTTTACTAATAATTTAAAGTTATTGCTAGGTGGACGATTCGATAGTTTTGAACGAAATCAATTTAACCGATTGAATTCAACACCTACCGAAGCCAATTTCACTGCTTTCAATCCCAGAGTCGGAATTGTCTACCAACCCTTACAACCTGTATCGTTGTATGCCTCCTTTACAAAAGGTTTTGAGCCAAGTTTTGCCACATTAGAAAGTGGGGATATTCCACCACCACAACGGTCAACACAATATGAAGTGGGAACCAAACTAGACTTTGGCAAATTTGGTGGAACCCTGGCTTTCTATGACATTACAAAGACTAATATTCCCACAGCCGATCTGAATAACTCAGCCTTCGATATTTTGACCGGAGAAGTGAAAAGCCGAGGGATTGAACTAGATATATCTGGTGAAATTTTACCAGGATTAAATGTGATTGCTGCCTATGCCTACAATGATGCCTTCGTTAGTAGCGACAATCTTACTCCTGTAGGAAATCGGTTTGACAATGCGCCCCGTCATACTGCCAGTTTATGGACAACTTATCAACTCCAGAGAGGAAATTTAAAAGGCTTGGGATTTGGTTTAGGCGTTTATTATGTAGGCGATCGCGCTGGCGACCTTGCCAACACCTACGTAATTCCTAGCTATCTTCGCTTCGATAGTTCAATTTTCTACCGACGGGACAACTGGCGAGCGCAACTGAACTTCCGTAATTTGTTCGACACAGAATATTATCTTGGCTCACCAAATAGCGATCGCTTAGGTGTGATTCCTGGTGCACCTTTTAGTGTTGTGGGAACGATTTCGGTACAGTTTTGATTGCTCTAATTCCATTTATTACTCTCTTAAAAAACGCAGAGCCACGCAGAGTAACTCAGTGAATAACTCTGCGTCCCTTTGCATTTCAAAACAAATCTAATAAATAGGAGAGGCAGATAATTCTACCTCTCCTATTGCATAAACCAATTACTTAAAGCTTGCTAACTTTAGTATCTGTTGGCTTTGTTGGGTCTGTGAACAAGAAAGCTGAGAATTTGGCACTGCTTGATGTTGTCAAAACCTACAACACGGATATAGCTGGTGTTGAATTGAGAACGGCATCCTTGAACTTCGCTCAATACTTCTTGAGTCGATTGAGCACCGAACAAAGGCAGCTTCCACATTGTCCAATATAATTCTGTTGGCTCAGAAGTTTCGTTAAACTCGATCGCTGGAATGTAACCTTGATTCAAAATGTACTGGATCTGCTTGGCAATTTGAGCGTCAGACAGGGGGGGTAGATAAGAAAGGGTTTCGTAACGACGCTCTTTTGGTAAAGTTTGCATAGCTTTTGATAATGGGTTGCGATTTTTTACTACTAGGTTGACCCAACTAATTGGATAAGTTATCCAAATTCGGATCTGAAGTTGCTTGCTGTTCTGGTTGTAGACTGGGGTTGGATGTGTCTAATCGTGTGATCCGTTCTAAATGCTGGCGACGCTGTTCCATGTTGGCTTGCTGAATGCCAGTGCGAACCATTTCCGGTAAAAATTCGATAATTTCTTCCGCAATGTGTTCCCTGACAGTCATGATTCGCAAAGCCAAATCTGGTTTTTCTCGCAACAGTTGCTCAATGTATGATTCACCATTCTGAATTTTGCCAGACGAAAAGTTATGCAACCAAAGTTCTAATGGAGGATTTGTTTCGCCTAGCTGTGCCAGTACTATCCTTAGAGCCTGATAAGTCAGGTAGCTTTGGAGAGTCTTGGCTGTGTCCTTCGCAATTTGCTTAAGATTCATGCTTCACCCCAGCCCTGAAGAGTTATAAGTTATGAGTCTTTTGTAGAGGCGCGATTAATGAGCCAGCGCGTTGCGGGGGTTCCCACGCCACTTGCTCCACTTGGGGAAACCCCAAGACAGCAGTGGCTCCCCGTTGTAGCGACTGGCGTCGCGTCTCTACTTCTAACTCTTAACTCTTAACTGTTAACTCAGATCAGACGGTATCCATTGCTTCAAACTCGAACTTGATTTCTTTCCACAGTTCGCAAGCAACAGCCAGTTCAGGAGACCACTTGGCAGCTTCACGGATGATATCGTTACCTTCACGAGCCAAGTTGCGGCCTTCGTTACGAGCTTGAATAACTGCTTCCAAGGCGACGCGGTTAGCGGTTGCACCAGGAGCGTTACCCCAAGGATGCCCCAGAGTACCACCACCGAACTGTAGTACAGAGTCATCACCAAAGATTTCTACCAGCGCGGGCATGTGCCATACGTGGATACCACCAGAAGCAACTGCCATTACACCAGGTAGAGAAGCCCAGTCTTGGGTAAAGTAGATACCACGAGCCTTGTCTTGCTCAATGTAGTTTTCACGCAACAGGTCAACGAAGCCCATTGTGATGCCACGCTCACCTTCCAACTTACCAACTACGGTACCGGTGTGGATGTGGTCACCACCAGACAAACGTAGGGCTTTAGCCAATACACGGAAGTGGATACCGTGGTTCTTTTGACGGTCAATTACAGCGTGCATAGCACGGTGAATGTGCAGCAACAGACCGTTATCACGACACCAACGAGCCAATGTGGTGTTGGCGGTGAAACCTGCGGTGAGGTAGTCATGCATGATGATGGGCATTTTGAGTTCTTTCGCGTACTCAGCCCGCTTCAGCATTTCTTCACAGGTAGGAGCGGTGACGTTTAGGTAGTGACCTTTAATTTCACCGGTTTCAGCTTGAGCTTTGTTGATAGCTTCAGCGACGAACAAGAAGCGATCGCGCCATCTTTGGAATGGTGCGGAGTTTATGTTTTCGTCGTCTTTGGTGAAGTCCAAACCACCGCGCAAGCACTCGTATACAGCGCGTCCGTAGTTCTTAGCGGAAAGACCCAATTTCGGCTTAATTGTACAACCCAGCAAAGGACGACCGTATTTGTTTAACTTGTCGCGCTCAACTTGGATACCGTGGGGAGGCCCTTGGAAGGTCTTGATGTAAGCTACTGGAAAGCGGATGTCTTCTAGACGCAGTGCCCGCAGAGCTTTGAAACCAAACACGTTACCTACAATTGAGGTCAAGACGTTGGTTACAGAGCCTTCTTCAAACAAGTCCAGGGGATAGGCAACGTAACAGATGTACTGGTTGTCTTCACCGGGAACTGGTTCAATATCGTAACAACGACCTTTGTAGCGATCGAGGTCGGTGAGCAAGTCTGTCCACACTGTTGTCCAAGTACCTGTGGAAGACTCAGCCGCTACAGCCGCACCTGCTTCTTCGGGAGGAACACCAGGCTGGGGTGTCATGCGGAACGCAGCTAGAAGATCAGTATCTTTAGGTGTGTAATCGGGTGTGTAATAAGTTAGTCTGTAATCTTGAACACCGGCTTTATACCCAGATTTGCTCTGAGTCCTCGTTTGAGCGTAAGACATATTTTATCCTTCCCTGAAATCACTCTTTTTAATTATCAAATCACGTTTTGTGCAACTTCCCTTCACTGCGCTCTTTCCCCTTTTCAGTAGGGAGAATATCTGGGAAATTTTTTGTTAGTGGTTGTCTTTGGAAAAAGGTAGCAGTTTTTTTGCGGCAGACACTTTGGTAGCGGTAGTAACCCCCCTCACCAGTGTTCTCCCCTTTTAGGGTACACGTCCTAGCGCTTCTACTTTTCCCCCTTCCTACGAATCAAAATTCTTTTTTATCTCTTTTTCGCACCCAACTAAACCTTCTCAACTTAACCAAAACTTCCGCGCTTTGCGGGCAGCATTTAGATAATTCCCCTATGGATTGGAGTATTCAGGGGATTGGGCTGGCTGGCACACATTCCCGCCTCTACACTCCTTATATCTTACCCGTTGATGGAAAAGATACCAGAAAAAAATTGACTTGACAGAGATTTAGCAGAGTGGTGAGCGAAAGATAAAAAATTCCACGCCACGTAATTTGTAACTTGTTTCACAATATATCAAGAAATTGATAAGTTATTCTTTGAAAGTTTTTAACTTAACTATATGAATTTGTTATTACATAAAGATTTAAACATTTTGTTACAAATGATTTACAAAGTGTGATGAATAACTGTATAGAGCCTTTTGGGACTGAGGAGTTATAAGAATAGGACTTACCCACTGTACAAATTGGCTATTATGTGCATAACGATTGGTTCAAAGGACAGTCTTTTGGTTGAAAGGACAAGTCTTATGGTTGAGAGAACAAGTCTTTTGCTTCAGAGAACAAGTCTTTTGGTTGAAAGTACAAGTCTTTTGGTTGAAAGGACAAGTCTTTTGCTTCAGAGAACAAGTCTTTTGCTTCAGAGAACAAGTCTTTTGGTTCAGAGAATACAAGTCCGTAGCGATGTCTACGATGGTCACTGAGCTTTGTCGTACCACTTCGTGCCAAGCTACGCGCAGCGTCTCCAAGAGTTGTACGGGCTACGCCTACGCATTCGTAAAGCTATCATCACCCGGTTCAAATCGACAATACTTTGAGACAACCAAATATCCTTATTCGCATAATAGACAATTTGTACAGTGCGTAAGTCCTAAAGAATTACTTTCGCCAATGCTCAATACAACTCTTGGAGAGGCTGCGCCCTAAGCGTAGCTATGCCGCAGGCTTTACGACGCTGCTACTTCGACTCAGCTCAGTACAAGTCCGCTCGGCATAAGTCGCTCAAGGCAAGCCGTTTAGTACAAGTCAGGGCAAGCTCAGGACAAGCTCACTACAAGTGCCCGATGCCGATTAAATTTGAGAAAAATTCCAGATGACGTTTAATTAATCCCAGCTAGGGGAACACTGGAATTAACCCAAAGCCAGTTTAGGTAACGGCTATGGGTACTGTCTCCAAAGGAAATGTCACCGTGGTATTGTTTTACAAGCGTGCTAGTTTATTGATTACTTCTATCTTGCTGGGGTTGATCGCTGTGCCAAGTATAGGATGGGCACAAAAAACCCCTGACACTAATTCATCTGGTATAACCCCAGTTTACCCACCTTCTGCACCGCCACCGCGAGTAAAACCCTTACCCGATGAGGAGGGAGTGCAAGAACATTCGCCAGAAACTGATTATCGTGTCGGCAACTTACTAGAAGATTTTACGGGCAATCTTTGGGTAGGTTCTTGGCGAGGACTATCGCGGATTGATCCTAAAACCGGCAAGATTGTTTCTCGTGTAAGGTTATCGAATGTTACCATTGGTGCTTTAGCCCAAGACAAAGTAGGACGTTTGTGGGTGGGAAGTTATGAGGGACTAATCCGAGTTGACCCCCGCACTAACGAAATCACCGCACAAAATTTATTTTTGCCTTTTAAACGGGTGTTGTCACTGTTACTTGACAAGCGGGGTTATTTGTGGACTGGAACTGATAGCGGTTTAGCCCTAATTAGTCCCGACCAAGGCTTGATTATGACAACATTAAAAAATCTGCCTGGTGTCAGCGCCAACACCATGATTTTAGATGCTGAAGGTCAACTGTGGGTTGGCACTCTTGATGGATTAGTGCGGGTAAATACTGCTAGTGCAGCGATTATGAAGCGGATAGCCGATTTACCAGGGACGACTGTACAAGCTTTAGCTATTAGTCCAGAAGGATTAATTTGGGCGGGAATGCCGAATAATTTGCTAGTTATTAACCCAAAAACTGGTGCAGTGTTGCGGTCTGTGACTCGCCTACGTGGGCGTAACGTGACAGCAGTACATTTTGCTAAAGATGGTAGTGTCTGGGTCGGGACTAACAATGGTTTGTTACGATTAAATCCAAATACAGGAGCTGTGTTAGACCCAGAAGTTGCTGGACTCCCTTCTAGTCGGGTTCTTACCCTTGCACCTGACATCGGCAATAAATTATGGATAGGTACTAGTGAAGGTCTAGCTTGGTTGATGCCCAAAACAAATGGTGCAAAACCCCATATTGCTTTCAGTCGCGCCGTTAAGTAGGGACTGGGGACTAGGAAAATTTATTCCTAATAACCAATACCTAATCCCCAATCCAAAATCCAAAATCCAACATCTAAAATTGGCAATGGTAATCACTACCCAGCAATTAATTCAATGGAAACAACAGGGACGTTCAATTGTGGCATTGACCGCCTGGGATTATGCGATCGCTCAACTCCTCGACGCAGCTGGTGTAGACTTAATCCTTGTGGGTGACTCTATGGCAGTAGTTCTAGGGTATGAAACAACACTACCCATAACTTTGGATGAGATGATATACCACGCCAAATCCGTGCGTCGAGGAGTTAAACGCGCATTAGTGGTTGTAGATTTACCATTTTTAACGTATCAAGAAAGTCTCCAGCAAGCGATGCATTCAGCTGGGCGGGTACTGAAGGAAACAGGCGCTCAAGCGGTAAAATTGGAAGGTGGCTATCCAGCGATCGCAGAAACAGTGGCTCGTTTGGTAGAAGCCGGAATCCCGGTAATGGGTCATATAGGTTTGACACCGCAATCAGTACATCAACTTGGTTTGCGACAACAAGGGAAAACGCAAGAAGCGAGTGAGAGGATTTTACTTGAAGCGATCGCTCTGGAACAAGCAGGTGTATTTTCTCTAGTGCTAGAGCATATCCCCGCAGATTTAGCAATGCAGATTACACAAAAACTGAGCATTCCGACAATTGGTATCGGTGCAGGAACTCACTGCGATGGACAAGTTTTAGTTACCTCAGATGTACTCGGGCTTACAGAGAAGCAGCCACCCTTTGCCAAGGTTTACACAAATTTGCGCGAGACAATTACCAAAGCCGTGCAAGATTATTCTGTAGAAGTGCGCGATCGGAAGTTTCCATAATAAATAAAGTGACTGGGGACTAGTACTCTACGGCGTAAATAGAGCAACCATTTAAAATCCCTAAAGAGCTTATTCCATAATACTTTTGACTTTTGACTTTTGATTTTTGACTTCCGCCTTGCGGTACTAGGGATTGGGAAAAACTCTTACCCTATTCCCTAATTTCTATAACCATTATGAACTAGTAACGCCAGTTGCAGGTTAACTAAAAATAAAATAATTATTGTCATTAAGGCAGTCCAGCCTACAATCTGAATTTCTAAATTTGAAGTGTAAAATACATTAGCTATCAACACTCCAGTTATAGCTGAGAAAACTCCTGAAATTCCAGATAGCAGCCATGAGCAATCAGAGTTACTACCAAGCCATCCACGGGCTTTGTGTGACATCGACATTTACACTTTGTTTTTACTAGCAGATGATAAGAGAAATAGTACCCTAAGGGGTAATATTAGAACTTATTTTTCCATACTAAAATGCAAGTATTCTTGAAACAAGAAAATAATTTTTTATCCAAAGGAGCTTGTATGAGTAGACAGCATGGATTTACTCCTCGTAAAGGTGAACATCAACCAGCAAGTGAATTTGCCCAAACAGGTAAGTTCGGCAGATTGTTTCCAAAACTTCGTCCTTTTATTCCATCTGAGGAAAGTTTAAAAGAACTGGGCAATGCACTAAGCGATCCTAGCCCGAATACATCGGAGGGAGACAATCTAAGCATCCCCGCAGGCTTTACCTATTTCGGTCAATTTGTCGATCATGATATTACCTTAGACACCACTACTCTTAAAGAGATCATTGTCGATCCATTGGCTTTGACAAACTTCCGAACACCAGCACTTGATCTTGATAGCATTTATGGTTCTGGGCCTGACGTACAACCGTATCTATACCAACTTCCTGACCAGGATCTGTTTTTAATTGGCACAACTAATAAAGACCCTGGAGTAGGAGATCCCACTGTTCCTCCAGAATTGCCCAACGATCTTCCTCGCGCTTCTAGTGGTCTGGGACTACTTGGAGATCCGCGCAACGATGAAAACTTAATCGTTGCACAGCTTCACCTGGCTTTTCTGAAATTTCACAACAAAGTAGTTACAGGTATCAAGAATAAAACCATTGAATCATCAAAGTCCATAGATAAGTCGGATTTTGAAAAGGCCAGAGAATTAGTAATTTGGCACTATCAATGGATAGTAGTTCATGACTTCTTGACTCGCATTATTGACAAAGAACAGCTAGAATTAGTGCTTAAAGAGGGCAGACGCTTTTTTATATTCAAAGAGGATCAGCAGCCATTTATTCCTATAGAGTTTTCTGTAGCTGCCTATCGTCTTGGTCATAGTATGGTGCGTGCAGTTTATGACTACAACCGTGTTTTTACTCCTCTTCCTGGTGGAAAAACACCCGCGACTCTAGAACTTTTGTTTGCTTTCACTGCTAAATCAGGGAAGTTAGACGACCCTTTTAATATTCCGATTCCCAGTGATTGGGTTATTGACTGGAGAAGATTTTTTGAGATTGATCCTGATGTGCAAGTTAATCACAGCCGCAACATAGATCCTTTTCTTGTTGAACCTTTAAAGAATTTGCCCAATGTTCCAGAGCCAAAATCACTGGCTGTAAGAAATTTACTTCGTGGTCGGAGTGTTGGCTTACCATCCGGTCAAAGAGTAGCTAGGTTCTTGAAATTAGAACCTTTGACTAGGGATGAAATCTCCACTGGTTCTGATGGAGAAGTTGCAGCCAAGCATAAGTTTGATATTGAGACACCATTGTGGTACTACATTCTTAAAGAAGCCCAAATTCAGAATCAAGGTCAACGTTTGGGTCAGGTAGGAAGCCGGATTCTGGCTGAAGTTTTTGTTGGCTTACTAGAAGAAGACAGCAACTCATTTTTGGCGACTGACCCAGATTGGAGACCAACATTGCCTGCGGAAAACCCTGGTACATTTACTATGGTGGATTTGTTGAAATTTGTTGGAGAAATTAATCCTATTGGCGATGTAAAACAAGAATCGTAACTATACCCCACATTCCGCATTTCATCGTGTAATACACGAATATTTCTAACAACTGGCTAATGGTGGTTAAATAGCGATTACAAATCCTCAATCATTGTCAGTATTAATACTTCAGGACTTACGCACGGGTTATGAAAGAACGAACCACAGAGACACAGAGTACACGGAGGAATGAGAGTTTGAGAGGTTTTTTGCGTAAGTCCTATACTTGATGATTGATGATTAAGAAATATTCTTGAATATCGATATATTACATATTGAAGTACGGAATGTTGGTTACAAGATACTCAGCCTCCAGAGAAAATTGAAAGCATAATTAATTCCCAAATTGGGAAAACTCCACCCAATGCTTTAATGCCGGGATAGAGAATTTTGTCGCTCTGTGGGTTAGATTTCTACGTCCTGTTCACAAATTTTCACGTTTTGGAAGAAGCGATCGCCGTAGTCCCCTACAATCATATTTGTCTATACCAACTTAATTATGCCTGCGGGTTGCTTTTACTGATAGCCTCAGTGATTAGCTCTAAAGAACTCCAAATTTCGTTTCTCAACGCTTTAGCCGAATCCCCTCAGTATTTTTTTCCATATTGGTTAGACTAGTGTTGATTTTGGTAATATTGTTCAGCGAGGATTCGATTCGTCGCACTTGAGCTTCTATCGCCGCACTGTCAATGGGTGAATTGAAGTTGGGAACTAAAAATTTAACTATGGAACAACAACCGATACAAGTAATTGGAGGTGGACTAGCTGGAACTGAAGCAGCTTGGCAAATAGCCGAAGCTGGAGTACCAGTAATTCTGCATGAAATGCGTCCAAAGCGCTTCAGCCCTGCTCATCATACAGAACATCTAGCAGAATTAGTATGTAGTAATTCCTTTGGGGCAATGGCAAGCGATCGCGCAGCTGGATTATTACACGAAGAATTACGCCAACTTGGCTCTATCGTCATTTCTAAAGCTGATGAACACGCCGTTCCGGCAGGTGGGGCGCTAGCTGTAGACAGGGGACAATTTGGCCAAGACTTGACTCAAACTTTAGCTAGCCATCCTTTAATTGAATTTCGTCGGGGTGAAGTGTCTGCGATTCCAGAAGGAATTGTGGTTTTGGCAACTGGGCCTTTAACCAGTCCCGACTTAGCCCAAGATTTGCACCGCTTTACCGGGATGGAATACCTCAGCTTTTTCGATGCAGCTAGTCCGATTATTGTGGGAGAATCGATTAACCGTGACGTTGCTTTTATGGCATCACGTTATGACAAAGGTGAAGCCGCTTATCTCAACTGCCCAATGAATAAAGAGCAGTACTTGCAGTTTCGAGAAGAACTTTGTAAAGCTGAACAAACAGAACTCAAAGGTTTTGAACGGGAAACGGCGAAATTTTTTGAAGCTTGTTTACCCATTGAAGAACTAGCACAGCGGGGGGAAGATACCATGCGCTACGGCCCCCTAAAGCCAGTGGGATTGTCAGATACTCGCACAGAAGAACGTCCTTATGCTGTGGTACAGTTACGACAAGAAGATAAAGCCGGTCAACTGTGGAATATGGTAGGATTCCAAACTAATCTGCGTTGGGGTGAGCAAAAGCGAATATTTCAGCTAATTCCAAGTTTAGAAAAGGCGGAGTTTGTGCGGTTGGGAGTGATGCACCGCAATACTTTTATTAATGCTCCTCAGCTAATGCATCCGACTCTGCAATTTAAAGAGCGTCCGACATTGTTAGCAGCTGGACAGTTGATTGGTACTGAAGGCTATACCGCAGCGGCTGCGGGTGGCTGCTTGGCGGGAATTAATGCAGCGCGGCTAGCTTTGGGTAAAGAACCTTTGATTTTACCACCAACAACAATGATGGGTGCGTTATTGGAATTTATTAGTTCCGCTTCCCCGAAGCATTTTCAACCAATGCCGCCCAACTTTGGGATTTTTCCGGAACTGGGTGCGAAAATCAAAAGTAAGCAGGAGCGTTATGGACGTTACCGCGATCGCTCTTTAACTGACCTAGCAAACTGGAAAGCAAATCATAATTAATGGGCATTGGGCACAAGAGGCGAAGGGGAAAGACTTAGTGCAATTTCCCCTCTGCTCCTCACTCCCTATCTATATCTTCAACACCCAGGCTTCATGAGTTTCAATGCTAACAAAAGACGCTGATACGATTTCGAGATTTACTCCCAGAGCTTTGAAAGTGGCACGAATAGCCGCAGCATGGGTAGCCTCAGTAGAGCCGATACTCGCCCCGACAGTAATCAATTTTGGAGTTTTCAACTTAGCAATTTCTTGGCTATAGGCGATCGGATCGCAGCATCAGTCTCCAAAGCTAAAGCCAGCTTGGCAATATTCACATCGCTATCCAAGTTTCCCTCACCCTTTTTGATGTAGGATGAAACGATTCATAGCTAGACTGTGTTTTTATTGCAGTTCCCCCCAAACTGGTGATAGTAGCTGCTAAAGTATCCTGATGTTTTTTATGATCAGCTTGGTTGCGGAGTGCCAAAGCCAAAACAGCTTTACCAACCTCAGTAGTAGTTAGCTTGCCAGCAGTGCCATAAGCCCAAATTGCCTGGTGTTCGTAATAAAGAGCATTGTTTAGAATTTTTGCATCGTTCCAGATGTGTCCAAGTTATACGCGGATACAAAATCAGGACTTCAGTCCTGACTAGGAACATTTTTTTCAGGTTGATTAGCCGGACATGATATTACTCAGCACTCAGAACTGTTTCGGAGATGTCTGACGAAAAGTACATATCTACGTGTAGTTTATTCAACACCTGATTTTAAATTTATTTTGTTTAATAAAACTTAAAATAGGTTTATTATCCTTTAAAATTTTTTGCAGAGATTTAGGTAAGATATATGGCTGATATTGTTGATATTGCAGTTACGGCTGAGTCTTTTAAAACACTGGTGGCGGCTGTACAAGCTGCTGGTTTAGTAGAAACATTAAAAAGTCCTGGCCCGTTCACTGTGTTTGCACCAAATGACGATGCTTTTGCCAAGTTACCAGCGGGAACTATCCAAACTCTGTTACAGAATATTCCCCAGTTAACGCGGATTTTAAAGTATCATGTCGTTCCAGGAAAGCTGCTACAGGCTGATTTGGCACAACTCGGTACGGTTAATTCTGTGGAAGGTTCACCCATTAAAATTGATTCTTCTGATGGTTTTGAAGTTAAAAATGCCACAGTTCTAGCAGCAGATGTCGAAGCTGATAATGGTGTGGTACACGTTATCGATACAGTGATTTTACCGGGTTAATTCAGCTAGGGTGGGTGTTTTCCACCCTACTTATCCAAAATCTTTATAATTAACTAACTATTGGTAGTATCAAAATACAACTAAATAGTTTAACTTATGTTATATTTGCAATGTGATTACTCACTCATATATTAATGTAGATTTAGTTATTTTAAAATAGAATAAATTAAATTCTTAAAAAGCTAACGTCTATCCCAACAAATTAATGCTCGATTTTAACACCTTAGTTGAGTTCTCTCGTGGCAACTGCGTAAATATTTGTGCATTTCTCGTACCAGCGAACTTGCTTGTCACAATTTTAACGATGAGCTTGGTAGCGTTACGTCGCCCATCATATCAAGTGTGGCAATCTGCTGGAATTGCCAGCTTTTTCGCTTCCGTGATGATATTGCACGTATATACTTGGTTCATGATTGGGGTGGTGATGGCTCCTACTTATATCTTGCTGTGGCTAGCAATTACTTGTTTGGTGACTAATTTGGCAGCAATTCTTTTTCAAAGACGCTACGGTAACAGCCCTAGTCTTTCCAACAACGCCTGAAATTTAGACATACGAGCGATGTCTAACGACAAGCCGCTACGCCTCTACGCACTATTTCTCCAACTCGCTGATGCAAGTAGTGCGTATGTGTAGATAAAATTGATGGTCTGAATACAGTTTCAGCAGCTAATTTTGTTAAATTTGGCACTGTTGCGAGTCTGAATCTTTCACATGTACAACAGATATTGACTGCAACTGCTTTTGTGGCTAAAGCTGCGGTAAGTTTCACTCTAGGTAAAGGCACTGATGAGCAGACTTTTCTGGCAGTTAATGATAATACTAATGGATTCTCTGCTCTCACAGATGCCATGATTGAGATTAGTCGCTACAAAGGCAACTTAACTAACTTAGCCATTATCTAAGTTTAGTTCCTTCAAAAAATTTGCTGGTATTGGCGGGTTGCACCCACGAATATATCAGCTCATATGAGAAAAAGCGATCACTTGCAGATAAAAAATCGGTTAGGGTATCCCTACCTAATTGACGCTTCTTCATTCATGCTCAAGGATCGCATATAGCCAAGAGTCTCGCCATTCTCCTTTAATCCAATGGTGTTCTCGCAAATATCCTTCCTGCTGCATTCCAATTTTTTGCAAAACTCGTGCTGAGGCAATGTTTTCTGGGTGACAAGTCGCAAAAATGCGATGTAAGCCTAACTCCTGAAAACCAAATGATACAACTGCTTTTACAGCTTCAGTCGCATATCCTTGTCCCCAAAATTCTTTACTAAAACAGTATCCAATAGAGCCTATTTTGTTGCCAGTATCTAGAGTAGAAATGCGACAAGCACCAATTAATTGCTTTTGAGCTTTTAAAGTCACTGCCAAGGCAAAATGCTGACGGGGTTCTTCGCCTTGCAATGAAATCTCTCTTTGCAAAAAATTTTTGGTATCTTCTTCGCTATTAGGGCCAAAAGTCAAATAACGCACAACTTCATCATCGCTGCTATATTTATGAACCGCTTGCCAATCTGATTCTACAAAGTCTCGCAGTATGAGACGTTGAGTTTCTAGTGGTATCATTTGGGAAATTCTGCACGTAACTGATTGACTACCTGATCTAGTCCCACGGAATGGGCGGCTTTGAACAATAGACGATCGCCTGTTTGCACAAATGTCTTCAATCTAGCCACCAAATCAGCATGAGTTGCAAAGCACTCTGATGGGATACCTTCGGCACTAAGGGCGATCGTTTCGGCGTCTTGTCCATCTACCAAAACCAACAAGCCGTCTAGATTTAACTTTCGCACTGTTTCTCCCACTCGCTGGTGCAACTGCTGCGATTGCTCTCCCAATTCTTTCATTGCACCCAATACGGCAATCTTTCGCTTTCCGGGTGTGTCTACCAATAATTGCAAGGCTGCTATCATAGCTTCTGGTGCAGCATTATAAGTTTCATCTAAGATTACCACATCGTTGGGTAAGGCAAACTGCTGCGATCGCCCTGTGGGCATATCCACCACCACACCTGCTTTGAGACTTGCCCAATCGATCCCCAACACTTTTGCTACCGCTAAAGCTGCCAAAAAATTAGTTGCATTGTGACGCCCAGGCAACGGCAGAGGTAGTTGGATTCCTGCGACTTCCACAGTTTGGTGATCAATTAACTGCCCTTGGATATCGCCACCAGAAAAGCCGTAAGTCAAAACTTGTCCGTGCCAAACTTTCGCTGCTGTAGCCATTAATAGGGGATTGTCGTGGTTGAGTATTGCCACACTATCAGCAGCCATTTCGACTAATAATTCACATTTTGCCTGAGCGATCGCTTCTTCCGAACCCAGTAACTCAATATGCGCCGTCCCCACATTAGTAATCACTCCAATTGTTGGATGCGCTATTTGCGTCAGTTCAGCAATTTGTCCCCTACCGCGCATCGCCATTTCGATCACGGCGTAGTCATGTTCTGTGCCAAGTTCTAAAAGAGTTTTCGGAACACCGATTTCGTTGTTGTAATTTTCATAAGTTTTGTGAACTCGTCCCTTTGTTCCTAAAACTGCGGCGATCAGTTCCTTGGTTGTAGTTTTGCCCACGGAACCTGTTACGCCAATCACTGGAATGTTAAAGCGATTGCGCCACCATCTGCCGATTTTCTGATATGCCTTGAGGGTGTCTTTTACCTGTAATATAGGAAAGCCAGGATTTTCGTATTCAAAATCTACAATTGCAGCTATTGCACCTTTTGCGATCGCGGTTGGCACAAATTCATGTCCATCAAACTTATCGCCTCGCAAAGCTAAAAATACTTCACTCGGTTTCAGGGTACGGCTATCTGTTTGGATACCGCTACTTACTTGTGTTAAAGCAGTTTCAGATAAGTTTATCGGACTGGCCAAAAGAACTTCAACCAGTTGGGTTAGGGTGGCAGAACAATGCATAAGTAATTTACAATTTAAAGTTCAAAATTAGAAAATCGAATTATGACATAATACTGCATTGAACAACAAGATTTGCGATTTCAAGGGAAAAGTCGCGAATCTAAGCCTAATGAAGAAGATGAGGAAAGGGAACCCCATATTTAAAAATACTTGCTCTTTAATCTGTAGGGAAAAGTTATTTCTTTCTTCTTCCTTTACCCGCAATCCCATTCTCCTTTTACCTTCTTTGGTCACAATAACACCAAAAATAGTGCCAAAGAAGCTTAACTCCTTTGGCACGCTTTGTTTATAAGCTATTTATATAGTTTAATTAAGCATATGTTTTATCGTCCTATGCCCGGTTTTTAATCAAGATTACTTGCACAATTTGGATTGCTATCTCATTAGAAACACCTAAAGCTTGATATAGATCATTTAAGAAGTATTTTTCTTCTTCAGCGAGAATACCTTCAGCTAAGACTAAATCAGTGGCTACTGCAAAGGCTGCTTCCCGCAAGTCTTGAGATAGAGAATTTTTTGCTAGGTCAAATAAACTATTAAAATCATCACCTTGGAGAATGCCCAAGATTTTGTCAAACAGCCTATTTATCATCTCATGGGGATAACTTTTAAAAAGTTTCGTTCGGGACAGCACTGAAGTGATAGAATTTGCTTGCTCAACAGAAAGGTAACCGTCTGAGGCTGTTGCCATCAAGATAATGACAGCAAAAGCTTCTTCTGGATTGAGTGCTGCTTGGGTTTGGGTTTCTGTACCCAACACAGCGTCGAATAGACCCATTGTAGTAGCTCCTTGGTTAGAGTCCCAATAGCGCTACAGTTACCTGTGTGTTTGATGGATTTCCAGGTAAGACTGCAACGCTGTGAGACTTTCATGCTCTAGTATTCCCAAGATTTATTCACGGCGAACACATGCACCCAATGGTTTTTGGCAAGAACTACACTGCCATCTGTAAACTTAAGGTTCTCCTGTCTTTTCTATTGTTTCAATTACCGCCAAACCTATACTAGAAGCTGCTATTAACAGTACTGCTGATATTAAATAGGCATTGGTCAGCATCCGTAAGGCTTCATCGAAAAAAATGTAGGTGGTCATTGGTTCACCTTTTGAACTTTGTGCTGCTAGTACTTTTTATTTCTCCACACCCCGATAGGTGAATTTCGCTGAGAAACTGCTAGCAATTGCATCTTAACAAAACTTTAGCTCTTTCTGAACCAACTCAAACTTTTCTTTCTGAAGATTCGATGAAGTTTACAAAAAAGGGCATTGGGACAGAGAAGAAAGACTTACTACAATTTTCCCTCTGCTCCCCTGCTTTTTTGGTCGAGAAACCTTTGCCTGGATCATTTCTGTAAACTTTTGTCCGGCAATGAGCTAAACAAGGAAAGCTTAAAGTAAACAGCGTTCAATTGTCGCTACAACTGATTGAGAAAGAGTATCAAAGTCGTAACCACCTTCTAAGCCAAACAGAATTTTACGAGTTAACCCTAGACAATAATCAGTAAATAAAGCGTAGTCTTCTGGCTGCAAATTGATACTTGCCAAAGGATCTGCGGCATTGCCATCATAACCAGCACTCACAATCAGTAAATCCGCCTGAAAGTTAGCTAAAAACGGTACAACCTGTGTTTCAAATAGTGGCTGATATACTGCAATATCACTACCAGGGCGTACAGGTAAATTTAAGACATTATTATGAAAGCCGCGTTCTGTCGATCTTCCAGTACCGGGATAGCATGGGTACTGATGTAGGGAACAGTAGGCGATGCGTGCTTCAGTTTCGACGATCGCCTGAGTACCATTACCGTGATGCACATCCCAATCGAGGATGGCGACGCGGTTAATTCCAGGTTGTTCTAGGGCAAATAAAGCTGCGATCGCTGCATTAGAAAATAGGCAAAAGCCCATTCCTGCATCACTTTCTGCATGGTGTCCTGGGGGACGTGCTAGTACAAAAGCCGGATTAGCCGACTTTAATACAGCCTCAACTCCATCTAACCAGGCACTGACTGCCAACAATGCCACATCATAACTGCGAGGGGAAACTGGCGTATCTCCATCCAAAGGACCGCCGCCACTAGAGGCGATTTGCCAAAGTTTTTTGATATAGGCTGGGCTATGCGCTTTAACCAACATAGACATCAGTGATGGCTGTTCTAATGTTGGTGTAGGCGATCGCCAACCAATTTTATCTGCAAAGGTAGCTGCTTTTAGGGCAGTGGCGATCGCACTTAAACGTTCTGGTCTTTCGGGATGGTATTTTCCAGTCTTGTGATCTAAAAATTCGTCGGAATAGATGACTGGCAGCATAAGATGAAAAAGGTTGGCAGCAGGTCAATGAATGCTATTGTATCCTCACTGGTACAAACAGTTTTTCCTTGTACTAGAGTATTGGTCGTTTACTTTCGAGGATTTCTGTTGCAATCTTTGCAGAAAGTGGCCGGTAGAGTAAAAAGCCCTGTACCTCCTCACAGTTGATAGATTTCAAGAACTCCAGTTCCTCTTCTTTTTCTACCCCTTCGGCTGTCAACTTCAATCCTAAGCTGTGTCCCAAGCTAACTATGGCTTTGATAATATGAGCTACTTTGATATCCTGTGTCAAATCTTGAATAAAAGATTTATCTATTTTCAGATTGTGGAGTGGCAAAAGCTGTAGGCGCGAGAGCGAGGAATGACCCGTACCAAAGTCATCAATGGAGATGTAGACACCCATCTGCTGTAGATTTTGTAATACCTTTCTAGTAAAATTTAAATTTTCAATAGCTGTAGTTTCGGTAATTTCTAATTCTAAAAAGCGCGGCTCCAGACCCGTTTGTTCTAAAACCTCGGCTATAGTCTCCACCAATTTGGGTTGATGGAACTGTTTAAGAGAAAGATTGACAGCGATCGTCATGGGTGGCAATCCTGCATCTTGCCAGGTTTTATTTTGGCTACAGGCTGTCCGCAGCACCCATTCGCCAATGGGGACAATTAATCCACTTTCTTCGGCGAGGGGAATGAAGACACTGGGTGCAACCAAGCCCATCTCTGGGTGCTGCCAACGCAACAGAGCCTCCATACCAGTAATTTCTCCTGTGACAATGTTCACACGAGGCTGATAGTACACCGTAAATTCTTTGCGTTCTAGGGCATAGCGCAAGCTCTTTTCTAAAGTCAGGAGTTCAGGATTTTTAGCGCTCAGGGAAACACTGTAGAATTGGTAGTTATTCCGCCCTTTGTCCTTGGCATAGTATAAAGCAGCATCCGCGTGCTGGATTAATGTTTCGGCATCAGGACTGTTGTCATCAAGCAACGCAATACCGAGGCTGGCAGTCACGTAAAGTTCATGCCCTTGAAGATGGAAAGCATCCTCTAAGGCTTGTAAGATTCTCTGCGCCACCTGCTTTACCTCTTCAATATCATTGACTCGGGGGAGTAAGATAGTGAACTCATCACCTCCCCAACGGGCTATGGTGTCTCCGCCTCTGAGTAAGTCTTTTAATCTTTGAGTGACATTTTGTAACAATTGGTCTCCCAAAGTATGCCCTAAAGTATCATTAATGACCTTGAAGCGATCCAGGTCGAGGAAGATCACAGCTAAACTTTCGCCATTCCGAGTGGCGTTTGGCAGAGTTTTACCGAGCAGCTCATTAAATAGTAGGCGATTAGGTAACCCTGTCAGCAGGTCATGAAGGGCTTGATAGCGAATCTTTTCTTCTACTTGCTGACGCTGCTGCGTACTAATGATACTGGCGGCCATCGTCAAAAGGGTGGATTCTTCGTGCCTTGACCAATGCCGCTCAGAGGTGCAGTCTGCCAAGCCAAGGTAACCCCATAATTCGTTCTCCAACCGGAGAGGCACCAGGATAAGCGATTGAATGCCATCTCTAATCAGGAATTCTTGTTCGGCGACAGGAAATTTTTGGGTGAGTCCGCTAATCGACTCGCCGCGAGAGAGAACAGTATGCCAACGGGCTAATCCAGAAGCTTGATAAGGCTGATTCTGCCAATGCTGGTGGGTAGGTTCAATAAAGGAGTGCGTCCATTCAAACCGTAGGCTGACTGCTATTTCCCCCGTAGCAGGATGGGGATGGTTCTGAAAGAGATAGGCACGATCTGCCTTGGCAGCTTCGCCCAATACAGCTAGAGCTCGATCAATACCAGTTTTAGAATTCATTTCCCCTAGCAAATAATTAGCGGCTTCTGCAACTGCCTGTAGCAAGCGATCGCGCTGGCGCAGTTCGGCTGTGGCTTGCTTTTGCTCTGTAATATCCCTAACAATAAAAGTTCTAATTAAATCACTTTCAGGAAGGTAGAGAACGGATTGTTCAAAAACTTCTGCACCTACTTCCACCTCCCGCACAAAAGAATTTTTTTCTAGATTGTTAAGTGCACCCAGCAGTCCTGTTAAAATAGGGTGTTGTGTCCCAACTTCTCTAAGTTTGGGAAACTTGAGAGCTGCGGCTGGATTGAGATAAGTCACTGTTCCCTCGAAATCCATCTCAATAATTGGATTGGGGATGAGTTCAGGGAAGGATGCTAGGCGAGCTAGGGCGGACTCACTAGCTGCTTCAAAAGTGGGATCAATAGCTAGGGTTTGAAAAGGATTGGCAGGACTGGCTTGCTGTGATAGGAAACCAGATAAGTCTTCAACATCAGAAGATTCAGAAAACGCTTGTTCTGAGAGGTTGGAAATAGCATAATATTTTGCTTGAGCTTGATTACCGCCAAAGGCAATGACATCTCCGTTTCTGAGATTATGAGAAAAGCATTTAGTGCCATTTACAAATAAGCCATTAGTACTTCCTTTCCCCTTGTAGTTGCCATCAATAATCTGGAAGCCGTATTGGTCAGTCTGTGGAACAGTTACTCGCAATAAAATTGCATGTTGCATTGATACTGACCGGGAAGCCAAGACAATAGTGTTTGCGGGATGCCGCCCCAAAGAATAAGTAGCCTCTTGCAAAATGACAGTTCGCTGCCCTTGTAGGTCTTGGATAACCAACATATGGCGTATTTTTTCCCGCTCATTTCCTAGCATGGCTATTCCTCAAATTCTCATATCTTTAATGTCTTAGTCTAAAAAATACTACTCCCAGAAGTTGGAATCCACTTAGGTTAAGGCTTGATCTTCCCTAATCCTCCTTAAAAAGAAGGGAATTAAGTCCTCCTTTTTAAGGGAAGCCACTTGCTCCACTTGGGGGGATCTTCCGGGGCAAAATATCACTAACACCAAGCGTATTGCCATAAATTTAAGACTTTCAGGCTGAACTTATGGAAAATTTGCTCAATTAAAATTGTCACTGTCTGTAATCCCAAAATTGGTATGAGATGCAAACCAGCCCTTCTCTTCATGATTGACCTTCTGGAATGAGATGGCTAATTGTTCAATCAGTTTTTGCAGTAGAAGTTCTAGCTGTTTTCTCCATTCATACATAAGTTATAAACTTTGTCCCTTTGTCTATATCATCCAACCTTGTCTTCCTTAGGATACCCAGAATAAAATCAAATACTGAATAGAACACATGGTATATTTGCGGATTTTTATTCTGAGTAGTGGGGAAACTCCGAATTATATAAATAACCATCTGATTTTTATTTTTTAATCACTTAAATAAGTAAGTAAGCATAATTAAACATATAATAAAATCTTAATTCGTAGTCAGCGATTCCTCGTTCATAGCAAGGTTTATCAGGACTAAAGTCCTTACCCAACGGGAAAGTTAGTCGCTCATCAGGGAAACCCCTAGACGCTCTCTATCAGACTAGAGGCGAACGCAGACTCGCTCTAAGCGAACGCGAACAGCGTCTCTAAAAGTTGCTATGCCGTTGGCGAACAAGAGGCGTGTCACAGACAAGCCCAAGGGACGCGAACAGCGTCTCCCCTTCTTACATTGCCAGAGGCTAGCGCCTGCCGTAGGATACCCAAACGCAAGAGCGTCTCCTGTCTTGAGAAGGGCTGTAGGGAAAAGACCGCGCTAACTCACTACAAACTTTAATTTATTTAGGCCTAGCTATTTAGTACTGCTTCACGGAATTTTGTGAAATAGATAAGAGCAAGGCAGGAATTAAATTAATTGGACGCATCCCACTGGGTAAAAAATATTTGACAATTGGAAATCGCACGTTAGTTGGTTCAATGGTGTCAACCTTAATTGGCGCAGCCTCTGGTAGCGAAAGGAAGCAGAATGAACCCCTAAATTTTAAAAAGGATTATAGAGTAAACTGAAATACAAACCGTTATCTTGTAATGTTCTATCATTTGAGTCAACAGATACTAAAGGAATGCCCCAGTCAAGACGAACGGTGAAGCGATCGCCCTGTGACCAACGCAACCCCAGACCAACAGCAGCTAGAGTATTATGGTCGGGATTCTCTCTACCAGAACTATTCCAACCAACACCAAAATCTATAAACGGCACAACCTGTAATGTGCTATTTATCTGGGGTAAGCGCAGAATCGGTACTTGAACTTCAGCAGAAACAAAAGTGCCATTATCTGTCAGTAGGTAATCTTGACGGTAGCCTCGAATACTATCCTGCCCACCTAAGCCAAATTGCTCTAAAGGCAAAAGTGCTCTGGATGCAAGTTGCGTATTTAAACGAAGTAACAGTAAGGTTTCAGGAGCTAAAAGGCGTACCCACTGCGCTTGCCCTTGCCAAGCAAAAAAACGGCTATCGGGAGCATTTTGGTTAATTGTGGCATTCAACACATCTATACCCAAGCTAAATTGCGAGCGGAGAGCGATGACTTCACGGCTATTACGACTCGTCCATTCTTGAAAAAATCGCAACGCAGATACCTTGGTGCGTCCCTGTTCATCCGCTCCAGGCGAAAGTACAGAACCGGGAAGCCCCTCTCTCTGTAGCAAGGACGAAATATCACTTTCCCGTCGGGACGCCGTTAATCCAAGGACGAATTCTTGTGTGGGAGTTTGAACTATTGGCTGGCGGAATGTCAGCTCGTAATAGGGAGAAGTTGATTCGATATCTAAAAAGTCGAAAGGAGGTTCAATGACATGACTCGATGTAGTGCCATAGTTGAAGGTAAGCGTTCCGTTGCGGGGATTGAGAGGCAATGTGTAACTAGCGTCAAAGGAGTTGCTACCATCGGTATTAGTGTATCCTAAACTCAGACCATCTCCGAATCCGAGTAAGTTGGCTTCATTCAATCGTAATCCGCGGCGAAAACTGCCAACGCTAGGTGATCGCCCATTATCAAGAACTATTTGGCTACTAAGGGTTTTTGCCTCGCTGATCTTCACTTCTAACAGACTCGTACCAGCCCGCGATCCTGTCGAGAGTTCAGCAGACACCTTTTGAATCAAAGGATTAAGTTGCAAAAGTTGCAGTGCTTCTAGTAAACGCTGGCGATTAAGAGGCGGTGATGTCGCTATTGCTAGTCGGCTGCGGACATAATTCGGATTCAACCGCCGAGTCCCAGTTACCTGGATGTCTTCTAATTTACCTTCGACCACCTGAATTTTGACAATATGGGATTTGAGTGCTTCTAATTTACCTCCAACCACCTGAATTTTTAGAACACGGGATTGGAGTGTTTGGGGTGGAATATACGCTCCAGAAGTAATGTAACCATTGTTGACGTATAAATCAGTGATTTTAGAACTAGCTTGAAACAGTTGAGCCAGTGAGATCGGTCGTTTGGTAAATTCAGCAGTGGCGAGGGCCAACTCTTGAGGACTGAAGACTGTGCTACCAACAACTTCAAACCGGTCAACAACAATAGTTTGAGGAAACTTGCCAGGAAATGGTTCTTCAGGTATGGGAGTTGGGGCAGAGGGGGGAAATAGTTCTGCTGGTGGGGGGAGTGGCTGTGGCAGTTCGGGTGAGGGAAGTGGCGAAGGTGGGGGTGGTTGGACATCCTGTGGTGGTGGAATTCTTTGTGAAAGGATGAAATTACTAGTTGGTAATTGTGTAGTATCAACAGCGTGGGCTTTTAGTGGACTAGAAAATATGCTGCTGAGTAATACAAGCATACTCAGCGGTAAGCAGGACACTATAAAATTCTGAGGATATTTATCAATCATCACACTGGACTATTTTTTGTTAGGAATTATGAGATTATACGGGTACTGCTTCAGAGGATGTCTGAAAAGTGCACCAAAGGTATAATTTGTCATTCTGAGCGTAACAAAGTGGAGCAAAGAATCGCAATTTACCGTGGGTTGATGAGATACTTCACTAGGCGATCGCTTCCAGCATGACATTTTTAACTTCTCAGACATCCTCTCAGATGTGAATTTTACTTCATGTTTTGCCGCTAAAGTTGATATCTTAGGCAAATCTCAATTTCAAAGCTAAATCATCTGGTTATTGCAGACTTAAAAACATTGATGGTGTTCAAACTGCATAAGCAAGCAGATATGTTGGAATTATCTGTTGCTGTAAGAGAAATAGACCTAGTACAGCACGGCGTGTAAATCCACCTACTATCTCAATAGACCTCTTGCAAAAGTCAAAAAATCAGGAAGTCATTCTGAGCAAAACGCAGTCAAGAGAAGAATCCCACTACTCTGTTTCGCTTCGCTCAACATGACAATTTAAATTTATGCAAGAGGTCTAATTAACAAGACTTGGGGCAAAATCCCCTTGTTAAAGGTAGATAAACTGACGCCACAATGTACTAAAGTATTTAAATGAATCAGGGTTTTGTGTAAGTAGGTAGGCACAATTAAACAAAACTACATAAACTTATGTAAAGCACTAGAAACGCATTCAATATAGGCTTTTAAGAAATTTACATTTCTTAATTTAGTTGTATTTTTTAACGTCCACCTATTTATGGCGCGATCCAAGTTACACTTATTACTTCAGAAGGTAAACAAAAAGATTTAGAGCAAAGAAAGTGGTGTAATGGCAGATTAAGCATTATCGAGTTTATTCATCCTCTAATCCATTTTGAATATGGTTTAGGCTTACAAACAATAATTTTCACTCCATACCTTTTTGCTTAAGGATGCCCATGAATTTATGTTTACGAACATGGGTTTGTATCAAGTTTTCCTGATAGCTTAACCACTCAGCTTTCTTCCCAGATTCCAAGTAGGCATTACCTGCCTTTTTCAACCATTCAAGCGCGTAATAGTATTCGGCTTTACCTGCATCCATAATCTTTTGGCACGGCTACGAGCATTAGCAATCACCCAACCAGGATTGTGAGGGATAGCAGCATCCATGCTCGGTGAATCAACTCTGAATAATCAATACCTTTGCCAATATAAGAGGATACAAAAATTTTGGCAAAATCTGGCAAAATCCCCATATATAAGCGTTTACCTTATAAGGTTGCTGAGACTGTCAAAACCTTTATACTGCGGGAAATACGTAAGAAAACCCTTCTAGGAAACCTTAAAGGAATTTTTAGAACTTATTGTTTTTGCCAAATCTTAGAGAACAACGAGTTAATATTCAAAGCGTCATCAACTCACCCTCGTAAATTGGCAGAGGTATTGAATAATAAGAACTAATATCATGTCCAGTTAATTAGTTATAGTTCCCACAGTCATTGCACCCCACACCCCAGATACTCCACTTGGGGAGACTCCTAGTCAGCGCTGGCTTCACTATGTCACCTTGAAGGGCTACTCCTAACTCCTAACTCCCCACTCCTTAATCCCCAGTTCCTTTGGAGTATAAAAAAAATAAGTATCTAGATTTGACTATAATTACTGAAAACATCCATCTTTTCGCCAGAAGTGAGTGAATCATAATTTAAGTTAGCAACACCCAAACGTTAAATCAGTAAAAAGTTATCAGGCGGATGGTAGGGGATCTAAATCAGTTACCAGTTCCCAATGTTCACTGATAACTGTGTGCTGGGGGCTTAAACCCAGCAACAAAACTGATAACTAACTGTTGGGGTTGCGCTGATTGTCGGTCAAGTTGAGAATAAATAGGCGAAGCACACAGGGAAACTAACGTGAGTCAAGAATTTGATTACGATTTAGTAATTATAGGCGCTGGTGTAGGTGGACATGGCGCAGCCTTACACGCCGTAAGTTGTGGTCTGAAAACAGCGATTATTGAAGCTGCTGATATGGGAGGAACCTGTGTTAATCGGGGCTGTATCCCTTCTAAAGCGCTGCTGGCTGCATCTGGACGTGTGCGGGAGTTACGCAATGCCCACCACCTCAAGTCGCTGGGAATTCAAATTGGTAGCGTGGAATTTGATCGCCAAGCGATCGCTAATCATGCTAATAATCTGGTATCAAAAATTCAAGGCGACTTAACCAACAGTCTCAAACGTCTAAAAGTCGATATTATCAGGGGTTGGGGAAAAATCGCTGGGGCGCAAAAAGTCTCTATTACCGGAGACGGTGGCGAAAAAACGATCACGGCCAAAGACATCATCCTTTCGCCTGGTTCAATTCCTTTTGTGCCTCCAGGGATTGAAGTAGACGGCAAAACTGTCTTTACCAGCGACCAAGGCGTTAAGTTGGAGTCGCTACCAGACTGGGTGGCGATTATTGGTAGTGGTTACATCGGCTTGGAATTTTCTGACATTTACTCAGCTTTAGGTTGTGAAATCACCTTGATTGAAGCCCTAGATCAGCTAATGCCAGGATTTGACCGCGACATTGCCAAACTTGCTGAACGGGTGCTGATTACTCCCCGCGATATTGAAAGCAAAGTAGGGATATACGCCAAAAAAGTCATCCCAGGTTCACCTGTGGTGATTGAGTTAGCAGATTTCAAAACCAAAGAAGATGTAGATGTCATCGAAGTAGACGCTTGCTTAGTGGCTACAGGACGCATCCCGGCGACACAAAATCTTGGTTTAGAGTCTGTGGGTGTGGAACTTGATCGGCGGAATTTTATTCCAGTTGACGATCGCATGGCAGTGCTATCAGCCGGTGAAGTAGTGCCGCATTTGTGGTCAATTGGCGACGCAAACGGGAAGATTATGTTGGCACATGCGGCTTCTGCTCAAGGCATCATCGCGGTGGAAAATATAATTGGGAGGGAAAGAATAGTAGACTATCGCAGCATCCCCGCAGCGGCATTTACCCACCCAGAAATCAGCTATGTGGGCTTAACAGAAACCGCAGCTAAGGAGTTAGGACAAACCGAAGGGTTTGAAATCGCCACAACTAAGAGTTACTTCAAAGGAAATTCCAAAGCATTGGCTGAAAATGAAGCCGATGGTGTTGCCAAGGTGATATATCGCAAAGACACAGGAGAAGTCTTGGGCGTCCACATTTTCGGACTGCACGCCTCAGACATAATTCACGAAGCGTCAGCCGCGATCGCTAACCGTCAATCTGTCCAAAGTCTCGCACATCTAGTTCACGCTCACCCGTCACTTTCGGAAGTGCTGGACGAAGCTTATAAACGAGCGATCGCTATTTAAAAGTTAGGAGTGAGAAGTTAGGAGTAAGGATGTTAATAACTTATAACTCATAACTCCTAACTCATAACTCCTAACTCATAACTCCTAACTCAGCACTAATTATGCAAATCCGTCGCCGTTCCCCTAACCCAGCTATTAATGTATCCATATTACGTTATCAGGCTGTCATGCCTGATGCAGCGCCAAACAACATATTGGAGGAAATTGTCTGGCAGAAAGAAGTAGAATATGACCAAATGCGGGAAAAGGTTCCTTTGCAGGAATTGCAGAAGCAGGTACTTAGTGCGCCGCCAACCCGTGATTTTGTCGCCGCCTTGCGCCAAGGTAAGACTAAGCCAGCATTGATTGCAGAAGTTAAAAAAGCTTCACCCAGCAAAGGCGTTTTCCGAGAAGATTTTGACCCAGTAGCGATCGCTCTTTCTTATCAGCAAGCCAAAGCAAGTTGTCTTTCTGTGCTAACAGATGTCAAGTTTTTTCAAGGTAGTTTTGAGAACTTAGCCAAGATTCGGGCTGCGGTAGATTTGCCCTTATTGTGCAAAGAGTTTATCATTTATGCTTACCAGATATACTTAGCGCGGGTTCACGGTGCAGATGCTATTTTGTTGATTGCAGCTATCCTGAGCGATCAAGATTTGAAATACTTTCTCAAAATTGCTAACAACCTGAAAATGGCAGCCTTAATTGAAGTTCATAGTTTGGCAGAACTTGACCGTGTGTTAGCCTTAGATGGGGTATCCTTAGTAGGAATAAATAATCGTAATTTGGAAGATTTCTCTGTTGACTTGCAAACTACTTGCCAACTTTTAGCTGCAAGGGGTAGCCAATTGCAGGAGAAAAACATCCTTGTTGTCAGCGAGTCAGGACTACACAACCCAGATGATTTGAATTTGGTGCTTACAGCAGGTGCATCAGCTGTACTCATTGGAGAATCATTGGTAAAACAACCAGATCCCGGTGCTGCGATCGCCCATATGTTGCCGAAGAATTTTTGAAAAAAACACCTCCCCTGCACCCTTAGTGCAGGGCAACTAACCACACAGAACTGTTAGGCAATTGGGCACACTATGCGTAGATACGCAGCACTTTGCCATCAAATATCATCATATCTTTACCAAATCTTCATTGCTAATCAAATCAAAACCATAAGCAAGTAGTTATTTATTATGTAACAATCCATTTACAAGAGAGAAATTTTTACTAATACAAAATCCCAAATATGAAATCCAAATTTAACTTCATGGAGCAAATTCCTCTACCTTCACCTATTCACTACGAACTTATACTCCAACTTTTAGAAAGACAAACCATGTTAGCGGTAAATGATAATCCAGATTTACGGCATCAGGTGAATCAGCTAATTATTACTCTCCGCAAAGCGGCCGTTCAACAAAAACGACTAGAAGAAATTTGCGAATTTTCCTCTGTTACTGTTGATCACCGTTGGTCGATCAACCATCATAACGGTAGCAAAGTTGTTGTCCCCGATTGAAGCTGATAACTTAATATTTCAACCTCAAATTTGGCATCTTTGTTAAATTAGTTTACCACCATCAGAAAGTGTAATACAAATGTGTGCTTCCTTATCTTAGATTTTAATTCCGGATGAGGGAGCATCTATAAACGTCTATAAACAGCTGCAAAGATATCTTGGTAAGGACTGCGGCGATGCGTTCAAAATCAGAGTGTCCTTGGCTAAGATAACCGGATTGTGATCGCGCCAGTTGACTTAGGGGAGCCAGTGCGTTGTAGAGGTTTCCGACGCTCGTAAGCGTTGCGTTAGCGACATAAGAGCGTCTCAATACAGTTCAGTTAAGCATTTCTTCCTTCTCTTCCTTTGCATTCTTCTCTACGAGACGCTGCACGTTGGCGTTGGCGGAGCCTCTGGTAGAGAAGGCGGTTCGTTAAAAAAATTGACTTTGATAAAGAGTTAAGCCTTAAGTGAACTGTATTGAGGAGCGTCTGACTCGCTCTATGCGAACGCAAGAGCGTCTCTAATGCCATGCCTTTGGCGTTTGCGGAGCGTGTCGCAGACAAGCCTCTCGAACGCGAGTGCGTCTCTCTTTGGGAGAAGAGAAGGCTTTACACTGCGCTAGGGAGATCCAAAAAATAAAAGCAAGCGCCGTTTCAAGGATATTGTTGCGAAAACGACTAGATTTTGGCGCTTTCGCCCGGAGGGCAAAAGCTAGGCTTATAGCATTTTATTACTTGTAAGTGCCCTATCCGTTGTAGCAACTGGCGTTGCGTTATCGCGTAGCGCAACGCACTATCAACAATTCAAGATGCCTTAGCCTACGGCGTAACGCACCCTACTGAGAATTTATATTTATTCATATACATTGAATTTTTATAGCCGACATACATAGTTTTTTGCTTAACGATTAAGTTAGCTTTTTATAATTTATACAATAATTAATGCTGTATAAAAAAATGTAATCTTCACAATAATTTTAGCTCTGAAAAAGTTCATATTGATTTATAAAAAACTGTAGATCAGCTAAAATATTTATAATATTCTCTCTCGAATTGGACGAAAGATGAAATATAACAGCATTGATGAACTATTGAGAAATAATCAGGCTTGGGTTGCCGAGAAACTGGCTCTAGACCCAACTTACTTTCAAGAATTATCTAACGGACAAACACCACCTTTTCTATACATCGGGTGTTCTGATAGTCGTCTGGCATTAACAAGATTTACCGGTACAGAACCAGGAGAGTTATTTGTACATCGTAATATTGCCAATCAAGTTTCTCTAACGGACATTAACTTTTTAGCCGTTTTAGAATACGCTATTTTACATCTTGGGGTGGAACATATTATCGTTTGTGGTCACTACGATTGCGGAGGAATTAAGACGGCTTTAGAAGGGAGAACCATCGGAATTCTTGATAACTGGGTAAATCCGATTCGAGAACTATATTTACAGAAACAAGAAGAAATTGATGCCTTGCCAACAAGAGAAGAACGTCTGAATCGTTTGGCGGAAATCAATGTTGTGGCGCAAGTAAAAAATATTTACCAAACTCCCATCATGCGTCAGGTACTCTATGAGCGAAAAGCGCCTATGGTTCATGGCTGGGTACTAGATATAAGCAGTGGGTTGATCAAAGATTTGAACGTCTTAACTAAGCAATGGCAATTGCACACTTGCCCCTTGCTTCTAGAGTTTAGACTCTACGCCATGTTAAAAAATGATAGTAAATTCGGTATTTAGCGCCACAACAAATTATACTTTGGAGACATGATTGGTCATGTCTTTAGAGTTTTTATTTTAAGTAAAAAAATAGTTACTTTTTCGCTACAGTCTTGTAATACCTCCGGCAAACTTTTGAAGAAGAATGCAGAGTGTACAATTCAGAATGCTCTTTTTTAAATTCTTGTTCAAAACTTTGCAGATATCCAATTTTTAAGCCTTTTTGTTGAGGCAATTTATGAATTGCCTCTGTCAAGGTTGGTACACCCAACCTTCACTTAGAAAGAATTATTTCTTCAAAATTATCCACACTGCATGAATAATCCCAGGAATGTAACCAAAAAGCGTCAAAATTATATTAATCCAAAAGTCTACACCGAAACCTACTTGCAAAAAAACACCCAAAGGCGGTAAGAAAATGGCACACAGAAGACGAACTAAATCCATTTGAACCTCCTATTAATCTCACAAAAGACAGCTTGTTGGTGAAGTGATTCACCACTGCTCAAGTATATTTCTACCTCTCAAAGATAACATTGCCCCTCTCAATCTAGGTCACAGTTGAGATCCGGTAAAGCGCACTTAAGATTAGCCACCACTGATTTTGGCCTTGTAACCTAGTTTGGTTAAAATCTCGACAATTTTCTGCTTGTGTTCGCCCTGAATTTCAATTTCGTTATCTTTAATTGTCCCACCTGTGCCACACTGGGTTTTCAACTGCTTCACCAAATCTGCCAAGGTTTCTGGTTTGGCTTGAAAACCGCTAATCACCGTGACAGTTTTGCCTTTGCGTCCTTTGCGGGAAGCTTGTACTTTGAGATTTTGTTGTTGTGAGGGCAGTTCTGGAATTGGTCTTTCTGTGGCGGCGGAGTTGTCGTTGCCAAATTCGCGGTAGACAAAGCTTTTGTCAGAAGATTTGGGATTGGAAGAAGACATAAAATGAATCTTTAAGAAAAATTTCAAAGGCAGTGGAAACTTCTACGCAACCATTCTGCTCGGATATCAATTTCTAGGCTAACATCACAAATCCATTGCGAGGGATTTAAAGAAATTGGGCATTGGGCATTGAGTATCAACGAAGAATTTAGTCCTTAATCACCATTTTCCATATATGCCTCAGACTTTTCTATAATAATAAAGTCATTCCCGTCATCAAAATCAGCTTGTGACTACCACTCCCCTATCTCCAAGTTCAACTGCTCAGGTTCCCGATACGCTAGGCCGCTTTGGACGCTTTGGCGGTAAGTATGTACCTGAAACGCTCATGCCTGCCCTTGCTGAATTAGAAACAGCTTATCAGCAATACCGCAATGATCCTGGTTTTCAAGCAGAACTACAGCAGTTGTTACGGGACTATGTAGGACGTGCCACACCATTATATTTCGCTGAACGCCTCACTGCTCATTATGCCCGACCCGATCGCACGGGACCACAAATTTTCTTAAAGCGCGAGGATTTAAATCATACTGGTGCTCACAAAATTAATAATGCTCTTGGTCAAGTATTGTTGGCAAAGCGCATGGGTAAGCAACGAATTATTGCCGAAACTGGTGCTGGACAACATGGAGTTGCTACGGCAACAGTTTGCGCTCGTTTTGGGCTGGAATGCATAATTTATATGGGCGTTCATGACATGGAACGCCAAGCTTTGAATGTGTTCAGAATGCGATTAATGGGGGCAGAAGTGCGTCCGGTGGAAGCGGGAACAGGAACGCTCAAGGATGCCACTTCTGAAGCAATCCGCGATTGGGTGACAAATGTGGAAACAACTCACTACATCCTGGGTTCGGTAGCAGGGCCCCATCCTTACCCGATGATGGTACGTGATTTCCATGCAGTAATTGGCCAAGAAACTCGCGCCCAAGCAATCGAAAAGTGGGGTGTATTGCCTGATATTCTCTTGGCTTGTGTCGGTGGTGGTTCCAATGCTATGGGACTATTCTATGAGTTTATTAATGAGTCTTCTATACGGTTTATTGGGATTGAGGCAGCCGGGGAAGGTGTCAATACTCAAAAACACGCAGCAACCTTGACAAAAGGACGAGTTGGTGTATTACACGGAGCAATGAGCTATCTTCTGCAAGATGAGGATGGGCAAATCATTGAGGCACACTCAATTAGTGCAGGTTTAGATTATCCCGGTGTAGGTCCAGAACATAGCTATTTGAAGGATACTAATCGTGCCGAATATTATAGTGTGACGGATGCAGAGGCTTTGGCGGCATTCCAGCGATTGTCAAAATTGGAAGGGATTATCCCGGCATTGGAAACAGCCCATGCGATCGCCTACCTCGAAACTCTATGTCCCCAACTAACCGACAGTCCCCGCATTGTGATTAACTGTTCTGGACGCGGCGATAAGGATGTACATACAGTAGCTAAGTTCTTAAATCATGCGTAAATGCTCTCTACGAGATGTGCAAGGGACGCGGACTCGCTCTAAGCGTCCCTTGTGCGTCTCTAAGAGTTGCTATGCCTTGGCGACGCGAACAGCGTGTCGCAGATTAGAAACTCTCAACCAAAGCTAGTCGCCCAGAAGTTTTAGTAAAAAAATTTATGCCATTTACAGCAGTTTGCAAGTAAGTGAGGTACAAAAGGCAGGACTCAAAATCAGATATAAAGAGTTTTTACCTCCTGCCTCCAAACCCGTAGCTTTGTACTTCATGCAAAAGAAAACTGCTGTATATCTCATACTTCACAATTAATCAGTATTAATACTTAGTAAATTTATCTCATTGTATTCAAAAATAGTTCATAATAATTTGTTTTGCTAAGTATTGCTACTGTTAATTATTGGGAATTTTTGATTGTTGTTTAACCATTATTAGCCAGATATTGGAAATATTCGTGTATTACAAAATGAAGTGCAAAAAGGGGTTTATCTAAAAATAATCATACTAATGGTAGATGGCAATTTTTTATAAATATAAAAAAGTTTTCGTAAAATCGTGGATTTAAACGTTTGCTGGTAGTTTTTGAACATAAAACCCCATAAACAGAGGTATATAGACCGATAACCAATTTGTCACATTGACACTAACTTGGTTAGATTGTCTGCAACTTTAGTTGCAGCAAATGATTAAAACAACAATTTACGGACTTACTTTAAGCACCATTATTCTCAATAGTGGAGCGATCGCTACTCAGGTAACAAATCCAACTTTTACAGCAAAAAGTTTATATGTATCAAGTGATACTTTTAAGATTGCAGCATCTAAAATAGACACTGCTACTTTAGAACAGTCGGTTTTCAACCAAATTAATAACTACAGAGCTTCCCAAAAGCTACCAGCGCTGACTCGTAATTCTGCCATCGAGAATCAAGCCAGGATTCATAGTCAGAACATGGCTAATGGTACAGTTGCCTTTGGACATACGGGATTTTCAGAACGTGTTAAAGCAATCGGTATTCCTTACAGAGGAGCTGGTGAAAATGTCGCTTACAACCAGGGATATAGTGATCCTGCCACAATCGCTGTTCAAGGCTGGCTCAAAAGTCCAGGGCATCTAGCTAATATCAAAGGTAATTATGATAAGACGGGGATTGGTGTCGCTAGCAACAGTAGAGGCGCAATCTACTTCACACAAATTTTCCTTCGCTGATAGATTTGGTAAAATTTAGGTTTGTGTTTCGTCAAATTCCCCAGACTTCAGCCTGCTAGCAGGCTGAAGAATGTAGTTTCAATGACATTTGTCTATTGAAGACTAGATTATTTTTTTAGTAATTGATGAAAATTCTTAAATTATCAGTAAAAATAACCGTGATTTCATGAAGCTTATTTATTGAAGTATTGACAATTGGAAATGATTGTTTATACATCCTGTACAACGATGTAGCCAGTTTGCCGAAATTCATCAATCCTTAATAGAATCATGGTATATATTGTTGGAACAATAGGGTAGAGTAGAAGTCATCTCTACACATTACGCAATTCTCCATGTTCCGACAAACTGCTTTTGGCATCGCTTTAAGTGCGCTTGTCCTTGCTAGTGGATTAACGACTGTTCCGAAACCAAATTATTCTTCTACAAATACATCCACCCGTAATAAGCTGTTGTCGCTTTTTTCCAGTCAGGTTGCAATATCGACTCCTACTTTTAAAACTACAGAGCTAGAAAAATCAGTTTTTGACCAAATTAATCGATATCGGGCTTCTAAAGGACTGCCAAAGTTGACCATAAATGCAAATATCACTCGACAAGCAAGAATTCATAGTCAAAATATGGCTAAAGGTAAAACTCCATTTAGCCATCAGGGATTTGAACGGCGAGTCAAAGCTATCCCTATTCGCTACAACAGTGCGGCGGAAAATGTTGCTTTCAATCGGGGATATAGCAACCCTGTAGACGAAGCTGTTACTGGTTGGATCAACAGTCCCGGACATCTAAAGAATCTTAAAGGAAATTATAACCTGACTGGAATTGGCGTTGCTACTAATAATCAAGGCGAAGTTTACCTTACACAAATGTTTTTCCGCACTAGGTAGATTTAATTTCTGATTTTTTTGCACAATAATAATGTAGTGTCTGACAATACTTTTATTTGCTGGACACTGCAATTATTTTTGAACAATTCATGACATTACAAGATTTTCAGGTGAGCAATCGCGACCTCAGTGACGCAGCCCTTGAACAGTATTTAGAATCTACAGCGATCGCAGTTGATACAGAAACGATGGGATTATTGCCGCAACGCGATCGCTTGTGTCTTGTCCAGTTGTGCAATCTAGAAGGAAAAGTGACTGCAATTCGCATAGCTAAAGGACAAGCTGATGCTCCAAACTTAAAAAAACTCTTGGAAGCGGCAAATGTTGTAAAAGTGTTTCACTTTGCTCGCTTTGACCTTGCCACTTTACGAGCCAATCTGGGGATTCAGGTTCAGCCTGTTTTTTGCACCAAAATTGCTAGTAAGTTAGCCCGTACTTACACAAATCGCCACGGACTTAAAGATGTGGTGCAAGAGTTAGAAAAAGTGGAACTGGATAAAAGCTCTCAAAGTTCTGATTGGGGTAACGCTGCCAGTTTATCTCAAGCTCAACTGAGTTACGCTGCCAATGATGTACGCTACTTACTTAGTGTGCAGCATAAGTTAACAGAAATGCTCAAACGAGAAGAACGTTGGGAAATTGCTCAAGAATGTTTTGAATTTCTACCAACAATTGTTTCTTTAGATTTGTTGCAATTCAAGGATTTGTTTGAACACTGAATCAAACAGTATAACCTCTTGCAAAAGTTATATTTCTGGAGTACAAGCCTCTGGAGGCAGAATATTTTGTTTCCTGACTCTTCAATTTATCACATGCCTTTTCTTATAGTCAACGACAAGGGCGAAGGGCAACTTGTTCTCCTGCACGCTATTACGTAGCTTGCTTCCTCGTAGGGGTACGGGGAATGGCAAAAGCTGCGGCTCAGAGTTCTCTGTGAATTCTGACTTATTTCCTCACGAGAAATTGAGATTTTGCAAGAAGTCTATTACTGATTTGCTAAGTTATTTTATGCATAAGAGCCAATATTAGAATCATCTGAACCTGTAGGAGTTCTAGATTCGCTAATGTCTTACTTCACGTCATCGGTTTTCTCTTGAATGTCTTGCTTCACGTCACTGGCTTTCTCTTGAATGCCTTCCTTGACGTCACCGGCTTTCTGTTGAACGTCTTGCTTTACGTCACTGGCTTTCTCTTGAATGCCTTCCTTGACGTCACTGGCTTTCTCCTTAGCGTCACTGGCTTTCTCTTGAATGCCTTCTTTTAGGTTACTGGCTCCCTCTTGAATGCTTTCCTTTAAATTACTGGCTCCCTCTTGAATGCCTTCTTTTAGGTTACTTGCTCCCCTTTTAATGGCTTCTGTCGGGCTAGTACCTCCCTTTTGCAGATTCTCTTGGTGATTTTTTAGCCGATCTACCACATTGTACTCATCTGCACCTGGGGGAGTTGTTGATTCGACAATGCCTTCTGTTGGGCCACCGATCTCCTTCCACGCAGCAAGACCACCTTTGAGTTGAGAGACATGTTCAAATCCATTAGAACGCAGTTGTTGTGCGGCTTGAGCAGTTTCTTCTTCATTAGCTCCGTAAACGTAAATATCCCGGCTCTTAGCCAAAGAAGCTATTGCCCGCTCTACTAATTCATCTACTGGCATCGGCATCGCTCCCATAATGTGACCTTCGTTAAAGGTGTTGCGATCGCGCACATCCAGTATTGTAAAAGCTGGTTCGCCCCATTCTAGACGAGTCTTCAAGACATGAGCTTCAGATTGTGCTTCTATTGGTGGCTGTGGGGGAATGATGCCGCCTGCTAAATTGTTGGTCATAATTATTCCTTACTGACGATATTAATAGCAATTTAATGGACTAAGCATATTTAATTGCTCTTTCTCTAGGATGAATATTTTCAAACTATCTCCTCAGATAGAGTGGTAATTTCAATAATTTATACCAATTAATCAATTGTCAATCAAGCCATTTAAGACTATGTATGACAAGACAATGTTTTATATTAAGTTAATTAAATATATTTAAATTTTATGTTGATGATATTGAATAATACAGCCAAATTTAAATTTATTTAAATCTCCTATAATCTCTATATAACTGAAAAAATCTTAGTTTAAAATTAAAAATATCCAATCATTACTATAGTATTTTTGGACTTTTTCAATATCTGCGATCGCTAACAATAATATCTCTTCAATCTCGTGCCCCACTGTTGCACTGACCAACATCATGCTCAGAACTAAGTTCTGGGCTAATAGCTTGGACTAAAATTTTCCCTTTTACATCAATACCTTCGCCAGATTAAGAGCTTACAAAAATTTTGGCAAAACTGGCAAAATCACCCTTAGCTTGCCGCCAGTCCAAGACTTGTCATAGTTTCATGCTGAAACTTGTAGTATACTATATGCTTAAGAGGGTAGCTACATGTAAATGCACGCTGAGTAAATTATCGTAGACCCTCTTCAAGAAGGCATACCTGTTGCTTAGAGTACATTTGGGGAAATAGGAGTTTAGAATCTAGGTTGGCTTCTAGCTTTGTTTGTGAGCCTTTGTAGATACCTAATTAATCAGGTAGTGCGTTACTGTTCCAAAGTTGTAGCAATTGCTGTGGCGTTTGTTATTTCTCTCAACTATTTGCGGTTATGAAGATGGTCTTCAATTACACTCATTTTCACTATAAAAGTTTGATATTATACAATATAAATTAAAAATTTTACAAAAATCATCCAATAATTATATATTCTATAAGCATTACATGATTGAAGTTTTCATATTTACGGAAAACTAATTGTACGCAAGTACTACAGTAGCGATAGTACTCAGCATAGACGCGCGTGAACACATTTTCAACAGAAACACCTCAAGCAAAACTGGCACAACAGCAAATCGCCCAATCCACAATAGGCAGCATTATGGTTATGGTTTCTGAGACTACTCCCAAAATTCTGATCGTTGATGACGACTTCGGTGTCCGAAATCTCGTGTATCGTTTTTTAAGTCGGAAATATCAAATAGAGTCGGCAGCAGATGGTAAGACTGCGTTATCGTTGTTTGAGCAATTCAATCCAACTTTAGTAATTCTGGATTGGAATTTGCCGGATGTTAATGGTTATAGCCTCTGCCAAGAAATGCAGAGTCGTACTAATGTTTTAGTGCTGATACTGACTAGTAGGACTGACGAGGCTGATAAAATTAAAATCTTGAGCGCAGGTGCTGATGATTTCATGACTAAACCGTTTAGTCTTGCAGAAGTTGAAGTTAGAGTAGAAGCTCTATTGAGGCGGATACGCTACATCAACCCCTCCCCAACACAACGTATTCTCTTCAAGCAGCTAGCAATTAACCCAGAGGGTCGGGAGGTAACACTTAACGATAAACCTCTCGCTTTAACAGCGCTGGAATTTAATATTTTACATTTTTTGGCAAGTCATCCTAATCAGGCTTGGAGTCGTCCACAGCTAATCCAAAAAATCTGGGGTTGCGATTACATAGGAGATGGCCGAGTGGTTGATGTACATATTGGTCAGCTTCGTAAGAAGATGGAAGTCGATGCCAGCATACCGGAGTTTATTAAAACTGTGCGGGGCTATGGTTACAAGTTTGAAGCGCCCGACGAAAATACTGATTCCTAATCTTTCTGATTTCGGGAGTACTTCATAATAATGAACGACTCAGATAAGTCAGCATTCGTCTTATTGCTTACTTAAATACTTTTACTGAGGCTTGACCGGATAACTTGCGTTAATTTGGGACATTGATACAAACTGATTTAGTAATTTCGTGTCTGCTCAAGCCTCAGACAGTAACTTTATTGCTTTTAATATATCGTCTCAAGATAAGTTCCAACAAAATCCAAATATACAGAGCTTAACCGAAGTTTCGCCTATAGGTAAAATTTGGGACAAGCACAGAGCCAATACTGATAAACTCTTGCATTATTACGCCAAAGCAGACGAACATTATTTTCAGCAGTATGCTTGGCGGATGAGAATTTGTTCCGAGTTGCTGAAGTTTCAATTAGTGCCAGAGGAATCAGAAGGCATTCTTAAGTTAAAGCTATTAGATGCCCGATTCTGTAGGGTTCGTCATTGTCCGGTTTGTCAGTGGCGACGTTCGCTCATGTGGAAAGCAAGAGCTTACAAAATTCTCCCACAGGTTGTCACTGATTACCCCAAGCACCGTTGGCTGTTTATTACTTTGACTGTAAAGAATTGTCAAATTAAAGAACTCAAGGAAAACTTGGATTCGATAAATAAAGCTTTTAAGCGATTCACTGAATTGAAAGCATGGCCTGTCAAAGGTTAGGTAAAGTCCACAGAAGTAACTAAAGGTAGAGATGGAGTCTCAGCACACCCGCATTTACATATTTTGGCAATGGTGCCAGTTTCATAAATGCTTCCGTCGTCTAAGCTAATGGTTGCAAAGCCTTTAAGTTTCCGCCACCGTCCTGAACCATAAGTTTTACGCAAGCGTTCTAGTTCACGAATGGAGTTACCAACAGCAATTATTTCAATATTGGTGAGTCTCCAATAATTTCAAAATTCAAGTAAGCATTACTCCTAGTAAATATTGCAACAAATAACTTTTAACCACAACCCACCGCCAATCTTCGACTAACCAACTCAGCCGCTAAATGTATTGCTGCTTTCATACTCGTAGTATCCGCAATTCCCTTACCCGCAATATCAAACGCTGTTCCGTGGTCTGGTGAAGTCCGAACGAAAGGAAGACCAATAGAAGTATTAACTGCCCGATCAAACGCCATCAGCTTCACAGGAATTAAGCCTTGGTCGTGGTAAAGTGCCAAGTAGGCATCAGCTGGATTTTGTACTAAAGAATTTCCATACCAAGCTTGACCAGGTTTAACCCACATCGTATCTGGCGGTATCGGCCCATCTAGCTGTAATTGTGGTCGTTTTTGCCGCTCTTGGTCTAACCAGGGAATTAACCAATCTTGTTCTTCATGTCCAAGTTGTCCCTGTTCGCCACTGTGGGGATTCAAACCCGCGATCGCAATTCTTCCTTTATCTATGCCAAAATCTTTCTCCAAACATTCCACTAGCAAATCCAGTTTTTGTGTCAACAACTGCGGTGTCAATGTCTCAGCTACTTGACGTAAAGGAATATGTGTGGTAGCTAGTATTGCGCGGAGTGTCCAATTCGTATGGGGCGATCGCGCTACAAATAACATCCCAAAACGGTCAACACCTGATTTTTGTGCCAAGAGTTCCGTTTGCCCTGGATAATTATACCCTGCGGCTTTCCAAGCAGATTTAGCGATGGGCCCTGTGACAATACCATCAAATTTACCAGCGAGTGTTTGAGCGATCGCATATTCCATATAGGCAAAACTAGCCGCACCACTTGCTGCATTACCTGTTCCTGGGATGATTTCACTTTTATTTTCCCGATCAAACTGCACATCACTGACTAACAACTCGTCTGGATTTGCCAAAGCTGCTAAATTCTCAGTTAAATTCAGTTTGTGATAAGTCTGTGCCAGCAAATCCCGGTTACCCACCACTGTTACGTCATATTTTTGACTAATTTCCGGATCTGCTAAAGCTTTCAAAATCACCTCCGGCCCAATCCCCGCTGGATCTCCTAGCGTCAGCACCAAACGCGGACGATTCTCTTTGCAAAAATTTACTAAATTATCTGGATTATTTTGATACATAAAATCTCTTCATAATTATTATCATCAATTTTTTCCAATCTCCCCATCTCCCTCTCTCCCAACAGTAGGGATTGCCCCCTAAACCAGTAGGGATTACCTGCTAAACTAGTTTAAAATTATTTACACAGGTCTAATCCTACAGCAACTATGAAAAGCTTCTGGTAGACCTAGTTTACACACTACTTTGCATAAGGAGAATCACACCAATGGGCGGCGAAATTTTGGATGGAGCTCTATTGTCTTTCAGTTTAATCTTCGTGGGCTGGGGCTTAGGCGCGTTGTTACTGAAAATTCAAGGCACAGAAGAATAATCCCTACGGTAATCGGCTATTGAAAGGGAAGAGGTTTTCCTCTGCCTTGGAAAGTTCTGTTCGCCTCAAGCTGGCGTTCATACTTTTCGCTAACTGGGAAAAAAGCTTGTCCGTTTACCGGACAGCCATTTTCCCATAAGTTCTTCCAAATAAATTGATTTTCTGAGAAAAGATGTAAACTTTTGTTTGCATAGGTTATTCTGATAACATTCTTTTCATAAAACATTAAAATTTATTACAACCCTCATGACATTATTAATTGTCGGTGCCACTGGCACCTTAGGAAGACAAGTGGCTCGTCGTGCAATCGATGAGGGATATAAAGTACGCTGTCTTGTTCGGAGCAGTAAAAAAGCAGCTTTTCTCAAAGAATGGGGTGCAGAACTCGTACCGGGAAATTTGCGTTACCCCGAAAGTCTAGCAGAAGCATTGTCAGGTGTAACCCAAGTTATTGATGCGTCAACATCTCGCCCTACAGATTCACTGAGCATCAAACAAGTAGATTGGGACGGCAAAGTAGCATTGATTCAAGCTGCAAAAGCAGCGAGTGTAGAGCGTTTTATCTTCTTTTCGATTTTAGATGCTGATAAATACCCAGAAGTGCCGTTAATGGAAATTAAGCGGTGTACAGAACTCTTCCTGGCTGAGTCTGGCTTGAATTACACCATCTTGCGGCTAGCTGGGTTTATGCAAGGATTAATCAGTCAGTATGGGATTCCCATTTTGGAAGCACAGCCAGTTTGGGTGACTGGTAATTCTTCTCCTATCGCCTATATGGACACTCAGGACATTGCTAAGTTTGCTATTCGAGCATTGAGTGTGCCCGAAACGGAAAACCAAGCTTTTCCTGTAGTCGGTACTCGTGCATGGAGTGCAGAGGAAATCATCAACCTGTGCGAACGCTTATCTGGTAAAGATGCCAGGGTAACGCGGATGCCAATAAACTTGCTGCGTACTGTGCGGGGCTTAATGCGGTTCTTTCAGTGGGGATGGAACGTAGCAGATAGGCTAGCGTTTACAGAAGTGTTGGCTAGTGGTAAAGAGTTAAATGCTCCAATGGATGAAGTATACACAGTTTTTGGTTTAGATCAGCAACAAACCACAACCCTAGAAAGCTATCTACAAGAGTACTTCAGCCGAATTATGAAGAAGCTCAAGGAGTTAGACTACGAGAAAAATAAAACCAAAAAGCAGAAATCTAAAAAAACTCCTTTTAAACAGTCTTCAAAAGTCAATAGTCAATAGTGATTACAAAACAGACATTAGTCGTAAAACTCTAGACTCTAGATATTTGACTCTAGATTAATGACTACATGGTCAAAAATGTGTAAGGATTACATAATACAGAGCATCGCCTAAACTTGGATATTTGAGTGTGCCGAAAGCAGGCATTATCTACAATGACGTTAAACCGATAGCGGGTCGTGTCGCTATCGAGTTGAAAGACAAGCTAACCGCAGCCGGTTGGAATGTATGTATCACATCGAGTATCGGTGGCATACTGGGCTACTCTAACCCAGATAGTCCTGTATGCCACACCCCCATTGACGGTCTGACACCCCCTGGTTTTGACTCAGATATGGAGTTTGCAGTGGTGTTAGGAGGAGACGGCACTGTTTTAGCAGCGTCTCGTCAGGTAGCCCCCTGTGGTATCCCACTACTAACAGTGAATACCGGCCACATGGGATTTTTGACGGAAACCTTCCTGAATCAATTGCCCCAAGCACTAGAACAGTTGATGGCGGGTGAGTATGAAATTGAAGAACGAGCCATGCTCACCGTCAAAGTGTTTCGCGGAGATTCAGTGCTATGGGAAGCACTCTGCTTGAATGAAATGGTGCTGCATCGGGAACCTTTGACCTCTATGTGCCATTTTGAAATTGCTATAGGGCGTCATGCCCCAGTAGATATTGCGGCGGATGGTGTGATTGTTTCTACACCTACTGGTTCTACAGCATACTCATTGAGTGCTGGTGGCCCAGTGGTGACTCCTGGCGTACCTGCTTTACAGCTAGTACCCATTTGTCCCCATTCCCTAGCTTCTAGAGCATTGGTATTTCCAGATACTGAATCTGTTAACATCTATCCAGTCAATATTGCTCGACTGGTGATGGTGGTGGATGGTAATGGCGGGTGCTATGTACTACCAGAAGATAGAGTATATATGGAGCGATCGCAATATAGTGCCAGATTTATTCGCCTGCAACCGCCTGAGTTTTTCCGAATTTTGCGAGAAAAATTAGGTTGGGGTTTGCCACATATTGCAAAACCAACTTCGGTAGAATTGCCTTAGTTATTGGGCATTGGGCATTGTTAAACAAGTAAGGGAGCAAACAGAAAATTCTTCCCCTCTGTTCCTCTTGCCATGCCCCATGCTCAATTTGCTGATTTCCTTCCAGAATTACTGGTATGGAGATGGTATTTGGAGTTAGTTATTAAGATTGCATCCGAGAATTCGATGGCTGACACCTGAACGTGCTAAAAGATCCTTAGCCGCGTGTCAAATCAGGATTGCTCCATCACTACAAACTCGTAATTGCACTTCTAACTGATGTAAAGATTTTCACTGGAATATCTTTACAATCCCAAATCCAATATCCCAAATTGTTATGACAGTTGCTCAAAGTCCCTGTGTTTTGGTGATTGAAACCGATGAGAGCCTAGCAAATCAGCTTTCTTGCGATTTGCAAGAAGCCGGCTATGAATCAATTTTGGCTCATGATGCGACGAGTGGTTTGCAACACTGCCGCGATCGCCAGCCTGCTTTAATTGTTTTAGACCGGATGTTAGCAGGTGAATCAGGACTCTCATTGTGTAAAAATCTGAGAAGCACTGGTATGCGATCGCCTGTATTGATTTTAATGGCAAGGGATACAGTCGATGATCGTGTAGCTTGTCTAGAAGCTGGAGCCGATGATTATATCCTCAAGCCTTACCGCTCAGAAGACTTTTTAAAGTTAATTCGCCTCTACTTAAAACCTGATTTAGATACCACGGAGCAATTACGCTTTGGGGATCTGATTTTAGACATCGCAACTCGCCGTGCTATACACAGCGGACGGGCAATTGACTTGACAATGAAGGAATTTGAATTATTAAAATTCTTAATGGAACATCCCCGTGAGGTATTAACCCGTGAACAAATTTTAGAAAATGTTTGGGGTTACGACTTTCTAGGTGAGTCGAATGTAATTGAAGTGTACATCCGCTACTTGCGCCTAAAAATTGAAGATGAAGGTCAAAAGCGCCTTATTCAGACAGTGCGAGGTGTAGGGTACGTTTTAAGAGAATCCTAGTACACTGTGGTGGAAGTTTGCCTATCTTTAACAAGGAGATTCGTTGCCGCATTCCCAGTCTCAAACTGGGAATACACATTTGGGGGCTGCTGCCTCCCACCCCAACGGTTTCCGCCTACAACACTGTAAAATTGAAATCTAAATTACAAAATCAAAAAGAATTATGACTCGTTGGCTAGGTATGCTCTCGATGTTACTGAGTATTTTTCTGATCGGCTGTTCTGTGCCAACAACAGCTAAACCTCCCACCCTCACGTCTGGTTCTCAAACTCCAGCACCAGAGAATTTAGGTCAAACACTACCAATTTCTGCAAAAGCCATTGTTTCTAATGGCACAACGATTCAGCTAGAAGTGGCGCAGACGTCAGAACAGCAAGCGAAGGGATTGATGTATCGACCAGCTTTGCCAGATAACCGAGGGATGCTGTTTGGGTTCCCTTCAGCACAACCAGTCAGTTTTTGGATGAAGAATGTACCTGTGGCTTTGGATATGGTATTTCTACATAAGGGTGTAGTTAAATATATTCAGGCAGCTGCACCTCCTTGTGCAAGTGAGCCTTGTCCTACCTATGGCCCCAATACACCAATCGATAAGGTGATTGAACTTCGCTCTGGAAGAGCTGCCGAATTGAAGTTGAAAGTGGGCGATATTGTCAAAATTGAGTTTAGAAACTCCGGCGGTTTGTGAGGATAAAGATTTTGGTGGTTGCTCTGTTCAGAGCCTATACTATCGAAATATATGTTTTTTTTGTAAAAAATGTCACGTATTGTGGTAAAACAGTCATCTGTAACGCTACTATTTAAAAACTGTGATAATAATGTAAAATTCTACTGTCTCCAAGCTCAAATCGCAGTTTTTAGGTTTGGTTGCAAAAATATTCCCTTCGGCGTAAATGTAAATAGTCGCCAATAAGAGAATATAGGCTATGGAATCTTTGTTACTACATGTGTAATTAAATAAAGCATAAAAGTAAACAAGATTGAGTCAATTTAACTAAGTAAAAATACTGCTCGATAATCGAGCAGATGATTTGTACTGAAATTTCTATTTCTCAGACCCTGTATGAAAAGCCTTTCTTTAAGGCAGATTAAATAACTGTGTTGGGGTGTATAGCCGATAACGGCACAGTGACAGATGAAATATTGGCTACTGGCTACCGAGCAATGGTGAACTGATATATGACAATACATTCTGCACAAGGAGGTGAGATACAAATGTCACCATCAAAATATTCTCGACTTATTCATTTCTTGCAAGAAGATTTGGCAATTTCCACAGCATCGCTAGCGGTCGCGCTTCGGCATCGGGAGCAAGATCCAGGTCCTTTGGCAATGATTCTTTGGCAGTATGGGTTAATTACTCTAGAGCAGTTAGAACAAATTTATGATTGGCTGGAGACAGCGTAGATCATACCGATTTTGGATTTTGGATTTTGGATTTTGAATTTTAGTAAAGCAGCGCAGTTTTCTCCCTACAGCCCTTCTCTTAAAGGAGATGGTCTTGCGTTCGGGCATCCTACGGCAGGCGCTAGTGTCTCCCTTGGGAGAAGGGGAGACGCTAGCGCATACGTAGTGTTAACGAGTTAGACGCTTGCGGACTAGCTAACCCTGTGCTACTGAGCGTCAGGGATTAGAAGTCTCTACCAAAAGGCTGTTACCGGAATCTCAAACAATGCTATTTATGCCAATTTAGGATCATACTAAGTTACCAAAGTTAGTATTGTTTAGTGTCAAATACGCTGTGCGACTGTCTCCGGAGTAAATAATACTATCTTGGGCAAGTTGGTATCATCTAGGAGAATTGAAGCTTGTCAGATCAACTCTACCTTGTGTAAAGGTTGATATATAGGTCTATTGACTGTAGCGGTTTCTACTCATTTACATCCAAATCAAAAGAGCGAGTTGATAATTTAACTTGCTCTTTTGATTTAGTGCTCAGTACTCAGGACTGACTAAACACTCTAACTGCTGCCGCTATACCAGATCCAGGGGTGAAGTCTTCGTAGCCAAGTTCTCTTAGGGTAACTTCTAAGGATGCTATACAGCTAAGGATATCGCGATCGCTCACAAAACCCAAGTGACCAATGCGGAAAATTTTGTTACTCAAATGGTCTTGACCGCCTGCTAGGGCAATATCAAAGCGTTTTTTCATCAATGACCGAATCTTATCCGGTTCAATTCCCTGCGGTGCTACAGCCGTAATCGCCGGACTGGCGGAACTATCTGCTGCAAGCAGGGGTAAATTTAATCCTTGAATGGCGGCGCGGGTAGCATTCTTGAGCCGTTCGTGTCGAGCAAATATTGACTCCAAGCCTTCCTCTTTCATGATTCGCAACGTGGTATGCAGCGCTACGATCAAGTTCACAGGCGGAGTAAATGGAGTTGTATTTTTGGCTGTGGCTTTCCGATATTTGCCTAAATCCAAATAATATTTCGGTAGCTTCGCAGTTTTGTAAGCTTCCCAAGCTTTGGGGCTGACAGAGACAAAACCCAATCCCGGCGGAATCATATAACCTTTTTGGGAACCGGAGGCGACTATATCCAAACCCCAAGCATCCACAGGTAGATTGAACGCACCCAAGCTAGTCACGGCATCAACGATAATTAAAGCTTCACCGTGTTCTTTGACATGGCGGTTGATGGTTTCTAGGTCATTCAACACACCCGTTGAGGTTTCGCTGTGAGTAATGATTACGGCTTTAATTTGCTTTTGGGTATCTGCTTGGAGTTTTTCGGCAAATACCTCTGGAACTAAAGGTTTTCCCCATTCAACCTTAACTTCTTCTACATTCAAACCGTAGGCTTGACCGATTTCTACCCAGCGTTCGCCAAATTTACCGTTAGAACCAACCAAAATGCGATCGCCTGGAGAGAGAAAATTAATTATTCCAGCTTCTACAGCACCTGTACCACTGACATTCAGCGTCAGCACATCACTTTGAGTTTGGTGCAGCCACTTGAGGTTTTCCGTCACCTCTGCCAATATGTTGCTAAATTCACTAGTGCGGTGCCCAATCGGATGCTTGGCTAATGCCAGTAAGGCAGCTTCTGGCACCGGGGTTGGGCCAGGAATCATCAGCATCAGCTTATCGTTCATGTGTCTATCCTAAAGTTAAATAGAAGTCAAAATTGTGGGAAGTTGGTTCAGTCTGGTAGCAAATTCTAGATATTCATTTACAAATTACACTCAGTTTGTCACCAGTCTTGTTGTATATTTTCCGAATCCATAGGAAAAGTATCGTGGGAGTTATTGATCGGTAAGTTTGACCTTTGCAATTTATATGAGACTCCAACTCAGATGAAACCTCTGTTCCAGGCAATTTTACCACACACCTAGATGCCAGGTTAAGGCGTCTGCTCGTAGGGGAGTGGCTATTTTAGCCAAGGGCGAAGCGTCTATCTAGACTTTTACAATTTTAGGCACAGGTATGAGAAATTCTTAAATCTTACCTATAATCCGCCTCTGTTGTTTTTATTGAAACACGCAAAATCGTTTTGAATATCGCGGGAATTGTCAGTGAAAAAGCTATGTTTTGCTTCAACGAAGGAAGTAACCTCCTACACTATGCGGAAGACTAGGATGTCACCGTTTGCTAAGAGATAGAAGATACCTAACCCAAACTTTTCAATCTGCTTGGATCGAAGATTTGTTATTGGATTGCCATTCTCTAAAGAATACCTCCATCTATAAAGGAGGTAACGATTTATTTGAGTCCAAATCGCTTCAAGGCTAATATCCAAGACTTCTCTGGCTTACTCGATGGCGATTCATTTGCCGCTGAAGTTGAGATATTTATGCTACTAATTCCTGCACATTGTGAATCGGTACTCAGTGGTAGGCAATAGGTACGGCGGGCTACGCCTACGCTAATAAACTATAAGTTTTTATACTATACTTACAAAATTGCTACAGTTGTGCTTAGTCTTGTTAGTTACCATTCATAGTGAGTCGTTTTTAACTAGTGTCAGTTCATAAACTGTCACTCATTAGATCCCCGGTTTTCTTGCAAAAGAGATATTCTTAGTTAGTGCAAGGAGTGATACCATTTCACCACATGTTTGTCACAAGTTATCCCCGCAATACTCCCTGTCAAGGGAGTGTTGCAGATTTAAAATGTTGCATCAAACGAGTGAGTTGGTATAAGCTTTTACGAAGAAGCGCTTGAGTGAGCAAAACTCTCAAGCGCTTTTTCGTGTATAAATAAAACAGTCCTACTTTCTGGACGCTCATATAGATGTTATTAAATACACATATATTAGAGAAAGAAACTACTGTTACAATACTTCTTGCAACAAATGTTTCATGGCTTTAACATTCCTACAGAAGAATTAAAAAGTAATTCCTATAAGACTCATCCAGGCAGAGCAGATAAACTAGCAAGACGCGCCATATACGCTCTGGAAATGCACAATAACAACAGTACCGAGAAAGCCTACAAGTGGTATATTAATTAGACTGCTATCCAATGTCTCACAGGTAGCAAGCCTGCCACAATTAAAGAAATTCTACAGACTTGATCACTACAACGCCAAACACGATCTAAATCCTTACGATAACCGCAAAGGCAATGGTTGCAAAATTGATTTAGAAATCGATTTAGTAGCACTTCTACGAAACGGGCAAAAATTGATTTAGCAATGTGTACTCTCCGTCTAATACCAAGTTGTAATAGATGGTATTATTATTTAGAGGAAGTAAAATCGGTGTACAGCGATGCCTCGTACTCGGATGAATATCTTTCCTCATTTGGATTATGCAGAGTTGACCCAACGCTACCGTCGTTGTCGAGACGTAAAAGAACGCAGCCGATGGTTAGTCATTCGTCTGTTGAGCCGACCAGAAAAACCAATGAAAGTAGAGCAAGTAGCTGAAATTACAGGTAGGAGATGTCGGGATAGATCGAATTCGGTCTACCACTCTCTCAATATACAAAGTCCATTGCTCAGGCATTAGGAAGAACAAACACGATGAAAAAAGTTATTTTGGGGTTCTTACCTTGGATCATTTATTCTGTGTTGGCAAACAGAGGGGAGAGTGGTATCCTCCACGGGGCAATTATTGCACTCGTCCTGACGTTCATTCTTGGACGTGAAAATTTACGTAAAGGCTTCATTTTAGATTGGTGTACGGTTGTCTTTTTTGCCTTCGTTCTAGTTGTGGGTGTTTACTTGCGGCATCCTTTCATTACGCAACATCCAGGACTTTTTGCTGACGGTGCCTTGGCAGTGATTGCGATTGGTTCCTTACTCGTGGGTATCCCATTTACGATTCAGTATGCCCGTGAGCAAATTACTCAAGAACATTGGAATAGTCCTATTTTTATTCGCGTGAATCAGATTCTTACCCTGACCTGGGGGATTGCCTTTGCGCTGAGTGCATTGATCAGTTGGCTGCTGCCACTCAACGTTTCTACGATTCTACACATAGTCCTGGTTGCGATCGCCATCTTGATGACGATACGCTTCCCCGCTTGGTATCGCAATCGGGCATTAAAAAATAGGAGTACAGAGTTATGAATTCAGATGTGATTTAGCAATGGTTGGTCAGTATCAACGCCTACCGTGTTCTCTTCCCTCTACTCTTAACTGACTACAAAATTCACTAACTTCCCAGGCACCACAATTACCTTTTTAATCTCTTTGCCTTCGATGTAACGCTGGGCAACTTCTGATTCACGGGCGTACTTCTCCAACGCTGCTTTATCTGCTTGCGCTGGTACTTGAATCGCGCCGCGAGTTTTACCCATAATCTGAATCACTAAAGTGATTTCATCAGCTACTAAAGCAGCTGGGTCAAATGATGGCCAAGTTTGAGTGTGAACTGAATCAGTTTCACCCAATAAATGCCATAATTCATCAGCAATGTGTGGTGCAAATGGTGCTAGCAATACTACCAAAGTCCGAATCCCTTCTGCGTAAATTGGTGAATTTTTGCCGCTGGCATCCGTTAAAGCATTACTCAACTTCATCAATTCTGAAATAGCTGTGTTGAATTGATATTCACCTTCAACATCTTCTGTCACCGCCTGAATAGCCGTGTGAATCGCCCGCCGCAATTCCTTTTCCGCCTTAGTTAAATCAGATTGGGGTTGCTTACGGGATACCCCAGTCGCAACATAATCTGTCACCAAACGCCAAACCCGATTTAAAAAGCGGAATTGTCCTTCCACATCAGCTTCATCCCATTCCAGGTCTTTTTCTGGTGGCGCTTTGAACAAGATGAACATTCGCGCTGTGTCTACACCGTATTTGGCAATTACATCTTCTGGCGCTACACCGTTACCCTTTGACTTAGACATTGTGGCATAGAGACGTTGTAATGGTTCGCCTGTCTGAGGGTCACGAGGGTCGGCTGAATTTACTAGATTAGAAGGAACCCACTTATCTTTACCGCCCTTATTGGGATTTAGGTAAGTTAAACCCTGTACCATACCTTGAGTTAACAGGCGTTGGAAGGGTTCATCAAAGTTCAGTAACCCTCTGTCCCGCAACACTTTAGTAAAGAACCGCGAATATAACAAATGTAAAATCGCGTGTTCAATCCCACCTACATACTGATCTACTGGCATCCAGTCATTAATTTTACTGGAATCAAAAACCTGTCGTTCATTCTTAGCGTCAGGGAAGCGCAAGAAATACCAGGAGGAATCAATAAAAGTATCCATCGTGTCAGTTTCCCGCTTTGCTGAAGTGCCACAAGTCGGACAAGGCACATTTACCCAGCTTTCTAACTGACTTAAAGGTGAACCGCCACGTCCAGAAAATTCCACCTCTTCTGGCAACTGAACTGGCAAATCTTTATCAGGCACTGGCACTATCCCACAGTTAGGACAGTGAATTACAGGTATCGGTGCGCCCCAGTAACGTTGCCGCGAAATTAACCAATCCCGCAAGCGATATTGCACCCGCACTTTACCAAAACCTTGTTGTTCGGCGTATTCAATTATGGCTTGTTTAGCATCTGCCGAAGCCATACCAGTAAAAGCCCCAGAATTAATTAAAATTCCTGGTTCAGTGTATGCCTGGTTATATTCAATTTGGATGAGTTGTGTGACTTCATCTATCTCTGATGTTGGACTTAAGTCAAAACCTGCAACATCATCTGGGGAAGCTATGACAAAATCAATTGGCAAATCGTAATTTTTGGCAAACTTAAAATCCCGGACATCGTGTGCTGGTACTCCCATCACTGCCCCAGTGCCATACTCATATAGCACATAGTCAGCAATCCAAATGGGCACTTCTTCTGCTGTAAACGGGTTAATTGCGACCCCACCTGTGGGGATACCCCGCTTAGGTTTGTCTTCAGCAGTCCGTTCCAACTCACTTTGATTGGAAACCTCTTTAATAAAGGCTTCTACCGCTGCTTGTTGTTCTTTTGTGGTGACGCGCTTTGTTAAGGGATGTTCTGGTGCTAACACTAAGTAGCTGACACCATAAACGGTATCTGGACGTGTGGTGTAGACGCCGATTTTTTCATCTATCCCAATGATCGGAAATTCTAAGTAAGCGCCTGTAGATTTACCAATCCAGTTTGCCTGCATCAACTTGACGCGTTCCGGCCAACCTGTCAATTTATCTAAGTCATTCAGCAATTCTTCGGCGTAGTCAGTAATCTTAAAAAACCACTGCCGCAATAATTTGCGCTCAACTATTGCCCCACTGCGCCAAGAACGTCCTTCGTTATCAACTTGCTCATTTGCCAGTACAGTTTGGTCAATGGGGTCCCAGTTTACTGCTGCTTCTTTTTGATAAGCTAACCCCGCTTGCAAAAACTGCAAGAAAATCCATTGCGTCCACTTGTAATAATCCGGTGAACAGGTAGCAAGTTCACATTCCCAGTCGATGGATAAACCAAGACGCTGCAATTGCTGCCGCATCTGGGCAATATTCTGATAAGTCCACTTTGCTGGCGGCACACCACGGTCAATAGCGGCATTTTCTGCCGGCAACCCAAAGGCATCCCAACCCATAGGGTGTATTACCCGATAGCCTTGCATTCGCTTGAGGCGGGCAATCACATCGGTAATCGTATAATTACGGACGTGACCCATGTGTAGGCTGCCCGATGGATAAGGGAACATGGATAAAGCGTAAAATTTTGGCTTGTTGCTAGCTGTCGGTGTCTGATCTAAGCCAAGTTCTACCCATGTTTTTTGCCATTTTTCCTCAATTGCTGCTGGGTTATATCGGGAATCCACCAAAAAAATTCTCCTACTGGGTCTGTCTAGGTTAACCTGCTATGTCAACCTGCTAGGTTAACCTATATTGTAGGTCAACTACTCACAGATTTATATAATTGAGCATCAGCCTGATTATGCCCGAACTGCTAGTGTTTCAGGTATAGCAAGAGTCATTTGATGAAGGTTTAAATGGTTGAATCAAATATACAATTTTCCGATTTGGTGCGGGTTTTTGTCTACGGTACACTCAAACCAGGTGAAGCTAACTATAAAAAATACTGTGCTGACAAGATAATAGATGTTAAAAAAGCTTTTGTACAAGGTAAATTGTTTGCTCTGCCAATGGGCTACCCAGCAATGACGCTAGGGAATACCCAAGTTTACGGATATTTACTTTCTTTTTCCAACCCAAGGATTTTAAATGATTTGGATGTGCTGGAAGATTACCAGTCCACTAGACAATCACCAGAAAACCTCTATAATCGACAAATTATCCAGGTTTATCAGGCACAGTCGCTCTCTCTAGGTTGGGCTTGGGTTTATTTGATGACTCTAGACCAAGTAAACCAATTAGGAGGATTCCTCCAACCTGACGGCTGGTGGACAGACTGTGGTTTAACAGCAAAGTACAGTTATGATCTGTGAACTGTTAATGCAATTAGTTTATATCCTGTTTAGAGTCGTGCCGTTGCGGCTGTACCGGATAGATTGGATTTTCTGGAGAAGCTACTGCTGCTTTAGGAATTTCAATTACCGGGTTATTTAGTCCCACCATCAGCGGGGAAAGTGGAACCATAGACGCTGATGACGTTTGTATCGGTTCTATTTCTGGTCGTTGTGCCAGTTGCGGCGGACTCGAACCACCAGATACTAAGCCAGATACTGCACCGATTACACAAGCAGCAATGGCTGCACCTCCCACCATCCAGTTGAAACGGGAACGGCGGCGCAAACGTGTGAATACTTGCTGAACTGTTGCTTCTGGTGACTGTTGGGCTGTTGGCACTGGGAGAGTCCGCAAGCCTTGGCGCAGCTTTAAGAGTCGGGCATACAAGCATTGAACTGAGGCATCATTTGCCAGCCATTCTTCTACTTGCCTGCGTTCTGGGGCTGTGACTTCACCATCGAGATAAGCACTCAATAACTCGAAGCGATCGCGCTTCACCATATCCATAAGACCCGTTGATTCATTGGTATGCTTGGCCATTCCATCTGACAAATCTTGAGGAAGTTGCAAAGGAGAACGGTCGTAAAACTGAGAATCAGTAGTCATCTTAACATTATTACCAATTTAAACACGGGTAAACTGGACTTAAATTCGGAAAAATTAGCCAATTTTCCTCCTAAGGGCAGAGGCAATCTACATCTTTGTAGTAATTCTTAATCAATGCTTAAATTCTGCCATTGGGCAGAGGCAAGATGCTGTAAATTAGGAATCTAGATAATTCTGCAAGTGAGCTTGCAGCCTCGATCTAGCTCTGGCAATTCTTGATTTCACAGTTCCTAATGAAACTCCAGTGATTTCGGCAATTTCTTCGTATGCCATGCCTTCGATTTCTCTGAGGACAATGGTAGTACGAAAGACTTCTGGTAAATCCGCGATCGCTTCCCGCAATTGCTCGTAAAATTCTCTAGTTGTCAGTTCTTCTTCAGGACCTGGGGTATCGCCGGCGATTTCCCAATCCATCTCGCCGTCGTCTAACAAGCGGGGAGCATCCAGTGACAAAGGACTCATAACCCGCTTGCGTTTACGCAACTCATCATAAAACAAGTTGGTGGCAATGCGGCTTAACCAGCCCCGAAATTTAGCAGGCTCTTGTAATCGGTTAATATTCCGATAGACTCGAATCCAAACTTCTTGAGCCAAATCGGCTCTGTCAGCCCAATCTGGAGCCAGGTGGTATAGAACTTTATCAACTTGACTTTGATAGCGGCGTAATAGTTCTGCAAACGCAGCACGATTTGGTCGCAGTCCCGCTTGACAGCGCAAAATTAAATCGTGATTAGGGAGTTTGTCAACTTGCACTGATGCTTCTGGATACTTTGCATCAACCGTTGACCAGGATACAGTAATCGACTGACTCATAGATCGTACTGGCTCTAAATCATCCCTATCTATTAGACCTGCTAATGGGACAGAAGTTCCATGCTAAGGTGACGGATTTATGACTGGAACACTGAAGCATACAATTTTGGATACATTTATAGCAATAAAGAGAGGCACTTTTTCCTTATACTGTTCGCATAGTTGCCCTTGCACCCATCAACTAACAAAGGCGCAGCAATATGCACATTTTTGTAATTTTAGCAACTGGGTATATACGCTTGATAAAAATAATTAAATCTAGTTATAAGGATGAAGATAAAAATTTTGTAATTCTAACTTGTTGATACCTTTAAAATTCAGGCAATAATTTCTGGAAGTTGGCTTGCTGTGGTTACTATAATGGTGATTTATTTTTTTGATTTTATTACCAGAATAGTTGCTGATTGTTCTGGTCGTGAACCGTATGTAGCACCAGAGTTTTGTTGCTCTGGTACGCGAACTTGAAAAAAGCAATTGAGGGAAAATGTAATTGTGACTGCTAGCAATAGTTTTTCAAACATGGTTTTTCTCCCACCTACACCATTAATGATTGATTGCTACATTTCAAAAGTTCCACCAGAAAGTCCGAGTATTGGCTTACAACCCCCAGAATTTTGGAGGAATGAGGTTGGTCAGTTGAAGTTTTGCTGCTGGGACAATTTGCATAGTCTTAGTTTGCCCAGAGGTGTTGGCAGATTTATATCGGAAATGATAAGTATTGATAAATTTTTGATAATCGGATGATGAACACATCCAATTGCTCGGCTGGATATGTCAGGGATAAACAATAGGCGATGGCAATGGTAAGAAACGAATCTGTAGGGCGGATGGTAATGTTGCTCTGTTTTGGCACAGCATTTTTATCTTTAGCTGTCCATTGGCGCATTACTACGGCGGAACGGCAGTCTGAGAAGTCTGCATCTACTTCGATGCGGCGAGATTCTACCCTAACCAATCCTAAGGGAAGCCGCCCAGAGAAAGTCTACAAGAATGTTTCACAAGTGAGTTTAGGGGAAATTGCGCTGGGTGCATCTGTGCCAGTTGGTGAAGTTACCCAAGGCTCAACTCCTCAGAGGGCGTTTACACCAAAGTCCTCTGCTATTAAGCCTCAAACTAAATCGAAAATAATTAAGAAGAATGTAGCGAAAGCAACTGATAGACACACAATTGTTCGGAAGACGCCTACACTTAGGTCTGCTGCTATTAAGCCTCAAACTCAGCCTCAAATAATTAAGAATGATCTAGCTGAAGCAACCGACCTACCAACTAAGACGCGGCTGGTGGCGCAAGCAGAAAGACAAAATCCAGTTGGGGATAGTTGGCCAAAAGCTCTATGGTCTCAGGCTTCAGCCCAACAAATACCATCTAATAGGCTGGCTAATGCCAAGACGCAAGTAATGGTTGATTTAAGCGATCGCCGCACCTATGTATACGCAGGAGATGAGGTCATAGCCAGCTATCCAATTGCTGTAGGTAAGAAAGGTTGGGAAACGCCCACAGGTTCTTTCCAGGTGATCCACATGCGACACTATCCAATCTGGCGTCACCCGATTACTGGTAAAGTATTTCAGGCTGGTACGGATAGTCCTTTGGGAGACAGATGGATTGGTTTTTGGTCAGATGGAAGAAACGAAATTGGCTTTCATGGCACACCGGATATTGGCCTGGTAGGAACGGCTGTATCTCACGGCTGCTTAAGGATGCGTAATTCTGATGTCCGATTGTTGTATGAGCAAGTGAGTTTAGGGACAACAGTGTTAGTGCGTGATTGATTAATTAAGAGTCCTTTGTCCTTTGTCTAAAACTCCTGACAAATGACTAATGACTCTTAAAGTTATAATTTTTGCTCAAAGTTAGGTGCGTATGTTTGGAGTAAAGCACTAACTTGGCGTACAACCTCATTGCCAGTGTTTTTGCCTAAGGCTTGTCGTTCTGGGAAGAAATGGGGCCGATCAAGGTAACGGTTAATTGCCTCATTTACTTGCTGAGAAATTAATTCTTGCAGTTCTGCCCGAGCCGTTTGGCGCTGGAAGGTAGCACCTTCTTCTGTAGTAGCATACAAAGGTGGTAGCCGATTGAGAGCGTAAGCAGCAATATCGCCGACATCTAGAGAACTTTCGCTGGTGGCTTCAATTTCTGCAACTCGGGCGATCGCTTCAGTCAGTACCAATTCTTCCATGACGTTAATAAATTGTTTCCGAGGTACCGCCACTACCTCACCAGTCAATAATGCTCCCATCAGCCGATCAAGTGCCATATAATCTTCAATTGAGAGTTCCGAGGCATTGTCACAGATTCTACCGACTTCTGCTTCCATTGCTGGTGTTAAATAACCATCCTGGAGAGCTTGTTCTACAATTTTTTCGATGCTCATAACGCTTATCATCATTTATGTTAGCCAAGCAAGGTAGGGACGGTATCAATCCAATTTCTTTTGCCTAATTCTCAACAAAAAAACACAAATTATGCACAGACGCGATCAATTCCGCCTCTACTAGTTAACGACCTTAGTCCGCCAAGGTGTTGGATCAACAGATTGTCCGTTGACATATAGACCCCAGTGTAAATGTGGGCCCGTGGCAGCACCTGTGGAACCCACTGCGCCAATTAGTTGACCAGCTTTCACAAAATCACCTTCTTTAACGTTAATACGACTCAGGTGCATGAAAATACTGATTACGCCTTGACCGTGGTCAATGCCAACTACATTACCGTGAACCCGAAACCCTTGGGATACCCTACCCACCAAAGCAACTCGCCCAGCGGCTGGGGCAATTACGGGTGAACCGGCAGCACCAGCGTAGTCAAGGCCACGATGATAGTAGTCTTTTGCAAATGTACCATTATAGTAGCGACGTACACCATAGTTTGTACTCATCCGCCCAGCATTTGGCTTCAGAAACACTCCATTCCAATACTTTTGTGGTGTTTGTAGTGCCTTGAAAGCTGCCACCCGTTTTAATTCATATTCTGTGGCATCCACTCCGGCTTTGCCAGGTGGCAAAGTTATGCGCTGTATAGGAAATTTGCGATTAAGCACATTCACTGCTAAGTTTTGCACCTGACCATCCCCTGCAACCCGAAGTGGTCTAGTTCCAGCTTTTTCTAGTGGAGTTGTGGGAACAAAAGCCCGATACTGATTGGGGGCAATTTTAAAGGCTGGGTATGTATTCTTACCACTAGCTACTGTTGGATTTGTACCATTCTCCTGATGATCTAGATTAATCTCCACTGAGAGCGTATCTCCTAATTTAGGTTTAGTTGGAGTCACCTTTACTTGTAAAGCATCTACAGGCAATGCCAAGGTGAGAGGGAGAACAGCAAATATTCCCTTTAACACATTTATTGCACGGCGATTAGATGTCAAATTTTTGACATCAAAACCGAGCAACTTATTGTTTGAATTATTAGTGCGATTCTCAGTAATCATAGAGCTATAAAAAATACCTTGCTTGGATTGGAAAATAGACTAGCTTATTTCTACTAGTGTTTCCTGTTTAAAGCAAATGTTGTTGAAAACCATAAATGTTGGGAAATCGTCTAGGGACTTATGGACAGCACAGGGGTAGGGGTAGGAGACAAGAGAGAATGATTTGTAAGTGTAATTTAATGAATTGATATTAACTTTAATAACCAAGGTGTATTACATTGTCAATGATCTTAAAACTTAATTAGTATACTGTGGCATCAGTTTGCTTACCCTAATTCCCGTTTATATACTTATAATATTTTTTACTAAAGTTAAGATAGGGTGTAAAATAGCAGCGATTTTACCTAAAATTTCCTCGTTTCCAGTTCTGATTTGGAATAATCGAGTAAAAAGCTCGAGGTTTCGAGTTCTGAGCTTGAGTAATGAACGCTTTTGAAGCTTACATCACTTGAAGTGGCATGATTCCTGCTTCAACGATCTTTGCCTGGATTACTCCAGAACTTATACCAATTCGCTATGAAGATGCACTTAATTTTTCTTAAACGAACCGCCCTACCCTGCGGGAACGCCTGCCGTAGGATGCCTGAAGGGCTGTAGGGCGAACTGGTGACGCTGGTTGCGCGGCATTGTCTCCCTTTGGGAGAGGACTCATCCTCTAAGCTGACAGTTTTAATTTTGACTTGAGCTTACCATCTTCCATGTGAACGATGCGATCAGCAATGTCTAGGATGCGGTTGTCGTGAGTAACCATCAAGATGGTACAGCCTTGTTCTTTTGCCAGTTTTTGCATGAGATTGACTACATCTCGTCCTGATTGACTGTCAAGGGCGGCGGTGGGTTCATCCGCTAAGATAATTTGAGGATGACTGACCAAGGCGCGAGCGATCGCTACTCTTTGTTTTTGTCCCCCAGACAGTTTATCAGGATAGTAATGCAGGTGATTTCCTAATCCTACCTGCTCTAGCATCTGGGCTGACCTAGCTAGCATCATTTTTAACCCAAGATGTTTGTGCAATTCCAAAGCCATTTTGACGTTTTGCAGTGCCGTTAAACTACCATGCAAGTTATGTGCTTGGAAAATATAACCGTTACGGCGTCGCGCCTGCACTAGTTCTTCAGCACTAGCACCACAAAGTTCGCGTCTCAACACCTGCAAACTACCAAATTGGGTAGAACGTAATCCACCTACTAAGGTCAGTAAGGTAGTCTTTCCAGAACCAGAGGGCCCGGTCATAATAATAATTTCACCAGCGTTAATCTCTAAATTGATGTTAGATAGAACTTGCTTGCGGAGTGAGCCGTAACCAAAGTAGTGGTCGAGATTATGGATGGAGATGACGGGAAGCATAACAATTTTGGATTTGAGATTGGAGATTTTGGACTTCGCAACTCTTAGAGACGCTACGCGTTCGCTTCAGTCGAACGATTTGAGATTGGGGATTGTTAATTATCCCAATGCCCCATGCCCATTTTTAAAACATATCAGCGGGGTCGGTGGCTTGGAGTTTGCGGGTGGCGATCGCACCAGAAATTGCACACATAATGATAGTCAGCACTAATACCTGCAATGCCCGAATCGCAGTCATGTACATGGGCAAATTTGTAGCTATGCGAGTCAGTTGGTAAAGTGCTAAGGACACTCCCAATCCGGGGAAGAAGCCCAGTGCTGCCAATATCAACGATTCTTCAAGCACCACACCTAGCAGGTAATAATTGCGATATCCCATTGCTTTAAAGGTGGCGTATTCCCGAACATGGGCATTAACATCGGTGGAGAGGACTTGATAGACGATAATCACGCCCACCACAAACCCCATCGATACACCCAGGCTGAAAATAAACCCAATTGGGGAATTTGTTCTCCAGAAGTTGTTCTCAAATTCAATAAATTCTGCATGGGTTAATACTTTGACATCATCTCTGAGGTAGGCTTTCAATATTGCAGCTACTTTTTTCGAGTCATAGCCTGGTTTAAGAACAATCAAACCTAGACTGACGCTACTTGACTGTCGCCCGGAATATAGCCGCAAAAAGTTTTGATCGCTGGTAATCAGGTTGCCATCTGCGCCAAAGGAAGCCCCGACTCGGAATAAGCCGCTAATGGTAATTGTGCGCCGTTCTATTTCGGTGGTTAGGGTTTTACCTTGGTCAATTTGAGCGATCGCTTTTTGATAATCTCCTCTTGCACCACGATCAAACAAAACGGTATCTGGCAGCTTAATTTTCTGCAATTGCTGGTTAACATCCGTTAAGTCAAAGGCTGGCTTGTCTGGATTAAAGCCAATAACTAACACCCCCGTCTCACGATGTGTTTGGGGATTCTTCCAAATTGTGTTGTTGAAATACATTGGTTCTGCTGACTTTACCCCTGGTATATCCATTGCTTGATAAAGTCGCCGACGAGAAAATGTAGACAAGCTTGGCAAGTTACGAGCTTGGGGACTGGTTAAAACAATATCTGCTTGCAAACTGCGATGCAGTCTGGTGTTACTGTCATACAGCGCAGTCTGAAAGCCAAGCTGCATAAACATGAGAAGATCCGCAAAGGCAATACCTGACAATGCCACTAACAAACGGCTTTTTTCATAATTCAGTTGCAGCCATCCTAGAGGGGTTCGTCGTCGCAGTTGTTTAATTAATCCCATCATAAGAAGTGGAGGGCAGGGGGCATTAGGAATAGAGAGATTAGGTGGATGAACGAGTATCTGAGGTGGATCAACGAGTCTTTGAAGTGGATCAACGAGTTTTTGAGGTGGATCAACGAGTCTTTGAAGTGGATGAACGAGTCTTTGAGGTGGATGAACGAGTATCAAAGGTGGATGAACGAGTATCTGAGGTGGATCAACGAGTATCAAAGGTGGATGAACGAGTCTTTGAGGTGGATCAACGAGTATCAAAGGTGGATGAATGAGTATCTGAGGTGGATCAACGAGTATCAAAGGTGGATCAACGAGTCTTTGAGGTGGATCAACGAGTATCAAAGGTGGATCAACGAGTCTTTGAGGTGGATCAACGAGTATCAAAGGTGGATCAACGAGTATCTGAGGTGGATAAATCCAGTTTTAACTCTTCCCTACTCCCCCTGCTCCCCCTGCCCCATGCCCATTTCATAGTTCAATTACTGCCTTAACTTGCATATTGGTTAAGTTGGCAGCTTTTTGGCTGGAGGCTTGATCTAGTCGGATATGGACTTCTACTACTCTGTTGTCGATATTGCTGACGGGATCTGTGTTAATAACATTCTGCCGTCGCACCTGCAAGCCTTTGCGATCTACGATTCCTTGCAATTCAATCGGGAGGTAATCACCAAATACTCGCACTTGCTGCCCTGAATCCACTTTGCCGATATCGCTTTCGTAGACTTCGGCTATGACATACATCTGGCTGGTTTGTCCAATATCTGCAATGCCATCATTTGATACTAATTCCCCAGGATGGGTGTGGATCTCAAATACCTGTCCATTTTGGGGCGATCGCACCTGGGACTGTTCGAGATTGACTTTTGCCAGATTCATGGCTGCTATGGCACGATTAACTTCTGCTTGAGCAGCTTCTACATCCACTCCGCGCACTTCGGCGATTTCATCGAGTGTTGCTGTGGCTTCTTTAATCTTTTGCTGGCTAGTTGATTGAGTGCGATTTAACTGTGCCTGTGATTCTTGCAGGCTTTTTTGGGCCGTTTCCAAGTTTAAACGCTTGGTATCCCCTTGGGAGGTGGAAATTGCACCCTGTTGAAATAGTTGCTGATAGCGTTTGTCTTCTGCTTGGGCATTACGCACTTCGGCTTGGAATCGCTCAATTGTTGCTGCTTGGGCATTAATATCGCCAAGGTGTTCTGCTTTGAGTCGAGCGATCGCAGCTTTTTGGGCGGCAATTTCACCGGGTTTAGCACCTGCTTGTATGCGGTTTAGGTTTGCCTGGGCTACTTTCACTTGTTCTTGCACCTCTTTTAATTCTGCTTGCAAGCGATCGCGGCTGTTCAAAATCGCAATCACCTGTCCTGCTTTTACCCTATCCCCCTCCTTCACTAACAACTTTTCTACCCGACTTCCTTCTGTAGACACCGCAGCAGAGAGTTTAATTACTTTTCCCTGTGGTTCAATCCGCCCTAAAGCTGTTACTGTTTTTAACTGTGGCAATTGTGTTGCTGGCATTTGTGCCTCTGAATTTGCATAATGCCAGCGTTTTACTATATAAAAACTTATTCCACAAATTAATAAAGATGCAATTATACCTATAGCAACGGATGGACGCAGAATAAACTTAGGGAACGTTCTGTACCCTAGCTTTGAGTTTCGCACCATAGATTACCTCTTAACTAGTGGCGCAGAAAAAACTAAATAAATTAAGTTTTTATCCTTATACCAATTACCTGTGAGCTTGCTTTTGAACAAAGGGCAGAATCCCCTTGTTTATTCGGCGGAAGTATGCTTGATTTTGTGCAGCCTTTTAGAAAGTTTATATTACCTTTTTGCTAATAGTTATTATCGATTCAGAGTTCATAAAAAAAGAAAATTGTTGAAAATCTACCAGCCGACTGCGATTTAGCTGGATAGGATAACAGCAAGTTATATTATGTCCGGGCAATTAAGCATAATACCCAGAACCCCACCCCGCTAAAGCATAGCTTTAGCTAACCTTCCCGCCTGCGGTGTACATACAAGTCGAATTACCCCCCTTAATCCCCCCGATGTATTGGGGGGAAACAGGAAATTTAATTCCCTCCCCTTAGAAAGGGGAGGGTTAGGGTGGGGTTCTTTTCTTATGGTTAATTTGGTGGACATGATATTATTCTCCAGTATTAAAATACTTATGTTCCTGATGAACTACTTTTGTTTTGTGAAAGTACTCAGGTATAGTAAACGTTTTCCAAATTACGCGTTGTAACAGCGCCCACAATCAGAGGAAATTCAGTTATAAGGAAATATTTGTATCAGGAATAAATAAACTTCAATCACTAAAAATATCTTTAAATTTAATAGCTTTATAATTTTAGTGATATATTTCACTCTTGAAAGTTCTTTTGCTAAATTGTTTTTTAAATTAACCAACCCATTTGCTACCAATCACTTCAGTGCGCGATCGCATCTAATCCGGTTGGGTTAACGTTTTAACGAGGTTCATCTAATTACTCAGATTTCTCAGAAACACCTAAACACATCTGACTAAATTGGAAATCGCCATGAGCAATTCCTCTGGTGCTACAGGTTTAACGATGTGCTGTTGAAACCCCGCTCTTAGTGCCTGCTGCTGATTGATTTCGCCTGCATAAGCAGTCAGAGCGATCGCTGGAATCTGTTTTCCCCCTACTTCTGCTTCCAGATCCCGCACTTGTTGCATCAGCATATAGCCGTTCATTTCTGGCATTCCAATATCGCTGAGTAAGATATCTGGCTTTGACTGTGTTAGCGCTTGTAATGCTTGATCTGCCGATCCGACTGCGGTGACGATCGCGCCAAACTGTTCCAGCACAAAGCTGAAAAAGTTGCGGCTATCAGTATTGTCATCCACAACTAGGACTTGTACACCCATCAGGGGAGAGGAGGCAAAAATGGCAGTTGAGGAATCAGTATTCGGGTCATCCTCGATTGTTGCACTGTCCTTGAGCAGTGGTAACCTAACTGTGAAGATGGCTCCTTGCTCCTCACCAAGGCTTTCGACCGAAATCGTTCCACCGTGCATCTCAACTAAGTGACGAGCGATCGCTAAACCTAACCCTAGCCCACCAAACTTTCTAGTTGTTGTACTGTCACCTTGACGGAAATAGTCAAACACATGAACTAAAAAGTCTGGGTGAATGCCTTTACCTGTATCGCTGACGGTAATCTGCCCTTGAGCGTCGATATACTCCAATCGCACATTTACTTTTCCCCCAATCGGTGTAAATTTGACGGCATTCGATAAAAGGTTCCAGAAAACTTGCTGTAAGCGGGCTGAATCACCCAAAACTTTCCCCTTCGGATCAAGCATCATCTCAATTTGAATGGTTTTAGCCTCTGCTGCTAAACGCACTGTCTCCATTGCTGCTTCAATGGTGGATGCTAGATTGACTGGTATCATCTTGAGATTGAGTTTGCCTTGGAGAATACGAGAAACATCAAGCAAGTCTTCAATTAGTTGAGCTTGTAATTTAGCATTGCGCTCAATGGTTTTAAGGGCTTTTTGGAGTTCTGTCTCATCAAATTTACGGCTCTGTAATAGTTTTGACCAACCGAGAATTGGATTCAGTGGCGATCGCAATTCATGGGAAAGTACCGCCAAAAACTCATCTTTTATCCGGTTAGCAGCCTCTGCTTCTGCCCTGGCTGTTTGCTCAAGTTGGAAAAGGCGATCGCGTTCTGATTCAGTGCGTTTGCGATCGCTGATATCAGTTATCATGGCGATCGCGCCCAAGAACTCATTTTCTTCACTAAAAATAGCTCTACTAGAAATCAGCGTCCAGATATACGAACCATCCTTGCAGCGCAATTGACCTTCTTTAAGATCACTCCTTTCTCCCTTTAGCCACTTTAGTATCTCTTCGGCTACTATCCCATCACCCTGAGCCATAAAATCAAACATAGAACGACCGAGCATCTCTTGAGCCGGATAACCTAACATCTCACAGAACCGTTGATTCACAAACTCTGTTCGTGATTGAGAGTCAATCATCCAGATTCCCTCATAAGAGGTATCAACAATTCTGCGATATCTGGCTTCACTCTTCTGTAGCAATTCCTCTGCTTGCTGGCGCTCCCGGCGCTCCTTGGCTTCCCGTAATGCCCGTTGCACCGAGGGAACTAACCGCCCTAGTCGTTGCTTTAATACATAATCAGTTGCACCGTTCTTCAAGGCTTCGATCGCTAATTCTTCGCCCAATGCGGCAGAGACAAAGATAAAAGGAACCTCTGGAGTGTGATTTCGGGCAATTTTCAGAGCAGAAATTCCATCAAAAGAAGGCAAGGCATAATCGGCAAGAATTAAATCGAAACCCTCTGTTTCCAGAGCAGTCAAGAAATCAGCACCGGTTTCGACTCTGATCAGTTCGCAATTAATTCCTCCTTCAGTTAATATCGCTTCGGCAAGCTCTGCATCTAAGGGACTGTCTTCCAAAAGCAGAAAACGCAGGACATTCATCATTTAACCTCCTGTTGACGATGAGGTACAGAGGGGAGAGCACCAAGGGGTGGCTGATTAATCACTGCCCAAAACAGTCCCAGACCTTTGATAGCATCGGCAAACTCATGGTAATCTACAGGCTTGACGACATACGCATTTACACCTAACTCGTAGCATCGAACTAAGTCTGGCTCCTCACGCGAATAAGTTAGTACCACAATCGGAATCATTCGCATTATTGGGTCAGATTTTAGTTGTGCCAGTACTTCTAGTCCATCGATTTTAGGCAGTTTCAAATCGAGCAGCACTACAACAGGATGCCCCTGCATTCGCAACCGGAACAGCCCCCGGCGATAGAGATAATCTAGTGCTTCCTCTCCATCACGCACTACCACTACTTCGTTGGCGAGATGATTTTCTGACAAGGCGGCCAATATTAACTCTGCATCATTAGCACTGTCTTCAATCAGTAGAATTCGCTTGAGTTCTTTCATTCGCCCTCCTTCTTGGACAGTTTAGGTAGTGAGAAATAGAAGGTAGCTCCACTATCAACTACAGCCTCTGCCCAGACTTGGCCATTATGTCGATGAATAATGCGTTGCACGTTTGCCAATCCAACACCTGTACCTTCAAATTGTTGGTCGCTATGTAGGCGTTGAAATACTCCGAATAGCTTGTGGACATATTGCATATTAAAACCTACGCCGTTATCTTGTATAAAAAAGACAACTTCGTTTTCATTGTCAGTACTTCCGATAGTAATTTCTGCTGGGTTTCGAGTCTGGGTATATTTTATGGCATTGCCTATGAGGTTGCGAAGGACGAGCCGCAGCATCGAGGGGTCGCCTTGTACTTCTGGCACTGACTTTATGTGCCAATTAATTGTACGTCCTGGGGTTTGGCTAACCAAATCGCGTTTTATCTCTTGCACTAGTTGCTCCATATTCAGATTGATGTAGCGCATCTCGCTGCGCCCCATGCGGGAAAATGTGAGCAACTCATCGATTAGTATTCCTGCCTGTTTGGCAGTTTCGGCAATTATTCTTAAATAGCGCTGACTTATTTCATCTAACGTACTTGTTGAGCTGTGCCGCTTTTGAAGCAATTCTATAAATCCGGCAATGTGGCGAAGCGGTGCTCGCAAGTCGTGAGAGACTGAATAGGAGAAGGATTCGAGTTCCTTGTTCGCAGCTTCGAGTTGGAGGGTGCGCTCTTGAATCCGTTGCTCCAGCATTTCGTTCAGTTGTTGCAGGGCGGCTTCGGCAACTTTGCGATCATGGATATCAACACAGGAGCCAATATAGCCGAGAAATTCCCCAGTTGGTGTAAACCGAGGCACACCAGTATCCAAAATCCAACGGTATTCGGAATCATTGCGTCTGAAGCGATATTCCATTTTAAAATCTTGTCGGGCATCAAAAGCATTGATGTATGTGTCTAAGCAACGCTGAAAATCATCTTCATGAACATTTTCAGCCCACCCGTTGCCCATCTCTTGCTCCAGAGTCCGCCCGGTAAACTCTAGCCAGGGTTTATTGAAGTAATAACAGAGTTTGTCTGTGCCAGACATCCACACCAGTACGGGAGTAGTGTCTGCCAGATGACGAAAACGGGCTTCACTTTCACGCAACGCTGCTTCTACCTGGTTGCGATGGCGTAGCGCGGCTTGTCGTTCGCTCAAGTCAAGAACAAAACCAATGATAGTCTCTTCCTGCTTGACGAAGCCAAGTAAGGCAAGAATTAGAGAGCCGTCTTTACGGATATATTCCTGCTCAAAAGGCTTACACCCCCCGGTAATTCTCAGTTCTTGAATTGATCGCTCACTCACCTCAAGGTATTGGGGTGGGGTGATCTCGCCCAAGCGGATTCGACCAGAGCGCAGATCCTCGCGTGTATAATTAAGCATTTGCAGAAAGGCATTATTGGCTTCAATGATCGAGCCGTTCAGATCAGCCATAATGATTCCAATAATATTGGACTCTACTAAGCGACCAAACCTTGCCTCACTTTGGCGTAGGGACTTGAGGTTCGCTTCAGCTTTTTTTTGAGCTGTGCGGCGTGATTCGTTGAGCCAGATGATTAACCCTGCTGTGATCATGAACACGACCAGCCGCACTAAAATGTCCTGATGTGTAATGTACAGCGGATAGAGCGGCTGAAGAAACAAGTAGTTGACTACCAAAGTAGAGAAAACAGTTGCCAGTAGTCCTGGTGCGAAACCCCCATACCAGGCACTTACCATCACTGCTGCAAAAAATAGTGCAGAAGGCGTTGTGCTCAGATATGGACGGAGCAGCATCGTTACTCCCAGTGCTAAGGCTACGGATAGCAAAGCAATAGTATAGTGCAGCAGTTGCTCTGGAATGATTGCGCCCTTGTTTCTACCGCCAGCAAAGATGTCTTTTGGTTTAAATGTCCTCACTTTATGAGTCATAACTCTACTCTGCTTCTGGAAAATACTGGTTTAGCAGCCTTTGACCAGGTTCACCCATTTTCCGTAACATTTCTTCTATTAGTTTTAATGCTATCTGTGAAGGCACTGTATGCCCATTTTGCCAGCGATTGACTGTTTTGAATGAAACTCCTAATTTAGCAGCAAACTCTTTCTGAGAAAGATTGAGTTGCTGCCGAAGCTCCCGAATTAAATCTAAACTTCTTAGTCCTTTTGTTAGAGACATCTCCTTTTCCTATTCTTATAGAAATACTAAGATAAGACAGGTGTCCTATTGTTTATCTCTTGCTTGGGGAATATTTATCAGGTTATACCGATAAGTTAGATTTTGCAGTCACTCTAGCCAATCTTATATCTTAAAAAGGTCACGTTTGAGGTTAAAAGGCTCGACGTTGAGGTTCAAAGACTCAACGTTGAGGTTCAAAGGCTCAATGTTGAGGTTAAAAGGCTCGACGTTGAGGTTAAAAAGCTCGACGTTGAGGTTAAAAGGCTCGACGTTGAGGTTCAAAGGCTCGACGTTGAGGTTCAAAGGCTCGACGTTGAGGTTCAAAGGCTCGACGTTGAGGTTAAAAGGCTCGACGTTGAGGTTAAAAGGCTCGACGTTGAGGTTCAAAGGGTGAAACTTAAGCTTTCCAATGTTCCAGTGGTTGAAGATTTCCTGTAGGATTGTTGTGCGATCGCCCTTTGCAAAGGCTAAAAAACAGCAATTAAAAAAAAATAAATATAAATTCTAGAACTATTAACTGATTTCTCAGAGTGTCTGTCTTGTTATCAGACATAAATTATGTTTCTTCCTCATCTCCAGAATTTTTACGGAGACTTTTGGTAAAAACTATAGCATTAGGTGAAAACGGTAGAATGCGCCCAAATAACTAATGATGCTGAGATAACTTAACCAGACTGCCGCCAATCTGTCGGTACTTCTATATAATCAGGTAGGCGAGTAGTGCGATCGCCAAGTGCCTTTCTAATCTGCTGCAACTCTAAGTTTTTAGCCCCTGTTAAAATTGTCCCTTCCAGTTTGACATTACTGAGGTTAGCTTCTGAGAAGTTAGCTCCCATCAGGTTTGCCTGAGTCAGGTTAGCTTGATAAAAGGTTGCCCTATACAAGTTTGCTCCGATGAGGTTTGCTTGATGCAGGTCAGCTTCCGTTAAGCTGGCTTCTGAGAGGTTGGCAAAATAGACTTCTGTTTGGTGAAGTTTGGCTGCATTCAAGTTAGCCCCAGAAAGGTTGGCCCCATTTAAGTTAGCCCCTGAAAGGTTAGCACCAATTAAACCCGTGATGTGCAGATTGGCTTTACCCAGTTTTGCTCCTTGCAAGTTAGCAAGAAACAACTTTGCTCCAGAGAGATTGGCCATTTTTAAGGTTGCTTGTTGCAAGTTGGCTTTATAGAGGTTTGCTCCTTGCAGATTAGCTATACGCAGACTTGCGCCACAGAGGTTGGCTGAACGCATGTTTGCCCCACAAAGATTAGTGCGGTTGAGATTAGCCCAACAAAGGTTTGCTCCACATAGGCTAGCTTTTTGTAATTTAGCTTCATAGAGAATAGACTTAACGAGTTTAGCGCCATTCAGGTCAGCCTCACTCAAGTCAGCTCCACGCAGGTCAGCCCCACTCAGATCAGAACCACGTAAGTCTGCTTGTTGGAGATTAACTCCTAGCAGGTCTGCTCGTCTGATGTCGATATTGCGTAAATCAAGTTTCTGATCTTTTGGGTCTTCGAGTAAATTACGCCTGCCGATGACAGTTAGGGCTGCTTGAATATCCGTGCGGATGTTTGGCAATTCTTCATTCAGGTTTTGCTCCAACTGCTGAGTCGGACGCGACCCACTTCTACGCCTACCTGAGTAATCTGCTGGTGAATATTCTGGCTTTTGTTGCTCTACCCTCACCTGGTGGATAGGTACATTCTCTCGCACAAAGGCAGTGAGAATTTCCATGATTGTCCAGTGTTCTGTAGGAAAATCCTGAGCAACTCTTTCTAATGCATAAATTGCACCTGTTCGGGTTTCAATCTTATCATGACCAAGCTGGGCAATTGCCCCCATAAAGCGTTCTGAAATCAATCTGTCTTGATTGATTTTGGCATTCTGAATGCCAATTTCCAGGTTTTTCTCAGCTGCGATCGCATTTTTCTGCATCGCTTGGGCACGCTTTGATGCATAATAAGTATTAAATATTGCTGCCGATGCTAGAAAAACTACTGCAGTAGTTGTTAATGCTTGGTTTCTATATTGGATTTTTTCCTGAATTGACAACTCCTTAATACTGGACAACGCGAATAAAATTACAGTCAATGAGAAGCCAAATATAACTGTTATAGTTATCAACCAATTCAACGGAGAGTCTGTCTTTTTAGAAGACATGGTAAAGATTTTCCTTACAACCTAGAATTATTACTTAGATATTTGGGCAAAATAGTATAGCATTTAGCAAAAAATTATAATAGGTGTCAAGGCACTCATTGAACTAAGGAATAACATTGAATATACTTATACGTTCCGACAGAAATAAACCACGATTCAAAAACAATGAAACGCTTGTGGTACAAGAATTACGAATTATGAATGACGAATTCCCCCTTATCTACCAGACTAGAGGCGAACGCGTAGCGTCTCGTAGATAAACCGTACTATAGCAATCTTATTTGATATGATGTCAGGGCAATTAAGCATCATAAGAGAACCCTACTTTGCCTAAGCTGCACTTTAGCTCCCCTAAGAGCCTGCTCTTAGGGGTTGGGGGTGGGGTTATTCTATGGGTAATTTAGCGGACATTATTATATGAATTGTAAAAATTATCGTAGACGCGCTGCGACTTGCCGCAGGCTACCGCCATCTCTGCAAGAGGCTTCCGCCAACGCGCAGCATCTCATTAGAGAAGAGCGCCAAAAGAAGAAGGAAAGAAGTTTACGAATCATTTAGAACTGCTATAGTAAACTGTGGCGGAAGTTTGACTACTTTTAACAAGGAGATTTTGCCCGTTGTTAAGCCCCAAGTCTTGTTAATTGAAATGGTAGCTGGATTTACACCTTGCGGTACTAGTATTTTACTTAGAAAATTTGGCTTCCCTAAGATTTGCCCCATCAAGTATGGCATCATCAAGAACTGCCCCGTCCAACCTAGCTAGATATAAGCTTGCACAATGCAGGTTAGCTCCAGAGAGGTTAGCTCCTTTTAGGTTAGCTGCACTGAGGATTGCTCCTTCTAGGTTGGCTAGATATAAGTTAGCTCCTTCTAGGTTAGCTGCACTGAGGATTGCCCCAGCAAGATTAGCTTCTCTGAGATTAGCCCCAGCAAGATTAGCTTGATAGAGATTTGTCTGTTCTAGGTTCGCCCTATTCAGGTTTGCTCCTCTCATGTCCGCGTGACTTAAATCAAGTTGCTCATTTTCTGGGTCTTTATTTAAGTAGCTCGACATAAATAATTCCCGGTTTGTAGTCAGAGCTTTAGCCCTGATATTAGGGCTAAAGCCCCTACTAAAAGCCAATCTCAATGTTTTGACATTACTTAACATAGTTTGATTTATTCCCGCCGATTTACTTACATCTCTTCTAGCGATAACGGTAAGGGCTGCTTGAATATCTGCACGAACTTTTGCCCCGATATTGCTTGTTACTTCCTTTTGGGGCGTGTAATGAGCATTTTGTCGGACAAAATTAGTAAGAATCTCCATGATTATCCAGTGGTACTGTGGATAATTATGGGCAATTTGCTCTAAATCATTAATAACAGCGAGACTGGTTTCTATTGTTCTATTCCCTAGTTGTTCAATTGCTATTTTTAAACGTTGCTTTTGTAAATTATACTGAGTTTAGTTAACTTTTTGCTGAAAAGCATGTATCTTCAGACATATTTTTGAGAATTGACTGTTATTTGTTGATGAAATGTTTTTTGAAATATTTTTTACAGTATGAAAATAATTAATGATTACTGTCAACATACGATACTTAAAGACTTAGTGCTGATTGGTGGCAATCACAGCCATCAATTGTCCTGAGAATGTTTGGAATGAAGCCGTTATCCAAAGTACGTTTGACGTTGATTACTGCAAATCAAAAGACAGCCGATGGAATGTTACCAGGACACATTGCTGGATTCAACAGCCACGAGGAATGCCATATTGATTTACGACCTTTGCTTAAGCACAGTTGTATATTAACAGAGTAGTTGCCCTAGACTTGGAAAATAACAAAGTTCTTTGTGCTAACGGACTTGCGGTAGATTTTGATGTACTGTCTATTGATATTGGCAGTACTCCAGCCACAGTGTCTGTATCAGGTGCAGCAGAATATGCGATCGCAGCTATTGGAACATTGGTATGAACTAATTGAAGCTGTAAGTAAAAATCCTCAAGAACCAATTAGCATTGCGATCGTGGGTGGTAGTGCTAGCGGTGTAGAATTGTTGTGGCGTATACAATCTCATTTACATCGGATTTGACATCAAACTCAACAACTAATTCAAAATCTGGAAATTCATTTATTCCAGTGTGACAATGCCCAATACTTCGACTCCCAACTCTTGGAGAGGCTGCGCCCTAAGCGTAGCTATGCCGCAGGCTTTACGACTACGCTATCTTCGGCTTCTCTTGGAGACGCTACGCGTAGCTTGCTTCCCCGCAGGGGTACGCTCAGTACAAGTCAGGGCAAGTCGCTCAGTACAAGTGCCCAATACCCAATTTCTTCATTGAAGCTGTTCAATCAGCTGATTAATTTGTTCAGAATACTGGATATTTCCTTCTTGGTAATATAAGTCAGCGGATTTCTGGAAATCGGCAATTGCTCCTTGAAAGTCTCCCAGATTTTGGTAGACATCTGCCCGAAGAATGTAAGCTGAAGCCCAATTAGGCTGACGCTTTAAGGCTTGGTTTAAATCTGCAAGCGCTCCTTGTAAGTCTTTTAATAAAGAACGGCTACGACCCCGATTGTACCAGTCTTCAGCAAAACTGGGGTCGATCGCAATCGCTCGACTGTAATCTTCTATTGCCCCTTGAAAATCTTCTAAGGCATAGCGAGCATTAGCGCGATCGCTATAAAATGCAGCAGATTGGGGATTAATTTCCAAAGCTTGGGTGTAATCTGTGATCGCACTTTCATATTCTTCTAAAGCATAGTGGGTTGAACCTCGGTTGTAATATGCTTCAATTAAATCAGGATTAATTTGTAATGCTTGATTATAATCTGCGATCGCTCCCTTTTCATCTCCTAAAAGACGACGAGCATTTCCTCGATTGCAGTACGCTTGAGAAAATTCAGGCACAAGCTCTATTGCTTGGGTGTTATCGTCAATTGCTCCCTGTAAGTCTTGCAGGGCTTCACGGGCAATACCCCGACCATAATAAGCTGCGGCTAAGTTATCATTAATCTCTAATGCCCGATCATAATCTTTAATTGCTCCTTTATGATCTGCTAAAGAACGACGAGCCGCCGCGCGATCGCAATATCCTTCAGCTAAATTAGGATTGAGTTGTAATAGGCGATTGCTATCTTCAATTGCACCTTGATAATCTCCCAGTCGGCGACGAGCATTCGCCCGAAAGCCGTATACTAAAGCTAAAGTCGGATTTTCTTGTAACGCTTGGTCATAATCTGCGATCGCACCCTGATAATCCTCAAGAGTAGTACGGACAAGACCCCGCTCACAATAGGCTTGCAAATCATCAGGATTCAACTTTAATGCTTGGTTAAAATCCTCAATTGCTCGGTGATATTCTTTGAGATGAGCAAGAACCAGACCCCGATTGTAATATGCCCCGGCAAACTTGGGGTTGATTTCTAGGGCGCGGTTGTAAGAAGCGATCGCACTTTGATAGTCTGCTAAAGCGTAGTGGGCATTACCTCGGTTATGATAAGCCTCTGCTAAGTTGGGATCTAATTGTAATGCCCGGTCGTGGTCAGCGATCGCTTCGTGATAATTGCCTAATATATGATGAATATTACCCCGATTGCTGTAAGCTGCGGCAAAATGGGGATGCCACTGTAAAGCTTGCTGGAAATCGGCGATGGCTTCTTGATGATCACCGCTCTCAAAACAAGCTACACCCCGATTATGATAGGCATTGGCAATATCAATATTGATATTATTAGCTAATTGGGTACTAGTTTCTATTGTTTGGATATAATCAGCGATCGCTTTGTCGTATTTTTCTAAGGCAAAGTAAGCATTACCCCGGCTGTGGTAAGATTGGGCTAAATTGGGATCTATTTGTAATGCTTGGTTATGATCAGCGATCGCTCCTTCATAATCGGCTAAAAAGTAACGAGCATTACCTCGGTTACAGTAAGCTGTAACAAAATTGGGATTGATTTCTATGGCGCGATTGAAATCTGCGATCGCACTGCGATAATCTTTGAGTTGACCACTGAGAATAATTCCTCGATTATGGTAAGCTTCAGCATAGTTAGGGTTGAGCTTGATTGCTTGGGTGTAAGCTGCGATCGCTCCTTGATAATCCCCTTGCAAATTGTGGTTTAATCCTTGGTTTAATAAGTCTTCAGTATTCATATAATTTTTTTGGATTTCGACATTCCCTAGCTTTCAGGCAACAGGATTCTTTACGATATGTTTTGAAAATAGTTCCAGTTACTATTGTGCCTCTTGTTAAGAGGATGTTTGAAAAGTAGGAAGTTGAGTAAAAAAAGCTCTCAAGGCATAAACTGTAATAAGTAGATACAGCACCATTGAGAGCCATGAGTAAAGCATACTCCAGCAACCTAACCCGAGATCAATGAGAATTGCAAGAACCGTTAATTCCAGTAGCCAAAACAGGTGGTCATCCAAGAGTTGTAGAGATGTGGCAAGTAATCAACACGATTTTTTATGTATTAACACTCTTGATGTACTGGGCGAAACCTACCAGGAGACTTCCGCAATTGGTAAACGGTATACATGTACTTTCGTAATTGGCGTTCGGAGACTTTTATCTACCTTGCCATGATCTGGATCATGGTGCGACGTTTGGCATAAATTTTTACCCCTCAAAACTTTTCAAACACCCTCTTATAATTTAATTTTATTTTTTTAACCTATTTTCAATTTGATAATTTTTATTTATGCATATATGTTTTTATACCTAAGTTTACGTAAAATTTAATTAGCGCTCGCCCTTGAGAAAAACTTTGCGATTTACTGAATTTGTTGTAAATCAATGGTACGGGGTGATTTACGCTCGGAACTAATCGTACCTAAAATGCCTAAAAGACAATTTGCGCCTAATTAGCCAAGGTAAATGTAATAATAAAACTTCAGATGAATCTAATTGATAATAACGGTAACAGAAAAAATGCAAACATTAGAACTCTACCAGTCAATTCTTTTAATTGGTAAAACTACGACAGAAAGAGCTTTACAGTTGTTTGACGCTCTTGAACCAGTGAATTTAGACTTTATGCTTGGTCGTTGGCAAGGCTCTGGACTTCATACAGATCACCCTATGGATGGCTTATTAGAAATGTCTAATTGGTATGGGAAGGAATTTGTTGATCCTGAGAATGTTCACCCTTTGTTATTTTTAGATAGTCAGAAAAAAATTTTTAAGGTAGCGTTCAATGCTAATATGATAAACTGGATTTTAAAGTTTCCGATTCCCAAAAATAATTCTTTTAAACCTTTGCTAATGCTGACTAATTCCTTACTGAAAACAGAGAAAAGTCAAGCTAGACTCCGAAGCATGGAATATCGAGGGAAAATTAGTGCCACGATGATCTATGATTATTTACCTATTAATGACTATTTTAGGAAAGTAGACGACAATACTGTATTAGGAATTATGGATTTTAAAAACTCACCTCAACCTTTCTTTTTTGCCCTAAATCGACGTTCTTAGGTCTTTTAATTATTCGTTTTTTATCAAACATTGTCTGAATAATACTTTCAGGCGATGCATGGCAAAAAAATGCGTCTAGGCTACTTTTACCCCAATGAAACCAGCGATAACATTAACTATGAAATTATAAATGTTGCGGTGACGAGTGTGTTAAATTGGGTAAATATTTTTTAATTGGTCATTAACTGTTTCTAGAAGAGAACGTTTTCTCAATAAAATTTTGTTTAATCGCAAAATCATGCCCTTCAGTTTTTGATTCTGTGTCTAGTTCAAAAGCAGCGTTAGAATTGCTGTAAAACTTGCAACAAAACTTACAAGTCGCTCAAAATCAAAACCAGGAAGATAGGGAATTACATATGCGATTAGCACTATACCAACAAGAGCGAGAACAGGCGATACAACAAGGAATTCAGCAGGGAGAACGCTCGGTGGTGGAAAACTTGCTCAAAGTTCGCTTTGGTGAAATAGATAATGAGCTTCAAGCAATTATTGAACCTTTATTAGCGTTATCACCAGAAGAGTTTACGCCTTTACTATTGCAGTTATCCCGTAAAGAATTAATCGGTTTTGCTAGTATCAATCACATCTGTTTGAATTATTAGGATAAAGCTGAAAGGAGAAGGTAAAGGAGTTTAACTTTTTACCTTTTTGTTTTCTCTATTTTCTAACTCACGTTAAAATGTAAAATCAAAGACATTAATACAGGATTATACAAATCAGGTTCTAATTTTTTAAGCAATAAAAACTTTATTTTATAGGTTTGTATAAATGGATTTTCTGACAATTCTAGGGTTAGCGGCTGCCACAATAACCACAATCTCTTTTTTGCCACAGATGTTTAAAATGTGGCAAACAAAATCAGCAAAAGATGTTTCTTTTGTTACAGTTATTACATTCATGATTGGTGTTTTTTTGTGGTTAATTTATGGAATATATTTACAATCATTACCGATTATTCTTGCTAACGGCATGACATTAGTTTTTAACTTCATTATTCTATGGCTTAAAATTAGATATAGATAAACTTGCCTCCAATAAACACCTGTGACATCATCTGTATTTACCTCTGAACGCCTCCTTTTTACCCCCGTCACCCCAGACACCGACGCTATCCCAATCATTTTTGCCTTTCCCAATGAATACAGCGTAGGTATCACTAGCCTCGGCTATCAGGTGGTATGGGGAACCTTGGCAATGCGTGATGATGTGCAAGTAAGTCGCCTGTTTACAGATACTCACGAACAACTCCCCATAACACCGGAAATTGTGGGATTTTCCATTTCCTGGGAACTGGATTATGTGAATATTTTAAATTTACTGGAATTTTTAGAAATACCCATTTTAGCAACTTCTCGCGATGATTCTCATCCAATAATTTTTGGTGGTGGGCCCGTTCTCACAGCTAATCCCGAACCTTTTGCAGATTTTTTTGATGTAATTTTACTGGGGGATGGCGAAAACCTACTGGGAAATTTTATTGAGGCGTACAAAGAAGTGAGAAATGCCTCAAGACAAACTCAACTAAAAAGACTTGCACAAGTCCCAGGAATTTATATTCCCAGTTTGTATGAAGTTGAATATCACGTAATAGATGGTGCAGTAAAGTCAATTAAACCAATTTCTCCAGAAATTCCCGCAGTGGTGCAAAAGCAAACTTATCGGGGAAATACTCTATCAGCATCGACTGTAGTCACTGAAAAAGCTGCATGGGAAAATATTTACATGGTGGAAGTGGTAAGAAGTTGTCCAGAAATGTGCCGCTTTTGTTTGGCGAGTTATCTCACACTGCCTTTTAGGACAGCCAGTCTTGAAGGTTCATTAATTCCAGCGATCGCAAAAGGTTTAGAAGTTACAAATCGGCTAGGATTATTGGGGGCTTCAGTAACTCAACATCCAGAATTTGAGACTTTGCTAAATTATATTAGTCAGCCAAAGTATGATGATGTCCGTCTCAGTATTGCATCAGTGCGAACCAATACTGTAACTGTTCAGTTAGCAGAAACTTTGACGAAACGAGACACGCGATCGCTTACCATTGCTGTAGAAAGTGGTTCTGAGAAAATCCGGCAAATCATCAACAAAAAGCTGGATAACGATGAAATTATCCAAGCTGCGATAAATGCCAAAGCTGGCGGATTAAAAAGCTTGAAACTCTATGGAATGGCAGGAATTCCTGGTGAAGAATCAGAGGATTTAGAGCAAACTGTGGCGATGATGCGTAGTATCAAAAAAGCTGCGCCGGGATTGCGGTTAACATACGGATGCAGCACCTTTGTACCCAAAGCACACACACCATTTCAATGGTTTGGAGTGAATCGCCAAGCAGAAAAGCGGTTACAATTTTTGCAAAAACAGCTAAAACCGCAGGGGATAGAGTTTCGCCCAGAAAGCTATAATTGGTCGATTATACAAGCTTTGTTATCCAGAGGCGATCGCAGAGTGTCTCAACTTCTTCAACTTACTCGTAATTTTGGTGACTCCTTGGGTAGCTACAAACGGGCTTTCAAACAACTCAAAGGACAAATCCCCGATTTAGATTTTTACGTCCACGCCGAGTGGTCAACAGAGCAAGTATTACCCTGGAGCCACTTGCAAGGGCCTCTGCCACACTCTACACTACTAAAACATTTGGCTGATGCTAAGAGTTATATCAACCCATCCCCAAAGGAATTACAGCCATTGAATTCATAGCTGAAAACTTGATGCAAAATACAGCTGAGTATTACTGCGCCTATTGCGGCGAACCGAACTTAACTTTTATTGATTTGAGTGCTGGAGGACAACAATCTTATGTTGAAGATTGTCAAGTTTGCTGTAACCCTAATATTTTGTATGTACGAGTTGATGAAGATACCCTAGATATCGAGATTGATACCGAATCCGAAAGTTGAATTTTAGGTTTTTCTTTCCATGCTGCACTTTAAACATTCCTCAGTAATTAATGCCCTACCAGAAGTAGTTTGGAAATTTCACGAAAGGCCAGATATTTTGCAACTGCTGAATCCACCTTGGCAGCCAGTCCAAGTGGTTCGTCGTGAGGGAGGGCTGAATGTGGGCGCTATCACAGAATTTCGCCTGTTTCTCGGCCCATTACCCTTAACTTGGTTAGCGCGTCATACTGTATGTGAAAAATATCGCCTATTTGCTGACGAACAGATATCTGGCCCTTTTGAATCTTGGGTACATCGACATGAATTTGAACCGGAAAATGGCAAAACTAGGCTAACTGATGCTATCTCCTTCTCTATGCCTGGCGGAGGAACAGTTGAATTTGTCAGTGGTTGGTTAGTGCAAGTGCAACTAGAAGCAATGTTTCGCTATCGTCACTATGTGACTAAACGCGAGTGCGAGTCATGATAGCAAAATGTGTTGCATCCTTTTCACCAGCTTTGGCTATTTAGAAACTACTATAGGATAAATACTAGTTATTATAGATTACCACTTATTTCAGTGTAATAACTTAGATTTTCCCCAATCTCAACCAAAAATATTTGTTGGTATCGGCTTGTATGTGTAATAATAGTTAAAGTATCTTAATATTTATAAACATTTTTAAGTATTGACACTGACCACTAAAACAGTTTTCTGGCTCGTGGTTAGTAGTTTTTGTGGTGACTATATTTTAGGAATTTTTACCTGAATACTAGGCGGAGTAAAAGCGTGATTCAATTAGAACAACAACCCAGTCATCAAACAAAACTGACCCCAGTAGTGAAAAGTAAATCTCAGTTTAAGGGACTTTTCATTGCTATTGTCATTGTTAGCGCATGGATCATTAGCCTGAGTTTATTACTTTGCCTTGACATCTCTAAGTTAAAATTGTGGATGTTATTGCCTGTTATCCTATGGCAAACATTTTTATATACGGGATTATTTATTACATCACATGATGCTATGCATGGGGTAGTGTTTCCCCAGAACACTAAGATTAATCATCTTATTGGGACATTAACCCTATCTCTTTATGGTCTTTTACCATATAAAAAATTATTGAAAAAACATTGGGTGCATCACCACAATCCAGCAAGTCAAACAGACCCAGATTTTCATAATGGTAAATACAAAAACTTCTTTGCTTGGTATTTTCATTTTATGAAGGGTTACTGGAGTTGGGGACAAATAATTGCTCTGACTCTTATCTATCACTTTGCTAATTACATCTTTCATATACCCCACGCTAATCTAACAATCTTTTGGGTGATTCCCTCGCTTTTAAGTTCATTCCAATTATTTTATTTTGGTACTTTTCTACCTCATAGCGAACCCATAGGAGGTTATATTCAGCCTCATCGTGCCCAAACAATTAGCCGTCCAATTTGGTGGTCATTTATCACCTGCTATCATTTTGGCTACCACGAGGAACATCACGAGTATCCCCATGCTACTTGGTGGCAGTTACCAGAAATTTATAAAGCAAAATAGTTATTGTTTATCTAATATCATAATAACAACAGTCAAAATAATTCGTAATTTGTAATTATTACCTCATGACTGAACTCACTTGCTCTGAAATAAGCAATAAATTTATTTATCTCCATAACTAAAGTCAGAGGCTTGTACCTTTAATTACGAATTAGTAATTATTTGGTCACACAGTAATCTATATAGTTTGAGCAAGGCATTCTTTTAGATTATCCTGCTTATGCCAATTAATAATTCTCGTCTTGTCACCTATAGCCCTGCTTATACAATCGTTCCCACTTACGAGTGCTTTAATCGCTGTAGTTACTGCAACTTTCGCAGTGAACCGGGTAAAAGTCCCTGGATGAGTCTCTCAGATGCAGAAAGTATTTTAAAACCACTTAAAAGTGAAAAAGTCTGTGAAATCCTCATACTCAGCGGTGAAGTGCATCCCCATTCGCCAAGGCGTCAGGCGTGGTTTGGGCGGGTTTATGATTTGTGTGAATTAGCGCTTTCAATGGGGTTTTTACCACATACGAATGCGGGACCCCTGAGTTTTGAGGAGATGGAAAAGCTCAAGTGTGTGAATGTTTCGATGGGGCTGATGTTGGAACAGTTAACGCCAACATTGTTAAATAGTGTACATCGGCACGCACCGAGTAAATTACCAGAAGTCCGTTTACGACAATTACAATGGGCGGGAGAGTTGCAGATTCCTTTTACAACTGGGTTACTGTTAGGAATTGGGGAAGCTGTAGATGATTGGTGGGAAACATTAACAGCTATATCTCAACTGCATCAATGTTATCACCACATTCAAGAAGTTATCCTACAACCCCATAGTCCAGGATATCAGCAAACCTTTGATGCACCACCTTTTGACCCCCATGAGTTACCAGAAGTAATTGCTAAAGCACGTCAGATTTTACCGCTAGATATTACTATTCAAATTCCGCCGAATTTAGTTAAAGATGACCGATGGTTACTCGCTTGTATCGAAGCTGGTGCGCGAGATTTGGGCGGAATTGGGCCAAAAGATGAAGTAAATCCTGATTATCCTCATGTTCAGGAACAGGCATTAAGAAAAATTTTACAACCTGCGGGGTGGGAATTGGTGCCCCGTTTGCCAGTTTATCCGCAATTTGATGGCTGGTTGTCGGGGGAATTGCAAAAATTGGTGAATCCGTGGCGAAAAACTTTAACTCCGGCTTTTCTTGTGTAAGAACAAAGAAGTAAAGATTTTTTCCTTCCCTGTTAGTGTCTTTGTTAATGAGTCTTTGATACTTGCTGATGAGTCTTTTTTACTCGTGAATGAGTCTTTGATACTCGTCGCCGAGTCTTTGATACTCGCCAACGAGTCTTTTTTACTCGCCGATGAGTCTTTGATACTCGTCGCCGAGTCTTTGATACTCGCCGCCGAGTCTTTGATACTCGTGAACGAGTCTTTGATACTCGCCGACGAGTCTTTGATACTCGTGAATGAGTCTTTAATACTCGTGAATGAGTCTTTGAGCTTCATTAATGAGCCTTTGATACTAGTCAACGAGTGTCAGAACTTCACTAATGAATTTTAGGGCTGCTGATTACCCAATCCCCATGTAAACTTGCGTTATTATCGCACTAAACTAGTAAATTCTACCTATGGCTCAGGATTTTGCAACTTTAAAAAGGATATACAACGTTTTTGACCCATTTCGTCCCTTACCCGCAGGAGACCCGGCTTATGTCGATTGTCAGGAAGTGCGAGGAGATGGCGACATTTTGGTAGAGGTGGGTAGAGAGATTTTGTTGTCAGACAGAAAGACTTGTCAACTTTATGCTGGACATCGTGGTGCAGGCAAATCAACAGAATTGCTGCGTCTTCATAAATATTTAAACGAGCAAGGTTGCTTTGTTGTCTATTTTGCCGCCGATGAACAAGATATCGAGCCAGAAGATGCCCAATATACAGATATTCTCCTTGCTTGTACACGACGTTTATTAGAAGCATTAAAAGATAACGCTAATCCTGAACCTTTGGTGTCATGGTTGAAAAGCCGCTGGCATGATTTAAAAGATTTGCTACCTGATGTATCTTTAGAAGGTCTGGAGGTAGAGAAGGAAATTCCTCTTTTTGCCAAAATCACAGCCAAATTGAGAACCGAACCCAGTCTCCGCCACAAAATCCGCGAACGAGTTAACCCCCACACCCAAACTTTGATTTTGGCTTTGAATCAATTTATTGAAGATGCAAAAAAACGCTTACCTTCCGAATATTCTCAATTGGTAGTCATCGCTGATAATCTAGATCGGATTGTACCCATACCCCAGGAAGATGGACGCAGCAATCACGAACATATTTTTTTAGATCGTAGCGAACAACTCAAAGCTTTAAATTGCCATCTAATTTATACAGTACCGATTTCATTGGTGTTCTCTAACCGCGCAACAGATTTACGAGATATCTATGGTAGTGATGCTCAAGTTTTACCAATGATTATGGTGCAAACTCCTGAAAATGAAAGTTATCAACGAGGAATTGATAAAGTCAAGGAATTGTTACAAAAGCGGGTGAGTCAGATTGACCCTAACCTTTCTATTACAAATATGTTTCAGCAGCCGGAAGCTTTACAGCAACTATGCTTAATGAGTGGAGGTCATGTGCGGAATTTGCTATTATTAATGAAGGAAGCAATTAAATATACTAATAATCTACCCATTACGAATAGAGCTTTACAACGGTCAATTAGCGAAACTAGAATTACTTACCGCAATACAGTTTATGCAGATGAATGGCAAGCATTAGCCAAAGTTTATCATTCTAAACAAATAGTAAATGATGAACAACACCGTAACTTATTATTCAATCGCTGTATTTTGGAATATCGCTACCGCGATCAAGAAGAACAAATTCAATGTTGGTATGATATTCATCCTTTAATTAAAGGAATTAAAGAATTTCAGGATACTTTTGCTAATTTGAACCTTAGTGAGACACAGCTTGATGAAACTGGAACTGACTGATTGGGATAAAGATTTACCAACAGAACCAAATGAAGAATATCAAGCTTTAGTCCGTACTCTGAACTTTACAGAAGGCTTTGGCTTGTTATTTGCTCGTTGTTCTCCGGCTGAGGGTGAGCAGTTAATTGGCAAAGTTAAAGAAGATATTACTAATAAAGAAATTGAGGTTTTGCGATTAAAGCAAGCTGTTACTAATTTATATGAAATCATAGATAAATTAGATAACAAAGAACAGATAGATATTTTATTTATTACAGGTTTAGAGCATTCATTTTATGAATATGAAGAGTCTAAAAGATTGACAGACTGGAATAGTAGAGATATTTATTCATATAGTTGGAAGAGTGTACCGCCTGTTTTAATTAACCTGAATCAACAGCGAGAACGTTTTAGAGATAGCTTTAATATTTGTTTTGTTTTCTTTCTACCTCTATTTGCTATTAAATATTTTATTCAACGCGCCCCAGACTTCTTTGACTGGCGTTCGGGGTTGTTTGACTTTCCTATAAATGCAGAAACTCTCAAGCAGGAATCATCACGTATACTCCAAGATGGAAACTATGAACAATATCTCACGCTAACACCAGAAGAAAGAACTCAAAAAATACTAGAAATTCAAGAATTACTTGCAGAAAACCATCAAGAAACTAGTAGCCAAGCAGAATTACTGTTGAAACTGGGAAATTTGCATTTTAGCGAACAAGATTATACAAAAGCGATCGTATCTTTTGACCAGGCACTGAAAATTAAACCTGATAATTATCTAGTTTGGTGCTTACGAGGCATTGTGTTAAATATTTTAGGACGCAATGAGGAAGCAATCGCATCCTACGATCAAGGACTGAAATTTAAACCTGATTTACACCTAGCTTGGTACTTACGAGGCAATGCGCTAAGACATTTAAAACGTTATGAAGAAGCGATCGCATCCTACGACCAAGCATTGAAATTTAAACCTGATGATCATGCAGCTTGGTACTTCCGGGGCAATGCATTAGATGATTTAGAACGTTATGAAGAAGCGATCGCTTCCTATGAGCAAGCATTGAAATTTAAACCTGATGATCATGCAGCTTGGTACTTCCGGGGCAGTGCGCTAAGACATTTAAAACGTTATGAAGAAGCGATCGCATCTTTTGACCAAGCACTGAAAATTAAACCTGATACTTATCTAGTTTGGTACTTACGGGGCATTTTGTTAAATATTTTAGGACGCAATGAGGAAGCAATTGCATCCTACGACCAAGTACTGAAAATTAAACCTGATGACCACGAAGCTTGGAACAACAGGGGGATTGCGCTAAGAAATTTAGGACGCACTGAAGAAGCGATCGCATCTTTTGACCAAGCACTGAAAATTAAACCTGATACTTATCTAGTTTGGTACTTACGGGGCATTTTGTTAAATATTTTAGGACGCAATGAGGAAGCAATTGCATCCTACGACCAAGTACTGAAAATTAAACCTGATGACCACGAAGCTTGGAACAACAGGGGGATTGCGCTAAGAAATTTAGGACGCACTGAAGAAGCGATCGCATCTTTTGACCAAGCACTGAAAATTAAACCT
>NZ_JBALDG010000035.1:0-56390 GCF_036917195.1 Nostoc sp.
TTTTTTGATTGGTTGACTCTCAACCGTGACGTGTTTGCTGCTTACAAAGCTAGTTTGGGCTTTATTTGGGCTTAATTTTTGTTTAAGTCGCGATAGTTAAAAATCCTTAATTACAATGTTTACTCTCGGATGAAAACTGCACCCTATAACGATAATCATTAGTCATTTGTGATTTAACAAATGACTAATGACAAAAATTTAATAAGTTTTTGTTGGTAGTTGTTGCTCTAATTTAAGCAATGCTGCAACTCGCACCTCTGTAGCAGGGTGACTGGAGAACAAGTTACCTAGAAACTGTCCAGAGATGGAATTGATAATTAATAACGGCTCAAATGCTGGATTAGCATTTAAAGGCATCTGCCTTGCTGAGGCTTCTAAGCGTTGTAATGCCCTGGCTAAAGCACGGGGATTACCAGTTAATTTAGCAGAACCTGCATCAGCAGAGAATTCTCGTGTGCGCGAAATTGCTAGCTGAATAATTGTCGCAGCCACTGGCGCAAGCATTACTGTTAACAAAACTCCCAAAGGATTTGCCCCTCTGTTATCATCTCGTGAACCACCGCCAAACCATAAGCTATAACTCACTATTTGCGCTAGGAATGAGATAGCACCAGCAACAGTAGCAGCAACAGCTTGGGTGAGGGTGTCACGATTAATAATGTGGGTAAGTTCGTGGGCGATAACGCCTTCGAGTTCGTCATCTGGCAATATATTCAAAATACCTTCGGTGACAGCAACAGCAGCGTTTTCTGGATCGCGTCCTGTAGCGAAGGCGTTAGCACCTTGGCTTGGAACAATGTAAACTCTGGGCATGGGAATCTTAGCGCGATCGCTTAATCTCTGCACCATCCGATAAAGTCCTGGTGCTTCCACTTCACTCACAGGCTGGGCGCGGTATACTGCCAGGGCAATCTTATCTGATTGATACCAGGAAAACAAGTTTGTTACTGCTGCCAAGCCAATTCCGATGATCAAGCCACTACTACCGCCAATTACCCAGTAACTAATTGCGATCAAAAGACCACTTAGTACAGCTAGCAAAGCAGCCGTTTTCAATTGATTTGTCATATTTTTGCTCTCCTGCTAATGCTGTGGAAATTTTCTAGAAAACAGCATTACTTAAGCTACATTTTGATTCTATCCAGCTAAACTTAGATATATGGTACAGAAAACCTATCAGAGAAGTACGGTTTTCCTACTTAACTTTTATAAATACTAATTTAGTAGTTTTTGATAGTTGTTCTATTGGTAAAAAAACTATATTAATCGATAACAAAAAGACATCTATCTATAGTAGTAAATTGTTTATCCACGCAGAAATTACAAGTGCGATGCCTACGGTGGGCTACGCTTACGCCATTAGGGATTTCTAAGAAATGTTCATTTTTTCATAATTTTGCATAAGTCCTGTTAAACTCAAATCAATGGCGATGGAGCTCGCCGAAACCGCCTTTCCAGTCCTAAAAATGATCACTGAAAGGCTGATGGCTCCTACTTTCTCCGCTGACTGCGGGAGAGTAGGGCTTGGCTAAATGCATTACCTGACTCCCCTGTAGAAAGTGTAAGTCTACAAATCGCACCTCAAGGAGTCATGGTATGAAACACTTTCGTCAGTTTGAACCGTTTATTGCATTACCACACCTAATTAAATGGTTGCCTATTTCCGTTGTGGTTGGCATTCTTGCTGGAACAGCTTCAGCGGCTCTTTTAGCATCATTAGAATGGGCAACTGATTGGCGAGAATCACATCGCTGGATTATCGCTTTCCTGCCCCTTGGAGGGTTCTTGAGTGGTTGGATTTATCATCAATTCGGTCGGACTGTAGAAGCTGGAAATAATCTTTTACTTGAAGAAATCCATAAACCTAAAAATATTATTCCCTTTCGGATGGCTCCTCTTGTTTTGCTAGGAACAGACCTTACACATTTATTTGGAGGTTCAGCCGGTCGTGAAGGTACAGCATTGCAAATGGGTGCTTCTTTAGCAGACCAGTTAACTAAAATATTACATTTTCAAGGAGCTAATCGGCGAATTTTATTAACGGCAGGTATCAGTGGAGGATTTGCTTCAGTTTTTGGTACTCCCTTAGCTGGAACCGTATTTGGTCTAGAAGTTTTAGCGATTGGTAAAATTAATTACGACGCTCTTTTCCCTTCTTTAATTGCTGCGATCGTTGGGAATCAAGTAACCTTACTATTGGGTTTGCATCATACTGCATACCGACACGCTCCTTCTATACCGACGCTCACAATTTGGGGGTTGATTGCTGCCATTATCGCAGGTGCAATCTTTGGAATTGTCGCGAGATTCTTTGCTCAAGTAACTCACAAAATTGGTCACTTCTTTAAAGCAAAGATATCTTATCCTCCAATGCGTCCTTTAATAGGCGGTGCGATCATCGCAGCAATTGTTGGGTTAAGTGGTACAACGAAGTACATTGGACTTGGTATCCCTACTATCGTTGATTCTTTCTCCACTAAGCTACCTCCTTGGGATTTTGCAGCAAAATTTGGTCTGACTGCTCTAACTTTAGGAGCAGGTTTTAAGGGAGGAGAAGTGACACCTTTGTTTTTTATTGGTGCAACTTTAGGTAATGCTTTGTCGTTGCTTTTAGCATTACCTGCACCACTGTTAGCAGGAATGGGATTTGTGGGTGTGTTTGCAGGTGCAGCAAATACACCTTTAGCATCAACTCTAATGGGAATTGAATTATTTGGTTTGGAATCAGGGGTATTTATTGGTATTGGCTGTGTAGTAAGCTACCTATTTTCAGGTCATTCTGGAATTTATACTTCACAACGTATTGGGTTGAGTAAATACTCTGCTGTATATTTAGAAGAAGGGGTGACTTTGGCTAATTATGGACGAGAAAAAGTTGAGCCGAAAATCGATTTACCAGATGATGGCGAAAAAGGAAGAAGTAATTCTCATGAGTAATTTTTTGATGCAATTAATGGATGATTGAAAAAGTGGCTAGTTTACTGCCGTAAGTATAGCAACGTTGGAGTAGTCATGTATGAGCGATCAGTATTGTATAAAGTAAAGTAGCTATTCAATTAAAAGGAAACTGAGCAATAGTACATAAATTTGCTGGGCAAAAGGTGTCTGAAATCCTGAAATACAAGAAGGGTAGTATAAAACAGGCTCGACTCCCGGAAGAATCGCCCAGTTGGGATAAGTTTTGTGAAATGTTATGGGAGGAGATTGAAGCGGGAGCAGAGGTAAATCAACCGGGTTTTAAAGTTGTTCGCAAGTTATTAAGCGATAAGAGGTTTGACAAATGAAGAATCATGGATTTGGCAAAATAGTTACTTTTCTAAATCAATTAGAACAAGAGAAAATTAGTTACACTCTAGCTCATCATCGAGATGAAACGATTATGGTAAATGTGGCTGTGCCTGGTGAACGATGGGAAGTGGAATTTTTTGAGGATGGTTCGGTTGAGGTAGAACGATTTTTTAGTAGTGGAGAGATTAATGGGGAAGAGGTTTTTAGTGAATTATTTGCTATGTATTCAGAGCCAGATAGGAATTCTATTAAACTTAGCCAAAATGCTAAGTTAACAAATACAATTTGAAGGCGATCGCACCTTTTAGTGGATTAATTTTTACTGCATATAGGAGGTGTGCCGAAATACGTGGCAAATGGGACAAGTTGTAAATAATTATTAAAATACTTGCTTTAATATCCCTTATTGGGTTAAATGTCTAGTTATTCAGATTGCTCTAAGGTCATGCAACGCCCGTTCAGTAATCATTTGAATGTATTCAGACTTGGCGTCAGTGTATGCTTGGCGATTCGACGCGAACTTCTGCGCCAGTTCACGCTTGAGGAGTGCATATCTATGCGCTTCGGAGGAATATTTGATCAGGTAGTTACGAAACAATAGGTGACGACGGAGTTCCTTGCTATCGCGTGGGCAAACATAGAGGTGGTGGCGCGGTGCGTTCGATGGCCAGAGAAAGGCTTCGCGCCCTTTGATACCGAGATCGCCCTGATGCACATATCCAAGGGTGGCAAGCGCAAGGATAGTAGCTCTAATGTCGGCAGTTGATGGCACCACTACATCCATGTCAATAATTGGCTTGGCAGCAAGTCCAGGCACGGATGTGCTGCCAACATGTTCGATAGCTAACGCGCTTTCGCCGAGAACTTCAGCCACAGGAGTTTTCAACTTCTCGAACAGTGAGGGCCAGCTGGGATCATATTCAACGACGACAATCTGTTCAGGCATGAAAGAAGTGTCACTCTTTAATAAACATTATGTGATATTGATCAAAATTACTCTATTAAATTAGCACCCTTATCTATAATTAATCTTTCCAAAACTTTTTAAATTATCCAGATACCTAAGTCAATCAACACCTGTGTTTGCATTAGCACATTTGTTAGGCATTAAGTCAATGCCTCATTTGACAGTAACTCACAATGAGCGATGCCTATTTTATCATTTATTGAATCCTCGCTCTCAATTCTTCTAAAGCTTGAAAACTTCCTACTTGCCAACTACGTTCCACCGCAGCAGGGATAATTTGAGTAATCGCTATATCTTCAAAATTAGGACTAGTGTTAGATTTTATGTATTTCCCATCTCTCAGCAAATAAATAGAAAGACTCCCGCTATCGTAAACCCACAATTCTGGGACTCCAATGGCTTCATAAGCATCGAGAGTAGTTTTTGATGTGACATCAGTCTCAATCGCTAAATCTGGTGGTGGATCATCAGGTTGCAAGCGGCGATGACCAATCATTTGTTGATAATTTTGAATATAAAAGCAAGCATCAGGTTCAACTCCTGCTACACCTTGCCGTTTAAAGGTGGTGGAACCAAAAGGTTGGTATCTGATATCTTTAGCCTTCAGCAATATCTTGACAATATCAGAAATTAAATCTTTGGGTATTTCATGTTCTGGTAAAGGAGCCATAATTTCTAAAGTACTCTGGCTGTAGGCAATTCGTGTAGTTCTTTTTTCTCCCAATTCTTGTAAAATAGATTCAAATTCTTCCCAGCTAACATCTGGAATAGTCACCATGCTACCAGGTGCTAACTGCATCTGGCTAACAGGTTTGAAAACGGTGATAGCAGCAGTCATAATCAGAATATAAGTAGGCTGAGTTTCAATAATTATCTATCAGGTTGCGGTGGGTAATACAGCCCACCGTAACCTTTAGACTAATAGATTGAGTTTAACAAAAGCGATCGCCTTACACCTTAAACTTCTCAGCAATCCGCTTCATCGCCTCTTCCACATTTTCCCGACTGTTAAACGCCGAAATGCGGAAGTAACCTTCACCCGCAGCACCGAAGCCAGAACCAGGTGTTCCTACAACGTTGACAGTTTGCAGTAACTTATCAAAGAATTCCCAACTGGATAAACCATTAGGAGTTTTCACCCAGACGTAAGGTGCATTCACGCCACCATAAACTGATAATCCGGCGGCTGTGAGTTTCTCGCGGATAATTTTGGCGTTTTCTAGATAGAAACTCACCAATCCCTTGATTTGTGCTTGTCCATCTTCGGAGTAAACCGCTTCGGCTCCCCGTTGAACGATGTAAGAAACGCCATTAAATTTGGTGGACTGGCGACGATTCCATAGTTTCCATAGTTCCACATCGTAACCATCGGCGGCTTTTGCTGTAAGTGTCTTCGGTACAACAGTTAACGCGCAACGAGTTCCTGTAAAGCCTGCATTTTTGGAAAAAGACCGAAACTCGATCGCAACTTCTCTTGCACCTTCAATTTCATAAATTGAGTGGGGAAGTGATGGATCGGTAATATAAGCTTCGTAGGCTGCATCAAAGAAAATAATCGAGTTATTAGCTTTGGCATAGTCTACCCATGCCTTTAAATATTCCTTGGTAGCAGTTGCGCCAGTGGGGTTATTGGGAAAGCAGAGATAAATTAAATCGACTTTTTTTGAGGGAATTTCGGCGGTGAAGTTGTTTTCAGCCGTAATCGGCAGATAAACTAAGCCTTCAAACTCGCCTTTCTCGTTGGCATCCCCCGTATTTCCCACCATAACGTTAGTGTCTACATACACGGGATAAACAGGGTCAGTAACGGCGATGATGTTATCATGACCAAAGATTTCCAGAATATTGCCAGTGTCGCACTTGGAACCATCAGAGATAAAGATTTCTGAAGCATCAATTTCGGCTCCCCGCGCTTGGAAATCTTGAGTAGCTATTTTTTCCCGTAACCAGGCGTAGCCTTGCTCTGGGCCGTAGCCTTTGAAGGTATTGCGATCGCCCATTTCTTCCACAGCTTTAATCATAGCTGTGCGGCAAGCTTCTGGCAAAGGTTCGGTAACATCACCAATGCCCAACCGGATCACCTTAGCATCAGGATTCGCTTCAGCAAAGGCATTCACCCGCCGAGCAATTTCTGGAAACAAATAACCCGCTTTCAGTTTCAGGTAGTTGTCGTTAATAGTTGCCATATGTAGATTATGAAAAACGCCCTCAAACAGCTTACTGCTAATTTATAAGGGCGATAACTTTGTTGTGTTGCTAGGAGTGGGGGAGACAAGGGGATAAGGGGACAAGGGAGACTACTAAACCCAATGCCCAATGCCCCATAATTAGATATTTACTGGCTGTTTATTAGTTTCTGATGTGTAATAACTGTTGCGATCGCCAATTTGAAACTGCGTGAGTGATTCTTGACCTGTAATCAATCTTGCTCCCCGATTACGGGTGAAATAGTTCCATGCCCACTGAATCATTACTACTAATTTGTTGTTAAATTCAATTAAGAAGTAGATGTGAATCAATAGCCAAAACAGCCATGCAACAAAACCTTTCAGCTTGATAAAGCCGAAATCGACCACAGCAGAATTGTGCCCAATCATTGCCAAACTACCATGATCGGTATAAGCAAAGGGTGACAAACTATTACCTGTAAGCCGCTTTTGGACTAGCGCTGCTACATATTCACCTTGTTGCTTTGCTACAGGTGCAACACCAGGTAGCGGTTTACCATTTTGATGAGAAAAATTTGCTAAGTCGCCAATTACAAAAATATTAGGATGTCCCTTAATACTCAAATCAGGTTCGACAATAACGCGTCCAACGCGATCGCATTCGGCATCTGTGCGTTCTGCTAGCACTTTTCCCATTGCTGAAGCTTTCACACCTGCTGCCCATAATACTGTTTTTGAGGCAATCTCTTTAACTTCATCGCCTTGTTTGAGGGTAACAATATCATTTTCAATATTCGTTACCAGTGTTTTTGTCTGGACAATCACCCCTAACCGCGTCAGGGATGCTTCCGCTTCTTGTGATAACTCTGGTGCAAAGGGTGGCAGAATCCGATCCAGACCTTCTAATAGCAAAATCCTAGCTTCCGATGTGTCGATGCTGCGGAAATCTTCTGTGAGAGTTTGGTTTGCTAATTCTGCGATCGCGCCAGCCAATTCTACACCAGTTGGGCCACCACCGACAATTACAAAGGTTAACCAAGCACGGCGTTTTTCTGGATCAGTTTCTTTTTCTGCGGCTTCAAAGGCTGTAAAAATCCGGCTACGCATTTCTATGGCATCTTCTACTGTTTTCAAGCCTGGGGCAAATTCTTCCCAGTTGTCTTTGCCAAAGTAGGAATGCTTCGCACCTGTAGCGACAATTAACGTATCGTAAGGTATTGCTTCGTCGCCCACAATTACTTTTTGTGCTTCTGGATCAATATTATTCACCTCTCCCAGCAGCACTTTCGTATTCTTGCTCTTGCTGAGTACAGAACGCAACGGTGAGGAAATATCCGCAGGAGATAGCGCACCTGTGGCGACTTGGTATAGGAGGGGTTGAAATAGATGAAAGTTGCGTTTATCAATCAGGGTAACGTTTACTGCTGCCTTGGCGAGTGTTTTGGCCGCATAAAGTCCACCAAAACCACCGCCAACAATTATTACTTGATGAGGTGGATTATTGTCAAGTGAGTTTACCATAAGAAATATTATCCTGTATTCCGACTATTGTAACTATTCTTAACAAACTTGTATCAAAATTGTCATCATATATTTTGTATTGTTTTTTACATTTGATTGAAGATTAAAGTAATCAAAACGACAGGATAAACAGAACTTTTCAAGATGGAGACTTAGACAATAAGATTTGGCAATATTTGAATTAATTTTTACTTATGTAAATTTATCAAAGGTAGATGTATGATTTATGCAAACTCACTCAGAACTAGTTGATTCTGGTGTTTGTGTCAAACGTGGTGAATGAGTTCGCCGCCAACGAGTAAAGCTATAGATAAGAGCAGCAAAAATTAACAAATAGGGACTGTAAACAATTAACCAAATACTCAGCTTGAGTAAGCCAACGGAAAATGCCCTCAAAGAGTGAGTGGAGTTGTTCCAAGTTTCCTGAACTTGCAAACCAAAGGCAGGTTGGGGACTGGTGCTAGAAACTGCTGCTTCTAGGTTCAGCGTAATAGTGGAATAAGCAACTTGATTTTGTAGGCTTTTGAGTTGGGCATCAATTTGTTCTATTGTTTCTCGGACATTACTCAGTTCTTGGGCAACACTAAGCACATCTCTAACAGAACCTGCCCGATCCATAATTTTTTGCAGATTGGCTTCAGTTTTTTGCAAATTGGTTAATCTAGCTTGGAAATCCACCAGGCGATCGCCTACATCTTCCGCAGTGATATTGCGACTCTCGACAGTGCCCAATTTAGCTAGTTGTTCTAATGTAGATTCCAGCAGATTCTCTGGTATCCGCAATTGCATTGTTGCTGTGTAACGCGGGTTGTCGTTTTTGGGTTGTTGTTGTTTCAACCCGATCAAATCCCCTTGCTGTTTATTGATAATTTGCGAAACAGCATCAATAGTCTGATCTACAGAGTTGACAGTCAAAGAGATTGCTGCCTTTTTGATGAGTTGGGGACGAGAACGGGCTATTGGTGAAGCTTCCGCCTTTTGGGAAATACTGCTTTCATTAGCAGGTGCAGTTGCTTGATTTGCCCTGCCATCGGCTGCAATTGGAGGTAAAGCCTTATTTGCTGACTGATGGGAAGAGGCACAACTGGTGAAAATCACCCCTCCTAATAACACACTCACAAATAAAGCAGATGTGCGCGGTAATTTAGTCGAAGCGTACATAATCTACCCCTAGATGGATGAAGTTAATCCCAGTATTGCTCATATAAAACTCAAAACCTGTATTGTTGCGATTTCTGTAACAAAGATGAAGAGTGCTTTGGTAAAGTAAATCCCCATCCGTAACGTAATTACGAATTACGAATTGTTAATGGCTCATAGTTCCGTGGTTACTCAATTTGAGGTATACTCATAAGCCTGCAAATTAATGACGACGCTTGCTGACAGGAGATGCTTCTATGGCCCGGATGTACTATGACGAAGATGCCAATTTAGACCTTTTGGCTGGAAAAACTATTGCCATTATTGGCTATGGTTCGCAAGGTCATGCCCACGCTCTCAATTTAAAAGATAGTGGTTTGAATGTGATTGTGGGATTATATCCGGGTAGTAAGTCAGTAGAAAAAGCTGAAGCAGCGGGGTTAACTGTGAAGAATGTTGGAGATGCTGCCAATGCTGCTGACTTCATCATGATTTTGTTACCAGATGAAGTCCAAAAAACGATTTACAAAAACGAGATTGAACCCAATTTAGAGGAAGGGAATGTGTTAGCTTTTGCCCACGGTTTCAATATTCACTTTGGGCAAATTGTACCACCGACTAACGTAGATGTGGTGATGATAGCACCCAAAGGGCCGGGGCATATAGTCCGGCGGACTTATGAACAGGGTGAAGGTGTACCAGCGCTATTTGCAGTTTATCAAGATGCCAGTGGTCAGGCACGCGATCGCGCCATGTCTTATGCTAAAGGTATCGGTGGTAGCCGCGCTGGTGTTCTCGAAACTACTTTCCGCGAAGAAACTGAAACTGATTTATTTGGCGAACAAGCAGTATTGTGCGGTGGTTTGAGTGCTTTAATCAAAGCAGGATTTGAAACTTTAGTTGAAGCTGGTTATCAACCAGAATTGGCTTATTTTGAATGTCTGCATGAAGTCAAGCTGATTGTTGACTTGGTTGTAGAAGGTGGTTTAGCCAAAATGCGCGATAGCATTTCTAACACAGCTGAATATGGCGATTATACCCGTGGCCCACGGATTGTTACCGAACAAACCAAAGCTGAAATGCAGAAGATTCTCAGCGAAATTCAATCTGGACAATTTGCACGGGAATTTGTTTTAGAAAACCAAGCTGGTAAACCAGGATTTACCGCTTTGCGTCGCAAAGAAGCTGAACACAAAATTGAGGAAGTTGGCAAAGATTTACGCGCTATGTTTAGCTGGTTGAAAAAAGCTTAAGCAAAAGGGGGAGTCGAACTGTTAAAGTTGCGGCTACACTAGCCTAAAAGCGGAGTGACTTCTCGTAACTCAACAATTAACATTGAATGTTAGGTTTCGCAATCGAACACTCAACCTACAATTATCCTTACAGCTATTTTGAGATAAATAGCTGTAACTTAACCCTATTGGGAGATAACCTTGTTTTTCAGCCGATATATTCTAGAAATTCTCCTCTACACCGGAGAACATTGTACAAAGAAGCCAGGAATTATGTTCCCTGTAGCTTCTTTGGAGTATATCACCATGAAATCTTCTAGTAATTTTGATTGAGTAGCTTAAATCTGACACCTCTTAATTAGGCAAAATTATTAAAAGAATTCTGACTCCTGACTCTTGAATTGTGTTTGATAAATTACCATCCCATTGTTCCTGGACTACCTTTAAATGGCCCGACAATATCAGCAGTAATCCATCCCCCATAGAAATCACCAGGTTGAGACATAACTAGCTCATCATTTACATAGCAAGCATCCATTAAACTAGGATAAAAAGCATAATATTCTTGAATCGTTACAAACTCAGGTGTGGGGTCAAAATATCGCCAAGCAGCGTTATTTATATACTTCTCACCGATGCTGATATCATAATATTGACACTTACCTTTCCATTCACACCAAGTTTTTTTAGGTGTTTCTATGAGATATTCTAGTTTAATGTCTTCTGAAGGAAGGTAATAAACAGGAGGATGGCTAGTTTCTACGACTCTTTTAGCTTTACTTGTTTCTGCTAAAACAATACTATTAACAATTATCCGAATTGATTTGTTGCTATCTTCTAAACGAGCCGGACGCGGATAATCCCAAACTGATTCTTGACCAGGTTGTGGTAGGATAGGATTTGGTTTCATTCTCAATAATCTCCTTTTAAATCTTGAGCAATTCTAAAACCGACGTGTTGATAAAAGTAGGGACGAAACCAGTTGCGATAGGTTGGTAATGCCATTGCACCATTAGTAGCCCAAGAACCACCGAGCATCATCTGATGTTTGCCATCAAAAAAGGGTGCTGCTTGATCTTCGTAAAGCGGATGAGGTTCAAATTCTGGTAGGGCGTTGAAAGTGTCCCCCAACCATTCCCAGACATTTCCTCTAAGATCATAAAGCCCACAAGCGCTATTAGCTGGTTTGAACATTCCCACTGGGCTGGGGGAAATGAATTGTAAGTTGAGATTAGAGTTAGTTGATAAGTGGTTATCCTTACAGGTAAGTAAAGCTTGATTCCATTCGGCTTCACTCATCAAGCGGATTTCTGAGCCTTGAGAGCGACAAAATGCGATCGCTTCGTAGTAATTGACTTCCACAGGCCAGTCTAGGGGTAAGTCTATTTCATCGAATGTGGCTCGATAGCGGTAGCCATCCTGCAAGGGTATCCAGAATTTGGGATGTTGGACATTGTAGAATTGCTTCCAATCCCAAGATTCAGCATTCCAGTAGTCTGGATTGTTGTAACCACCAGCTTGAACAAATTTCAGATATTCTCCGTTAGTGATTAGATATTGACTAGCTAAAAACGGTTTTACTTCAACAGTGCGATCGCCATATTCGCTATCCCAACCGAATGTAAGATCATCCTTGGGTTTTCCTAGTTTCACCACACCACCGGGAACCCGGCGCATTTCATTGTTGGGAATATTCCCTTTGCTAGGTGCATAATTCCAGCCTTGGGGACGTTTTAGGCAATTAGTAGGCAATTGACGCACCAGCATCGAAGAGGTTTCAAAGTGAATGCGACTATGTTCTATTCCCATCAGCAAAGCCCAGAAGGGATGCTGTTGATGAATCGGGAGATCCAAAGAAGTATTTTGAATCACCTTTGTAATAGCTTCTCGTGCTTTGTCTCGATATTGCCAAACTTTTTCTACATCAGGCCAGCTAACCCCTTTCATCGCTGCGTCGAGTTCTGTCGGTGTTTCTGGATTAACTCCGATTTCAAATAGGGTTTCATATTGGGAATTAATTCGAGCTTTAATTAAACCAACTCTAATTAACTTGTTGATGAAAAAAACAGCTGAGTGACCAAGATAAAAAATTAGACGGTTTCTTAATCGATCAGGGTTAAAATAAAAAGTTTCTTCCCTGACCAAACTTTTCATGAGTGTTTCTTCAAGCTCCCAAGAATTTTGAAAGTAGTTGAGCAGGCTTTGTGAACTGCAATCATTCAGTGTGGGGACTTGAGTCGATGTCAGTTTATTTATCGTTGAAACTAAAGGCATGATATTTTTGACAGGAGATTAACTGCACAAGTTACATAAACTACAACTTATTACAAAAATAAGTGTTGTTTATCACATTTTTTCTTGTGTCGTCATGATCAGCGAATTTGCTCAATTTGTAAATAGACAAAGAATGTATTTTAAAATACTTAAACTACGGGTTGCCAGAATAATATCAATAATGAATTAGCGTTCAATTACTTATCTTAACTGAGTTTCAGATGATTTTTCTGGAGTGCAAACATAGCACTTCTCGTTTGTATGGAATACACTCTGACCTTTCTCCTAAAAGGACAGAGTTTCTGGGTTCCTCGTTCCTAGCCTCTGGCTGGGAATGCCTGTTGTGAGGCTTTGCCTCCTAAATTTGCGGCAGAGCCGCTTTTAATGCATTTCTAGCCAGAGGCTAGAAACGAGAATTTTTTGTAGCTACTTTTGGCATCGCTGATTGGTATGCAAACCATGTCAAATATTTTACTCCATTTCCATCCCCTTAGGGGGAGGAAGTTACGTTAATCTAATTCGTAGTTTCTGGGTTAAATTAATCGTGCAGTGATTAACAAATCGTTTGTGCATAATTAAATTTTCTTGATAAAAATTTGGAGTATTAAGCAGCCAGTAGATTGTTTAACTGCAATTCACACTGTTGAAAAATATAATTGATAGTAGCAAAGAGTTTATTTAACTCATAAATTGTGGAAGGTAGGATATTTCTAGTAAATATTTCTCCTTCTAACTTGCCAAATTGCCATGTTACTCCATTAGAAACAATACCGAAGATAGTTATTGACAATTCACCGTTCAGTCTTTGAGCAGCAATCATTTCTGCTAAACATTGTGCCCAACTAGTTTCAAAATTATCTTGTTTTGCTTCTACTAAGATGAAGTATGGCTTGTCAAATACAACTTTCCATAATGGAGAACGTTTAGCCAAAATATATTCAGGAAATCCTGATAGCTTTTCGTCATTATTCAGAGAATAATGACTCCATAAAATAAACTTGCTGCTATATAGTTTCCAAACTTGTTTTAACACTGGGGATATCAAGTTTTCGCATATAGCAAACTCAGAACAGTCAACGGCTCCTTCTCGCATCGTAAATTCTAAATCTTCTCGAAAGTAGTCAGAGACATTAAACTCAAATTCGCCTATAAAATTAGCTTCTGTATAAATAACCTGAAATGCTTTGAGGACTTCACCGATGGTTTTGTAATTACTAAAAGCCATATTGACCTCCTGAATAATTTTGTGTTGCTTTAGCGGTAGAACTCTTATTTATATTGTCTCTTAAATGATTGATGAGAGCATGAGTCCAATCCTGCTTGAATTGCTGATCATCTTCATAGCTCGATATGTCATCAGTTCTATTACTGCTGATTAATTATTGTAAGTATCTCAGTAACTTTTCTGGGTCGTTGTTGACATCAATCCATTGCATCTTGTCAATTTCTAGTTTAACTACACCTAAGCCACGCGATCGCCCTCCACCCAGAGGTATTTGTTCTGTCTCAAACTGGTGCAAACCAATCATCAACAGTCCCAATTCTCAAGGTTCTGCATTTTCTATCACAGCTTTAAAATCAAATTGTGTCGCAGCCGGAACTACTTGGAAATCGTAAAGTTTAGAATCTGCGGCTGCTTTTGAGAGGCTTTGAATTCTCCCCCAAGGGTTGTAGGGTTGGGAGGTTAGGTTTTCCTGTCTTGTTTTCCAGATAAGAGTGAAAAATCAGGTCGATCATTACCTTAAAAGTGCTGCTCACTTCGGTAAAGTTGTGATTGAGATTGAATAATCATCAGATCAACAATATTCACGATAATTGGCAGAGAAAATGGAGACTGGTGTTAAAGGAGAGATTTAGCGTCAACCTCCTCACAATCCATCTGCACCACACAATTTCTTCCTTGTGCTTTTGCCTGGTAGAGTCCCTGGTCAGCAGTAGCAATTAAGGTTGCGGGAGATAATTGGCTATGAGGAGTGATGGTTGCCACACCAAGACTTAGCGTGATGAATTCACTGACCTGAGAATGGGGATGAGGCTTTTTTAACGCACTAACATTGTTCTGAATATCTCTTGCAACTGCAATGGCCGATTCGATATCAGTATTTGGTAAAATAACTGCAAACTCTTCTCCACCATAACGAGCAACTAGATCAGCGGGGTGTTTAACTGTCTGAGAGATTGCCTTGGCAACCTGTCTGAGTGCATCATCTCCTGCCAGATGTCCATGCGTATCGTTGTAAAGCTTAAAGTAATCAACATCGCACAAAATCAAAGATAACGAGGCTTGCTCTCGTGCCAACCGTTGCCACTGTACGTTGAACGTGTCATCAAAGCAGCGTCGATTTGCCACTTGGGTTAGACCATCTGAACAGGCAAGGCGCTGTAATTCATGATTTGCTTGTTGTAATTGGTGGTAAAGTTCTGATTGCTGAATAGCGATCGCAGCTTGTCCGGCTAACTGGTTAAACAAGTTAATCTCCGATTGCTGCCATTGTCTGGCATGATGGCATTGGTGAGCGATCAATAGTCCCCACAAACCGTCTTGCTGCAAGATGGGCACGACAAGATTTGCCCGAATTTCCAAACTCCGCAGGAGGTCAACATGACACGGCGATAGTCCCGCAGTTTCAATATCTTTGATCGCTTTGGTTTTACCTTGTTGATAGTAAGCTGCACGCGTGGATTTAAAGCACGTGTCCATGACGTGAAATCCTAGAATCGACATACACCCTTCTGCTAAGGATTCTACAGCGACTAACCCACTCCAGTCTGGCTCAAACTTGTAGATTATCACTCGGTCTACCTTAAACAGTTGTCGCACCTCATCTACCGTGGTTTGCAAAATCTCGTCTAACTTCAATGATTGTCGAATGCGCTGCGTCACAGCAGCTACAATTCGCTCAGACTCCTTTTGGTGTTGAACCTGCTGCTCAACATGCTTAGAATGTGCCGATGCAACAGTTAACGCGATCGGATCAAAGTGAAGAGTTGTAGTGACAGGCACTGCACTGGGTTTACCAATCAAATAGCCTTGAGCAAAAGTTGCGCCTCGTTCTCGCAGCCAGTTCAGTTCCTCAATGCACTCAATCCCTTCAACGACGCTCTGGATATTTAACTTTTGAGTAATCTCCAGAAGCTTCTCTGTAATCGAAGCTTTGTAAGGGTTTTGATGTACATCTTGAATTAACTCCATATCCAACTTAATAAAGTCTGGACGTAACTGATGCAGCAAGTTTAGGCTGGAATAGCCAGAACCGAGGTCATCAAGGGCTACTAAAAAACCAGCATCCCGGTAGTATTTGAGCACTGTCTTTAGATGGTCTAAATCTTGAAAATTGTCTGACTCCACCACCTCAAAAACAACCCGCTCATGGGAGATGCCTGCTTGATCAATTGCCTCTAGGGTACTGTGTAGGCAAAAAGCTGGATCATAAAGTGACGTTGGTGCAAAATTGATGAAAATCTGCCCGCTTACTTGATGGCGGCTGAATTGAGCGATCGCGCTCAGGCGAGCAACTCGGTCGAGTTGTGGTAAGAGTCCAGCTTCAGTTGCTAACTCCAGAATTGGTCCCGGTAGCACTAAATTGCCTTGTTCATCCAGCCCCCGCAAGAGTGATTCATATCCATAAATCTGCGATGTATCCTTAATTGAGACAATTGGTTGGAAGTAACTGGTGAATCGTTCCGTTGCCAGCATTTCAACCAGCCAGTCGGATTGGTTGAACTTAATAAAGCGTTGTAATGAGGTTATGTCACTAAAATCATGGAGTTGAGGTTGGATAGCACCTTGAAGGAAAAGGACTTGCGTCTCTCTTAATTCTCTCGGTGCAAGTAATTGGGCCAGGTTACGGGCAATTTCTTGTGACTGTCCAGGTCTACAGTCCAAACTCAGACCTGGACGCTTGTGCATCAGTTCATACTTCAGGGCAAACTGCTGTAGATAGGAGGTGACTTTTTTCAGTGTATGGGGAACGGGGAACCAGAGAAAGAGCCTGCCTGCCTCCTTAGTCCGGCAGCGTGCAACATTGCGACAAGCACAGGTTTTGGAGATAGCACATATTTGGCTCATAGCTAACTAATCTGCTCAATCCGATTTCCTTTATTATTCCCACTATTTTTAATGTAAAAGATAAACTACACTTCAAATAGATGAAGATTTGATGAGTTTAGTTAATTGAATAATTTAGTTGAGGAGTTAACTCACCAACACATCCATAAGGTTATACTAAATGCTTAAGTAGTTATCGGTGTATTTTGTGCAATTAAGCCAATTAATGAGGAATTATATTAACAAATTAAGTTACTAACTCAAGGCAAATATCAGTCAAAATAGGAATAACTTTTAGCTGGATTAATTAAGAGTAAATATATTACTTAAAAAAGAATCTAACTTCAATAAACCAATACGCTTCGGTTAAAACTTGATCCTCCCTAACCCTCCTTTTTAAGGAGGGAATTAGAGCAAGCGTATTGCTCAATAAATAACAAAAGCTCTCAAACAAGTCAATAAAGTATCTCCTGTTTTAGGGAGAATACATGATTTAAGTTGCAAACTGCTGAGATAGAGATTGTGATCTCAAGTCAGGGCATCACAACTTTTATCATAAATTTAATTTATCACTATAACAAATAAGACTATTTGATTTTATTATCAAAGTTGCTTTATCCTGAAATCAGTAGAGATTTGAACTTTGAACTCTCTACGGAGGATTGGGACTCCAACCGAGAACTTAATAAGAATAACTTCTACAGTAATCAGTACCGGAGCGCCCATTCCTGAGCCACTCGTTCAGAGTTCAAAGAGCAAAGTAATGCTAAATTACCCAAAGAAGTTTTAGTGTATCTACTTTTCAACTTTGAGAAAGCAAAGAAGGACAATAGCTAAATGCTAGAGCAGCAGATTGATTGCCCCATCAGACCCAAGACAAGTGCAATGATCATGAAACTTTTCCAAATCACTCTAGTGGTCTTAGTACTTTTGATCAACTTAGCAATTGCTTTCCCTTCTTGGGCAGAAAGAGCGCCTTCTTTTACTAGCAATTCTAACTACTTTCAAGTAGGGCAAAAAGTCATTTGGCTTTACAAGGCTCGCGCAGATTCTAGCGATGTCCAAAGAATTCCTGCCGAAGTAGTCAAGTTAAGCTCCAAGCAAGTGCAAATTAAGGTGTACAAACATAACAACGAATTTGTTAATCGTTGGGTGAATCCAAACAAGCTTGAGAATTCCCAAAAAGTTAAAAGGTCAGTACTCTAAAATTGAGCCAGATGGAAGTAAACCAGTCCTAGCCAGCGACAAAAGTCTTTACTGGACAAAGTATTTGGATTTAGGGTGAGATACCAAAAATGTTTCTTCCAAAATGGAATGCTCCCAAGCTAGCCAATTTAGAGTAGCCTGTTGATGGTACAAAAGTCGATGTTTACAACGGGCGTAGTTACGTTACAGCCCTAAACTTCTAAACTATTTTATTTTTTGTAAATTAAAAAAACTGAACCAATCGGCCCAAGGTTTTCTACATAAGTTTTCTGGTTATAATATAATCCTGGAGACATCCCTCCATCAAATAAAATCCCTTCTTGAATCTTACCTAAACAGTTATTGCTAGCAATGCCTTCTAGGACATTATCAAACATATCTGGCAGTAACTCTTGATTAACTTGAGACAATTCAATATTTGAATTAGCTTTTAAGTCATTAACTAATAGTATTACATAGCCTTGATTAGTGATAGCTGCCAGAGAGCGATTAGTTGCATTTTTACAGGCAAATTCTCCCAAATCTTGACAAATATCTTTAAACTTACCCTGACGATAGAATCTGCCATTACCGCCCACTAAATTATAATTTAGAATATCGCTCTTTCTTCTACCAGTTTGGATAGTAGCCTGTCGCTGGTTGGGTGTACCTCCTGATATCCCAAAGGAAGAACGTTTATTTTTAAATGCTCCTGAATACTCTACGCCACGAGAAACATTTAAGCCTTGTGGTTTATCATCAGTACCTATATAGTCGGCATTAATTGCGGCAATGGGTAGTTGGCCGTTTAATTTAGCATTCTCATCGCCGATCAGTTCATGAAACTGTTTTGGTACATATTCTTTACGCAGTTTCCCCCTACTATCTTTGGCGTAGAGTTTATGAGATAGACCAACATTAACTTTGAAATCTAATTCTGCTGATTTGGGATTAAAAATAATCACATTGTTAATACCTCTTTGATTTTTTTTACCTTGATTATTGGTTTTAAAAAAATCAATACTGAACTTAGCATCTTTACCAAGGCAAGTTTTAGATGCTTTTGTGACTGAATTTGCCTCAATCTCTTGACAACCTGATAAAAAGCTTGCACCAATTATCAAGCTAAATAACAAAAATAATTTTTTTGTAGACATATAATGCAAAAAAAACCGCTACAGAATTACTATAGCGGGGAATAATTTGAAATTTTAGTTTGGAGTTAATCTAAGAGCCAAAACTTAAGAGAACCATTCTAAAACAGCTTCTTCTTTGGTGTTAGTATTCCGAGATGGTGTCTCACGATTAAATTTCATTTGAATTGACCGGGTTTGCTCACCATCAGCAGCTACAGCCAAAATCGGATAGTCGATTAAACCATCCTGGAAGGACATCTGGAAGCGGAATGTCCCATCTGGATTTAACTGAATTGCCCGGCCACCAATGGTTACGGTAGCATCAGGTTCAGTTGCACCGTAGACTATCAACTCAGCATCGGCAATTAACCAGAACTGGCGCGGACGAACTGGTACAGCGGAAGCCGAGAAGCCAACACCTGACATTCCTGCACCAGAAGCAGTTAAGCCAGATCCGGTGGGAATTGCCCACAGACCCACACCAGATGGGAAAATGTAGGAGCTAATGGCTTGTTCAGGACGCGCTGAACCTGGTACTTGTTGCTGGGAGCCGAAGATAGAACCAGCAACCCGTTGTGCTTCAGCAGATTCGGCTAAACCAAATATTTCGTCGTAGATGGGGTTACCGTTGCTGTTGCTGTTGCTGTTGCCATTCACATTCACACCATCATTGGCGGTAACTGCAATCTTCTCAGCAGGGTGAACCAGTTCGTACTGAGTCTCACCACGCAAATCTTCTTCAAAGTTGACAGTGATGAAGACATCTTCAATCCAGTCAGAAGGATAGACGGGAGGAATGTGTACTTTAGCAGAACGAGCTAGTACCAACCAGCGACCATCAGCAGCACGATAACCGATATCGATCACATAATCGCGATCGCTAACTGGAACTGGTAGATACCATTCTCTAGCTAGTTCATCAGCAGGATATTCTTGAATACTGTGGGGGCTTTGGTATTCGATATTGATGTCGGTGACATCATAAATCCGTAGTGCGAGTTGTTGTCCTCCTTGTCGGCGCAGTTCCTGTTTATGTTCATTCGGAATATCCCAGTAAGTGTAAGCCCACTGAGGATCGCGCGGTAAGAGGACAATCCGGCTTTCACCATAGCCAGAGGGCAGATCGGCGAGTCCTTCATCAACATCAGCCAAAGATCCACCAGTCCGATCTTCTTGACCTAATTCAAACTTAGCTGCTTCCACGGTTTCTTGTGCCTCCAACGAACGAGATGGACTAAGCAAAGTTTTGCTGCGCTGGACTTCTAAAATTGATGCCAGCAATTGTGATTTACGCATTCGGCTATAGCGAGAGATGCTATATTCGCTGGCAACTCTGCGTAGTTGCCGTAAGGTCATCTCCTCTAGTGGTGGGCGTTCTTTTGCCATTTATTTGGCCTCCAGTAGTTTAAGCGGTAAATGATTTCCCCTGGTTAAAGAATGCTATATAAAATGTCATCCACTCCAGATGAACTTCTTATTCCTGACTCCTGGTTTTGCCCAGTTTTTAAATTGAGATCACTTCCAACCAATTCCTTGTGATGCCAAAATCAGCATTTCTTTGGGATCAAAGAAGTTCTATTTATTATGTTAAATCAATATTAACCACTAAGCATATATCGGGATCAAGGGGTTTCAAGAGGTTTTTTACCTGTTTCACGAATTTATCAGCTCTTCTGGGATCTTATTGTCATGTTTTCATAACATTAGTAGCTGTTTAGCTGTTGAGTAATGGTGATAATGTCAATTTTTCATGACATTAGGTTGTGGGTTAGCCAAAAACCGTAATCCATAAACAAAGGAGTAGGATTCAAAGGGGTTATGTCGTTGATCACAAAACAGGTAAGCCAGTGCGGATGATGGGCGGGATCATTGATATTACCGAACGGCTTGCCGTGCTGCGCGATCGTAATTGGGTGCAAGTAGAATTAGTTAGCTAAAACTTGCGATCACAAGTTTTGGCTAATATCACCCTGAAAATTCGTCAGTCTTTACAAATCGAGCAAATTCTTCAAACTCCTAACTCCCAACTCCTAATCTCCAATCAACTCCACTGCATCTCGTCCATCGCAATTTTGTAAGTAAACTTTGACAACTTCTTCTTTAGCAGTAGGCAACTGCTTGCCAATAAAATCTGGGTGAATTGGTAATTCTCGATGACCTCTATCTACTAATACAGCTAAACGAATCACCTCTGGTCTACCGTACTCGTTGACTGCGTTCAAAGCAGCGCGAATCGTCCGTCCTTTGAAAATAACATCATCCACGAGTACAACCGTTTTCCCCGTCAGGTCAAAAGGAATTTCGCTTTTTGTTGGAGTCCGCAATCCAATTTTATCGAGGTCATCTCGATAAAATGTAATGTCCAAAGCGCCGACTGATACGGGTACACCTTCGAGTGTCTCAATCTGACGCGCCAACAATTCGGCTAATAACGCACCCCTGGTATAAATACCAAGAAGCACTAGTTGAGACAAATCACGTGTCCTTTCCACAATTTGAGAGGCGAGGCGAGTCAAGGTACGACGGATTTCTTTTGATGAGAGAATTTCAACTACTTTGGCAGACATAGCGAGTCATAAGTTAGGAGTGATGAGTTAAGAGTTAGGAATTTTTATTCTTAACTCTTAACTCCTAACTTTTAACTTTATATTTATCATTACCTATTTGGGAGTATTAAGAATATAGCGATCGCTATCCCTAACCATAGCAAAAAACAATATCGAGTCAGCTGCAAAGCATTCTGAATAGAAGTTGCAGTAATCGGATAAATAGCATCTCCTAGCAGTGGTTTGTACTTAGCTACCCCACGATACCAATTTGTACCCCCCATCTGCACACCCAAAAAAGCAGCATAGGCGCACTCACTCCAGCCAGAATTGGGACTAGGATCATTAATTGCATCTCGACGACAAATTCGGTAAACATGCATCGGTTTACCTGATAACAGCGCCAGAGTCACAACTGTTAACCGACAAGGTAGCCAAGTCAAACAATCTTCCAACCGCGCACAGAACCATCCCAAATAAGTATACGGTGCTTCCCGATAGCCCACCATTGAATCAAGGGTACTGCTGGCTTTGTATGCTAAAGCCAAGGGAGTTGGCCCCACAAGTGGCACAAAGATACCAACAATTGCATAAAAAAGTGGAGCCATTACCCCATCGGTAGCATTTTCTGCAACCGTTTCTAAAACGGCTCGTGAAATTTCTGCTTGTGAGAGGTTTTGTGTATCTCGACCAACGTAATTACTTAAAATCTTCCGAGCCTGCCCCAAATCTCCCGCTGTTAAAGGTTGTAAAACAGCCACTGCTGCTGCTCGCAAACTTCTGCCAGCAAAACAACTAGCCAAAAAAATACTATCTATTGCAATTCCCAACAACGGATGAACCCATCTGGCACTTTGAATAATCAAAAAGCCAACAAGGCCGCTACCAATTATTAGGATAATGCCTAGTACAATTCCAGCTAGGCGTTGTGTTAAAGAATTTTGACACAATTGCAGAGAAAATTTAGTCAGGCGAGAAATTACCCACCCCATAACTTGCACTGGATGAGGCCAATCCCAAGGATCGCCAATTAAGTAATCTAAAAGTGCAGCAATTATTAAGACATAGATGCTATTAGTCATAAGTTACTGGTCAAGGGTCAACCAATTTTAGATTTTGGATTTTGGATAATGGAATTGACCCTGACCACGAAAACGAACAGCGGTACGTTCGCGTTAGCGTCTCCAAGAGTTGTCCGGAGCATGAACCAAAAAACCTAAAATCTAAAATTCGTGGTCAAGAGGAGCCAGTCATGTGCGGGAGTTACCTTTGTTAAATGAACTGGCTCTCAAGGGTCAATATTTGGATTATTGACTATTGACTATTAACTCTTTACTAAACCACAAAACTAGCCTCTTCTCCAAGGGAAGCCTGCCAGCTACGAGCATCGTAATAAAGGTCTGCCAGAGTAATACTGTACAAAGCTTCTTTAAGCTTTTGGTTGAGTCTCTGCCAGAGGCTAAATGTTACCCAATCTTCAGCTTGTGCAGGTGCTGGGGTGTGATGGGGTAAATGGCTAGTCTCGCCAACTGCTTCTAAAATTTGTCCTATAGATATTTGTGCAGGCTCTCTTGCCAATTGGTATCCACCGATGCTACCACGAATTGATTTCACTAAAGACGCGCGACGCATTTCTATTAGTAATTTTTCGAGGTAAGGAGCTGGGATATCTTGGCGTTTGGCGATCGCTCTCACTGATACAGGACCATATCTTGGCTGTAAACTCAAATCTAGCAACGCCTTCACACTATAGTGTCCTCTGGTAGTTAGTTTCATTTTGGCAAGGTTTATTGTTTAGTCAATAGTCAATTTTCCAGAGTCCAAATATTGACCCTTGAACGGTAGTTGCTCTTTTTGGGGAAACACGCTTATTACTCCATTTGGGGAGACCCTAAGACCGCACTGCCTCCTCTTCCTTTGATTAAGGATCAGTTTTACTTATCATTCTCTGACTCAGTTATCATCTAAAGCTTGTAAACAACCTTTTGAGCGTTAGTTTAGAAAACTTAAAACTTGTATAGTCTAGCAGTGATTCACTAACTATATATATATAGTTATCAGCATTGCCAGCATTCTGTAAAATAGATTGTCTTGGCAATATTGTTAATCACATAACAATTGTGCCTATGAGTGTAATATACTTGGCTAGGTTGAGATAAAAACTAAAGGATTATGTTCCTATTAGCTCAATGTCAGCTAAAATAAAATCGATTCAAACACTTCAAACATTCATTTTCGACCTAAGTTAATGCCTAAACAGAAAAAAATTGAACCCCTAATCGGTGAAGAACTGCTCAAAAAAGTCAAAGAGCTAGAGAGTGAGAGCAAGGAAGACAAAGCCAAAAAGTGCGGCTACTATACCATTACCAAAAACGGTATAGAACGCGTCAATATGATGAAGTTCTTAAATGCCCTAATTGATGCCGAAGGTATTCAGTTGGACAGTACACCCAGTGCTAATGGGCGTGGTGGACGTAGTGCCAGCTATAGAATTAGTGTGCAATCGAATGGTAACTTACTTATAGGTTCAGCTTATACAAAACAGATGAATCTTAAACCAGGAGATGAATTTCTGATCACTTTAGGCAAAAAGCACATTCGTCTGAGACAGGTAGATCCAGAAGATCGGGAAGATGATGAAGCCATAGAAGCCACAGCTTAATAATACAGTCAAGAGTCCAAAGTCAATAGATTTTAGATTTTGGATTGACCCCGCCAATAAACGGATGGGGCTTGAAGATTTTGAATTTTGGATTTGTGTCACCCACAAGGGGTGAAAACGCGTAGCGAGACATTAGTCTGGCATCAACCTAAAAGACGCAAGGGGAGCGCAGCGTTAGCTAGTCCGCGAACGCGAACAGCGTCTCGTAGAGAGCGTCTGGCTCGCTCTAAGCGAAGGCGAACAGCCTCTCTAAGAGTTGCCATGCCGTTGTGCAAAGCATTTCGCAGCGTAAAGCCTTCTCTTTGAGAAGGCTTTACGCTGCGCTATCGGGTTTTCTTTCAATCTAAAATTGGCACTCAAGAGTTATTAATCAAAAGTCCAAGATTTTTGACCCTTGACTAATTATTAATAACTATATCTGTGGTGGGTAAGACTGGTAAATAGTGGCCAAGTGCCTTACGCGTAACTGCTAAATTGCAGGTTAATGCAATTTGCTCTCTTTCTAGTAAACCCAAAATGCGATCGGGTTTGTCTCGTGCTACCACTGGTAATTGATGCAAACCTCGAAGAGTCATGCGGTCTAAAGCTTCAGATAATAGTTCATCCTGCCATGCGTAGAGGATTTCAGTAGTACAAATGTCTATGAGGGTTTGACTGGATAAATTATCTGGAATTTCAGTTAGCGAATTTGGGTAAGTTTGCCAAAGAGCAAGGGCGCGGTTAATATCTTCCAGAGAAAGTATACCAACTAATTGCTCTGCTTCATCAATTACTAAAGCACTCCGGGCGCGATCGCGGATCATTTCCACAGCTGCATCTAACACTCCAAGGGTTGCAGGTAACTTTTTTGGACAGGGGTACATGGCATCTTCTACCAAAATTTGCTGCACAATTTCCACTTTTTCATCTTTCAATTCAGAAAGACCAATTTGTTGTAGGTTAGAGTTAGAGTTAAAAGTTGGTTTAATCCTTTCCACTAGCCAAACACTCAAACCCACAGCTGCCATCAACGGTAAAACAATTCGATAGTCGCGGGTTAATTCAAACAGCATTAAAATAGCTGTTAACGGCGCTCTGACACTAGCAGCCAGCACTGCTGCCATTCCTACCATTGCATAAGCTGGGGGAGCCGCCATCTGATCGCAAATAGCCGGGAATGCCACAGCCAAAATCTTGGCGTAAGCCGATCCAAAAGAAGCACCTAAAAACATTGCTGGTGCAAACAAACCGCCAATGAAACCACTACCCGTACTAATTGCAGTCATCAGTAGCTTCACTACCAACAGCACCACCAACAAGTAGAGTGGAAACTCCACATCCTGAAGCATTGCTTCTACAGTTTCATAACCGACGCCCAGAATTTGCGGGAAGTGCAAAGCAACTGCGCCAATTATCACACCGCCAATAATTGGATGAATCGGCTCAGGAATTCGTCCCAAAAAGTCAAAACCTGGAACCTTTCCAGCAAAGCAGGCTTTTGCTCCCCGAATTGATTGAGTATAAGCCAAAGAAACTAAGCTGGCCCCTAAACCCAAGCCAAGATAAAGGGGTAATTCCAAAGGACTACGGACTTGGTAAGCAGGTAAATCAAAAGCAGGTTGTGCCCCCAAACCAATTTGGGCAATTAGTGCTGCTACCACCGCCGCTAGCAGCACCACACTCACAGCAGAAGTAGCAAAAGATGTAGCTCCCATTACCACCTCTAGGGCAAAAAATACTCCAGCTATGGGAGCATTAAATCCAGCAGCGAGTCCAGCTGCCGCGCCAGCACCTAACAGCAAACGTTGTCGTTCTTGAGATACATTTAGGATCACAGACAACAACATCCCAAAATTTGCGCCAATTTCCACACTCGGCCCCTCTGGCCCCAAAGAAGCACCGCTTCCCAAAGAAACAGATGCGGCCAGCATCTTCGTAACTGGTCGTAGTGGTCGTCTAATCTCTGTTCCCTGAGAGGAAGCGATCAAAGATGAAAGTTCAGGGCCAAAGTCTTGAGTGCGCCAGCGCATCAAGCCAACGATTAATCCGCCAAGAGTGGGAACGCAGGCTAAAGTCCAAGCACCCCAGACGCCGATTTGACCCATTAAATTTTCCAGCATCAGCTGATGAATCAGCTGGATTGAATAGTGAAAGGTGACTACACCCATACCAGTACCACCGCCAATGAGCATGGCTAAAAACAGCACAACTGTTTCTGGGGATGGTTGAAAACGATTAATTAAGTGAGCTAAACGAGCGGAAGGTGTAGGAAAGGCAGGTTGTTCCGTTACCTTCCTCAGTTGAGTGGGAGGCAAGAGAGTCATTGAGAGGCGGGGTAAATGTAAGAAAAAATTTAAATTTTTATCTGTTACTTCTCATTGTGAGCCATTATTTAGCAACCAGACAAGTAGACTTTATTTGCTTGATTTACAAAGCTTTAGCAAAAAATGTTATTGTGCAAAATTTTTGTGGGCAGAATGGTTAAATGGGAGACAATTGTTATTTAAGGGTGAACGATGCCTAAGTTGGGCTATTTGGCATCGCTAGTGGGGTGCAAGTGAGCGCCAACACTATTACTTTCTAGAGACAACAGAGTTTTTGTGGACTGGGTGGACGCACTCGCAAACATTAACTAGGAGTCATCCTTGCCTAAATCTAGCTATACTCGTGTTACGACCATTGAGCCATCCTTTGTAGTAATACAATGTATGTATGATTTATGCCTGATGTCAGACCATACTTGGAAGTCTGCTAAGTATTGATCGGCATTCAATATAACTATTGTTATAGAGCGAGTAAATGGACTAGGCGGACGAGGTAAATGAATATACACACCTTTGACAATCATTATGTTACTTGCCCAATTTGCCAAAGAAATGCTACACCAAAACTAGTTAAAACGCGTATGGGCTTGTTTTGCTGTCCCTATTGCCAGGAACGGCTAGTAGTTTGCCAAAGCGGTCATTATGTCCGTGATCCGTTTACTTGGAGACAATTGATGATTTCTTCGGCCTTACGTCGTCAAAGCAGACCTTTAGCTAGGATTATCAGAGATTTTGTCCTGCTGAAGCGTCCTATGGTGGCCTTGGCTGTAGGAAGTGCCATTTTCTTTAGTGCGATCGCCCTGACTCAGGAAAGCACAAACTATGATCGGCAAGTTTTTCCCACAACAGAGAAAGTTAATGAACTAGGAAACAACTCTCAGTAAATGGATTACTTTAGTATAAATCAAATCTTACTTTGGTTTTTGTAATATTATAACTAAATACTTCTGTGAAACCGTGTTTTATTGCCCCAAATAGAACACGATTTTACATTATGTCCGTTTAAAGATCCATCCTGCAACAGTCAACTTATTGTGGATGTCCACGGGATACAAGTATTACCGTCAACATACAACGGCTACACTACAGCGAACTTACTATCAAAAGTGTGTTTCATAATACACATTACGATGTGCGATCGGCGTTATCACTGTTAGCTAGTCGCAAAATTACCTTTGAGTTACTTATTAGTGAACAGTGGCCATTAAAAGATTTAGAACAGGTGTTTGGTGAGATGAAGGTGTAACAGGTAATTAAGGTAGCGATGATTCCTTAGTTTTTTGCAGAGTACAGCAGATGATCTTGGTTCTAGCCAAACAATGTAGAAAATCTCGTTAATAAAGAACCCATGAACCCTACTGACATTAGCCTTTTCTAGCTGCTAAACGGGCATAATCTCCTAGCAATTGAGACTTCTGAGCCTCAGATTTGAAGTTAAAAAGCCACATTTCTACCAATCCAATGATGACACTTTTGCGCCATAGTGCTTTTCTCTGACATGTCCTCACTCTTTGCGATTGATCAAAATAAGCTTCTATAGAAATATCTGGCAATAACTGTAAATTCAAGTCACGCATCATTTTCTGCCGGAATTTTAGATGCGATCGCAATAGTTCTTCAGGAGTTACTCCCTGTTGAACAACAATTATCCCCCTTGGGCGGCGTAAAAAGGCATAGACAATAGCTAGATTAGGAGAATTATCTCTAAAACTAACTGACCATTCTTGCTCTAAACCACTGCTAATAGCACAAAACACGATTGAACGCCCAGGTGTTTGTATCACTTCTGCAAAACAAAGATGTTTTGGATGGCAAAAAAGTCTAGCGACAGTAAGGGTAGATTCTGAGAGTTCTAAGTCACTAATTTTAGAAAAACCGAGGGACTCTAAAGCATTCGTGTAGTAGTTGAAAGTCTTAGTATCTATTTGAGATAGAGCTTCTAACTGTGTGGGTACAAAGTTTAATTTACTAGAAATATTTGAGGAAAATAATATCTTAACAACTACCTCAAAGAAGAGAATAAATGGGAATATATTAATAAGTATATAACAGATACTTACCGGAACAAAATTTAGACTTAGTAGATACTGGAGTATTATCTTAGCGCCAAAAGCGTTCCAAATAAACCAAAAGCTAAAAGCATAGATATATGTAGTTGTTTTCATATCTGGATATTTGTAGGTATTTAAATGCCACATCTTGGTAGATAGCCCTATATATTTACTATCACCAGCATCCGAAATTGCTTTATGTATAATTCCCAAAAAATCAATACCTCAAACATTAAAAGACAAGATTTTCTACAGATCCTTCTCCCAAAGCTACGGTAGTGTACACAAATCCTAAAAACCTAGCTTGATGAGGCTTTCCTTGTTCCCATGCGGAACATTTTCTACCGCGAAATAATCTGCGATGTCTTAAGTTGGGTTGACGCTTGAAATAATCTTGCTGACAAACGGGAAAACTATGGTTACTCCCTAATGGGGAAATTTCCATGAAAGTCCTGAACAGTAAAATGCTCAAAAAATCTCTGCTTAACTTTTTGATTTTGCCTTTTTCTCTAACACCCTGGCTGTGCGTGGGAACGCTTTTTGATTCTAAAGTTAATGCTTTACCAGGGCAAAGTACAGAGGAAGTAGGCACCTGGATTAAAGCACATCCTACACTCCGCCCCAGGAGTGGAGAGCAATTGTTTGTCCAAAAGACTGATACAGCTGCTCAACGATTCACTTTTCAAGCGTCGGTATTGCCTGCCGGTAGGGTGGAATTTTCTAAAGACCGTAGCAGAATTCGCAGTGAGCGGATTGCCATGTATGATGCCATTAACGGCATGACATTTGCGCGTCTCCAAGAATCCTTGCGGGTGATTTATGGTTTGGAGATTTATCAAGACTACGATCGCGCTCAGGTAGTGTACGAGTATCCCAACCAGAGCGTAATTAACTCAGCGCGTTTTGCCAAAACTCCAATTCGGGAAGCTTTTAAGGGAGAATTACGAGTAGGCGATCGCTATGTATACTGGGTGGAAATTGCCCAACCCAAAACTGGCAAAGCTTTTATCGGTCAAATGACGATTTTGCTCAAAACTGATCTAGACAAGTTAAAAAATGAACTGCAAATTCGTTAATGGGCATTAAGCATTGCGGTAGAGGGGAAAAACTTACTGCAAGCAACTTCCCCCCTGCTCCCCTGCTTTCCTGCTCCCTCATCTCTTCTCGTTTAAAAATTACTGAATTGGTGTTCTACAACTTCCCCAACCCTACAGGAGCAAGGGTTTGCCATATACCCGAAAAGATACTTTCAGATGCTAAAGAAATTCAAAGCAAATCTTCCTTCAGTAGTGGTGGCCAATCTATCCCGGCTTTATGCCCTGCGGCAAATAACTGTTGCGCTTTAATGCTTAACTGATAAAGGGTCAAAGCTAGTTGCCGGTCTAGGCTCTTTGCATCTTTGAGGTCTTCAAAGACCACTTTCAATGCCAATAAAATTAAGGTGATCTGACCAGGTATCGGCGGTTTACCCTGTTTCATACGCGTTAACAGGGCATCTGGGTTTTCCTCGGTTGTAATTGTCTGATCTATGAGGAGTTTCCGAGCTGTTTCATAATTCATGTAGTCAGTTTAGCGTACATGTTGCTTCAGCAGGAATACCTAATTAAAAAGTCATAAAACTAGCTTCTGATTATTTATAACAATCTTATTTGATTTGTGAAAAGATAGGCGTGGAGAAAATAATGGGGGATTTGCGATGCTGTAGGTTAACCAGTATAGACTAAATATAATATCTTTGAAAAATACGCCCCGCTTGGAATCAGAAGCAAAATGATATCACCGAATTTACTAGAAATTGAGCGTTCCATCCGTACCTTGTCTGTGGAAGAACAACTTTGGCTGCTAGAAAGTATTGCTAGACAAATCCGAGAAAATGAGTATACAAATGATAAATTTGCTGATGCCGAAAATCACAAAGAAAAACTAGAAGTGATGGTTACTGAACCAAGGATTCCAATAGAAATTGCTGCGATAAATGATGAGTTTGCGATTTCTGAAATTCTCTGATATGTAAAAGTAACAATTATGAGTTCGCCAGATTTAAAAAGTCAAATATACAAGTTATCGGTGAGCGCTCGCTTAAAATTCCTTGAGGCGAGATTTGATAGACTTACTCGCAGTGATGCTAAAAACCAAGACCAACAGTTGATGTTGTTAACTAAACAGGGAGAGATAACTGTTTGGTTCGCTCACACTTCTAAACCTCAGGTTTCAGCTAGAGCAATCCTATCTGATTTGTTCAAATTCGCGGTGTCTAAATCCCCGACTTCCTAAAAATTGTCGGTAATCTGACTTTTCACGAATGATTTAGGACTGGGATCGCAATCCTAAATGAGTTGTAAGAAAATTCACCCCCCGCTAACGCCTTCCCCCCGATTCCTTGGGGGGACTACAGGGGGGTCGCAATAATTTCAAATTCTGCGTGTTTGATTTAGGACTGCTATATATAGTTGCCAATCAATAAGTACCATAGATAACTTCTGCATCTAAGTCTTGTAGATTGACTTTTATTTCATTTGTCTTTACTATTCAACCACATTATGATATCTAGGTGGGATAAATACGCTCCGATGATGTTGCTAATTAATCGGGCAATAGGGACGATCTCGCAAAAACAACTTATCAAGGGTGCTCATTACATTGTTTGAAGTTATGTAGCCTTTTGATTACGGCCTATCAACCACTGCGGTAAACTATGCGTTGATTATGATTCTTTCGCAGAGAAGAACACTCGAAAGGAGCGGTTTTTTCAATGTCTCATACAGTAAAAATCTACGATACCTGCATTGGCTGCACCCAATGCGTCCGCGCTTGCCCTACTGATGTACTGGAGATGGTTCCTTGGGATGGCTGCAAAGCTGCTCAAATTGCCTCTTCACCCCGTACAGAAGACTGCGTGGGCTGTAAGCGCTGTGAAACCGCTTGTCCCACCGACTTTTTGAGCATCCGGGTTTACCTGGGCGCTGAAACAACTCGCAGTATGGGTCTAGCTTACTAAAAAGCTCAGTGCTGAGTCACCGAACTTCTGATCGCGATGTGGGTCTACTGTCCAACCGTTTTTTCCAGAACGGTTGCCTTGTATCCTTTGGACATAAGGGAGAGGTGCAAGCCTTTACGCCTCTGGGCAGTGATACAGACCATCAAAGAAAGCCTCCGCACCCTGCGGGAAGCAAGCTACAGAGTTTTCGCTGAGTCCTGAGTTTTGAGGCAAAAGAAGTAAATCAAAAAAACAATTTCTTGATTCTTCATTCAGCCTTCAGAACTCAGAACTCAGTACTGAAGAATTTTAAAGTTTCTTAATAGCAAGCATCTTTAGCAATACTTAGTGGTAGAGGGAGTAAATTACTCCCTTTTTTGTTTGCAAAACGTCAAGTTTGTGCTACCAACTAGACATACTGGATTTAATCATCCTAAAAAAAAGCGGTGTGAACAATGTGCGGAATCGTTGGATATATAGGCACTCAAGCGGCAACAGAGATTTTACTGGCTGGGCTGGAAAAACTAGAGTATAGGGGCTACGATTCTGCTGGAATCGCCACTATTTGGGAAGGTGAGGTAAATTGTGTACGGGCAAAGGGCAAACTGCATAACCTGCGTTCTAAACTCGAACAAATAGAAACGCCCGCCCAAATTGGTATTGGTCACACACGCTGGGCAACTCATGGTAAACCAGAAGAGTACAACGCCCATCCCCACATGGATACAGCAAAGCGAGTGGCGGTGGTGCAAAATGGGATTATCGAAAATTACCGCGAGTTACGCGAGGAACTCAAAGCAAAAGGACACCAGTTTCGTTCTGAAACCGATACAGAAGTAATTCCCCATCTCATAGCCGAATTTTTAAAGAATCTTCCCCCTTCATCTCCCTCATCTCGCTTCTTAGAGGCAATTCGCCAAACCGTTAACCATTTGCAAGGGGCATTTGCGATCGCAGTTATTTCTGCTGACTACCCTGATGAATTGATTGTTGTCCGCCAACAAGCACCTTTGGTAATTGGTTTTGGGCAAGGGGAGTTGTTTTGTGCCTCTGACACCCCAGCGATCATTTCCTACACCCGTGCAGTGCTACCTCTGGAAAATGGCGAAATTGCCCGCCTCACACCTTTGGGCGTTGAGATTTACAATTTTGCTGGCGACAGGTTGAAAAAACAACCCCGACTGCTCAACTTCAATCCTGCATTGGTAGAAAAGCAGGGATTCAAACACTTCATGCTCAAAGAAATCCATGAGCAACCAGGGGTAGTAAGAGCTAGTTTAGACGCATACTTTAATCCAGCCGAATCTACCGAATCGCCAATCAATCTTGGTTTATCTGCGGATTTATACAACGATTTAGAACAAATTCAGATCGTCGCCTGTGGTACTAGTTGGCACGCAGCATTAATCGGAAAATATTTACTCGAACAACTAGCAGGAATTTCAACTCAGGTACATTACGCTTCTGAGTATCGCTATGCACCATCACCTGTGACAGCTAACACGTTGATCATCGGTGTTACCCAATCAGGTGAAACTGCTGATACTCTAGCAGCTTTGGCGATGGAAAAAGAACGTCGTCAGGGAAAAGAACACAAGTATCATGCGCGACTACTGGGTATTACCAATCGCCCAGAAAGCAGCCTTGGTCATATGGTACCGCATGTCATCAGTACTTTAGCGGGAATTGAAATTGGGGTAGCGGCGACGAAAACTTTTACCGCCCAACTGATGGCATTTTATGCTTTGGCATTGGATTTAGCAGCTCGTCGTCAGACAGTTTCAAAAGATGTATTAGAAAAAATTATTAACGGGTTGCAGCAGATTCCCAAAGAAATTGAAGCAACCTTGGAAAGTCAGGAACGTTTAACTGAACAGCTAGCCCATGAATTTGCCGAAACCAAAGATTTCATTTTTGTGGGAAGGGGAATTAACTTCCCCATTGCTTTGGAAGGGGCGTTGAAATTAAAAGAAATCAGCTACATTCACGCCGAAGGCTATGCGGCTGGAGAGATGAAACATGGCCCGATCGCTCTATTAGATGCGAAAGTACCAGTAGTTGCGATCGCAATACCTGGTAGTGTTTACGAAAAAGTTATTTCTAATGCCCAAGAAGCCAAAGCCAGAGATTCTCGGTTAATTGGCGTGACTCCCATCAACGATGGCGAAGCTGCGGAAATTTTTAACGATCTTCTTCCCATCTCTCATGTAGAAGAATTACTTTCTCCGATTCTCACAGTAGTTCCTTTGCAATTATTGGCTTATCATATTGCCGCCCGTCGCGGTTTGGATGTCGATCAACCTCGTAACCTTGCTAAAAGTGTTACCGTAGAATAGTATTATTTTATACTTAAAAAATAATGTATAATGGCTTCTGAAGAAGTTCTATGGCTTGCAGAAGCCATTTTTATGGCAATGATTATAAGTATAATATATTTATTAATACTTAAGTAAGTATTCGCTGGATTTGCAATAAAGGGTAAAATTATCCAAATGCGATCGCAAAAACCCGAATGTATATTTTTACAACGTCTTTATACTACAAACAAGTCTGTAAAAATTTGAGCCGATAACATCCAAGTTAATTACATCTACCAACATTATGAGTGAAATCCACCTACGTCAAATAAAGTCATACCTTCAAAAAACATTTAATGGTTTGATTGACTTATCAGATTATCAAAATAAATCTGAAACAGACAGAGAGTTAATTTTCTTAACAAGAAGTCTAGCTGCATTTACTTTGATGGTTTTAGCTAATATCTCTCCTCAAGAAGCATCAAAATCGATAGTTGATGGTGGACAGGATAATGGAATAGATTCGCTTTATTTTGACAGGCGAGAAAAAATAATGTATGTATTACAGTCCAAATGGAAACAAGACAGTAAAGGTAGTGTTAAAACAGATGAGGTAATGAAATTTACTAGAGGTTTTAAAGACTTGGTAAATGCTAGATATGACAGATTCAACTCAAAATTTAATAATAAAACTCTAGATATTGAAGAAGCGCTGAATGACGCAGGAACAAGATTTGAAATAATTCTTGTCTATTCAGGTCAAACTCCCTTAGCAGATGAACCAAAAAGAGAATTGGATGATCTATTAGGTGAGATGAACGATTCATCAGATATTCTTAGTATGAGAGTATATAACCAGGCATATATATATAACGTTATATCTCAAGGAGCATTGGGCAAGTGTCTGCTAGGGAAGTAGCTGATTGGTGGACTAAACATTCTCCTAAATTGTTCTCTTCAAATATTAGGCTTTTTGTAAAAGATAGTGAAGTTAATGAAGGTATTATCAATACACTAAAAAAAGAACCGGAAAAATTTTGGTATTATAACAATGGTATAACAGCTTTGTGTTCTAGTATTGGGAAAAAACCGCTTGGCGGTAGTGGAAGAGACACGGGTATATTTGAATGCAAAGATGTCAAAGTAGTTAATGGCGCTCAGACTGTTGGATCGATAGCAAGAGCATATCAAAATTCTCCTGAGCAGGTTGAAAAAGCAAGAGTTCTTATTCGTTTTATCTCCTTAGAAAACTGTCCTGAAGAATTTGCTACAGAAATTACTCGATTCAACAATACTCAGAACCGAATTGATCGTCGAGAATTTGTAGCTCTCGATCCAGAGCAAGAAAGAATAAAAAATGAACTTCACTTAGAAGGAATTATTTATACTTATAAGTCAGGTGAATCAATCCCAGATGGAGAAAAAGGTTTTGATTTAAATGAAGCTACGATTAGTCGAGCGTGCAAACAGAATGAGGTTTCTTTCGCCACGCGAGTTAAAGATAAAATTGGTGTTTTATGGGAAGATATAGAAAAACCTCCATACAAAACTCTCTTTAATACATCAGTAAATGGTTCTAACCTTTGGAAATTAGTTCAAATATTAAGAGTAGTAGAGAATAAATTATCAGAAGTACAAAAACAACGAGATGGAAGAGAAAAGTTATTTGCTACTTATAGTAATCGTCTTATACTACACCTAGTTTACAAAGCCTTGGAAAAGAATTTTTTTAGCATATCATCTGATTTAACCCCAGTACAAATTAATGATATTCAATCTATGACCTCAAAGTTCTTGGGTAGTATTATGAGTGAAAGTAGCAACCTATTTCCAACTTCCTATCCAGCAAATATCTTCAGAAATGTAACAAAATGCCAGGAAATTGTGGAAAAAATTTTAAATTGAGGACGATACTGTCGAAGTCCCAGTAATTCGAGTTGGTACAAATGAGGCTTTTCCTATTCTTCAAGGAAATTTTAGAAATGCTGAGTCATTTTCTGCGATCGCCCATTTGGAACCTGAACTTCATAAGTTAAATACAGTTGGAATTCATACTATTGCAGGTATTCCCAAGGAAGGCGTAATTCAGCTAACTAAAAATTCTAGGCTTCGGATTCGGCTACCAGTAGATCAAGTGCATTTGGTTTATCCGTTAGCAGGTAAGCCCCTGAAAATTAGCAAGCATACAATTCGCTTGGGGATTCCTGAAATTTATTTGCTTGAGCCTGCTGAGAGACTGCGATCGCGTATAGTGATTATTTAGGGTTATCAAGAACCGGAATCATTTTTAGCAGCTGCACAGCGTCAGTTAGAACAACTAAGTATCCAGGCAAAAGCTCCCTGAGCGAAGTAACGCTCCCTGAGCGAAGTCGAAAGGAGCAGATCAGGTATCAAGGATTCGGAGGGGATGCTAGGATGAATCAGTGGCAAATGGTTTCTATTGGGAGAAGTTTTGCATACATCACCAACCAAAATTACTGATTTGGCTTTGACTGGAGAGCGATGCGTACGGCGGTAAACTACGCACTTTCGGGAAACTTCCGGGGCGATCGCTCAAATCCAAACCCTCAACAAACCAGGGGAAAGCAGGCGAGTAATACCAATTCGTAATTAGGAAAGCAGATATGGTCTGGTTTTTGCAGTTTGAATATGTTGTCGGATTTTAGAGAATTGGGTAAAACCCTTCGCATACCGATAAATTTCTCTGTTTACCTTCCCTGTAGCAGCTTCCGCCTTCCCTGTAGGAACTTTTGCCAAAACGTTTCCGTGTTTCGCGCAGCCTGTAGCAACTTCCGCCTTCCCTGTAGGAACTTTTGGCTTGACGTTTCCGTGTTTCGCGCAGCCTGTAGCAACTTCGGCCAAGACGTTTCGGTGTTTCGCGCAGTCTGTAGCAACTTCCGCCTTCACGTTATAAGAAACAGACTTCTATTGCAGCATCTTCCCTTAAATAGAATACGCTTTTAAGGTATAGCAAGTTTTGCAGGGGTAAAGGGAAAGGTTTTTCTTTTACCCTTGTTAATATAACGTGAGTTCAATTACTGCGATCGCATACATCACCAACCAAAATTACTGGTTTGGCTTTAACTGGAGAGCGATCGCCATTGAATCTTGGAGCAACAGATCATATTTATTATAGAGAACTTTCATGTGTCGGCTAAACTGTTCCTCGACAAAATAGCTGCTAGAAAATTCACTGGCAAAAGAAACTTGATGAAAATGATAATCTAGATTTAGCAGATTGTAGACAAGTCTCAAGAAATAATCATCTATCCAAAAATCTACATCAAACAGGGAAATGCCATATTTTCCTTCCAACCTGCGATTTAAAGTTTTCAGCAACCAAGACCATTGAGGTTTGAGGGTCGGATCGATGCGGTTACCAAAGATAGGATTAAAAAACTGATTTACTTGAGTTTCTCTCACATCAGTTACTTTAGTTAATAAATCTGCCGCATTCATTGGAGATGAATTAAACCAATAGTTAGCAACTACTAAATCATGTAAATAAGCAACGACAATTTTAGGGTTTTCTTTAATGAACTGTGAGCGACAGACAATTCCTCTGATTGATGGAATTCTCAAACTAACTGTCTGAGATATGGGCAGCTTTCTCACAAAAGCATATCCTTCTAAAATTGAGGCAAAAGTATGACAACACACGTAAGCATCTATAGTTTTATTTGCTAAACTCTTACTTGCTTTCCGAGGCTCTTCATTCACTAATCTGCAATCTTTACTGACATTCATATCATAGAGGTCAAATAGAGTAATGATGAACCTGTGAGCATTTGAACCAAATAAGGTGGAAATTCGTTTCCCTTTAAGCTCTTGAACAGTGTTTATAGAAGAATCTTTAGGCAGAATAATGTTAATATCCTCACCCAAAAGATTATACGAAGCAATTCCAATTAATTTAGAACCAAAACTTAAATCATCAAAGAATTGGCTACCATTATTCAAGAGAGAAATGTCATCTAAAATACAAATATCCAGTTCTCCCCGTTTCATCTGTCGATTCATTTGTTCCCCAGAGGCGAACGGCAGAATTTGTAACTCGAAATCTCGATTAATTTCAATATTTTTGAAAATAGGTTGTTCAAGTGATGACGATGCTCTTTGTAAATCAGAAATATATTTAGTCCCATACCCAGCAATGAACTGTCCGATGGAATCCCTTTGAATACCTATCCTCAGAACATTTTCTTCTTTGGAAGAACAGCTACCTAAAATTAGATTCACATTAGGCAAACTTTCCAAATTATCCCGATCAAGTCTAAAACTTCTCACCAAACTCTCTGCGGATATCAACAACTCACTAAAGCGAGGAACATGAAGATAAATGCCATATTCATTAACATCTTGAATAGTCAGAGTTAATGCTTTGTACTTAGATATTATATCAGCTTGACAAAAGTCAGGTAGAATCGTTAATTTTTGATTTTCTGAAGCATATTTAAGTACATCTGGATAACTATATAGCACCTTTGCATTACTAGATTTACTGATCAAAAATTCATTTTTAGATAGTTCATGATGAACCGCATCTAAAAGCACAACATCAGCTAGATCAATATCATTGATTTTAATTAAGCTATGTTCATTGAGATGCTTATTTGCCCCAAAGGAAACAAGCAGCATTTTATGAGTTGTTAATCTAGTACAGTGGTGTTCTTCCTTATATCCAGAGCAACTATTAAGCAAGAGATCCATCTCTATAAGTTGAGAATTTGAGAAAAATATGCTATTCTGAACTGCAATCTCTTTAATATTTCTCCCTGGAAAACAAAGCTGAAATCGCTGTAAATATTGTTTGAGCCAGACTTCTAAAATTAAATTAGTAGCCCCCAGTATCAAATCTTCGCCCTCAGTGCTAAATGTTGCTTGAAATTCTTCTTGCAGATTTTCTACAGTTTCTACTACATTAAGTGTCTGGGAAATCAATCTCTTCCCTTTATTAGTCAAGCATATAGAGCCAGGAGAGCGATTTAGGAGAATTACTCCGAAATAATCCTCTATTTGCTTGACTTTTTTACTAATTAATGCTTGACTATACCCTAGTTTTTGTCCTGCTTTAGAAAAGCTACCACAGTCATTTACTGCTTTTAAAATTTTGATGTGGTTTAGGGTAATGTCTTCGAGTTTAATCTTATTCATACTAGGTAAAGCAAGATTTTTAATTACAAGGCAATTAAGCTGTTCTGCTGTGTATATTCAGAAATCACTAGTTTATGGAAGCGAATAGTGTCTTCCAACATAGATTCAAATTTGAGTACTATTAAGTCAACGCCAACGGCTTCGTATTCTTTCAAGCGTTGAATAACAGTATAGCGATCGCCAACGAGTTGAGCAGATAAACCCAGATTGGCTTCAATGGTTTGACTGATATCGAGTTTGTTGTGGGCAACTACGTTAGGATCGATTTGCTCTTGAAAATATTTGATCTGCTGCTGATCCGCAGAACGATAAATCGCCTCTAATCTGGCTTCGGCTTGGCCAGTATCTTCACGAACGATCGCAAATGCACTCATTGCTACTTTAATCTGGCGCTGGTAGCGATCGCTAGCCAATCTTTTCACTTTCTGCACCAATGCTGCCGTTTTTTTAGGATGATCAGCATTGATAAATAAATAATCTCCCTGACGAGCCGCTAACTCAATCGCCCGGTCTGATTCACCAGCAATGAAAATGGGTGGTGTTGGTGTAGGCTTATCTGAGAGAATACCACCTGCGATCGTGTAGTATTTACCAACGTAATTAAAAGCTTCAACTGTCCACAGCCCCTTGATTACATCAATATACTCTTCTAATCGCGCGTAGCGATCGCTGTGGGGTAACCAGATATCTCCATAGCTTTCTACTTCTAATTTCCACCAACCTGCAATACCACTCAGAGCAAATCTACCATTACTGAGTTGATTTTGAATGTCTGCACTCAGCTTGGCAACGACCGCAGGTAGTTTAAAACCAGGTTGTACAGCCGCAACAATCTTGATATTCTTGGTATTCAAACTTGTTAAAGCTGCTGTAATCCAGGCGTCAGTCACATTATAGTTAGGGCCATGAACTGCATTCAAGTAATGTTCAGGAATGTAATAGAAGTGATAACCTAACTCATCTGCCTGAACTGCCAGCTTCACCAAATCTTGCGTGGATAAATTAGCCTCATGGTTGACAACTCGCAACCATCCACCACAGACCGGCGACCAAATTCCAAACTGAAGTGGCATAAATTTTTTCCTGTGCCTTTTTCTACGAGACATTAATTAAACTACGGTATTTATATCTTTTTACCGTGGTTTAGTAGTTCACACTACCACATTTATTTCTGCTGTGTATAGTTGCAGATGACACATGAAAATCAGTTGTCTATCACAATATGGAATAGTATCGATACTTTGTTGAGTCCTGATTCCTAGTTTGCTCTGACTAAATCAGGCTGATAACCAGCAAATATCAAATAATAATTAAATACTTAGTAAAATTGGCAGTATTCCATTTTGGAATATGGAAATGGAATTTAAGTATATTGAGTCACGACATCGGAGAAATTATCGTGATACAGTCTGATCCATTAAAAACTACAGTACTTCAGTCGGGTTATGGTATATTACGACCATCAGAACCTGAAATTGTCTACTTGTAAACTCAGAGTAGTTTCCAGCCGCTCTGAAGCTTTAAATTTTGACTAAAATTTTGTCGGCTCAAATTTTAGCTGATTTGTTCCTGATGACAAATTAGGCTTTGTTGCATCATAAGCAAATTTAGACAAATAACCAAGCAGTTTCAATTACAAACGCACAATTATGGTAGATATTAAGTTTGCATACTGGATTCCCAACGTCAGCGGGGGGTTAGTTGTTAGTAAAATTCCCCAACGGACAAATTGGACTTATGAATATAATGCTCAACTAGCTCAGACGGCTGAAGAAGTTGGATTTGAATATGCTCTAGCACAAGCTAGATTTATCGCCAGCTATGGCGCTGAGTACCAGTTAGAGGCATTAACAATTGTCTCAGCTCTAGCTCCAGTCACTAATAAATTAAAGCTAATTGCAGCAGTTCACCCAGGATTATGGCATCCGGGAGTAGTTGCCAAAATGGGTTCTAGCATTGATTTTCTCTCTAACGGACGGTTCGCTCTGAATGTAGTTAGCGGCTGGTTCAAAGATGAATTCACTATCTATGGTGAACATTGGTTAGACCATGACGAACGCTATCGTCGTTCAGAGGAATTTATCCGCGTTCTGAAAGGTTTGTGGACTGAGGATGAGTTTCACTTCAAAGGCGACTTTTATCGGATCAACGGTGGTTGGGTGAAGCCTAGACCAATTACTCAACCGCATCCAGAAATTTTCCAAGGTGGTAACTCAAAAGCGGCTCGGCGCATGGCTGGTCGTGTATCTGATTGGTATTTTATGAATGGCAACACTATAGAAGGTGTGCGAGAGCAGATTGCAGAGGTGTCTGCATTAGCTCGTGAAGAAGGACGCAAAATCAAGTTTGGTTTGAATTCCTTTATCATCGTGCGTGATACGGAAGCAGAAGCCCATGAAGTATTGCGCGAAATCATTGCCCAAGCGGATGTCGAGGCAGTTAAGGGATTTGGCGAAGCCGTGAAACAGGCGGGGGCCTCGACTCGTGAGCATCAGGGGATGTGGGCAAATTCAAATTTTGAAGACTTGGTGCAGTATAACGATGGCTTCAAGTCGGGCTTGATTGGCACGGCTGACCAAGTAGCTGACAAGATTCGCCAGTTTTATGAAGCGGGAGTTGATCTAATTCTTGGTGGCTTCTTACACTACTCAGATGATCTCCCAGCATTTGGTAAGACAGTAATTCCGATTGTGCGCGAACTACAAGCTAATCGTCGAACATCTGATGAGTTGGTTGTGGTCTAGATTAACAGGAATATACTTTGTAGGGGCGGATTTTGTAGATTAAAGCTGTTCTAGATAACGCCTAAACTCCTACAGCAACAATAATTAGCGATCGTAAATACTAAGCCATCTTGTCCATCACCAACATTAGATGGGCAAGATGTCCATCCCTCAACTAGGATGTGCTGATCAAATACAAATATTTCGCGTTGTCTCATAGTAGTGGCGATTATGAGTCAATACAGTTCAGATAAGACCAAAACACTTGTAGAGACGGCGATTTCTCGCGTCTCTTAACTGAACCGTATTGGATTATGAGTCACTCAATCATAATCAAGGAGTTTTAGGATGACATCAATAATTAATACAGAACAGAAGGCATATATTATTCAGAATGACCAAGAAGCGATCGCGATCGCTCACGAACTAGCAGCTGAGTTTGCCAAGGAAGACTCAGAGCGCGACCAAAATCGGCGTCTACCTGCCCAGGAAGTGCAAAAGTTCTCCCAGAGTGGATTGTGGGGGATTACAGTCCCTAAAGAGTATGGCGGTGCTTTTGTATCGAGTGTCACCTTGGCAGAAGTAATTAAAATCATCTCCGAAGCCGACTCTAGCCTCGGTCAAATTCCCCAAAACCACCTCTATATGGTGGAAGCAGTTCGCCTAGATGGCACAGATGAGCAGAAGAAGTTCTTCTTTGATTTGGCTCTACAAGGCAAGCGGTTCGGTAACGCCTTCTCGGAAATTGGCACTAAGTCTGTTACTGATGTCCAGACAAAATTAGAACCAGATGGATCTGACTTCGTACTTAACGGACGCAAATACTACTCTGCTGGTGCACTACTAGCACATTGGGTTCCCGTCATTGCCAGCAATCCAGATGGTAAAACAGTGGTGGCATTTGTCGAACGGGATGCCCCAGGATTGACGCTACTTGATGACTGGACGAGCTTCGGGCAGCGTACCACTGCCAGCGGCACTAGCATTATTGAAAATGTGAAAGTTAAGGCAGAACACGTGATTCCGCACTACTTAGCCTTTGAGAGGGCAACACCAATGGGTGCGATCGCGCAAATCATCCAAGCCGCCGTAGACGTGGGAATTGCCAAAGCCGCAGTCCGTGACACCATCTACTTTGTTCGCAACCATACCCGCCCTTGGGTTGACAGCAATTTAGAAAAAGGATATGAAGACCCGCTAACGCTCTATAACTTAGGCAATGTACAAATTCAGGTTCACGCTGCTGAAGCATTGCTGCGACGTGCGGGTGAGTTTATCGACATCGCCAACGAGTCAGGTTTAGAAGAACCCAAGGTAGTTGAAGCATCGATCGCAGTTGCTGAAGCCAAAGCCTTAGCCACCGAAGCATCACTACTAGCTACCAACAAGTTGTTTGAACTAGCAGGTACTAAGTCTACATTGGAGCAATTCAACTACAATCGTCACTGGCGAAATGCCCGCGCTCACACACTCCACGATCCCGTGCGCTGGAAGTACTACGCTGTTGGCAACTACTTCCTCAATGGTGTCTACCCCCCACGCCATCCTTGGCTGTAATTGTCCTATTCTCTATTGGAGTAACTCAATTTTGGATTTTGGATTTGTTTGGCAATTCAATATGTGGTCTTTCACAGAGCTATCACAGCCCACAAATCTGCTCCCTCTATCCTCTTAGCAGTGGGAGAGTTTTTTAGCTTTCATATCTGCATTGCTGATTAGGAGGATAAAAAACTCGCCGACTTTCGATGAATTATTCTTTGCACCTTTGCTGATTATCTAAAAGGTGAAGGTTGTTCTTACAGTGCCAATTACTGCATCCTCATTGTCATTGTTTTGAGCAGGAGCTGTAATCCAAATTACGCCAGGGGTAATGGCAATGTTATCTGTAAGCTGATACTTGTAAAAGCCTTCAATATGTAAGGATAAATCGTTTGCAGGTGCAGGATTACCACCCCGATAAGGTTCTGCACCCATAAGAACACCACCAAGGTTGCCTTGTTTACCTAAATCTGGGAATGCCAATCCCAGAGCATAGTACCAAATATCTGCACTACCGCTACCTGCCAGATTCTTGGCGTTAGTGTAGCCAAAGAACCCATTCGCTGCAAATCGAGGACTAAATTTATAGAAAGCTTCGACTCCGTAGGAGTTGGTAATCATCCGCTCAAATGGAGTATTGGCTTGAGCTGTCCCGACAAGTGGAAAGCCACTACCCAAGTCAAATATTGCTCCTCGATTTTGGTAGGCATTTACATAGGTCAAACCAATGCCAGAGTTCTTGTTGGGGTTCCATGCTATTTGTCCAAATGCGCTATATTGACCATTAAAAAAACCTCTGTCTGGCTGAGGATTGGCATGATCTCCTGCTAAGTAACCCAAGCTCAATACCAATTGGTCACTGAATCGATAATTGAATCCCCCACCTGCACCACCACCAATACGGTAGATAGGACTAGAGGAAGCAAATTCTGTCAAAGCACGACCACCTCCTGAGGCACTCTCAAGATAGGGACTCAGAGTAGGAACAAAATCATAAAGTACTCCGTTCACGGCTGCTATATAAGCATCGATTTTGTTGCCAACTGGGAAATAGTAAGAGAGCCAATCTAGGGACAAATTGTTGTTACCAGGAGCAAGATTGAAGGTTTGCAAACCTTCGGCTCAACCACCAGGAAGCTGCAAAATAGTAGTGTTTCCAGTACTTAGACGAGTATATAGACTGTCTTTACCTGTAAAACTAGTTTGGAAAACGAGGCGAACTCTATCTTGAAAAACTGTGTTATCACCATTAACTGAGCCTTGGAAAGCATTCGTAATCACAAAAATGGCTTCTGCAGAAAGCTTTGTTGTTGTAGAAAACTGATTAGCTTCTAGTTCCGCAGTCCGAGCTTCTAAACTATCAACGCGACCCCGTAGAGTTGCTAATTCAGAGGCAAATTCTTCTTGCAGTCTTTGTAGGCTAGTTAAGTCTTCTTTGGTAACTAAGTCAGATGTAGCTGTTGCAATTAGCTCGTTGATGCGAGATAAACAAGCATTTAAGCCTGCTGCAAATTCATAGCGAGTGATGGCGCGGTTTCCCCGATAAATGCTATTTGGATACCCCGCAATACATCCATAACGCTCAACTAAAGACTGGAGTGCAAGAAGCGCCCAATCAGTTGGCTGCACATCTGAAAACTGAGATACAGATGTTACTTGAGATATACTGTTTGTCTGTGGGACATTTGTATCACTATTGATTGCAGGAATTTCAGGCGTTTGTACAATGGTTGTTTTCGAAAAATTATCCCCGAAACGTGAAGTTTGGTTGGGGTCTAGGACGCCCTTGGGGATGCCTGCGGCGCTCACTGAGCGACTGGTGAGCGCAATCGAACCATGCCGTTCGCCCAGCGTCTCGTAGAAGGCAGTTGGTATATTTATTTGAGTGACAGCTACCAAATTCCTGTCTTCAGCGTAAACTGATGTACTGGTTAGCAAAGTAACCCCCAAAATCATTGATTCAATGCATAAATTATGAAATGGACGATTAAACATTTCTATCACTCCTCATATTTTTGATTGGGAAAATTTAGTGAAAGCCATCAGACATTTCAGTGACTTGTCAAGCTAAAAATTTATGACTAACCCTGAGAAATGTTGAATTAGTCTAATACTCAAAAATTTTTCTTAATATCGCTATGCTTCCAGATATATCAGTTAATACCTGGCATTCTAATCCCCATATTTCAATATAAAAAACTTTTTCACAACAAAATAATCCCTGTTTAAGCTGGTCTATTTGCTAAGGGAATATCTATCTGTAAAAAATATTTAAACTTTAAACAGAAATCTGATTTCTTTGCCCATTACTTATTATCTACTGTTTCTTTATCTAGTTAAAGTAGATTAATGGATTTAATTTATTAATATTGCATATATAGTCTAGAAAAACAAGTAGATTATCATATTTTTTTTAATGTACTTGTTTTTCTGTTTGACTCTCAACCAAGTATTTTTTGAGCCAGCACTAACACCTATAGCTTTAGCAAAATTAATTTAATTTGAACTTGCTTTATTAGTTAAACTATGCAATGATATCTTTATACTACGGTAATTTTATTGAAACACTGTAGATTGAAAGTTTTTCCAGCCAAATTTATAGTTGCTCCTCACAAAAGGTTAGCAGGAGAAGTTGCAAGATATGCAATTAATCGAAACTAAAGAGTCTCAAAATTATATTGATTTAGCTAAGTCTTTAGCAAAGGAATTTGCAAAGACTGCTGTAGAGCGGGATGCAAAAGGGGGAACACCAAAGCATGAGCGCGATCGCTTGCGCCAAAGTAACTTGCTGAAACTGATCGTACCTACAGAGTATGGTGGTTTAGGGCAAAGCTGGATTACCGTTCTGCAAATTACCCGCGAATTTGCCAAAGTTGATAGCTCCATTGCTCACGTCTTTTCTTACCATCATCTAGGTGTAGTAATTCCTCATATCTTTGGTTCGGCAGAGCAAAAACAGCGTTATTACTCAGAAACTATTCCCAACAATTGGTTTTGGTGCAATGCCCTCAACCCTTTGGATAAAAGAACTACTCTGACACCGGAAAATGATTATTTCCGTCTCAACGGCATCAAAAGCTTTTGCTCTGGTTCCCAAGACTCAGATATATTACCGATCACTGCCACTCATCAAGAAAATGGTGAATTGAGTATTCTGGTAATTCCTACCCAACGGCAAGGTGTTACTGTTAATAATGATTGGAATAATATAGGGCAACGTCAAACAGACAGTGGTAGTGTGACTTTTGAGAATGTGTTGGTGTACCCTGACGAAATTCTTAGTAGAGACAAACCCAGTGAACCCTTCACCACTATTCGTGCGTGCTTAACTCAATTGAATCTTGCTAATATCTACCTGGGAATTGCACAAGGAGCATTTGAAGCTGCTAAAACATATACTTGCACTAATACAAAACCTTGGCTGACATCAGGTGTAGAGAGTGCAACCAAAGATCCTTACATCCTCCAGCACTTTGGCAAAATATGGGTTGATCTCCAAGCAGCCACATATTTAACTGAGCAGGCGGGAGAATTACTACAAGCAGCTTGGGAGCGGGAATGGTCACTTACCGCAGAACAACGGGGAGAATGTGCGATTTTGATCGCTACTGCCAAAGTCGTCGCCACTAGAGTCGGTTTAGACATTACCAACCGCATCTTTGAAGTTATGGGTGCACGCGCTACTAATGCAAAATATGGCTTTGACCGCTATTGGCGTAATCTCCGCACGTTCACTCTCCATGATCCAGTAGATTACAAAATCCAAGATATAGGAAACTGGGCTTTAAATGATCAATTGCCAAAACCCAACTTTTATTCATAGTTATTGACTTTACTTAAGCAACTTGTTGAAGGTAGGCAAATATTCCGCCACAGTGTACTAGTGTCCACTGGGTTAAGAACGCCGTACATTCAAGCAACACCATTCTTTTCGTTTCCACAGGGTAGCAATGACCCAACCATTTTCTTCTAAAGCGTCAGCAACAGCTTTAGATTGTTCTAGCAAAATACCACTGAAGATAGCCCAAGTTTCAGGTTTAGCGATCGCACTCATTTCTGGAACCAATTCAATAATCACATTAGCCAAAATATTGCATACAATACCGTCTACTGGTTTCTCAACCAGTTTTGTCAAAACCTCTACACTTCCCAGTGCTGGTAGTAAACGTTCTGGGCTAATGTCGTTCAGGGCACCATTACTGGTAGTTGATTGCACCGCCAAAGGGTCAGTATCTACTGCATAGACTTTCTCTGCTCCCAGTAGCAGCGCCCCAATGGAAAGGATACCAGAACCACAGCCAATATCCGCAATTACTAGATGTTCATGTTTGCCACTAGTACCCACAAACGACTGAGGAACTCCACTCAGCCGCATTTCCAAGGATTCTAAACATAGCTGAGTCGTGGCATGGTTGCCCGTACCAAATGCTACACCTGGGTCAAGACGAATCACTAAGCGTTCCGTTGTTTCTGGTAATGGTAGCCAAGCGGGGTTAATTAGGAAGCGATCGCCTATTTCCTGCGGATGCCAATATTGTTTCCAGCTAGTCGCCCAATCTTCTTCATCAATCAACTGCCATTGCAGGGAGGGAGATGAAAGTCCCACACAGAGGGCATCTTGACGCAGCCACAGCGATAGCGCTGCCAAATCTAGTAGCTGCGTTTGAATTGTCGGTAGATAAGCCCTGACTAAAGATGAATTTCCTTTGTTTTCACTAGCTGTTCCACGGCAGCCAAAATCTTCCAGTCGCCAAAAGATAGAATCTTCTAGGTCTGGCTCACATAAAATCTGTAGTTCCCACCAGGTGTTTGCCATATAATTTTAGATTTTAGATTTTAGATTTTAGATTGGGGACTAGGTAACGGATAATGACCAATGCGAAAAACAATGAGCAATTAGCCATTACCAATCCAAAATCGTTCGACTGAGCGTTCGCGCAGCGTCTCGTAGAGAAGCCGAAGTCCAAAATCGTTCGACTAAGCGACTTGTGCCAAGTTTAGCCTGAGCGTAGCCGTTGGCGCAGCCTCTCGTAGAGAAGGGCCGCGTCGTAAAGCCTGCGGCATAGCTACGCCCTAAGCGCCAGCCTCTGGTAAGAGTTGGGTGAAGCCGAGGTAAGCCGAAAGGAGCCGAAGTCCGAAATCCAAAATTAAAGTGTTACTGTATACGCGTCCCGAATACCAGGGACTTTTATAATCTCATCCAAAATGCCCTCAGGTAAGGGGTCATCTATACTTAGAGCCATTACCGCATCACCACGGACGATTTTACGACCTACTTGCATACTGGCAATATTCACATTAAAACTGCCGAGTAAAGAACCGAGTTTGCCGATAATCCCCGGCATATCGCGGTGCAGGGTAAACAACATATATTTGCTGGGTGGGACGTTAATCGGGAAACCATCAACATCAGTCAGGTGAATTTCCCGCTCACCCAACAAAGCGCCTGTGACAGAATGAGTCCCTAAAGTACCTGTGGCTTCTAGATGAAGCGTTCCGGCATAGTCTCTAATGGAAGCATCGCGGGTTTCAATCACCCGAATTCCGCGTTCTTTAGCTTCTATGCTGGCATTTACGTAATTTACCCGTTCCCGCAAAGCTTGGTAAAGTAATCCTTTCAGGGCAGCAACTACCAAAGGCTGACTTTTGTTAGTCGCGAGTTCTCCTTGCAGTCGAATATTAAGTACTTCCACCCGTCCGCCAGCTAGCTGTCCCACCAGGTTACCCAGAGTTTCTGATAGTTGCATGTAGGGTTTGAGTTCTTCTAACACATCGGGGCCGAGTCCGGGAATGTTGACGGCTGAACGTGCTGGTAGTCCTAAAAGTACATCCCGAATTTGTTCGGCAACATCAATGGCCACATTTACTTGAGCTTCCGCGGTGGAGGCTCCCAAATGGGGGGTAAGGATGATTTCTTTGCCTAGCGATCGCAACTCAGATTCACCCAGTGGTTCTGACTCAAACACATCCAAGGCTGCACCCCCGATTTTACCCGCTTTCAGAGCTGCTGCTAAAGCTACTTCATCAATGATCCCACCACGAGCGCAGTTGATAATCCGGGTTGTGGGTTTCATCTTTGCCAGGGTTGTGGCATTGATTAAGTGGGTGGTTTCTGGGGTTTTAGGGATATGTAGGGTAATATAGTCTGCTTGCTGGAAGAGTAAATCTAGCTCCACTAGCTGACAGCCAAGTTGTTCGGCTCGGTCTGTAGAAATAAAAGGGTCATAAGCTAGGAGTTTCATCCCCATTGTCTTAGCTACAGTGGCAACATGGGAGCCAATTTTACCCAAACCAACAACGCCGAGAGTTTTTTTGTAGACTTCCGTGCCGACAAAGCTATTGCGATCCCACGCACCGCGTTTCACCGAAGCGTTAGCATCGGGGATGTGGCGAGACAAGGCCAAAATCATCGCTAGCGCATGTTCTGCGGCGGCAATTGTATTTCCCTCTGGAGAATTGACTACCACAATTCCCCGGCGTGTGGCAGCGGGAACATCCACATTATCCACACCCACACCAGCACGACCGATGATTTTTAGCTGGGTGCCGGCTTCAATAATTTCTTGGGTGACGCGTGTACTAGAGCGAATCATCAGCGCGTCATACTCACCAATAATTTGGAGCAGTTCGGCTGGTTTTAGACCTATTTTGACATCAACGGTAGCAACTTGAGAAAGAATGTCAATTCCAGCTTGGTCAATAGAATCTGAGACAAGAACCTTAGACATGATTACTTCATTTAAAGCTACAGGTTTTGCTGCACAAGACTTTTTAGTTTAGTCTTTATCTGTCGCAATTCAGCAAAAATTATTCGTTTTAATATCAACTTAACCTTCTTACGCTCCGTGCTGATAGTATCGAAGCGTGAGTTGCTTCCGGTGGGTACTGCCTCCTAAGTATTTGAACATGAGTGGCTGTTTGCGCCACCCTGTCGCTAAATATAAAGCATGAATAGCACTAAGCACTTATATATTTATTAATAGTTAAGAGTTACCAAAATTTTTTCGGCTTAAGCAACTTCCTTGGTGGGGTAGAAACGGCTGCATTCTTGACTGGGCTGCAACTTTAGCTAAGGCAATGCTCTACACAACCAAAAAACCAGCTAGCAACTATTATATCGTCGAATCTTGGCTGTTTCTCAATACCACAAGTAGTATTCCTTAGTCAAAGCAAAACATTGCATCATCAAGATAATCGGATTGTGACAGTTAGAATTTAGGTATCAAATAAATTTTCTTGCTCATGATTGCAGCAGACCTAAGATTGTCTAGTAGCTAAAAGCTGCCAATTAGTATTAGTAAATTACTTAAAGATATAGTAGTAAAATAGTGACATAGTTAATGTCCGTGCGTCATTAATAGCGAAAGCGAACAGTGTCTTGTAGAGTTGCGTAAAGCCTTCCGCATAGCTTCTCTAGGAGAGGCTGTTCGCGATCGCTTAGAGCGAGTATTCGAGTGTCACAGCCTGTCGTAGACATCGCTAGCAAAGAAATCGCTATAATTCTGGTGAGCCAAATAGAGCCAAATATCCTTTGATTTTTGGGGAAACCAGCCATGTTAGACTACAACTTACCAAGGTACTTGCCTTCAGCCGAGGAACTACCCGACTCTGATGAAACGCCTGTGGATAATGAACTGCAAGAATTGATACCAGGCTTGCTAAAAGCGATCCTGCTGATACTCTGGACAGAACGTATGGACTGGTTATTTGGGATAGATATGGGTATTTATTATCACCCGGATAAACCACCCATTGTGCCAGATGGGTTTTTGAGCTTAGGGGTAGAGCGGTTTTATGATGAAGAGTTGCGTCCCAGTTATGTGCTGTGGGATGAAAATGTTGTACCGATTTTCGTGCTAGAAGTAGTTTCCCAAAATTATCGCAAGGAATACACTACTAAATTGGATGAATATGCGGCTTTAGGTGTACTTTACTACGTGATTTATTCCTCCCGTCGCCGTCGCAAACCGCATTTGGAAGTACATAAGTTAGTTAATGGTAAATATGAATTGCAAGAGGGAAACCCCGTTTGGCTACCAGAAATTGGGCTGGGAATTGGTTGCGAAAGGGGAAATTATTGCGGTGTAACGCGGGAATGGATGTATTGGTATGATGAACAAGGACAACGGTATCTCACGCCCGCAGAACAAATAAAACAAGAAGCACAACGCGCTCAACAAGAAGCACAACGCGCTCAACAAGAAGCACAACGCGCTCAACAAGAAGCGCAACGCGCTCAACAAGAAGCACAACGCGCTCAACAAGAAGCACAACGCGCTCAACAAGAAGCACAGCGCGCTGAAGTTGCAGAACAAAAGGTACAACAATTGACAGAAAAATTAAGAGCGCTGGGAATAGATCCAGATAATCTGGGTTAATTGAACGTGAGTTCGACGAACCTCTCCCTGTCTTGAATTAAAGTTCAAGTTTCTCTCGCCCGTCGGAGAGGGACAGATTTTGCATAGTAAAACCTCTTAGAAGTTTTTTATTCGACTAATTAGGCGAACACTATGTAACGCTCTTTCATCACTCTGGTCAAAGAAAAATTTCAGCCAACTTTTAAACAAGAGACACAAACTGGGTTTTGAGCTTTATTTTCTAACATTATGGCTAGAATTATCTATTTTGGCTGAAAGTCTTGTCCAGCAAGGATTATTGTTTTTTATCTAGAGAGAGTGATGAAAGAGCGATAACCCATCGAACTCACGTTAACTGAAATATTTTGCAATATTTTCAACAAGACTAAAAAATCAGGTTTTTCAAATTTATGTATTCGCTATAAATCTGGGTTTGCTACTAAAAGCTGTCATGAAAAAAATTATTGCTTTTTAGGAATAACGTTCCTGATTCCACTTTTAGTAGAGACAGTATCACCTTTGTAACGAGGGATGATATGAATACTGGTGTGCATAATATTTTGACCTGCGGCTCTGTTAATATTCATTCCTACATTAAAACCATCAGGCTCAAATTCTGCTTGGAGAATTTCTTGTACTTTGTTCACCATAAACCAGCAAGCAGATTGTTCTTTAAATGGTAATTCAAAATAATTGCTAACATGCCGTTTGGGAATAACTAAAATATGCCCTTTACTTATTGGATAACCGTCAAAAATAGCGTAAGCAGTTGCTGATTCAGTTAATAGGTTTAGATTTTTTCGAGGATTACAAAATATACAATAATTAGAGGAATTTCGCTGATGATTATAGTGAATATATTCATATAATTACCGATACTCATCTAAGCAAACTGAACGAAAGGGAAGTTTTACAATACACTGATAAGTAGGTTTTTTGTGAACATAATGTTCTCGAAAACCTTCCTTTTTGATATCTCTTCTTACAGCATAATAAGCTTTACCTCCAGGTTTTAATAAGTGTGATACTTCCATAAGAACATGAGTTTGTTCTTCAATAAATAAAACATTTAAAACATAAAAGCAAATTATTGTATCAAATTTATTATCAGGATATTCTGGAAAATAATAAGGGTCATAGCCTGTAATATCACAACCTTTTTGACGCAATATTTTAACATCATTACCAAAGCCACAACCAAAGTCTAGTATTTTGCCTTGGAGAAGGTTTTGATTTAATAAAAACTGTGCAGGAAATGATAGATAATTTCTTTCGATCGCAGTGAGATGGCTGAACTGATTTTTTTGCTGTTTCATGGAATTTTGGTGCTGATGTCCCAAAATTATTATTCCCAGCATCCCTTTAAATTATGCGATGTCTACGATGGTGACTGAGCGGCTGGTGAGCGCAGTCGAACCATGTCGTACCCCTACGGGGAAGCAAGCTTGGCGCAGCGTCTCCAAGAGTTGTGCGGGCTACGCCTACGCATCAGGGTCAATACCTAGCTCGCGCAACTTAGCTGCTAGTATATCAGCACGTTAGCGTTCTTGTTCAGCACGTTGGGTTTCCTGTTGGGCGCGTTGGCGTTCTTGTTGGGCTTGTTCGCTGCTCCACAACAGCAAATTTCCTTCTCTATCCCACCAGCGCAGCCAATTCATGGTTTGGCGTAATCTTTCACCTTGCCAAATTCCGAGAAATAACTCTAACTCAGGAATCCAGTAACGTCCATTAGCGTCTGCTTGCTGCAAAATATATTGTCCATTTTGCAAGCAGCGTAGTTCTATGCTTGGTTCGTAGGGATCGTAGGTTACGTAGGTTGGAACTTGGAGAATCTTTTCGTAATAATAGAGTTTACCATAGGGTGGAGTTGAGCGAACTGATAGTTCTCCACCTTCTGTGTCTGAAAGAAATTCCATCACTACAGCCACAGCAGCGCCTTCTAAATTTGGGGTATAGCTGCGAGGAACTACATTTGCGGCTACAGACTGCACTTGAGAGACATAAAACCAGTCAGGGGCTTTAACGACAATTTTTTTGTTGACTGTGGCTACAAGTCCAAAATTAGAGCCAATTAGCATCTGGGGTTGGATACGTTCTGCGGTTCCCAAAGCATCGGTAAGCGCAGCAGCGATCGCAGGTTGTTGAATATTTTCCACTGGATCGTCAGGTAAAATGAAGTCGGCTGGAAGTGCTTCCCAAGTAACAATTGGTTCTTTTTGGATGGGGTTAACTTGTAGAACCATAAAACTACTCCTAATATCAATGCACAGTTATTAGTTATTTTTAACAAATCTTCAGCTAGCATCGCTCTTAACTTAGAAGACTCAGAAATCTGGAAATATTCCTTAAGCTAGTGTATATACTCGTAGTCAAGCACTTAGCAGGCGTGAGTATGATAGTTGAGTGGTTCACTCTTTGGATAGGTCAAAAAACGGTTGGATTTCTTGTCAAAACTATTATTAGCGAAGAGTTTGTCAAGGATTTACTCAAGGACTACGCTAAAGATTTTTTCAAATATATCTTTAATAATGCTGTGACCGCGCCTTTTAAGCGAGAACCGCTGGAGAAAGCTGTTGTCATGGCTGTAACAGAATTTTTGCAACTGATGCAGCAGGATTTAGATGATAGTGAACTTGCTGTAGATGAAATCAAAAAGTATGAGCAGCCGCTAAATAAATTTCTCAAGCATCCAGAAGTCAAAGGAATTTTGGGAACTGCTTTTAAAGATGATCAAGCTATAGATACCAAGAAATTAGAAATAATTTGGTATGAACTAAATGCTTCATGTCCCTTACCGGATGATTTTAACTGGAAACGGATTGCCAGGAAATATCTGCAAAAGGTTAAAGAGATTATTATAGAAGTTTCTGAACTGCGAGAGATTCTGGATTCCCGAAATTTAGACAAAATCCAGAACAACACAACAGAGATAGCCGGGATTATTCCTGATTTTGATTTGGAAAGATACCAAGAAGATATTAAGGAAACCTATAGCAATCTTAATTTAGATAGCTTAGATACGAGTACCTATGATTATCGAGATAAACTCAAAGTTTGGGATATATTCATAGCACAAAATGTCCGTGAAATTCATCAAATTATTCCCCGAATTCACGAACTGCCAAAAGAACATCTCCGAAGATTGCGAGAAACTAACGAACTGGAAGCAGAAGTTGAGTTAGAAGAATTAGAACGCTACAAACGAGTTTATTTAGAACAACCGAAACGTTCTGTAGTGGATATTGTAAATGAGCAGCAGACTAATAAATATATCGTGATTCTGGGCGACCCTGGTTCCGGGAAATCTACTTTATTAAAATACTTGGCATTAAATTGGGCTAGGAGTCCTCTGAATAATTCTTTTTCTCTACCGATTCCTGTGCTGATTGAATTACGCACTTATATGCGGCGGCGGGAAGATAAAGAGTGTGATAATTTTCTCGAATTTTTTCATAAATGTAGTGGTGCGATTTCTCACCTCAACCAACATCAACTGCACCAACAACTAAAGAGTGGTAAGGCTTTGGTGATGTTCGATGGTTTGGATGAGGTATTTGATCCTGCTCAACGAGAAGATGTAATTACTGATATTCATCGCTTCACTAATGAATATCGTGATGTGCAGGTGATTGTCACTTCTCGCGTGATTGGCTACAAACCGCAACGTTTGCGAGATGCTGAGTTTCACCACTTTATATTGCAAGATTTAGAACCGGAACAAATTCAGGATTTTATTTACCGCTGGCATGAGTTAACCTTTATCGATACAGTGGATAAAGTTAGAAAACGGGAACGGCTGCAAATAGGGATTGACACTTCACAATCTATTGCAGAACTAGCAGGAAATCCTCTGTTGTTGACGATGATGGCGATTCTGAATCGGAATCAGGAATTGCCAAGAGATAGAGCTACGCTTTACGAACAAGCATCACGGGTATTACTGCATCAATGGGATGTGGAAGCAAAATTGCTTAGACTTCCTGATATAGATCCTTACACCATTGACCTGAAAGATAAACAGTCGATGTTGCGTCAGGTTGCTTACAAAATGCAAGCGGCAAAAACAGGTTTGGCAGGCAATTTGATTAGTCAGGAGGATTTAGAAGCTACTTTAATTGGCTATTTACTAGGAAGGGGAGTTCCCCAAGAGAGAAGAATAGCGCGGTTAATGATTGAGCAATTACGAGAGCGCAACTTTATTTTATGTTTCTTGGGTGCAGATTACTATGCCTTTGTGCATCGGACTTTTTTAGAATATTTCTGTGCTTGGGAGTTTGTCTGGCAGTTTGAGAAGGAACGCAGTATTACAATTGAGTTTCTCAAAACTGAAGTTTTTGGCAAACACTGGCAAGATGAAACTTGGCATGAGGTATTGCTGTTAATTGCGGGAATGATTGATGTTAAGTTTGTTGGTGAAATTCTTGAGTACTTAATGGTGCAAGATGGCGAAGAGGAAAAGTTTATCAACTTGTTTTTAGGGGCTAAGTGTCTTGCAGAAGTGAGAAATCGCTCGGTGATTGCGTCAACCGCTAATAAATTGCTTAACGAGCTAAAAGACTTAACTAAATATGACCTCTGGTACTATTACTCCTTCTTTGATAACGAAGAAACTAAGCTAGTTCAGGAAGTTCGCACTCAAGCAGTTGTAACAGTCGCCGTAATTTGGAAAGATAACCGTGATATCTTACACTGGCTCAAAGACCGCACCACTGCTGATAATCAATGGAATGTGCGAGGTGCAGCCATCGAAGCATTAGCCAGCAATTTCCAAGATGACCCGGACACCCGCTCGATTCTCAAAGACCGCGCCACTGCTGATAAT
>NZ_JBALDG010000036.1:0-9950 GCF_036917195.1 Nostoc sp.
ACTGCGTCAGCTTCTTGCTCGTACTTATCTCCAGGCTCCCCAATTGTCAGTTTTGCCTGAATGGGTTGTAGTCGTTTTGTTTTTGGCTGTGCCATCAGACCAGGGATTGCTAACAAGTTTGTCTTTCTTTGAAGTAGTCCTTGAGTTTGTTCCTGGTGCTTAGGAAGAGTTGATGCTGATGTCGTCTGTTTCGCTATCGGTGCAAAGGGTCTTGATCCTAACTCAGATGTTGTTGATGTTTCGCTCTTTGCTGAAGAAGTTTTGGAAATTTTTTGGAATGTCATACTTAGTTATCCTAAACTTTAAGGTAATTGAGTTGCTTTAATTCAACTGACGTTTAATTAATAAAAGGTAAAAAATCAAGCTAAATTTATCAGCTACTTTTCTGATTGAAGTATCACCTTCAGTAAGAATTCAAGTCATGCCAAAATCTCTACAATCGTTTCCTGATAACGGTTTCCGGGGATTAGTCACAATTTTTTATTCTCAATAAGAATTGTGTAATACCTATATTTTAGTTTCTTATTACGACTAAAGGTATGTTAATAAACCAAGTTCAATTTTTAAACTGGCTCTGTGACTGGGTTTCAAACACCTGAATCCTTACCACCTTCCAAATAAGATTTTACTATTTTTTCTCGCAAGTCGATTGAGTAAGCTTTAATTTTACCCGTTGATGCACTGGTATTACTATACTTCATTTACCTGCAATCTGCTGTATATCGATTTATTGAGGAATTACAAAAATCTACACCAATTTTTACACCTGCATCTATACCTGAACAAATTAATCCGCCGGACTCACGGATAACCTGCGAACTGACAGCAGGAATTAAAAAACTCAATGGTACTAAAAAAAATTTAAGCAGGCATATTTCCAAAATACACCCGCTTAAACGATGACAACTTTACTGATTATCTACATCCAATCCCCAACAAATGATTAACTATTAAACGAAAGAAATAAGCCTCAAAATCAGCTTAAGTCTTCTACTTGTAACTATGTAGATTTTGAGATCCTTAACTCAATACTGCTGGGTTGTTTTGTCCTTTCTTAGTCTAAACACCAATTTCAATGGTTCAGCTGTTTAATCTTCGTCAAGGGCTGGGAAAGCTTCTTCAAGCTGCCACAACCTATCTTTATTTTCAACGAACCAAATACGAGTTTCTGGAGTTAATTTACTCCAAATGACTTCAACAGGGATGTGAGGAGATGCATATTGGTACTGCTGACCAAGTGATTTGAGATTGTCCGCCACATGATGGGGAATTCCAAATTCTTCCCAGTCAACTGTGACACTTCTTCCCGAAACTCCCGCTGTGGGGTCGAAAATCAATTGTGCTGATCTGACTAAATCAGCAAAGTGTTTCGGTTTGAGTTTGGTGATCTCCTGAATTTGGAGTGATTCGTTATACTCTTGAGACATGATCGCCGCAGTGGTAAAGATTAGTGGTGTATTGAACTTACTGCCAGAGATTTTTATCCCAATATTTTTACTTTAGCGTAGAGTCGCTAAATTCATCACGACTAAGATTATAGATTAGGGATTAGGGACTTCCAGTTAAAAAAACATCCCATCGTAGGGGATTTTGGCCAAGATCCCTTACAAATGTACAAATAATTTTGGATAATTTATTTTTTGTCAGTCCCTTAAGTGCTGGGAAGAATTCTGATTCCAGTCCCCAATCCCCAGTCTCTAGTAGAGCGCGGCAGAAATAAACAACCCATTTCAAATTAACGAAACGTTTACGCTGTATTTCTTTTGACTTTTACTTCTCTACCAGAGGCTGCGCCAACGGCTACGCCCAACTCTTGGAGAGGCTACGCCCTAAGCGTAGCTATGCCGTAGGCTTTACGGCTACGCTCAGGACAAGCTCAGTACAAGTGACTTTTGACTTCCGCCTTGCAGTACTAGTTCCTATTTTAATGACGAGTGTAGGAACGCTGAAAGTGAGTTTTGAGTGTCTGAGCCATAGCGGACATTACAACTGCTGCTATAGAAACCGATAATGCAACTATTCTGATTCTAGAATCATCTGCAAGTATCGCTACAGCAGCTAGAGCGATCGCTACCCCTATACAGCTTTGTTTTAGCCTATTTGTCACTTGATAAGCTTGATTGCAGGAATGACAAATAAGTGTGTGTCGCGAGAACCTGTTTAGCAAAATTGGCTTTGAATTTAACTCACCATTCTCAACATTTTTCCATGTGGAATAGCCATGATAAAAAGGCAAAGATGACCCAAATTTATCTAGCCACTTGCGGTACTCAATCACTAATTGGTCAGATGTTTTCAGCGGTAAATACACTTCTTTGATACTTCTTCCCAAGCGCTCAATTTCTGACTGTTGTCCGGCGATAAGAGGCAAATCCTGCTCCAATATTTTGTTGGTATTCAAGTGATCGAGCCAGCGGGGCCTCAGCTTGACTCCCCAAGTCATGAAATTACGATAACCTCTAGCTAAAAGACGGCATCGCCCTTTACCTAAAGGAATCGAATATAAAGCTAGTCCAAATGTCCAACCTCGTTCTTCAATATAAGCAGTGTTCAGCACAAGACTTGGAGCAACAAAATCAATATACTTCCAAGCTTCATTTGATTTGTTAGTTCCGCGCCACTTGCCTCGAATCCCTTGAGCCGAACTCTCTAGTACTTCCATTTCTAGCGGTTGGGCATTTTTCCGATTACCACCACCTCTGGTGCCATGATGGCTAATAGCAACATGGGCAGGATCTATGACGTTCTCTATTAGATATGTTTGGTCATAAGGCAGATCCAATATAAAGTCTGCACGCACAAATCCTGGCTTGTCTGAATCTGGCAGAATTGGGATAATTTCATCAACAGCAGTTTCTTTTTCGCCAGCCCACACCCAAATCATGCCTTGGCGTTCCACAACTTTAAAGGATGGCACGCAAGCATTGACTGGAATTTTTGCATCACTTGGTAACTGGGGAATGTGCAGACATTGACCATTATTGCCAAACTGCCAACCGTGGTATAAGCACTCAATTTTGCCGTCAATAATTTGTCCATCAGAAAGTTTGGCTGTACGGTGAGGACAACGATCTGTTAAACAGATAAATTGTCCATCTTTGTTTTTGAACAAAACGAAGGGTTCATCGTACAAGGAAAAACTATGAGGGCGGTTGGCAGGTAAGTCTTGCACAAAGGTGACAGGATACCAGCATTGCCTCCAGTTAAATTCTTGGTTTTGGTCAGGTGTCTCAAAGGTAGAAGTTGGTGGTGTCGCCTGTAGTGTCTTTGTTTCTAATGACATGGTTTTCTCCAGGTTTAGATGATTTTATACCTTTGGATTAGCAAATCCTTAGTCTCAGAGACAGAATATTTCCAGTTCCTATTTTAATGACGAGTGTAGGAACGCTCAAAGTGAGTTTTGAGTGTCTGAGCCATTGCGGACATTACAACTGCTGCTATAGAAACCGATAATGCAGCTATTCTGATTCTAGAATCATCTGCAAGTATTGCTACAGCAGCTAGAGCGATCGCTACTCCGATACAACTTTGTTTTACCCTATTTGTTACTTGATAAGCTTGATTGCAGGAATGACAAATAAGTGTGTGTTGCGAGAATCGGTCTAATGTGATCAACTTTTGATCAGACTCGCTACTACCGACATTTTTTGAGGTGGAATAACCTTGATAAAACGGCAAAGATGACCCAAATTTATCTAGCCATTTGCGATACTCAACTACAAGAAGATCAGATGTTTTCAGTGGTAAATACACTTCTTTGAGATTTTTTCCCAAACGCTCAATTTGGGCCTTTTGTTCAACGACTAATTGCAAATCACCTTCTAAGACTTTGTTTCGGATCAAGATGTGTTCTAACCAGGGAGGCATCAGCTTGATTTGTTGGCTAAAAAAGTTACCATAATTTCTAACCAGAATCCGACATCTATCCTTACCTAGTGGAATTGAATACAAGGCTGTGCCCCCAAACTTACCTTGCTGTTCATTATGAAAGTTGTAGAGAATCGAATTAGGAGCAATGAAATCTAATGACATCCAAGGCAGATTGGCTGTCTGTGTTCGCCGCCACCTTCCCTTAATTCCCTGAATGTTACTTTCAATGACTTCTAGTTCCAACGGTTGGGCATCTTTTCGACTTCCTATGATGCCATCATGGCTGATTGGAATATGAGCCGGGTCAATAACGTTTTCAATAAAATAGCTTTGGTCGTAAGGTAGATCACGTACATAGTCTAAGTTGAAGCATTCCGGCTTTTCCCAATCAGGCAAAGATGGAATTAGCTCATCTATAGCCGTTTCGGCTTTCCCTGCCCACATCCAAATGATCCCTTGACGTTCCAAGACTTTAAAGGATGACACGCAAGCATTTACCGGAATTTTTGCATCTGTTGGTAACTGGGGAATGTGCAGACATTGACCATCACTGCCAAACTGCCAACCGTGGTATAAGCACTCAATTTTGCCGTCAATAATTTGTCCATCAGAAAGTCTAGCTGCACGGTGAGGACAACGATCTGTTAAACAGATAAGTTGTCCATTTTGGTCTTTGAACAAAATGAAGGGTTCATCGTACAAGGAAAAGCTATAAGGGCGGTTGGCAGGCAAGTCTTGCACAAAGCTAACGGCATACCAGCATTGCCTCCAGTTAAATTCTTGCTTCTTTTCAGGTGTCTCAAAGGTAGAAGTTGGTGGTGTAGCCTGTAGTGTCTCTATTTCTAATGACATACTTTTCTCCAGATTTATTTGAAATCAGACATCAATATATTGGCACTGGTAGCCCAGCTTTCTTAAAGGCAGTTGAAATGATGAAAAATCGGACAAAAATAGAAGCATTAAACCAAGTACTTCATACATTAGAGCTAGGACTTTCTGACCTAGTTGAAGAAGCTGCAAGATATCAAAAATAATCAAATATTTGATTAGAGTTAACATCTATATTATTCCGAGCTTAATTAGCGTATGTTATACGCTAACTAAGCTTTCTTTCCCACACCTTTTTTCGTTCACCTGTTCTTAATTCTTGAATTCAATCACTCTAACTCTTGTTATATCTACTTTCTACACTTTCACTCTTTTTTTAAGAAAGATGTGACTAATGCATAGGTTTAGCATATCGAAGCGGTAGGTTCAGGGGATCAGGACAATCCAGCCACCCAGGTCAGCCTTGACGAGCAGCCGATGTGCCTTTGCTGCCTCAGCCAGCGGCAAGGTGCAGGCCACCTTCACGTGTTTAGCATAGTTAAGCGCCGCCGATCGCGTCCAACTCGGCAATTATTTGCGGTGGAAGTTGCAAATCTGCTGCTTTGAGATTCTCGTGCAGATGCTCAACCGACGAGGTTCCCGGAATCAGCAAGATGTTCGGTGAGCGCTGCAACAGCCACGCCAGCGCAACCTGCATCTTGGTGGCTTTGAGCGACGCCGCCACCGTGTCCAGCGTCGAGGACTGAAGCGGGTTGAAGCCGCCGAGCGGAAAGAACGGCACGTAGGCGATGCCCTTAAGCGCCAGATCGCCGACTAGCGCGTCGTCGTCGCGGTGGGCGAGGTTATACTGGTTCTGCACACAGACCACCGGCGCGATCGCGCGCGCTTCCTCGACCTGCGCCGCCGTCACATTGCTAAGTCCCAGATGCCGGATCAGCCCCTGCTGCTGCATCTCGGCGAGCGCGGTGAATTGCTCTGCGATCGACCCCTCGTTCGGCCCCTCCCCCCATCGGCGCAGGTTGACGACATCGATCACGTCAACGCCCAGGTTGCTCAGGTTGTCGTGCACCGCTTGGCGAAGCTCGGTCGGACTCTGCGCTGGATTCCACGATGCGTCCGCGCCGCGCACTGCGCCCACCTTGGTGACAATCGTCAGATTTTCGGGATAAGGATGCAGTGCTTGTCGAATGATTTGGTTGGTGATGTGCGGACCGTAGAAGTCGCTGGTGTCGATGTGATTGATTCCGAGTGCGATCGCTTCGCGCAGAACGGCAACGGCAGCATCCACGTCGCGCGGCGGTCCCCAAACACCTGATCCAGCAAGCTGCATCGCACCATAGCCTATCCGCTTCAGAGTCACAGAAGTACCTGCGAGCGTGAAACTACCGCCAAGGTTTACTTGAGCAATCATGTTTTTGTTCCTCCTAAATGTTTATCGGTTTGTGAAGAAATTAATGACTTGCAGTGGTAATGGCCGCCTTCAACTGCTTCATGTTCCAGGAATCAGTATAGCGAACTCTATTTAATATAGGACTTACGCAAAAACTCTCGGAAACTCTTATTTCTTTGTGTCCTTTGCGTCCTTTGCGGTTCGTTTTTTCATGATTTTGCGTAAGTCCTGATTTAATCCACGTTCCTTAGAGAACGCCTAAAGTAAGAAATTTCTTACTGGACTTTCTTACTTTGGTAGCCACAATCAAACGATAACAATACTTTCGAGAGCCATTACTTCGCACTTTTATTGCGCGGTCAAGATGTCACTTTCGCTGATGATCACGGCTAGGTAGCTAAAAGTTTTCAATGACTACAGGTTCGACTGATTCAGCAATTTCAAAGTCGAAAATTTGTGAGTAAAAGTAGAGTTCTGCTGACAAAGAACGTTTGATGTTTGGGGCTTTGCGGAAGCCATGTTCTTCAGCCTCAAAAGGAAGATAAGCCACAGGTACACCTTTAGTTCGCAGTGCTGTAACCATTGCTTCAGTTTGGTTGGGGGGAACCACTCGATCTTCTAATCCTTGGAAAAAAATCACTGGACAGGCTAGACGATCGCTAAAGTTAATTGGCGATCGCTGTTGATAAATCTGACGCTGCTGTGGGTAAGCGCCAACCAGACGATCCAAGTACCGCGATTCAAATTTATGTGTATCCCGGACTAAAGCTTCCAAGTCGCTGACACCATAATAGCTGGCTCCTGCTTTAAAAGTATCTCGGAAAGTCAAGGCACAAAGCGTTGTGTAACCACCTGCACTCCCACCAGAAATTGCCAGGCGATCGCCGTCTACATCTCCCCGTTCCACCAAGTAACGCGCACCAAAAACAGAATCATCTACATCTACAATTCCCCACTGTCCATCCAGTCGTTGCCGATATTCCCGCCCGTAACCTGTACTACCGCCATAATTTACATCTAGAACCGCTATACCTCGGCTTGTCCAATACTGAACGCCAAAACTGAGGCTACTAGAAGTTGCTGCGGTGGGCCCACCGTGGCTGTTGACAATCAAAGGCGGTTTTTCACCCGCAGGAGCAGTATAATCTAGGTTTTGAGGTGAGTAGAAAAGGGCGTGTGCTGTTTTACCATCAGCTGTTTCGTACTCAATGGCTTCAGGGAGAGAAAGATAACCAGCATCAATAGTTACATCGCTGGAACGCCGTAGTACTTCCAGCTTTTTGGTTGTCAAATCCAGACGGATAATAGCTGCTAACTCAGTTGGAGAACTTCCGCGAAAAACCACTTGTTTAGAGGTGGCGTGGAGAGAACTAATAGCTGTGTAGGGCGTATTTATTGTTTCTAGTTGACCTGTTACTGTGTCAAGGCTAGCTAAATACCAAATACCTTGCTGGGTATAAGTACAAATAATCCGGTTAGCAGACTCAAAAGCATAAGTGGACATCCCAAAATTCCATTGCGGCTGACCAAACTCCGCTTTGATTTGAGTTAGCGCTTCTACATTTTCATCTTGCCAACGATATATATTCCACCAACCTGTACGGTCAGAAACAAAGTACAATTTGCCATCCGGCGACCACTCTGGCTGAAAGATAGATTCATCTAAATCGCCAGCAATTTTTTGAGTATTTCCTAAACTACCATCTGCTTTTAATTCCCCAACCCATAGTTCAGTGCTATCCCAAGGCATATTAGGATGGTTCCAAGTCAGCCAAGCTAATCGTAAACCATCGGGACTAAGGCGAGGCGAAGCATAAAAGTCATTTCCAGATACTAATACTTGGATTTTGTGATCTCCGTCTAGTTCCACGCCGACTAAAGTATTGATCGCCTCATTTGCAGCATCAGTGTGATCTTCGTACACGCAAATAATTCGGTTGTGTTGGCGGTCAAAAATACCATCTGCATAGCGTGTGGCTGCTGACGGGGTGATGGGTTGCGGTTGTGTATCAGTATCCTGACGATATAGGCGTTGGTCAATAAAATTAGAAAAGTAAACAGTGCCATCTACCACAAGAAAAGAACTACCACCATATTCATGCACACGGGTACGCACATTGAAGGGAGTAGGTGTGATATCAGTAATTTCACCATTTGCACCCCGGCGGACTACGACATTTCTACCTTGTTCTGATGGTCGCAGCTCGCTCCAGTAAATATCTTCGCCATCGAGAGCAATTTGTCCCAACCCAATTGTCCGTGCGGTAATTAAGTCTGTTGTGATGGGCGATCGCCAAGATCCGTAAGATACTACCTCTGGTTTAGTCACGCTCTATTCTGCTCCCTGCTTCCAAGAATTATGCATTGTGTGTAGAGGCAAAACTCAGGCACACCCACTTGTACTAATTCATAATACTAGATTGCAGCTGCCCCAAACCTTTACTACAGGCAATTGGCAGGCTTGAGTGCACTTGTGAGCATAACGCCTGCGATCAGTTACCTCTACCGTAGGTGATCGCTCCTTGCTTGGTGAAATAGAAGTTCCGTAGTTGGGAGCGCCAAATATGTCAGATAAGCAAGTTGTCACTAATTCAGGAGCTATCACCCTGAATTTAGAAGCTGTCGTTACTAAAGTCACGATTTTTTGCTTAAAATCACAATTTTTTGCTTAAAATCACGATTTTTTTCTTAAAGTCGTGAGTTTTTGCTTAAAATCACGATTTTTTTCTTAAAGTCGTGAGTTTTTTCTTAAAATCACGATTTTTTTCTTAAAGTCGTGAGTTTTTTCTTAAAATCACGATTTTTTTCTTAAAGTCGTGAGTTTTTTCTTAAAATCACGATTTTTTGCAAGACTTGGAAGATAAAAAATATTACGCCATGTACGACTTGCTCTCAAACCTAACCCCCAACCCTACAAGGCTTGGGGAGCAAAAACCAAAGCCTCTCAGGAGTGGAGGACTCAAGGCCCCCTTTGGGGATTGGGGGAAAGAGGAATGGAAGCAAAGTTCTAAGAATAAGTTGCACATCGCGTAAGGTATTGACCTCAGTTAATCATTTTCAACCAGAACTGTAACAGCAGCGATCGCAATCAACATTTCGTCATTTTTATCGTTGAGTTCGGGAATAGCCTGCCCTTGAACTATCATCCCCCCAGATTCGACGGTAAGACTTTTTTGACCAAATGGTAGGACAGCTAGTACCTCTTCTTCTCTAACTTGTTCTGGATATGGCACTGCTACCTGAACTTCTATAATCATTTCATTGGGGTGACTTAAACCAGCAACCTCCCAAACACCAGGTAAAGCATTGTGAGCGATCGCATTCCGTACTGCCCTAGATGCTGCTACAGTTGGTTCTTGTCCATGCTGATCTATTCCCATCCCCATTTCGATAATCAACCGTTTACGCGCCATTACTACCTCCGATAAATCCTGCACCTTTGACTTTATCTTTCTATTGCAAGCAAAGGGGATTAATAAATCTGACTTTTCCACATACCGTGAAAAGTCAGAATCTGTGGGGTGTAGTAAGACTTTCTCCAGTTCCATACACCCTACCCCCTGCTCCCCTCACCCAGCAATTCTAGGTTGGCAAACTATTAGTACCGCTTGGCGGAAGTAAGCAGACCATTAAAACCTACAAAAATTCGGCGGACTACAAGGCTTAAAAATGGTATGTGTATTTTTGCCGTGCTGTACTAGTACAGCACGGCAAAAATAAACATAGCATCCAAAATGTCTGAAAAGCTTAATTTACAAACCTTTTGACTTTTGAACGCCAGTTGCTTCAAGTCGGCAGAGCCGCCCAACGCACTGGCTCCTTTTGAACGCCAGTTGCTTCAAGTCGGCAGAGCCGCCCAACG
>NZ_JBALDG010000037.1:0-31095 GCF_036917195.1 Nostoc sp.
GCTCTTAGTGCTCCTGCTATCAACGGTTAAATAGTAAAGATTAGCTAAATCAAAAAGCGCTCTCCCAATTTGGGAGGGCGCTTTTTAGTGTCAACGACTATAGCGCTTAGGGCACAGCAATGCTGTGCCCCTACCGTTTTTGTCTAAAAAACTTTTAAAATTTGCAACCATTTTTTTAAATAGGTTTTACTTCAATACAGTTCAGTTGAAGCTTAACTCTTTATCAAAGTCAATTTTTTAACGTAGACAGACGCAAAGCGGCTTGCCGCAGGCTACCACCATCTCTACAAGAGGCTTCTGCCAACGCGCAGCGTCTCGTAGAGAAGAATGAAATACTCATATCCCCGACTTCTTTAAGAAGTCGGGGATATTATTGTTCAATAAATAATTTAGTGCTAGTCTGCTGTCGATCTAAGATAATGCACGATCGCCTCTGCTGTTGGCAAATTAGTTGCCAGTAAAACTTGATTAATATTGCATAATCTTAACAGTGCCTCTTCATTTGCTTGATTAGGCTGAGGTTGTAGCAAATCTCTCAGGAAAATAAATGCTAAAATTTCTCCTGATCCAACCAATGAAGCAATTGTTTGATATCCTCCAGAAGTTGGTGCGGGGGTTTCTTGACTAATAGTTATCCCCGCCTGTTTTTGTAAGACTTCGCTAACAGATGGCCAGGTAATTGTAAAACTCTGGGAGAAAAATTCTTGATGTTGAGAAACAAATTCCGCAAGTTCTGATTTCTTGCTTTCGTGAGCAATTAGTACTATGTTTCTTTCAATGATCATTTGAGAAGGCTCACTTACATTTGTTTCTTCTGGAGTTTCATCAGATTGAGTTGCTTCTACTTCAGAAACCTCTTCAATAGTTTGACTAATGATCTCAGGAGCTTCACTTTCTGTTTCATCAATAGCAGAACTAGGTTCTACTTCTTCAACATCTGCGCTGTCTTCTCTTGTAACTGACCTATCCAAATCTACTACTTCATCATTGGTATCTTGTGTAACTTTGCTCTCTTCCTCTGGTACTTGACTCAATGTTTCTTGCTGTTGAATGTCCGCATCTTCAGCAACTTCCTTGACAACCCCGTCAACATCTGTATCAACTTCTTCTGTAACTGGTGTATCTAAATCTACTACTTCATTATGGGTAGCTTCTGCAATGGCACTCTCCTGTGCAGGAACTTCGCTGAAAATATCACGCGGCTGCACGAAGGTGACTTCTGCTTCCAGTGCTGCTTCCAACTCTGCATCCTCATCAGAGGTAGATTCGGGAACGGTACTCTCCTGTGCAGGAACTTCGCTGAAAATATCACGTGGCTGAACGTAGGTGACTTCTGCTTCTAGTGCTGCCTCCAATTGTGCATCCTCATCGTGAGTAGCTTCGGGAGTGGCACTTATATCACGCCGCTGTACGAAAGTAGATTCTGCGGTCAGTTCTGCTTCCTCATCGTGAGTGGTTTGTGGAAGAACACTTTTCTCTTCAGGAGTTTCAATGAAGTTTTCAGGTGAAGCGATCGCATCATCAGCTACAGTAGAAGAAACTTCTGAGGCTTCGTTGACTTTTGGAACTTTTACTTCCTCAGCGTCTGTGCTGACTTCTGCTGCAACTGATGTCCGCAAATCCTCAACTTGATCATGGACATCGTGTGGAACTTCGCTGACTGCTTCTGGTGACTGAATGATGTTTTCAGGGATGACATCATCAGGTTGAGTTGCAACAACTTCTGAGTTTTCGCTGATTTCTGGGGAAGGAGAATTAATTTCAGGTGTTTTTACTTCGTTACTAATTGGCGCTGGAACTTCGTTAACTACTTCTGGGGCTGGATTAGCAACATTGGAAGCGCTGACATTTTCAGGCGATCGCGGCCGAGAAAACAGTGAAGGATCTATAATTCTAAAAACTGTCTCTGGTTGCTCATAAGCGGGAGTAACTCCTTCCAAGATCAAAACGTAATCTGCAATTCGGATAACGTCTCCATCGCTCAAAGAATATCGTCGATCTTTTTCAGCCTGTTTCCCGTTAAATATTGAGCCATTTCTACTGCCAAGGTCAGAGAAGTAGTAATTTCCACCTTTAACAAAAAACTTAGCATGTACCCGACTAATATCAGGGCTGTCTAGGACTAAATCAGAATCAGGAGAACGACCTATTAACCATTCTCCTCTGGTTGTAGTTTCTGTGGTCAGGTCAACTTCATTGACTTCATTTAGATTTGGTGAGTAGCTGACTTTTACTTTCATATTATTTTTTGGTTAATTTTATTGATTTCTGCTACCCAGCGCTGACGGGTAGTGTGTTCTAAGTTTAAAATATCATCTTGTGACCAGTGAAAATGATAAGCAATAAAAGCTACCTCCTCATATAAAGTATCAGAGGGGTAGCTTAGGACTCCCCCGCTAGTTCTAGCTCCACTGAAAATTGAGTATTGCAGTGGGGGCATTGTGTCGGAATGTGTACATTGCCTTGTTGATTGATTCGATTATAAAATTCTCGGAGATAGGCAATGTCATGTAGGAGAAGTCCTTCGAGTAAATCAGGACTAACAGAGTTGAAACTGCCCAAGCGAGTAATAACCAGTGCAAGCATCACTAAGACGCCGTAAGCTGGATTTTCTTGAACTCTGCGCTCTTGTTGCACCAAAATTTCATCTTTGGCGGTGGCTAAACGCATTACCCCCTGACGATGTACTCGGTTTTCACCATCACTCAACCCTCTAGGAAGAGTGAAGGCAAATTCTGTGCAGAGAGTATCCTTTTTACGGCGCATAGGTAATTTTATTTGGGCATTGGGTATTAAACATTTGTACTAAGCTTGTCCTGAGCATAGCCGTAAAGCCTGTGGCATAGCTACGCTTAGGGCGCAGCCTCTCCAATAGTTGTATTGGGCATTGGGCAATAATCAATGGTTCTTCTTCCCCATCTCCCTCATCCCCCTATTCCCCATTCCCGAACTCAATTATGAACAACTGGCTCAGGGGAATTTATTGTATCTTCTGGTATGGAAGTTTCGCCCTCCAATCCATTGATTCGACGGTAAAAATCTTGAAGGTAATTTAGATCTTGGGCAAAAAAGTTTTCTACTATTGCCGGAGACACTTGTGGTAAAGCACCCAAGCGGGTGATTACTCGCGACAAGATAATAATTGTGGCATAAACGGGATTAGCTTTAACGCGTGGGTCACGCAAGGGTGAAATCTCGTCTATCGCCGTTGATAACCGCATTACACCTTTACGGTGGAGATTGCCTTCAGAGTCTAGATACCCTTTAGGCAGTGTAAATTCAAACTCTGTGGGAAACATAGTCCTCCTAATTACTTCACGCGCATTCGTAATAGGTTAAAACAAAATTAGTTTTGGTAATAGTATTTACTTTACAAATTAGCCCATTAATTCAGTGTCAAATTCAGCTTGATACTGAATTGTGAGTGTAATAATGATACTTTTAAATATGAGGTACAGGTGTAGCCAGCCATCTCTATGAGACACTATGCATAGCTTGCTTCTCCGTAGGAGCACGGCATCGCTAGCTTAAAAATTATGCTTTCTACCGGATTTTCGGTAGAATGTTAAGCACTATTGCTGATTGACAAATTGTTTATGAGCTTAATAATTCATTAAAAATAACCCATTATAGTAGGATCCTGGCGTTGAAATTCCTCAAAAGCAATCTCCATCTCTTCAATTTCTATTTCACTACTGGTAGCGTCAAAATCACTAATTTTGTAACTAGTAGGCCAAGCACCATTTAATTCAAATCTAGCTCTTTCCTTACCCTCTTGGTTGTAAATAGATAAATAAATATTTTTACGTTGTTCCTTCCACTTACCTGTTTCGACTTTTTCAAACCATTCCCACCAAGATGCATATGTGGTCAAACCTTTACGCAAAATAATATTACCACTCTTAGCATTACCAGGAAGTTTAGTTATAACTGGTTTACCTTTTGATGCATCTCCCCACTTTTGAGAGGTGACTTCACAAATTTCAATTACGTCCAAGGTTCTTGTGAAACCTTGGCATTCTAAAAAGTAGGTATCGCTATCATTCCAGCCTAAGTTTAGTCCTACAAAAAAACGATATTTTGTAAGAAACTCTTTCGGTCCTAACTTTGAAGCGTAATTTGTGATTACCATAGTATATATTGAGAATTTGAGTTTTGATGCAAATCTAATTTAATTTAGCAGTTAAGGTTGCTATTTATAAGTTATGGCAACCTCCTACCAAAAAAAAATAGCTAAATAAAACCGAACAATTGAATTTTACCCTTAAGTTGGGAGGATTTTTTGACTTAATTCGATATGAAAACCTTCAATAGCTATTTTAATCGCCTCTGTTACCAGAGCACTGTTTGTAACATGAGAATCTCATTTCATAATAAGTCAATAGTCCAGTTAAAGTTGCTATCTAACCGAACAATTAAGTTTTACCCTCAATTACTCAGGGCATTTGTACTTCTTTCAATCTGAAAACCCTCAACAGCTATTTCAATCGCCTCTGTTACCAGATCATTATTTGTAGCATCGAATTCTGGGGCTGTATATGATACAGGAAAGCAATTTGTAAAATTTATCCGGATTACTTCAATTGATCTATCTTGGGCATAACCAACAACTGAAACTGCTTTCCGGTTGTCTTCCCACTGACGCGCTTCTCCATCTCTGCTACACTTTAAATACCAATCGTAGATGCTATTGTCACCATTGTAATTCAAGGTAATTGTCACATTATCAGATTCCGCCTGTCCAGGAGTATTTTGACGGATTACCTTACCACTTTTGCCTGAACCTCTAATTTGTGTAGTGGCATTATTTTTATCACTAAATGCTGAGATTGATTTAACGAATTTTTCCTCAATGCCTTCTGCATTAAAGTAAAAGACTGAAGCACTAATATATTCATTTGCCATGAGAATCTCATCTCCTAATAAATTAATAGTGCAGTTAAGGTTGCTATTTATAAGTTATAGCAACCTCATGCCTATGACAAATAGCTAAATCAAACCGAACAATTGAGTTTTACCCTCAATTACTCAGGGACTTTGTACTTCTTTCAATCTTAAAACCCTCAATAGCTACTTCAATCGCCTCTGTTACCAGATCATTATTTGTAGCATCAAATTCTGGGGCTGTATATGATACGGGAAAGCAATTTGTAAGATTTATCCGGATTACTTCAGTTGACCTATCTTGGGCATAACCAACAACTGAAACTGCTTTCCGGTTGCTGTCCCACTCACGGCTTTCTCCATCTTTGCTACACTTTAAATACCAATCGTAAATGCTATTGTCACCATTGTAATTCAAGGTAATTGTCACATTATTATGTTCTACCTGTCCTGGGGTGTTTTGACGGATTACCTTACCACTTTTGCCTGAACCTCTAACATCTGTAGTGGCATTATTTTTTATCCCCAATCCTGTGACTGATTTAACGAATTTCTCTTCAATACCTTCTGCATTAAAGTAAAAGACAGAAGCACCAATATATTCGTTTGCCATGAGAATCTCATCTCCTAATAAATTAATAGTGTGGAAAAATTGCAGAAAATAGTAAGCTATTACGGATTATGGGCTGTGATTAGTCATTTGTTTTACAAAGGACTAATGACTAATGACATTCTCACATAAAATAGTGCAATATGAAGCGGGTTAGCTTAATCAGTTATCCCTCATCAAGTGCATTCCATTGACTGATACGGAAGATCACAAACTCTGCCGGTCTAACGGGGCAAACACCTACTTCGATATACAAACGACCTAAAATTATAGTTTCTGGTGGATTCAATTCCGCATCGCATTTAACATAAAATGCCTGTGCTGCTGAATCTCCAAATAAAGCACCCTCACGCCAAATACGCTCTAAAAAGTTACTGACAGTACGTCTGATACGCGCCCACAAATCTTGATCATTCGGTTCAAAAACTGCCCATTGAGTGCCCAGTTCAATTGATTTTTCTAGGTAACTAATCAATCGACGCACGCTGATATAACGCCATTCTGTTTTATCTGGCTCAACTAAAGTTCGTGCTCCCCAAATGCGGATACCTCGGTTCGGGAAATTGCGAATGCAATTGATACCAAGGGGGTTTAATAGTTCCTGTTCGCGGAAATTGGTATCATAACCTAAACCAATTACGCCTCTGGGTACTTCATTTGCAGGCGCTTTAAAGACACCTCTGGTTTCGTCGGTGCGTCCCCAAACACCCATCATATGACCACAAGGAGGTACTAGAATGGGATTGCCGCGATCGCGCGGGTTAGCAACTTTGATCCAAGGATAGTAAAGGGCTGCAAACATCGAACGACGGTTAAATCTATTCAACCAATTCACTACTTGTTGGGGTTTAAGGGCATCAGGTGGTGCATCAAGTAAAACCATGCGGTTGGGTGGATTAGGAATATCGCCACTGGCAGAACCTTCGCACATACTGATCATCAGTTCCATGATCCCGTGGACTTGATCCAAGTTCAGCACTTGTTCTTGATAAGCCCGCATGAGATCAGGGCAGGCCACCATTGTGATTTCATCAATTTCAAAAATACCGCGTACCCCTGTGCGATCGTCTCGTACCCCTTCTATATCTTGTGAAAGTCTATCCGGCTGAGTGGCAACAATTGGTGGCGCTAGTTCGTACTGACCATTAACTGGACGGCGAGTTAATGGCTGTCCGCTTTGAGTAATGTCTTCTACAGTAATATACATAGAATTTCTCAATGCCGTCAGCGCATAAGTTGCTACTTGAGCATTGGGATCGCGGTTCATCGTCAAGTTCTGGTATTGCTCTAGAAGCTCATCTCCCCGACGAATCTCGATTGTGAAATATTCTCCTGTATTTGGAGCAGCTTCTCCTTCAGTACCTTCAGGTAGGGCACGAGGGGAACCTTCAATAATTAAGATGTTTACTAATCCGTCTGCTGCTTGCTCAGGGCGCAAAGTAAACCGCAGGGCTGGACGATTGCCTCGAGCGTTGATTCTTAGAATAGCAGGTTCTGGAGTCGCGGCTTTGGGTGCGTTTGGTAATTGAGTGCCAATGCTTGTCACCCAGCAGCGACCGCCACCATTCATGAAGTAGCCATACACTGCAAAGGGTAAGTAGGCGTTGAAATCGGTGAAACCATCAGAATTAGGACGGGCAAAATAGTTGAGATATTGCGTCCAATTAGTCACCAACATTGGCTTAAATAGTTCAGCATCATCTCGAATATCTTCTGTAAAGCCTACAAACCCGGCAATTGCTGTGCTAACACCTTCAATCGGTCGGCTCCCTCGGTCAAATTCTTCAATATAGACACCAGGAGCAAAGTAATCAAGTCTAGCCATGAAAGTCTCTCCAAGTCAGTAAAAACTTAATTATTCAGGAGTTAGAAATATTTCTTTGAAGGTATAACCTTGGTTATCTACCAATGCATTAACATTCTTGGGTAAATAGCCAGGACAATTTAGATTTAAAACATAGTTACCTCTCTCAAGGTTTTCAAAAAAGAACAGTCCTTCTTTGTTGCTTTCCATGAATTTTGTAGTTCCCTGCAGAGTAACTTTTGTCGCCAGCAGTGGCAAATTTGTTGTCGCACTCTTGACAAAACCTGCAACTACTACTCGCCTAGTCATAATTTGGTTGCCACCAAGCCCATCCATTCTACTTCGCAGGTCAAAAATTCGTTCCCAAACCAAAGGTGTTATAGTAGGTTGCGTATGAAAAGGCACGCTGATTGTGAAGTATAAGGCTGAACGCAAAGGTACATGAAGAGCGCCCCATATGCCGCCAATCTCAAGTGACGGCTGTATTCCAATTACCATACGCAAACTACCATAACCCCGCAATTCAGGAACTAAAAACTCCTCCTCCAAAGTTTGATGCCGTAGAAGTACGGTCAATGCTTCACTGAGGAAGTGATGCTCGCCTAAAGTCGTCCTATCCCAAGCTGTTAATACCACTGAAATATCAAACCAAATAGGTTCCCAATTTACAGTGCCAGTTTCTAGATGGCGTGTAATATTACGTTCAACTTGCCTTCCGGCTCGTTGAGACTGCTTACTCTGACGAATATCATAAATGTATAAATTCAGAGTCGGCCCTGCTCCCTCTTCCCTTCGAGTAGAAGGATGGCTAAAGTCAATTTGCTCCGTACTGGTAAGCGAGGTTCCTCCAGCGAGAATTTCGGCTAAAGTTTGAAGAACGAAGATAAACATGAAGGTGTTGTGCTGGTAGCAAATCCAGATGCATCTAGAGTATATGTATCAGCCTTCTAAAGTTAATTAGACTTTTGTCGATATTTGTGGATGGGGCATTGGCATTAGTTAACGTAAGTCAAAAGACCTCTCCCTGAATTAAAATAAAGTTTAAGTCTGTCCTTTCCGACGGGCGAGAGGAACGGTTTTGCATAGTAAAACCTCTTAGAGGCTTTTGACTCAGATCATTAGGTAATACCACATGAGCCGTCGAACTCACCTTTAGTTAGTGGTTATTCTCCATCTCTCCCCTGCTTCATCATCCTCACTCCCTAGTTTCTCCAGAATGATGATTGAGAGGGCTGGAAAATATTAGCTTTTCAAAAATCCGAAAAGCAGTAACTTCAACTTGTAGATCAGTCTATCCCTTGAAATTAGCGCTCTTTTATATCTCTGAGGAGAGAAAAATAAGATGCTGACCTTGAATCTTTTTCAAAGCCTCGCTTTATCAGCAAAGCCAAAAAATCCTTGTTTGGAACCTAGCACGGAGAAACAAGGGTTTAAATATTATCTAATGAGAGTAAAAAAAGCGTTAGGAAGGTGAGAAGCACCAGTGAATACAAACTTAATAATTCTTTGGATTAATTATCTAACAAAATAACTTAACAAAAAATAAACATTACTACTCCTGCATAATTTTATACTACTCAGCAAAAAAGTAAAAATATTTGGTTGCAAAAAGCGAGTTAAAGCTATGACACTAGGCTTTTCTGTACAAAAACTAGAAAATGGCTCTAATTATTTGAATTCCTCAGATATTCAAAGCTTTTGTCAGCTAGAGTCTGAGCAGCTAACTAGTCAGTATCCAATTTTTTTCGCTCGGATTGTTTATCATGATTATTTGCTAAAAAATCATCAGGAAGTTATACATTATGGTCAAGACCAAGCTTCTTTTTCGCCAAAAATTTTAGCATATTTGCGGTCAGAAGCATGGCTTACAGACTTTCCGCCTGCTTTAACTTTACATGAATTCAGACTTAAGGACTTTTCATCCATTTCTTACATTTGCCCCATAGGCTATAGAAATCAAAAACCTGAATACATTCAAATCATTACTCATGAACCTCTGTCATCGAGTTTGCAATTATACGTCAAACGCTCTGCTATGCTCCTGAGTAAGTATGTAGATATTTACTTAGATTATGGAAGACAAAAAACTGAAATTCAACTCCTGGAAAATATCCTGCATCGAGTAGGTCATCAATTGCGTAACTCTCTAGGACTTATCGGATTGTATGCACATAACTTATACTTAGGGTTAAAGGATAGTCCTTGGCAAGAGCAAGCAACAATCATCGGCGAAAGTATAGAAGATTTAGATACTAATTTAAATGAGCTTATTGATTGTGGTCAAAGTGTAAAATTAAGGGTAACATTTCAAGATTTAAGAAATTTGGTAGTTGAAAGTATCACAAATTTACAACCTCTAATTAATCAGAAAAAAATTCAAATATCGATTCCCGATACATCGACGATATTGAAGATAGACAGATTGCAAATGAAACAAGTCTTTGACAATATCCTCAGTAATGCTGTTCATTTCAGTCCTAATTCAGGAACTATTACCTGTAGCTGGCAAATTTTTCAAGACGAAGTTTTAATTAAAATCTTAGATCAAGGGCCAGGACTATCTCAAGAGGATTTACAAAAAGTATTTACCCCATTTTATTCCCGACGTAGAGGAGGTACAGGGCTGGGTTTAACTATCGCTAAAAAAATTATTCTAGATCATCAAGGAAGTATCTGGGCACAAGTTTTGTCAGAAAGAGGAGCGCAATTTTCTCTGATTTTGCCTCGACCAAGGAGTAGATAAATAATTTATAATTCGTAATGGGCTACGCCCCGCTACGCTAACGTAATTCGGAATTACAAATATGACTAATGATCATAAAAAACTTTCAGTTTTGCTGGTAGATGATGAAGAACGCTTCCGCCAGGGGTTACGTACCCTCCTCAACTTTTATAGTATTAATTCTGCTTTACCTGTAGAAGTTGTGGGTGATGCTGATACTGTAGAGCAAGTTTTAAAATTAACAGCCCAGAAGTGTCCAGATTTAATTTTGCTAGATATGCAATTAAAAGGATGTGATGGGATTACAGTTTTGGCACGTCTCAATGAAACTGCTTACACTGGCAAGGTTTTAGTATTGTCGGCTCATCAAGAAGATGACTGGATTTTTAGAGCAATGCAGGCGGGAGCCGCAGGTTATGTGTTTAAAAATCGTGTGGCAACACAATTGTGTGAAGCTATTGACACTGTTACAAGGTCAGAAATTTATCTACCTTCAGAGGTTGCTAGTCGATTTTTCCGGTTTTTTCAGGCTTATTCAAACTCTAATGTGAAAGCATCTCATGAGGTGCGTTTAACCCAAAGAGAGCAAGAAGTTTTACACTGGTTAACTCAAGGTGCTTCTAATGAAAAAATCGCTAAACATTTATATGTAACAGTTGCTACTGTTAAGGCACATCTCACAAGTATTTTTGAAAAATTGAAGGTTACTAGCCGGACTCAAGCTATTGTGGCTGCCCTCAAGTTAGGATTAGTTGACGCTTGAGCGTGACGGAAGTAATCGGCGCAATTCACGAAACTCTTTGTATATGCCTTCATTTGAATCTTTTTATCAAGAATACCCCTGCTCGTACAATTCTCCCTTAAATTGCGATCGCCCCTTCCAAACGGCGCAGCAAATCAAGGGTGCTAAGTTTTGCTTGGAATGTGGTTTTCCAGCAACTTTACCGCAGCAGTCTGAGATTAAAGGAAATCAGGGGACTTATAAAATAGCTAGTTTTGTTGGTGTGCGGGGTTTAGGCCGCTTATATTCAGGTATCCAACTCAAAGACAAACAGCCTGTAATCATCAAAGAATATCTGCTACCCAATCGCTCTTTTAATGAAAGCGAGACTCGGAAGCGGAAAGAGACTTTCAAACAGGTGGGTGGGGTAAGTTTAGCCGATAGTAGAATTCAAAACTTCCGTCTTGTGGAAACTAAAGAAGCGATCGCTGATGAAAAAGGAGAACGCTGTTATTTAATTACTAAAGGAGTAGAGGCATCCCAAACTTTAGGAAAATATCTGATTGAGAAGGGAGCAATGACATCTATTGAGGTGCGTGAAGTCCTAAATCAAGGTCTACAAACTCTCCAGTTTCTCCACACTCAAAAGCTGCGCTTTCCCTCTAACCAAACACAAGTGGGTATCACTCACGGCAACATCAATTTAGATAGTACTTTAATTAAAGTAGAAAATAATCAAAAATTTTCTATATACTTTTGTGATTTAGCTATCTGGGAAAACTTATTTCTTCCACCCATTATTGCTCAACCCGCGCCTGCCAGACCTGAGCAAGATTTAGAATCATTAGGATTGGTAGCCTTTTCTTTATGGGCAGGACGCACAACTAATTTGTCATCTAACCAGCCTCTCAATCCTAGAGATAATCAACAATGGCCAGATAGTGATAGCCATTTAAAACAGTTTATTTATCGACTAATTGGGCTGGAAACTCGTTTCGAGAGTGCAGAAGCAGCTCGTCAAGCACTGCTAAAACTTCCCAAAGAGGATCAGGGCAAAAGTTCACCGCGATCGCCAGCTTCTCAAGAAATAGAAAAGCGTTTCCCAATCCCCTTAATTTTGCTACTAATTCTGGCTTTATTACTACTTGGGGGGGGAATTTGGTATTGGCTTTGGGGTAAGAAAACAATTAATTCTAATCAATATATACAATGGTCGAGACTTGTGCGGAATTTCTCTGAAGTCCCTAACATTCCTTCCGGACAATTTACCTATACAGGAGAAAAAGACAGTACATGGAGCTATATTTTGACGGAACCAGTGGACAACAGTCGTTTAGGAGATTTATTGACCAGACCAAAGTCAGATGCAACAGCAACATTTAATTATGAATCTGTTTTGTCATCAAATATAGATAATCCGATTAAAAGTATCGAAGAAGTCCAAACAAGCAAAAAAGATTTTGCAATTACTAGTTTGGTAGATAATATCACAGATAAACTTGCTAAAAAACCAGTTGCTTATGATGGGTTACTGGTATTTGTAGCATTTAATAAGAGAGACTCAAATCTTGCTAGTGCTCTTGGAGGGGAAATAAGTCTTGAGCAATTGCGTCAAATTTATACAGGTAAAATTACTAATTGGCAGCAAATTAGTCCCAAACTTCCAAATCTGACTCTGATACCTTTGGCCCCAACTGAACCGGAAGCAATCATTAAATTTCAAGAAATAGTTCTCAAAAACGCCCCTCAGGACGAAGCTTTATTTAAAGCAAAGGTTACTAAACTTGATACAACAAAAACCCAAAACCAGATACGCAGCGAGACTCTAAAGGGGCGAACTCCTGGTATCATCAGTTTTGGCATTATCAGTAAAACTTGGACTCAGTGTACTGGCTATCCCCTAGCGATCGCGGATGGCAACAAGTCAGCGATTCAACCTCTGTTTCAACGGCGCAATCGCCGCTCAATTACTCCCTCAGATGATTTGTGTCAACATGATGATTATTATGTTGATGTCACGACTTTCCAAAGCTACCCTTTGGGATACCCTATTTTTGTAGTGTACCCTAAAGACAGCAGCAGCCTACCGGGTGGTTCTACATTTGCCCAAATGCTAACCACTCGTCAGGGTCAGTGTTTACTTAGTAAAGTAGGTCTTGTAGCTTTACAACCTATGCCTGATGATATAAATTCCTATGCCTGCAAATCGGTGCCCTAATCCCAATTGTGAATATTTTAACCGCGCCCTGCCTAACAATGCTAAGGTTTGTCCCTGGTGTTCCACTCCTGTGGGTAATGTAGTTGCCCCTACACCACAACAACCCAGTCAACCACTGCCTAGTCAACAAGAACCCAGTCAACAACCGCCCAGTCAACAACCGCCTGTTCAGTATCAGCGACCAGCAACAGACCAACCTAATTACCAAGTTCCCCAACAAGTCCCCGTTGATCATTCAACAGTCTATCAGCAACGGGTTTATTATCCACCAACACCGCCTGTTTATACTCCCCCACCTCAAAGAGCGCCACTGTTAAAGTTGATTCATACCACCGGAAGAGAATTTAACCTTGTTGGGGAAGGAGGTTATATTGGTCGCCGCAGTCAGAGTCCAGGAATAGCGCCGCCAGAAATTGACTTGACAGGCATTCCCAGTGAGGGAATAATCTCTCGTCGTCATGCGCGAGTCGATTGGGACTGGTCGCAAAATTCATACATGATTGTTGATATGAGTACAAATGGTATTTATTTAAACAACAATCCATTAACTGCTGGTATGCAATATCGCTTACTAAATGGCGATTCACTACGATTTGGTCAGGATAATCTAGTGAATTTCACCGTATACGTTGTGTAATTAAAAAGCTTTAGCTAATGCACTAGGTTTGTTAAAAGCTATTAAATTTCATAGGGTAGTTGATTGATCAACTACCCTTCAATTTTGGTGAGAGTTAGCATAAATTAACCTGAGTTTGACATTACACTTCCTTAACACACGCTGCAAGAGCAATGCCTGCGGCGGGCTGCGCCTATGCACTGCGTTCCCTACAAGATATGCGATCGCACTCTAGATGATCAGCTGATCGCACGCTCATCAACCATCATACATGAGCGATGTCTACGACGGGCTACGCCTACGTTTGACTTTTAAGAGAGTCGCTACAAGAGTGGCGATGGCACTTCAAGAGGTGTAGGGTGGGCAATTTATGATTATTTGACAATTTCATGTCCATTTACTCAACTTAAAAGAGATGCGATGCCTGCAGCGGGTTGCGCCTACGTACTACGCCCGCCGCAGTCTGTAGCAACTTCTGTCTTCCCGGAAGTAACTTCTGCCTTCACGTTTGAGTGTTTCGCGCAGTCTGTAGCAACTTCTGTCTTCCCGGAAGTAACTTCCGCCTTCACGTTTGAGTGTTTCGCGCAGTCTGTAGCAACTTCTGCTTTCCCGGAAGTTACTTTTGCCTTCACGTTTGGGTGTTTCGCGCAGTCTGTAGCAACTTCTGCTTTCCCGGAAGTTACTTTTGCCTAGACGTTTAGGTGTTTCGCGCAGTCTGTAGCAACTTCTGCCTTCTTGAAAGTTACTTTTGCCTTCACGTGCGAAGAGATCCCTGCTCCTTTACGATCAAAACGATGGAATATTTTTTAATTGGAAGTGCAGTACGGTGCGTTAGGCGTTCGTGTTTGGATATTTTGACAAGCGATTTGGTTGTTTACGCCGTAACGCACCAAATCATTGCTTCAGTGCGTTACTTCGTTAACTCACTCTACAAAATCAGGCGATCGCACTACAAAATTGCAATATTGGTGATCGCTTCCTAAAGTTCTACAATCGCTGCTTTGTTCAAAGAATCTGTCAACAACAGCACTTCCTGAACAAAAAATTGTTTCCGTTGTAGCGTCTAAGCGATCGCATTTTTAGTGAGAGAGCAATCACCGCGAATCAATATGCGCTGTAGCCAGTAGCATATCGCGATCGCCCGATACCAAACAATTCACTTTAAGTCTAAATTTTCGGGCGTTGCATATAGTATTGAGTGATCGCAATCTTGCTGAAATTTTTCAGGCGTTGGTTGATGGTGGCGCGATTATCCTTCACGAGTATGAGTGTGTTTGCTTGTTTTGGGGTTTGGTTGCTGCGTTTTACTGTCGAAGAATGCACATAACATGATCGCAAACGCTGTACCGCCTCCCCACTCTTGCTACCTCAACCAAATGTCTTCCCTCGGCTCCTGGACTTCAAAATCGTATATGCGGTACCCAACTCCTTGAGTTGATTCCAAATTTTGTCTGTATGGTTCGTATTCATGCTTTTTCGCGTTCCATATCTCTTGTGTTGCCAGTTGTAAATCTCCAGACAATTTCCGCATCTCAAAATCTTCGATCCCTGTTTGAGCTTCCGTCAATGGCGATCTTCCCTTTGATAGGATATGCAGGTTGTTACTAGTCAGTTCCATCTTGTAATAATTATCTCCTTCGTAAAACTCGCTCAAGGTGATCGGATGACTTCTGTTGTACCATGGGTCTAGTATTTCCGCTTCGTCTGGATTTACGTCTGCTATGCTATTCTGCTCCGGTTCTATAGATGTGATCGTGAATACATGATCGAATCGATTGCCTTGTCGATCAAGTCCTATCATCATGACCTTGTATGCTGTCAGGTCTTCCGTATTTAACAGTGTATGTATGTATGTACTGCTTGCAAACTCATCACAATTTCCAGTGTTTAGGATGTCTGCTATTAGTGAGTCAACTAACAGGGGCATTTGTAAAAATTGGTTTACCGCATAACTCATTCTCTGCTGATTGTGTTGTTGTATCCCCTGCAATGCCATTTGTGCAAATTTTTGTTTGATTAATTCCTTCTGATCCCTTTGAAAGTTAAGCTTGGTATATGGTAACCAACTATTATTCTCATTGCTTGCTCTCCTATTTCCTCTTCGCATCCCTCTTGTCGCGTCAAGCGCTTGTTGTCCCTCCGTCCTTTCCTGCGTCTGTTCCATTCTCATAATCCCCGACGCGTGCTTTGCACCCCCACTTTGCTGTATCGTATGAGTCAATTCATGGGCTGTCAAATCATCGTTCCTTGGTGACTTCCCTGCCCCATAGTAAATATGATTACCATGAGTAAATGCTAGTGAGCCTAACTCACGGTTCATCTGCACTGATTCGGAATCTGTATGCACCCGCCGATCTGATAAATTACGTCCAAAACGAGGTTGCATGAAGGCTTGTACCTGAACTGGCAAAGGGCTTCCCCCTCCTTTAGTCCTATTCAACCGACTCTCAAAATCACCAGATCCCTGCAAGCCGCCAGCGCTCTGTGGTGTCACTTTCTGTTGCACCAAGGGACTTATCCCAGCAGCCAAAGGTTGAGAGCGTACTTGTGAGTGTGTCTGTTCTTTTGTACCCATCTCTGGTTGCACGGCTGACATAGAGATAACTTGACTTGCGATCGCGTCAGCTTCCTGTTCATATTTATCCCCAGGCTGGCTAATTGAAAGTTTTGCTTGGGGACGATGCAGGGGTATTCGACTAATGTCGTGGGTGAGAGGTTTATTCAGGGGTTGCTCCAATGGAACTACTTGGGGTGAAGCTTGTGAGGAATTTAAACCAAAGCCGGGTATCCGATGTTTGAGAGATGGTATTGAGAAGGAAGTAGTGGTAGCTTTTTTGGACTGGTTTACATGTTCTCTCATTTTTTTCTCCTGATGCCCAAGCAGTAGCTAGATGAATATTTTCCTGTTACTTAAATATCTAGAGTACAGCGATCGCACTTGTAACACAATTCACCCAAAGTTTAAATCAAGCTGAAATTTGGTTTTTCTCAGCAAACAGTTGCAATGAGGATTTGAGCGCATATCATCCAGCGAATTGCAAGTTAGTCAGGTACAATACTTTGGTCTACAAGCCAGATAAAAAGCCTTTTTGACTCCTGACTTCTAGCTCATGCTGTATCAGGAGGGCTACACAAGTTTTGTCCCTGGCTGTAATTAATAAATTTTAGAAAAGTTGTTCTAGCTCATGGTTTGTGTCCCACAGCACCACAGAAGCGGGAATTTCCAAACCAGCGTCTGTGACATACTTTTTTGCTCTCCCGATAATAGCGTTCTCGATAGTATGCAATGTGTAGTGTATCACTTTGTTAACACCCCCTGCGAGTTAAGCGATCGCATTCTTACGATTCACGGAATCCACTTTGCAGTGCCTAATTAGGAATTACCGCCATGCAGCTTGTTTAGGAGGATTTTTGTACTCTTTTGCGAACCTATATCAACAGATTTAAAATTTTAGATTTTAGATTGTGAAAGGCTTACCAGTATATCTCATAGGTTGTGTGGAGCGGTAGCGACACTCAACTTTTCCTAAGGGATGAAGGCGTTTAGTTAAAGTAAACCGTAATCTTTCGGGAATGTTTGAATATTGAATTTTTGGGTTTCATACTTCAATCCAACCGAAGGTGCGATCACACTACTTATGCTTCCATACACAGGTGTAGAACATTACCAAGCTGGTGGAAGAGCGGTACTCAGTGCCTGTTCTGGGTTTGTGGTGAATTTATCAAACATAGATGTTAAGTCTTTTAAGTAAAAGACTACATCATCAGCAAAGTAAGTAACCTTACCATCTGTTGTGTTAAATTGTCCTTCTCCGATTTCTTTATGGAAAACTATACCGTTCTGACCAAAAAGAACATCAATTGGTTCTCCGTTCCATACTGCCCATGTATGAGTCTCGAAGTACCAATATTTACCATTATCTACATTACCCGTCTTGTCTTCCTTATGTACGATCTTCTTTTGTCCGGGCACAAAATATCCCTGCTCACCTGATTGTTTAGTCATGTTTATGTTAAAGCATATTTGAGCTATGTATATAAATTCATCTACTAAGGTCTGACAGTCGCCTTGTCCGGTAAATCGTGATCTGTAGTTGAAATTATAGTCAAAATCCTTGCGCTTGTAGAAGTTTTCAATTAACTTCGAGATCACCTGTCTCTCATTCATTTGGTTATTAAATCCTGCAACCAAGTGTGCATAACCTGGTTTTTCTAGTTGGAATTGCGCAATTCTTTCATTATTAACTGTGAATGCTTGCTGTGTTTCCTGGTTCGTAACCGTTTCCTGTGCTTCTCCAACTTGTGGATTTTCTGTTTCACTCCCTCTTTCGGTTTCACCCCCTGTTTTGAGAAATGGGAATTTTTTGGAAAATTTTAGTTTACCTGGCAAAGTATCGCTTGCTCTTACACATTGTATGACACCGTCTAACGCACGACGTTGCACCATTGGTTTGATTTGCATCTGATTATCTTTGAGCAACGCTTCTGGCTGTACGGGGCGCAGTGGTTTCATTTGCAACTCATCTTCTGATGGCAATGATTCTCGCTGTATGCGGCGCAGTGGTTTCATTTGCAACTCATCTTCTGATGGCAATGCTTCTGGTTGGAATGGCTGGCGATTTACAGGCTGGGCTATTGTTTGCATTACCTGCTGTGCTACGCTATCAGCTTCCTGTTCATATTTATCCCCAGGCTGGCTAATTGAAAGTTTTGCTTGGGGACGATGCAGTGACATTCGACTAATGTCGTGGGTGAGAGGTTTGTTTAGTGGTTGCACCAATGGAACTGCTTGGGGTGAAGCTTGTGAGGAATCTAAACCAAAGCCGGGTATCCGATGTTTCAGAGATGGTATTGAGAAGGAAGCAGTGGTAGCTTTTTTAGACTGGCTTACATGTTCTCTCATTTTTTCTCCTGATGCCCAAGCTAGTAGCTAAATGAATATTTTCCTGTTACTTAAATATCTAGAGTACAGCGATCGCACTTGTAACACAATTCACCCAAAGTTTAAATCAAACTGAAATTTGGTTTTTTCTCTCGCTCGTTCCGGGTGAGGGAAATGGAGGATGCCTAAGCTACAGACGACCGCTTCAAATCGGCTCGACTCCAAGGGAAGATTTTCTGCGTCCCCGATCTGGAATTCGGCTTCAGGACATCGCAAACGGGCAATGGCCACCATCTTCTCTGCATAGTCTAATCCAGTGACTATAGCCTACCGACTCACCGCGGCGGCACTGAGCCATCCGGTTCCGCAAGCGACATCCAGCAATTGCTTCCCATACCCCGCTTCTACAGCATCTAATATGGCTTGATCAACTTGAGAGGTTACTATCGCCATCGCTTGATCATATCCTTGGGCCATCAGGGAGAATTTGTCGCGCTCGAACTGCTTGAATGCCTCATGAGCAGCAATGGGAGGCTGACCTGTCATTTGTTACCTCCTTCTCTCTGCGAAGGACATAGATATGGATTTGTACCCAAGGTAAGCAATGTGTACTGTATCACTTTGCTAACGCCTCATAGGATCTAGGCGATCGCTTTTTTGGTAATCGCACAATTAGCGATCGCGTCCGTTATTTCGATACTTAGGGATTTCCAATTAAAAAATCAAACTAGATAATTTGAGAATCTTTTTTAGTTTTTATTAGTAAATCAGATGTGTTTTCCTTACCCTTTAAGGGATTAACACAAATCTTTTTCAATGGTGAAGACTACTTCAATAGGAGAGTCTTCTCCCTGTATGACTTGCATAAGACTGGGAAAGTATCTATCCATCATTGCGATATTGGTATAGATAACATGTTTAGCTAACACAAAAGAAAGCCGATCTTCTCGAACATTAATACTCGTTTTATAGCGAACTTCGCCATCCTCAAAATCTAGTTCAAAATTGCCAATTAGCATACCATAGTTAACCCGAGTTAAAAACTCCGCAACTGTAGTCCGTTTCTCTAAAGGAACAGTCAACGGGTAAATCGAGTAAAAAATGAACAGGTCTTCGTCTTCTTTAGCTAGGGCTAGACAAGTCCATTGACCATTTTCACCCGATAATTTTGTTCCTAAAGCGGTCTTGTCCTCTACCGGAAGCATTGACCAACCTTCTTCTTGAAAGAAGTGCTGAATCGTTTTAAAGATTTTCCCCATACATATTCAGAAGAAAAGTTATCTATATAGCTACTTTAGAAGCCTGTCTAATTAAGTATCTTCCTCACCCACTTTAATCCTTTTGGAGTCTTATTGCGTTTAGCGCGGTACTCAATATAGCTCCTGAGTCGTTCTACAGCTGTGGTTTGATTTACATTCCCAACTCTGTTTGCAACATACTGAGCTAACCCTTTTGCCGTAGATACATCTCTGGTCTCTGTCTCACCGTAAGTATCATTGATGGAGTGCAATGACCGTATTAAATCCCTATTTGTTTGGAAGACATTTGCCATATCCTGCAAACCCCGAGTGATGCCTGCTGAAACATTGTTTATAACAAAGTTGTCATTAACAGCCTGCAATGCATTTGGGTTATTTCCGTGTGCTTGACGGAACCTGTTGATGAACTGGTTAATATACTGATTTCGGTTAGTCTGATGTATCAATATCTCAATTTTAGCGAGCTTATTGCCTAGATAGTTCATGTCGGGAGTACTTGCCCTAAAGTTTGAATCATTGTCAATGGTTGCGATTCCAGCTTGTTGAAATTGTCCCGCAACTTGATAAAAGAAATTGCCTAAATTAACCGTTCCACCAACCAATCGATCATCATTTCCTATAAAGGCATCCGCTACCATCAGGCGGCCTACATCAGTAAGCGCAGCTCTATCCTGGATAAATGTCGCTGCTTCATTGTCATCCAGGGTCTGGATCGATTTACCATCTATCTTGCTCATGACTATGTAGTAGTTGGCAGCGTCAACTTGCTGTTGAATCTCGTCAGGGGTTTTGCCAGCATTGGTATTAGCCAGAAGTAAATTTTCAATGGCCGTTCCCTCTGCTTCGTTTTTTTTATAAGTCTTTAACTCAGGTGCTTGAAAGCCCATCCCTTGTGCTAAAAACTTATTGGCAAACTCAACATTACCGGGGTCATCTGTTGGTCTAACAACAATAGTGTCCGTACCCTTTCTGACAAAGAAAACTCCAAATAGACCTTCCTCAGAGCGCGTAACTTGATCTACGGGAGTCCATGTGGTTGGCCGATCTGTATAGGTTAGCCTTTGAATCACTCCTTGAGAACTAAATGATATTGGCATTGACTGCCGTTGAATTTGGGCACCGTTCTGCTGCACAACGTGTGTAAGCTCATGCGCCAATAACTCCTGCCCTCCCCGACTTCCTGGGTCATACGCCCCTTGCCTAAAGAACACATCCTGCCCTGTGGTAAACGCCTTTGCCTGTATCGACTGATTCAACTGGTCAGCCTGAGTATCTGTGTGAACCTTCACTCCACTGAAATCAGCCCTAAATGCCTGTTCCATCGGTGACTTGATACTATCAGCCAGTGGTTGTCCGCTCCCTCGTGCCTGTTGTATTGACGTTTCCAGATCAGGTGATGCAGCTATGCCACCGTCTGATGCACGACGTTGCACCATTGGTTTCATTTGCAATTCATCTTCTTCGGGCAGAGACTCTCTCTGTATACTTCGCTCTGGTTTCATTTGCAGTTCATCATCTTCAGGCAAAGACTCTCGCTGAAGTTTATCGCTGTGTGGTTGATGAATCCTTTGCACTACCTGACGCGCTGTTTCGTCAGCTTCCTGTTCATATTTATCCCCAGGCTGGCTAATTGAAAGTTTTGCTTGGGGACGATGCAGTGACATTCGACTAATGTCGTGGGTGAGAGGTTTGTTGAGGGGTTGCTCCAATGGAACTGCTTGAGGTGAAGCTTGTGAGGAATCTAAACCAAAGCCGGGTATGCGGTGTTTCAGAGATGGTATTGAGAAGGAAGCAGTGGTAGCTTTTTTGGACTGGCTTACATGTTCTCTCATTTTTTTTCTCCTGATGCCCAAGCAGTAGCTAGATAAATATTTGCTGGTTCACATATCTAGAGTACAGCGATCGCACTTGTAACACAATTCACCCAAAGTCTAAATCCGGCTGAAATTTGGTTTTTCTCTCGCTTGTTCCGGGTGAGGGAAATGGAGGATGCCTAAGCTACAGACGACCGCCTCAAACCGCCCCGACTCCAAGGGAAGATTTTCCGCGTCCCCGATCTGGAATTCGGCTTCAAGACATCGCAAACGGGCAATGGCCACCATCTTCTCTGCATAGTCTAATCCAGTGACTATAGCCTGCCGACTCACCGCGGCGGCACTGAGCCATCCAGTTTTGCAAGCGACATCCAGCAATTGTTTTCCATACCCCGCTTCTACGGCATCTAATATGGCTTGATCAACTTGAGAGGTTACTATCGCGATCGCTTGATCATATCCTTGGGCCACCAGGGAGAATTTGTCGCGCTCGAACTGCTTGAATGCCTCGTTAGCAGCAATGGGAGGCTGACCCGTCATTTGTTACCTCCTTACCTCTGTGAGGGAGATAGACATGGATTTGTACCCTACTATGCAATGTGTAGTGTATCACTTTGCTAACGCCTCAGGATCTAGGCGATCGCTTTTTTGGTAATCGCACAATTAGCGATCGCGTCCGTTATTTCGATACTTAGTACAGCCCACCATAATAGTTGTGCGATCGCTCACGAACAAGTGTGCGGTAGCGCGTTGCGCTACCGCGACTTCAACTAACTTAAAAACACAAATACTACTGAATGAGATTAAAGCATTCTTTTTGACTCATTCAATAAATGCTTGTTTCAAAGTACAAGCAAAAACAAATATTTCTAGCTTCAGTAAAAACCCTTGAGAAGTGACTGCATGGATTGACTTTAGAAAGACATAATTGATGTTACTAAATACAGTTTCTTTTGTTTTGTCTAGTACACTGCTTAGTATAGTGATTCCACGGCTCATCCGAAAGCAATACGATTTTGTGAGGTAGCAGGGCTGGCGAGGCTGGGGAAGTTAGGCACTTGCTACTTCCCAACAATGGGTGTATTTCTTATACAGCATGGGTTTTACTTAATTTCCCAGCCAATTAAAAATCGGAGTTTTTTCTACCCCAGCTACCCCCGTTTAGTAGCATGAAAATGAGGTGGAGCACCAGGAGAATTAAACCGCACCAGATAATAGGTGTTATTTCCTGCACCGGAAGATGCGTTTGTAGTGGTGCCATCGGCGTTGATGACAATAATGTTAGCCTGCAAAAGCATACCGATCAGTGTTGGCGCAACATTGCTAGCTTCGTCACTGAAAGCCCTCATAGTGCCAATATCCCGCATAAACTGAGATGGATTTTGATAAGTTTCTGTTATAAGCCCTTGGAGAACATCATTTGTCTCAAACTCATCTCTGGCAAATTCAACTAAAGCATTACGGAAATCGCGAACAGAAGTGTAGGGTGCACCCATATTTATGAGAGCACTGTACAAACAATCACCATCAGGCTTAATATCTTTATTTTCTAAGTGCAACTGTTTTAATGTTTGTTGTACTTGGGGGGATAATATGTAACCAGGATTCCCAGTGGGTTTAGGTTTATATTCTTGCCCTGTCAGTGATTGTTGTGTTTCATCAGTTTCACTATCTTCATTATCACTATCCTTGTTATTAGTAAATTTTTCCCATAAGCTTTGGATATTGTTCAGCAGTTTGTCATACTTGGTCTGTAAATCCTCTGCTAGCTGCAAATCATCTGCTGGATTTTGAGATGAGTTGCGTATATCCTGCCCTATTTTCGCAGGTTGAAGCTCCTTAATTGCCAGCAGCATCCAAAGACTACCATTCTCTCTGGCGTGTTTGTTTTCTTCGCGATTGGACTGAAGGATCTGTTTTAAATTACCCAATATTTCGTAAATTTTCAAGATGTATTCATCTTGATTAGTTATTTCGCCTCTTTGTTTACGTGCATTCTTAAGAGCAGTTGTCCCTCTCTGTTGCTCTCCCGGAACTAATTCTCCCTTATAACTAAAACTCTGGTTATTTCTACTTCTATCCAAATGCAAATCCATAGCAAGCATAATTTCAAACAAATTTCCGTAATGCCCCTTGCGGACACTTAAGTTGCCAGACTTTTCACTGTAAACAACACGTAATCTTTTTCCTTTTTTGATATCATTAGCTATCGATGGTGAATTTTTTCGTTTATGAGGACTACTTAAGCCTAAGCCTCCTTTTTTCATTCTATTCGCCAAATATTTCCGAAGTTTTACTCCTTCTTCTAGCAACTGTTGTGCAGTCAGCTTTCTGCCTAAAAATTCAGTCCGCTCTAGATTGGTTTTCGCTAAATCTGTACCTGCTTTAATACCCAATCCTACATACTGCCAAAGCTCTTGTTTATTCTGCAAAGGTTTTTCAATGATTAGCTCACCAATCTTTTCTAGAAATTCTTGACTCTCTAAGCGTGTAGGATTTACTGTACTCAACAAATCAGCAATAGTTGACCATATACCTACTAAATGGTCTCCAAGTACTATGTCTAGAAGGCGGGGTGCAAGGCTTCTTGTTGCTGGAGAAGAAACATTTGATTTCGGAAATTTTCGGTCTTTATCGAGCTTCGGGTTGGAAATTTTATTTTGTTCTTGTAACTCTATCTGGTGGAAAAGAGCCGGACTATCTGATTGTGCCAGCGCATGTACTTGATCGCCGTCATAATCTCCAGATAAGTCTTTCATCATCTTTGACCCTACTCCAATTAAGCTACCAGGGTCGATAAGTTTGGAAACTGCCAAATCACCCTGGATAGTAAATTGTGTCTCCGTTGTTTTGGCTTTGTCGATATCTGCTGTTTGTTTCCATTTTTCATCGACTTTGCGGTCTTCACTACAAACTACGATCTCTACTCCCTTATATTTAGAAGGCCAATTCTCATCTGGAATTACGCCCAACAATCCTTTAAAAAAAACAAACGGTGGCGAATCATGACCTAATTCTTGTCCTGTCCAACGGTATTGCAAAGCAGTCATCTGGCCGATAAATTCAGACAGGGGGTTTTTGGAAGCACCGACACGCCCTGTTGTCCAGTTCATTGTATCCGCCGGGTTACGGTGTAATGCCACTTTAGTATTATCAGGCAAAGCCATATTTGGCGGTAATACGACCTCTTCTCCAGGAACAGGCATGGCAGTCCCGATCCTTACAGGAAAGTTGCCAGTGGTTACTGCCCGAAAAAGCTTTTCATTTGGCATATTTTGGATACTCTGATCTATTGCAGTTCCATCTAATGTTGGCAACAAATCTTTGATGCCACTTTCCACCAATTCAAAAATCAATTTGTTGTCTTGGGGTAGCCATTGAAGCATTTGAGTGTTAGGAAGAGGTTGCTTATTAGGCGTAGAGGTTGATGAATTTTCCGCTTTGGATGACTTTTCCGGTTTGATTATTGAAATCAGATTTTTGGCACGGGAAGCTTTAATAAAGCCCCAACCATCACCGACCATCAATGTAATATCTTTTATCTTTTCCAAAGTAAACGGTGTTTTATCTTTGACAGCAGCACCCTTTATTTTAGAGTCACCAGTTACAGCTTGTGGTGTGGTGAGTAAAGCCTGTCGCGTGTAGGCAACTGCCTCGTCGAAAGGATGAATCTTAGCACCAATATCAAATTTGGCTTCTTCTACTGCCCAAGCGAAGTTTTTATTTCCTGAGTTTAATAAATCAAATCGGTATTTCCTACCATTTAACTCGAAAGACGCATCTTCATACAACTTATTGCGCTCTTCCATTTTGAGTTGGGGATCAAATTCTACTCGCACCAATTCAATATCCTTTACCATTCGTACAAGGCCGATGCCATTCATTTGATATTTTCCAGCGTTTTTATCAAGTCTACCATTGCGATCATACTTTACTTTGGGTATTTCTTTTTTAACAGCTTTTCCTGAAACGGTCTTTCCTTTTTTCGACTTGCCTGCTAATTCAAATGGCTGCTCAATTTCTGGAGAATCATCAAAATTTTCATTTAAAAAATCATCTTCATTTAAGATATCATCTTCATTTAAGATATCATCTTCTGTGTTTTGCAAACTCGTTGCCTGAGCAATTTGTTCTTGCAAACTATTATATATATTACTCAAACTAGTACGAAGATTATCTACACTTTCTAAAACCTCTTTTTGCCTTATTTCATAGGCATTATTCCAATAATTAATATTTCCTTTAATCTCAGATTCATATTTTTGATGAGCATTAATAAATTGTCCTCTAACCTCAATATGATTCAATATCTTCTCTTCCAGTTCCTTTGTCTCAGACGGCTTGATCCTTCCTCTATTTAATTTACCAATTAGTGGATCTAACTCTCTTTTCGATTCTCTAAAGTCTATTTTTTTTGAATTATAATCTCTAATAAATTTTTCTATTCTCTGCTGTCGATTTTTTTGTTGCTTTTTAAATTTAGTAGACGTAGTTTTCTCAGAACGCTCATCTATCCAATTATTAAAATTATTTTCGACTTGATTTACAATGTCTTGATCTAGGAATTCTGCTTCCTTGGCATCACTTAATTTTTCTATCATTTGCTGCTGGTCTTTTCCTAAACTTTGACGAGAATTTTCTTCAAAATTTAAAAACTCATCTTTTGCTTCCGTTGACAATGATACATTTTCTTGAGTAATTTTCTTAAATTCTTTTTCTGTTAAGTCCCAATTTTCTTTTATTTGATCATTTATATTGAATTTTCTCTGAGTGTTATTTATAAATTCAATATATTTATCTAAGTTGACAATTTGCTCATTATACAAATTAAAAAAATCTTCCTGCAAATCACTAGCTTCTTCTGATCTTTTTTCTAGCAAATTTTGTCTTTCATGATATTCATCATCAGACGGATTTAATTTTAGTTTAGAAATTTGTGCTTCTAGTTGCGGTATCAAATTACTAATAATAGTAATTTTTTTTTGTCTTTTTTCAAGTTCTTTATAATTGCCCTGTGATTTGTCATATCGCTCCCACATTAAATCTATTATTCTAGTTAATTGATCTAATTTGTCATTTTTCTTTGTTTCGTCTATAAGATTACCTATTTTTCCCTGAGTTTCTATCATTTGTTCCCCCAACATATCCAGCTTTTTCTTAAATATGCTTAATGCCTCATTTGGAGTTTGGGGAGAAGTTTGCTCTGCTTGTTCTTGCTCAATTTGTGCAGAAGGTAATGCCGCAGTTGTAGTTTGGGTAGGACTTTGCTCTTCTTCCTTTACTGTCCCTTGTGCAGAAGCTCCAGGATCTTTTTGCTCTGCTTTTTTCTTCTTTGACTTGTTTTTTGATGGCATTCTCTGAATAACCTGGAGACTCACCGTCTGCTGCACCGCATCCCCACTTTGTTGCAATGTATGAACCCCTTCATGAAGTGTCAAGAAATCCTTCTTTGGTGAATTTCCCTGACCATAAAAAATATGCTTACCACTAGCAAATGCTTCTGAACCGATCTCCTTGTTCATCTGCACTGATTCGGAATCTGTATGCGCCCGCCGATCTGAGAAATCAGCTCTCAAACCAGCTTCCATGAAGGTTTGTACATCACTAGGAAGAGGACTTCCCCCACCTTTAGCCCTGTTTAACCGACTTTCAAAATCACTAGTTGCTTGCAAACTGCGATCGCTGTATGGTATTGCTTTATGTTGGACTAAGGGAGTTATCCCAGCAGCCTGAGGTTGAGAGGGTACTTGTGAGTCTGTCTGTTCTTTTGTACCCATCTCTGGTTCCACGGTTGACATAGACATAACTTGATTTGCGATCGCGTCAGCTTCTTGTTCATACTTATCTCCAGGCTCCCCAATTGTCAGTTTTGCTTGGGGACGATGCAGGGGTATTCGACTAATGTCGTGGGTGAGAGGTTTATTCAGGGGTTGCTCCAATGGAACTGCTTGGGGTGAAGCTTGTGGAGAATCTAAACCAAAGCCGGGTATCCGGTGTTTGAGAGATGGTATTGAGAAGGAAGTAGTGGTAGCTTTTTTGGACTGGTTTACATGTTCTCCCATTTTTTTCTCCTGATGCCCAAGCAGTAAGTAGATGAATATTTGCTAGATTGATCATATATCTAGAGTATAGCGATCGCATTTTTAATACAATTCACCCATAGTCTAAATCCAGGCAAAGACGAAGTTCGACTTTTGGCTACTTTTGATTCTGATGCAGTACCTTTAGCCTTAATTCTAGGAGAGATTTTTTTATGGACTCAAAACAGCAACAAACTTTTTTCACGTTCAATGGAGATGTTGGCGGTACTGCTGGCTACGCCGGGGTTTCAACGTCATCTGATACTAGTAAGGTGACTAAAACGGCAACTAAATATCTCAACGACTCACTGCTTTTAGACCAACTCACAGAGCACGTGTATAAACTTTTGCTAGAAGACTTGCGATCGCAGCACGAAAGGCTAGGTAATTATAGTTCCCAAAGGTGGTTGTGATGGGTATCGAAAATTTGGCCGGAAGGGGATTAGATGCAGCAGGTATTCCTAATACCCTTGCTAAAGGCGACGTTGACCACGAATACAATTATGTCACTACTAATCGTTTCTATGTAGAAATAGACAGTTCTATTGCTGCATCTTTCACTGAATGTTCAGGATTAAGTGTTCAAATTCAGAAAAATGTTTTTTACGAAGGTGGTGTTAACGACCAGCAAAGAATTTATTTAGGTCATACAGAATTTGCAGACATAACTCTTAAACGTGGACTTACCGATCATCCAGGTTTTTGGAACTGGATGAATACAGTTTTTGATGAAACAGAGGAAACATCTCGACGCAATGTCAATATTTTGATTTTCAATCAAGCTGGTGAAACGATGATGAGTTGGACTTTGATTGGTGCTATTCCTACAGGCTGGACAACACCTGCACTACAAGCAGATGGAATGGCAGTTGCTATTGAAGAATTAACTTTGGCTTATGAAGGTTTACAAGTTGCCAGAGATTCAGGAGGAGGCAATTCTGTAGAACGAGATGAAACAGGATATTTCCCTTCTAGTTAATTGGCTATTTTTCAACTATAACTATGCAAATTATTCAATCTCCACTAGGAAATAATGTTCATCCACTGGGGGTAAGATCATCTTTATCTTATCCTCACAAAATGTTATTAAGAAAAGAGTCTAATTCCCTGCATTCACAAAGTAATATTATCAGTCCCATACAAACTAAACCACCATTAGTCACATCATCTAAATTTTTATTATCTCGTAAACATGAATCGACGATACAACCATTAATAGATTGGGATAATGGGGAGACTCAGGGTATAAATAGTGAGTTTCCATTAGTTGAGTTTGATTCTTCTGATTCAATAAGTTCACTAAAAAATAGTAATATTAATAGTAGTGAATCAGTCCAAGACAGTATTCCAGAGATAATGCCAACTCGCATTGAAAAAAATACGAGTAATGATACCTCACAAAAACTAAATACTAAAGGTAAATCTAAATCAACAAAAACAAATAAATCTCAACAGCCACCAGAAAAAAAGTCAAACCCGAAATCTAAGACTAAAAAAACAGTCAAATCATCAGCGCCTAAGAATGTTGCTCCATTTGTTGATGAAAGTAACATTCCTATTAATCGTAATGAAGATAGCTTATTAGGATCAGATGAGCCTCTGCCTGTTGAGGCTAATTCTGATATCCCCAAATTACAACGGCATATTGCTTCAGACAATACTACAAGTGATAATGATTCTGTTAGTAGTATAACGCCTACCATAACGGCATCCATTTCGCCTAGTGTTGAAGAGAAATCGACTTTGTTCAGGAAGATTGCTAACGATGATCTGCAATTAAATTCTGAGTTACCATCTAGTTTGCCCAGTGCAGAGTCAGAAGCGCTCGCACCAAAAGTTAGCGCCACATCGCCTGAGATTGGTGAAACAGCGCTCGCACCAAAAGTTAGCGCCACATCACTTGAGATTGGTGAAACAGCGCTCGCACCAAAAATTAGCGCCACATCACTTGAGATTGGTGAAACAGCGCTCGCACCAAAAATTAGCGCCACATCACTTGAGACTGGTGAAACAGCGCTCGCACCAAAAGTTAGCACCGCATCACCTGAAATTGGTGAAGTACCAGTAGTTAGCGCCACATCACTTGAGACTGGTGAAACAGCGCTCGCACCAAAAGTTAGCACCGCATCACCTGAAATTGGTGAAACAGCGCTTGCACCAAAAGTTAGCGCCACATCACCTGAGATTGGTGAAACTGTGATTGCACCAAAAATCAGCACTGCATCACCTGAGATTGGTGAACTACCAGTAGTTAGCGTCACATCACCAGAGACTGGTGAAACAGCGCTCGCACCAAAAGTTAGCACCGCATCACCAGAGACTGGTGAAACAGCGCTCGCACCAAAAGTTAGCGCCACATCACTTGAGATTGGTGAAACAGCGCTCGCACCAAAAGTTAGCACCGCATCACCAGAGACTGGTGAAACAGCGCTCGCACCAAAAGTTAGCGCCACATCACCTGAGATTAGTGAAACAGCGCTCGCACCAAAAGTTAGCGCCACATCACTTGAGATTGGTGAAACAGCGCTCGCACCAAAAGTTAGCGCCACATCACTTGAGACTGGTGAAACTGTGATTGCACCAAAAGTTAGCACCGCATCACCTGAAATTGGTGAAGTACCAGTAGTTAGCGTCACATCACCAGAGACTGGTGAAACTGTGATTGCACCAAAAATCAGCACTGCATCACCTGAAATTGGTGAAACTGTAATTGCACCAAAAATTACTGCCACATCACCTGAAATTGGTGAAACAGCGATTGCACCAAAAGTTAGCACCACATCACCTGAAATTGGTGAAACTGTGATTGCACCAAAAGTTAGCACCACATCACCTGAAATTGGTGAAACTGTGATTGCACCAAAAGTTAGCACCACATCACCTGAAATTGGTGAAACTGTGATTGCACCAAAAGTTAGCACCACATCACCTGAAATTGGTGAAACTGTGATTGCACCAAAAGTTAGCACCACATCACCTGAAATTGGTGAAACTGTGATTGCACCAAAAGTTAGCACCACATCACCTGAAATTGGTGAAACTGTAATTGCACCAAAAATTACTGCCACATCACCTGAAATTGGTGAAACTGTGATTGCACCAAAAATTAGCCCCGCATCACCTGAAATTGGTGAAACTGTAATTGCACCAAAAATTACTGCCACATCACCTGAAATTGGTGAAACTGTGATTGCACCAAAAATTACTGCCACATCACCTGAAATTGGTGAAACTGTGATCGCACCAAAAATTACTGCCACATCACCTGAAATTGGTGAAGTACCAGTAGTTAGCGCCACATCACCTGAGACTGGCGAAACAGCGATCGCACCAAAAGTTAGCGCCACATCACCTGAGACTGGCGAAACAGCGATCGCACCAAAAATTACTGCCACATCACCTGAAATTGGTGAAGTACCAGTAGTTAGCGCCACATCACCTGAGACTGGCGAAACAGCGATCGCACCAAAAGTTAGCGCCACATC
>NZ_JBALDG010000038.1:0-85797 GCF_036917195.1 Nostoc sp.
GGAATTTCTACTTGATGGCTGCATAAATTGCCAGAGTGAAATCCACAATAGCATTTCATAATTTTTTATTCTTATTTAGCGACAAGTCTTTTGTATACTTCCCGTAAACGCAGACGCAGCAGTTCCGCTAGCAACAGGCGATTGACAAAGGCATAGTTAGCAGCAGTAGCCTCAGCTTGCAAGTAACTGGCGACTAGTTCGGGGTGAGAATGGGTAGAGAGAGGAAAAATCTGCGAATCAGGGTACTTGAGACCTTTTTGCCAAATCGCCTTAGCTTTATCTCGCCATATTCCCCCAATATACTTACCCACGTTTCGAGAACCAGAGTGAATCATAAAAGCTAGCTGTCCCTCGCGCACTCCCCAGGCGTGGGCAAGTGTACGATTTTCAACTTTATCAACCCGTTGCACTTCTACAAAATGGTTGCCGCCGCCAATGGTTGCTAGTCCGCCATCGCGTACTAGTCCAGCATCGGGAACCAATTCTTCAGGCGCAAGTTTCCAGTCACCATCCATTGAACCACCCAAGAAGATGCGTTCGCTCTCTTGGGCAAGTTGTTGCAAATCAGACTTAACTACACTCCCTGTAGGCTGATCTAGCATGGCATTCAGCCAACCGGAAACTCCGTACTGAAATAGAGCCTGCATTGCGTCAGCAGTCATCGTCACATCACGTGTACCGAAGAAGTAATCCCCCTTCATCCGTTCTACGAATTGGTCACGCTTTGCCAGAAATTCCTCTATTGTCAAATCAGCAACATGCAGGCGCATTCCACAATTGATGTCAGAACCGACAGCACCAGGGATGACCTGACCCACAGTTTCTACGACTGAACCAATGGCAACACCCGCATCACCTGGATGAAAGTCAGGCGTAGCACAGGCACGACAAACGCATCCACCTGACGGGTGGCGGACGCTTGCCAAACTCGCTAACTGCTTCAGTGCCTTAGCTTCAACAGGGAAATCTTCTGGCAGTAACACTTCTGCTACAGGGACATCAGGAGAATTAACTAAACGGACAGAATAAATGCGATCATTATAAGTTACATCCAAACCTTGCCGCTCTAAAGCACGCAGGAGACGTTTCAGATTTTTTGGCTGCATGAAAACTCCAAATAGAGCCTTAAAAAAGACTCTTTGTTGTGAAGAGATGAGGAGACTTGGGTTCAGCAGCCGCGTCTCAAGTGGTGCGGAGGGTCATTTTCCCAGAACTGTGGGGAAAACAACAGGTTATATAGCCTTAATAACACATACTTGCATCGGAAGACAAGTGTTTTGTAGTATCTTGTATTTTTAGCAATTTATGTACTACATATGTAAATAAATTTGAAGTTTAGCGAAAAACTTTTAAAATTCTCTAGACTCTCCAGCCGGCTAGAGAGTCTAGGATGAATTCAAGGCGACTCTCTTTCCAGTTATTTCTGACTGTTGACGGTTGTCCCTCAGTCATCCAGCTTCGTCTGGCTAGGTTGTTCATTTTATCCCGTAAATCTATGACTCTCCAACTCACAGTTCCCAATATGGCTTGTTCTGCTTGTGCAGGCACCATCACCAAAGCACTTCAGGCAGTCGATGCCAACGCCAGCATTCAGGCTGATCCGACAACCAAGCTTGTCAGTGTAGAAACTCAAGCATCAGAAACAGCAATTAAAGAAGCGTTGGCTGCTGCTGGCTATCCAGTTGCTTAATCTTTAAGATCCTCTCACATCAATCACGGCGGTTCATTTAGTTATGGATACTCTCACACTCAAACTTCGAGGCATGAGTTGCGCCGCTTGCGCCAACAACATCGAAAGGGCAATTCGCTCTGTTCCTGGGGTGATTGACTGCAACGTTAACTTTGGAGCCGAACAAGCCGCCATCAATTACGATCGCTCTCTAGCCAATTTGGAGAAAATCCAAGCTGCTATAGATGCTGCGGGATACTCTTCCTACTCACTCCAGGAAGAAATGCTCTCCGAAGAAGATGATGCAGAGATTGCGAGTAGGCAAGCATTACAACGCGAACTCTCCCTCAAGGTAGTGGTGGGAGGTGTAATCAGCATTTTCCTACTTTTGGGGTCGTTGCCCATGATGACTGGGCTGAACTTCCCCTTGATTCCAAGCTTCCTGCAAAATCCTTGGGTAGAGTTAGTGCTGACAACACCCGTCGTGTTCTGGTGTGGTGGATCTTTTTACCGGAATGGCTGGAAAACCCTCAAGCGCCATACGGCGACAATGGACACGCTGATTGCTTTGGGTACAAGTGCAGCGTATTTATATTCTTTGTTTGTCACTGTTTTCCCGAAATTTTTTATTGCTCAGGGCTTGATACCTCATATTTATTACGAAGTTGCCGCGATTGTCATTACCTTAATTTTGTTGGGACGGTTATTGGAAAATCGCGCTAGGGGGCAAACTTCTGAAGCCATTCGCAAACTCATTGGACTGCAAGCTAGAGATGCCAGAGTTATCCGTGATGGTAGGGAAATTGATGTTCCCATCGCCGAAGTCAGAATCAACGATGTGATTTTGGTGCGTCCTGGTGAAAAGATTCCAGTAGATGGCGAAGTGATTACAGGCGCTTCGACGGTAGATGAAGCGATAGTGACGGGTGAAAGTTTGCCAGTTAAAAAGCAACCAGGAGATGAAGTGATTGGGGCAACGATTAATGGTGCGGGTGCATTTCAATTTCGGGTGACACGAGTCGGAAATGATACGTTTTTGGCTCAAATCGTCAAACTAGTGCAACAAGCCCAAGGTTCTAAAGCCCCAATTCAGCGGTTGGCAGATCAAGTGACAGGATGGTTTGTCCCAGCTGTGATTGCGATCGCGATCGCCACTTTCATCATTTGGTTTAATTTCACTGGCAACCTCACCCTAGCAACAATGACAACGGTGGGTGTACTGATTATCGCTTGTCCTTGTGCTTTAGGTTTAGCTACCCCCACTTCTGTAATGGTAGGGACGGGTAAAGGTGCAGAAAATGGCATCTTGATTAAGGGTGCAGACAGCTTAGAACTAGCACACAAAATTCAAACCATTGTTTTAGATAAAACTGGCACTTTGACTCAGGGGAAACCTACAGTTACAGACTTTGTAACTGTCAACGGTACAACTAATGGTAATGAAATCAAGCTTTTACAGTTAGCAGCAACGGTGGAACGCAATTCTGAGCATCCTTTAGCATCAGCAGTGGTGAAATATGCCCAGTCTCAAGAAGTGAGTTTAATAGAGGCAAAGAACTTTCAGGCGATGCCAACGGCTACCCACTTCGTGGCTAACGCAGGTAGTGGTGTCCAAGCAGTTGTTTCAAATCAGCTTGTGCAAATTGGTACACAACGCTGGTTAACAGAACTTGGAATTAACACCATTGCTCTCCAGCAGTATAAAGATGCCTGGGAAGCGGTTGGTAAAACAGTCATTTTGATTGCAGTAGATGGCGAACTACAAGGAATAATGGGTATTGCTGATGCCCTCAAACCTTCATCCACAGCAGTAGTGAAAGCTTTACAGAAGTTAGGTTTAGAAGTAGTAATGCTTACCGGAGACAATCGTAAAACTGCTGATGCGATCGCTCTACAAGTTGGCATCCAGCGAATCTTTGCCGAAGTCCGTCCAGATCAAAAGGCAGCGATTATCCAATCTCTGCAAGGGGAGATAAAGAGATTTCCCAATTCAAAATCCCAAATCCCAAATCTAAAATCTAAAATTGTCGCAATGGTAGGTGATGGCATAAATGATGCGCCAGCTCTAGCACAGGCTGATGTGGGTATTGCTATTGGTACGGGAACAGATGTAGCGATCGCAGCTAGCGATATCACCCTAATTTCTGGAGATTTGCTCTTAATTGTGACAGCAATTCAACTGAGTCGCGCTACCATCAATAATATCAGGCAAAATCTCTTCTTTGCCTTCATTTACAACGTCATTGGTATTCCCATTGCGGCTGGAATTTTGTTCCCCATCTTTGGTTGGTTACTCAATCCAATCATCGCTGGAGCAGCGATGGCTCTTTCTTCGCTTTCTGTTGTTAGCAATGCCCTCAGATTGCGTAACTTTCAACCAAAAACTACCTCAAAATTGCAGGGTAATTTAGGAAATGTTCAGTAAAAAAATGCTTTGGGGAAGCCTTATAGCTTTAGTGCTTCTCACTGGAACATCAGGTGTAACATTAGCAGAAATCCCAGCCCACTTGTCACAAACCAGCCAATTTCACCGTATTGAGCAACCTTTAGGCTTGAAAGTTGGTGTTGCGATCGGTGGTTTAGCCTTAATTGGACTAGAGTTGTGGTGGTTCCTTCTCTATAAAAGTTCTGAGTCCTAAATCAGGAATGAAACCCAACATTATTTGGGAATTTGCTGGGTACAGCAAAGCGAAACCAAACCTATAATTCATATTTTTGACCCTTACTAATGACAGCGAATACTACAGCGCATTTTAACTGAGTGTAGTACACAAACTAGGTTTCAAAGTCAGGTATAAAGCCTATTTTAGTCGTGACTCCTGACTCCTACTGTAAGTCTTATTTTGAATGATCGGACAAATTGTATCCTCATGGTGGTCACCGATATTCTTCCAGCCTGAAAGTAATCCTTCTATTTCAGAACGTAAGGTTAACAATTGATTAATTTGGCGATCAATCTGCAAGACCTTATCTTCAAACTTTTCTTTAATTTCACCACAGGGAGCCTGTCCTTGGTCATAAACCTGAAGAATATTTCCAATCTCCTCTAAGCTAAGACCAAGATTTTGTGCCCTTTTAATGAAAGCTAGACGAGTCAGCACATCCAATGAAAACTGGCGAAAGCCTCCCTCTGTTCGTCTTGATGATTTGAGTAAACCTAAACTCTCGTAATAGCGAATTGTCCTGATGGGGATTTTGCTTATATCTGTTACCTGACCAATCAAAAGCAGTTTTGTCTCCTGAGTTAACACGGCAGATTTTCCCAAATATTGTAATTATTATGACATATTTTCCTAATTTATTAACTCATTTGATTTAGCAAAATGTTGGCATCAGTAGTTGAAATTTTTATCTAATTAAAGATTTTACTAATTTACTACCAACATTTAATAATTTCCGCTTATTTACTTAAATTTACCATTTTTATTTAATAAATTTAACTCAGCATTTTACCTCTCTAATTTTATCCATTGATAGGGTAACTGTTTGTCATGGTACTGAAAGTAACTGTTTTTTTTTAGTTTGCATGTTATTTCTAGATTAACTGCTTCACCTCAAGTGAAACTATAAAAATGAATCTCAACTCGCAGACTTTTAGCTCAACCCGTAAACCTAAAATTTTCAATAATCCAGAGCGTTTTATTGAAGGATGGTATTGGCTAATACCCTCTCGAAATCTGCGGGTGGGTGAAGTAAAACCTGTCACGATTTTGGGCAGAGAATTAGCGATTTACCGTGGTAAAGACAAAAGAGTAGTTACCTTTGATGCCTACTGTCCGCATATGGGCGCTCACCTTGCTGAAGGTAAAGTTGAGGGTAATGCACTACGTTGTTTTTTCCACCACTGGAAGTTTGATGCTGAAGGGATGTGTATTGATATCCCATGTTTAGATACGCCACTTTCCCTAAAGTTACAAACTTGGCCCACTGCTGAGAAGTACGGGATGATTTGGGTTTGGACTGGAGAAATACCACAGCAACCTCTACCTTTTGTTCCAGAGTTAGAAGAAAAAGAGTGTGATGTTGCTATTACTTCCCATTTTGTGATGAACTGTCACCCGAATGTGGTAATGATTAATGCAATCGATGCTCAACATCTCAATACAATTCACAAACTGCCAATAGAAGTTATTTTTGAAAGACAGGAACTGAACGAGAATGCTATTATCTTCAGTAACATTACACCCATCAAAAACAATTCGTCTTTCATTAAGCTCATCCGTCTTTTCTACAAAAATGCCATAACTTACAGTATTTGCTATTGGTACGGCAGCATTGGTATTGTGACAGTTGGGCCCGATTTCTTCCATATTCACATGATGGTTGCAGTTCGCCTCTACGAAGGGGGAAAAACTGAAGGTCAAATCTTGTTGATGACCAAAAAACGTAAAGGAATTTTTGGTTGGTTATGCAATCGAGTTGTGCTATGGCTGACTAAGATTATAGCTAAGTACTTTCTCATGGGTGACATTAAAATTGTCCAAACAATTCAGTTTGATTTAAAAACTCCCATCAAAGCAGATCAGTCAGTTATGCAGTTTATTAACTATGTTGAAAAACAGCAATCCCTAATGTGGGGGACTTGGCAAGAAGCGCGATCGCGCGATGTGGAGAGCAAGCCCAAGCGTGAGAAATGGCAAGATACAATGAGTAATGACTAATATCATGTCTATATGACCAGAATTTTGTCATACTGCTTGGATACAAAACTGTAGATTAACAGGCTAATTATTTTATGGTCAATTAAACGGACATGATATAACAACTAATAAAAGTTAAAAGTTCAACAAATTACTTTTAACTTTTAATTTATTTTTTTCCTGGGCTACCAGATTAATAAAAAGAAGTGGCTTTGCCACTTCCTAATTCCCAGGTAGAACCTAAGTCATGAGTATAACCACTACAAAAAATTGAAATAGTATAAACAAACACCAATTAACTGAATATCTCTATTTTCCTTGTTTTCTAGGTAGGGAAATCCTGATTTCCATCTGCCAAATAACTGTATATTTACATAAGTCTCATGATTGCAATGCAGACTCAATTCTATCCAGTTCATCGCCAAGATGTGCCAGTTTTGCCTCTTCATCAAGAAGCTGCTGTTCTAATTGAAACTTAACGGCGGTACCAGCCTCAATAGCTACAGCTTTTTTCATCTGCTTAAACTTCTCGCTGCGGATGTCAAATTCTGCTTGAAGCGCGTCTAGTTTTTGCTGCGATCGCCCTCGCTCTCCGTTAAGTTAGTACAAATTGGACTAGTTTTAATAGTTGTTGCTTCACCAGGTAAAAATTTACTTCCACCTGCGTAATAGCAAAGGGGAAAATTATCGCCTAAATCCAGCACTTTATTTACAAACGGGTGCTGCGACCCTGATATTCCCACGAACTGCCTATCAATTACTGGGGGGTGCGCCGCAGGCGCACTCCCCTGAACGGTTACTATTTATATATAATTGATTTTTCCGAATGATTTAGATTGCTAAATTTTAATTACGAATTACGAATTAGTATTATATCTGAGCGCTCAGTTCTGATGGCAAAATTACTGTAAATGTAGAACCTTTTCCTAGCTGTGAATTTACTTTAATCTCGCCATGCATTAACTGGACAAATTGAGAGACTATTGCTAAACCTAATCCTGTACCATCAGTATTTTGTACTTGGGGATAAGTTACGGCACGAAAATAGGGATTGAAGATTTGTGTTTGAGCCTCTGGGGAAATACCAATACCACTATCAGTAACAGAGATAGCCCACTGCTGTTGAGATTCCATCCAGCACTTTAAAAGAATTGAACCTGTTTGTGTATAACGAATTGCATTACTCAGCAAATTGGTAACAATTTGCTGAAGCCGGAGTGGATCTGTAGTAACTTGCTTGGGAGCGCGATCACAATCAACTACTAAAGATAATTCTTTGGCCTGCGCTAACGGTTCAATCATCTCAATAACTAAGTTGATTAAATCATGTACGTCAGTGATACTTGGCTGCAATATCATTTGCCCGGTATCATAACGCGAAATTTCTAGAGTATCGTTGATTAAACGGACAAGAAGCCTACCACTCTTGAGGACTCGCTCGATACTTTCAAGATTTGTATAAGAATCCTTAAGTTCTGGTTGTTGACGCTGCTGACGTAAAAATAAGTCTGCATAACCAATAATTGAAGTTAGGGGCGTTTTCAGTTCGTGAGCCAACTGAGATAGATTTTCTTTACTAGCACGAACTAAACGAGTTAGTTCTTGGTTAGTCAACCGCAACTGACTTTGCAGTTGTTTAAACTCTTGTATTCGCCCTTGGGTGTAACTGTGAAAACAACGGGCGATCGCTTCATCAATTATCATATCAATCAGGCGAACCGCCCGTAATACCTCTTGCGGAGACGCATTTAATAAATCTTCTTCTAAATAAGAAAAAATCACAAGTCTGAGTAAACGATACTCTCGTGCAATTTCTGCTGGCTCAAATCCTTGTTCAGCGCGAAGTGTGCCGTGTTCTAGGCTTGCATCGACTACCGTTTGTAAATCGCTGGTTGCTGATTCAGAAAGTACTGTTGCTAATGCTTTCAAAACGCGCGGTAAGCTATTTCGTACAGCTTTAAAAGTTAGCTCTTTAGTAGCTTCGATTTGTTCATCCTGGTAAACTGCTTTTACCCATTGTTCAATAATGGCATTACTTTTCTGACTTAGAGTTTGACTAAAATCCATCTTATGCTCAATCCAATACATTAAGCGGGAAGTCCCTTTGGCTAAAGCTAGCTTAGTCCGTTTAAGGTAATGTTGGCAACTGAGGCAGGATTTACGCAACTGGCACAAAGGTTTCGGTAACTGTGCCGCAAAATAGATAACAAAAAACTGTAAAATCCTTTTGGGATCTAACTTTAAATCATATCTCGAATCACCGAAAACCTGATAAGTGATCCGTTTGCTCCAACACTCTGAAAATCTCCCAAAACATCGGAAATATCTGAGATGGTTCTACCTCGTCAAGCAAATCTCGGATACGGTTATTGCTTGGAATCTGATGCACACCAAACAGGCTTTGAGCATTATTATGCCCTTTGTTCTCTGCCATTGAGCGTTGATAGGCGAGAAAACAAGGGGTTTGTAGTAAAAAACAGATTAGACGCGCTTAAAGTTGCGTCAGTATCTGATGTGGATTAGAAAGGCTCCTACTGAATGAGTCTCAATAAAGCTTGTTCGAGATCATCAAGCTGTTGAGCCAATTCGTTTAGTTCAGCTTCAGTTTGTTCAATTTGCTTTTCTAATTGCAAGCGAATGAGAGTATCTGCTGCGATCGCATAATCTAGTATAAGAACGTCGTCTCCATAGTCCCTCTACGCCCTAGCAAGCAAACTGATGTTTAGCATACCACTACTCACTTGGGTTCAGTACAACGATAATTTCTGCTAGCCTGATTCCCAGAGGTTTCCAGTGGGGATTGCTGGAGGAAAAAGTACTGTCCCCAGAAACTGCTTGGTAGTCATTAGGGAACTTTTCAGAACCATTGGGAGCCGTGTTTACTCGTAAAATCAGTTTGCCTTGATAACGAGATAATTTACTACTATCTAATAAAATCGTGCCGCCGTAATCCCACGCCAATCCATAAAGTTTAAAATTACCTAATTTTTTGCGTAACTCGCTCAAAGGGATTCCGACACCGATACCTTCGCGGGTTTTCCAAGCTGAACCCAAGTTACGCACATCTAGAGGTTTAGTACGAGTATTATCACTCCAAACTACCAAGAATGATCGCCCCTGATTTAGATTTAACTGAGTAGCTGCAAAACTACCCATTCCTTCAGCGCCAGAAATGGTTTTATCAATGAGATGGGATGCACCAAACAGCTTCACTAAATCTTGCTTGGTGGTTGTGCGTGTAATCGGCCCCACTCTTTCCCCAGGAACAATCAAGGTGTCTGTTAATGGTTGCGATTTAGCAACAGTCACTGGATGATTGATTTTCTGGGGTAGTGCAAAGGCTGGGTTTGCTGAATAGTTTAGCAGTAAAGCTAAAGTAGCTGTAGCAATGCCTTTTATTGATGAATTCATGGGTTCCATTTGGGGTAGCAGAATATGAGTGAGAAGCGTTAAATAAATAACTCCTTACTCTTTAGTTTTAACTTCTACAATTTCCCAATTATGAATTCCTGATTTCCCAATAATTTTATTTCATCGCTCTAGTTGCGTTAAAAATTGCAAGCATTGCTACTCCAACATCAGCAAAGACAGCTTCCCACATTGTCGCTATCCCGAAAATACCCAATCCAATAAATACAGCTTTAATTGCTAAAGCAAAACCAATATTTTGCCAAACAATTTGCCTTGTTTTTCTAGCAATTTGTATTGCTTCTGCGACTTTTGACGGTGCATCTGTCATGATCACAATATCGGCAGTTTCTATGGCTGCATCTGAGCCTAACCCACCCATTGCCATACCAACATCTGCTCTAGCAATCACTGGCGCATCATTAATACCATCCCCAATGAAGGCAACTTTACCATGCTTGCCGGCGGTGCTGAGTAACTTCTCAATGGCATTGACTTTTTCTTCAGGTAATAACTTTGCTTCGTAAGAATCTATGCCAAGCTGTTGAGCAATTCGGGAGGCGATCGCTTGATTATCTCCTGTCAACATTACTGTTTTCTCGACACCCATTCGCTTGAGTGCTTGAATAGCGTGTCTCGCATCTTCTTTAAGTTCATCAGTAATGACAATATATCCAGCGTAAATATTATCCACTGCTAGATGAATAACTGTTCCTTCTAACTGGCAATTATCATGAGCAATCTTCTCTCTATGCAATAGGCGATCGCTTCCCGCTATTACTACCTGATTTTTAACCTTGGCTCTAATTCCATAACCTGTTATTTCTTCATAATCTCTCACATCTAATGTATCAATTTTTTCACCATAAGCATTGCGGATAGATTGGGCAATAGGATGATTTGAATGCGATTCTACTTTGGCTGCAAATTGCAACAATCCTTGTTCATTAAAGCCATTTTTTGGTACTATTTTTGCTACTTGAAATACTCCTTTAGTTAACGTTCCGGTTTTATCAAAAACAACTGTATTGACTGCATTTAAACTATCTAAAAATGTAGAGCCTTTAACCAAAATACCACGTTTAGCAGCACCTCCCACACCTCCAAAGTAACCTAATGGAATACTGATAACTAGTCCACACGGACAGGAAATAACTAATAAAATTAAGGCCCGATAAATCCATTCAGAAGAAGTTGCGCCAGAAATGAATAAAGGAGGTAACAAAGCAACTGCTAAAGATGTAAAAACTACTATTGGCGTATAATATCGGGCAAATTTAGTAATAAATTTCTCTGTTTCTGCTTTTTTACTTTTGGCATTTTGCACCAAGTCTAAAATCTTAGCAATGGAAGATTCATCAAAAAGTTTTGTTACTTTAATGCTGAGAACACCCATTTTATTGATCATCCCAGCCAAAACTGTCTCGGATAGCCTCACCGTTCGCGGCACAGATTCTCCAGTTAATGCAGATGTATCAACTTGCGAATTACCATCTATAATCTCACCATCTAAAGGAATCTTTTCTCCAGGCTTGACAACGATAATATCCCCAATCTTTACTGTTTCTGGCGACACTTTCTTAAGTTCTCCGCCTATTTGGATATTGGCATAGTCTGGGCGGACTTCTAATAAAGCTTTAATAGAATTACGAGAACGACTAACGGCAATATCTTGAAACAATTCCCCAATTTTATAAAATAGCATGACTCCGACAGCTTCGGGTAATTTATGAATTGCGATCGCCCCTAATGTCGCTACTGCCATCAAAAATGTTTCATCAAATACTCTACCTCTGAGTATATTGCGCCCAGCAGTTTTTAAAACACTCCATCCACTTAATAAATAAGCAGGGATAAAAAGTAAATATTCACCTATTGAGTAGAATGTATTGTGTAATTGATTTTCAAAAATTACACCAGGTGCATATAAACTTAAAATCACTACCAAAGGCAATACCTCATTTTTAAGATTGAATTCTCCACCGTGGTCGTGATCGTGGTCATGGTTATGATTCTCATCATGATTGTGATTATGAACATGGTTATGATTCTCGTGATGGTCATGTTCGCAGTTGGAACAACCTGATGATTCTAAATGTACTTTCTGCTTCATTTTTTCTGTTGAGGCTAGTAAATTACTTGATATATGAGCCTTTTTCCAAATGTAATCAAAAAAAGAAGTTTTTACAAGTTGAGAATTTAAGAATGAGAATCTATATCAGATTAATTATTAAATATTTGTCCTATCTTTTGATTAAAATCAAGATTTTTAATCTTGTAAAGATAACGATATTAGTTCGGAATTGTATAGAATAATATCAGATATAGTTTTTGTTCGTAGTCAGCGATTTATCGCTCTGTATAATATTTTAAAGGGTTAGAGCCGCTGACTACGAGCTTTAATTTAATTAAGCCCTTATACTTAACATCAAGCAAACAATCACTATCTTGGGAATATTAAAACTATTTCATTCTTATCTAGCTCACTTCAGAATGAATTCATCAGTTTAATAGTGAAACTCGTCTTTAGACGCTGAGAAAAGGTTATAGTCCGTTAAAACGGACTTTAGTTATTAGACTGGAACTTGAGTTCTAGACGGTTTATGTATATAACGAAATAGAACTGTTAGGAATATACAGCAGATTTAAATTTTGTGAAGTACACAACTTAGGTTAGGTATCAAATTTAGACAGAAAGCCTGTTTGACTTGTGAATTATGCTGTAGCAACTAGTTTGTGCTCAAACTGGGTAGATATGGAACTTTCTTGAGTAATAAGTGTCAAGCTAGCTATTCTTAGGGAAAATTCACTTGAAGTTTGAAAGTGAATATAATACCCTAAACTAGTAGACAATTTTCTCAAGGAAATCTATGAACAAAAAAATTATCCTGAATTTACTTTCCAGTTCCTCTATTTTTGTGTCGATGATGTCTACGCTGGGGGTATTTCATCCTGCCCATGCTAGTATTAATATTACACAAAAATTAATGCACACACAAGACGGTCGTACCTGTATCACTAACCCACATGGGCAAAAAGATTTTGTGTGTATTCGAGATTCAGAGAGAAAGCAACCTTATACCTCATCTACACGTTCCTCAACCATTGTCACATCAGTATCAGATCAGAACATTGCCATGTTGAATTTTACTGACGCGGAAAGCGATCGGGCAATTCAGCTATTTGGATGCGATTGTCCATTGTGTATAAATTCTTTGCGTCAGTTGCAGGGTACTGGAAACCTGGTTTATTAGGATTGAAAAGCCTTGACAGGGACTATAACTTCTGTTAAATACACATGATTAATCACGTATAAAACATATACGAAACCAAAAAAGCACTTTTAACCACTTACCACTACTATTGTTTGGTCAAATCTAAATTCATTGTTGGGGCAGTTTGTAGCATTACTTCAAAGGCCTCAAATTAATGTTGACGAAGAGGACGCATAGAGAAAAAGAGGTAAAGATGGACAGAGGTTTTTACGCAAAGAAATTATCGAATACTCTCTGTGCGTAAGAGCGTTCTGTTCATTCAACCACCTCATTCACAGGGAATCTATCAATCAACTGCATCGCCCGATAGGCATTACGCTGGAAAGAGTGTGGCAAATGGGGAACGTGGGGGATTTGCGATAATAAATCCAACGTCCGCCGTAAAATTCTTACTACATCGCCTTCATCCAAGGTAGTGTTCTCGCAGAGTTCTGTCCACTCCATTCCTAGCGCCCATTGTTCCACTATGGCAATTAACTCAAATTCCAACCATATAGGCAGCGCTACGTTATACCGCCGTTGTCGGTGGAACATTTGGTGACGAATTCCCCGCAATTTTTTCAAGGCTTCTGCCACTTCATTACTAAGCTCAAAGTTAACCTTGCTATCTGGACGGGGCGTTTCCATCACCAAAGCGGCGGCGGCGGCGGCTAAATGGTGTGGATCTAAGTTGTCCAATTCACCACTAGCGAATACTAAACCCAACCACAATTCATTCTCCCCTCGAATGGCGGCAGCGATTTGCCCTAATTGTGTAGGAACTAAGTTATCTAAAGCGCCAAAGTGTTGCAGAATTGAAATTAAATTGAGAAATTCTTCCCAATGACGTTGTGACTGTTGCTCTACTTGCTCTTGCAACTGTTCGAGTTCGGCTTCTAGTTCGACATAGCGGGCGCGACGCTTGAAAAGCGTGGCAGCATTGCCTGATTGATGTAAGGGATGAGCTTCTAATTGCTCTTGGATGGCGGCAGTTCGACTGAGTTGTTCTGTTACTTCTGGTGCTAGATACAAAGATTCTATCGGATTGGGAATACGTCCAGCGATCGCAAAGGTTTCTTGACTACCACGGCGCGACTGTCCTGGTTTCAAGGGCATCTCTGGCGGTGGTAGTACATCAGGTGGCACCTCAACTCGCGGTAGTTCAGCATACAAATCGACTACATCCCCTGTTGTTGCTACATACCAGCGGTTATCGTGCCCCAAGCATACCAAGTAAGGAGCTTGACCAAAACTAGGCGATTTTCCGACTAAGATTGCGGTTACAGGTGAAGGCACTGTGATATTTTTGCCTTTAAGACTTAACAGAGTTCCTGAGACTGCAAAGCTCAACATCATCCCTAATTCTTGTTGTCTATCATCCTGCGCTTGCTCTTGCAGGGTTTTCAATATCTGGCGTTCTATTTTCAGGCGTTGCCGCAATTTCTCATAAACAGCCAGTTCATTTTCATCAACTGCGGCGATTTGCTCATGAAGTTGAGCTAATTGTGTTTGTAGTTCGGCAATCTCATCATATTCTGGTCTTAAATGCAAGGTGGCCATGTACTGCCCAAAGCTGCGTTCTATGAGTTCCCTGGTTTGCTCTAGGGTGTGGGTTTGCAGCAAATTGAGTACCATGCCATAACTGGGCGTAAACTGGCTTACTAGGGGGTCTGGCTTGGATGTTCCCAAATACGCGGCTTCTTTGGCTCCTTCAAAGGGAGTTTGGACTGTCACCACATGACCTTGTTTATCCATCCCCCGACGGCCTGCCCGTCCCGCCATTTGCAAGAATTCGGAAGCATTCAACAGGCGGTGTCCAGTGTCGGTACGCTTGGAAAGGGTAGAAATTACCGTTGTCCGGGCGGGCATATTAATTCCCGCTGCTAGTGTCTCGGTGGCGAATACTACTTTAATCAGCCCCTGCTGAAATAGTTCTTCTACCAGTGCTTTCCAAGCAGGCAAAATTCCGGCGTGGTGAGCGGCAATTCCTCGGTATAGGGGTGCAATTTGTCCAGAACGCCCTGCTTCGGGATTGCGGACTAAAAAGTCATCAATCTGTTGGCGCAAAATCTGAGACTCTTCATTATTTACCAGCCATAAATCACCCACTTCTGCCACCGCTTTATCACATCCCCGGCGGCTAAAAATAAAGTAAATCGCTGGTAGCATATCCCGTTGCTCTAACTGGCTCAAGGTATAAATGATGCCAGGAGCCTCCGGTCTACCACTTCTCCCCCTCTCCCTTTCTCCCCCTCTCCCCTTTTTCTTCTGAAGACGGGGGTTAATTTTGGTTTTGCTATCATTCAGCAGGGGAAATAACCCTTTGGGATTGCAAAAGTGAAATTCTAAGGGGACTGGGCGAAAATCGGAGTAAATCAGGTCTGTTGGACCGTGAACGCGATTTAGCCAGTCGGTGAGTTGATCGCTGTTGGCAACAGTTGCTGAGAGGGCTGCCAGTTGCACTTCCCGAGGACAATAGATGATTGATTCTTCCCAAACTGTACCGCGCTGGCGATCGTTCATGTAGTGGCACTCATCAAGGATCACGGCGTCAACGTCTACTAATGAGATGCCAATTTGCCCAATAGGTGTGCCATAGAGCATATTTCGGAAAATTTCTGTAGTCATCACTAAAATCGGTGCATCCCTGTTAATGGAAGCATCTCCAGTTAACAGTCCGACTTGATCAAACCCGAATTTTTCTCGAAAGTCACGTAATTTTTGATTCGACAGCGCCTTTAAGGGAGTAGTATAAAATACACGTTTTCCTCGCGACAGGGCGCGATAAATGGCGTATTCCCCGACTAATGTTTTGCCCGAACCTGTGGGGGCACACACGACTACGGAGCGTCCGGCGTTCAGGGACGCGATCGCTTCTTTTTGAAACTGATCCAGTTCAAAGGGAAATATAGACCCTAAGTCAAGTTCTGGAGACGGCGCAGGATAATTCACTCAATCACATTTGCAACCAGATTGTTTACTATACTAACGAGTCTTTTGTCAACTTCGTTAGGTTATGAGTTAGAAGTGAGGAGTTAGGAGTTAGAAGTCAAAACTGATAACTCCTGTACAGACGCGATTAATCGCGTCTTTCATAATTTTATTTTCCCAGTTCTTGCGATCGCTCTGTGGCAGCTTTTACTGCTTCAATTAAAGCTGAACGAAATCCTGCCTGTTCTAGCTTGGCAATCCCCGCAATGGTTGTACCACCAGGACTGGTAACCCGATCTTTGAGTTCTGCTGGGTGCAGTTTGGTTTCCTGCAACAGTTTCGCTGTGCCCAATACGGTTTGCAAGGCTAGTTGATTGGCAATTGTTCTAGGTAAACCTGCGGCTACTCCGCCATCAGCAAGTGCTTCTACCAAGAGCGCCACGTAAGCCGGACCGCTACCAGATAGCCCTGTAACAGCATCCATCAACCCTTCTGACACTTCCACCACTTCCCCCACAGCAGAAAAAACTTGCTGTGCTATTTGGTGGTGCTTGGGACTAGTGTATGCACCTAAACAAATCGCAGTAATTCCTGCCCCCACAGTTGCTGGGGTGTTGGGCATTGCTCTAATAACTGGCAATTGCACAAATGCAGCTTCTAGCTGGCTTAAAGGCACACCCGCCAAGATGGAAATGATTACGGGTGAGTGTTCTCTATTAATAATATCAATATCTGCTAATTCTTGAGCGATCGCGCTAAACACCTGCGGTTTCACTGCCAAAAAGACAACTTCTTTTGCTGCGGTGAAAACCTGGCTATTATCTCTAGTCACAGCAACATCGTATTGCTGTTTTAAAAAATCTAGGCGTGAAGATAGCGGTTCGCTAATTATGACTTCTGATGATTGATAAATTCCACGCGTGATTAGGCGGGATAAGAGTGCTTCTCCCATTACCCCACCACCAATTAAGCCAAATTTTATAGTCATTGATCATTAGTCATTAGTGAGCCAGCGCTTTTACAGGGGGTTTCCACGCCACTTGACGGCAGTTGCTTCTCCCAAGGGAAGACGCTACGCGTAGCTTGCTTCCCCGTAGGGGTACAAGTCGGGAAACCGCATCGCCCTTGGCGTCTCCCCTTGGGAGAAGGGCGCACTGCCTCCTTTATGGCGACGGCACTTCCTTCAAGTCGGGCATTGCCCGCCCAACGGAGTGCCTTGGGAACCCGTCCACCGCAGTCGCTCCCCATGAGTGACTGGCGTTAGCGTTCACGCAGCGTCTTTAAGAGTTGCGGTAGCGTTAGCGACTGTGCGTAGCGTCACCCGTAAGGGTCATTAGTCATTAGTCGTTTGTCATTTGTCATTATGATCAAAACCCACGACAAATGACAAAGGACAAAGGACTAACAACTAATTTAACTTTATTGTGCCATCCGGTTAGTTTCGTTGCCCCAGGTTTGATTTGGAGAACCTGTAGGACGAGACGGACGGGCTGGCGGTTGTGGTACTTCATGAAGAACGCCACCTTGGGTGCTAACTTGGACACAGCTTGGCGTAAACAAGAAGATGCTCTCACCGATGCGCTCTTGATGCCCATCTAGTGCGTAAGTACCACCTGCAACAAAATCTACTGCTCGTTGAGCTTGATCTGGATCCATTATTGTCAGATTTAATACTACTGACTTGCGTTCTCGCAGCGCTTGAATTGCCTGGGGCATTTCTTCAAAGGTGCGTGGTTCAAGGACTAAAACTTCTGAAATTCCGTTAATTGCTCCTGGCATACCAATCACATTCCCCATTGGCTTTGAACCTGCTGCTATATCATCTCCCATTGTAGGCACTGGTTCCCGCCAGCGTCGATTTTGAGCGGTTGCGCTCTCTTGTGGTGCTGGTTGGGGATTTTCTTGCTGATACAGATTTTGGTAATTATTATCTGTTTCTGGTTCTTCTTCGTAATACTCGTATTCCACTTGCTCATTTAGACCCACAAAGTCTCTGAGTTTGGAAAAGATGTTGTTCATTGTGTGTGTACTCTCCTGGTGCGAATAGTCTGTTTTGACTTGGCTTAGGATTGATTGAACTAGGAGCGATGCCTACGGTGGTAAACTACGCTACATCGGTGGATATTTCAGCAAGTGTATTGCTGATTTGTAGCCTATACTACGGGTTTTGGCGATGAACTGACACTTATTGGAAAGGTCTGTGCATCGCCTAAACATAATAATGAGTCAAGATTATATCCTAAGGTTTGTCCGAAGGTAAGTTCTTTTTATCCCATTTTCCCTTGGCGATTGCTCTTGTCAATACTATATCCTTTGTTTCCAATTGCACCAGTCTGTTACAAAATTCTTGTCATCAAATCCTGATCTCTATTAATACTGACCTCCAAGGCTGATGATCAATAGGCTAAGAGCGATCGCCAAACAATATTGTTCCTAATCGTACCATCGTCGCGCCTGCTTGCACTGCCAGTTCGTAGTCGCCTGACATACCCATAGATAGTTGCTGCATTTTAATGTGTGACCAGTTTTGCTCCTGGATTTCCTTTGCTAGCTCACGATTGAGATTAAACACATTCAAAATTTCCGGAGCATTTAATCCTGAAGGCGGAATTGTCATCAAACCTTGAATTTGTAAACTTTTGTATTGATTGAGTATGGGTAAATCAGCCAAAAGTTCTGGCACACTCCAACCGGACTTGTTGGGATCGGGGAGAATTTTCACTTGCAGGCAAACATGGGGACTCACTCCTAGCTGTTGTGCCAATTGATCTAAGCGCTGTGCTAGCTTCAAGTTATCGACGGAGTGAATCCAAGGGAATTGCTCGATGGCTTTTTTGGCTTTATTGCTTTGCAAATGTCCAATAAAGTGCCAGGTAATATCCGGTAAGTCTTGCAACTCGGCTTGTTTGCTGGCGGCTTCTTGGATACGACTCTCCGCAAAATCACGAATTCCTGCGGCATAGGCAGACCGAATGGCCTGGGCAGAAACTTGCTTGCTAACAGCAATCAATCGGACTGAAGTTGGCAGTGAGGAGCGAATGGAAACAATACGTTCGGAAATCGAACTGTTCATTGGAAGGTGCGTTGGAAAACACTCTGAAGCTGATCGTACTCCTGAGATTGTCCACTGCGACGCAGAGTACGTAAGCGATTTTCCAACATCATTCTAGCCTCAGTCCGTCCTAGAGACTGGAATTTAACACCTTTAACGTCATTAGCTACCAAAAAAAATAAGCGCTGGGCATAAAGTGTGGTGAACAAATCCTGGTTCTCATCAACCATACAGATTTTGTAGAGTAAACCCCAAGTTGGATGGTTTATGTAAGTTTCTGCGTTTTCTGGATTCATTTAAGAGTCAAGGTGGGAGTATGTATATCTTTTCGCAGTGAATTTCAAACATTCAGACGATAATACCAACATTCGCCTGAATATTTGTTTAAAATGCAAAACTGCGGTTACGAAGACCTTGATCTAGTTCCTAATGGGCAGATGAAGCTAGTGGTAGTGAAGCGAAATGGTACAACAGAAGCCGCAAAGCGTAGATTCTACAGAGTAGAGGCTGGTTGATAAACATCACCATCTGCTTTGGTGATTTCAATTTACCAATCTGTAAGGATAAGGCACAAAATAGTCCTGATCCTGTTGTTGAAGTTCGGCGTTACCAGGAAAAACACCCTTTGAAGTTCCCAACGATAACAGCGAACTTTTCAACTTCTTTCTATACTGCCACAACTGTCGCCCAATGGAGCAAAATAGCTAACAGAATAGGGGAGGGGACAGCAAAGAAAACTATCTTCTATTGATTATCTAGCATTTTCAGTGCTGCAAGTTGTGCCTGAGCTTTATGCAGAGATTCATACCATTCTCTCTCAGGATCGCTGTCTGCGACAATTCCTGCACCAACTTGTCCCCAGACAATGTTGAGTGCTGAGTGACTTCGGCGTGAGCGCTCAGTCGAACGCTGGGGGATCAGTCTTGAGTGGGGAGATGAGGAAGAATTTACTTCCCCTGCTTCCCCTGCTTCCCCACTTTCTTGAAACGCGGGAGCTAGTAGCAGGGTGCGGATTAAGATATTTAAATCTAAATGACCACGCCAATCTAAATAGCCACAAGAACCGTAGAACAAGCTGCGCCGCACGGGTTCTAATTCTTCAATAATTTCCATACAACGGACTTTGGGACAACCTGTAATTGTGCCACCTGGGAACGTGGCGCGAATCAAATCAATGGTAGTGCATTCGCCTTTTAAAGTACCTTTGATATTGCTGACAAGATGCATTACATGGCTATATCGCTCAATTGTCAGCAATTCGTCAACAGCAACCGTTCCCCATTGACAAACTCGCCCTAAATCATTGCGTTCCAAATCCACTAGCATAATGTGTTCTGCACGTTCTTTGGTGTTGCTGAGTAAATCTTGGGCCAGTTGCATATCTTGTTCTGGAGTGACACCACGCGATCGCGTTCCGGCGATCGGTCTGGTTTCGGCTTGCCGATTTTGCAACATTACTAACCGTTCCGGCGAACAACTGATCAGTTCCCCCCAAGGCGTTTGCCAATAGCTGGCAAAAGGAGAAGGATTGATTTTTTGCAAGGCTTGGTAAATTTCCCAACCAGAAGCCGATGTAGACGCTTGAAATCGCAATGAAAGATTTGCCTGAAAGATGTCTCCAGCTTGAATATATTTTTTCACCTGGTTGACAGCTGTTTCATAATCTGCCTGAGATGTCAAAAACAGGGGGAGTGAAGAGGATACGGGGATGCGGCGACAGGGAGACACGGAGAATTCTTTTCCCGTATCTTTCTTTGCTAACTTCTTTTCTAACTCATCGAGTCCACTTGCATCACTGGCGGCTAGCCAAAGAATTTGTTGTGCATGATCCAAAACGGCAAAACAATCTGGTTCGTACCAAAAAACTATGGGAAAGGGCAGGGGATCAATTTTATCACGGGGTAACTGTTCAATTTCCCATGCCACATCGTAGCCTAGCCAACCCAACCAACCGCCAGTAAAGGGGAGATGGGAAGTAGGAGAAGTAAATTCCTCTTCATCGCCTGCTACTTCTTGCTGTAACAACTTTTCTAGGAAGGGAAAAACCTCTCCTACTTCTGGTGTCCACATCTGTGGGATGCCATCTACTATGCGAGGAGCACCTGCACAGATAGAATATTGGTTGAGTTGGGGATGGTCGATTGGCGTTGGGTAGGGACTTTCTAGTAGGGTAGCAATTCCCGGTGCGGCAGTGGGGTGAAAAAGAGCAGCAAAAACTTCCGAACCTGTGCGCTTTTCTAAGGGTAGCGATCGCCAATACCAAGGCTTGGTCATACTGTTTAGAAGCGTTGTCAATAGTTAGTTAACAGTTTTCAGCAGTGAGTACAAATAACTACGACTACTGACCCCTGACAAAATGCAATTACCTATTACCATTTTCTCGGCGCAAAATTAGACCTGAGTTCCTATAGCTAACCGTATTCCCCAGAATAAAATTAAAGTTGCAATAGCAAGCCAGTCACGCCCTTTTAATCGTAAGTCGTGCCACTGCACTCGATGCTCATTGGGACTGGTAAAACCCCTCACCATCATTGCATTCGCCATTTGATCGGCTCGTAAAAGCAGATTTTCCAACAGTCTTTCTGCTACTGTCATCCAAACTTTAAATCCTCCTTTCAATCCCAGCTTTTTCCAATTAATTGCCCTTGTCATCACGGAGCGAAATAAGTTTTGTACTTCTTCTAATACCAGGGGAATAAAGCGTAAGGACAAAGTTAAAGTTAAAGCAATTTCTGTGACAGGCAACTTCAGGCGTCGCAGGGGTTGCATTAGGCTTTCTATACCAGATGTGATTTCTTCTGGTGCGGTTGTCAGCAGATACAGGTTGGTGCTGTAAATCACGGTAAATATAAGTGTACTCAGGCGTACTGCCAAATCCAAGGAATAGCGAGTTACTTTCACTGGGCCTTTATGAAATCGCACGTAGCTGTATTTTTTTTTCTCAACTACTTGCTCTTGAACAATATTATTGGAGTTTGATGGCTGGCTTAATATTTGTTCATTAGCTGGCAGGCGTGGCTGATAATCTACACCCATTCCATCAGGACTGATGGCTCCGATCGCTAAGACAAAAAACGATAGCATTAACAGCCAACCCATTTGCTGCTGCCATACTCGCCGAGGAATCCTGGCAATCAAGGTGGCAATAATTAATACTACCACCAGCAGCACCCGCCAAGAGTTGTTAGCCAAAATATAGCTTGTTAAAAAGCTCATCAACCAGGCGAACTTGACTCGCGGATCGATTTTATGCAGCCAAGTTTGGGGTTGTTCTAAATAAAGTCCAAGTGGCAGCGATCGCAATAAATCCATTTTAAAGTTAAGAGTTAAGAGTTAGGAGTGAGGAGTTAGGAGTTTTAACTTTAACTCTCATAACTTTCACCTTGTACCGCTATCAAACTCAAGTCGATAAAGTTCTATAGTGAGCAAGCAATTCTGACTTTAACTTATAACTCCTGTAGAGACGCGATTAATCGCGTCTCTACTCCTAACTTAATTTAACGCGAGTTGCTCTATTAACATTACCAGTTTCGGCATCACGGACTTTTTTACTCCGCCACAGTATAATCATTGGCGTCCCCTTGAATCCTAGCTGTTGCCGGAATTGGCGTTCAATGTAGCGGCGGTAGTTGTCGTTGAAGCGTTTGGAATCATTGACAAATAAGGCGATCGTTGGTGGTTGGCTACTTACTTGTGTACCATAATAAATTTTGCCTTGACGCCCACCACGGGATGCTGGCGGTGAATGCCAACTGACGGCATCTGTTAAGACTTCGTTAATAACTGATGTGCTGACACGGCGTTTGTGTGATTCAGCCGCCGTTTTCACCAACTCTAGAATTTTTTCTACCCGTTTTCCTGACAAGGCACTCACAAAGATTGTTTCTGCCCATTCGGTAAAATGTAACCGTGATTGCAGAGTTTTTTCGTAGTCGTAGATTGTGTAAGAGTCTTTTTCGACAGCATCCCACTTATTAACGACGATGATGCAAGCTCGACCTTCTTCGATAATCCGCCCAGCTAATTTTTGGTCTTGCTCAGTGACTCCATCTACGGCATCTAGTACTAATAAAACCACGTCAGCGCGGCGAATCGCTTTGAAAGCACGGTTAATACTAAAGAATTCTGTGCCGTATTCTATGTGTTTCTTTTTGCGAATGCCAGCGGTGTCAATCAAGCGGTAGCTTTGTCCGTCTCGTTCAATAACGGTATCAATAGCATCGCGGGTAGTGCCGGAAATTGGGCTGACAATTGCCCTCTCTTCCCCGACAAAAGAATTGAGTAAGCTCGATTTGCCCACATTCGGGCGTCCCACAATTGCTACTTTGATTTCATTAGTTTCTGGGATATCTTCAATAGCAGGTATGTGATTAATTAACTCATCGAGTAACTCTCCTGTACCACTGCCATGAATCGCGGAAATGGCGTAAGGTTCGCCCAATCCCAATTCCCAAAATTCGGCAGCTTGGATTAAGCCTTGTTCTGGGGATTCACATTTATTTACAGTTAGTAGCACAGGTACGCGTTGTTGGCGCATCCATTCGGCGATTTCTAAATCTGCCGATGTGGGGCCTGTTTTACCATCTACTACAAAAATAGCGGCACATGCTTCTGCAAGGGCTGTCATTGCCTGCTGGCGAATTAGTGGTAAAAATTCAGTATCATCATTAAAGACTAAACCACCAGTGTCTACGACTAAAAATTCGCGACCATTCCAGAAAGCTGGCATGTAAGTGCGATCGCGTGTCACTCCCGGTTCATCATGGACAATCGCCGTTTGTTCCCCGGCGAGTCGATTAACCAGGGTGGATTTACCCACATTTGGGCGTCCGATAATTGCAACAATTGGCAGTGCCATAAAACCAGGGTAAGTCAGAGACGTAGTATATCACGTACTTACATTTTACTCACTTTAAACTTGAAATTTAAATAATTTCCCAAGTATTGCATCTGAACAATGGGAACTACGGTACTAACCAGCGCTTCAGCAGACACGCTCAAGTTTTTGAGTGCGATATCATTTCCACTCAGTATTAAAGCTGCGATCGCGTTTAGCTAAATTGATTAAACCCGACACTGACAACGTTCGCTTTTATTTTCTCTGTGGCTGTTGTCAGCGAAAAGTCGAACATATTAGCAAAGAACAGCCACGGGAGGAAACAATTTTCTTTGCTGAGTCCCTTTCTAGCGGGACTTAAACATTTTTTCGGGAGAAACAAGCCTCAAACCCATGCAGGGTAAGGGGAATACACCAAATGCTCAAAAATAGCCCAAACCCAGATATATCAACAAAATAAGCCTAACGATGTCAAAGTCTTTCTTTATATTGATTTGAGGCTCTTTTTTCGGTGTTTTTTGTCTAAGTCCCATTAGGGATTGAAACATATTTTTTTGTAATTTTAATATGGAAATTTTGGATTACAATTGATTAAAATTCTTATTAGGAATTAAAATAATATTATTTATCTAAAGTTAATCGCTTTCCTGCTGATTTTTAACCAAAAAAAGGTGGGCAAGCAGCCCACCCTAGACCATTATTTACTTAATACTACTTTATACAGATGCTTCTTCAGCAGTCTTACCAACCAACTTGGCAGCATTTTCCTCGCTTTCGAGAATACCGAATTCAATCAACAACTCTTCTAGCTCTTCCATCTCGATAGGTGTGGGGATAGACAGGTTTGTGTTGTTGATGATCTTGTTAGCCAATGTCCGATATTCATTAGCTTGGTTGCTCTCAGGTGCATACTCGTTAACAGTCATCCGGCGCAATTCTGCGTGTTGAACGATGTTGTCACGAGGTACGTAGTGAATCATTTGGGTGTTCAACCGTTTTGCCAAGGTTTGGATTAGGTCGATTTCCCGGTCAGTATTACGGCTATTACAAATCAGACCACCCAAACGCACGCCACCTGTGTGAGCATATTTAAGAACACCACGAGCGATGTTGTTAGCAGCATACATCGCCATCATTTCACCTGATGTCACGATGTAGATTTCTTGTGCTTTACCTTCACGGATAGGCATAGCGAAACCACCGCACACAACGTCACCTAATACGTCGTAAGATACAAAGTCTAGGTCTTGGTAAGCACCGTTTTCTTCCAAGAAGTTGATGGCGGTGATAATCCCACGACCTGCACAACCTACACCGGGTTCTGGACCACCAGATTCTACGCAAAGAACGTCACGGAAACCCTTGAGCATCACTTCATGGAGTTCTATATCTTCTACTGCGCCACGTTCAGCAGCAAGGTGAAGAACGGTTGTTTGAGCCTTGCTATGTAGCATCAAACGGGTAGAGTCAGCTTTGGGGTCGCAACCAACAATAAGAATGCGTTGACCGATTTCAGCCATTGCTGCTAGGGTGTTTTGAGAGGTGGTAGATTTACCAATACCGCCTTTACCATAGAAAGCTATTTGTCTAATCTTTTCTTCAGTCATGGTTGTGTTTTCCTAAAATGATTTAGCTGATGGGTCGGAAGCTTGATCTGAAATATTCACCCTTGGTGCTGTTGGGAAGTAGAGCCTGTTGGCGTAGACGTGTAGCGACAAGTCGCTACACATCGCATCCTGATAAAAACATTTAAAATCAGAACATATTTACCCACGAAGCGTAGACGCAGAGCGACTTGTCCTAAGACATCGCTTAAGGGATAGAGAAATCTCTATTTCCTAATAACGAAGCCTTTAAAACTTTGACTTCAGCATTGTCAGTTGTTGTAACAGAATCCCAAATGGTTGCTCAAGCCTCAAGAGTGGTTGCAGCAGGAATTCAAATGAACGCAGATTTGTTCTCTGAACCACACAACCAACCAAATTGCAATCCACTCTTAAATGGTCGCTACAACTTCTCTGATTTTGCTGATGTCAAGTCGCCAAAAACTTGTGTAGCGCTTTTCGTTTCGTGATTGATGCAGCAGGATAAATTCTAGTCTAAAAGTGGTAGCTACAGGTGCAGTACTATAAAGTCTGCACAGGCAATCCCTAACACTCTGGCTTAGACAATATCTTAGTGACTTTTGACAGCATGGTTAAATTCCTGAAAATTCTGGAACAGTACCATTCTGCTTGAAGTTTTCCTTCCAAAAGTCAGCAACTGCTTCAACTTAGTTTGCGGTTGAAAATGTTTGCTCCCGCAAGATTGAGTTCGTAAATATTCTGTATTTCTATGGATTTGTCAGGCTGTACTAAGAGTCTTTCTTCCCAGACTCCAAGAGTAATTGCTTTTTGCGTGTAATGCTCTAGCTAGGTTAACCAACTCTTATTGGCTCATACCCAGATAAATTTGGATTGACTTCAAGTTGTTACAAAGGCTACTATCCTACTCAATCTAGTTTTAGATTTTTGTGAGAACAAAGATGTAGCGAATTGAAGTGGACTTACCAGAGCAAAAAAACTTTCTTGAGCTTGCCTCAAACTTGTCTTGAAGTCTTTTTGTGTTTTCACTTTTTTGATTCCTATAAAAACCATAACATACATCTCACTAATTTATTTGTCGAATTTCAAATTATTTATCTACTCGCCAGGAGATTATCCTTAGGATCTTTAATAGTCATAAGTTACACGCTCACAGGTTGCCAGTTAGTGAAATTATTTATCATAGCCAAGATGTACAGTTAGATACTTTTGGGTATTTTAGAAAAGTATTTAAAAGTAATGTTTTACAACCAAAACAAAATTTCCTATTTTTGCACTCAAAAATTTAGTCAATAAAGTAGATTAAATAACTCACACAATTTCATCTGATAATATCAAGTTGGCTTACCCCATTGGTGTCAACTTAAAGTGAATGCTAGTAAGCGAGAATGCTTTGAGACATTACCTCGTTTACCTCGTTCCCAGTCGGAAACTGGGAACGAGGTGAAAACAAGATATTAAACTTGTTTTACTCCTAACTCTGCCAATTTTAGATTTCTCTTCAATCCAAAATTCAAAATTCAAAATCTAAAATTGGATAACTTCTACCTTCTTCAAATAGTTCTTTGCCACACATGTCGCCCATTAAGCCCTTGCTTAATCCAACTCAGACATTCATATTCGGATTTGAATAATTTTGGAGCTGCAATATTATTCAATAACTCTGGTGGGTAATGGTCATAAAAACATTTGTCTCCTTCTTGGAAGATGATAATCAAATTGTTCCGATAAATGTAGCGAGACTTAAAACTATCCTCCCGATGAATAAACTCGGAATTTTGAGCAATATCAATATGTTCTTTAGCAATATCAATGATATTACTAACGCCACTTCCATAGATTCCGGCTGGGTTTTCTGCTTTATGAAATTGGCTTCTGTGTCCAATTTCAGATAGCAATTTATACGAATAAATCTCGTAATTATCAGCTTGCCCAAAAACAAATGGAATGATGAGATATCCTTTGTATGAGACTGAACTTTCATAAAGAAGACGATTCATCTCAAGCTCCTTTGATGTAACTGCTCTCAAAAAAATCGCTGAAATCATATACACATTAAAAATCAATGCTTTTCTGTTAGATATATTCATGCATTACTTAAACCCTGATCGCCATTTAAAAAATAGGGCTACTACCCCTTTTGTCAAGGAGAAAGTAGTATGAAGCTTAAACAGAAAAGTATCGCAAGACTAATTATCGCTCTTTTTTGAATTACTAAACATTAGATATCTTGTAAAAGTTAAAAAATTAGTAATTTCATTCTGTGGCACTATTCCCCTATTCGCTCTGTCCCTTGTGCCTTGGGGATAGAGTTCGCCCACCCAACCTTTATATGCCCAAACAGCACAACCGATAAAAAAGTTCATAGTGCTTAAAAGTGAATGACACTAATAAAAGCTCTAAGCTATGCAGGATAAGGGCTACAGATTTGAAAGCTATTGAACAGTGGAGAATGAGTCAGGCGATCGGTCTTGATGCACGGTCAGCGAAGCGATCGCAGTGCCTGTCAGAGATGGTGGAATTATATGTATGGATTGTCCAAAAATTTTTTGAAGGAAAGAAAAAGCGGTGTTGCATAAGTGAACGTTCGCGCAGCGTGTCGTTAGACAAGCGAAACTTGTTCAACCTGGGGAGTGTCAAGATTCCTGTTTTGTATGTTGACCCCAAGGTTCACGAGCGAAGATCCGATGTACCATCGGCTCAAAAAAAGTCAGCGGCAGAGTATCATAGTTTGGATCAAATGATTCTTGATCCCACTTATGGCAGAACTCAGTAGTGCAGTCAAAGTAAGGATGACCTCGAAACTTTTCTCTAGCATGGCGATCGCGTCCTATATGATGCCAGAAATAATAGCCTTGGAAAATCCCATGATGTTCAACTATCCAATGGGTAGCTGGACTTACATAAGGTTTGAGGATGGCTGCTGCTAGCTGGGCGTGATTTACGGGTGCTAGTAAATCTCCAATATCGTGAAGCAACGCAGCCACTACGACCTCTTCTTGTGCCTCATCCCGAAAAGCCCGTGTTGCCGTTTGTAGCGAATGCTGATAGCGATCAATCAGATTTCCTGGATAACTTTCTTGTAAGCCAACTAAAAGTGTCAGGGCGCGATCGGCAACCTGATTCAACAAAGGCTTAGAGTGTTCCTGTAACAGCAAATAATCCTCTTTTGTTCCATCTGCCATTCTTGTATAGGTGGCAATAGGTCTTTCTGTAGATGAGTTTGACATTAGATTCCTCCTGGTGTAAACTTCAAAATTCTTTGTTTATCAAATGTGAGTTTTTTTGCAACTTAGTACAGCATTTAATTAATTTGTAGCGAATTAAATTTGGCAATACCTTACAATTTCAATGCGTCTTGATGCAATGCCAATGCGTCCCTCTACAATGCCAATGCATCTTGATGCAATGCCAATGCGTCCCTCTACAATGCCAATGCATCTTGATGCAATGTTAATGCGTCCCTCTACAATGCCAATGTATTTTGATGCAATGCTAATGCGTCCCCCTGCATTAAAAACGCTACGCTTTTAATGCAAAAGTGTACTTAGTTAAGTGAGCTGGGTTAAATTTTCTTACATTACTCAACCTATAAACTAATGGTATGACAGTAAATAAGGCAATTGGCACATAGAGTGAAAGATAGTTACCCCAAATGACTTCAGTAGAGTAGCCTCACTCTGATTGGTATACCCGTCAAGAGGAGAAACAGAAAAGTTCATAAATCTAGGATTAGCTTTTTCAAGGTGACTTGTAAAATCTCTTATTTCTCTCTGCGCTCTTTGCGTCTGTGCACTTAAAAAGTCTTTTGTTTAACCACAGAGAACACAGAGTCAACAGGTTAAATAGGAGTTTGTTGAGCAAAATTTTTACCCACCTTGAAAGGGCTAGTTCTAAATCTGTTCCCTATCATCTGTTACCTATTCCCTTACTTCTTCCCCAGTACCAGATATTGCTATGGGCGACTGGCAGAGGCGGTTGGGTACTGATGTCCTAAGATGGGATGGGGTGTGTAAGGTTCTTCAAGGAATTTGCGCTCTTCATCAGAAAGCTTCAAATCCACAGCCTCCACTGCTTCTTTGAGATGCTCTATCTTACTAGCACCAACAATCGGAGCCGTGACACCCGGTTGATGCAACAACCAAGCCAAGGCAATTTGTGTTGGTTTAACACCGCGTTTTTGGGCTAACTCTACGACGCGATCGACTATTTGGAAATCCGAATCTTGATAGTAGAGATTGTGAGCAAATTCATCGGTTTTAGCGCGCACAGTTTCCCCATAGCTTTGCTTGCTGCGATTTCCCGCTAGAAAGCCTCGTGCCAGTGGACTCCAGGGAATGATCCCAATTCCTTGATCTAGAGATAAAGGTATCACCTCTCTCTCTTCTTCTCGATAAACTAAGTTGTAGTGATTTTGAATAGATATAAAGCGAGTCCAGCCGTGTTTGTCAGCCGTGTAAAGGGCTTTGGCGAACTGCCATGCGTAAACACTTGAGATTCCCAAGTAACGAACTTTACCTGATTTGACTACATCATGCAGCGCCTCTAGGGTTTCCTCAATTGGTGTTTCGTAGTCCCAACGGTGAATTTGGTACAAATCGACGTAATCTGTTTGTAGCCGCCGCAATGAGGCATCAATGCCATCAAAAATATGTTTGCGAGACAGCCCTTGATCATTGGGCCCATCACCGATTTTATTGAAGATTTTGGTAGCAATGACAACTTGATCTCTTTTGGCAAAATCCTTAAGCGCCCGTCCCAAGATTTCTTCACTAACACCTAAGGAGTAAACATCGGCGGAATCAAAGAAGTTAATCCCCAATTCCAAAGCTAGTTTAATAAACGGGCGACTCTCTTCTTCTTCTAGTACCCATTCTCGCCATTTCCGAGAACCGTAGGTCATAGTACCCAGAGTAAGGCGTGATACTTTTAGTCCACTTTTTCCAAGATTTACGTATGTCGTCATACTGTTTGCTCTACTTTTTGATAATGTTGTGATAGTTCTAATGCAAGTTGAGAAGCTTGATGTGCTTCATCGATCTGTCCTAGCTGGCTGTAAGTATTAGCTAATTCCCGCTGAATCACTGGAATATTGCCACGGGCAGCATTGCGCTTTTCCAGGACATTCAAGGCTTTGTGATACTGCCGATCGCGAATCAGTGCATCAAGATAAATTTGCTCAAACAAATCTCGTTGAGCATGAGATCCACCCGTGGAGTATAAATCGGGTAACACTGGCTCTAGTTGAGCGATCGCCCTCTCCCAATCTCCACGAGCATGAGCAATCATCCCCCTAGCAGCTGGTACTCCTACCTCTAGCCAAGTACGCCGCAGGTAGGGTAAGACTTTCTCTGCATGAGTTTGCATACTCTCTAACATCTGTGCCGCCCAATCATCCTTACCGCCCCGCACCAGTGCATAGATGTATTGTAAATCCAGGAAGGCGAGGACGTGTTCGTGTAGCCGTGGTTGCAGGTAAGCAGCAAGTTCCTGCCAGCGCGAACCGACATCTACACCGCGTAACTCTAGCCGCAACAATAATGCGATCGCATTAATCTGCTCGCGTCTATTGTCTTTTTCGGCACGTCCCCAAATGTTTCGGTCATAAATTTCTACTACCTTGGCAAAATTCTCTGCATCTAGGTAGTAAAGGGATGTGTGCCACCAAAGATGTCCGTAAAACACTGGGTTACCATATTCCCAGGTATCGCTGAGACTTTCCATTAAGGCGATCCCTTCATCTAAGCGCCCTTGAGTTTCTAACACATGAGCAAGGGCGTGGTGTGCCCAACGGTTATCTCGTTTCAGGGCGATCGCTTGCCTGGCATATGTTTCTGCTTCTGCTAAACGATGACACTCTTCTAGCCCGAAGGCCAACATCCCGTAGATATACGGGTTGTGACGATTAGCGGCGAAAACTTTTTCGGCAATTTGCAGCATCCCTTGACTGTTACCAGAATTTCTATAGTGGTATTGGGCAACATGCAACGAGGCTAAATCGCGGGGATAGCTATCAGCGATCACTTCATGGTGGGCGATCGCTTGGGCAATATCTCGGTTTGCCCATGCTTCAATTGCAGCAACATAAAGTTTTTCGCGATCATTAGCGTAGGTGAGGTTTACCTTTGCCGTATTTAGATAAGATGTCGCCTGAGTTAAGGCAACAGAACCACCAGCAAACAGATAAAAGGCGGCAGCTTGAGCATTGGCGATCACACAGGCTGGATCTGCCTCAACTGCTTTGAGAATAACTTGGGCATGGTTACCAACACCCAATAATTGATCGACAAAGCTATCGATGGCATTTACTGCTGCTGATGAGTCGGTAGTAATTTCGAGTTCAAATGCATCTTTTACCATTGGTTTCCCAGAGCATTGCACAGCTACAAGCATAACTTTGCAAAAGCTAGGCTATAAACTACTGTATCTCAATCGTGTTATTGGAGTTAATAATGATCTGATTAATAATTTCGTACAAATGCTCATGTGATAGCGGCTGTAAAACCTCAAGTTATCCTGATGGATGAGCCTTTTGCTACTTTGGATGCGCTGACGCGGACTCAACTGCAATACGAACTCAATACTATTTGGCAGAATACAGGGTTGACAATCATTCTAATCACCCATTCCATACAAGAAGCTGTTTACCTGGGACATTGAGTTTTAGTGATGACAGCAGTACCTGGAACTGTCAAAGAAATTGTTGATACCGCAGAGATTAATGACATCAACACTAAAAAGTTTGTCGAAGTCGCTGCCTATTTAGAAAGTTTACTCAGCAATGATTTTCGTCGTGAGGCTTTTCGAGTATGAAATTTGTAACTCGAACAACAGCAAATTCCGATAAATTTGAGAAGTTATATACTTCACTCAAAGCCAGTAGTACTTTCAGGCGTGGAGCAATTTTTTGCCGTCTATTGATTTTTTGGCAATTGTATGTCTGGGTTTCCCAAGTTTTCGCCTTACTCATTCCTGGCCCAATAGCAGTTCTAGAAGTACTGTGGCGCGACTTATTGAGTCAAAAACTAATGCAAGCAACACTCAGTACTTTATCGGTGTTATGTATTGGTATGGTCTTGGGTGTGATTCTGGGTACGGCTTTAGCAGCTTTCGCCAAAGTTTCTCGTTTTGGTCAAGATTTGCTAATTGTAATGAGTTCAATGCTGAATCCCTTACCTGCGATCGCTATTTTACCTCTAGTGATAATTTGGTTTGGGTTCACTTCTGTTTCTATGATCGTAGTTACTGCCCATGCTACAACTTGGCCTATTGCCTTGAATACAGAAATGGGACTCACTACCATCAACCCAATAGTTCTGATGGTGGGGAAAAACCTCGGTCTAGATGGTTTCAAACTGATTCGAGAAATTATGCTCTCTGCTGCATTGCCTCACATCTTAACAGGCTTGAGAACTGCTTGGGCTTTTGGTTGGCGCACTGTGATTGCATCTGAGTTAGTCTTTGGTTCAGGGGGTGCTACTAGCGGTTTGGGATGGCAGATTAATAACAGTCGCTACTTCCTCCAAACCGATCGCGTATTTGCCGGATTAGTGGTGATTGCAATTTTGGGTTTAGCTGTCGATTATATTTTTCGATTAATTGAAATCAAAACAGTGCAAAAATGGGGTATTAAACGTAGTTAAACTTGGGTTTGGATGAAGTATTAAAGGCAGTTTTTGTTGAAATGTCGAGTTGAGAGAATTAGGCGTAAGCGTAGCCCGCACAACTCTTGGAGACGCTGCGCGTAGCTTGCTTCCACGAAGTGGTACGACAAAGCTCAGTGACCATCGTAGACATCGCTTCCAGACAAGATCGAATCAAAGCGGATTTAGCCTTTACTTGACTGTGGAAGTAAGCCCAACTCTGCATAAATTGGATGCACTATCTTTCTGATTTGGGGCAGTTGTCTACTAAAAAAATATGCTCCTAAAATGCAACAAATTCCGCCAAATAATAAAGCATTGGTAACACCTAGATGACCTGCCAATGCCCCGAAAAATAAATTACCGAAAGGCAAGATTCCTAAAAAACCAGTTGTAAATAGACTAGTTACTCTACCTCTTTTATTTTCATCAAGAAGAATTGATTGCATAAAGTTATTTATTGAAGCTAGAGTTAAAGTATTATTCATACCTATAATAAACATGAATATTAAACAAATCTCTAAATTGGTTGACCGAGAAAAAACTATTAAACCTAAACCTAGAATTGCAGCAGAACTTGCTATAATTTTTCCCAATCCTATGACATTTTTTCTAGAAATCAGATAAATACCTGAAACTATAGAACCAAGTGCCGAAGCTGTCATCAAAAAGCCCATAGTTTCAGCGTTACCCTTGAGAACTTCTTGAGCAAAAATCGGCACTAAATTGACATGAGTCATTCCCATAAAACAGATAATGATTTGTAATATTAATAAATATTTAATTGGCAAAAATTCGTATGCGTAAACAAACCCTTCTTTGAGGTTTTCCCAAATTTGGTATTTTTGAGCCAAGGAATTATTTATAATTGGGTTTACTTTGACAGTTAAGATTGCAGATAGAAAAGGTAGATAACTAATACTATCTACTAAAAAACAAGAAGCTGTACCAGATCGAGCAATTAGTAAACCCCCAATCATCGGACTAACAAACTTCGCTGTATTAATCAAGAATGAATGGCAAGCCATCGCACTATAAGTATCTGATTTCTTATCCAAAAGTCTAGGAATAATTACCTGACGTGCTGGTAAATCGAAAGCTTTTACCGTTCCCTGAAGCGTACCGATGACAATAATCCATACAACATTGATGTTCCCACTAAGAGTTAAAAATGTTAGTGTTGAAGATAGCAGAATAGATACTAGCTGAGTAGTTAATAGGACATATCGTAAGTTCCAGCGATCTAGTAAGACTCCTATCAAAGGAGTAATAATCAAGCCCATAGCTTGATTTGTAAATCCAGCCACGCCAACTAATACAGCCGAATTAGTTATTTGATAAACTAGCCATACCAAAGCAATTTGAGTCATCCAAGATCCAAAAAAAGATAAGCTTTCTCCGATAACGAAGCAAGAAAAATTAACGGATTTTAACGCAGACGGAAGTTCAAAATAAACAAAGTTTAGCTTGCTTTTTTGGAAGTTTTCTTTATTACTTGGTATCATGAATATTTCCCTGTTTAAAAATTGTTGCAGCCCTTTTTTTTTAAAATAGACTTCACTTGAAAATATGAACTAGTGGTTTGTAATGAGTGATTTATCACTAAATTTCAAGGGCATAACTGAATGGCACTAAGATAAGTCCAAAGTCTTGCCTCGTTCCCAGCCTCCAAGCTGGGAAACTATTTTGGGAGGCTCCGCCTCCTTTTTCTTGACCAAAGGCAGAGGCTTGTGTAACCTTGTTCCCAGTCTGAAGACTGGGAACAAGGTTACACAAGCCTTTCAACTTTTCTTAGTGCCATTCGGCTATAGCTTAATGGCACTAAGTTAAGATACAGCCCTTGCCCTGACTGGTTAAGAGCCTTAAGGCTCTTAACCTATCTTGGGTGCACCCCACAGGAATACATTCCCAGTCTTAAGACTCTTAACGAGGCGACACAAGCCTTTGGGTTTTTCCTTTAACCCATTACGCTTGGAGAAGATAATTTGCACGGACGAGGACATTAGTAGAGACATTGCATTGCAACGTCTCTACTATTTTTTTGATGGAGTTTTAGCAGAGTTACATATTAACAGCCCTGAAAGAGTATTAGCAAAGCTTAATGTTTGTAACACAGAAAGTTTGTATGCTTAGTATTACAACAAAAAATACCGACAGTATGACTAGAATATGTATCATACCATGTCTAGTCGAATACTCACAATTCTTACAAATCAACCCTCAACCCCTACCGCCAAGCAGCAAAGGTTTGGGGTGGTTGATCCTCAATTAAGCACAGGTGAGATCATAGCCAAGCTCGGTCGTATTGAACAGGCCAGAGTTTATCGTGTCCTAACTGTTTGGCTGCCAGATGTGGCCAGTAAGGATTGCGGAGTAGTTCACGTCCTAACAGCACTATATCAGCTACTTCTGTGCGAATAATTTTGTCAGCTTGCTCAGGGGATGTAATTAAGCCCACGGCTCCTGTATGGATATTGGCTTCGCGGCGGATGCGTTCGGCAAACTCAGTCTGATAACCAGGTTTAATTGGTATATTGATGCCTGGTATAATACCGCCCGATGAAGTATCGATGAGATCAACTCCTAGAGACTTAAGTTTGTCACTTAAAGCGATACTTTGCTCGATGTCCCAACCCTTATCTACCCAATCGGTGGCAGAAATACGTACCCACAATGGATATGTCTCAGGCCAAACATCTCGGACTGCTTGAACAACTTCTCTAAGCAGACGAGTCCGGTTTTCAAAGCTGCCACCATAATCATCTTGCCGTTGGTTAGAAAGAGGTGAGAGAAACTGGTGTAGTAGATAACCGTGGGCAGCATGGATTTCAACTACCTTGAAACCAGCTTCCAGAGAACGTTTGGTAGCTTCGACAAAGGCTTCAATAACTTCTTGAATTCCCTGAAGACTTAGGGCTTCTGGAACTGGGCTATCTTTACTAAAGGCGATCGCACTACTCGAAACCAAGGGACGCCAACCTTCCTGAGATTCATCTAGCGCTTTTCCTCCCTTACTGGGTTTAGCAGTGCTGGCTTTTCTACCTGCATGAGCAAGTTGAATACCTGCAACAGCTCCAAAGTTATGAATCAATGCCACAGTTTTGGCTAAAGTTTCAATATGTGCATCTGACCAGATTCCCAAATCTTGGGGGCTAATGCGTCCGCTAGGTTCTACAGCTGCTGCTTCTGTTATCACTATACCTGCACCGCCAACTGCGCGAGAAGCTAGATGAATAACGTGCCAATCATTAGCATATCCATTTGTACTAGAATATTGACACATCGGTGAAACAGCGATGCGGTTGCGAAAGGTAACTTCACGAATCTTGAATGGTTCAAATAGGTGTGCCATTAATATTGATTCCTTCTCTTGTTAGGTGAAAGAAATTGGGGACGGATTTGCAGCATGAACTCGAATTTGCATTAAACAGCTGGAGATTTTCTGTTACATACACTGAAATGAACGATAAACGTGATAAACGCCACAGCCAACAAAAAGAATTCCAATGCACAAACGCCCTTCCATTGCCACAATCCCCACGTATAAGTACTAAGAAAAGAGCCGAGTGCGCCGCTAGTGTAGTTAGTGACCATGTACACCGTATTTAGACAGCTCTTAGCATTTGGAACTAAGTTGTAGACGCGGATTTGATTTGAAACGTAACCAGTGTGCATTCCCAAATCAAGAATAAGCACTCCTAATATATGACCCATTAAATGAGTTCCACCAGCTATCCAAAGGATGACAAAAGCTACTAGTCCGAAACTCGACACAGATAACCAAACGAGATTAAGAGATGTAGCCTCCACCACCAAAGCACAAGCCAGCAAACTTAGCATAGTGACAATTAACCACCTGCGTTCCATCCTGTCGCCCAAAGGAACTAACAACAGTAGCCCCACTGCATAGCCAGTTTAGGTAAGAGTGGGAATAAATCCCACCTGCTGGACAGAGATATTCAAGCTACCTCCCATATCAACCAGTAGTGGCTGATTATAGTAGACATTAGCCACTGCTAAACCACAAGCGATCGCTAAAGTTAAAACGGAACTTCGCTGCATCAGCGAATTTTTATCATTGGTCAAAATGTGCTGCACCTTATTATGCACCCAAATATGGAATAGTAGCTTAAATACTTGTTGAATGATTAGAGTCCTGATCAGGACTTAGATGAACAGGCTGATCATCAGACTTTTGGCTCTGCAATTCCCAGATATCGTCTTTTCCTAGTTCTTGATCCACTAATAACTGTAAATGATCTGGTAATTTAGTTGTTTGCCAAATTGACCAAATTTCTCCACAACATAATTCATTTTCAATTTTTCCGAAATACATGGCTTTATTCTCCAACTAATGTGACAATTTAAGTTTAGTAATTGGTAACTTAGGAAAGATGAAGTATAAAATTTTCATCTTTGATTCTTTCACCATCTTTAAAATACAGGTACTATTCGCCCCTGATACTGCTTGTTAATAAAATCTCTAACTTGTGGATCGTTAAGAAGTTTGTTTAGCTTCTGAATTTTTGGCTCATTTTCTCGACCCTGTAATGTGACTAATGCCAGGGCAGACTTTTTATCTTTAGCTGTCTCCTGTCCCATAGATTGCGATGTTATTCCTGCTAGAGCAACAATTTGAGCCGAGGAAACAATAAAGTCTACATCATTAATAGCTCGAACTACTTGGACTCTTTCTACTTCCTTGATTCGCAAGTTTTTAGAATTCTCGGCTATATCTCTTTGAGTTACAAATTATTTAGTATTTTCCTTAAGTTTTATTAAGCCATTATTTGCCACTAACCTCAGTCCTTAGTCATTATTTATTACATCATTGGCAATTGTGACAGTGACATTTTGAGGAACCTCATTCACAGATTTGAGGCTTTTTAAGAAAAGACGGAGTGTGCTTAAAGAAACTAGATTTAATGGGACTAAATTGATTAGGACTTACGCAAAAAACCTCTCAAACTCTTATTCCTCCGTGTCGCGCCAGTTGCTTCTCCTAAGGGAGACGCGCAAGGGACAAGCCGGAGAACCCAAGGGCGTACTGGCTTCTCTGCGTCCTCTGTGGTAGCCTGCGGCAAGCCGCTTTGCGTCTACGATTTTCCGTTACCTGTGCGTAAGTCCTGTTGATTTTGAGTTCCTTGAGAGCATTATTCATCAAAGGTCGATGTTGAAAAAAATTGGCATCGATTACTTTGTCTCTTAAAACTATATTCGGTTGTATCCAGTCATTAAAGAATCGTTGGTAGCCGTATTGAATTGCTAAATTACCTAAGCCGTCGCCACCAACGGCCCCAGCCATTGCTGAAGAGTTCAGTAGACTGACGACGAGAATTGTCATACTCAACAGCAGGGATGGGAAAGCCTCTGGAATCAATACTTTGAGGACGATTTGCCAATGGTTGCAACCCATTGCTTGGGCGGCTTTTATTAGTCCTTTATCAACTTCCAGAATGCTGGTTTGAGCGATGCGGCCAAAAAATCGGATGGCGGCGAGAGTTAGGGGAACCAGCGCGGCTGTGCTACCGATGGAAGTACCGACGATCGCCCGCGTCAGTGGTGTCAAGACGACTAGCAAAGTAATAAAGGGAAATGATCGCCCTGTATTGATGATCGCACACAACACTTTATGCACCTGTGGAAAATCTAGCAGGTTCCCTGTCCCTGTCATCACTAAGATTAAGCCCAAAGGCAAACCTAAAAGTATAGCTACTACCGCTGATATACTTTCGATGTAAAAAGTGTTACCAGTAGCCAGCCAGAAACTTTGCAGTAATTCTTGCCCTTGCATCAATGCACCTCCACTTCCTACTCTGATTCGGGTAAATATTTCAAGGCTTAGGTTACTTTTGATTCTTCTAGTTCGATGTGAAACTGACCAACGCGGCTATCTATGGGCTTTTCTAATTGAGTAACACTACCAATTAAGGTACTTTTTCTGTACGCTTTGTCATAAAACACTAAAAATCTCACTTGGTTTAAAAAGCTGCCATACCACTGTTACCTGCTATTAGATAATTTAATTGCATATTACGGTAATTTTATAGATTTAACGTAGTATTGACTATAAGATTTGCATAGATGAAGATAAAAAACAAGGGTAGAGGCATACAGTTCCAAGCCTCTACAGCCAATTTATGTGGGAGAACGGGTTGCCGTAAAGCCTGCAACAAAGGGCTATCGGGATAATCTGCTGGACTAGTGATCGCAGCACCTGTTTTAAGAAAAGTAGTGTCAATTGCAGTCATAGTTTGGTCTAATCTTTGATTTAAATTTGGTAATTGACTCTTTCCATCAACAAATAATTACAAATTACGAATTACGAATTACGGATTGTTAATGCACTTCCACTTTAAACTCTGATTCGTGTAAATATTTCAAGGCTTGAGTCACCTTTGCTGCCTCTAGTTCGATCTGAAACTGACCAGGCGATCGCCTACGGTTTCGATACTACCGCTGAGGATATTAATATCAACATCAAAACGACGTGCTAAAGTGGCGAAAATCGGCTGACTTGCTTGTTCTCCGGCAAAGGCGATCATTGCTAGCACTATGCCAGGACGTGCTATATGTTCATTCCGACGCGGGAAAACTTCTTGGTTGGGCAAGAAGTGATTCTGGCTTGGCGATTAAATCGCTGACTCGCCGCTATTCTACAACCTTGCCAGCATTGAGTACGGCTACACTGTCGCAGATTTGCTTAACTACGCCCATTCATGGGTAATCAGCAAAATTGTTAGCCCCATGCGCTTGTTGAGATCGCGCAATAGTTCCAAAATTGATCGCGTCGTCTGAGGATCAAGTGCTGAAGTCGTTTTTCCGAATCTCCGTAGACTTACAGTATGGACATTGCACAGTAGATGACCTCAATTCATCCCTCTATTATGCAACGCCAACAAAGCCAATGATTGGGCGATCGCGAATCCAGACGCCTATGCTCAGGTTTACACGAAACTGTCGCGCTTGCCACTGAATACCTCCAAATCCATTACCCAGCGCGGAGCGCGAGAGCTACGCCCGGTCAGCGATGACGATATCCGCGCATTGCAAACCGTAGCTGATTGTTCCTACCAGGATGAAATCCTGCCTACACGGATCGAGGTGCGTTCCATCGCCAACCAAAGTATCTGGACGAAATGACGCCATTTAGTCAAATATCGTACTCAGGCATCCAGTAATATTCCACATTAGGTTGACCGTTGATTTCGTTTCTTGACAGTTTGCCCACTTTGAAACCGTGTCGTTCGTAAAAAACACAAGCTTTTATATTCGCTTGTAATGTGTGAAGCCTTATACCTTGGGGACAAATTGCTTTAGCTTTATCAAGTAATACTGAACCGATACCCTGATTTTGGTATGTCGTATCTACAAACAGCTGGCTTAACCATTGTTCCTCTTTGATGACTATAACAAAACCTACAATTTGATTTTCAACTTCAGCCAGCCAAATATCCCCGTGTGCAGCGAGGTGATCACGAAATCGAGCTTTCCATACGGAATATGGGTATGGGTGTTTAATGTGAGAAAATGTTTCATGCCAAGTTCGATACCATAGCCGAACGGTATCTTCTAAATTATTTAATTGATAGGGACGAATCCTTACCACGATATGGCAAGTTATTTTTAAAGTACTACTTTAATGTTTGTAGATTGTTTAATTACACTGATTTCAATCAGGATGGTTTATATGCGATCGCCATTCAAGACTGGATGAAGGGCAGTTGCTGGTGCTCTACAACCAATGATCACCTTATTAACAAAACTACCATTCGGCTATGTAGCTTCTCATGTAGCTAACTGAGTTAAAAGTCATGAACGTGTGATCATTTATTCATCTACATAGCACGGCTTTTTGCGAAATTATAGATAGCAAGGGCTATGGCTACAATTAACACTATATGAATTAAATTTCCAGCGATATGAAGTGCGAGTCCTAATGCCCAAAAAGCAAATAGTAGAACTACAATTCCCCAAAGTATACCCAACATATTTTTGCTCTGAGTCAGGTGATTTTTTCTAACTCAGACATTTTAACGGTTACCTCAGTTAAATTCTATTTATCCTAAGACAGATATCCGAATTCAAATCATCTTCCGTTGGAAATAAATAAATTAAAAATCAGACAGCTTTTGAATGAGCGCTTACACGGGCAACCAGCACTTTATCAACTCGGTTCCCATCCATATCAATTACTTCAAAACGTAGTCCCGCCCACTCAAAATATTCAGCACTAGAAGGAATATGTCCAAGCTGGTTCACAATAAAACCCCCTAAAGTTTGATAGTTGATTCCTGCCTGTGGTGGTAACTTTTTGATGTTGAGAATTTCTTTCAACTCGTCAATGGGCAATAGTCCATCTAACAACCAAGATCCATCCTCGCGTTGCACAATCTCAGGGTCGGTTAGCTCTTCACTCGAGGGGATATCACCTACAATCGCTTCTATAATGTCAGTGAGTGTAACCAAACCTTGTGTCACACCATACTCATCCACGATTAAGGCAATGTGAGTCCCAGATTTCTTAAATAAATCCAGGAGTTTCAAAGCATTCATGCTTTCTGGCACATACAAGAGTGGTTTTAATAAGGCTTGCAATTCAATCGGTTGAGTTGGATTATGGGCTAAAAATTCTTTGGTTTGTACAACACCTAATAAATTATCAACGCTATCCTGTCCAACAGGAAAGAAATAATGCATACTTTTGATGACTTGATGGCGGATTATTTCAAGTGGCTGATCAATGTTAAGCCATTCCATCTCTGTACGTGGTGTCATAAACGCACTAACTCGTCGATCGCCAATACTAAACACTCGCTCCACTACATCTTGTTCGGCTGACCCCAATAAACCTGCTTCATGACTAGCTGCGACTAAAAGTTTCAATTCTTCAGTAGAATGAAATAATTGTTCGGCATTTCCTGGTTGCAAGCCGATAAGTTTGAGAACGAAATTTCCGATATTATTCAAACCCTCGACAGCTGGGCGAAATATAGCTAAGTACAGTTCTAACAGATTAATCACAGCGAAGGCAGTGCCTTCTGTACGTTGAAGTGCCAGACTCTTAGGAGCTAATTCTCCCAAGACGATATGGAGACAGGTAATGATTATGAATGCTACAATTACTGATAGGGTATGGGCGCTCAACAAGGCCAAGGATTGCGGCAGCCAGTGGAAAGCAGGCTCAACGAGTACAGCTAGTGCTGGTTCTCCAATCCAACCTAAGCCCAGAGAAGACATAGTAACGCCAAGTTGAGTTGCTGCTAGATAAGAGTCTAAGTTGTTGACTGCACGTTGTAAAGCCTTTGCCTGAGGATGTTCTTCAGCAACTAGCTCCTCGACACGACTACGACGTAAAACGACTAAGGCAAATTCTGCTGCTACAAAAAAGCCGTTGGCTAGTACCAAGAAAATTAGGGCTAGTAACTTGCTTGCTGTAAGCAAATTAAGTTGGCTGTTCATAATAATTTCAAGTTCTGTTGACAGACTATTAAATATATTTAACTCTAATTAATTAGATTGAGCGTGGCAAAGTAGATGTAATGAGTAAGTGCAATGCCTTTACTACTTGCCACCGTCAATCGCCACTCATGCTTTAGTTTAATAGTTATCACTCCTAGTGTCATACAACCACCTAGCAACATTCGTTTCAATATACCTTTTTATTAGTATTAACAGATACATTAAGCAAAAATACTATGTAAGTCAATCCAAAAATTGAGATGAAAGATGCACAAAAGATGTTTTAAGTAAATCTACATGTTGACTGAGATAAATTACGTCATTTTGGTAGATGTAGGTGTCTGCTATTTTTGATAAAACTATTTAGAGAAATATTTGGCAAATAAACTTGTTAGCTAATTTATGAGTCAAATAGTAAGAACGGCGTTCTCAGTGTTGATATTGTCAATTGACAATACCAAAAATTATTTTATAGCTGGAAATGAAAACCAATCCTATGCTTGTCATCTGCTTATAAGACTTTTTAATTATAAAAGCTCTATGCTAAGATTTCCTTAATTCAAATTTGTTAGCTTTCATGTTGAAATTAACTTACATAAATTACTATTCAACACATCTTCAAGTTTGTTAGTAACAGTAAAATTAGCTTTTGGTATTTCACTTATGTATGTATCTGTATGGCCTGGAAATGTATATCCCTTGGGTGCTAGTTGGGATGGGAAGGGCACAAACTTTGCTTTATTTTCCGAAAATGCAACAGGTGTAGAACTTTGTTTGTTTGATGCTGATAATCAGGAAATTCGCTTACCTTTAACAGAAAAAAATAATTTTGTTTGGCACGCTTATCTACCAGGAGTGGGGCCTGGACAACGCTATGGGTTTAGAGTCCATGGCCATTGGGCCCCAGAAGCTGGTCATCGATTTAACCCTAATAAACTACTAATTGATCCCTATGCCAAGGCAATTGATGGGGAAATTAACGAGAGTTCAGCTATTTTTGGCTACCCTTTAGATGCACCAGAAGAAGACCTAGCTTTTTCCGATTTAGATAATGCCCAAATTATGCCAAAGTGTGTTGTTGTTGATCAGTCCTTTGATTGGGGAGACGACAAACCACTTGGTAGACCGTGGCACGAAACTATTATTTATGAGACTCACGTTAAAGGTTTTACTAAGCTACACCCAGAAATTCCAGAAGAATTACGTGGTACTTATGCAGGGCTAGGACATCCAGCAGCAATTCAATATCTCCAACAACTAGGAATCACATCTGTGGAATTGATGCCTGTACATCACTTTTTATCTTCTCCAGGATTTCTGGTGAATAAAGGACTCAAAAACTATTGGGGTTACGATTCCATTAATTATTTCACACCCTACTCCGGTTACAGTGCTAGTGGCTCACTCGGACAACAAGTGACCGAGTTTAAGCAGATGGTCAAGGACTTACACTTTGCTGGCATTGAAGTAATTTTAGATGTAGTTTATAACCACACTGGCGAAGGCAATCATTTAGGGCCAACATTGTCGCTGCGAGGCATCGATAATAGTGTGTACTACCGCTTGATCAAAGATAACTCTCGTTACCACATGGACTTCACAGGTTGCGGCAACTCTCTGAATGTGCGTCATGCCCAAGTTCTGAAGTTAATCATGGATAGTCTGCGCTATTGGGTAACAGAAATGCATGTTGATGGTTTTCGCTTTGATTTAGCTTCAGCATTAGCGCGAGAACTATATGAAGTAGATAATCTCGCAGCTTTTTTTGATATTATTCATCAAGATCCAGTTCTGGCAGATGTGAAGCTGATTGCTGAACCTTGGGATTTAGGAGAAGGCGGTTATCAAGTTGGCAATTTTCCTTTACGTTGGTCTGAATGGAATGGCAGGTATCGTGATACTGTACGGGATTTTTGGCGTGGTGAGGATGATAGCCTCGGACAATTTGCTTACTGTTTTACTGGTAGCCCTGATCTTTACCAAGCAAACGGGCGCAATCCCAGTGCCAGTATTAATTTCATCACTGCTCATGATGGCTTCACGCTCAATGATTTGGTCAGTTACAACCAAAAGGATAATCAGGCCAACGGCGAAGATAACCGGGATGGGGAAAGCCATAACCGATCTTGGAATTGCGGTGTAGAAGGAGAAACCCTTGAGCCAGACGTGATCCGCTTACGGGAACGTCAGCGACGCAACTTTTTAGCAACTTTAATGCTATCTCAAGGCATACCCATGCTACTAGGAGGAGATGAAATTGGTTTTAGTCAGAAGGGTAACAACAATGTCTACTGCCAAGATAATGAACTTTCCTGGCGTGATTGGAGTTTACAAAAGTCTAATACTGAACTATTAGACTTTACCCGTCAACTGATTAATTTTCGTCATCAGCATCCAGCATTTCGACGGCGTAAGTGGTTTCAAGGCCGTCCGATTCACGGTTTGGGTATTAGTGATATTGGTTGGTTTAATGCCGATGGTAGTGAAATGACCCAAAAGCAGTGGCTAGTTAGTTATGCCAAAGCTATGGAAATCTTCTTGAATGGCGAGGGCATTGTTACTCCTGGGGCCCGCGGTGAACGTATTATTGATGAGAGCTTTCTGCTATTTTTTAATGCTCATTACGAAACGATTGAGTTTGCCTTACCCAATGTTTTCCAGGACAGGGAATGGGAAATAGTTATTGATACCAACGAATCTCGCTTTCTTAACTCAGGAAAATTGATTATGGGTGAGCAAACTGTGCCAGTTACAGACCGCTCTCTGATGCTGTTACGTCGTCTTTCTTAGTAGCATAAAATCTCAGGATTTATAGTGGTTCTCAGTTGGGCCCAATATAGTAGCAATCTGATTTGATTGTGTGAAAAAATATAACTATATATGTAGGGTGCGTTATGGAGATTAGTCCAAACGCACTAAAACTTTCGGACGGTGCTTTATACCATTTTGGCTTAGGTAGCTTGGATTTCTCCACCTTGGGATTTTGACAGCGCCTGTAGTTCTTCCCAAGTGTAGTGACGGGGTAGTTCAATTGGTTTGTGATCGGCTCCTAATCGCAATCCAATTATCGGCTGGAGTTCTTCAATCAAATCCTCAGTGTACGCTACTAGCTGATTACCTGCAACGCCACCGGCGATCGCTCCTGCAACCCCACCGATCGCAGCACCGAGTTTACCCGCAATTGAGCGGCCCAGTGCGGCTCCTGCTACGCCACCTCCCACAGCCCCTAAACTTGTAGCTATAGAATGAGAATCCGTTGCATCTGAGCCAATTTGTTGAGATTCAATCTGCGGTTGGTCTTGTTGTTTAATTTGCTGTTCATCGTTTGTCATAATGTTCCTCCTTTTGATTTCAAGCGTTCAGCTATGCGGTCGCCAACCCGCAATGCATTCGCCATAATTGTTAATGTTGGGTTAGCACCTGAATTTGACGGAAAGAAACTACTATCAACCACATAGAGATTATCGACATCATGGGTACGGCAATTGATGTCAAGGACTGAGGTTTTAGGATCTGTGCCAAATCGACAAGTACCGCATTGATGGGCAACTGCTTGTTCTGGTATAGTAGTGCGGGGATAAATACTAAATGGTAGGACGTGTTTAGCAGAGTTAGGAATTGACTTGAGTACAGATGTCCAACGATGAATTAAGCGATCGCCTGCTTCGGTATTGTTCAGTGTATAGTCAATATAAGTTTTGTCACCCACTAGCCGAATCCGATTATTCGGGTCTGGTAAATCTTCTGTTTGCAACCACCAGCCCACTGATCTTTCAGCAAGCAAATGGCGCTCATACTCAGGAATCAGTTTAATAAACGGAGCCATGAGCGGCGGAGCCTCGGCGGGAATCATATCAGCTAGGACATTGCCAGTATTTTGCACCATTCCCATTGGATAAGGAAAATCTGGCTCTCCCCAATAAAAATCGTTGACAGCGATTGTTTTTTGAAAGTTGGCGCGATTTACATTTAGATGTATGGAAACGATCGCAGTTTCCAACTGTTTCATATAATTCCGCCCCACTTGATCGGAACTGTTTGCCAATCCATTGGGATGTTTGTCATTAGCAGACTTTAAAAGCAACAGAGCCGAGTTGATAGAGCCACAGGCAACAACTACAATATCACCTGCAAACCAATGTGACTCTCCGGCAATTTCAGTTTCTACACTCGTAACCTCTCGCCCCGACTCACTGGTATGCAGCCGTAAGACTTTGGCATTAGTTAAAAGGGTGAAATTAGCATACATTTCGCGGCTGGGACGAATGGCGTTAACATCGGCATCGGCTTTTGCACCTACCAGACAGGGGTATCCATCAAAGGTATCGCAGCGAATACAGGGACTTTTAGTGCGATCGCTTTCATTGAGTTTTAATCCCAGTGGTAGATGAAATGGGTAGTAACCTAGTCCGCGGATGCCATCAGCCAATTCCTGCATATCCGGCTCATGACTCACTGGCTCATAGGGATATGGTTCGCTGCGAGGTGGTTCAGTTGGGTCTTCCCCTTGCTTGCCATGCACATCATACAGCTTTTCTGCCTGGGTGTAGTACGGCTCAAAGTTTGAGTACTTGAGTGGCCATTCTGGAGAAATTCCTCCCTTGTGAATTACCCTTTCAAAATCTCGCTCGCGTAATCTAATCAAGGCTGCACCGTAGAGTTTGGTATTGCCGCCAACCCAGTAGCCTGTCTGCGGTTTAAAGGTTTTGCCTTCCTTGTTATACCATTCCTCATCTGCGTGGTAGCGATGTTTTTGATAAACTTCCCCTGGACTCCAGTTAGCTTTCTCTCTCGGTAAAAAGTCGCCTCGTTCCAGCACTAGAATTTTTTTACCTGTGGGTGCGAGGCGGTGAGCCAGTGTCCCTCCACCGGCTCCCGTACCGATGATGATGATGTCGTAGTGTTCAGTGATGTTTGTCATATATGCAGGAGATGCCAAATTACCTTGTCTCAAACCTATTGCTTGTTATTAACTGGCTGTCTTTGAATCAAATCAACTGTACCACGCCGTAATTCCTCAACAGTTAACATCTGGTTCAAGCGCATCAATTCTGAGATAGCTGCTGTTTCTGTATCTTTATGGCTGGTTGCAACTGCCAATACTTGATTGTTTTTGACGTAGAAAGCAATAAATTCCTGTTTTTGCAAATCCCCATCTACAATTATCTCATCCCAACTTTGGGCGTGGCCGATGTAGCGCAAGGGAAACTTGAATTGCATCGTCCAAAACAAAGGAAGCCCTCTAAATTTAACTGCTTTCCCTGCCATGTTATGAGCTGCAATTCGCCCCTGCTGTGCTGCAACTCGCCAATGTTCAACCCGAAGCGATTCATTTGTGCGCCAATCGGGATAACGGGCAATATCGCCTGCGGCATAGATGCCATCAGCTGCACGCAAGTATTCATCAACAACAACACTGCCATCTTTGGGATGCAAATCGATCCCCTGAAGAAAGTCTGTTGCTGGCTGTACACCAATTCCGACAATTACTATATCTGCTTTGAGGCGATCGCCATTATCTAAAATTACAGCTTCTACCTTGTCACTACCTTCAAATTGAACCGCTTTCCTACCAAACTTAAAGGAAACACCGTTTTCTTCATGAACTTGCTGAAATATTTTACCAATTTCCTCACCTAATATTTTCTTAAAAGGTACAGAATCCGGTGAAACAACAGTCACTTGTAAGCCGTGCTGACTCAGCCCAGCTGCTGTTTCCATGCCGATAAAACTGGAGCCAATGACTATCGCTTGTCCTTTTTGCTTGCTCAGTGTCAAAATGCGGTCAGTATCATCAAAACTGCGTAATGTGAGAACATTTTGCAAGTCTGCACCGGGAATATCTAGCTGGAGTGGTTTTCCTCCTGTTGCTACTAGTAAGGCATCATAATTCAACGAATCACCAGACGCTCCTGCGTCGCTACTGCTTGCGCTATCGCTAAAGGTGATCGCTTTTGCCGTTGTTTGCACCTGTTCAACTCGCTTATTCAACAGTACTTCAATCGCGTGTTCTTTGTAGAAATCTGGCGATCGCAGGGGCATTTCCTCTGAGGATGTTTTACCAATGAAGTAGTCTTTACTCAGCTTGGTGCGATCATAGGGTAGCCTGTCATCCTGAGTGATCATGACGATTCGCCCTTGATATCCAGCTACTCGCAAAGTTTCTGCGGCATGGACACCCGCCGCCCCTGCGCCTAAGATCACAAATGTGCGTTTATCAGCGTCGGGGTTAAATTGCGCCATTGCGGGCGATCGCAATCCCGTTGTTTCCTCTGGGACGCTGACAATGACGTTTTCACCTTCAATCCGTACCTGATAACAGGTTAAAGAATCCAAGCCAGGTGGTTCTAGTTGATCCCCAGTCCTCACGTCAAAATAGGCATTGTGCCAGGGGCAAACAACATGATGTCCACTCAATACCCCCTCTGCCAGCGGCGCTTTATAATGAGAGCAGTGTGCGCCGACGGCATGAAACTTTCCATCTAATCGGGTCAGTAAAATTTCTGTCTCGCCGACAGCTACCTGTCGCATTTCACCATCATTTAGATCATTTATATTGGCAACAACTGCTTCTATCTGTTTCATAATCAACTCTTAAATTAAGAATAAGAGTTATACCAATTCTTTCAAATCCGGCAACAGATTCAAACCCGAAAAAACTGATGCAATCTGAGTCCGAGCGCAAGATTTACACCCCTTTATTACGAATTACGAATTGATATAACAACAAAGAACTTGCATAAATTGTAACCTTTGCACCCTCATCAGCAAGCAGTTTCGCTGTGGCTTTTTCACTACCGGAATCACCTCCAGTAATTACAGCTACTTTACCTTGATCCGTAAGCTATTTCTCTATTTCTTAATTGGGAACAATTTATGCGAAGCTGATTAATTGAGAAATATTCAGATATTTTTTGCTTGCACGCTTTACTTTATATCACAAAGTCTGAATTTTTCAACTCATCAATGGTCTATATCTTAAATGATAAATTCAGCCTTTAGACATAGATAACCTTTGAAAAAAATTGTTTTAACTAGGATTTGTAACTGAGAATTGAGAAAATTTCTGGGGCTAGATGGATTGGCATAATCCAGAGCAACAAAGATATTCTCAATCTAAAATTTTAGATTCTACCCAATGGCTTAATTTTTATTTATGCCTAAAGAGATGCTAAGATTTCATTTTAATTTGATTTTTGTTTATATATTATGTAAGTCAAGCATATTTGATATCTATAAAAAGTGCGGATAAATTTTATAACCTATTACTTTTTAAATTGACATTAACTTTAAGCTGCCATTTATTGTCAGTAACCAAGTTAAATAACAGGAGATTCCTATGCCTGAAGCCATTGAGATTTATGACGATCGCCTGCGTGCTATTATACCTCTAGATGTTTCACTTCAAAAGCTTGCCAACGGTGCAGTCCATAGCGAAGGCCCTCTTTACTTCCATGAAGACGACAGTGTTGTGTGGAGTGATGCTCACGGCAACCGTTTATTACGCTGGAGTGCTACTGAGAACGTAAGTGTCCTCCGAGATCCATCTGATTACCAAAGCGGTAATTACCGCGACTTAAAGGGTCGTCTAGTTGCTTGTTCCTCCGGTTTGCGTGCGATTATCCGACGCGAAGACGATGGTGAATGGAAGGTTCTAGTTGATCGCTACCAAGGCAAACGCCTCAACAGTCCAAATGATTTAGTAGTTAAAAGCGACGGCACAATTTGGTTCACCGATCCGCCTTATGGGATCACTGAGCCAAACCAAGGTTACGGCGGCGAACAAGAACAACCCGGAAGTTATGTGTACCGCTTTGACCCTGCTACTGGTGAAATTTATCCTATAGTAACGGATATGGTGCGCCCTAATGGGCTGGCTTTCAGTCCAGACGAAAGCCTGCTGTATGTTTCAGATACAGCCGCGTTTAATATACCTGGGGGGCCTCATCATATTCGCGTGTATGAGGTTGTGGACGATCGCCATGTGAAGAATGGCCGTGTATTCTGTGTCATCGCTCCAGGACAACCTGATGGATTTCGGGTTGACGAACATGGCAATATTTTTATTAGTTCCCAGGATAGCGTGCAGATATACGCCCCTGACGGGACTCAGTTAGGAAAAATTCTCGTACCGGAGACATCCACTAACCTAACTTTCGGTGGGAAGGAAGGCGATCGCTTGTTTATCACAGCGGGTCATTCCTTATATGCTATCGACCTTAATACCCGTGGTGTACAGCAATGATTTATAAATTTGCCAGTGGTGTAGCGATCGCCTTTTTTCTAGCTGCATTTAATTTCCCGCAGCTAGGGCCATACCTATTAAGTTCACTTTATCATCTGTATCCTGACGGATTCCCCGGATTAGCACTTTTACTACTAAGAGTTAGCCTTGGCTGGTTATTCATCCTCCACGGCTATCCGAAGATAACGCATCTTCAACAGTGGGCTGAGTCTGTAAAAATGCCTGTCTTTCTTTGCTTTTTATCAGCTGCATCTATGTTAGGTGGCGGAATTTTTCTGATTATTGGATTTCTGACACTTTTGGCGACATTGCCCATTCTCGGCTCAATGATTTTTGCGATATATTTAGAAGTCTCTGGAAGTAAACCTTTTGTAGCCCAAGATCCATACTTAATTCCAGAAGACCAGTATAAAGGCCCTTTAGGAAAAGGCGAACCGCCAAGTTGGGAAAAAGCGTTTATGTACTGCGTCATGCTGATTGCGATCGCAGTTTTAGGCCCTGGAGCATATTCACTGGATGCTCTGATTTTTGGCCGGTGAAAATTAGCCGAAGGCATATTACAGTTATCCTCCAACCACTTAGATGTGGCTAAAATGCTGTAATAGGCGATCTGCTTTGTTATAGTCGCCAGCCTAATAATGCAATCTACAGATAAACGTCCTCTCAATTGGTTGTTTCAGCAGTTTCAACTCAAACCAGGTAAGCCCGCTATTTTCTCAGGATTGCGTAGCCTTTTTATACTGGGTGTCCCAATTGGAGTTGGAATCATTACTGGTCACGCGGCTGCAAGTGCGGTCGCCACTATGGCGGCTTGGTTCGTTGGCATGGTAAATGTTGACGGAGCCTATCGCCAGAGAGCGACTGCGATGATCGCAGCTACGATTGGGGTAACTTTGATGTTCGTGATCGCGAGTCTGGTTAGCAGTCATCTCTGGTTAGCTGTGCCGACAACATTCTTGGTGATATTTATAGCAGGTTTAGCAAGTCTCTATGGCAACGTGGCTGCATCTGTCAGCTTAGTTACTTCGATCATGTTTGTGATTTCGCTTGCTAGATTCGCTTCATATTCCAATTTGTCTACTCTTATCCAGCAATCTGCGCTATGTCTGGCTGGTGGAACATGGACAACCGCGCTCTTATTAGGACTGTGGGTGGTGCGTCCTCATGTACCTGCAATGCAAGTAGTTGCTAACTGTTATCTCTCGTTGAGCAAATTCGTAGATTTGGAAGGCCAGAGAACATTAAATCCAAAGGCTCGTCAGCAGTGGGCACAGCAATTTTTGCAAGCTCAGGATACCATTATCCAGGATTTGACAGCTGCCCGTAGCGTCTGGACAACTATATGGACTAGACAAAAAGGAGCTAACCTGCGGGGAAATTACTTACTGGTGTTAATCGAGGATGTAAATCAAATTGTCAATTCTGTTGTAGCACTGAGCGAACTATTAGCGATCGCATCCGAACATCAACTATTTTCTCGATTACAGAAGGAAATTCAGCAAGTGCTCGAACAGTTAGCAATTGCTCTGCAAATGTTGTCACAAGCAATCGCCAAAGGAAAAAACTCACCTCACTTGGGGGATCTGGATCGGAGTGTTGAAGCATTGGAACACCACCGACAAGTTTTGCGCTCTCAAGTCCTGAATAAAACGATAAATGTTCAGCCAGATAGCTATTCCGATCTAGTCAACCTTGAGAAGATTACAGCCAGTCTTAGAAAGCTGGCACAGAAAATTCATACTGATGCGGATCTTGTTACAGATTTAATCCAGGGAAAACAGCCTAGCATTACCCAGCGAGACATTTCCCCCCCAGCCCAACCAGAGGGGACTGCATTTATTGATACACTGCGGAATAACTTCACTTTTGATTCAGTCCTTTTTCGTCATGCGTTGCGCCTAGCACTGATTACAACTTTTGCTGAATTGATTGCGTCGTTATTGCAACTACCTAGAGGCTACTGGATAACGCTCACAGCTCTAGTTGCACTCAAGCCCAACTTTGGTGGAACGTCCGAGACAACAGTACAAAGAGTCATCGGTACTATTTTGGGGGGAATTATTGGTATTACTTTGATTTTACTAATTAAGAATCAATTGGCGATCGCAGTTTGTTTCTTGCTACTGGTGTTTGTTGCAATGTCGGTGCGATCATTAAGCTACAGCATATTCACTATACTGCTCACTTCCGCCATCATCTTGCTACTCAACATTATTAGTGCAGGTGGCTGGAAGGTTGGAGTATTGAGGATTTTCGATAGCTTGGCTGGGGGTAGTTTAGCACTGCTTGGCAGCTATTTGCTTTTCCCCCGTTGGGAACGACAGCAACTTCCCGCACAACTGGAAAAGACAATTAGAGCCAATCTTGCCTACTATCAGCAAGTAATATCTAACTATATGCATCCAGAACAGAATACATCTGCTGATTCTATCAATATGCTACGCCATCAAGCAGCACTAGAGAACGCCAACGCTAACGCCGCCGCTCAACGATTGTTCAGCGAACCTCGTCACATTCAGGGAGAAATCGAACCTGTAATGACGCTGATGGTATATATTCGGGGCTTTTTCAGTTCGGTGACAACTCTAGCAGAACATCTGCGGGAATTTAGCGGCGAGTACCAATTTCTTGAACTGAAGCGGCTTACTGATACTATTGTTCAAGTTTTGGAAAACTTAGCAGATGCCCTTCGGCAAGGACAGCCACCCCAATCGTTACCAGCGCTGGATAGCTATCTCGAAGCAATTCACAACCAAATTGAACAGTTACATACTGCTCGGTTATTAGAGATTGCCACAAATTTCCACAGTTTAACTCCCACATTACAAGCCGTTCGAGAACAAACTCCTCTATCTACAGAACTGGATCGAATTGTTAATGAAGTTAAAGTTATGCACTGTGTAATTGCTCGTCTGCAAGAATAATTTTCTTGAATAGGGTTTCGCAAAGCAAAGGCTCAACCCTACCTTTGAATATTCTTAACTGGATTTTGATAAATTTACAAAACGCATAAAACGCATAAAACGCACAAAACCTATAAAACCCACAAGTATAAGACGCGATTCATCGCGTCTCTACAAGGGTTAATCGGATGGTTAATGGGGTGGTTGTTGGCGATCGCGTTACCAATTGATTGGGTTATTGATAATATATTGTCTGAGGATCGTAATTATTCATCATTACTTTAATTGATACAAAAACTTATGCAAGTATTGCCTTGCATTTATGTAATTGCCAACCCAAAAAACTCGGAATTATTTCCACTATGTAAAGACGGGATGAATCACGGCAATCAAAAAAGCGATCGCATTTCCGTCCTGTTTACAATATTTGTTTTACTAGGGGCGATCGTATTCCCTGGATTTGGATAAATTCACAAAACGCACAAAACGGATAAGTACAAGACGCAATGAATCGCGTCTCTACAAGTTTTGCATCCCCTGCATTCCCTGTCCTCTTCACCACATCGCACTTTTTCGCGTTGCACCATGCCATTTTACTTACTCAAAATGAGCTTTTGCTTTCTCAAAAGCAGCTTTTACTTTCTCATTTTGGTGTTTTCCGCAAGCAAAAGCAGGTTTTACTTTCTCAAAAGCAGCTTTTGCTTACTCATTTTAGTGTTTTCCGCAAGCAAAAGCAGGTTTTACTTTCTCAAAAGCAGCTTTTGCTTACTCATTTTGGTGTTTTCCGCAAGCAAAAGCAGCTTTTGCTTACTCAAACCCCAGTTTGCTTACTCATTTGGGTAATTCACGCATTTTTTTTGGTATATCATTGAGCCGAAACCTTGCGTAGGCGTAGCCCGTCGTAGACATCGCTTGTCTGCAAATCTTAAAAGCTATTCCATTCTTCTAGCGTAATTTCCCGCTCTAGAATAACCTCAACTTCCCCAATCATCACCCGCAATTGCGGTACAGAATACTCATCATTAGAGGGAATAGTTAGGCGATGTTGCGCCTAAACCATAAATTGATGTTTTGTTCCAGAATAAGGCCCTCAAACCCAATCCGTCGTAATTTCTTCACAAAATCCCGACGCTTACAGGGTATCCATCGGCTCAAGAGTCGGCTCCTTGTTGAGGTCAATGTTATCAATTATTGGTAGAGAATGTCCCAGCTTTAGCCCAAGCAAAATCCAGTCTTCCAGTGTTGAGCGTAATTCATCCTCACACTCGCGCAAAGTTGATGCAAAAGCTATCACTCCTTTGCAAACAGGAATTCTACCTGCAAATGTACCATCTTCTAACTTGTCATAAATTGCCTGAGCAATCGCTCGGTCAACATAGTCGCTCAGAATAAACTTTATCACCATGAAATCTCACGTTGTGCTACCAGTTTAATCTTATGTTAAATGATGGTGTTTCGCCGATGAAGCGTCTACGCTCTAGTTTAAAGTGTAAATCTACAGGCGATCGCCTGGTTTAGAGATGAGCATTACTCAAATAAATCAAATCCCTTTTCGCTTCTCAACTTTCTGTCAAAAGTTGCTGTTGAATTACAACCAGAATTCTGAGCACTTGTTTTCAGATATTGTCGGAAATATAAACGATATAATTCACACGCAGGAATACTGCGATCGCCTTCTAAATTAATTAGCCCCATACTTTGTAATTTATATGCCAATGCTGGCTCTAATTTCACAGAATTTGTAGCATTAATCACTTCAGATAAAGCATCTCCCAAATCTGGCTGATCTTGTAGCGTTAAGACATACTGCCTTAAATACTCGTGATAAATTCCTGTTTCTGTGGGTGCTTGTTGCAATAGCTGTTCTAAATCCCCTTCTAGTCCCCCTTTACCCACAAGGTGATAAAAAGCCAATCGCACTAAATAAGGATATCCTCCCACCATTGCCATCAAACTCTCAGCATCTTTACCATCTGTCCAATCCAAGCCGTGACGTTGTGCTAAATCCTGCACTTGCTCTTTCGTAAAAGGAGGTAAATTTATTCGCAAACCAATATTAAATGGCGATTGAGTCTGTTTTATGGAAACAAGTATTTCAGTTGAGTAAACTAGAACCAGGTGCAGTTTTTGCCAAATTTCTACGCCTTTGGCCCGTTCATGCCAAGTTCGGATTAGTGATAGTAATTCTCCAGCAATTTCCTGATATTTAAACACCCAATCCACATCATTCAATACCAACACAAGGGGACTTTCCAGCGCCGAGAGTAAATACTGTTGGAAATAGATAGAGCAACTCACTTTGCTACCCATATCTTCATCCCAATAATCATTCAGTTTTGGTTCTAGCTGTAACTCCCGACAGACATTGGCACAGAACCAGCGCAAAAACTTATCTAAATTGGCAAATACTGCTTTATCTACTTGCTGAAAGTTCAAGGTTGCGGTGCGAAAACCTTGATTGTTAGCGCGTGTAAGCAACCGCAAAATCAGAGAGCTTTTCCCCATCTTTCTAGGCGCTTTGATGCAAATGACACTCCCAGGTTCAGCTATTTCTGCGTAGGCGAGTTCCTCAATTGGCAAACGAGGGATGTAGAATCGGGAATTAAGGGATACTGGCCCACTAGGAAATTCTAAGGATATAGCCGTAGCTGCTTTGTTGAATTCCTTAACTAACTGCTGATGGGCTTTGCTAAGATGGTGATTTTCTAGAGTCTGGCGGAAGTTGGATTGATCTATAGGTTCTTTGCAAAAATCACTCAGTACTTGCCATAAATGAGCAGCAACTTTCCTGACACGTTCCTCGCCGTAGTCAGCTTCATTGGCTATATTGGTATAGGTTTTTCCTTCCCAGGAAGAACGCAATACGATCTCTTGGAGCGTTGTTAAACCCTTTGCTTGACTGGCTTTTAGCAGCAGTACTGCTTCATCTATAGTCATTACTCATCGGCTCTACAGCATGACATGTTCTCACAACATTATTCTTTGGAACTCAATGTAGCCTACTTTGTGTGAGTAGCAGTTAGTTTTTATACCAATTATTTATAAAACTGCACAAAATCAGGCTTGGTGACACAGGGGGCTTGAGCAAATTGTTCTATGCAACCTCACAGGTAATCGGTATTACCAAAAAAGCTACAAACCAGGCTTAAGAATTTTTCTGTATCCGCAAATATTTTACGTGACTTAATCATAAAATTTTTTTTACAAAATTTTTCGAGTTTTTAGGTGATTATATGTGATTTGAACTACTTTTTTTAGACATATCTTAGAATGTAGATGCACACAATGTAGCTATTTTTTCTAAAAAATGGCCACGGCGATCGCAACAGCGGTTACATTCGTCTGTTTACCTTTTTCTAAATTCCATCCAAATTGATCATCTGGGCTGATACATCTCTGACCTAAGTTACAGCCTAATCAACCAAGTAGACGATTTGTCCATAACTGGATCGTCAGGGTGCTAAGACAGCGTAGAGAGAGCTACAGGATATCTTCCTCATCGTACCAGCAGCTATGCATATCGAAGAACCCACTACCCATGAACCGGAAGCTCCACTTTCAGTACAAGATTCCCAGAGTTTCCCAGAATCACAGCCACTGCAAAAAGGACAAAAAGACTTATCTCAAGAAAATTTAGATCCTTGTCAATGCTCACAAGCCGCCTTACAAATGGCATTAATAGCCAATGGCTTGGGATTGTGGGATTGGAATCTGATCACCAATAAAACCTATTATGATCCCCGGTGGAAGGGCATTCTGGGGTATGAAGTAGAGGAAATCGATCACGACCATAAATCCTTTGAGCAACTTGTACATCCACAAGATTTACCAGGAATTCATCAGGTATTGCACGATTATCTCGAAGGATGCACACCCGTATTTGAAGTTGAATTCAGAATGTTGACTAAATCCGGTGAGTGGAAGTGGATTCTGGCTTGTGGGAGAGTATTTCAGTGGGATGAATTCGGTAAACCAGTGCGGATGGCGGGGACGCACAAGGATATTAGTCAGGATAAGGCGATCGCTACTCAACAATATCAACTATTTGAACAACTCCAAAGAGAAATTGTCCAACGCCAGTCTACCGAAGACCAAGTTAGGGAAAAATCACAGCAGCTAGAAACTACCCTTGAAGAACTCAAACATACCCAAAAGCAGTTATTGCAGAACCAGAAAATGGCTAACCTCGGTCAACTGGTGGCGGATATGGCTAACGAAATTAACAACCCCGTTAGCTTCATCTATGGCAATCTCCATCTTGCAAGTCAATATGCTGAAGACTTAATCAGAGTCATTGAACTTTACCAACATTACTATCCCACACCGACCCCAGTCATCGCCTTACATTTGCAACGCCTCGACCTTGGTTTTGTGAAGACAGACTTTTTGAAATTGCTGTGGTCAATGCGAGCCGGATCTGAGCGCATCAAAGAAATTGTTTTCGCCTTGCGGAATTTTTCGACCTCTGACGAAGGTCAAATGAAAAAGGTTGACCTGCATGAAGGACTTGATAGTGTTCTGAGGATTTTGCAACATCGTCTGAAAGAACAGCCTGATAGACCAAGGATTGAAGTCATTAAAAACTTTGCGGAATTGCCCTTAATCGAGTGTTACCCTGGTGATCTAAATCAGGTATTCATGAACATCTTGATTAACGCCATTGATGCCTTAGAAGAAAGGATAAAACATGATTATTCTTTTACTCCAACTCTTTTTATTCATACAGAAATTATTAGTAATCATTTATCATTAGTAAATAGTAATGAACTTTGGGTACATGACAAAATACTAGGAAAAAAACACAAAGTTATCATTCGCATTTCTGATAATGGTCAAGGCATACTTCCCCATATCCAAAGACAGATATTTGAACCATTTTTCACAACCAAACCAATCGGTAAAGGGAAGGGACTAGGACTATCAATTAGTCGGGAAATTATAGTTGAAAAACATCAAGGTAAACTTAAGTGTAATTCTCAATTAGGTCAAGGCACAGAGTTAGTCATTGAAATGAATACCACAGCTAAACACTATGCCATGATTAGAAAACACGCCAGCTTTTAACTAATTAACCTTGGGCACGAGGTATTAATTTTTGCAAGCCGATGCATTAACAAGGCGGCTGTCGTATTCACAATGCAAGTCAATGCATTAACAATACCTGAGTTCGATAAATTTGGTCTTGTCTTTTTCACACTTAAATTACAGCACAAGCCATTAGTATACTTTTTGCCATAATCACCGCATAGGCATAACCCGCCGTAGGCATCGCACTAATTATCAGTGTATACTGCTGCAATGGTTGATCCGATGAAAAACGCTTCAGCCATTGATGAGCGTAGATAATGACTAAGTTTCCTTCATATCAGTCTAATTGGTTGATCACCATTAGGGATACACTGGATAAAATATCTTTTTTTCTGACATCCTCTTAGAAAAACCCTAACCATATCTAAAACTGACATTTAAAACAGAAGATGGTAGACCATCAATGTCAAAATACTGAATCATCGGATGGGAAAATAAAAGTGAGTAATGCCCACCCCCAGACTATCTAGGCGATTCACCCAAGACAGATAAACACCAAATTTTATCAGTCAAAATCTATGACTTCGACTGTTTCTTCTCAAACTCGAAAGCCACCCACTCAAGCAATAGGAGCCAAAATTTTCCACTCCTGTAACATCATTAGTCTGTTTATCATGCTTACCAGTGGACTACAAATTTACAACGCCAACCCTGTTTTTGGTGGACGTGCAGGTTTGCACATTCCTCCGATATTTACTTTAGGAGGTTGGCTTGCAGGAGGTAGACACTGGCATTTTGCAGCAATGTGGCTATTCTCCCTGAATCTCCTATGGTATGGAATTTACGTTTTAATTACCCGACGCTGGCGACATCGGTTTGTAAGTGCCAATGACTTCAAAGCATTACAAAAAAGTAAAAATTACCAGCGCCTAATTTATGCTTGGCATCGTATTACTTATACAGCAATTATTCCTATCTTGCTGCTGGCGTTATTTACAGGAATAGGAATGTATAAACCTGCTCAATTTCCCTGGATTGTGGATCTGTTTGGCAGTTGGCAAGCATTGCGAATTGTCCACTTTAGCTCAGTACCGATGGTTATTCTATTTGGAGTGATTCACTCTCTATTAGGACGTAAGGCTGGAGGCACTCAACTAACAGAATCGATGTTTTTGTAAAGGAACTATGGTAAGTGAAATGCAAAGACGCAAAGACTAATAACTAATAACTCTTTTTTAAACAAAAAATATGAACTTTTTTGATAAATTGAATCGTAATATCTTGCAAAATCAAAGCTTACTGTTTGTAGGACTTGATCCAAATCCAGAGATGATGCCTGTGGATTATGAATCTGACGAACTCCTCGCTGGTTTGGAGAAGTGGTTACAATTCATTATTGCTGAAACTTCTGATTTCGTTTGTGCCTATAAACCGACACTTGGCTTTTATGAAGCATTAGGTATTCCTGGTTTAGAACTGTTGCACAAAACTTTAGCAGCTATTCCTGCCCACATCCCAGTTATTTTAGATGCCAAACACAGTGACTTAAATACTAGTACCATCTTTGCCCAAACTGTGTTTGCAGAATGGCAGGTAGATGCAATTACTCTTAATCCCTATACAGGACAAGATCATGTAGCACCTTTTTTGGTATATCCTGATAAAGCTGTGTTTATTTTATGCTGTACTTCTAATCCAAGCGCAGAAGCTATACAGCAATATCCTTCAAACGAATCACCGCTTTATTTACAGGTGGTAAAAGAATCAAAAACCTGGGGAACTCCAGAACAATTGGGTTTAGAAGTGGGAACTACAAAACCTGAAGTTTTAGCACTTATTCGAGCGATCGCGCCGGAACGAATTATTATGGCGCGTAGCATCTGGGCGGAGGGACTAAATCTGAAGCAAATTTTAGAAGCGGGCTTGAATACTAACGGTGATGGTTTGCTAATTCCTGTTCCTCAAGATATGTTGGGAAAACCAAAATTATCTCAGGAAATCCAGTCTTTACGCGCAGAAATTAATCAAATAAAAACTGAAATTATTTATGAAAATTCCACTTGTTCTGTTTGGTTTCCCGATGTTTGTTTGCTAAATCAGCATCCCCAACAGGATTTGATTTTACAACTTTATGATATTGAGTGCATTATGTTTGGCAGCTTTGTCCAAGCATCAGGAGCTATATTTCCTTATTACATCGACTTACGCAAAATTATTTCCAATCCCCAAGTTTTTAATCAAGTTATCACTGCCTATGAAGATATTTTGAAGAACCTGAATTTTGATAGGTTAGCAGGTATTCCCTATGGTTCTTTACCAACTGCTACTGGTTTATCTTTGCGTCTTAATTGTCCGATGATTTTCCCTCGTAAAGAGGTGAAGGCCCACGGAACTCGGAGAGTAATTGAGGGTAACTTTCATCCTGGCGAAACGGTTGTGGTAGTTGATGATATTCTCATCAGCGGCAAAAGTGTCATGGAAGGAGCTGAAAAGTTGGAATCAGCAGGATTAAATGTTAATGATATTGTGGTATTTATCGACCATGAACAAGGGGTGAAAGATAGGTTACAGCAAAATGGTTATCGTGGTCATGCGGTTTTAACTATTTCTGAAATTACTAATACTCTGTATCAAGCAGGACGGATAAATGAGGAGCAATTTTTAGCTTTTGCTGAAATTTAGTCCTCAAATAACCGAAAATTGAGAATGGGGAAAGATTTTTCTCATCTACTTCCCCTTGAGCATATTTAATTTTCAGCTTCAATGTAGTAACTAGAATAATTTTGATTTTTAAATTGATGATGAATTTTTCACTCAATCAACTAGTTAAATGGTTAATTTTGACACTGCTATTTCCTCTAGTCTTTCTCAATGGTTGGCTAGCATTTTTGCTTGTTAAAAGTTTTCAACCTGTCGTTACAATTATTATCTTAGCTACTTTGCTTGCATTCGTTTTAAACTATCCTGTTTCGATTCTCCAACAGCGGGGAGTTAAACGTAGCTATGCAGTAGCATTAGTTTTTATATTAGCATTGTTAATTGTTGTTGCTCTAGGTATCACTTTGGTTCCCATTGTTTTAGATCAATTTCATGAGATGGTTAAAGTCCTTCCCCAATGGATTGATTCTAGCGAAGAAAAACTTCAGATTGTAAATGATTGGTTTTCTAGGCACAAATTAAATGTAAATTTAAGTCAGTTATTAACACAAATAACCAACAAATTGCCCAATGAATTAGAGTTTTTTTCAGATAAACTTTTAAGCATTATTATAGATACTATTGATAGTGTTTCTGAGTCATTAATCACAGTAGTCGTGACTTTTTATCTGTTGTTAGATGGGCCAAGAATTTGGCAGGGAATATTTAAGAAGTTACCTGGAAATTTTGCTCAGGAGATAAGCCAGTCTATTCAGCAAAACTTCCAAAATTACTTGATTGGTCAGGTAACTTTGGCTTTGCTGATGGGAGTTTCTATAACATTATTGTTTTTAAGTTTTCAAGTCCAGTTTGGTTTACTCTTTGGTTTGGCAGTTGGGATTTTGAGCTTAATTCCCTTTGGTGATGTCGTCAGTCTTGTTGTAATAACTTTAATAATAGCCACACACGACTTTTGGCTAGCAGTGAAGATTGCTGCGGTAGCTGTTGTCATTGATCAGTTAATTGATCAGGCGATCGCACCACGTCTTTTAGGCAAATTTACAGGCATTAGACCAATATGGGTGTTAATTGCTTTGCTTGTAGGAACCAATTTTGGCGGAGTTTTGGGTTTATTAGTCGCGGTACCTGTAGCTGGTTTTATCAAAGATGTAGCAGATGGTTTTTCTAAATCTGGTGATTCTGAGGATGTAGTTAAGAGTGAATTAGCATCAGAATTGCTGGCAAAAGAGTCATGACAGAATCAATCAGCCATTTTCGCCTCTCTCAGGTTTTACTACGTAAAACCTGTGCCTTTGGGAGTTCCAAAGGCACATACTTGAACTAAAGTTCAAGGCAAGGAGAGGTCTTTTGATTCGATTAACTAGGTGGACACCATCCGATTCGTAAAACTCACGTTGTGTTACATCCAAAAAAAAATTGCAAAAAAAAACCCCTGGTAGAAATACCAGGGGTGAAAGATATAATACCATTTCACTCTATGTTTGCCGGAGATGCCCCTGCTTACGCCTCTACTTAAATAAGAGGTGAGCCAGCGCGGTCTTCTCCCAAAGGGAGAGGCTAGCGCCAAGGGGATTTCCCCCATGAGCGACTGGCGAACCCGGAGGGCTGAAGTGTTTCTCAAATATTACAGCAAAAAGTGATTAGGTATAAAATTAGCCAACATTTGCCAAGAGCAATTCTCGTTTTTCTGATTTTTGTACTCTCACCTGAGAGTCATCATCAACATCGATAATCGCTGTGTCTCCATCTGTAATTTGACCAGACAGCAGTGCTTCGGCGAGAGAATCTTCTAAAAGGCGCATAATTGCCCGACGTAATGGCCTAGCGCCGTAGCTGGGGTTATAGCCTTCTTGTACTATAAGCTCTTTGAAGCGATCGCTAACTTCTAAGATAATTCCCTTTTCCGTTAACCGCTTAGAAACTTCACGAAGCATAATCTCAGCGATTTGCTTAACTTCATCCTTAGAAAGCTGGGTGAAGACGATAATTTCATCGAGACGGTTAAGGAACTCAGGACGGAAGTAAGCTTTCAATTCCTCATTTACCAGGGTGCGGATGCGATTATAACTAGCATCAGCTTGAGTGTCGAAGTCAAAGCCTAAACCACTACCACCTTTTTCAATCACCTTGGAACCGATGTTGGAAGTCAAAATGATCAGCGTGTTCTTGAAGTCAACTTTCCGACCTTTGGAATCAGTAAGTTGACCGTCATCCAAGATTTGCAGCAGCATATTGAATATATCGGGGTGAGCTTTTTCGATTTCGTCGAATAGCAACACTGTGTAAGGTTTCCGCCGCACGGCTTCTGTTAGTTGTCCGCCTTCGTCGTATCCCACATAACCAGGAGGCGAACCAATTAGCTTGGCGACGGTGTGGCTTTCCATGTATTCGGACATATCTAGGCGAATCATCGAGTCTTCCGAACCGAAGAAATAGGCAGCTAGTGCCTTCGCCAATTCTGTTTTACCAACTCCAGTAGGCCCAGAGAAGATAAAGCTAGCAATAGGACGATTGGGATTTTTTAAGCCGACACGGGCGCGACGAATACCGCGAGATACAGCCGAAACTGCTTGCTCTTGACCGATGAGCCGTTGATGCAGAGTGTCTTCTAGGTGCAGCAGCAACTCGGACTCAGATTCAGTAAGCTTGTTAACTGGTACGCCAGTCCAAGAGGCAACGATTTGGGCGATGTCTTCTTCGTCAACGACGGTGGAGTTGACAGGTTGATCGTTTTGTGTAAATGTTGCTTGCAGTTGTTCTGCCAGTTCTAACTCTTGGTCACGCAGGTTTCCAGCTTTGTCAAAATCTTGGACTCTGACTGCTGCTTCTTTAGCTTTGGTAACGCCAGCGAGTTCACGCTTGAGTTCTTTATTCGGAGAACTCTGAGAGTTCCGCAGACGAACGCGAGAACCAGCTTCATCAATTAAGTCTATTGCCTTGTCGGGCAAGAAGCGATCGCTAATATAGCGGTCTGATAATTGTGCTGCTGCTACAAGTGCCGCATCTAAAATTGTGACTTTGTGGTGCTGTTCATAAGCGCCGCGCAAGCCGTGGAGAATTTGTATGGTTTCCTCTACTGAGGGTTCCCCGACCATAATCGGTTGGAAACGACGCTCTAGGGCGGCATCGCGCTCGATATGCTTACGATACTCATCAAGGGTAGTTGCGCCGATGCACTGGAGTTCGCCCCGTGCTAAGGCAGGTTTGAGGATGTTAGCTGCATCCAAGCCACCTTCTGTACCACCAGCGCCAACCAAGGTGTGAATTTCGTCAATCACCAAGATGATATTGCCTACAGTGCGGACTTCTTCCACGACTTTTTTGATGCGTTCTTCAAAATCGCCACGGAAGCGAGTTCCAGCTACCAATGACCCCATATCGAGGCTGATAACTTGCTTGTCTTGCAAACTTTCAGGAACATCCTGGTTGATAATCCGTTGAGCTAGACCTTCTGCGATCGCAGTTTTACCAACTCCTGGTTCTCCAATCAACACTGGGTTATTCTTAGTGCGGCGACCAAGAATTTGGATCGCCCGCTCAATTTCCTTCTGGCGACCAACTACGGGGTCGAGTTTGCCTTCTTGCGCTAGTTTGGTCAAATTTCTACCAAACTCTTCCATCGTTAGCGGTTGGGTGCGCTTTTGATTACCACTACCAGCGAAAGCTGGTGCATTTTCACCCAAACGGCGAACTATGGCACTGCGGACACTCTTGAAGTCAACCCCAAGATTTTGCAGTACTTTGGCGGCAACACCTTCACCAGCTTCGGTCAATCCTAAGAGTAAGTGTTCAGTATTAATGTAATTCTGTCCCAGACTATGAGCTTCTTTAAACGATTGCTCAAACAGGCTTTTCACCTTGGGGGTAAAAGGAATTTCTGGTGGTACAAAGCCAGAACCCCTACCAATAATTTTTTCTACCTCGCGACGTGCGTCTTTGAGGGTAACGCCTAACTCGGCCAGCACTTTAGCAGCAACCCCAGTTCCTTCTCCCATTAAACCCAGGAGAATTTGTTCAGTTCCTACGAAGTTGTGTCCCAGGCGACGTGCTTCCTCCTGAGCTAACATAATTACTCTAATGGCTTCGGAAGTGAAGTGTTCAAACATAATGGGTTCTTGCTCCCTCGCTGCTTGGACTTTGGGTGAGATAAAATTCACCCTCATCTAAAGTTTTTTGTATTTTCTTAAGGACTAATGTAACTTTATTTAAAGTTAAGTGGCAGTGGTGAGAGCCGTAAGACCTCAGGTGTAGTTGCCGTCTGTAACAGTTTTGAGTGCTGAGTGCTGAGATGCTGAGTGCTGAGTAGAATAGTTAAGAAGTGAGTAGTCGTATATTTAACAATTAAACTTTCTGTGTTTAGTGATTTCCTTTGCCTACTATACTCCTCTGCTCTGGGCTAAACTAAAAACTCAGGAGTTTAGCACGGGCTAAACCATAGGTATCCGCTAACGACACTTAGGACTCATCATGACTGAAGCAACGGGAGGTAAAGACCAACAACATCCTCTTTATAACCGCGATCGCCCTCTTATTGATATCTTACTTGCTCAACAGGCCACAGACTATAACTTAGCAGAATTAGCTAGACTGCAAATGCGTTATCAAGGGTTTCCAGGGGCGAGAGATATTAAAAAAGACCTAGATAAAGTGTTGCAGCAGTGGGGTTTGACCGAAGCCGAGCTTTTTGAGAAAACTCGCAAAATTCACGATTTGGGGGGAATTTACAAAAGTCGCGGTAAAAAGGACGAGCAAGATTGGAATTAGGGCATTGGGCACTTATACTGAGCTTGCCCTGACTTGTACTGAGCGTAGTCGTAAAGCCTGCGGCATAGCTACGCTTAGGGCGCAGCCTCTCCAAGAGTTGTAGCGGCGTCGTAAAGCCTGCGGCATAGCTACGCTTAGGGCGCAGCCTCTCCAAGAGTTGTATTGGGCATTAGTTATTTCCTTGCACTCCTAACTCCTGTACAGAGCCGATTAATCGCGTCTTTTAACTTTCCATTGGAATGGCGATCGCTAATTCTGTGCCTTTGCCTAATTCCGATGTCACTGTGAGTTGTCCACCATGTTTTTCTTCCACAATCTGACGGGAAATCGTTAATCCCAAACCTGTACCTTTCCCTACTCCCTTGGTGGTGAATAAGTAACCAAACAGTTTTTGCTTGACATTTTCGGACATTCCCATGCCATTATCTTGAATTCGGATCAAGACATGATGCCGATCTTCAGATAATGTGGTAACAATTGTGATGCGATTGGGATTGTCTGTGATTTGTTGTAAACTACGCTCCTTGTTAGATTCTTCCAAAGCATCAATGGCGTTGGCGATGAGATTCATAAACACTTGGTTGAGTTGTCCAGGGAAGCATTCTAATTGAGGTATTTCCCCATAATCTTTGACTATATCAATGGCAGGATAATGCTCATTGGCTTTTAATCGATGCTTCAGGATGAGTAATGTACTTTCAATGCCTTCATGAATATTAAAAGGAACTTTGTGATCGCTGTCTCCCCTGGAGAAGGTGCGAAGACTGGCGCTAATACCACGGATGCGATCGCTACCTTCTTTTAGGGAAGAGATGAGTTTAGGTAAATCTTCTTGGAGATAGTCTAAATCGATTGTGGCGATCGCTTCCTCTATTTCTCCTCCCGGATCAGGAAAGGTTTGCCGATAAAGGTCGATTAGTGCCAACAAGTCGTGAATATATTCTTGAGCAGGTTTCATATTACCTGCAATAAAGTTAATCGGGTTATTAATCTCGTGGGCAATAGCTGTAACGAGATTACCCAGTGCCGACATTTTTTCCTTTTGCACGAGACTGTATTGTATCTGTTGCAGGTCGTGCAATGCTTGAGCTAATTGTGCTGCTTGTTGTTCTATGGTGATTAAATCGCGGTATGACCTTAAAGCAGCGATCACACTTGTAATTAACTTTTGGCGAGTCAGTTCTACCTTCAGCTTATAATCATTGATGTCATAGTTCAAAATCACCGATTCCTCTGGCGCATCTCCTGGTTGTCCTGTGCGTAGAATCACCCGCACAATCTGATTTTTCAACTCCTCCCGAATGTACTGAATTACTCTTAACCCAGCATCATTGGTTTCCATAACCACATCTAATAAAATAAATGCGGTATCTGGGTGGACTGCAATCAGCTTTTTGGCTTCTGTTCCCGAAAAAGCAGAGAGGAAAGTTAAAGGTTTGTCTTCAAAGGTAAAACTTCTCAAAGCTAGCTTAGTCGCCTGGTGGACTTCAAAATCATCGTCCACAATCATCATTTTCCACCCTTCAGAAGTCTCTTGTGCCTGAGGGACTACCTCCAATGGAGTTAATTGAGTTTTATTACTTATCGGCTCTTCATCATCTTCAAACACAAATACTTCATCGTCTGTTAGTGAGAGAGATATATGGGGATCGTTAAGCATTGTCAACCAACTTTGTTAAAAAGAACAAGAAAACTTAATAGTTCGTAGACAGAGGTAGTGTCACTATAAATAGAGTTCCCTTTTCTACTGCGCTGTTAACATCAATAGTCCCTTGTAGCTTTTGAGTGACCAAGTTGTAGACAATGTGCAGACCTAAACCACTGCCTCCCTGCTGTCTAGCGGTGGTAAAGAAAGGCTCAAAAATTTTGTTTAAGTTTTCTGGTGGAATGCCGCAACCATCATCGCTATATTGAATCACAACGCGTTGGCGTAGCCCGTCGTAGACATCGCCTTGTTGTTTCACCTCAATACGCAACTGCCCTGATTCGTGAGGTTGATAGGCATGATTTAGGGAATTCATGACTAAGTTGGTGAGAATTTGTGCCAAAGCCCCAGGATAGCTGTCAATGGTTACAGTTTCATCGCCTGTCACAGTCAGGGTATGGGAAGCTTGTTTGAGTTTGGGAGTTAAACTGGAGACAATTTCTTCCAAATACTGCTTGACTACAAATGTCCGCTGTTCCAAACTAGTCTGATCCACAGCTACTTGCTTGAAGCTTTGCACCAATTCGCCGGCACGATTTAGATTGCTAAGAATCAACTCAGTACTTTCCTTGGTGATTTCCAAATAGTTGTTTAAAACTGAACGCTTTAATTGCCCTTGTTCGATAGCTGTAATAAACCAACGGGTTTCGTCAGCTAGGGTAGAAGCGACGGTGATACTAGTGCCGACAGGAGTATTGATTTCATGGGCTACTCCAGCCACAAGACCACCCAAAGCCGCCATTTTCTCAGATTCCACAAGTTGCTTCTGGGTAGTTTTAAGGTCTTCTAGGGTTTGAGACAATTGTTGAGTTCGTTCTGCTACCTTTTGTTCTAAAGTATTGTATAGGGTAGCATTTTCAATAGAGATAGCAGCTTGGGAGGAAAGCAGATTTAAAACTTCCATCCGCTCTGCGGTAAAGGCTCCTGTTGTGAGATTATTTTCCAAATAGACAATCCCAATCAATTTGCCTTGATTGAGTAGGGGAAAACACAAAATAGATTTGGGTTGCTGTTGATGAATGTAAGAATCACGAGTGAAGTTGCCTTTATTAGCAGCATCGTGTAATACAACACTATCTTTAGTACGAATAACGTAATCAACAATGGCATTAGACACTACTGGTTCACTGAGGGTTTCGATGGTGTAGCCCGTTGTAGACATCGCTTCTTTAACTTTAACTGCATCTGAGTCAATTGTTCCTGATGCTTCAATCTGCCATTCTCCCTGTTGGTTGAGAAATAAATAACCCTTTTCTGCCCCAGCATTTTCGATGACGATTGTCATTAGTTTGGTCAGTAAAGTATCGAGTTTAATTTCTCGCCCCAGAACGTGAGACGCTTTGAGGAAGCTGTTTAAGTCTAAAGAATTTGATCGGGTGCTACTGGTAGAGATGGTTTTAGAGGTTAGAAATTGAGAGTTTATTTCGGCTTGGGTAAAAAATTGCGGATAGCATTTTTCTAAATGTTCTACTTTTGCTTTAGCTCCCCAGCGAATGTAGGCATAATAGGCGTTGAGCAGATAGTCTTGAGCAATTCTGTCTTTACCCCATTGGAGATAAAACCTGCCAGCGAGTTCATTGGCAAGGGCTTGTTCGTTGAGATATTCATGAACTGTAGCGTTAGCGATCGCGCGCTCGTACATCTCAATTGCCTCTGCTTTTTGCCTTAAGACACGATGCCGTTCAGCTTCCACTAAATAAAATTTATGCAATAAATTCATCGGAGCGTGGTGTGCCCATTTCTGCATTTGGGCTTGATTGACTGTTACTTTTTCTAATAAGCCTACTTGTGCTAATGGGAGAGCATCAGAATATAAAGCTAAGGCCGTCAGAGAATCGTAGAAATTGAAAAGTGGTACGATTATGGTTCCTACTACTCCATTTAGATACTTTTCTAACTCTTGGGCATTGGCTGCGGCTTGCGGGAAGTCTTGGAAAAGATAACACAGAACCAGCTTCGAGCAATATAAATGTGCCAGACCGGTGCGATCGCTAGCTTGCTCATGCCAGGGTAGCATTTGCTCCTCTTGATAAGCTGGCCCACTTAAAAGACAAGTATTTTCAGTTGTTCCTAGCAGATTTAAAGTTAATTGCCAATGAATAGCTAGATACTCAAGAGCCATTTTGTTTTGGACTTGACGGAAGGTATGATGGTAGCTAGCAATTTGCCGTTCAACTTCTACCAGGTTTTCTCCACACCCCCAGGAATGCACGCTATCATAAACAGCACAAAGACCGGAAAATTGTATATCTCCTCGGTCTCTACCAATTTGATAGGCTTCTTTTAAGGACTTGATGGTTTTCTGGACTGGTTCTTGCCAATGGCAGATACTAACATTAAAAACAAAATTGATATGACATTCGAGATATTGAGCATCGTAAAGCTCTAACAGGCTCAAAGCAAGTTGACCAAATTGATAACCCAATGGAATCTCTGCTAAGGCTCCACAGAGAATTAAACCGTACATCACATAACCAATTGTTGATAGTGCCGTATTGCCATGTTCCAGAGATAAATTCACCATCTCTAAAACCAGGAATGGGAGTACCTCATGTCCTCCCCGAAAAGCAGGTGACATGATGCTGGAAATAATTTGCATCGCTGCTAGTTGTTGATATGACTGCATTTGAGGTAAGTTGAACACCTGAGCAACTTCCCTTCCTGCCAAATGAATTGCTGTTTGCTCTAGCACTTTGCTCAGTTCTAAGGGACTCAAAGAAGAGGGAAAGTTAATTCCCAAAGCTTGTAGCACTTCTAGACCCGTTTTGGTAGCTGCCTGCAACTTGCTCTCAAGTGTAAGGGCTGTGATTTTAATCTCATAAACTTTCACCTTGTTTAACAAAGTTTTAGCGTGTTGCAGTACCTCTTCTACCCATCTATTCATTTGTGTGAAGTCACTACACAGAAGTGCTGCTTCTGCTGCTGACTCAAATAACTTTAATGTGAGGTCATAGTTTGTTTTCCAAGAGTCTGCTGCTAGTAATTTACTGCCCAGTGAAAAATATCCCATAGCAGCCTCGTAAGCCGTTGCAGCTTTGGCTTTACGTCCTGCTAATAAATTCAACTTGACTAATTGCTCCTGTTCGTTTTGAGTGTTAATTAACTCTGCACCAATATTTAATTGGTTAACAATTTCAAAAATTTTATCTTCTTGCTCTGCTGCTGATATATTGCTCAACATCAGTCGCCCGATTTTCAGATGGGTTTCTTTTTTTTGCGCTTCTGGAATCAGAGAATAAGCCGCTTGTTGCACGCGATCGTGCTGGAATTTACAATTAGCTTTACCAGCTTTTTTATTATCCCTGAAAGTTATCAGATGATATTGATTATTTGCAGGGACAATTAAACCTTCTTTTAGTGCTGGTAATAAATAGTCTAAAACCTGCTTCGCTGATTGCTGAGAAATCACTGCCAAGGTAGATAAATCAAAGTTATTCCCAATACAAGCAGCTAAGTGCAAAACCTTTTGAGTATCCTCTGCCAAATTGACAATTTTACTGGTCATTAACTCCACAACATTATGGGTAATGTCCTTGGCTTGAATCTGCTCTAAATCCCAATACCACTTTTTTTGTGTATAGTCAAAGCTGAGTAATGTTTCTGTATAGAGAGATTTGAAAAATTCAGTGGTAAAGAAGGCATTTCCCTGAGTTTTCTCAAAAACCAAATTAGTTAATGCCTGACTAAATATAGTTGAACAGGACAATGCTTTTGCAATTAAAGTATTTACATCCTTTATAGTCAGGTTTTTTAGATGAATCTTGGATATAGCTCCTCCCTGCTTCTCAATCTTGTTTAAAGTCATCACCAATGGATGAACTACATCTACTTCATTATCTCGATAAGCTCCGATGATGAGTAAATTTTGAATGTTGCGATCGCTTAAAATAATCTTGAGCAATTTCAGTGAGGCACTATCAGCCCATTGCAAGTCATCAATGAACAAAACTAGGGGATGTTCAGCCTGACAAATAGCCTTGATAAAGTTTTTAAAGACCAAATTAAAACGGTTTTGGGCTTCTTGTCCACCTACCTGAGTTACAGGAGATTGTTCGCCAATCACCAATTTTAAATTGGGAATAACATCAATTAAAACCTGTCCATTATTCCCAACAGCAGCTGATATCTTTTCTTGCCATTGCTGTAAGACATATTCACTTTCAGTCAATAATTGATTACACAGATCATTGAACGCTTGAGAAATGGCAAAGTAGGGAATATTTTTTTGGTACTGGTCATATTTACCCGCAATAAAATTACCGCGTTTAGCTGTAATAGGTTTATGAACCTAATTCACTAAAGCTGATTTACCTACTCCAGAATAGCCTGCAACCAACATCAATTCACTAGTGCCATTACTGACGCGATCAAAAGCCGCCAATAGCGTTTCAAGTTCTGCTTCCCGTCCATAGAGTTTTTGGGGAATAATAAATCTATCAGAGACATCCTGGCTACCCAATGGAAAGACATGGATATTCCCATTAATTTGGAGTTGATGCAAGCATTGTTCTAAATCTGCCTGAATACCATAAGCAGATTGATAGCGGTCTTCAGCATTCTTTGCCATCAATTTCATCACAATATCACAGAGGACTTGGGGAATCTCTTTCCTATTAAGAGTCCCCTGTACCCTATCCCCTAAAAATGGTTGTTTAGCAATATGGCAATGAATCAGCGCTAAGGTATCATCCCCTTGAAACGGTACTTCTCCTGTTAGTAACTTATAGAAAGTTCCTCCTAAAGAGTAGAAATCACTGCGATAGTCAATCGCCCGATTCATTCGCCCCGTTTGCTCAGGAGAAATGTATGTAATAGTGCCTTCTAGGACATTGGGATTTTTGAATAGTTGGGTTTCTCGTGACAGAACAGTAGAAATACCAAAATCAATGATTTTGACCTGTCTGGTATTGGGGTTAAAGACAATATTTGAGGGATTAATATCTTTGTGGATAATATTAACAGAGTGGATTTGTCTAAGGCTTTCGACGATAGAAATAGCCAACTGGAGAAACTGCTCTAACTCTATTTCTCCAGCTAACTGCAATTCAGTTAAAGAACTACCACCAAAGTCTTCCAACACTAAAACTGGTCGTTGTTGGTGAGTTTCCCAGGCGTAAACTTGGACAACTCCTGTGAAATGGAGATTGTGGGTAATGTCATATTCGCGCTGGTAACAAGCAATGCGTTCTGGCGAGGGATAAGCATCTCGCAGGGTTTTGAGAATTACAGGTTGGTTATCCGCTTCCCGGTAGCCTCGATATATCAGAGAGTTGCTGCTTTGGTAGATTTGGTCAATAATTTGATAGCCGGAAAGCGTGAGCATAGTTTGGGTACTCCTCAAAAGTGGGTTAATGCTATCCCAGTTACTTTGTTAGAGTTAGTGTACCCATCAGCAGCGCTATCGTAATCGCAGAAAACGTTTTAGATTAAGTAAGTTGGCGTCAATATTTCAGGCTATGTTAATAATTTTAAATGTATGGTGCGTTATCTCCGAGAGTACGGCAATATCAACAATTCAAGGTGCATTAGCCTACGGCATAACACACCCTACTTTTATTTAAAATTTTTGTGTACCTACAAAACCTTACACTGCCCATAATACCGTAACAAATGGTCACACAGTACCAAGGCCACCATTGCCTCAACCATTGGAACTGCACGCGGTAATACACAAGGATCATGGCGTCCTTTCGCTGCTAATAGCGTTTCTTCGCCCTCATGAGTTACAGTTTTCTGCTCTTTTCTAATTGTTGCTGTCGGCTTAAATGCAACTCGCAAAATGATATTTTCCCCGTTGGAAATTCCCCCTTGAATACCACCAGAACGATTTGTTAATGTGCGGATTTCACCATTTTGATCAATATAAAATTCGTCGTTATGCTCAATTCCCGTTAGCAGCGTTCCCCCAAAACCGGAACCAATTTCAAAGCCTTTGCTAGCAGGGAGAGACATGACACCCTTAGCGATATCAGCTTCTAATTTATCAAATACTGGTTCGCCCAAACCTTTGGGCAGATTTCGTGCCACACATTCTACTACACCGCCGATAGAATCACCTTGTCTACCAGTTTGTTCAATTAATTCAATCATGCGATCGCTGCATTCCGAATCGGGACAGCGGACGATATTGCTTTCCACTTGTTCTAAGGTGACAGTATTTGGATCAACTACACCTTCCAAGTCTTTGATGCGCTTAACGTAAGCGATAATTTCAACATTGGCGACTTGACGGAGAATTTTTTTAGCGATCGCACCTGCTGCTACTCTTCCAATTGTCTCACGCGCTGACGACCTACCCCCACCTTGCCAATTGCGAATGCCATATTTTGCATCATAAGTTGCATCCGCGTGAGAAGGCCGATACTTCTTTGCCATCTCGTCGTAATCTTGGGGACGAGTATCTTGATTACGTACCAAAATTGCTATAGGCGTTCCTAATGTTTTACCTTCAAATACCCCTGATAAAATCTCGCAGGTATCCGCTTCTTTGCGAGGGGTCGTAATTTTACTTTGTCCGGGACGCCTTCTATCTAGTTCTGCTTGAATTTCTTCTGCCGAAATTTCTAGTTGTGGAGGACAACCATCAATCACAACCCCCACACCGCCGCCGTGAGACTCGCCAAAAGTACTGATGCGAAATAGATGACCAAAAGTGTTGCCCATGATTTTGAGGAAAAAGGTGAGGCTTATGTATTCTACCTAGAGTTCTTGCAAAAGTTTGTTTTTGCTCTTGTAGAATTTTTCGCTATTTTCTAGTATTTATCCAACAGTGTCTCTAAGTTCTTATCCAACTCTATATTGGTAAATACCTCATCTGTTGCTAACTTAAATTAAAAGCGCCCTCCCAATTTGGGAGAGCGCTTTTTGATTTAGCTAATCTTTACTATTTAACCGTTGATAGCAGGAGCAGTAAGAACCACAGGAGCAAAATCACCAGCAGCTAAATTTTAGGGGAAGTTGTGAACATTGCGCTCGTGCATTACTTCCATACCCAAGTTAGCCCGGTTGATTATATCTGCCCAAGTCGCAATCACACGACCTTCTGAATCAATGATTGATTAGTTGAAGTTGAAACGGTTCAAGTTGAACGCCATTGTAGCTTACACCCAAGGCGGTGAACCAGATGCCGATTACAAGCTATGCTGCTAAGAATTAGAAGCAAAATTGAGATTTGTAAAGAAATATTAGATCGCTATTGATTATGATAGTGATTTTTTTAGTGATGAACCGCGTCTAGAGACGCAATTCATCTAGTTTTATCAACCAGGGGGCCAGCTCAACTGCCGTCCTCCCAAAATATGCACATGTAAGTGATCGACTGTTTGGCCGCCGTCATCACCAGTGTTGATCACAACTCGATAACCATTTTTCAGTCCAGCTTCTTCGGCAACACGTTTGGCGGTTAAGAAAAGATGCCCCAACAGAGCATGATCCTCAGATTGAGCATCAGCTAGTGTCGCAATGGGTTTTTTGGGAATGACGAGGATGTGAACGGGTGCTTGGGGATGGATATCTTTGAATGCTAGGGCCAAATTATCCTCATAAACAATATCAGCGGGAATTTCCCGACGAATGATTTTGCTGAAAATCGTTTCTGTAGCTTCACTCATGCCAATCTACCTACTCATCTGCTAGAGATTTTATATTAGTCCGGTAAATCATTTGTCATTAAAATGTCTTTGCGTTTCTCCAAGTTCTGATGCCTGCGACGGGCTGCGCCAACGCCGGAAGCTGGCACTCAGACAACTCAGGGCGTCAGTTTAAATGATAAGTCTTTAAGCGGACATGATATTAAAGGTTTGCTGTAATGACTAGCTCACCCACACAACAAAATACTCCTTCCTGTGATAAAGTCTTCTGTAGATAAAATTCGTCCCACCCCACCATAGATATAAGAATTACAATCTCTCACTCAACTATAGGGTGGAATTTTCATGCTTGGAAAGTTGCATATTTCATGTATTAGTGCTTTGGAAATTGATATGAGACTGTCAAAATACTATTTTTTTGTTTTTATTATTATCATAGTTAGCATTTTTCTGCGTTTCTGTTTGTTGCAAAATCAAAGTCTTTGGTTTGATGAAGGTTGGAGTCTAGCTTTATCTGATGGTAGAACCTTTCAAGAAAATCTCTCCGGAATTATAAATCGAGAAGCTGGTGACAAATACCAACCGCTTTATTATTTGGTCTTGTTCTATTGGCGTTCAGCTTTTGGAGATAGTGAATTTGCCATTCGATCGCTCTCAGCTTTGGTGGGAGTCGGCTCAGTAATTGCTATATTCTTTACTAGCCTACGTGTTTATGGAAAAAAACATGCCTTATGGTCGTCCATGCTCCTTGCTGTTAGTTCTTTCAACGTGTTCTACAGCCAAGATGCCAGACCTTATGCATTATTAATATTTCTAACCACACTTCAGATATATTTTTTTAGTCATTCAATTAAAGAAGATAAGAGTAATAAGATTATTTCACAAGTGCTTTTTGGAATCTTTACTGCCATAGGAAGTTTTGGTAGTATTTTGACAATAATCTTTAGTTTTTCCCTTAGTTTATCTCATGCTATTGTTTATAAAAACATCAAAGAATGGATCAAATGGTGGATACCTGCGGTAATTTTTTCTTTTCCAATGATTTGGTTCTATTTGTCTTCACCTGCTGTATCTGATCCGACAGCTACTGTAGTTACTCGGACTGGATTGCCCATACTTCAAAACATTCTTTTTGTGATCTACGGTATATTGGTTGGCACATCATATGGGCCGCCACTGGAGCAATTACGGGGTGAGGAAAAGATAAAGGTTTTACTTAGTTACTGGCCCCTTTTATTAATCCTTATTATTGTGATTAGTGTAATTTTTATAGCTTTATTAACAAATTTATTGAGACAGCACAAAATAAAAAAATATCAACGGGCTGATTACTTATTTACATCTCTTTTAGTTACATCATTTTTAATAGCTTTTATCTTTGCTCTGGTGACCAAAATTAATTGGCTACCGCGTCACTCTTTTTATCTATGTATACCAGCTTTGATTCTGATCCCATCAGCGTTTCTACATAACTCTTACCGTCAGAATAAACTTGATATATTGCCTCAATTTGCCAAGTTAGCTACTGTTTTTTTGATAATTATGAATGTTTATTCAAATTTTCAATACTATTCAAATCCAGCCTATGCAAAAGACGACTACCGCTCGGCTGTTCACTACGTTTTACAACATCGAGATAAATCAGCCAAATCTGTATTGTTTTTTGGACAGCCTAGATTACTCCAATATTATGGAGATTCATCGACTTTATATGCACCAGAATATATTCTCAAAACAATAAATGGTAAAAATCTTGCAGAAAAAGTTAGTACAATAACCAAAAATGCAGATTCAGTTTTTGTGATAACTAATCGCGAATTTAATTGGGGACTCAAAGATGTTTTTAAAAGAGAAATGAGTGATTTATATAGCTTGGAAGAAGAGGTTGATTGGCCTTATATGAAAATATATCGATTTACAAGGAAGAAATAGAAGAAAGCACCATAGTATATGCCTTGTAAACATACAGCCTTATAAGCTCGACTTGCTCCATTTTTGTGAATGGTGCGATCGCTGTGCTAAGTTGGATGTGGTGAAAGCACAGGTCAATGAAGAGACAGGAAGAGGGAAAGCAAGGGCGGAATACAGTAATGGCTGTGTCCCACACCTCAAATGCTTGGGTAGGGATTGATACCGATGTTCCGCTTCGCTACTCGTCTTGGTGTTTTAAAAGTATTTTTGGTAACATCAAAGCCTCCCAAACTTAACCCTCCGAGCAAGCCTTCCCTGCATTCGCGCAGCTGATGTGCGGGAATGGGGGTTTCAAAGCCTCTCTCCCTATGGAAGAGAGGAATGGAAGCGGGGTTTATAGTGTACTTCGCGACTTTTCAAACATCCACTTAGGGCACATTTGTTAATTGCATACCTGACTTATTTAGCAGCGCCTTTTTTAGAACTGATGCAGCTTGAAGATGCTAAAGGTGCAAAAGCTTTAATCCGAAAATATACAGATACAAGATTGATTCTTCCCATACCATAAGCTGCTATTTATCTTGATCCCCCAGACAATTACTAGCAGCTACTATATATTTTGTAAATTGGACAGGATGCTTAACATACAATAATAGTGCTATATATTTGTAGTTCCAAATTTTAATAAACTACGAAGGCTTAAAAATATCGCAAAGCCGACTTTTGCAACACAACCGTATTTGATGGCTAAATCAATTGTTTCAACAAAACGCCTCAGCAGACAGTTAATCCGCTGGTTGCTTCAAGAAGACCGACGAGGGAAGGAAAGACCTTACCGCAAGCAAGAAATACATCGCCAGCATCCTTGGTGGCAGGTGATGTGCTTGACTGGTGTAGATTATTTCTCGACTCTTGGCTATCAACCTGGGATTGCAGCACTGGCAGCTGGCACTCTTTCTCCTGTGGCTACCCTGGTTCTGGTTTTGCTGACGCTCTTTGGAGCATTGCCAATCTATCGCCGCATTGCTGCCGAAAGCCCTCATGGTGAAGGGTCGATCGCAATGTTAGAGCGTTTGCTCCCTTGGTGGCAAGGCAAATTACTTGTGCTGTGCCTACTCGGCTTTGTAGCAACCGACTTTATTATTACCATTACCTTGTCGGCTGCTGATGCTACAGCCCATATCATCGAAAATCCGCTGGCTCCAAATTGGCTTCACAATCAGACGATCGCAATCACCCTGGTATTAGTTGCATTACTAGGTGCAGTTTTCCTCAAAGGTTTCCGAGAAGCAATTGGTATTGCAGTAATTTTGGTGGGAGTTTATTTAGTTTTAAACTTCATTGTCGTTAGCGTCGGTTTGTATCAGATCCTAACTCACCCTGAAGCGATTACTAACTGGCAGACTGCACTTTTTGCCAGCCATTCTAACCCTTTGATCCTAATCGGTATCGCTCTTTTGATATTCCCCAAGCTAGCACTGGGATTGTCAGGCTTTGAGACTGGCGTGACCGTTATGGGCCTGGTAAAAGGGAGCAGCAGTGACACTCAAGAGTATTCCAAAGGGCGGCTTCGGAATACACGCAAACTGCTCACCACTGCTGCTGTGATTATGAGCTTCTTTTTGCTCACCACCAGCTTTATAACCACTCTCCTAATTCCCGCTGCACAATTTGCATCTGGGGGCAAAGCCAACGGACGGGCCCTTGCTTATTTAGCCCATCTGCATCTAGGCAATGGCTTTGGCACAATTTACGATCTAAGTACTATTTCCATTTTGTGGTTTGCAGGTGCATCTGCAATGGCAGGGCTGCTGAATATTGTGCCTCGCTACCTACCACGCTATGGCATGGCACCCAATTGGGCCCGAGTAACGCGACCTTTAGTGTTAGTCTACACAGCGATCGCTTTTGTGGTCACAATTATCTTCAGAGCAAATGTGGAAGCCCAAGGTGGGGCTTACGCAACTGGTGTGCTTGTATTGATTACCTCAGCTGCCTTTGCCGTCACTCTATCAGCCCACCGTCACAGAGAGAAGCGAGCAAGACTCCTCTTTGCAATCATCACACTGTTGTTTATATATACTACTGTTGTCAATATCATCGAAAGACCAGAAGGGATTAGGATAGCTGGGTTTTTCATCGGGGCGATCATTTTTACCTCGCTGGTATCTCGTGTTTGGCGTTCAACGGAACTGCGAACAGAGCGGATCGAAGTTGACGAACTTGCTGGCCAATTCCTTGCTGAAGAAAGCCAGGGAGCAATCCGGCTGATTGCAAATCGGTTGAATAAGGGTGATGTCCTAGAGTATTTTATGAAAGAGAAAGAGGTACGCGAGGACAACCATATTCCATCCAACGATCCAATTCTGTTTCTAGAAATTAAGGTATCCGATGCTTCGGAATTTGCGGATATCATCACAGTAAAAGGGGTGCAAGTTGGTGATTACCGCATTCTCCGGGCTGAAAGTGCAGCAGTACCTAATGCGATCGCCGCTTTACTGCTCTATATTCGTGACCAAACAGGTAAGATTCCCCATGCCTACTTCGGTTGGGTTGAGGGCAACCCCATACAATACTTACTGCGTTTTATCTTGTTTGGGGAAGGTGATATTGCTGTGGTCACCCGTGAAGTACTCCGTCGGGCTGAAAAGAATCCCCACAGGCGTCCTGGCGTTCATGTCGGGGGGTAATTATGATGGTTGATTGAAGAGCACATTGATTCAATGACATATATCTTTGCAAAAACCCTTACCTTTGAAGATTTTTTGTCTCAATACCGAGATAATCCGCGTTATGAGCTGGCAGATGGAGAACTAATTGACATAGAACCCACTGGCCCGCACGAAACGGTGAGTGGCAAACTTGCAACCCAAATTGGTATCTACCTTGTTGCAGAACAACTCCCCTGGTTTATTCCTCGCACTTGTTTAATTTACCCCTTCGCAGATGCAGCTACAGCTCGTCGTCCTGATGTCGTAGTTATCGATGAAACTGTTCTCAACCGTGAACCCCTTTGGGAACGAGAACCTGTAATTACACTGGGGCGATCCATTAAACTGGTGGTTGAAGTTGTTAGCACCAACTGGGAAACTGACTATGCTCGCAAGGTTGAGGAATATGCCCTCTTAGGCATTCCTGAATATTGGATTGTGGATTATCGAGGATTAGGCGGTGTGGCATTTATTGGTAAACCCAAACAACCTACCTTTACTGTCTGTCAATTGGTTGAAGACACCTATACTCAACAAAAATATCGGCTGAACCAATCAATTAACTCACCGCTTTTGCCCCGTCTCCAACTTCGCCTAGATGATATTTTGCCTCTGTAAGTGTTGCAGAGTGAAATTGGTAAGCAAACGCACAATATTAGCTTTATGTTCGCCGATTAACTAGGGTAGCGCTAGCTTGGTCAACAGGCATCAGCACAACTTCATTAATATTGATATGTGGCGATCGCGTCACGCAGAAAAATATCACATCAGCCACATCGTCTGCTGTCAGGGGTGTAACTCCCTGGTAAACTTTGTTGGCGCGTTCAGTATCTCCGTGAAAGCGCACCTCGCTAAATTCCGTTTCTACCATACCAGGATCAACGGAAGTTACACGGACTCGCGTTCCCAACAGGTCTTGTTTTAAACCTTGAGAAATTGCTCTCACAGCTGCTTTGGTAGCACAGTAGACATTGCCTCCGGGATAGGTTTGATGTCCGGCAATGGAACCTAAATTTACCACATGACCGCGATCGCGACTCACCATTCCGGGAACGACATAACGCGAAAGGTAAAGTAAACCCTTAACGTTAGTATCAATCATGTCTTCCCAGTCTTGAAAGCTGCCTTCGTGCAACTTGTCTAAACCACGACTTAGACCAGCATTGTTAATGAGAATGTCGATGTCAGACCAAGCAGAAGGGAGAGTAGAAATAGCAGATTCAACAGCGTTGCGATCGCGCACATCTAGCTGTAACAAATGAATTTCAGTACTAAAATCTTTACTGAGAGTATCTGCTAGCTGCTGCAAACGTTCTAACCGTCGTGCCGCTAGGATTAATTTTGCACCAGCACCAGCAAAGATTCTGGCACAAGCAGTACCAATACCACTACTTGCACCAGTGATCAAAATGATTTGATTTTGTAGAGAAGTCATTAGGATAGTTAGGAGTGAGGAGTTAACAGTTATGAATTATGAATTAGCAGAAGTTTCATCGTTCATAATTTATCATCAGTCGGTCTATAACTCCTAACTCCTGTAGAGACGCGATTAATCACGTCTTTACTTCTTCACTACTTGCAGGCGCTGAGTTACCATCGTCATCCCATTACCCCGCAGGATGACAGCAGAAACCCATTGGCTACCAGGGATAGATGGTGCTTGTCCCGTTTTAAACAGTCCGCCAGATGTCAGTAATTCCAAATCCACGGGTGTAGGGTTGAGAAATTTTTCTGGTTGGATAGATTCCTCAAGTGCCGTTCCTAGTAGAAAATCATCACCAAGTGGTTCTTGGATGATCGCATCAAAATTATACTTCTGACCAACTAGTACCTGCTGTGGTAATTTAATATCAATTTGGGGCGGCTTGCTGCCAGAGGTAAGTAGGGTGCGTTCTGCCAAAATATCTTGGCGGATGATTTTGCCGCTTACAATGCGCTGACGCGATTTAATCGTGGCATTGAGAGCCAAATTATTGCTGTTACCGGAGGGTAAGCCAGTTATCTTCGTTTCTGTTTCAGCTATAATCCCATTGCCTTCAGATTTTGAAGATAGCAGTTTCGTGCTGTATTGCAATTTGGGATATCGTTGCCAAAGTGAAATCAAAGACTTTTCCAGAGTTTGGAGGTTTAATCCATCCCCATGAGTAAAATTGGGGCTGTAGTATTGCAATACCCCTTTGACATCGCCCCGGCTGGCGGCTGCATCAACTTGTGTCAACAGGTTTTTCAGATTGGCTGGTGCATTTTGGGCTGTAGTGGCTTGGACTAATTGCTGTGGTGTCGTCGCTTGAGTGCGTTCCCAACCATTTGTTAAACCAAGGGTTAGCAGGAAGGAAACCAGCCAGATATTTGCTGTAAATCTGAGTTGGCTTCTCACTAAGGTGGTAATAATGTTAGTCATTGGTAAGAGTTTACTGATTTGATGAGAGAAAGTAAGGAAATTGTTTTATCTTAGTTAAGCTAGGCGCTAAACGGTAGAGGTTTGATGGCAAACGCACCGACACGATTATTAATAGCTGCCAGTGGGACTGGTGGACACTTGTTTCCAGCGATCGCACTGGCAGAAAAACTTCCAGATTATCAAATAGAATGGCTGGGAGTCCCCAATCGGCTAGAAACTCAACTTGTCCCCAAACAGTATCCCTTGAATACTATTGCAGTTGAAGGGTTTCAGCAAGGGTTTGGATTCTCCTCGGTTCGCACCTTGGGTAAACTCGCCCTTTCGATTCTGGAAGTTAGACGAATTCTTAAACAGGGAAATTTTCAAGGGGTGTTTACCACAGGAGGTTACATTGCCGGGCCAGCAGTCATTGCGGCGCGTTCCCTCAGTTTACCCGTGGTTTTCCACGAATCTAACGCAATACCTGGTAAAGTAACTCGCTTTTTTGGCCCTTGGTGTAGTGCGGTAGCTTTGGGATTTGAAGTAGCTGCTAAGTATTTGCCCCGTGCAAAAAATGTCTGTGTTGGCACTCCTGTGCGATCACAATTTCTCGATGGGGCAATTGATGCACCCTTGGATTTAGCCATTCCTGAGGGTGTTCCCTTAATTGTCGTATTTGGTGGTAGCCAAGGTGCAGTTGCGGTTAATAAGTTGGTGCGCGAATCTGCAAACGCTTGGTTTGATGCTGGTGTCTATGTAGTACACTTAACTGGCGATCGCGATCCAGAAGCCGATAGTCTCAAACATCCACAGTACAAAGCCTTACCTTTTTACAACAATATGGCGGCGTTGTTGCAACGAGCAACTCTTGCTATTAGTCGTTCTGGGGCAGGTAGCTTGACAGAATTGGCAGTGTGTGGAACGCCAGCGATTTTGATTCCTTACCCCTTTGCCGCAGAAGACCATCAATCTTACAATGCAGACGTATTTACTTCATCTGGTGCAGCGTTAACACTGAAGCAATCGGAATTGACAGCACAAGCATTGCAAAGTAATGTATTAAATTTGTTGCAGTCACCGCAAGAGTTAGCCAAGATGGGGGAAAAAGTAAAGGCGATCGCAGTTCCCGATAGTGCCGAAAAGTTGGCGCAATTAGTGCGTGAGGTGATAGAAACATAACGTTGATTATTTAGCATTAGAAATTGATTTTCCAAGCTATGAAGATCCTATTCAACCAAAAATTTCGCTTTCCAGTAGGTTGTGCTGCTTTATTACTTGTCAGTTTAGCCAGTAGCCATGTATATACTCAGTTAAAAACTAAACAGCTAGCTCAACAAGATCAGTCCTTTACTCAGCAAGAAAATTTTGCCCCACTTCAATCACAAATTTTTCTCACTTCAGAATTTAAAAATGCTTTTGTTGCTCAACAAACATCTAATGAAATTATTGGAAAGCAAAACGCTTTTTCATCTCAGCAAGATTTGATATCAGCATCTGCACCCTATGCAGTTGTCGATGAGTTCAAAAAATATAAATTTAAGATTAATGGTAGCCAGGTTGTTACTCCAGTTAAATTACCAAGTAGTAAGGTTAACTTCCCTCAAGGAGATTTATTAACCGTTCTCGTTAATACTAGAAAATATTTTCAAGACTACTCTTCAGAAGACCCAGATATTCTGCGTACAGGAATACTTGCCACTCAAGGGGTTACTGTGCAAGATGTTATCAAAACTTTAGATTTTATGATTGTTGTCTTAAAGGAGGATATTGCTAATAATCGAGCTACTCGTTTACAAGACCCTAAATTTATCAATACTAATTTTCGAGTCATTAAATGGTCTGCCTACAACCCAAATAATAAACAGCAAAAACAATTACGAATTACCAAATATGCTGTCTTTACTCACTCTGGTTCTCGCAAGAAAACCTCTACTTTTAATACACCCATTTATAGCTTAAAAGAATCTAATAACGATAAGTTTTACACTAGATACACAAAGCAAGATGTTTTATCCGGTATTTATGAACCAGGTGGTAGAGAATTTGGAAAAGTTACAAGTCTGGCTTATCTGACCAGAAATGGTTTAGAAGAAGCAATTATGGAAGGAACAATCCTGATTAATTTTACAGATGGTTATAAGGCATTTTTTAATGTAGATAGAAATAATGGAATGTCTTATATTCGCGGATTGAAAGCAACAGCACAAAAGCGTTATTGGTATTTTAGAGAAGTTGATGCTATTAAAGGCTATGGATACAAAATAGATGCAAAAATTTCTGTCAAACCCGGAGTCACTTTTGCTGGAGATGTTTTGAATATCGGTTTAGGTAAAGTGATTGTGATTGAGCATACTCAAGGTGGTCGCAAACATCTGCAAATGGGAGTTATAGCTGATACAGGCGGAGCATTTTTACCCAATCTTTATCAACTCGATTTTTTGGCAGGTATTTTTAAGAATAAAAAACAATTTGGGCAGCATATCACGCAATTGCCTGAGTATGCTACAGCATATTTTCTAGTAAAGAAGTAATGCATTGACTGTGCCAATTTTAGATTAAAGAATTGAAGAATTGTTCAAATAAAAACACGGCGGTCTCTAAGTATTTTCTTCCAATCTGAAATCTAAAATTGATTGCCCCATACCCAATCTTGCCAGGGTCAATCTAAAATCGTTCGACTGAGCGTAGCCGTTCGCGTAGCATTCCGCAGGAAAGTCCAAAATCTAAAATTGATAGACTTGATGTCAAAAATCTACGCACGCGTCAACAGTTCTAGATTATGACCATTAGGGTCATAGAAATAGAAGCCACGACCTTCCTTCCAGTGGTTAATTTGTCCTTTATTTTGATGCATGGGGTCACTACTGTATTCAATACCTGCGTCTTTGACACGTGCAAAAATTGCATCAAATTCCTCATCACTAACATGGAATGCATAATGATGCGACTCGAACGCCTCAGCGTCGGCGAAGTCGAGCGTCAGTGCATCATTTATATGCACAGCAGCGAAGTGACCAACGGGAACCTCGACCTCTAAACCAAAAATTTTTGCAAACAACTTTGCCGATGCTTGCTTGTCATATACAGGCACTATGGTGTGATTTAGAGTAATTGTCATGTCACACCTCCCCTCCTAATTTCGGTAGTAATCGATATCAACTCTCTATTCAGAGTCGATAACAACTCTATTTTATCTTTTCAGCGCTGACACCAGAGTAAACCTATATAAATTCTATGTTCAATGTATTTAGAACACCTGCAAACACTCAATTTAACTCTTAAATAAGCAAAACTAATAACTTTTATCAGCTTTACTGAAGTAATAAAACTTGATTAAAAATTGTAAAGCAGTGTAAAGTAGTTTCACAGGCGAAAACAAAACCGTCTGATTCATAAATAACTAACCGCACTTATAAAACAATGA
>NZ_JBALDG010000039.1:0-211856 GCF_036917195.1 Nostoc sp.
TCCAAAAACCGCTGCTGCCCCATCTCCCAGCGTTCTTCTCTCAAGAGCCATCTGTAGAGCTAGTGCCAACACTATGCCAGTTGCGTAAGTCCTGATATTAATCGAACTGTATTGGCTTCTAATATGCTGAACTGAAATTCTAGGCAGGATGTCTGTCAATGCGATACTTTGATTGTTACAAAAATGTGGGTAATGACAAGCCTTGTGCAACGTTAACACTCAGCACTGATTGCTTTGCACTGTTTCGATGAGATATTTATAAGAAAAAGTGCGAGCGCTTGATCGCATTTTATCCAAAAGGCTGTCAGAGAAAATATTATTGATATCTTCTCTGACAAAGATTCAATATTTTCCTATGCAATTCTAAGCTTTATTTGTGTACTATTTTTAGCGAATGTCTAGATGAAACAGCCTTCATTTTCAAGTTAGTAAATTGCACGATCGCCTTTACCAAATCTTGCTGTTCTGGTTGTAAACTCAGTTTTTCTAGGGCTTGATTGATATTATTACCATTCCGGAGATTGTGAGTGAGTTGGGCACGTTGTGATGTATTTAAAACTGCCTCAATTTCTCTATTTCTTCTCTGACGCACAGCCTGGAGTTGTTGACTTTGTAAGGGAGTCAGGTTAATCTCCGACGAGGTGGAGTAGCTTGCAGTTTTAGTAGTTTGGGTGAAAATGACACTAGAAGTAGTATGGAGTTGAACGGGTGCAGCTAAGGCAATTCCCGGCATGAAAAGGACAAAAGCTAGAATAGCAGCAAACACAAAAAGCCGTTTTGTCAAGTGAATTGCCATATTGAGAAATGCCTACATCTAATTTAATGCTGAGATATAGTTTAGGACTTACGCAAAAAACCTCTCAAACTCTCATTCCTCCGTGTTGCGCCAGTTGCTTCTCCTGTCGGAGACGCTGCGCGAACAAGTCGGGGAACCCGCCCAACGCACTGGCTTCTCTGTGTCTCTGTGGTTCGTTCTTTCATGACCCGTGCGTAAGTCCTGATAGTTAAGCAATTTTCAAGTCTTAATTTTGAATCTTGGACTTGTCCCACCCCAAGAGGATGGTAGTCCAGCTAGAAAATATTATCCGCTTTGAGGGAATCCAAAAAAACTAGAGTGGCAAAGTTAACTGGATTAGCAGTACTTTCAGTTTATCTAAGTAAGCAAGAGGAGTTTTACTTTTGCCAAAATCTAGACTCAAATCCAAGTTTGTACAAAATTATCGTTTTACTGCTCATTTATGTTAATCTGTCAATGCGTAAGTGCTGATAAAATGCAATTTACTCAGACCTTCTTATTCTGTCGATTTCTCGTTGTAATTCTTCAATTTGTCGGCGTAAAGCTTCTGTTTGATTTGCGGAAGATTCTGCTGAAACATTTACTGATCCAGAAGCAGGCGATCGCTGATAATTTCCTTGGCGAATTTGCTGGTATTCTTCGGATATTGCCCACGTCCGTAAGTAATGCAAGCGTTCAACTGGGAAAGGATGGCTCAACATCATACCCTGAGCGCCATTGTACATTAAGAATTTATACACCTGATTCAGTCCATCTTCATCGAGTGCCTGATAATTTTCTGACTGCTTGATAAACTCTTGTAAACTACATTCATTGGCATATTTATTATTACCGCCAGAGAGTTTCATCATCGTTGACATCACGGGATTCAAGTCATCCATCACCAGAAGTGCGGCACGATCTGACGATAACTCGGCTTTCCGCCGCCACTCAAAAAAGGCGTAAATCAAGCCTTGTGTTACAAGATTACCGATGCCGAAGGTCAATTCTCCCAAGGCAGAAGCAGCACTCATCGCCCACATCGCCATTTGAATTAAAATAGTATGACCACATTTAATATGCCCCAGTTCATGGGCTAGCACCGCCCGAATTTCGGCTTCGTCTAGTAAGTCTAGTATCCCTGTATTTATGACTATGTAAGGATTCTCTTGCCCCAGCGCATAACTATTTGCTTGGGGATTTTGCGAGACAAACAGTGTAGGTTCTGGGTAAATGTCCAAATCTCGGACGCATTCCCGAAACATCTGGTAAATAGTGGAATATTGACGCGGCCCGACTTGGATGGTGTTACCCATTAGATAGACTAATTGAGGGCGTTCGTAGATAAATTCCACAAATTTACGAGCGATTAAATCAAATCCCGGTAAATTTCGTAAAGCTTGCTCGGCTTGGCGATCTAGTGGATGCCTAAAGGCTTCGCTGGAAATTCCTGTGTAAGTTGGCATAATTCAGGGTATTGGGTCAGTGAACACTTATCAGTGAAGAGTTATCAGTAAACAGTCTATTAACTGGTAATTGAGAGCTGAGAACTGAATAATAGAAATGGGGCAATTGGAAGTAAAAGTCACTTTGTATGGAATTAAAAGCGTGTGATTGAGGCAGAAGTTCATTTGTCACTACATAACTTTTTGCGATCGCAAGCGGGGTTCCCTTCCTGGCCCCATCATTTGACGATGGCACGGTTGGTAGCACGCGCCTTGCGCCTGGGACGTAGTGCCCTAATTCAAGTAGGGGCGGTTTGTGGCTATCAAGGGCGGTATCGCACCAGTTTCGTAGCATCAGCCCTAATGTGGCATGGTCCTGTAATTATTGTTGCTCAAGAAGCGGTGCAGCAACTTCTGCTACAGGTAGAAATTCCCCGTCTACAGCAGTGGCTACCAGCTAACAAATCGATTAGAACAGGTGACGCTTGGCCTGATGCTGAGTTTCAAGGGCTACTGTTGACCTCCCCGGAAGCTTGGTTAAGAGGACAATTTGCTGGTGGCGATCGCTTTCCCCAAGGCATTCCTACAATTATTGATGGGGTAGATGATCTTGAAGATTGGGTGCGTCATCAACTTACCCAAGATATTCAACCCCATAATTGGGATCAACTGATACTAGCTTGCCCAAACCAAGCTGAGGCAATTAGCGAGGCACGGATACAACTAACACACGAACTTTTTCAGCATCCTGCCAATCCCTATGAGTGCTATCTAATTTCCCAGCCAGAAATAGAGATTTTAAGCCGTCTCTATTCTGCTTTAGAGTCAGTACAAGCACTGCCAGAACCTTGGAAACAATTCTGGCAACAATTACAAATCCTTGATGAAAATCTTTCCCCCCCTGCCTCACGGCAGTTGCTACAACGCGGGGAACCCGCGCAACGCACTGCCTCCCCTGCTCCCCCTCCTCTCTTCTGGGCGACTATTGCCCATCGACAAGGTTTATTTTCTTTGCATTACGCCCCAATGGAATTAGGGGAAATCCTCTCGCCCATTTGGCAACGACAACCAGTAGTTTTAATTGGTAGCGCCATAGAACCGGAAACTGATGCTCCTCTTTTCCAACAGCGCCTGGGTTTGGACGATTTAACTTGTCTAAATTTCTCTTCCGAAAGTCAAGCGGAAGCAATTCAACTGTATGTACCCTATAAATTGCCCCTACCTAACACACCAGAATTTCAAGCGGCATTTATTCACAAAGTCCGCACACTGGTTTGTCTAAGTGCTACAGCACCAGGATTAACGGTTGTCTTGGTGGGGGATGTACCACTCAAGTCTCAAGTGGCGACAATTCTGGCCTCAGAGTTTGGTTCGCGGGTGCAAGTAGAAAAAACTTGTTTAGATGAAAATGGGATTTTGATTAGCGGTTGGGAATTTTGGCGAGAACATCAACGAGTTTTGCCTGCACCTCATTTGTTAATTATTGCTACTTTACCCCTACCATCTTTGGAAAATCCTCTAGTAGCTGGTAGGGTAGCTCGTTATAAGCGATCGCATCAAGATTGGTTCCGTTTATATTTGTTGCCAGCAGCCTTGAATGAATTACAAAGAGCGATCGCTCCAGTTAGAGAAAGTCAAGGCATTGTTGCTTTACTTGATAGTCGTGTAGTTAATCGTAGCTACGGCGCTCAAATTCTTGCTGCCTTAAGTCCTGTGGCACGGATTAACTATCTTGATCCAAGCCTGTTTTCTAATACTAGTGAAGAAAATTCCGCTTAAGGTCAATTTGTCACCCAATTTACATTTTATGAAGGTAATGCGATTCATTGCCTCTCTATAGCCATGATTCCTGGCAAGATAAATTTAGAACCTAAGTAAAATTTGAGTTGCTGATTATGGGTGAAGCAAAGCGTCGTAAAACCAGACAAGGGGAAACATACGGTCAAGAGACTCGGATCTTGCGTTGGGTTCCCATCACAAAAGCTCAATCCGAACTATTTGTCAGTTGGACTACTCGTGGTGCCTGGATAGGCATTATCCTTATGGTTGTAGGATGGGCAACTATCCGTTTTATCGGCCCAGCCTTCGGTTGGTGGCAAGTAGTCTTCTAAATCTTGCTGTTAGCTTTGTGACTCAGAGAGACTTTGAATCTTACTCCCCAACGCTAGTAGGGAACGAGCTGCTCTTGTCAGGTCTCTATTGGACTCAACTGAGAAACGCTATAGAAATATACCAGATAAGGGGTTTGGCTTAAAACTGATGCAAATTAAATGAGCGTAGGCGTAGCCCGCCCTTAGACATCGCTTGTTTATACTTCAATTCGCTTGGATTAAGGCTTGATCCTCCCTAACCCAAGCGGATTAGTTTATCCTGCTTGCTGATTAAAATCCTAACGGGACTGCTTGCTACTTAGTAGTACCCCAGCAGGTACTCTTTCCAATTGGAATTTTCCCCCAGGTTTAGTCAGTGTATGCTCCACGTCTTGGGTCTATCTTTGTAGTATGTAAAGAAGCACTTTTGACCTGAGATTATGCCCTCCTCTGAAAAACCCCTCGCCTACCCATCCAGCCACAAGAGCAATCAAGTCGATAATTACCACGGGACTTTAGTCGCAGATCCTTACCGTTGGTTAGAAGATCCTGACTCTGAAGAAACAAGGACTTGGATTGAGGCACAAAATCAAGTTACTTTTGGCTACTTGAGTGAAATTCCTACCAGGGAAAAAATTAAACAGCGCCTCACCAAACTTTGGGATTATGAAAAATATGGTATCCCTTTTAAAGAAGGTGAATCTCTGCAAGACGGTTCCACCGAACGCTACTTTTATTTCAAAAATGACGGACTGCAAAACCAAAGTGTCTTCTACACCCTGAAAACCCTCGAAGACGAACCCAAAGTTTTACTCGATCCCAATAAACTTTCAGAAGATGGCACTGTTGCTCTTTCAGGATTGTCTATTAGCGAGGATGGCAAACTTTTAGCATACGGTCTATCCGCCTCTGGTTCTGATTGGCAAGAGTGGAAAGTCCGCGATGTTGAAACTGGTGAAGACCTGCAAGACCACCTGAAGTGGATTAAATTTTCTGGTGCATCATGGACACACGATAATCAAGGTTTCTTCTATAGTCGCTACGATGAACCGAATGAAAAAACTCAATTAGAAGATGTTAACTATTATCAAAAGCTCTACTATCATCAACTAGGTAAACCCCAATCAGAAGATATACTAATTTATCATCGTCCTGACCAAAAGGAATGGGGTTTTAGTGGCGGTGTTACTGAAGATGGAGGCTATCTAATAATTTCTGTTTGGCTGGGAACTGACTCCAAGAATTTATTTTTCTACAAAGATTTGACTAACCATAATGCGGAAGTCGTAGAATTAATTAACCAATTTGAGGCAGATTACAGCTTTATTGATAATGATGATAGCCTGTTTTATTTCCGCACGGATTTAAATGCACCACGAGGACGAATTATTGCGATTGACACCAAAAACCCTGCTCCAGAAAATTGGCAAGAAATCATCCCCCAATCGGCAGAAACGTTAGAAAGTGTAGGCATACTTAATAACCAATTTGTTGCAGATTACCTCAAAGATGCTCACAGCCAAATTAAAATTTTTGACCTCAAAGGTGCGTTTATCCGCGAGGTAAAACTACCTGGACTTGGTTCAGCCGGAGGTTTTGGAGGAAAACGTAATGATACCGAAACTTTTTATATTTACACCAGTTTCACCACACCAGGAACTATCTATCGCTACGATATGATAACTGGTAAAAGTACCATTTTTCGCCAGCCAGAGGTAGATTTTAATCCTGATAATTACGAGACAAAACAAGTATTCTATGATAGTAAAGATGGTACTCAAGTGCCAATGTTTATTACGCATAAAAAGGGCATTAAATTAGATGGAAATAACCCGACTTATCTCTATGCTTATGGTGGTTTTAATGCCTCAATGACACCTAGTTTTTCTGTGAGTCTTTTGGTATGGATGGAAATGGGTGGTGTCTATGCTATGCCCAATATCCGCGGCGGCGGAGAATACGGCGAAGAATGGCATCAAGCAGGAATAAAGGATAAAAAGCAGAATGTCTTTGATGACTTTATTGGCGCAGCTGAGTGGCTGATTGCTAATAAGTATACTAAGACTGATAAGCTGGCGATCGCAGGTGGTAGTAACGGCGGCTTATTAGTGGGTGCTTGCATGGCACAACGTCCCGATTTGTTTGGTGCAGCCTTACCAGCAGTCGGGGTGATGGATATGTTGCGGTTCCACAAATTTACCATCGGTTGGGCTTGGACTTCCGAATATGGTTCAGCAGATAATCCAGAAGAGTTTCCAGCACTGTATGCTTATTCGCCATTGCAGAATCTCAAACCAGATACAGCTTATCCAGCAACCTTAATTACCACAGCCGATCATGACGATCGCGTTGTCCCTGCTCATAGTTTCAAATTTGCCGCAGCTTTACAAGAAGCTCACGTAGGTGATGCGCCAACGCTAATTAGAATTGAGACTAAAGCAGGACATGGTGCGGGTAAACCCACGGCTAAAATCATCGAAGAAGCCGCAGATAAATGGGCTTTTTTGGTGCGTGCTTTGAATGTTGAAGTTTAGAATAATGTAACTGATTATCTCACGCAAATACGCCAAGCCGCTCAAATAAACTTTGCGTTTTTGCGTGAGTGTTTTTGCTATCAATCAACGGTAAATGTTAGCAATGAGAGGAGGAGACTCGATATTGATAGATGAGTTAAAATTAAATCAATCACTCTAGCCAAATATTAACTATGAGATGGGAAGAAGTTTGTGAACACAAACAAGTACAAGATTTACCCTTCAAATTTGAATTAAATAAATGGGGTCAAATCGTAATGATTCCAGTCAAAATTAAACATTCTTTTTATCAAGGAAGAATCCAACGTTTATTAGAATCTTTATTGAATAGAGGAGAAGTAATGCCATGTGCTATTAACACATCAGATGGTGTGAAAGTTGCTGATGTTGTCTGGTGTTCAGAGGAACGATTTTCTGAAATTGAAGACGAAGTATCAGCATCTATTGCACCAGAAATTTGTGTAGAAGTTAAATCCAGTGGTAACACTTTGGAAGAAATGGAATTTAAAAGAAATTTATATTTAGAAGCCCAAGCTGTGGAAGTATGGTTATGTAATGAACAAGGTCAAATTAAATTTTATAATGAGCAAGGGGAATTAGAGCAATCTTTATTAGTTCCTAGCTTTCCTAAGCAAATTAAACGCTAATTAAACCCTTAACTGAACCGTATTTGGTCTATAAAGGCGATCGCTCATAAAAATCACAAGTGGGAAAATCTGTTGTAATAAGCCATTGAGCTACTTCTAAGCTTTTGATCAAAAGATGTTATCATCCAGATGCCAAATTAAAAGGGAATCAGGTTAAGCAATAAGGGCAGGGCTATTTCATTCTAAAGGAAGGCGCAATATGGTATAATATAACGCAAATTATAGCTTTTTGCTCCTACTACTGTGTCTAAAATCGAAATTATAAAAGCTTTTGCAGATATAAAAGACCCGCGTCGCCGTGCCGGACAGATTTAAGTAGATAAAGTTGTTAGTAGTTGTTTGAAAGTAGTAAAAGCAACAAGGAGAAAAACATGAAACTTTGTAAAACGATTGTAATGGCTACGCTCATTATTACGGGACTCACTAGTCAGAGCGTCTTAGCAAATACTGAGAGAGAAATTCCTTTCGTTGGTCTATGGGAAGGTATCGATCCTGATGATGGTGGGAACCAGTTGCGTTCAATTACACTCAACGAAGCTGGCACGCTCAGTTTGACTGGGAGTTCTACCTATTTCTCGTTGTGTAATGGCCTACGTGGGGTCATCAATGGTACAGGAGAAATTCAGGGCATAGTTCTTGAGACTAATGTTACGCTCACATGCTCTAACTCTCCTCCATCCCTATACAAGGTTAAGGCAAAATATGAACTAGATAGGAAAAATGGTACTCTCGTAGAGCGCACAGATCTAAGGACAAAAAATAATAAACCGCCGATCATTTTCCACCTCATCAGCCGTTCACAGGTTTATAAAAGGATAAAGGGAGCAACGCGATTTTCTCAAGTCGGACAAAAACGAGTGATAATGCTCCGACCCGACGGAGGTTATCGCTAAACAGAAAGTTTAGTAACTTAGTAAAATAGATACTTACTAAAAATTCTCAAACCTCAGTAATACTGAGAGAACTGTATCGTTATGCTTGTTGAGTTCTCTGATAGAGACAAAAAAGTGCAGGATGCCCTTTGAGTAATAGTTTTGATGTTTAATATCAAAATAGGGAGTTTGCCGTCACTTCAGTCTCCAATTGCTAAAAATCCTTTGTTCCCTGCTGCGATGCCTACGGCGGGCTGCGCCTACGCTAATGTGAAAAGTGCCAAAGATAATGGTAGATTATGTCTGTGTCCGGCGCGGCGACGGGGGTCTTCTAGACCTGCAAAAGCTTTGATAATTTCGATTTCAGACACGGTATATAGATGCTTGAAGTAGAACTGGCGCTGTATCTTACCATATCGCGTCTACATTTAGAATGAAATAGCCCTGGATTTAGAATGAAATAGCCCTGGCAATAAGGGTGGAAATAAACAATTATTTACCTTCACCCTTACTGTTTTCCTTCATCTGAGCAAGAAGTCTAATTTCTATATCCCTCTTGTGCTTAAAACACGACAAATCGGGCTGTACCCTTGAGATTGATTATTGTATAAAATTGTTTCTGCTGCTGGTTGGATTGAGGAATCGTAGAAAAACGATTTAATGTTGTGATTCCGTTAGTTACAACTTTTACTTCCTCGCCCAATCCAATTTTTACACGGGGTATGAGCAAGCTAAATGTGGTGTAGTCACCATTTAGCGTCTGTTTAATAGTCACAGTCACTAATGTACCAATTTCTGTTTCTACAGTACGGATCTGCTTTTCTCCTTCAAAGTTTAATGTCTGTTTCTGGTCTTTATATTGGAAAGAGGGCTTGCCAATAAAGCTTGTTGTTGAGTAATTAATACTGACTTTTTCACCGTTTAAATTATACCCTGTAAAACTATACACGTCCGGTGTGTTTTCTTCTAAGGCATGAGATTGTGATACAGGTATTGCTGCTAAGGTTATACCTAATGTGAATGATGCAATTAAGTTTCTTGTTTGCATATCTCAAAAATTTATTGCTAGTTTGATCAAGATATCTACCCTGATGGGATGACAATAAGAATTAAACCAATTATAAAGGTGGATATTCCGAAAAACTTGTCAAATCGAACACATTGCAATCCTTGTTAATATACCTGCAAAAATTTGTAACAGTGCGTAAAGTTACATCTATCTTGAAAATAGGGAATAAGTGGCAAGAAATAGGTAAGGTTATTTTTATACCCTTGTTGTCGGCTATTGCTCGTAGGTGTCTTGCAAATAGATAAACTTGAAAACCGACTATTACGGCATGGCGAAAATAAAGCTACCATTGAAAATGGTAAAAAAGCTGAAAATATAAGTCTTTTGACTTTTTCAAAACGGTACTAGAATTTTGTTTTATAATTAGAGATTTTGAATTTTGCATTGCTTATGAAGTTACGCTCATATATGCTTATCGGGTTTTTACTTAGCCTTCTCCTAAGTATTGTGCCTTTTTCGAGGAATTTTACGAATGCTGCAACACCGACAGCAGTCGCACCTGTATCTGCTCTCTCATTCACCCAAGGAGTGAAAAAAACGGTATTGGACAACGGCTTAACAGTGCTAACCAAGGAAGTCCATACCGCTCCAGTTGTGAGTGTACAAGTTTGGTATAAAGTTGGTTCACGCAACGAGGTTAAGGGAGAGAATGGCATTTCTCACCAGCTAGAACATTTGATGTTCAAGGGTACAACTGACCGTCCAGTGCAGTTTGGAAGGTTGTTTAGTGCCTTGGGTAGCCAGTTCAATGCCTTTACTAGTTATGACGAAACAGCTTACTTTGGCACAGTGCAACGAGACAAACTCGAAGCATTGTTGATACTAGAAGCCGATCGCATGGAAAACTCCTTAGTTGGGACTGAACAACTCGCAAGTGAAAAGCGGGTGGTGATCTCCGAGTTACAGGGGTACGAAAATTCACCAGGCTATCGTTTGAGTCGGGCAGTGATGCAAGATGCTTTTCCTAGCAGAGCCTATGGCTTACCTGTGGGAGGTACAAAAGCAGATGTAGAAAAATTCACGGTAGAGCAGGTGCGGAATTATTACCAAACCTACTACAGCCCAGAAAATGCCACGTTGGTGATCACAGGGGATTTTGCCACAGAACCTGTACTGAAAGTTGTTAAAGAAACTTATGGGAAGTTGCCAAAACGAGCCAAGACGGCTGTGGCTAAAAATTCCGCCCAGGTGAGTGCTTCTACCTCTGTTGCTAAAAAAGCGCCGATTGTCCTCAAGCAGCCTGGAAGTGCGGCACTACTGCAAGCGGTGTATCCGTTACCAGATATCAAGCATCCTGATGTGCCGGCAATTGATGTGATGGATGCCATTCTCACAGGCGGACGTAGCTCTCGGCTTTACCAAGCGTTGGTGGAATCTGGACTCGCTAGTTCGGTGAATGGCGGTGCAGCCGAACTCATTGAACCAGGTTGGTATGAAATTAATGCTACGGCGGCTCCGGGTCAAGAGTTAGGGAAGATTGACCAGGTGCTCCAGGAATCTTTAGCAAAATTGCAACAGCAGCCAGTCACTACAGAAGAATTAAACCGAGCGAAGACGCAACTGCAAGCCTCGTATATTTTGGGTAACCAAGACATTACTAGTCAAGCTAGCCAACTGGGATATAACCAAACTGTGGCCGGCGATTATCGTTTTATTGAAAAGTATCTGGCTGCGATCGCTAAAGTCACCCCAGCCGAGGTGCAGCAAATAGCAAAAACTTACCTAAATCCGGCTAAACAAACCATCGGCTTCTTTGAGCCAACTCAACCAGATGGTAAACCAGGGACTTCTAGCGCTGGTTCTGGTCGAACAGTGGAAAATTTCAGCCCCGGTAAACCTGTAGATCCAGCAGAACTGGCTAAATATCTTCCACCTGCCACATCAGCTACAGATTCGGGCAAACAATCACTACCAGAAGAGTTTACCTTGAATAACGGTTTGCGGGTTCTGCTCTTGAGCGATCGCAACCTCCCCACGATTAACCTGAGTGGACAAATTGACGCCGGTACTGAATTTGACGGCAATCAAAAAGCTGGATTAGCGAATCTGACTGCGACTAACTTAATGAATGGGACGCAGACTAAAAACGCTCTTACCCTAGCAAAAACCTTAGAAGACCGGGGAGCCGATTTGAACTTCGGTGCTAGCCGCGAGGGAGTTAGCGTCAGCGGTGAGGGACTTTCAGCGAACCTGCCGATATTGATTCAAACTCTGGCAGATGTGTTAGAAAACGCTACTTTCCCAGCCGACCAGTTAGAACTGAGTCGCCAGCGGGCGTTGATAAGTCTCAAAGTCCAGCTAGATGACCCCAGAGGACTGGGACGACAAGTATTTCAGCAAGCAATTTACCCAGAAAATCATCCATTCCATAGCTTTCCCACGGCCGAGAGCTTAAAGAGCGTTACTCGTGATGATTTGCTTGGCTTCTACCAGACACACTACCGACCAGATACCACAACGATCGCTTTAGTAGGAGACTTTGATCCAGTTAAGGTGAAAGCTTTGCTGAATCAGGCGTTTGGCAAATGGCAAGCCACAGGTAAGCTACCTGTTCTTAAAATAGCGTCCGTATCATTACCGCAAACTTTAACACGTCTAAATAAACTAATTCCCGGTAAGACAGAAGCTGTTACTTACATCGGCTACAACGGCATCGCTCGGAAAGACCCACGTTATTATGCGGCACTGGTGCTAAATCAAATTTTGGGTGGTGATACCTTATCAAGTCGCTTGGGTACGGAAGTGCGCGATCGCCAAGGTCTAACCTACGGTATCTATAGTGGTTTTGCCGCCGGAATCAATCCCGGCCCCTTCTTGATTCAGATGCAGACTGCTCCTGGAGATACCCAAAAAGCGATCGCCAGTACTCTCGCTTTACTCAAACAGTTGCGCGAACAAGGAGTAACTGAGGATGAATTCAACACGGCAAAACGCTCAATTACTAATAGCTATCCCGTGGATTTAGCTAATCCCAGTGATGTATCAAGCATCATTTTGAGTAATGCTATTTTGGGACTTTCACGAGCAGAAATCCGAGAGTTTCCCCAAAAGATTCAAGCAGTCACTATAGCTCAACTGCAACAGGCAATTGAGGATTTAATTAAGCCGGAAAATCTGGTAATTGTCACCGCCGGACCTGGAGATACTGTACCCAAGATTGGATCGTAATTTCACATAAGGGACTTCCAGTTAAAAAAACATCGCATCCCTGCGGGACGCTCCGCGAACGTAGGGGCGCAAGGCTTTGCGCCCCTACAAATGTACAAATAATGTAGGGTGTTTAAATTTTCTAGCGGATAACTTCACAGTCATGTACCGCAAGCGTTGTATTATGCACAGTCAATTGTCGAAGCTTCAGCTTTTTGTCCCACAGAGGAGCGCTCGCAAAAAGCTTTATTTAGCCCAGTTTCAAAAAGCAACGTTATGATAATTAATGCATTAATCGAGCTTGCGTCTAATAATAAATAAGTTGGCACAAATAAACCTCCAGAGTACGGAGACGATTAATCGCCTTTGTAAAGCTGTTAGGTGCTGCGCCCAATCAAAATCAGCCGTTGTACAAATTTCCACAAGGACAATTGAAGTGACTAGGACTAATTCAGACTTTCTTACCTCCTCTGATCCAGCGATCGCGGAGTTAATCAACGATGAACTACAGCGTCAGCGAGACCACTTGGAGTTGATTGCTAGTGAAAACTTTACCTCCGCTGCTGTACTGGCGGCTCAAGGTTCGGTATTGACAAATAAATATGCCGAGGGATTACCTGGTAAACGCTACTATGGCGGTTGTGAGTTTATCGACAAAATCGAGCAACTGGCGATCAATCGGGCTAAACAGATATTTGGTGCTGCTCACGCGAATGTACAACCTCATTCTGGCGCCCAAGCTAATTTTGCAGTGTTCTTATCCCTGCTGGAACCAGGTGACAAAATTATGGGGATGGATTTGTCTCATGGGGGACATCTCACCCACGGTTCACCTGTGAATGTCTCAGGTAAGTGGTTCCAAGTTAGCCACTACGGTGTCAGCCAACAAACAGAACAACTTGACTACGACCAAATTCGGGAGCTGGCGCTGAGGGAGCGTCCTAAGCTGCTGATTTGTGGTTATTCGGCTTATCCCCGTGTAATTGATTTTGAAAAGTTCCGCAGCATTGCTGATGAAATCGGCGCTTACTTACTGGCGGATATTGCCCATATCGCTGGTTTGGTTGCTAGTGGTCTTCATCCTAATCCCATTCCTCATTGTCATGTAGTAACAACAACTACACATAAGACTCTACGCGGCCCTAGAGGTGGTTTAATCTTGACCAGCGACGCAGAACTAGGTAAAAAGCTAGATAAATCTGTTTTTCCTGGTAGCCAGGGCGGACCATTGGAACACGTCATTGCTGGTAAGGCAGTAGCTTTTGGAGAAGCCCTGAAGCCTGAGTTTAAAACCTATTCTGCCCAAGTGATCGAAAATGCTCGTGCTTTGGCAGAACAATTGCAAAACCGGAGTTTAAAGATTGTGTCAAATGGGACTGACAATCATTTAATGCTCGTGGATTTACGTTCTATTGGTCTAACTGGTAAGCAAGCGGATCAGCTAGTCAGTACCGTGAATATTACTGCTAACAAAAATACTGTTCCCTTTGATCCGCAATCGCCATTTGTTACCAGTGGTCTGAGGTTAGGTTCGCCGGCAATGACCACAAGGGGCTTAGGAGTAGCAGAATTTACCGAGATTGGAAATATTATTAGCGATCGCCTGCTTTCTCCAGATTCCGAAGTAGTTACCCAAAATTGTCGGCAACGGGTAGCAGCATTGTGCGATCGCTTCCCCTTATATTCTCACCTGGAAATTCCTGTACCAGCCCTAGCCTGAGATGATAGTTAGGAGTTAAGAGTTAAGAGTTAGGAGTGATAAGCTTTAAGTTTTGAACTCCTAACTCCTAATACCAATTCTGTATGAAGATGTGCCTATAGGACTTAGACAAAACAACACCCTGTAGGGGCAATTCATGAATTGCCCCTACTACCTAAACAAAACGCAACCTCACATACAGGGCGGCCGCATCATGTCAAGAAGACAAGTCTATTCTCAATAGACTGAAAAACAATCTCATTAATCCCTGCTTATTGACAAATATTTTAGCGATCGCATTGAGTCTTAGGATGTGAATCAAACGATAAATCCTGATTTCTTCATTGGTTCTTAATCTTGGTTGTGATCAGGAGTAATTTAGATGCGTTCGCCCTGACCTCACATAGAATTGCTATAACTCCAAACTCTTGTACAGACGCGATTAATCGCGTCTCCTAACTTCTAACTATTCTTTCCAATGAGTGCAGAAATTATTTGTGTTGGTACTGAACTGCTGCTAGGAGATATCCTTAACGGCAATGCTCAATTTTTGGCGCAACAATTAGCGCAACTAGGTATCCCCCACTACTATCAAACAGTGGTTGGGGATAATCCAGAACGGTTGAAGCAAGTTATAGAAATTGCTATTTCCAGAGCGCAAATTCTCATTTTTACTGGTGGACTCGGCCCGACACCAGACGACCTCACCTGCGAAACGATCGCTGATTTTTTTAAAGTCCCGTTGGTAGAACGCTCTGACATCATTGAAGACATAATCCAGAAATTTGCCCAACGTGGTCGGGTTATGTCACCAAGTAACCGCAAGCAGGCTTTAATTCCCCAAGGTGCAGAAATTCTACCCAACCCCACTGGAACAGCACCCGGTATCATTTGGCAACCTCGTCCTGAAATCACGATTTTTACCTTTCCCGGTGTTCCTAGTGAAATGCACCTGATGTGGGAAGAAACAGCCGTCCCATTTCTCAAAAGTCAAGGTTGGGGTAAAGAAATTATTTACAGCCGGAGTTTAAAGTTTTGGGGTATTGGTGAATCTGCTTTGGCAGAAAAAGTTGCTTCCTATTTAAACTTGCCAAATCCCACAGTAGCCCCTTATGCAGGTAAGGGGGAAGTAAGATTGCGAGTTTCTGCCAAAGCAAATTCAGAAGCAGCAGCAGAAGCCTTAATTGCGCCCATTGAGAAACAAATTAAAGAAATCGCCGGACTAGATTTTTACGGCGTTAATAATGATACTCTTGCTTCCGTGGTCAGTCAGTTGTTGCTTGCATCAAAAGAAACGCTTTCAGTGGCAGAATCTTGCACTGGTGGCGGTTTAGGGCAAATGTTAACTGAGATTTCTGGGAGTTCTGATTACTTTTGGGGTGGAGTAATTTCTTATGACAATTCAGTGAAGGTTGGGCTGCTGGGGGTTAACCCAGAAGATTTAGATAAATTTGGGGCGGTAAGTGCTACTGTTGCACAGCAAATGGCAATTGGAGTCAAAACCCGCCTTGCAACAACATGGGGATTGAGTATTACTGGTATTGCTGGTCCAACTGGAGGGACAGATACCAAGCCAGTGGGTTTAGTTTACGTTGGTTTGGCTGGGCCAAAGGATGAAGTGGCAAGTTTTGAGTATCAGTTTGGTACAGTGCGAGGTCGAAGTTTAATTCGTCATGTGAGTGCAAACGCAGCGTTGGATAATTTGCGCCGGAAGTTGTTGACGAGATAGGAGGTATGTTAAGTTTGTCATCCGATTTGGATGACAAGCGTACTTAACGATGCGAATTAATGCGCGATTAGATGAAGAGTATGCTAGACAAATTAGTTTACATACAATAGCAGACTAATCAGGCAGTAACGGATGTGATTAAGTCTGCTCTTGAATTGTATTACCAGCAGCTTCAGCAGGAGCAAAAGAACGCATTGTCGATGCTGAACCAAACAGGCTTTATTGGTTGTGGTCAGGCAGATCGGGTACAGTTAGAGGTTTAATCATGCAGCTATGAGCAAAATTCCCATCCTTCAGCGTAGTGGCGATACTGGGTTGCTGAGAAAGATGGCAATGTCTTCTTAAAAAAGGTATAGGGTGTAGAGATTGCGATCGCCTTTAGTTTTATAGAATAAAACTAAATTTTGTATAAACTCACAGACTAAACTCATCAAAAGAGCGAGGCCGCAGGGTAATTATATAATCTACCTAGCTAGGATTACCAGTAGTTTCGTATTCTAAACCAGGGATAATTTTTCGCTTGAGGTGAACAAGTATTTCAGCTTTTATTAATGCCATTAATTTGAGACTACAACCCACATTCTACACGAGTAAATGTACTTCAAAATTTACCCTATGCACGTTATTTTGTGAAAAACTGAAATGTTATAAAACGGCTAGAATTCATTGCTGGCAATCAATTCACGCTTTTTATCATCTATTGGGAGTGAGCAAAGTTTTTAGTTTCAAACATGCTAAAATTATTGACAATAGTGTCAAAAAGCTTTTGATACTTGTTTTCTTTGTGATGCCTGCGGCGAGCTACGCTAACGCAGAGTGCTTTATACAGGTTCAATGTTTGAAACCCAAGACAATAGTTGGTTTATATAAAATATCAAGATTTTAAAACTAACTTGCAGAATGTGAGTAACAAGTTATTATCTTGTTTATATCTTATTAATAAATTATTAATATCTTGTTAATAGCTTGTTAATAACTACAATATTATATTTTTTATCATCTTTTCCTGATTAGTTTATTGTTCGTACAGTTTCATTCACAGGTATTGCGTTTAAAGTACGAAATCTCGTTTGGTAGGAAAAACTTCTTTGTTCTCAAAATGCCTAGAGAATCAGATCGGTACTGCTTGGTATTTTGTAGATAATTAGAATCCCCCATTAGTAGTTTCGTACTATCTAAAGGAAGGCTGAGTTTTTGTGAGTCAGTCTCAACCCCTTCTTGAAAGATTAAGATCATAATCAATTTGTCAATAAGTAATAGTGCTTAAAATTTTCGCAAAAATGAGGGTAGAAAACACAAGTTTTGGACTAGCAGTGCCTACGGCTGGCTCTGCCTATGCGTCATCTGAAAAAGCATCACTCATTTTTGTCTTCAAAATTCTGTGTCAAATTGAATTGAATAGCCCCATTTGGAGTTAATTTACAGCGTAAATACTATTGACAAATATTAATTTTATCTTAATCTGTCAAGAATGGCCTCAACGTCATAATTCCCACACGTATAGCGAGGTCTTAATGATACCCTCAAATGGTGCATTAGCAATGTTACTAGTGCTAATTTTGATGCTTTTTTGGATTTATTTAAGGTATAAAACCAGAATAGTATCAAGATATTCACGCCCTCTGGCAATTTTCATCATAGTTTCTCTAGCGATCGCTGGTGGAGGTATTGTATCCGCAGTAACACCGAACCCGGCTCCCTTAAATAACATAACTAGTTTACCAGCGGCTACAACTGGAGACCCTAATCCGGCGAACCCACCACTCCTGACAGCAGTGGCTCAACCAAGCAATCTCGCAGACTTTGTTCAAGACGAAAAAGCCCTACTCAAGCTAGGAAAATCCCTATTCTGGGATATGCAGCTTGGTAGTGACGGCATTCAGTCCTGTGCTACTTGTCACTTTCATGCCGGAGCTGATAACAGATCAAAGAATCAAATCAATCCTGGTTTTTTGGCATCACTGAAAGATACAACTTTCCAGGTAGGTGGTGGTGCAAACTATCAACTCACGGCGGCAGATTTTCCATTTCACAAACTGGCAGATCCTAACGATCGAACCAGTACTATTATTTCTGACCCTAACGATGTCGCCTCATCCCAAGGTGTGTTTAATAGTGTTATTAATAACACTAATCCGGGTCAAGCAGAGGATTCGACTACATCTGTGCCAGATCCAGACGGCTTTCAGGTCAATGGAATTAATGTGCGTCGAGTTGAGCCGCGTAATACCCCAACGGTAATTAATGCAATCTTCAACAAACTCCAGTTTTGGGATGGTCGCGCCAAGGAAACCTTCAATGGGGTGAATCCAAAAGGAGCAGCAGACTTTAGTGCTAAACTTTACATAGCTACAAAAGCAAACCAACTAACTCCTGTTTCCGTTTCGCTCAACAATTCCTCTCTAGCTTCCCTAGTAACCGGGCCACTATTGAGTCCATTTGAGACATCTGCTGGTGGTCGTACTTTACCTGAAGTCGGTGCTAAGTTTCTGCGGAAAAAAGGTCAGAAGCTCAAAAGCCTCAGACCCTTAGGTAAACAAGTTGTACATCGGCAAGACAGTGTTTTAGGATCTGACAGTCGATCCCCTAAGCCCGGTCTGGATACCGCATCCTATGATCAGCTGATTCGGCAAGCCTTTAAGAAGCAATGGTGGAAGTCAAAGTCAATCATTCAAGTTGACAGTAATGGAACACCAACAGTCCTCGGCAAAAATGATGATAATAATGAGAGTGAGGAAGGACTGACTTTACCTAAAAATCAGTTTTCGCTTAGGGATTGGAACTTTTCCTTATTCTCTGCGTTAGCAATGCAAAAGTATCTGTCTACTCTTGTGTCTGACCAGACACCTTTTGATAAATTTCAAGCGGGAAATACCAATGCTCTCACCGAGCCGGAAAAAAGCGGTCTGACTGTGTTTGTCAATACTCAGGCTAATGGTGGCGGTAATTGTAACATCTGCCATACGATTCCAGAATTCACCAGAGCTTCGGTGAGAAGAACCGCAGGAGTAGCTTCAACTGATTCAACTGATCCGCTGATTAATAATCCAACTAACGGCTTCTTTCCTAACTACGGTGTCAGACCTGCCTCAGATGACCCAGGAGCCGGAAACACTACCACATCACTGTTCAAAGCACCTGCCCTCCGTAACATCGGCTTGACAGCTCCATATATGCATAACGGTGGGAAGGCAACTCTGGAGCAAGTAGTAGACTTTTACAATCGTGGTCGAGGTGACGACGGTGGACCTGGTGCAGCACCGTTGAACTTAACCGATGCTAAAAAAGCTGATTTGGTCGCTTTCTTAAGAACCGGACTTACCGATCAGCGAGTCCTCCTTGAACAAGCACCCTTTGACCATCCGCAATTGTTCATCCCCAATGGACATCCCGGCAATCAAAGTTCAGTGACTGCCAGTGGCAATACTAATGGAACTCCTACTGCTACAGATCAGCTAATAGAAATACCCGCAGTTGGTCGTAAAGGTGTCGCTACTCGCAGGTCAAATTTCTTAGAGTAAGACTCTAGACTTGAAACGTAACCATCTGCCCTTGTTGCATTGCTTTATCCAAAGTAGCAGCATTGGGCAGATTTTCTAACTTAGGGATGAATATCACTTAATACGAATTATTTTAATTATGTGGCTATGAGCAAAACTCCCATCCTTCAACCAGATCACTCATACACTTTCAAAAGCTATTTTGAGAGTTCCTGCTGACATAGAGGACTTGCTTCGTATTTTGGTGGCAATACTCGGTTGCTGAGAAAAATGGTGACTTTGGAGAATCAAAGATGAAAAACTATCACATTAATATCTTCTACAGTGAAGAAGATGATGGCTACATTGTTGATATTCCTGATCTGAAATACTGTTCAGCATTTGGTTCAACTGAAAAGAAATCACTTTGTGAAGTTTTGCAAACAAAAACAGCATGGTTAGATGCTGCCAAAATGGAGGGTAAATCAACTCCTGAACCGAGATATTGACCTGCAATTTACCAGATAGCCTCATGATTAATGGATTTGGTGCGATGTCTAACGACAAGCCGCTTTGCGTCTACGCATTTTTGCGTAGAGGTTGCGATCGCCTTTAATTAAGAAATGTTAACACCAATATTCAGGTTATTTGATTGCAGCTAAATCACGGTTTAACTTTTTGTTAATCGTTTCTAACACCTTAGCTTCTTCTGGCGTAATTACTCCGTCTAGATCAGCAATTTTTTGACATTGTGCTAGTAGAGCTACGGCGAAATCACTATTAATTTGCTCAAGTAAGGTTTTTAAAGATGGTAGCGATTTTATATTAGCTGTGATCGCATCGATTGAGGCAGGACTAAGGTTGGCAGCTTGTAATTCTGGTAAAATATCTTTCCAAGATTTATCTAAATTACCCGCTAAGACAATGTAAACCAAAATCTGATCCATAATCTTTTCTTGGGAAATAGCAGCTTCAATAAATTTTTCACTCTCTACCTGAGCATCTACTAAAGTTGCCTCTAAAGTTAATGGATTCTGCTTTGCTTCATAAAACTGACAAGCCGCATAACCTAATGCGTAAATCATGACTGCATTTGAACTAGCACCAATGACGGCTCCCGCTATTGGCAGATTTCGTAGTAAACCCAAACCTGCTTTTACTGCTGTTTTTCCACCCAGCCCTAAACCAAAAATTGCTACTGCTTCCGCTTTGCGATCGGAATCTTCTAAATCCATGCTATAGGTGGCAGCAATTTGGTAAACTAACTCTACCGATAACGCAGCCGTAGCAGCCCAATCCACTACAAACATTGCAGCTGCTTGTCCTGGAGCAAGACTACTAGCAAACCCTGTTGTTCCTGCTAAAACAGCTTTTTCCAGCATGAGATAATGGGCAATTTGCGCTGGTTTTTCATTTGGGTGTTCTTGCTGTAACTTTCTGACAGAAGCCTCAGCTTTCACTAAATCAACCTGTTCAATTAAAGGATTTAACCAATCTTGATTTAGAGATTTTATTGCTACTTGCAATTGGGGATTATTACCAACAATTGCTAGTGCCTGCCCTGCTATTTGTGTTCCCTGAAAAGCTGCACTACCAATCGCACCGCCAATACCTACAGCCGCTCCTGCAACACCTTGCCCTGCTTGAACGGCAGCGCCTCCAATAGTCCGACTAATGCCTATAGCTGCTCCTGTAGCAGCTTGTCCAGCTTGAACAGCAGCACCTCCAACTACTCCAGCTGTTCCTGCTACTGCTCCAAACAATGATCCCAAAAAAGATGGTTTTTGTACAGCTAATTTCTTATCTGTTGTTGTTTTAGTAATGGCAATTGAAGATTTCACTTCAATATCTATTTGAGGTGTTACTACAGCTGAATTTACTAATGCTTCTAACTCAATTTCTTGTTGCCAATCGGGAAAATATTCGCCTGTTACTCTACCGTATATTTTAACATTCTTAAAAGATTGGATGCCTAAATTAATTAATCCATTACAAATAAGTGGGACTACTAACTGTTGTACTGGAACTTCAATTGATTCCAGCATTATCTGTAGACAATTTTGTTTGAAACTAGTTTTTGGTGTAATTATGGGTAAATTTAACCACTGACTTATCAGAGTGTTGATCGCGTTTGTATCGCCCTGCTTGGCAAGTTCTAGAATGTTTAGCTGTATCATACTTAGTACTGGTGAGAATCTTAGCAATAACTTAGTTCAATTATTCCCACTCAATATATAAAAAGTAACATTTAACACATTGAACTTATAACCATCAGCGATCTCATACCTATCCATCAGCACAATTAATCATGGGATCGCTTGCTGTATTCTTCACAGTTTGTTACAAAAGTACAAAGAACTTCTAGAGACTAAAAACCACATGTTCGGCGGACTTACTGGTTTACAAAATCCTAAAGGCACAGATTGGGGAGAGCGGATGCTCAACACAGTCGCCAGCCAAACGATTCGCCACCTGTTTACCCAAAGCGAGTCAGTAGAAGTTTTTGTGCGTTGCTATCCCTCCAGCAAACTGTTGCAAGGCAGCATTGATAGCTTCAAAATGAGCGGTAGTGGCTTGGTGATTCGGAGAGATTTCGCGGTAGAAGAAATGTCTTTTGAAACCGATGCGGTTGCCATTGACTTCGGCTCTGTTTTAAAGGGCAAACTCAGTCTCAAGCAACCTACTCAAGCGATCGCTCAAGTAATTCTATCAGAAGCAGGCATAAACCAAGCCTTTAATGCGGAACTGGTGAAAAAGCGCCTGCTTAATCTCTCGGTACCATCACTGACGGCATTATCTGGCGGTGAACCAGTCTCCTTTACGGAAGTTCAGGTACAGCTATTACCTGAAAATCGCTTACAGCTTATAGCAAAAGCAGATTTAAACAATGGTGAACTTGTACCCCTGAGCATGATTCTAACTATAGGCATTGAAAGGCGGCGGCGAGTTTCTTTCAAAGATCCGAAAATTGAACTTGACCAAGTGCCACAAGCCCAACGGGAAATCTCGCAAACCTTGAGCGTGGCACTGGTAGAAATTTTGGATAATATGGTTGATTTGGATCGCTTTGACCTCGATGGAGTGAAAATGCGGCTCAATCGATTAGAAACTGAAGGTCAAAAACTTATTTTCAGTGGATATGCTGAAATCGAGCGTATTCCAAGTACTGCTTAAAATGAAATTAACACTCACAAATGCAAAGTAAAGTTTTTCTGAGCAGCTTTGCGTGAAGCTTTAAACAAATTAAATACCGCCTAGACTATTCTAGGCGGTAATTTAAATCTTTAGGTTTTGAAGGGAGTTTGGAGTTATTGATTATAGGTTGTAATTAATTTTTGTTTATTACTCCTAACTCCTGTAGAGACGCGATTAATCGCGTCTCTACTCCTAACTCCTAACTATCTACCGTCCCACACCTACATATTGGAATCCAGCCCGGATCATTGCTTCGGGGTCGAGGAAGTTACGACCATCGATGATAACGGGATGAGCCATCAATTTTGCCATCTTCACATAATCCAGAGTGCTGAACTGCTGCCATTCGGTGACGAGTACTAAAGCATCGCAGCCGTCAGCAAGTCTTTCGGCATCGGTTTCTACTAGTACACCGGAAAGCCCATGACGTAGACCTGTTTGGGAAACAATGGGGTCATAGGCTTTGACTTTGGCTCCTAGTCGGTTTAGCTGCTCAATTAGGTTGAGTGCTGGGGCGTCGCGCAAGTCGTCGGTATCTGGCTTGAAGGTCAGTCCGAGTAGTCCGACTGTTTTGCCTTTGAGAATTTTCAGAACATGTTGGAGTTTCTCCAAAGCAATCAACCGCTGACGTTCGTTGACACTGACAGCAGATTTCAGTAGCTGGGCTTCATAACCATAGTCATCAGCAGTGTGAATCAGGGCGGAAACATCTTTGGGAAAGCAGGAACCGCCCCAACCAATACCAGCTTGTAAAAACTTGTTACCAATGCGGGAGTCTAGACCAATACCTTTAGCTACTTGAGTAACATCAGCACCGACGCGATCGCAAATATTAGCAACTTCGTTAATAAAACTAATCTTAGTGGCTAAAAAGGCATTAGCGGCGTATTTGATCATCTCCGCCGAACTCAGGTCTGTTGCCAAAATTGGCACAGGGGGTAAAGATTGATCTTCAGCATACTTGCGTTCCACAATTGGGGCATATAGTTGTTGCATCAAGGCTACTGCCCTTTGACTATTACCTCCTAGTACAATGCGATCGGGGTTGAAGGTGTCGTGAACTGCCGAACCTTCGCGCAAAAACTCTGGATTACTGATCACATCAAACTGGGCTGCAACCTCAGGTAATTTGTCATCACTCAACACCCCACCTGCGGTTACTAGTGTTTTCTGCCGTTCAGCGGTACCATCTAGAACAAGCATCCGCACCCAGTCACCTGAGCCAATGGGGACTGTAGATTTATTCACTATGACTTTATAACCACCGTTGAGATTTTCCCCAATCCCACGGGCTACAGCTTCAACATAACGAGTATCACTTTCACCAGTGGGTAAAGGTGGTGTTCCCACAGCAATAAACAGAATTTCTCCGTGGGCAACTCCAGCAGCGAGATCACTAGTAAAATGAATCTTCTCTGTTTGAATGGCAGACTGCATAATTTCTGAGAGTCCCGGCTCAAAAATTGGGGACTGTCCAGACTTCATTAACTTAACTTTTTCTTCGTTGTTGTCTACGCAAATTACATCATGTCCAATATGAGCCAAGCAAGCACCTGTAACTAAACCAACGTAACCAGTACCAATCACGCAAACACGCATTTTTTAACTCCTCACTTTTTTGGGATTAGTCTTCAAAAAGAAATTCTCAGACACTTATACACTCCGAGGAAACTCAGCCACTAAGGATATTAGTTATCGAGAGCGAACCTGTATGAAAATTCAGAGCGACGTTAGGCGCTTTAAATAGTTGAATTATTGACATCGCTTTGAATGCGAGCGTGAAAATCTTCTATTGTTAGTTTTAACCCCTCTTGCAGAGGAATTGTAGGTTCCCAATTTAACCAAGTTTTTGCCTTTGTGATATCAGGCTGGCGACGCCGGGGATCGTCCGAAGGTAGTGTCTCGAACTTAATCTGTGCGTCCGGGTTGATCATATTTTGCACTGCTTGTGCTAATTGTAAAATCGTGTATTCACCAGGATTGCCCAAATTCACTGGGCCAATGTACTCGCCATTCATCAGGCGGATGAATCCTTCCACTAAATCGGAAACGTAGCAGAAACTACGAGTTTGCGAACCATCACCGTACACGGTTAAAGGATTACCTCGCAAGGCTTGAACTATAAAGTTGCTCACCACCCGACCATCGTTTTCTAACATTCTCGGTCCGTAGGTATTGAAAATCCGAGCAACTCGAATATCAACTTTATTTTGCCTGTAGTAATCAAATGCTAGAGTCTCAGCAATTCTTTTGCCTTCGTCGTAGCATGAACGTATCCCAATGGGATTGACGCTACCCCTGTACTCTTCGGGTTGGGGATGAACTTCTGGATCACCGTATACTTCACTAGTTGAAGCCAAGAAAAACCTAGCTTTAACACGTTTAGCCAGCCCCAACATATTCAGTGTTCCCATGACGTTAGTTTTTACGGTTTTAACTGGGTTGTACTGGTAATGTACTGGAGAAGCAGGACAAGCTAAATGATAAATTTGATCCACTTCTAACCGAATTGGTTCGGTAATATCGTGGCGGATCAGTTCAAAGTACGGATGACCTAACCATTTAATAATGTTGCGTTTGTGACCAGTGTAAAAATTATCCAAGCATATTAATTCATGCCCATCAGTCATTAGTCGGTCGATGAGATGGGAACCAATAAACCCAGCACCGCCCGTCACCAAAATTCTCATAGTTTCCCAGTTACTTACAAATATTTTCAGTAGCTATTGCACTTACTTTTAGATTACCCAGCTTAAGGACAAAAATACAAAACGAAAAAAAGAACAAGGTTCAATCAAAAAGTGTTGTTGAACTTACTTAGGTTATAGTTTTGTAATATTTTTACCTGTTTCCTTAGGAATTTAATTAGCAAAATAACAAACTTAGTCTCAAGATTGTCAGTCTTCCACCTAAAGTTCATCAAATCTTCAATAATATAAAGTGTTTTTACGGATAATTTCGGTTCATGCCTCGACATTGTGTGGGCGGAACAATTCCATTATTCCATTATCCAAAATTCGGCTTGCCCCACACCCAATCTTGCTGGGGTGAATCCAAATTTCATTATTTCATTATCCAAAATTGATAGAGTGAACTCTGCCTTGTATCATACAGCAGATGTAATGCTGGTAACCGGGTTAGACATAACTACATTTGTTGTGGTTTGAGTGCTTTGCGGTTCTCCAATCATGATAATGGAGCAGGTGAGTTGTCTGGCTAACTGGGTTGTGACATCGCTAATGGCTAACCCTCCAGGGCTGGTACGATTACGTATAAAAGGTAAAACTACTAAATCATATAATCGTGCTGCCTGCAAAATTGCTTGGGCAACATTTTCATGAGCGATAATTTGAATTTCTGGGGTATTGGTCAAAGCTAATTTAGATACCAATAGGGAGAGATGCGATCGCCTCCAAGCAATTTTACTGGAACTAGTGCGGCGATCGCACACATTCAGCACGGTAATGTGGCTCTGATTTGCCTCTGCCAGCATCTGGGCAAATTGCACAGGCTGTAATGTAGGTGCTGTTAAGTTTTCTACTGGTACTAAGATGCGCTGAATTTTTTTCGGTGATTCTACTAGACGTGTTACTGCTACTGGACAATGGGATGCCCAAAGCACACCATCAATCACATTCCCAAATAAACGTGCTCGTAACCCAGTCCGTTTACCCCAACCCATAACAATTAAATTAGCATTTTGTTCACGAGCAGCTCTGCTAATTCCCTGAGCAAAGGCATCATCAATTCGCAGCAGTGGTTCTGCGGCCACACCCAATACTCGACTTTGTGCCGTGGCTTTGGTCAATAACCGCTCACTCCGTTGTAGAGAGGCTTCTAACTGCGGTGCATCCATCTGAGCAGCAGCAGCAGCGATCGCTAGTGGTACAATTTTGCCCTGAGATTGACGCGCTAATAATGCCGCCATTTCAATCAAATACTGCTCGGTCTGAGGATTATAGACAGGTACGACTATAGTAAAGGCACTGCCTGTTTCTGGTGCGTTTTGGTCAGGTAGGGGTGGTGCTGGATCTTCGGCTGGTGAGGAATTCAAACCAACAGCTATTCTACTAGTTATCAACGGCCCTAAGGTTGATGTGACAAGCATTAAGACAATGACACTGTGTAATACTTCTAGTGGCAGCAACTCAGCCCGATATCCCACTAACGTTGCTGCAAGGGTTGTAGCAACCTGGGGAAGTGATAGCGACCAGATGGTTAGGATTTCTTGCCACTTATAGCGGTAAACCAGTTTTGTGAACAAAGCTGCAATTAATTTACTGACAATCAAACCGACTATCATCAACAGCGTTAACTTGAGCGTGTCCAGGTTGTTCACAAAGGCAGGTAGATTGATCAGTAAGCCAAGGTCAACAAAAAAAATGGGAATAAATAGCACACTGCCAATAAATACCACCTTTTCTTTGACTGGGCCTTCACCCACAGCTTCATTCACCGCCAAACCCGCTAAAAAAGCACCAACAATTTTTTCTACCCCAATCAATTGAGCGCCTACAGCCGCCAGAAACACAGAAAGCAACACAAACAAAAACTTGTTTCCTTCGTCGTCTCCAGACCGTTTGAAAAATTCTTTACCTGCCCAATCAAAGCCTGTGACAACAGCAACAGAGTAAATGGTTAACCAACCCGACAAGGTGAGTAGTTTAGCAAAGCTGAATGCTCCAGCATGAGTGATGCCTACACAAACAGCCAATATCAGCACTGCACCAATATCTGTAAAAATCTTAGCTCCAATGGTGACAGTAACAGCATCATTGTTTACCACTCCTAAACGGCTGATTATGGGATATGCCAAAAGGGTATAGGAAGCGAATAAAGAGCCAATTAAGATTGAAGTATTCCAGCCAGAGCCTAAAATTAGCCCTACTAAGGTTCCCATCACTAGGGGTACACTGAAAGTCAAGCTAGCAAACCCAAAGGCACGACTTTTCTGGCGGCGGAACTGTTTTAGATCAACTTCTAACCCTGCGACAAACAGCAAGTAAATTAACCCAATGTCTGATAGCAGGTTAATCAGCGGCGAGTCAGACTGAAATAGATTCCAGCCTGAGGGCCCAAGTACTAGCCCTGAGAAAACCAAACCCACTAATACTGGTAATCTTAGCCGCTCAAACATGATGGGTATAACTAAGATGACCACCAGCAAAATAGCAAAGGGAACAATTGGTTCCTTGCCAAGAACTTGGGAAGTTGGTTCCAGAACAAGAACTTGTGATATGAGTTCCATAGGTAGGAATTGAAGGGGCTATGGTAAAACTGCAATTACCTTGGGGCCGATCGCCTGAGCGATATAAATGTAGAAGCCACCTGACGAAAAATCAAAAATATTAACTTACACTAACCAGGCAATTATTTAATAACTAACTATCTACGGATGGATTTGACTCAAAATGAACCGCAAGCGATCGTAGTCGTCTTTAAGTAGCACGCTCAGGCTACGTCCAGCTTTAATTAGCCATTCTCGGTCAGCTTTGCGTAACTGGTATACATCTCGAATGGCAGCTGCACTTAAAGACTCTACTGGCGCACCGTTTATAGAAAGCAGTGTCCGCAAAAAATCTAGTTCTTCAGTAAATTTAATGATTGCTTCTGGTTCGCACCGATAAACAGCTTGATGAATTTGCGGGGGACGGGGTGGTAGATACTGATATATTCTTTGGTTATAACCTCGATTTTGGGAAGACTGCTCAAATCCCACGATCGCAGCCCGGAATTCAGTTCTGAGCATGGCAAATATTTGGGGTTGTTCCTCGCGTAAGTCTTGCAATGACAACCCCAAAGCTCTGGCCCGGTGTACGGAATCTATGGGCATAGTTGTGGCATAATACACCACAGCATAAACTTGATTGCCAGATTCTTCATCTACAGAACAGACCCAACTACCAAAAGGTGGCATGGAGGGAAAGCTCAAATCTTCCGGTTCCAAACACTGGGCCAAAAATTCGGTACTATTAGTCTCAATCACCTCCGCAATGTGGTTGGGATGGCGATCGCCAGTAGCAAACTGTGGTAGGGGGAGGCGCATGAGAGTGCTGTTAGCGGTAGTGGGGCGTTTAGCCCGTGCTGTTAGCGGATAGCTATGGTTGAGCCAGTGCTGAGTGCTGAGTTAGGAGTTATGAGTGATGAGTTGAGGAATCATAACTCTTAATTCCTAACTCTTAACTAATCTTATTTGGCTTTTTTACGTCCGGCTGTGGTCTCTACGAGTGACAATTCCCTCAGGCGGAAGGTAACTAATTTATCCCAGTTCCCACCTTCAAATAATACGGCTACTTTGCCATCACTCACCCGTTGTACGAGTCCTTCGTAGCGGTAATAGGTATCTGCAGGATTGTTGACGCGAACAGTTGCTCCAGGCAGAATCATGTTTTTAGCCTCGCTTGTTTCCTGTTATATAGCTTAATACTTTTGACAGCCTCCAGCCTAAATGCTTGTTGTTACCCATATCTTTTTAATCTCTGGCTTCGTTGCCAACCCGCCTTGGAATAAATTCTCAGGCTAAGTAGATGGATCTAAATAAATATAAGATAGTTCGTCATTGCGTACTCCAAAGGATAACCCGTTCGCCTTGGTCTTTGCCACAAGAAGGGTACGAAGTGTTCTGTTACAAAATGTGGGTAATGGCTAACGCACCATCCCAGATTTTCGGTTTACCCAAGAGTAGGAAAGCGATCGCTAATTAGTGTTATGCCGTAGGGTAAGGCACTACCCCAGATTTTCGGTGCGTTATGACTAATGTCCATAACGCACCCTACGAGATTCAAGCCAATGTGGATGAGGTTTTCCGACTTGTGTGTACACGGTAGCCTTAAAAAGGAGGGGGAACCAAAAGCCCCCTTTTTAAGGATCTCTTGTGCGGTAAGTCCTAAAGTCCACAGTCTAGGAGTTTTTCACCCTTGACTCATGAATAATACTTCTGTCTTTGGCGAAAATTTGCTACCGATTCTACTATTCCCAAGGAAATGAAGTTGGTCAGCATAGCAGAACGCCCATAACTCATCCAAGGTAGGGGAATTCCTGCCACAGGCGCTAAACCTACAGTCATGCCAACATTCACAATCACCTGAAACACAATCATGGACAAAACGCCAATAGCCAACAAGGAACCAAAGTTATCTTTGGCGGTTTGGGCAATATGCAGCAGACGGAAGCAAATTAAGCAGAAGACAAACAGCACTACCAAACAACCAACAAAACCGAATTCTTCCCCCACTGCGGAGAAAATAAAGTCTGTATGCTGTTCAGGTACAAAATTCAGTTGTGTCATTGGCCCCTTGAACAGACCCCATCCCCAAATTTCACCAGCACCAATAGCAATGCGAGATTGGATTAAGTGATACCCAGCACCTAGTGGATCATGATCGGGGTCCATAAATACAGTTAGCCGCTCTTTTTGATACAGTTTCAAAATATGGTTCCAAGCGAAGACTCCTAATTCGCCACCCAGTATATTGAGACTCCATGCACTGATAGCACCGAAACTAAATCGATGCCAGGGAAGAGTTTGCCAGCCTACAATAGCCATCGCAACTGACCAAACTAGCCCTAATGGGCCAAAAGATAGTTCTTTGAATAAAATGATCGGCTCTGCTAATGGCCAAGATAAACTCAGCAAAATGGCAGCAACCACCGGAGAAATCATCAGAACTAACCACCCTGGATTAGCATTTGCCCAGTAAAGCATTCCTAAAACGATCGCACCAAATACCAGTGATGTTGCTAAATCTGGCTGTAAAAATACTAATCCCCAAGGTATAGCAGTGATTGCCAGAACCCGGAAAACACTTTCAAGACTAGAAGCAGTGCGCCTGTGTAACAAAGCTGCTAAGGTGATGATCATGCCTACTTTGGCAAATTCTGAGGGTTGGACGTTAAAACCAGCGATACTAATCCACCGCTGCGCCCCTTTGGCGCTAGTACCAGCAATCATCACAGCGATTAAGCTAAAGTTCGTTAGTGCGTATGTTACCCAGTGCCACTGCATCAAGAGTTCGTAACGCGTGCGAGATAAAAATAGAGCTATAAGCACACCGATACCCGCTACCAGCCAGTGCCACCACCAGTCAGTTACTGGCTGCTTCAGTTCCGTGCTGAGGATCATGATGCCACCAAAGATACTGACAGCAATTGGCAAACAAAATAGTAGCCAATCTACATCCTGCCAGGGCTTAACCCAAGACTTCCAGCGAATTTTGGGGAGCGATCGTTTTAATAACATTGTGCCAATTTAGACTTTTTTAAATATTGGGCATTGGGCACTTGTACTGAGCGAAGTCGTAAAGCCTGCGGCATAGCTACGCTTAGGGCGCAGCCTCTCCAAGAGTTGTATTGGGCATTGCTTATTCTCGTTGTCCCTTTAAAGTTCTGATTTAAGGAAGTTTTACCTCAGACTTCTCTACTTATCTTCCTTGTTCCCATGCCCCAGTCCCCATACCCAATCCCTAGTATTCCCAAGCTATAGCCCAAGAAGTAGATAGAAATTAAAATTAATTATGTCAAAGCAGCAACTGATACTTTACCAGCAATGGTAAGAGCGATCGCTGTTAATGCTTTTGCTGAAGCTGAATCTGGTTCACCAACGACTATCGGCACACCACTATCACCGCCAACTCGTGTGGAAATCTCTAGTGGCACGCACCCCAACAGTGGCACTCCCAATTCAGCGGCTGTTTTCGAGCCACCACCGGAACCGAAGATATCATACTGCTTATCCGGCTGATCGGGGGGTATAAAATAGCTCATATTTTCCACGATTCCCAATACCGGGACATTCATCTGCTGGAACATCCGCAATCCCTTGCGAGAATCTAACAAGGCTACAGTTTGCGGCGTGGTGACAATTACCGTCCCTGCCATCGGCACTGCTTGAGTTAAAGTTAACTGAGCATCTCCGGTTCCCGGTGGCATATCTACAATCAAATAGTCCAGTTCTCCCCATTGCACTTGATAGAGAAACTGGCGAATTACACCATTGAGCATAGGCCCACGCCAAATTACTGGTTGATCTCGGTCAATCAAAAAGCCCATTGAAACTAATTTGACGCCGTGATTAAAAGCAGGTTCCAGGATGTCACCTGTTTGAGTGGAACGCACTACAATTTGGGCATCAGCCAGACCCAGCATGGTGGGGTCATTGGGACCGTAAATATCAGCATCTAACAAGCCGACTTTTGCCCCAGTTTGGGCTAGAGCTACTGCTATATTCACCGCCACCGTACTTTTACCAACACCACCTTTGCCACTGGAAACAGCAATGATATTTTTGACTCCAGAAATACCAGTGCGGTCAGGCAAACTTTTTTGTTGCGGTGTTTCTGCCGTCACTTCTATGCTTACATCTGTAACGCCTGGGAGCTTTTTGACAGCTTTCTGACAGTCTTCAACGATAAATTCACGTAAAGGACAGGCAGGAGTGGTCAACACCAAAGTGAAGCTAACCTTACCATCGTCAATTTTCACGTTGCGAATCATATTCAGTTCTACCAGACTTTTGCGGAGTTCTGGGTCTTCTACTGGTCGCAACACTTCTAACACAGAGCGGGAGTCGAGGACATCGTACATAAAAATTCAAAATTCAAAATTGAAAATGAAAATACACTCGTAGCGAACATCTTAGTTATTAACTGGATGCTTTTTTAAGTAAGGTCAGCTTAGTGTTTTCACTGTTACTGCCGTAACAAAACTTAGCAAATTGCATTATCACCTAATAGAATCTTAACTTTCTTTAGGGATTAGTTATTGGCATGGAAAAAGAAGCAGGGGAGCAGAGGGGAGTATTTTCCCCCTTTCACTTACAAGAGCTGCCCCTCTGCCTCTTAAAAGTCTCCAGTCCCCATCACCTAAAAATCAAAACAACTGTCATTAAGGGATTTTTTCTTACCAGATACCGTTGATAATGCCGTCTTTTCTACTGCCTCTACTAAAGACCGTGCTACGCGGTCTGCATAAGGACGGGATAAAGACCAAATCAGGGGCGATAACCAACCGCGTAGGGTTACGGAATAAGACAGACAAGTACCACAAACTGTTGACTCTACTTGATAAGTCACCCGTTCTTCTATCCCAGGAATCGCTAGCACTCGGATACTCAACATCTCTCTATGATTGACGCGCTCCACAAAAATTCGGATGGGAATCGGCCAAAAGCGTGTTACAGCATGAAAAATTAATCCTGGTTTGGGTACTAATCCGTAGGGCACGTTAGTACTCTTAAGTAGTGGATGCCAGGAAACATCTGTTAAGTCAGCCACTTTTTGCCACAGTTCATCTACAGAAGCAGAACTAATCTCTCGATACGTCCGCACCAGAGAAGCGCAAAACCGACGACGTTTGCGGTGGATGAATTTGGATAACCAACCTTGCATTTTTTTAATCCTCCTCCTTCCTAGACACTTTCTGGTAACTCTGGTATGGTGGGCAACTACGCTCAGTTTGTGACAAGGGCGTTACCCTACGGGATCTTGCTACATTTATAACCGCTTTATATCCCGCCACTGATTTGGAGTACCAAATGAGCGTGGGGGACGAGGGCGCGAAATAGTTAAAATTAACAAAAAAACTCAGTCAATATATAAGCCTATACGCATTTGAGGGAAAATAACTCTAATGATGCCCATCAATCGGATAAATGCTTAACCAGTAATAAAAAAGCGGGTTAGGCAAATACAGCTTGATTGTTGGCGCGTGTTTCCCCCAAATTTGAAGATAAGAAATTTGTGGCTTTCTGGAAATTGTAATTTAGGTTCAGGAATCTATGTTGACCAACTCGCAAATACCAACTGTAGCAGCAGAATCATCGAAGTCTTTGCCAGCAACTGACGCTCAGACTAGGGTGAGTCAGTTTATGAAACAGCTGCAAGACGAAATCACCCAAGCGTTAACAAAACTAGATGGTGTGGGCAAGTTTCTCGAAGATAGTTGGGAACGCCCAGAAGGAGGTGGAGGGCGATCGCGCGTGCTGCGCGAAGGTGCAATATTTGAACAAGCAGGTGTAAATTTTTCTGAAGTTTCGGGTTCCCATTTGCCAGCCTCAATTTTAACCCAACGCCCTGAAGCAGCAGGGTATGGCTTTTATGCCACGGGCACTTCAATGGTATTACATCCTCACAATCCTTACGTGCCTACAGTCCATCTAAATTATCGCTACTTTGAAGCGGGGCCAGTGTGGTGGTTCGGCGGTGGTATTGACTTGACACCTTATTACCCCTTTGCCGAAGATGCGGCACATTTACACAAAACATTAAAACAGGCTTGTGACCAACACCACCCAGACTATTACCCGGTGTTTAAGCCGTGGTGTGATGAATATTTCTACCTGAAGCATCGTGATGAAACACGGGGCGTAGGTGGTTTGTTTTTTGATTACCAAGATGGCCAGGGTGCTTTATATCGCGGACCAAATCCCAATGGGAAAGCGGCTATTTATAGCGATCAGGTGGGAACACCAGCAACCCGCAGTTGGGAAGATTTGTTTGCCTTTGTGCAAGACTGTGGCAGAGCATTTTTACCAGCTTACGTACCAATTGTAGAACAGCGACATGGGATAGAATATGGCGATCGCCAACGGAATTTTCAACTCTACCGCCGGGGACGATATGTAGAATTTAACTTAGTTTATGACCGAGGCACTATTTTTGGTCTGCAAACCAACGGACGCACCGAATCAATTCTCATGTCCCTACCACCCTTAGTGCGCTGGGAATACGGCTATCAACCAGAACCCAATTCCCCCGAAGCCGAGTTGTATGAAACCTTCCTTAAGCCTCAAGATTGGAGCAACTGGACACCCAGACAATAGTTGAGTCAGGAGTTAGGAGTTAGGAGTTCTTCCCTATCTCCCATATCCTCCTCATCTCCTTCACTCCCCACTCCCTCATTTGAAATTGCTACTCAGCACTGTTTTGGTGAGTTAAACTACCAAAGGTAAGCACTTAGCAGAAAAAGGTGACAATTTTAGCTATAGCTTGTTAATCTCTAGTGACAGCATTAGAAAATTCTGTAAGTAGTTAATCTTAAGAGGAATGCCACGGGGAGGGCTTTAGTGATTCAGATAGACCAAAAAAGTTATACAACCCAAGACGGAAACACCGTTATTGTCCTGACGCCAGCAGGTCGCCTAGATATCACCACTGCTTGGCAATTTCGCCTGAAGTTACAGGAGTGTATTTCCAAACTCAGTCGTCATGTAGTTGTAAATCTGGCTCAGGTAAATTTTATTGATAGTTCTGGTCTTACGTCTTTGGTAGCTGGAATGCGTGATGCTGATAAAGTCAAGGGCAGTTTCCGCATCTGCAATGTACATCCAGAAGCTAAACTCGTGTTTGAAGTGACGATGATGGATACTGTCTTTGAAATCTTTGAAACAGAAGAGGAAGCTTTAGAAGGTGTACCTCGTAGCATCGCTAGCTAAAAAAGAGTTAGGAGACGCGATTAATTGTGTCCGTGCAGGAGTTGGGAGTTAATTAAACTTCATGACTTATAAATCATAACTTTAACTTATTGAATACTGATTTCGCTTGGTGTAGCGATAAGGGCCCATAATCGCTCCCCAAGTTGCTTTTCCAGTTGCTGGATTAATTCCTTTGTCGTAGCTGCGAAATTCTGCCGCTGTGGCTTCAAATCCCAAGGAAACATCCACGCTATTGCCAAGATAAGTAAAGCTGCAACGAGTTTCTGGTAGTGGGGTAGTGGTAAACTTATAGCGATCGCGGGCTAGTGTTTCCTGAATTACTGTTAGGATACAACCTGGTAGTAAATCTAATTGTTCGGGTGTCAGTGTGTTTAGTAAAGCTGGGTTATGACCTGCGCCGATTAATGCACCTGGATCTTGAGGCATATAGTATTGCACTTCCAGAGATGTGTCAGAGTCGCTCCTCTGACGTAACCGGATAATTCGCTGGCGGTAAGGTTTATCTAGGTTAATAACGTTAGCCTGTTCGGCAAACAGGGTGATACTATCTTCTGTGAACAAATTAACTGGTCTTTGCCACAGGCGCAGGTGGACATACCAAACTGGTTCTCCTATGGCTTGTTCTCGATTATCAAATTCACCAGCTAGGTACTCACCTAAAGCAATTAAGTGTGGCGAGAAATTCATAAATGTGAAAAACGAATCATTAAAGATGATAATTTTTGGCTAGTTTTTTAGAGGAAAGGGTCTTATCCCCTGTGGCTACCAGCTGAGAAAATACTTCTGATTTATCTATATTGTAAATGAAACCGTCACCAGCCAAAAGCTAAACTTGGCAAAGTAGCCTTTAAGCGAGAAAATAAGAATACGTCGCCCTTAACATTTTCTTTGTGAATAACGTCCGTACTGTCTCTGATACAAAACGAACTTTTTACAATCTTCACACCCGTCCGATCAACACTATTTATCGTCGGGTAGTTGAAGAATTGATGGTGGAAATGCATCTGCTGTCAGTAAATATCGATTTTAGCTACAATCCAATTTATGCCTTGGGCGTCGTCACTACCTTTGACCGCTTCATGCAAGGCTATCTACCAGAACGGGATCAAGAATCAATTTTTAACGCCCTATGTCGGGCTATAGAACAAGATCCGCAACACTATCGACAGGATGCCGCAAGATTGCAAGCTGTAGCTAAAGGTTTGCCAGTTAAAGATTTAATCGCATGGTTGGGCCAAACTACTTTCTTAGATCGAGATGGTGACTTGCAAGCGCAACTGCAAGCGATCGCCAATAACTCTAACTTTAAATACAACCGTTTGTTCGCAATTGGTGTATTTTCGTTATTGGAACAGTCAGATCCCGAATTGGTCAAAGATGAAAAGCAACTTACGGAGGCGCTGAAAGCGATCGCTGCTGGCTTGCACCTGTCTGATGACAAACTCAACAAAGATTTGGAACTATACCGTTCTAATCTGGATAAGATGGCGCAAGCACTGGTGGTGATGGCAGATATGCTCTCAGCCGATCGCAAAAAACGCGAACAACGTAAACAACAATCAACTACTCCAGTTGCTCCCCCAAGTTCTAACGAATAGTTAGGAGTTAAAAGTTAATAGTTAGGAGTTAGGAATTACTAAGAACTCCTAACTATTAACTTTAGACGCCCAATAATTTGTAAATTAAGCTGTTAATTATAGTCAGCATAAATGCCCCAATAACAGCACTCCAAATCCCGTAACGCAAGCGAAAGCCTTCTACTAACAAAGCAGCAATACTAAAGCAAACTACGGCAATCATAAATGTGAAAATGCTGGATAACAAGTCCAATGTGAGTAAATTTGGGACTGCAAAAACGATACTTAAAATCGGTCTAACTATTGCTGTTACGATACCAAGCACTGCGGCAGAAAGGAAGGCTTTACCTGGAGTGTCAATTTCAACTCCCAGAGGCAATTTGCTAATTATCAACAAGCTGATAGCTGTTACTACCCAAACAATTAAAAGCGTCATAATATTCATGCCACAATCCCTGAAACGTGAATGGCAATTGGTGATAAATTACTTCAGTTTATCGATGGAAAAATCTTTAAAGCTCAACCAATTATCTATAAATTAGCAGGAGATTTTTCTCTAACATAATTTTATTTTAGATATCTTTAGGTTTGGGAAAGAGCTTGAAGGGGAGTGGAAAGATGAAAGAAATTCTAACTCTCCCCTGCTCCCCTGGTTACTGAGCTTGTCCTGAGTCTAGCCGTAAAGCCTGCGACATAGCTACGCTTAGAGCGCAGCCTCTGGTAGAGTTGTATGCTCCCCCTTGCCCTATCTCATCTTTTAAGAGGAGGTTGGGTTTTTTTAGGTGCTACAGGCGCTTGAGATGCTGGTGGGTTGGAAATACCAGGATTGATAGGACTGATGCCTTGTCCAGTTGGAGGTTGACTTACGCCAGGAAAGGGGACGGAATTGGGTGCTAAGGGAAATTTAGGGTTAAGATTCCCTTGGGGATTGATGCCTGGAATTGGTGCAGCACCAGGATTGATTGGGAAAGAGGGGATATTAGGCTGGTTGAGTAAGTTTGTGGGTGGTTGAGATGGGCCAGGAATAATTCCCAAAGAAACGCGATCGCCCCCTACTTGTCGCAGCAAATCCAATGTCTCAATTACATCATTGTAAGTTGCTGTCCGCGAAGCATTCAGCACCACAACAGCACTAGGGTTTGCTTGGAGATACTGTTTTAACCTCGCTCCCAAATCCTCCCGTTTGACAAGCTGTTTTTCTATGTAAGTATTGCCAACAGCATCGATAGTTACAATCAGACTTCCACTCTGTGATGTTATTCCAGATACTGAACTGGCGCTGGCTTTGGGCAAATCAACATTTATTGCCTGTTGCCGTGTAAATTGTAAAGCCGCTAATAGAAAAAACGTCAGAATACAAAAAACGACATCAATTAAAGGGATGATTTGAATTTGGACTTCTTCAATTGGAGTATGTAGATTAACTTTCATTTTCTCAATTTAAACGCCTGGTTTTGGGGTTGAATTCTTGACTAATTAGATGTATTCGGCGGTTCAGGAGGTTCAGAAACCTTAGTCTTTCCTGGCTTGCGGGGTGGAGTGAAATTTTCCGGCACAATTGCAGATGTACTATTACTAAAATCAGGCGGAGACTGGCGATAGAGCAATTCCATCTCATTCCCTGCCTTCCGAAAAACTTTGACTTGGTTAACTGCAAAACTTTGAAATAGGCGGTAAAATACCAAACTGATGATGGCAACTATTAGCCCTGTTGCTGTAGCAATTAGTGATTCACCAATACCAGTAGTGACCCCAGCTGTAGATTCAGTTCCCAAATCGCCAATCCGAATTGCTCGTAAAGCGCGGATTAAACCCAAAACCGTGCCCAACAATCCCAGCAGTGGCGCTAGGGCAATTACGGCTTCTAAAAGTTTTTCACCTCGCCGCATTCCAGCCAATTCGTCTTCTGCTGTAGCCTCCAGTGCTAGTCGAAAGGTTTCGGCATCAGTTTTTGGAAAACGTAAGGGGGCGTAGAGAAAACGCCCGACAGGCTGATGGCTTGCTTGTCTTGCAATGTCCGCAGCTAGTTGCCAATTATCCTGTGCAGCATCCAGGATGCGATCAACTATTTGCTTTTCCTGAGTCAAAATTCGCAACCAGAACCACAAACGCTCGAAAATCACACTCAAAGACAGAATCGACAGAACTAACAAAGGCCACATCGCTGGCCCGCCCTTATAAAACAAATCTAAAATATCCACTGTTTAAATTTCCTCCTTCTATGACTAGAGCAAATGTGCTAAAGCATTTTAATTCTAGAGATTAATGCAAAATGAGGGACTTCCAAAATATAAATTTCTCGAAAACCTAAAAAGACAGTGTAAGCATGGCGTATTTGACTTAGACTGCTGGACAAACTTGCTGCTGGGTAAGGCAATTGAATGATCAACTCACTTCCTTCACCAAGAGTAGAAAAACATTCCAGTTTGTCACCATGTTTTTCGATAATAAATGGATATCAGCTGCAACCATCCCCAGGAATCGATTCTGCACATCATAAATGGGACGATCTGCTGAAGCAACAATGTATGGATGATTGGGATAATTCCAGGTGAAAATCCGCAACCAGATAGGTTTACCCGCTTTTATGGCTTCGGTATACCAAGTTTCCTTAAAGTTGTCCCAATCATAAATAGTAGTGATATGGGTGCGATCGCCCTGATTATTTGTTGCATAAGTAGAGACATTTTTTGGAGGCTTGACACCCCAATCATCAATCGTGACGGTTTTGGGAGCGAAACGAGCAACTCCTGTCGTACTAGGCAGAGTCACAGAGTAGATATTTGGTGACAGATTACGAGTAGCGTCTTCCAGACTAACTAGGGCGGTTATTCCCACCAGGAATTTTTAGCATAATTTGTCAAAATTAAAGATAACTGGAGGTTCAAAATATGAAATTTTCAATCCAATCACTTTACACCTGGTATGGCGATTTGCTTCGTAACCCTAAATACCGTTGGTGGGCAATTTTAGGAACACTAGTCTATTTGGCTAGCCCAATTGATATTCTTCCAGATTTTATACCCGTTGTCGGGCAGATTGATGATGTTTTCCTTTTGACTTTGCTGGTTTCTGAGGTGTCTGGGTTAGTAATTGAGGGCTGGAAAGCTCGTAAGGGTGATGTGGGCACTGAAGCACCTAATACCACTGAGGCTTCTACCTCTAATGGAAGTACGATTGATGTTGATGCTGTTTCTGTTAAGTAGATTTAATAAAACCCCTGCTTTTGAAATCTAAGGTGGGGGATATTTTTTTAACGCCTATGCGTTTAAAAATCTTTCACAAATTCCGTCAAGAACCTGAATGCCTTCAAAATATAACTAGCACAATCTCTAGGAGAGGTATTGTAAAACGATCGCCACGCACTCGCCTTATCTTCATCATAGCGATCGCTGCGATGAGTATGGTTTTCTAGCCATGCTAATCGCACTGCATGACCTATTAACACATCTAACACGATATATTCTTCAATTTGGAGGTTGGGATTATTAGCTGCGATCGCTCCTAATTCTATTAATGCTTCAATATTAACTTGGCGGTATTCTGAAGCTTCGATTTTATTCAACAGATGCTCAACTAACAAAGCAAAATTTCTTTCCCCCGCTGTCATTTCCGACAGCATTATCTCACTATCTAAACGATTGCGCCGCTCTAGTTTATCCCCAATTACTAGCCCTTTGCAATGTCGCATTAATAGCCAAACCTGCTTAAAAAACTCTTTTGGTACGCGCCCCGTCGCACCCTCGGCTTGACGGAACCGCCGCCAACCGCCTGGTGGGACTTGTATTTCTTCGGCGATTGCTGGTAACACTACCCAAGCAATATCACTTTCTTTTTGTTTGACATGCAATGATTCTTGCTGGCGCAACAGGTTACTCATGCCACTATATCCAGTTAATACCTGACGCAAGCGCATTTTTACTTCAAAGGGTGAAAGTTGCATTAAGTAATCGTATGCTTCATCTTGGGTAACATGCAATTCTCGCGCTAGTTCGCTGGTAATCAATAAGATGAGATAGCCGACTCTCAACGTTAGTAGTCCCTGGAATAGTTTGGGTTCTGAGCGAATTAAAATACCAAGATAGATTAAAATCTCTTGAGTGAGGACGCGATCGCGTATATCTTCACGACAAAAATGATTAATTTTATCAGCAATTTCATTATGAGACATGGGTACGGTAATCAGAGACGCCTCACTGTAAGCTTTACCCACAGCAATTTGCTTACCCCGCACCAAAATACTCGTTACTGCATCTGATAGGCTGATATCAACCATTTGCCGTAACCCCGCAGCCCGGCGTACCACTGCCCAAATACTTAAATCTCCAGCTTTGGTGTAAACTTCATCGAGTAAATCGGCTACGGTAACAGGATATCCTGGGCCACCATAGCCCGTATCAAATTTCATTCCCTGTAAGCGAATTAAAGTTTGCAATAACTCAATTTGCTCGTAGATATTCTCTGATGAGCGCAAATAAGAAAGTAATAATCCTAAGTTGGTTTCACACTCCATTTGAAATTCTTGGGTATGTCCTAAGCGCCAGTTTTTCTCAGGATGATAAGCTAGATAATAGCAACGTAGTCCAGCATTTTTCACTGGCGATCGCGAGAATTCTGCATTTGGGAGAAAATCAATTCTTTGGATTCCAGCTGTCAGCATTAGCTGATTTAGCCGCCCTAATTTCACCCGCACACCGTTACAAACACCATCTTTTAGTTCTTGCATCAGTTCTAGTAATGCCTCAGAACCGATTTCTAACATGGTGTGCGTCAACATTAAAGTCAGAGTCGGACGTCCTAAATCGCTCCAATATTTTTGAATGTAAGCTAGTTCGCTTCTAATTTGATCCAGCAAAAAATGGTAATCAAGGGTTAAGTAAAACTGTTGAGAGTCTGAAAATGAAGGTAAAAATACAATTGTTTCACCGCGAATCCGAAAGATTCTAGATGTTGTCAAACTCCGCAGCCGCCGCACTGGCCGCCCAGTTAAACCAAGTTTTTCATTACGTCCAATTTGGGTATAAATAGCGGAAAACTCTCCAGCTTTTCTCACCTGAATCGGTTCTACTTGGGTAGGTGTTTGTGCTTCGATTCCATGAACTTCTAGTTTCGTCTGTAAATCTTCATCTTCTGCTAATAAAGCAATTTGTACCAATGCCTCACGCTGTTTTCCCACACACAAATGTCTTCCCAAAGGGTCGATATCACCAACAGCAAGTAACCCTTCACTCAACATTTGACTGAGAAGATATAAACTCTGTGCCCACACTAAGGGAATATTTTCATTGGGCAAACGTGGTTGCGTTTGTGGTGCTACCTTTTCTGCTTCTATACTTTCGGCTGGGACATAATAAAGTTCTGGCAATAAACGTAAACCATTTTGTTCTATAAGTAATGATTCTAAAAGCTCTTGGTATTTTTTAACTTGTTCTGGCTCGCCGCAAAATAATCCATCTAGAACTAAATAAGTGAAAAATAATGGCCATTCGCATTCAATATGCTCAAATTGTTTCAGTTCCCACGGTTCGTAATGTAAGCGGTGATTGTCTTCTAAAACGGTTTGGTGTCCATCACGCAGGAAGCGTTTGCAGCCGTATTTACCAGCGAGTTTGTTGATAATATCGTTTAAAGTGCGATCGCGTAACTGCGAGTCTTCCACTGCAAAGGCAGGATAACTAATAATACTTAACAGCGCCGCATCAATTTCTTTGGAACCAGATTCCCTCGGTAATAAGGATTCTAAAGTAATTCGGGCGCGGGCGATTTCATCTGGTAGCACATGAATCACCGATGCTTGACTACCACGCACACCAAACAAATCTAGTCCATTGATAGCTTCTAAAGCAGCTTTTGCCATACCCACAGAACTGGCGTTTAACTCAGCATTACCACGATTAATTTTATTACCACGTTCCCAAATGCCGTAATCTGGTGTGCGATAAGCTCGTCCAATGTAGTAAACCAAATTTTGGACAAAATTCACTTCATCAATCGTATAAATTATTTGCAATCCGGCAGCGGTCATTTGCGCCAATATCAGTAAAAATATAGATGTGGCATCAAGTTGCAAATGTCCCCATTGATCATCACCAACAACAATGTCGCCAGTCGCGGTATTGTATTTGGCGTGCAGTCCATCCAGTAGCGACTGAGTATGTTTAAATGTCTCTACTTTATGAGCCTGTCGCATCATCGCAAAGAGCAACCCGCGCATCAGTTTGATCACACTGTGTTCTAGTTCATAGGTGCGTCCTTGATCGTCGTCAATCTTGCGGTATGCAAGTCCTAAACCCCAAACTGCCAAAATGCTGTAAACGTTGTCTCGCACCCAGGCATCAGTATAATCACCATGGGCTGTAATCGCTGTACTCGCAGGTAGTAAACCAGTAATCGGATTCTGCCGAGTTAGAATGATCGTTTTGATTTGCTGGTAGTAATACTCCAGGCGAGCTAGCAATTTGGTAGATGTTTTCATGATTTGGTTTAGAACTACTTGCAGAATTCGACCTTATGGCTGTGAAATGAATTACTTAAACTAAGCCAAAACAAGTTCTGTAATGGTTGATGGGACAACAGCTAAGGGTGGTGTGAGTTTATTATTATCTCGTATTAAAAAGTTTCTGGGTACTGAATTTTAGTGATTCCTAAGCTAAAATACGATATTTGTTCAAATCCTCTTTCATATATGTTACACTTTATACCTATATTATTTTATAATTTTAAAGAAGGATCAAAAATCCAAATAAACTTTATTTAATGCTACCGTCGGCTAAAAATCAAGGATATCGGTGCGTAAACGCCTTTATTGTCGCAGATATTGCTGCAATGCTTTCTATTTACACCCTGCTGCTGGTTTATGTCCTGAATGTAATAGCCGTAGTAACACCAACAGAAATCCTCTTATACCCGCTTTCCTACACGCGCCAACCAATGGCTGCTAACAAAGGGAGTGGTTGATCAAAATCTGATATTGCCCTGGGCCAATTTGCCCCTCGTTCCCAAACGGTCAAAGATAAAGCTGTGCATACAACCTGTAGTGTAGTCGAGTTATATTCCCAAAATAAGAATATAGATTCTAAACTAAGACTTGTGCTAGCACTCACGCAAGAGAATAAATATTTAGGACTTTGGGTAACTGTCAAGTGGTGATCTACTCATATAAATTGTTAAAAAAACTACATCTAGGGTATTAGGAACCGCCAAAAGATATCTGTCCAGTCTGCGGGGTGGATGCTTCGCGTTGTCTAGATCCTAGAAAAGTGGGATAAGTTTTGTTACATATTTACACCTTAAAAATTTAAATAAAAATTAAATGTATATACATAGTTGGTATGATTACTTATCACTAAATATAGCTAGTTTGATAGTTTGATTACTTAAGTAAGAAAGTTTATACATTCCTCGTGTAAGATAAATAAGCTGATAATCTCAGCGATTGTATCAAGTAAAAATATACTTCTATTAGATATGCGATCGCATATCTTTTTAAAATGCCAAACTCCAGCTTGAAAGATGACCCATTATGGTTTAAAAATGCAATTATCTACGAACTAGGTGTTCGGACATTTGCTGACAGTAATGGTGATGGTATTGGTGATTTTCAAGGGCTGACAGAAAAACTAGACTATTTACAAGATTTAGGTATTACTGCTATCTGGTTGTTACCTTTTTTCCCTTCACCCCTCAGAGATGATGGTTACGATATTGCCGATTACACTAGTGTCAATCCTATCTATGGCACGTTAGAAGACTTTAAAGCGTTTTTGAGCGCTGCTCATCAGCGCGGTATTCGTGTAATTATTGAGTTAATTATTAACCATACCTCTGACCAACATCCTTGGTTTCAAAGGGCACGTCGCGCCCCGAAAGGAAGTCAGGAGCGAGATTTTTATGTTTGGAGTGATACTCCTGAAAAATACCAAGAAGCGCGAATTATCTTCCAAGATTTTGAGACATCAAACTGGACTTGGGATTCAGTTGCTAAAGCTTATTGCTGGCATCGTTTCTATTCCCATCAGCCGGATTTGAATTATGACAATCCCTTGGTGCGCGAGGCAGTATTTGATGTTCTAGATTTTTGGTTGGAGATGGGTGTAGATGGACTACGCATGGATGCTGTGCCTTATTTATACGAACGGCAAGGAACGAACTGCGAAAACTTACCCGAAACCCATGCGTATTTGAAAGAGTTGCGATCGCACATCGACGCGAAATTTCCTAACCGAATGTTACTAGCTGAAGCGAACCAATGGCCTGAAGATGCAGCGCAATATTACGGTGCAGGGGATGAGTGTCACATGAACTTTCATTTTCCCTTAATGCCGCGTTTGTTTATGGCAGTGCGGATGGAAGATAATTTCCCGATTGTAGATATTCTTCAGCAAACTCCATCGATTCCTGATAACTGTCAGTGGGCATTGTTCCTCCGCAACCATGACGAACTGACTCTAGAAATGGTGACAGATGAAGACCGGGATTTTATGTATGGGGCCTATGCACAAGACCCAATGATGCGGGTAAATTTAGGCATCCGCCGCAGATTAGCGCCGCTTTTAGGCAATGATCGCCGCCAAATTGAGTTACTCAATAGTTTACTGTTATCTCTACCAGGAACCCCCGTACTTTACTACGGTGATGAAATTGGCATGGGAGATAACGTTTATCTAGGCGATCGCAATGGTGTTCGCACGCCTATGCAGTGGAGTTCTGACCGCAACGCCGGTTTTAGTCGCACCAACCCGCAACGCTTATATCTACCCGTCATCGTTGACTCAGAATATCACTACGAAGCACTCAACGTCGAGGCACAACGGACTAATAGCAATTCTCTCTGGTATTGGATGAAACGTTTAATTGCTACTCGCAAACGGTTTCCGGCATTGGGTGAAGGGCGTTTTGAATTACTACAGTCTAATAATCGCAAAGTTTTTGCCTTCAGCCGGATTACCTCTGAAGAAGATGTCTTGGTAGTAGCAAATTTATCTCATTATGTGCAAACGGTGGCATTAGATTTATCAACCTTCAATGGGCTACTACCAGTAGAAATTTTTGGTTCCACTGAGTTTCCACCGATTACAGAATCGCCCTATTTCCTCAGCTTAAGTCCTTACGGGTTTTACTGGTTCACCTTACAACGCAAACCTAGCTCAACTCAACCCCCTAAACCCCAAGCAGATTTAGTAACTCTGCTGGTAAATGGTTCATGGGAGAATGTGATTGGGCAACGAGAGTCAAAAAGCATTCTAGAATCAACACTGCGGGATTATCTCTATACCTGTAGCTGGTTTGGCGGCAAAACTAAGACTGTACAATCAACACAAATCATTGAAGCGATTTCTTTACCCTATAATCAGCAGATAGCTCAAATTGTTTGGTTGCAGGTAGATTATAGCCAAGGAAACCACGAAACTTATCTGTTATTTCTCGCTTATGCAGAAGGTGAGCAAGCAACACAGCTTTTGGCAGAAATGCCGCAAGCTATAATTGCACGGCTTGGGGTGCAAGGTAAAATAGACCCTCCTCCACCTAATACTCAAGAAGTTGGAATTTTATTTGATGCTTTAGCAGACAAGAACTTTCTCACCTCACTGCTAGATGATGCGATCGCTAATCATCATTCTTATAAAGGGATAACCGGAGAATTATTTGGCACTACTACTGATTCATTCTCCGAATTGCGCCGACAGTTAAGCAATCATGAGCCGATTGTCCTAAATAAAGAAGAACAAACCAATACTTATATAGTTTATGGCGATCCCTTGTTGTTGAAACTCTTCCGCAAAGTTGAGGAAGGTTTGCACCCAGATTTAGAAATCCGGCGTTTCCTATACCAGAAAAAACGCTTGCAAAACTCAGTTTTTCTAGCTGGTGCTTTAGAGTACCGTCGTGCAAATAAAACAGGTAATAAAACTGCCCTACCCACGACTATAGGCATATTACAAGAGTTTATTTCAGATATTCGTAGTGGCTGGGACTATACCCTTGATAGTTTGCAAAAGTACTTTGATTTAGTGACCACAGAACACGTCACTATTACCGAAGTGCCTCTGCCATCAGGTTCCTTGTTGGATTTACAAAGAGTTGAGATTCCAGAATTGGCAATTGCAACCATCACTTCTTACCTGCAAAGTGTTGAACTGTTGGGTAAATCCACAGCTGAATTCCATATAGCGTTGGCTACAAATATAGATAGCTCAGACTTTGCTCCAGAATCTTTTTCATCACTTTATCAACGTTCGATATATCAAAATGCACGTAACTTAACTGGACAAGTATTTCGGTTGTTAAAAGAACGAGCAAACTACTTGCCAACCGATACTCAACCATTAGCATTAGAAGTTCTTGATAGCCAACAGAAAATCTTAGAACGCTTTCAGTTAATTGTCGGGCAAAAAATTACTGCATTGCGTACTCGTCATCATGGAAACTACCATTTATCGCAAGTATTTTACACAGGAAAAGACTTTATTATTCCTGATTTTGAAGGCGAAGCAGATCGTAGTTTCAGCGAACGACGCATAAAGCGATCACCTCTACGAGATGTCGCAGGAATGTTGCTATCTTTCAACTATGCAGTTAACGAAGCTCTCCACTATCAAAAAGAATCTGGCATGATCCTCCCTGAAAATTTACCCCTTATAGAACAATGGGGACAGTTTTGGTATACCTGGGTCAGTACTAGCTTTTTGAATTCTTATTTAGAAACTGCTAATAAAGAATCTTTCCTTCCAAAGACAACAGAAGAACTAGATGTGCTACTTTTTGCCTATCTTCTAGAGGAAGCGATTGATGCACTAGGCGATGAACTAAATAATCGCTCTGATTGGGTAGAAATTCCACTCAAATTTATTCTGCAATTATTGAGTGAAACTGCTTAAACAGTTTTTCATAGTACAAAATAACTGCAAGAAATAAATAATATCAGAAGTAAGAAAAATGAGCAACAAAACTGGTGAACTGACAAGAACAATTTTTTGGAAAGGGAATGCAGAAGAATTTCTCGGTAAGTATTATAATTTACAATTTATTCCGAGAATAGGTGAAGAAGTACAATTAAAAAACAAAACATGGCTAGTGAAGAGAATTATTTATACTCCCGAAATAGATGACATAACTATTATTTTGGGAGATAAATAGTTTCACCAGTATTATTGAATCAACTAATTTTAGTGTCTTTGTATTTTGGTGGTTAATAAAATTTATTTTGAAACCACTAAGGCACAAAGACACGAAGATAATTCAAGATTAATGAACTATTTCTCGTAATGTTTCAGGATTAATATTAGTAATCAAGTACAAAAAACAAGGGTTTAAATATTCTCTAATAACAGTAATAAAAGAGCTTGAATTGTAAGTTTTTACTATTATGTATCGCGAAATGACTGCTTTATTAGAGGGTGTTTAAAAAGTGGGAGGCTATTGTAAAATCTACTTTAAGTTACACGAACTGGACTTACGAAAAAACGAACCGTGATCGCGCAGCGTCTCGCAGAGAAGGGCGCAAAGTACACATAGACGAAGCAGCGGCTTCCCGCAGGGTAGGAATAAGAGTTTTAGAGAGTTATTACGTAATATCATGTTCGGATAATGACTTATGATATTCACCCGAATTACAACTCTTCAGTTAGATTGTGGACTTTAGTTAACGAACCAATTACCTTCTCGTTCATTTAAGACACTCAATGATTTGGAATAAATTTTATTTCATCGCTGTCAAACTTTACTTCAACAGCAAGATTTGATTCAAGGATTAACTAGTTTTCAATGGTGGATAAAAATTGGAGCTTAATCGTAAGTGATTTACCGAACATGATATCAGCCCTAATGAAAATTACCTGAAACTAAGGGTAATCAAGTAAATTATAGTAACAATTGTTGCAAATATTGAATACTAATATTCAGTATCTACCGGAGAGGGCTATTCCGGGTTAGGATGATGACTAGCGATGCCTTGAATTAGATATCGATATTGAATTGTTGAGATTTTATGGACCATAGTCCACAAGATGGCAGTATAAACCTCCTCTGATCTGGCGAGGAAGTCTCCCAGCGCGGGGGAGACTTAGGAGATATATATTATGCTCACAGAAGATATTCGTGATTTGCTGACTGATACTACCGATTTAAACCAGTTGAAATGGGATTTAAATCGCTTACAACCTGTGGATGTAGGAGAATACATTACACAATTGCCTAAAAAAGAACGTGCGATCGCATTCCGTTTACTCAACAAAGGTCAGGCAATTGATGTATTTGAATATTTGCCCACAGAGGTGCAGCAGGAACTAATTAATTCTCTGCATGATGTCCAGGTAGTGCATCTTGTAGAAGCAATGAGTCCTGATGAACGGGCAGAATTATTTGACGAACTACCTGCTGGCGTAATCAAACGACTATTGCAAGAACTCAGTCCAGAACAAAGACAAGCAACAGCAACGATTCTCGGCTATCCAGAAGGCACTGCTGGGCGGGTGATGACAACCGAATATGTCCGGTTGCGGCAAGGATTGACTGTAGGTGAAGCCTTAAGTAAAATCCGCCGTCAGGACGAAGACAAGGAATCGATTTACTACGCCTACGTCACAGATGATAACCGGACACTGGTGAGGGTAGTTTCATTGCGCCAGTTGCTGTTTACCTTTCCCGATGTTTTCATCAAGGATATTTCCAGTGATCGCGTCATCAAAGTTAGAACCGAAACCCCGCAAGAAGAAGTGGCGCGAATCATGCAGCGCTACGACTTAATCGCTATCCCCGTAGTTGACCGAGAAGACCGATTGGTTGGCATTGTCACCATTGATGATGTAATGGATATTTTGGAAGAGGAAGCCACAGAAGATATTCAAAAACTAGCGGGTGTGGGTGGTGATGAAGCAGCTTTATCCTCTCCCCTACTTACCATCCGCAACCGCTTACCTTGGCTGTTGGGCATCATGGCACTGTATATTGGTGCCGCCAGTGCGATCGCGCCTTTTCAATCTGTAATTGCCGCAGTGCCGGTTTTAGCAGTAATCATGCCGATTTTTTCCAACACTGGTGGCACTGTTGGTATTCAATCATTAACGGTGACAATCCGCGGCTTGGGAGTAGGTGAGGTAACACCTAAAGATACCTTGAAAATTCTTCGCAAAGAACTTTTAGCTGGTTTAGCCACAGCCCTAGTTTTAGCCACAACGATGATCCTGCTTTCCTTAATTTGGGCACGACCTCAAGAGCGATGGGTGGCTTTAATTGCCGGAATCGTAATGGCAACTAATACAATTGTGGCTGTTACACTTGGTACTTTACTGCCAATGGCTTTGAAACGACTGAAGCTTGACCCGGCCCTAGTTAGCGGGCCGTTGGTGACTACAATGCTAGATACTATTGGGTTTTTAACGTTTCTTACCCTGATTTCGTTTGCTTTGCAGGTATTACATTTACCAAGTTAATCAGCTAATGTGCATTCAAATAGCGGATTTTTTCCTGAAAACTGTCATTAGTCACTAGTACACCGTGGCGGAAGTTTGCCTACCTTTAACCAGTTGCTCAAAGCAACTTGTCTGGTTAATTAAGATGGTAGCTGGATTTGCGCTGTGCTCTACTAGTCCTTTGTGAATAGAAATGACTAGTGACAAAACAATAGATATCTAATTTGATAGAAGACAGGTGGTATTATTTCCTCTGCATATGTAAATTAAAAAGCTGTAGAGACGCGATCGCTCTCTATGCAGGAAACTGATTGCTATTTATGCCTACTACCACCTGGAATCGTCATCACATTCTTTCCCTAGCTGACTTCACTACCGCTGAATATGATACAGTTTTGCAAACTGCTGCCAGTTTTCAAGAGGTGCTATCACGGCGGACGAAGAAAGTGCCAACCTTGCAGGGACAGGTGGTGGCAAATTTATTTTTTGAACCCTCTACCCGAACTCGTAGCAGTTTTGAAATCGCTGCCAAACGCTTAAGTGCTGATACACTGAACTTCGCCGCAGCCACTTCCTCTATGACTAAAGGAGAGACAATTCTCGACACGGCGAAAACCTATTTGGCCATGGGAACTGATATTATGGTAGTCCGCCATCGAGAGGCAGGAGTACCGAATGCGATCGCGGCTGAAATGGATCGTTTAGGTGTACGAGTTAGCGTCCTCAATGCTGGTGATGGTCAACATGAGCATCCTTCCCAAGCCCTGCTAGATTTATTTACCATTTGTACTTTAATTGACCCAGATCACCCCCGACTTGAACTTTTAAAGGGTAGAAAGATTGCTATTGTTGGGGATATTCTCCATTCTCGCGTAGCGCGATCGAATATCTGGAGTTTAATTGCCAGTGGTGCCGAAGTGCATCTGGCAGCGCCACCCACCCTCTTACCCAAGTTATTTGCCGAGTTTATCTTGGAATCAGGAATCAGGAGTCAAGAGTTTATTATCTCTTCATCCCCCTTATCCCCCTCATTTTCCACTTCCCCAAATCAACAACTTTTTCTACATTGGCTGCTAGAACCAGCTTTGCAGAATGCTGATTTTGTCATGACTTTGCGCCTGCAAAAGGAACGCATGACGGCTCATTTGCTGCCAAGTTTGCGAGAATATCATCAGCTATTTGGCATTACACGCACAAAGTTGCAACTTTGTAAACCTAATGTCAAAGTTTTGCATCCAGGCCCAGTTAACCGTGGTGTCGAAATTAGTTCTGAGTTGATGGATGACCCGGAATTTAGTCTTATTCAATCGCAAGTTACCAGCGGTGTCGCCGTTCGCATGGCCTTGCTGTATTTGTTAGGTAGCGGCAAGGCTTAATTGGTATCCTTAGGTGAGTACAAAAGTCAAAATGAAAAAAGAGCGCGATCAGGTAAAGCAAGTCTCTAACCTGTGATGCTGCTATTGACAAATTGCTCATTTCTATTATTCTAGAAATATGGATAATAAAGAAACGGCCCGGTATGCAGACATTTTTGCAGCATTGGGGTCGGAGCCTCGGCTGGAAATTATGCGACTGCTATTTGCGGCTTATCCAGACGGGATGACCGTAGGAGAAATTCAAGAAAAGCTAAAAATCCCGAACTCAACGCTATCCCATCATTTGGAGAAGCTACGGATTGAAGAGTTAGTCAATAGCCGAAGAGAGAAGCAATTTCTATGGTACTCAGCAAATGCTAAGACGATGGAGAATTTGCTGTCTTTTTTAACTACAGGGAAAAATAAATGCGATCGCATTATTGAGCCAGTCAACAATATATCAAAACAGGAAGGGTTTATGTTTGAAACATTTTTTGAGTCTATTTTTGATAAACTTTTTGGGTTTATGTCTACCAGATTTCACCTTAGAGGTTTTGAAAGATTTACTCAAACAGCTGTTACAGCCATCTCTATTGCTCAAAATGAATCTCGCCGCTTGGGACACCAATATATTGGTACAGAACAGATTTTGCTGGGATTGCTTGGCGAAGGTAGCAGTTTGGGATCGCAGTTTCTCATCTCTGTGGGGGTAAATTTGGAAAATGCACAGATAGAGGTAGAAAAAATTATTGGCAGAGGTAAAGGTAATACACCTTTAGATATTCCTTTCACACCCAGAGCCAAGCAGGCATTAGAACTATCGGTAGAACAATCTGGGCAACTTGGCGTTAACTATATTGGCACAGAGCATCTGCTGTTAGGTATTCTTTGTGAAGCTGCAATAGGTAGAGGACAGGGAGTAGCAATTAGGGTTCTGCAAAATCTTGGGGTAGACCTGGTTTCATTAGAACAACGACTGCGAAGACCTTTGACTTAAGATGATGAGACGTTTCTACGTATATGGAGACGCGATATTTTACGTCTCTATATACGTAAAATTAATACTAATAATCTTTTAATTTTAGTCCGATCGGACTACCTTACAGAAAAATACATAGTCTCATAGAAATTATGTATTCCTCCGATCGCATGAGGACATAAATCTGTAATCTTGGCACACTAGTAGCGTAGAAGTTAAGAATTTAAAGACTTCTAGAAGTGTCGGAGGTAAATATGAAACGAATTTTTTTGACGGCAGCAGCCATACTCAGCACGCTATCTTTAGCTGCTCCCATTCCCGTCAAAGCAGAAAACTCCGCCCCTATCCGGCGTTTGCTGGAAACTAGAGCATGTTTGGGATGTAATTTAGCAGGTGCAAACCTCAAAGGCGCTCATCTAATAGGTGTTGACCTGAGAAATGCAAATTTAAAAGGAGCTAATCTCGAAGGTGCTAACTTAGAAGGTGCCGATTTAACTGGTGCTAATTTGAAGTCTGCTAATCTCACAAAAGCATTCGTCAGCGATACTATCTTAAATAAAGCCAATCTCACCAACGTTAATTTGAGTAATTCCCGTTTATATAATAGTGACGTAAATGGCGCAGTTTTGGCTAATATTGATTTAAGCGGTGCTAAAGTATTTAATACTGCCATTAGCATTGGTGGTGAATACTAATGATGAGTTATGATTTCAAAGTGATGAGTTAAGAGTTACTATTCAACTCCTAACTCTGTACTTGGTAAGTTTTATTCACCAGTAATTGACAGTTCATTAACCCAGATTTTCGGGCAAACTCCCCCTGGCGTTAACTCTGGCTCTTTTTCTACATAAATAATTGACTTTAAGAGTTCTAAAAAATCGCCAGCAACTGTTGCTGACTCAATACTTGTCTTGACACCCTTATTAACTAGCCAACCATCAAACGGCAAAGAAAAAGAACCTTGCAAGGATTTTACTCCGGCATGGAGAGCTTGTAACTCATCGATAAAAATCACATTTTCAGCCGTTTCTAAGCTCAACTCTTCTTTATGAGTTGCTGTTGTAAAAACGTGATAAAAATTGGGACTAACGCTGACTTTTGCACCAATACTGGCATTACCTGTTGGCTGGGTATTTAGCCTTTTAGCAGTGCCTGAACTGTGGAGAAAGCTTGTTAAAACACCATTTTCAATCAGCGAAATCTGACGAGTAGGAGTTCCTTCACCATCAAAAGTCTCTGCCCCTACGTTAGCTGGGTGAAGTGCATCATCAAAAACCGAAAGTAGAGGAGAAGCTATTTGCTTACCTAAATCATCAGGAGTAGATAGACTTTGATTGTCCAAAATACTTTGAGCATTGAACAAGTTAGAAAAAGCACCCAATAGACTTAAGAAAGCTTCCGGTGAGAAAACAACTCGATATTTACCAGTCTTGATTTTTTCATAGTTCAAATGGCTGATAGTTTTATCGGCAGTTTCTTTAATGCAACCATTGATGTCTAGATTAGCTAAACTTTGGTTGATTCTAAAAGCACCTCCACTACGAGGTTTTTTCCCTTCTTCCTCAGTTTTGCTGTAAAGATAAACTGATGCTAAGGAATGAGATTCAGTTCTCACTGCACCGTCGCTATTTAGATAAAACCTATCAATATCTCTTTGCGATAACCCATTATAAGGCACACCTTTAATTGCTGGATGAGCTGCCAATAATTCTTTTTCAGCTACCAACAATCTTTCTATAAGTTCAGCAACAGGTGCTTGAGGTGTCTTATCCTGAGGTTTATTTGGAATAGTAACAGTGGCTTCGGGACTAAAATCAGGAACATTTTCCTTAACACCAAAGAAACTGGCTTCGTAGGCAGTTTTCAAAGCTAATTCCAGTCCTTTGGGATCTACATCTGTTGTGCTGGTGACACCCATTGTATTCTCTTCATTCCAGACACGAACAGTAACACCAGAGCGATTTGAGGCTTTGACTTGTTTTGGCTCACCTTGGTCTACTTGCACGCTAGTGTCATCTACTGTTGAGCCATAAATGTCAAATTTCTTAATACCAAGCTTCTCAGCATTGTCCTTGGCAGAATTTGCAATCTCATTGATATTCGGCATAGTCAATTTTTAATTTGGGATTTTGTCGCTCCCTGGTTAACATCGGGAGTGTAATACTGGAAGGCTTCTGCCTCTTAGAGAAAATAAGTGGCACCACAAGGAAGGCGTTTCCAGGTGGAACCTGGGAACGAGTTAAACGAGTTGACGAGGTTATCGTCCACCTACGGTAATAGAATCAACCTTGATGTGAGGCTGTCCTACTGTGGTGTAAATACTGCCACTAACAGAGCCACAAAAACCTGGTGCAATTTCCAAATCTTGGGAACACATAGAAATTTTATTCATAATTTCCTTAGCTTCACCAATCAGAATTGCTCCCTTTAGCGGTTTGGTAATTTTGCCATTTTCAATCAAATAAGCTTCATCGACACCAAAATTAAATTGACCTGTAGCACCAACGCTACCACCACCCATCTTTTTACAATAAATACCTTTATCAACAGAGGCAAATAAATCATCAATGTTATATTCACCAGAATCAATATAAGTATTACGCATCCGGCTAGCAGCGGCAAAGGTATAATTTTGGCGGCGTCCACTTCCAGTTCTGGGGTGTCCGGTACGTGCAGAACCTGTTCTATCTGCTAAGAAGTTTTTGAGAACACCTTTTTCAATTAATAGGGTTCTTTGAGCAGGCATACCTTCGTCATCCATGTCAATTGTCCCGAAGGCATTTTCAGAGCGCCCTTCATCCCAGGCCGTCAAACTTTCGTGGGCAATTTTTTCGCCTTTTTTGTCAGCAAAGGGAGTGGTATTGCGTTCAATTTGAGTGGTTTCTAGCAGGTGTCCGCAGGCTTCGTGGAAGATTACGCCGCCAAAGTGATTGGCCATAATAATCGGGTAAGTACCTGATTCCACATAATCTGCGTAGAGCATTTTTCCAGCAGATTCTGCTATTTTCTCAGCGGCTTGTTGAGAATCCCAAGTTCTCAAGAAGTTAGCATCGCTAGTGTTACCAGCGCGATCGCCAATTGAGGTACGATTAGCACCATCAGCACACAATAGGTTAAATCCTACTGATTGGGTAAGACGAATGTCACGGGCAAAAGTACCATCACTGGCAGCAACTAAGACTTCTTGCCAATCCCGGAAATAGCTAGCACGCCGGGATTGGACGTGGCTAGCTTTTTGCTTCAGGTGGGCAGTACCATCAAGGAGGACTTCTCCCATTTCTCGGATGGAGCTACACACTGGTAGCCAGGCATCTTTGCCTCTTTTGGTGGCGTAATCTCTCAATAATTCTAGGTTGATTTCTGGGATGAAAGCTTTAGGAGTAGGTAATTGCAATCCCAAGATAGAAAGACCTTTTTCTAAGGCTGCTTTCAAGCCGGAAAAAGAAAGATCATTAGTGCTGACATAACAGTCAGCTTTACCGCGAAATACTCTGACTCCCGCACCTGTAGACAGACTGGGTGAAATACTGGTGATGGAGTCCTCTTCTGCAAGACAACTAATATAGTTGCGACGCTCTAAAAATAATTCGATGAAGTCAGCGCCAGCGGCGCGTCCTAGTCCCAAGAGGGTAGCCAGGGGGGCTTCCCAGGTTTCATCGAAACGCTCTAGTGTGGAGGAATATTGCAGGGTGGGAAGTTGATTCGAGAGAAGTAGCGTACTTGTAATCATGGGTAGCCTCGTCTGCTGGCGTAATTCAGAGATTTGACTGAAAAATCCTGGTGTGTTCAGTCTAACAAATCAGTGAAAGCCACAGTCGGTAGAAAGGCAGTAGAGGTTTCCTCACCTGGGAAACTCACTCCTCGCTTAAAAGTCAGTGAAATATTATAAGTAACGCCCTTTCTAGAGCGATCGCTATTTTGATGTAACCGCAAATCCCTTAAATCCTCAGTTTCATGCTGTCCATCCTATTGCTAAAAATGCAGCACAGCGATCGCTTAAACAGTTTAATACGCCCAATTCAGATAATTCACGTAACCTTCTGGTTCATTATACTGGCTATGACCTCATCAAATTGGAAATTTGTCCTGTGGATAATAGATTCTTAAACAGGAGCTTTAGAGTTCGAGTAATAGTTTTAATAATTTTCATTTTGCTAGCAGTAGGCTTTTGATCGTATCTCAAAACCATTGGAATTTCTACGATTTTTGGTTTGAGCACTTTGGCTTTCAGCAGTAAATCTATCATGCAAGCAAATCCACTTTCAGTAAATAAACTGTCCCCATAATACATATCCAGTTTACTGACGAAAGTTCGGTTATACAGTCTGTAACCACAAGTATAGTCTCTTACACCTGCTACACGGGCTGCAATTCTAAAAAGCCAGCTGGCTCCGTAACTCATTATCTGTCTAAATGTTGATAAGCCTATGACTTTAGAGCCTTTTCGATATCTAGATGCGATCGCAATATCATAGCTACCAGCTATCATCGTGTCATACATCTTTATTAACAGTTCTGGTGGTTGAGTGTTGTCGCAATCCATAGCAGCTAAAAAATCATCTTCTTTGGAAACTTCTAAGAAAGTTGTGAAACCTGTTTTGATTGCTTGACCTAAACCAGCATTTTTGGAATGTTGGACTAATTTCAGTAATATCCCCAATGATTGAGATTCTTCTAAAGCAGTTTGAGCAGTTGCATCACTACTGCCATCGTCAACAAGAATCAGTCGGATCTCCATATTAGAGATTTGCTGCAATATCTGAAACTTTTTGAACAAGGGGCGAATTGATTCTTGCTCGTTATATGCGGGTAAAAGAACAAAAAGACTCATAAAGACCTCGTGTGATTTAGAAAAGAAAATATCATTACTCAAATTTCAAGAATTCAGTAATGTTGATTTTTTGAGAAAATCATCAACTTGTCGCACAACTGCGTTATTGTTGACACTATCATTGACCAACTGTGAGGTATTGACGACGAAAAAATCATCGTTTTCAGTACTCACTTTTGGAACAAGGCTTGAATAATTTAAAACTTGTAGTGGCTGTACTTTAATAGCTCGATTAATGTGTGCTGCTACAATGTCATCTGCTTTGAGTTCCGGGAACATCAAACGTATACCCTGGAAAAATACTTGACGCAATTCATCATCTGGCTGTTTTAATAACGCGTCAGTGGAAAGTATATATTTTGGTAGGAATGTCATGTGATATCCTGCTGTCTCTTGCAAAGAAACTAAGTTACTCATACCGATAACTCCAGTAAAGGGAACATTTCTATCGGCAATATTTACCACGTAATAAGGAACTAGAGCCTTGCGAGTAATCAGTACCATGCAGATTACACCCAGGTATTCTACTGTTTCGCCAGTGTCTGAAACTTTCACCAGTTCATTGGCAGCAACCTGTTGCAGAATATTAACTGGGCCAGTAAAAATGACTTTATCAAAATGTTCCTTTTTACCCTGAGATTCTACCCACATTCCACCCCCTGGATGAGGTGCGATATATTCTACCGCAACACCTGTATGGATATGACCTCCAGCCGCGTAAATTAATTTTTCTATATGGTCAAAAACAGTTTTATAACCACCTGAGACATAACCAAGTTGTTCTTTATTTAATGATGAATCCCGCGCTGAAAATAGTCGTTTGATATAAGCCCAGATAAAAACTGCTGATATTCGTTTATAGTTCTCTCCTAATTTGGATAGAAGCAAGGGTTTCCAGAGCTTTTCGTATGTGCTTTTACCACCAAGTTTCAATAGCCAATCTTTGACTAAAATCTTCTCTAAGCGCCGCCAATTATTAAGGCGTGAACCATACAGGAGAGTGAAAGCTAATCTGATTTTACCTATAAGTCCAAACAGAGGAAAGCGCAGAAATTCTATATTGTTACTAATAGAATAAAATTTTTGATTGTCATAGAAACCTGTTAAACTTCGATGCCAACGCAGTTTATCTCCAAGACCAATATCTCTGAGAAAATTTATTAAGTGAGTATCAGAAGGTAGGATAACGTGATAAAAACGATCCCAGGTAAACAACCCATAATCATGATAGGTGGTAAGTCCACCAAGCTGCTTGCTGCTATCGAAGACAGTGACAGTATGTCCTTGATGTGAAAGACGTTGGGCTAATACTAGCCCAGTTATACCCCCGCCAATAATGCCTATATTCATAAATTTAGATTTTTGTAAGAATGTTTTTGAGATTTATCTTCAGAGGTTTTTAATATTAATAACCTGAGTGTTTGTATATTGAGCTATTAATTTACAACAAGAATTACACCAGTTATGATAATAGAAATTCCTAACCACTGGCTAAACACAACCTGCTCTTTTAGGAGATAGTGAGAAGCAATCGGTATAAGTGCATACATTAATCCTAGAACTGGAAATGCTTGACTCAGAGGAATTGTCCGCAATACATAAAGCCACAATATAATCATAAATGTATAGCAGATAAACCAAATCAAAAAATAACGAGAGAATAACACATTTCGGATAGATGTGCTTTCTCCTTTAGTAGAGCTAGAAATGTAAAGTCCATATTTTAGTGATAGGTTAGCTGTTGTTCCTAATACAACAACAAGCATTAAAAGTAGCCAAATAACTATGTTCATTTGTCGATACTTGTTAGAAAATTAACTATAAATTTATATAGACTTTTTAAGTGGAATAGCCACTAAAAGAACACCTAAAAAAATAGTGATTACTCCTGCTATTCGAGTTAGTGTAATCACCTCATCAAAAAAATAATATGACCCTAAAAGTATACCTACATAATTTAAACTAGTCAGTGGATAAGCAATACTCAATTTTACAGAGCGCAGAGCCAATATCCAATTTACTATTCCTAAGCAATAAACACTAACAGCTAATGCTAATTGTTCCAGAAATACCCAAGTAAATAGTCCCTGATTTGTCTGGCTCATGGTATGCTTCATCAGCAATTGCCCAGAAATACTAAATAAAATACTGATCAACAGGATGATATAAGGAATTATTTTAAAGTTTGAAATTTGCGAGATAGATTTCATCGTACATTTGTCTCAATCGAGATAAGAGGTATGAAGCGGACAGTAAACAACCCATCGTTTTGAACGTTTCGGATTTCGGCCACACCTTCTGTGCAATTCGATTTCCACTTCAGTAAATAGACAACAAAATTAGGAAGGCTATGTTACAGGGACTGATATCAAAATTACCGTTGAAGCTCATGTCCTAGAGTTAGCAACTAAATACTATGCATCTTGCAGGATGGTTGCTGTATTATGACAGCATCCTATATAATCAAAGTAGAGCACGCTAAATTAGTTTACTAGGTTATACTCCCAGATAAACCAGTTTTATTGCTTGGCAATTGGCACAATCAATTTAGGCTTTGCCCAACTGTGAATTGGAGAAATCTTCCGTATCAAGCAGTTATGCTTTAAGACTACTTTTGGTGCGATCGCAATATCTACTTCATAGTGGATGCAGACATAGGGAAGATTGAAGGCTTTGCCACAAATTTGTGGACAAAGTTTAGCAACGCGCGACGCTGAGTAGCCCGTCGTAGACATCACTTATGCTGAATTTTGATTCGACCCGCATGTTTACTAGATGGAGCTAAGGGAATAAAAATAGATTACCAGAATTTTTGATTAATCCATTCATTAACTTTCATCAGTTGTATGCTACTGATACACCATAGAATTTCTCCAGGCTCACAGACATATCTGTAACCTCGGCTGGAAACTAAGCCGATTAATAAAAATTTGTACTCAAATTGAGTGTGTATACGTACTCTTATTGTGCATAATCACACAAAATGAACAGAAGTCTGCTTGGCTGCGTAAATCAAAGACAGATGAATCAGTCTACGTAATCCGCTTTACAGGTTTCTGGGGAATTTTACTGAATATGCAAATGGAGTTTTTAACGATACTAACGGCTAATGTAAACTAGCCTTTGATTATTAACTCGCAGCTTGCGTTGATTTAAGCGGATTTGAGATGTTTTTACATTATTTAGTATTAGGCTTAATTGTTCTTAATTTTAATTATACGTAATTTTAACTAGAGGTTTATCTCAAATTTATTTTTACATATAATTACTTACTAGAATACCACGAGAAAAGGGTGTTGCAAATTTATCGTCATACTTCATCAAAAATTCATTTCCCGAAAATATACTTAAACAAAAACTTCATCAAATCGAAATTAAATCTAAACTTTCCTGTAGATGAATTTTTCTTTTTAAGGATTTGTACATTTATGCAGCCGTTTCTGGATAATCAACTTGCAAAAGTAGCGATTTAGTATCAGACCCTAGAAGTGCAAAGCTAAGAGTTTGAGAAAGCAGAATTGAAACTTGGACAACAATACAAGTAATAGTTTTTCGTATTACATAAATACATCTATTACAGCAAAAATTGCAGTTGTTAACCGAGAGTCTGAATCGTTTTCTATTTATCCACGAAAATCATCAAATTCAGATATCTCAGACAAAACTTAGTTGAGAGTTAATTCAGAGTTTCAGTAAGTCGGAAGACCCTATTTCTAAATCCTAGTATCAAACTTTCTTTGATCCTAAAATTGATTGTAAGTATACTTTCAAAACTTGCTGTCGCTTTACACATGGAAAACCCAGTAAGAATTAACTTAACCATAACGTTTATGTGCTAAACTAGAAGATTAAACTTGCCATTATTAAAAAATATTCTATTTAAAAAGATAAGTCTAAAGTGGTCAAGGCTATACTCACGCAGGATAATTTCTAATCAAAAAATTACCAATCTCCGTTTTTAAGCACATTAGTAGGTTAACTGTCTGATAATTTCCAGTAGTTTAAAGTTAAGAAAAAATTAGTTCGTGGTAGCTAGTATTAGTTAATTTCTCTAGGTTGTTTTCTTGTAGCTTCAGTTTGTTTGGACTCATTTTCCTGCAAAAGTCTGTTAGTAATGATTAAGACAATGATTAACAATCCAAACTGAATCTGCCAGGGTGCTAATACTAAACTTAAAATAAAGCTAATCGCTGCAAATACACCTGCAAGATATGCAATTTCATCAGTACTCTTTTTAAAGAAGTAGCCAGTGGCTAAAGCAGTACACAGTGGTATCAAGAAAGACAAAGGCATCTTACTAACCTCTGAACTAAAAATTGTTGTACTTATAAAACAAATTGAAATTGTTTTTGGAATTGGGGTTAATTTTACATCCAATCAGGTTTTAGCTACAACAGTCGCTCGAAATAAATATTATAGAAAGTCAAGATTAGGCAAGGTCGTATATTACACCAATTTGAATAATCATTCCGACAGATGAACCACCCAAAACCTTAGTGAATAACTCTTTCATTTGTGGTCAATGCTGGGTGTAGCAAGCTTTAAGAGTAGGGGTGGCTACGCCCAGCAAGCTTTAAGGGACTGACAAAAAATAAATTATCCAAAATTATTTGTACATTTGTAGGGGATCTTGGCCAAGATCCCCTACGATGGGATGTTTTTTTAACTGGAAGTCCCTAAGTGTAAGAGTGCAGAATAGACGGTGACGTTTTTTATGCCGCTTTCCCGACTCAGCAGAGTTGCGCTATGGTATACAAACTCTCGTTTAACTACGCGGATTGATCAGGTTTAAAACTTGCGTAGGTGGGTTTTGTCTATTTCACCAATTATCCTGTTATGAGTAATCATCTGGTAAATTAGCTTAAAACTTTGGCCTTGCGCCAGGATAAGGATCTAGCATATTACCTTTAGAAGTAGCATTTTCATTTTTTCATTTTAGACACCTAATGCTGAACATTCCTCAACTACTGGCAACTGAAATAAACCTCAAACCTCATCAGGTGCAAAACGCGCTGGAACTTTTGGCTGAGGGTGCAACAATTCCCTTTATTGCACGTTACCGTAAAGAGCGCACTGATGAGATGAATGAAGTGCAACTACGTGAATTGGCTGATCGATATACTTATTTAACAGAACTGGAAGAACGAAAATCGGTGATTTTAAGTGCGATCGCCCAACAAGCTAAACTTACAGATGAACTCAAAGCTAAAATCTCATCCTGCTTACAAAAAACTGAACTTGAGGATTTATACTTACCCTATCGACCAAAGCGACGCACCCGCGCCACCATCGCCAGAGAAAAAGGACTCGAACTACTGGCGGAATTTATCAAGTCGCTAAATGTGAAAAATGCTGCAACGGCTTCACTGGAAGAAGAAGCGGCTAAGTATATTTCTGAAAGCAAGGGAGTAAAAACAGTAGAAGAGGCGCTCAAAGGTGCTGCTGATATTTTAGCGGAAGAAGTGGCTGAAAAAGCGGAATTACGGGCATATATCCGCAATTATCTTTTAGAAGAAGGGGTATTCGTCTCCCGCATTAAAGATGATTATCCCGAAGGTACAACCAAATTTGAGATGTACCGTAACTATCAAATTAGGGTAAAAAATATTGCACCCCACAATATGCTGGCGTTGTGTCGAGGTGAAACGGAAAAAATATTAAGCTTTGAAATTGCTTTTGATGAAGATACGGTACTTTACTATCTTGAGTCGAAAGAAATTAAAACCAAAGTTCGGACAATTCGGGATTTTTATCAGGCGATGTTGAAAGATGCATTTAACCGTTTGATGAAAGTCTCTCTAATGGGAGAGGTAATTTCTGAGAAAAAAGTTTATGCAGATATAGAATCAATTAAGACATTTGAAACTAATCTGCGGGAGTTGCTGCTGTCTGCACCAGCAGGGATGAAACCAACATTGGCGATAGATCCTGGATTTAGAACTGGGTGTAAAGTTGCAGTCCTCGACCAAACAGGGAAATTTTTGGAATATCAAGCGGTTTTTCCCTACCAAGCGGCTGAACAACGACTCAAAGCTGCACAAATTGTCAAAAATCTAATTGAAAAGTACAAAATTGAATTAATCGCCATCGGTAACGGTACAGCGTCCCGCGAGACAGAGGAGTTTGTGACGCAAGTATTACAAACTATAGAACGCAAACCAGTTAAGGTGATGGTGAATGAGTCTGGCGCATCTATATATTCTGCAAGTACTGTAGCGTTGGAAGAGTTTCCCGATTTAGATATTACCGTGCGCGGTGCCATTAGCATCGGTCGCCGTTTACAAGATCCCTTAGCGGAACTTGTGAAAATTGATCCCAAATCCATTGGTGTGGGACAATATCAGCACGATGTCGATCAGAAGTTATTGAAGAAGAAATTGGATGACACTATAGAAAGTTGCGTTAACTACGTCGGCGTAGACTTGAACACTGCCTCCAAAGAACTTCTGACTTCCGTCTCTGGGATTACGGCAACAGTTGCCAATAATATTGTCGCCCAGCGCAACCAGCATGGAGCCTTTAAAAATCGCCGACAACTTTTGAAAGTTCCGAAACTGGGGCCAAAGGCCTATGAACAAGCTGCGGGTTTTCTGCGGATTCGCGGCGGTGACAACCCATTAGATAATACAGCAGTGCATCCAGAAAGTTATTTTGTAGTAGAAGCGATCGCATCTGATCTAAATGTGCCATTAAATCAGGTCACACAAATTGCCGAAAAACTCAAAAAGACCAACCTAAAGAAATACGTTAGCGATAGCGTTGGCGAACCTACACTGCGCGACATCCTCAGCGAACTAGAAAAACCCGGTAGAGATCCTCGTGCAGAGTTTAAGTATGCCACCTTCAAAGAAGGAATTAAGGAAATTAATGACTTAAAGGTGGGAATGGAACTAGAGGGAATCATCACGAACGTCGCCAACTTCGGCGCGTTTGTCGATATCGGCGTACATCAAGATGGCTTGGTGCATATATCCCAACTTGCTGATCGATTTATAGACGATCCCAACAAAGTTGTCAAAGTTGGACAAGTAGTCAAAGTGCAGGTGTTAGAAATCAACGAGAAACTCAAGCGGATTAGTTTGTCGATAAAAGCAGTTAAACAATAATTAGAAACAGCAGATGGTAGTTTATCAAGTTCGATTCATCAATCCTACACTTGGGTTAGATTGCACCATTCAAGTACCAGATGATCAATATATTCTGGATATTGCAGAAGATGCTGGTATCCGCCTACCATCTGGATGTAAGCAAGGTGAATGTTCTGCCTGTGTCGCCAAACTGATTAGCGGTGAAGTTGATCAAAGTGAGCAAAAATTTCTGCGCCCAACTGAAATACAGGCTGGTTATGTTGTTACTTGTGTAACTTACCCCTTGTCTAATTGCACTTTAGAAACCCATCAAGAACAAATCTTGTATAAATCAGCCCTTTACTATAAGCCTGAGTTTGGAAAATCTGAGTGATTGTTACCCAATGACATTAAATTAATCTTAAATTTTAAGGATGCTTTAAATTTGTTTAACACATCCTTAAAAACAAGGTATCACAGCACTTTTAAGTTTTGCATATGTTTTGCATCTATACAATAACCGCTAGATTTCATAAATTATCGGCCTAACGGTAGAAGAAAATTCTATCTTGCAAGAGAGGTTCAAACCTAGCACATAGTTAAAGATGAGATAAGAAGTTACAAAAAATCTTTAGTGATTAGGTAAGAAAAATGTTAACACCATTATTAACCGCACTAGCTACAGCTTTGAGCCTGTTGATTGTTGATTTAGTTGTTCCAGGCGTTAATATTGCTAATTTCCCCGCAGCTTTGATTGCCGCTTTAATAATTGGTCTGATTAACGGTTCAGTTAAACCAGTTCTGTCTACTCTTTCTTTACCACTTAACTTTCTATCATTTGGAGCTTTTTCGCTCATCGTCAACGGTTTTTGTTTCTGGTTAGCAGCAGTGCTAGTTCCTGGGTTCGGAGTTCGTGGGATTATTGGTTTCCTTCTTGGGCCAGTAATTCTAACTTTTGCTAACACCTTCATTAACAACTACTTTGTTGAAAAAAATCTTTTAGCCAGCAGTGGTGATGTAAAAAGCCAAGGTGAATTACCTTCTAGATAAATATTAGAGGGAGTAGAAATACAAATTTCATCGCGTCTCTACTCCAAAGAAAATATCCGAAGGTGGATTTCCTAATTCGGCATTTTCAAAAGAATGTAACTAAACAAAATCACAAAGTTGTAATATCATGAAATTAGTTCGTTTTCTTCTTGGTTTGTTAGTGCCTCCTTTAGGCGTTTTCCTGACAGTTGGAGTTGGCCCAACCTTGATTATTAACATTGTGCTTACAGTTTTAGGTTGGCTACCCGGTAGTATTCATGCAATTTGGGTGATTGCCAAGCATGAAGAACAAGTTAATCAAGAGGGACGTATTTACTAATACGCAAGATTAATTTTAATAAATCTTAAGTAAGGTGCGTTATTGCTTTAGCCTAACGCACCATTTTACTATGAAAATTAGAATTTATAAGCTATTCCAAATTTAACTTGCATAATTAGGGTGGGCATCTTCCACACCTGATAAGAGTTTAATTTAATTCAAGCAATTTAGATATTTTTTAGCTTATCAAATGGTGCATTATGCCAAAGGCTAACGCACTCTACGAAAACTGAGTCTTTAATAATTATACAAATACGTTGGTAGGGGCACGGCAATGCCGTGCCCCTACGAAAAATCTATATGTATCAGGGTTTTTGTGAAAAAGCAGTCTAGTCTATTTATGAATAGTATCCCGTTCTTTATCAGCAGGTTGCTTCTCTTTGAACAAGTCAGCCGCCGTTAAGAGTAACTGCCTCAACGTTTGTTTGATTTGACGCTCTTTTCTCGCTAAAGATGTACCAGCTTCACCTAATTGCTCTTCTAGCTGCGATCGCTTTTGTTCTACCTGTACAGCCATAGATTCTGCTTGAGGACGAGCTTTATCATACCAATGTTTAGCCTCGTCTAGATAATCTTGAACCTCCATAGAACGTCCGCCATAGCGTGCAGCTAAATTCGCTCGAACAATCGCTAGCTGCGCTTGCAGTTGCGCGTAACGCTTCTTTAACAATCCTACTTCTTCACTATCTTTAATAGCATTAACAGCAGAATCAATTGCAGTTTTGGTAGTAGCAGGTTCTTGCTTACCCGTATCTTCAATCTCTGCCAAAATTACATCAATCTCTTGCTGTAGTTCTTCTTCTTCACCATCCAGTTGAGCCTGTAACCGATTGATATCTGTCTGAGTTTGAGCTATGCTTTCGTGTCTTTTGCTATTAATTCCTTCCAGCGCTCCTTCAATGGAAGCTGTCACTTCATCTTTGAGTTCGCTACCTTTTTCTTGGAAGTTTTCTATTACAGCAGAAACTGCATCTCTAACAAGGCTACGAAGCTCAGTAGAACCTTGTTTAAACTCAGAACCTACTTGAGAAACTGCGGATTTGACAATTTCTCGAATCCGCTCAGTTCTTAATTGCCCGGTTTCTTTAGCTTGTTGCAGGTCTGCTTGAATTTGTTGTTTGATATTGTTAGGCATTTTCAACTCTTGGGATTTAACTAATTTGGATAAAATTTTCTAGATGTGTTGCCACATCCATATTATGGCGTAGGCTAATATAGCTAGGCACTTCCTTTAGATAGAAAATAACAGCCCTTAAGAGATGATGTGTAGCATGTTGACCATTTGTGAGATGATGAATATTTGTTGGTAGTAATTGGGAGTAAAATATGTGGCGAGTAAACATTACTTGTTCAGGGGATGCTTGGAAGCTTTATGGTACTGAATTTAAAGCGATCGCCCAGAAATATCAAGGTGAATTGATTGGTTCTAAAAAAATGCCAGATGGTACGCGCATTATGTCTTATAAAATTGAGGATGTTAGTGATGCAGAAGCCTTTCAAGAAGATTGTGCAAATTTTGCGGGATTTACAACTGACTTTGAATCCCTATAGTATTGGTTCTGACACTTATACCTGCAACCAGTATGTCAAAATAGGGAGAAGTTAATTGAAAAAATTACTCACATTAGTATTCGTAACGTTTTTGTTATTAATCAGTACTTTTACTTTGTCTGTTAGTGCAGCAGATACAGTTAAGGGTGAACAAATATTTAGTGTTGAATGTGCTGGTTGTCATATCAACGGCGGTAACGTAGTTAGGCGAGGTAAAAATCTCAAAAAGCAAGCTCTGAAAAAGTATGGTATGGATTCAATAGAGGCAGTTACATCTATAGTAACCAATGGTAAAAATAATATGTCAGCCTATAAAGAGCGTCTCACTGAACAGCAAATTCAAGACGTTGCTGCTTACGTTCTCGAACAAGCTGAAAAAGGCTGGCGTTAAAAAGTTAGGAGTTAGGAGTTAAGACTTTAGTAGTTATTAACTCTAGCAGTCTTAAATCATTCATAATAAAGTAGAAAAGTTAAAAAGGCTGTAAAAACCTACTTGTCAACTCACTAATTATTAACTTTTCTCACTTTTAACTCCTAACTTGTCACTTCCAACTTCTCACTCCTGACTTGAAAATGAACTTACCCGCAGCTAGCCGTCTCCAATTCACTCCCGATTTGAACATCTGCCGCATATTAAATGGTATGTGGCAAGTCTCTGGCGGACACGGACAGATAAATCCCCAAGCCGCTATTGAGACTATGTTCAAATATTTAGATGCAGGCTTTACCACTTGGGATTTAGCAGACCATTATGGCCCCGCTGAAGACTTTATTGGTGAGTTTCGCTGTGAACTAATTGATACTCGTGGGAAAGATGCTTTATCTCAGGTGCAAGCTTTTACAAAATGGGTGCCTCGTCCAGGCAAAATGACGAAAAAACTGGTTGAGGAAAATATTGATATTTCCCTGCGAAGGATGAATGTGGAATCGTTAGATTTGATGCAATTCCACTGGTGGGAATATCAAGATAAAAATTACCTGGATGCCCTCAAATATATGGCAGAACTTCAGACTGAGGGTAAAATTAAGCATCTAGGTTTAACTAATTTTGACACGGAAAACTTGAAGATTATTACCGAAGCGGGCATCAAAATCGTTTCTAACCAAGTACAATTTTCGCTTGTTGACCGCCGTCCTGAAGTTAATATGGTGGAGTTTTGTCAACAGCATGACATAAAGCTTTTTACTTACGGTACACTGTGCGGCGGTTTATTATCAGAAAACTATTTGGGTAAATCGGAACCGCGAGGATTTGATTTGTCTACTGCTAGTTTGAAAAAATATAAAAACATGATCGATGCTTGGGGTGGTTGGCAATTATTTCAAGAGTTGCTGGCTATCCTGAAGGAAATTGCTAATAAGCATGGGGTCAGTATCTCCAATGTAGCAGCACGTTACATTTTAGATCAGCCAACTGTGGGAGGTGTGATCGTTGGTGCCAGACTTGGTGTATCTGAACATATAGAAGATAACGCCAAAGTATTTAGTTTTAGTCTAGATGCTGACGATCGCGATCGCATCAATGCAGTATCTCGCCAATCACGCGATTTGTACCAGCTAATCGGCGATTGCGGCGACGAATATCGGCGATAATTTCAGGAATTGGGTGATAATACGGTGAAGGTTACTGTGGAAACTATTGCTGTCAGCCATGCCCTTAAACTTCACCTTCGCCCTCAGTCAACAGCAAACTTTTGAACTGCGCTGTGATTATGGCTCACGTCGCCTGGATAAAACGGAGTTGGCAGCGCTGATTGATTTGTGTGAGCAAAATTACTATGCTCAACAAAAAGATTATTTACCCTATCTCACCCAGTTGGGACGGCAACTTTATCAATGGCTGGATGGTAAAGAAGGATGGCTGAGAAGGGCGCTGGATGAGGCGGATGAGCAAACGATTCTTCTAGATTTGATTCAAACCAGCGAAGCAAAGGGGTTGAACCCGGAAACAGAACGGGTAGCGTTGGGATTGGCACATTTACCTTGGGAATTGCTACATGATAGTGCAGGGTTTTTAATCGAACGCCAGAATCTTTCCGTTTTACCGGTGCGTTCTGTGCAGCAGCGTCAAACCCCAGTGATTGGCTTGCAAAATCGTCCGTTGCGCTTGCTGTTTATGGCTACTTCTCCTGAAGATCCCAGAGTTCCACCACTAGGGTTTGAGCGAGAAGAAGCGAACATTTTACAAGCAACTAAAGAGCAGCCTTTGGCGTTGATTGTCGAGGAAAGTGGCTCGGTTGCGGAGTTAGCCAACTTGGTGAAATCCTACCCAGAAGACTATTTTGATGTCTTTCACCTCACGGGACACGGGATAATTTATACCAAAAAAGATTATGACTATTTGCTGCCAAAAGGTGCAACGTTGGCAGACAATACCCCCTGCTTCATCACTGAAGATGAGGTGGGGAATATGCAACTTACTACCGTCAATGATTTAGCTAAAGCCTTTCGCGGACGCTGGCCGCGTGTAACTTTTCTCTCTGGTTGTCATACGGGACAGGTTTCTAACAAGGGGACAGTACCCTCGATGGCGCAAGCATTGGTAAAGGCAGGGGCAGGTATAGTTTTAGGCTGGGCGCGTCCGGTGTATGACCGCACGGGTATTGTAGCAGCACAGGCACTTTATCAAGCTTTGGCGACGGGGGCAACTGTTGAAGAAGCAGTCAAAGCGGCGCAGCAGGAGATGATTGGCAAAGAATGCACCGACTGGCATCTGTTGCGGATGTATCGGGATACGCGTCCCATTAACCAACTGGTGACAGCGCTAAGAACAAGAAATCGTGAAAAGCTGAAGTTCGCAGCGCCAGAGCAAGAATTTCTGGATGAGAATAATCAAGTTAAAGTTGCCAGTCAATTTGAGTTTGTCGGACGCAGGCGGCATTTGCAACGGTGTCTCAAGGCATTGCGGGAAACTAGCGATCAAATTGGTGTGTTTATTGTGGGGATGGGGGGACTGGGTAAAAGTAGCTTGGCGGCGCGGTTATGTACACGGGTGGAAGTGCAGCGTTCTAACTTTGCGCGAGTCGTGTTGATTGGGCCTCTGGATGAGAGGCGTTTGCTGAATAAGCTTTCTAATAAGTTTGAGCGGTTTGCAGATGTGCCTGCACTTTTGAACGAACCAAAGGTATCTCTTAAAGGACGGTTGCAAAACTTTTTTGAAGCAATAGAAAAAGAACACAACCAACCCTTACTGTTGGTGCTGGATGACTTTGAGCAAAACATCCCCATAGCTAACCTTGAAGATGGCTCACTGCGGATGACGGCAGAGGCTTACGAAATTTTAGGGGCGATTTGTGCAGCATTGGCAGAAACCGGGGCAGAAAGTCGGCTGATTGTCACCTGTCGCTATTTGAAAGAAGACACTTTGCCACCTCATCGTCTGCATTTGGAATCTTTAGCAGGGATGAGCAGCAGTGATATTGATAAAATCTGCTTTCCTTTAGATAAAGAAGTTAGGCAACAGTTAAGAACTCGGCGGATTATTAAGATTGCCGATGGTAATCCCCGCTTGTTGAAGTGGTTGTTGGAGGTGATTCAGCAACCAGGATTGGCGGCGGATGAATTACTGAATCGGCTGGAAGCGACTGAGCAGAAATTCCGTGAGAATATTTTGGCACAAACTCTGCTGGATACTTTGGAATTGGAAGAACAAAAGTTTCTCGCACAGTTGAGTGTGTTTCACTTGCCCGTTACTATTGAAATCATCAATGCCATTTCCCCCTCTGCCTCTTTTCTGCAAAAGCTAACCAGCCTCAGTCTAGTTGAGTCTGCCACCACTCACCCCAACCAGTTAGCTAATTATCGAGTGACGACAATTTTAGAATCGTTGCTAGAAACAGTGTTGAGTGAGGAAGAATGGCAAGCAGCGCGACAGCAAGCAGTGAGGGAAGTCTATCAAATTTGGTGCAAAGAGACAAATAAGTTCTGCGCGGATGAGGAAGCAATTGAGATTATACGATTAGGACTGCTGGCAGAACAATGGGAGATTGCCATCCGCGTTGGTGATATCGTCGCTGTTGATTGGGCAAACAATTCTCGCTTTTTAGAAGCTCTAGAACTATGCCAGCAAATCTTAGCAGTTGTTCAGGACTACCGTATATTGGGAAGTATAGCCCGTGCTAAATACAATTTAGGTTTAGTTGAAGACGCTCTTGCTAATTATCAGCAAGCTTTAGACCTTTGTCCTACGGACGACTTGAAAGAAAAATCCATAATCCTAAGCAACATGGCATGGTTGATTGCCCAACAGGGAGACACCAAAACAGCGGTTTCTTATTGGCAGGAATCCTTAGAAATAGATGAGCGCATTGGTAATGACCTTGGCAAAGGCGCTACTCTTAATAACATGGCGGAAGTAATAGCTCGTCAAGGAGACATAGAACAAGCGCTTTCTTTCTGGCAGGAATCTTTAAAAATCATAGAACATATTGGCGAATTTAAAGATAAAGCCACGATACTCAACAATATGGCAAATGCAATTGTCAATCAAGGAGATATTGAGCAAGGGCTATCTTTGTTAGATCAATCTTTAAACATAAATAAGGACGTTGGCAATATTTTAGGTCAAGCTGATAATCTGGCGAATATAGGTTATGTTGCTGGGAAAACTGAAGATATACCTCGACAAATAGAGTTATATCTGCAAGCAGTTGAATTATTTGCACAGGTTAAGGCTTATGGGCACATGGCTACAGTTCTTAGCTATCTGGGCGTAGTTGATGAAAGCAACGGTTTGGTTTACCTAGCTCAAGCAGTCTGGCTAACGTTGAGAATTCAAGCCCCTTTAGCAGATACCATTCAATTAATTCGTGTTTTATATAATAGAGTGCCTCAAGGCGATGAACTAGAAGCTTTATTAGGAACAACGGCTATGTTCTTTTGCAACTACCAAAGTGAAGGTCATCCCCAGTTAGAGGAACTTCAAGAGCGTAGTTTCGAGATGATATCAGGGGCTGTGGATGCCCAAGGAATTGATACACAGGAAGCATTTGATGCTTGGTTTGTCCAGCGACGGCTAAATGATCCAGAATATTTCCTCCCCCGACTCAATCAACGCCTAGAGGAGATTGTCGGCGATGGGTGGTTGTTTGACCGCAGTCAAGTTTCAATGGGTGAATAAAGGGAAATGCGGGGATAGAAAAGAAAAGACTGTTTGAGAAATAAGGTAAATTAGGGCAGTGGGCGCTGACGTAACTGTGTACGCTCTACAACAGTAAAACTGCCTTCTAAAGATATACCTTCAATACTTAGCAGGCGCAGCAAATCTTCGGCTGGCTCCTGTGGTGTAGCAGGAAAATAACGGAAATAAACAACACCTATTGGTGATGGCATCCGCAGGCGATAAATTAACTCACCATAATCTCGATCAAATGTCAGAATGATTCGCTCCTCACGAACTGCGCGTGTCAGAACTTCAGAATCTTCTGCACCTGCTGCGTCTTCGCTTCCATAGGCCACATCGCAACCCGCAGAGCGCAAATATCTAACGCTCATTATGGGAAAATTTTCATTTGCCAGAAACCGCATTACCCCGCCTCAGACAAAAGCGGGAGAGTGTACAAAGATTCTTCACGCATACACTCTGCTGTAAAAGCAAATACCGCCCTTAGTGCTTCTGAGGTTAGAGTAGGATAGTTTTCTAGCACTTGTTGTTCTGTCCACCCCGCAGCAAACAAACCCAATAAGAACTCTACAGATAAACGAGTTCCTTTCACAGTCGGCTTACCCAGCAGAATTTTCGGATCTGAATGAATGTACTGTCGCCAGTCCATATTTTGTACTCCGACTAAGCTACAGTTATTGTTGCACAGTATGATTTTGGTTGGCTTGGTGAGGGGGAAATGCGATCGCGTTAATCTTAAATTAATCGCTAACAATGTAACCAGCTTATGCAATCTTTCAATATCACACTGCCAGATGCGATATGGAACCTCAACTAATACAGAGTTCTCCCGACATCCTTTCTGGTACACCAGTTTTCTACGGAACTCGCGTACCAGTACAAACATTGGTTGATTATCTCGAAGCAGGCGATCGCCTCGACGACTTTCTAGAAGATTTTCCCACAGTGAGCCGCGCACAGGCAACAGCGTTTCTCAAGCTAGCTCTGAAAACGTGAACGGAGTTCAAAGACTCGTTCATCCACCTCAAAGACTCATTCATCCACCTCAGATACTCATTCATCCACCTCAGATACTCGTTTATCCACCTCAGATACTCGTTTATCCACCTCAGATACTCGTTTATCCACCTCAGATACTCATTCATCCACCTCAGAACTCCGTTCATCCACCTCAGAACTCCGTTCATCCACCTCAGATACTCGTTCATCCACCTCAGATACTCGTTCATCCACCTCAGAACTCCGTTCATCCACCTCAGATACTCGTTCATCCACCTCAGATACTCGTTCATCCACCTCAGATACTCGTTCATCCACCTCAAATACTCGTTCATCCACCTCAAATACTCGTTCATCCACCTCAAAGACTCACCCTGGCGAATGGAATTCGCGGCTATACAGACAAAACCCACCTCCGTGGGTTTCAAATTCCTGAGTCCGCACAGGCGGACTTCCTTTGTCTAGCTGCGATTTCTAATCACCAGGTGTATTTATTTGCAAAGGTGAGATGCTCTCATACATCTGTTTATGCTTGGCTAAAAGCTGTTGATATTTCTCATTTGTCTTTGCTTCTACCCACTTGGCTTTAAATATTGCTGCTGATTCCGCTTTAACTGAGTCTACTTCATAAGGAAGAATCTCTTTTTTTGAACTAGAATCTTCCAAATTTTTTTTATATTTCCTGCCACTCTTATGATTAGCATAACGGCGGGAGCGAGTATAGCCCATTTGGATAAACTTCCGGGCCATATCTGCGCCGACAAAATCATCTTTCTCTAAATAATCAAGAAAAAGCTCGTATATTTTTTCACTCGACTCTCTAGCAATATCAGGAGTTTTGAACCGCCAGTAGGGAAGAATTTCCGATTTGTATGGTTCAACCAAAAGTACACCCTGCTCACCCTTGCCAACACGATAGAGTTCGGGATGTTGGCGAAAATCGAGATTTTTAAAGTCTAAAGAATAATCAAAAGCCATGCGAAGTGTTTATTATGAATAATAAACTTTAATAAAAAAGTCGAGCTTCTATCTCTGTAGGGAAATTTTGTTTTATTATGCTATCTAGCACCCAATCCGTGAACAGTGTCCTTGCTCCAGGCAATCTGCGTAAAGTGCATCACATTGCCCTCAACGTCCAGGATATGCAAGCTTCCCGCTACTTTTATGGCACAATCTTGGGTTTGCATGAACTGACAGGCGATGAAGTACCCGCAACTCTGGTGGAACTTGTCGCATCTGGGAAAGTAGCCAACTTCATTACCCCAGATGGGACGATACTGGATTTATTTGGGGAACCAGAGTTATCACCACCAAATCCAGACCCCGAAAAGACTTTCACTAGAGCCTACCATCTAGCCTTTGACATAGATCCGCAGTTATTTGAGCAAGCGGTGACAGTGATCAGAGAAAATAAAATAGCGATCGCTCATGGCCCAGTCACTCGCCCTACTGGTAGAGGAGTGTATTTTTACGATCCAGATGGCTTTATGATTGAAATTCGTTGCGATCCAGAAGCTAGTTAACTTAAAGGCGATCGCAAAAGTATCTACTATGAGCGGGAAACTCATGCAAATATTTAAACTAATTGAAGAGACGATCACAAAACCACCAATTCCACACGAACCATACAAGCAATCATTGAAAGCTTGGGCGATGTATTGTTTGCGAGACAAAGGTTTTAAAGTCGTTTATGCTCAAAATGCCGATTTTGCCATTGAAACTAAAGGTGCAGAAAAGCTGTATTTTAAAGTTTCAAATAGCGCCGATGATTTAGATAATTCTCTTAGCTGGATTGTTTGGGATAGTGCAACCAAAAGCGCCAGTCTCATTCCCAAAAAATAGACTGATGTCAAAAAATCGCTGTGACTATCTTCCTTCCCCAGACAACTGCTGCACAAATATTTGATGTTCTGGTGAATTTAATCCCAACTGCAACACAGCCAATACTTGCTGCATATTGCCAGTAAGTAAATCTGACATTGACAACCACAAACCAGGGAATACTTGACTTTTGATAATTCCATCTGTATCTACTTCTAAGGACACATATTCTCCTTGTTGCAGGCGAAACCAATCTAATTTGTTTTCAAATATTTGCCAAACAATATATTCTTTTACCCCATTACGACCATAGATTTTTTTCTTGTCATGTAAATCAATAGCAACACTGCTAGCTGCTATCTCTATTACCAGTTCTGGCGCACCTTCTATGTAATCATCATCGCTGAAACGAGATTGTCCTTTAGCTGTTTGTGTGATTAATAACACTCCATCAGGTTGCGGTTCATTGTTTTGATCTAAGCGGACTGTTGGTTCAATTCCCAATCTCACACCAGGAGTTGATGCTTCATAAACTCCTAACCAACCTATTACATGACCATGTGGTTCAGCATGACTTTCAAAGCGTAATGGGGATGCTAAGTATACAACGCCTTCAATTAATTCTGCCTTTTGATGACGAGGCATTGCTTGATAGCGCCGTTCAAATTCGTAACGAGTGAGGCGATCGCCATTCTCTAAAGGAGGAATTCGCTGCTTGAGTGCTAAGTTTATCATCATTTTCTGCTCTGGCAAGGAATATTATTTTATTATGGCTTGGTATGCTTGGGTTAAGGCTTGATCCTCCCTAACCCTCCTTTTTAAGGAGGGAATTATAGCAAGCCTCAAGCCTCATCTTGTCAAAAAATCGCTAGAATCAGGTTTCTCAAATATCATTAAATGCTGTTGAGGTAACAAGTTTTTGGTTTCCCGCCAAACCAAACCAACAGCTTGCATTTCTTTACAGACTTGCTTTTGAGTCATTTTGTGCAAACGTTTAATCATGATAAAGGGATTTTCACCACGATACTCAACCAAAACCACCCTACCACCAGGTTTCAGTCCTTTGACAATTCCTAGCATTACTTCTTGGGGATACTCAAGTTCATGATAAGCATCTACCATCAGCGCCAAATCGACACTTTCAGGTGGTAGGTTTGGGTCAGTAAGGGTTGCCAAAACAGGCTCAACATTGCTGATATTTTTCTCTTTTTTGAACAACTCAATGATTTCCAACATTTGGGGCTGAACATCTACAGCCAACACCTTACCTGCTGTTAATAGCGGCGCAATCCGAAAGCTTAAGTAACCTGTACCAGCACCAATATCCGCCACCACATCATTAGGTTTCAGATTGAGGACGTTGACTACCTTACTTGGCTGTTCCTGTCCCTCTCGGCTTGGACGTTCTAGCCAGCCAGCACCTGTGTATCCCATAACTTTAGCAATTTCTCGCCCCATATAAGATTTGCCGATACCATCTGGACTATGAATAATCCGTTGTTTGTAAACAGTGGTGGATGAAGACGCAGCTTGTGCTGTCAGGGTTGGGTTCAGCAACAAGCAACTCAACATCACAACAAGAGTTACTATAAAGTGGAGAAAATTTGACATTTGGTTATGACTGATCAGGATAGCTATAAGCAGCAACTAAGAGAATTTTATGGCAGTAGAACTACTTATGACTACGAGAAAGGTACTCGCCATCCTCTAGAAGCCAAGCTTCTACTTGAATTTGTGCCGCTAGATTTGGGACAGAAAATTCTTGATGTAGCGACTGGAACAGGTTTAGTTGCGATTCCTGCATCTGAAAAAGTTGGTTCAGAGGGCTATGTAATTGGGATTGACATCACCCCTGGAATGTTGCATCAAGCAAGACAGAAGATTGCAGCAGCAAGATTACAAAACATTGAGTTGATTGAGGCGGATGCAGAGTATTTCAACTTTAGTGATAGTAGTTTTTATGTTGTCTTTTGCTGTGATGCAATTGTACTTTTTCCTGATATTCTTGCTACTTTGCAAAAGTGGTACGGCTACTTGAAAACAGGAGGGTATGTGGCATTTACCTGTCCTCCCGAAACTGCTTATATGGCATCTCTTCAGCAGAGGATCTGCGCTAAAGTTTTGGGCGTATCATTACCACATATCCTTGAGCCACTGGGGACTCCAGAAAAATGTCGGAATTTGCTCAATCAGGCAGGTTTTAGAGATATCGAAATTAAGATTGAACCATCAGGACGTTATCGACCTTTTAGGGATAATAGATTATCTGAGATAGCAATTAATATAAATTTTAAAGGTAATCCCTTGTTGTCAAAATTATTAGAAGAACAATTAAATCAGTTGCAAGTTGAGTACAAAGCAGAAATTGAAAAACTAACAACTGCTCAAGGTATTTGGGAAGACACTACAAAGTTCTTTGTTCGCGCTCGAAAATAAGTTGATGAGCAAAGCTTTGTTTCTGAACTGACCAATGATTTCTTGAAGGTACAGAGCAAGTGCAATACACTTGGGTTAAGGCTAAAATCTTTTGTCAAAGTCAATTTTTTATCGAACCACAGAGGCGCAGAGAACACCGAGAGAAGAAATAAATGCTTAACTGAACTGTATTGAGACTTGCGGATTTATCCGTGGGGTCAATCCAAAATCCCAAATCGTTCGACTGAGCGTAGCCGAAGTCTAAAATCCAAAATTTTCTGACAGTTTAACCTCCTAGACCGATGTAAAACTAAACATTTTCAGATTTACTTGAAGCAGCCCCTTGAAAAATTTGTAATCCAATCTTTGGACGCTTATATGCAAAACCTGTCCCTAATGTTAGTGCCTGTACTCGCTGCACAGAAAGTAGCAGGTGACGGTTTAATTAAACCTCTCGGTCATCATGAACTGCTGTTGGTGCTGGTACAACTGTCACTGTTGCTTCTGGTAGCGCGGGGATTAGGTGAGTTGATGCGCCGAATTAACCTCCCGCCTGTTGTTGGGGAATTACTGGCGGGTGTGCTGCTTGGCCCTTCTCTATTTGGTTTGCTCCTTCCAGACTTACAGGCGCAGATCTTTCCCAAAAGTCAAGAACAATCGAATTTACTTTCGGTAATTTCTTGGTTAGGCGTGTTATTTTTACTGATTGTGACTGGGTTGGAGACGGATCTCAAGCTGATTCTTAGTAAGGGTAAAACGGCTCTGCTGATTTCACTGGGCGGAATTATTGTCCCGTTTATCACCGGATTTGGACTGGGCTGGCTATTGCCAGATAATTTTTTAGCCGAGCCAGAAAAGCGACTAGTATTCAGTCTATTTATCGCCACAGCAATGAGTATTTCAGCAGTACCAGTGATTGCTAAAGTGCTGATGGACTTAAACCTGATTCGGCGTGACATTGGTCAAGTCACCTTAGCTGCTGGTATGACTGACGACACCATCGGCTGGATTTTACTTTCTGTGGTTTCAGGTTTAGCTACTAGTGGCAAATTTGACTTTGGGACAATTTTCCATTCTGTAAGTGCAGCAGTATTGTTTCTAGCGATCGCCTTCACCATTGGGCGTACTATTATAGACCAGATTTTGCGCTGGGTTGATGACTACGTTGGCGGAATCTCCGCTAGTATATCGGTTGTACTGATTCTTTCGCTCTCCGCAGCAGCACTTACCCACGCATTAGGTCTAGAAGCAGCATTAGGTGCTTTCGTGCTGGGGATTCTGGCAGGTCAATCCCGTCGCTTTAGCAATGAAGCTGGACACATGTTAGAAGTATTCACAGCAGCCTTTCTAGCGCCAATTTTCTTTGCTTCAGCTGGCTTGAAAGTTAACTTGCTAACCCTGTTAGTCCCCCAGACGTTACTATTTGGCTTGATTGTTCTCGCTGTCGCCTGTGTTGGTAAATTTACAGGTGCTTACCTTGGTTCTCGCGTCGGCGGCTTGAGTCATTGGGAAGGTTTGGCGATGGGTTCCGGGATGAATGCTCGCGGGGCGATGGAAATTGTCGTTGCCACGATTGGTTTATCTCTGGGAGTGCTGAATCCACAGATGTACTCGATTATTGTCATGGTAGCGATCGTCACTTCCCTAATGGCTCCACCCCTTTTGCGCTGGTCTTTGTCGAAGGTGGTTATGAGTGAAGAGGAAGCTCGACGTTTGGAACGAGAAGAACAGGATAGCCACAGCTTTATCAAGCAAATCCAGCGTGTCTTAATACCAACTAGCGGTGGCCCTAACATTCAACTCGCGGCGCAACTAGTCGGTTACATGGCTCACCAAAACTCGATAGAAGTTACATCTCTATATGCCCTGAGTGACAAGCAGCCCCAAAACAAAGCCCGTCGGACGGCAACCCAGGTAAAAGACACCGCCGCCGATCAAGCTCTGGCTTCTGTTGCTGAGGAAATGCAGCTACCTGCTGATACTATCTTGCAACCAAAAACGGAGTCTGGGCGCAGTAAAGCGGAGGTAATTCTGAATGAAGCGAACAAAGGCTATAACTTGATTGTACTGGGAGCCTCTGAACAGATACGCCCCCAGAAAGCATTGTTCAATTTGCTTGTAGACCGCGTAGTACAAGAAGCGCCTTGTGCAACAATGGTGGTGAAGTCGCACCTACCCCAAACCAAAGGCGAGATATGCAAAATCGCTCAACAAAAGCTGACAAAGATTTTGGTGCCAACGGTAGGGACAGAATATAGCAAAAATGCTGTAGAGATGGCAAGTACGATCGCTGCTCAAACAGGGGCATTAGTTATGATCGTTAACGTGATTAATATGCCACAGGTTGAGTATATTCTTTACGAACAGCGATCGCTAGCTCCAGTCAAAGAAATTGCCCATGAGCTGCTCGAACAGCAAGCAGCAACTGGCCGCAATCTGGGTGCTGATGTCAAAACCTATATTCTTCAAGGAACCAGCCCAGAAAGGGAAATCCTCAAGTTTGCCCAAACCAAGGAAGTTGACCTAATTATTCTCGGGAGTAGTATCCGAATGGTAACGGGTCGCGTTTTCTTCGGTCATAGAGTGGATGCAATTCTGAATAAAGCCCATTGCCCAGTAGCGGTAATTACTACGCCATAGTCGTTCTAATTAAATGCATTTAGTTTGCTTGAATATAGAGCAGCGAACTCTTAACAGGGAACAGGCTTGAGTGTCTTCAAGAGCTAGATCCCTGGAATCCCGGTTGAGCGTTTCCGGAATCTTGCTTTTGTGAATCATCGTTATCTTTAGGCGATCGCGCCAGCGAGTTAGTTTGCCATTACTTTGTGTACTTGCTGTGAAACGCCTTGAGCGGCTTTAATTAAATCGGCTCCTTTTTCGCCGATCATAATTGTTGGCGCGTTCGTATTGCCCCCGACCAGAGTTGGCATGATCGATGCATCAACAACCCGCAACCCCGTAACACCGCGTACCCGGAGTTCGGGATCGACAACCGCCATTGGGTCAGTTCCCATTTTACAGGTACCGACAGGATGATACCCCGAAATGCAAACTGAGCGGATGTAATCGATGAGTGCCTCATCGCTAGTCACCTCAGCACCGGGACCGACTTCCTCACCTCGAAACTCATCAAAGGCACTTGTATTAAACAATTTGCGCATTATTTTAACTCCTTCAATGACCTTTTGCACATCGGATTGACTTTGCAGATAGTTGATCCGAATAATCGGTGGGTCTTTGGGGTCAGGTGAGGGCAAACTGACACTCCCAATGTTTTGGGGATGAGTCGGACTGACCACAACCGTGAATCCCATGCGATAATCGGCATAGGCAGGAACTGCCCACATAATCCTACCAAAGAAAAACTGTAAATCTGGCGCAGCATCCTGATTACTCTGGGTATGCAAAAACAATCCAGCTTCAGCGGTACAATTACTGGTCATTGCCGGGTGTAACTCCTGGATTACCTTATGTGCCACAGGAACGAGAAAGTGGTCTTGGAGGTTTTGACCGACACCTGGCAAATCAACGACCACAGGAATCCCCATTGCTTGCAGGTGTTCTGCATTGCCAATGCCGGAAAGCATCAGCAGCTTGGGCGAATCGAATGCACCAGCACTTAAAATCACTTCTTCGTTGACCCATGCTTGGTGCAGCTGACCATGATGCATATATTCCACCCCAACGGTGCGGGTTCCCTCAAACAATAACCGAGTCACTAAAGCTCCTGTGGTTATTGTTAAATTAGGACGCTTGAGAATTGGCACCAGAAATGCGGCAGCAGAACTGTGACGTTTTCCATCCTTGACCGTTAACTGATAAAGTCCCGCACCTGATTGCTGTATCCCATTGAAATCAGGATTGTAGTTATATCCGATTGCCACGGCTGCTTCTACAAATCGTTGGGATACCACAGCACTTTCTTGGAGATCGGTGACGCTCAACTCCCCATCAACTCCGTGGTATGCGTCGGCACCGCGTTGCTGGTTCTCAGATTTCTTGAAATAGGGCAATACATCTTGATAACTCCAACCAGGATTCCCCAATGAGTGCCAGTGGTCATAATCGTGATGATTGCCCCGGATATAAACCATGGAATTAATCGAACTGCTGCCACCCAAGACTTTGCCACGGGGACAAAAGATTTTGCGGTTATTCAGGTACGGTTCTGGTTGGGAGAAATATCCCCAGTCCACCTCCGAGCCGGGTAGGTCGGGGGATGACAACGGGATTTGAATCTCTGGTTTAGTATCCGGGTTGCCAGCTTCGAGTAATAACACGGTTGTTTCAGTATCTTGTGTCATCCGGTTGGCGACAACGCAGCCTGCCGAACCCGCACCAATCACAATATAGTCATATTGAGCCATGACATCCTCGCTTATAAATTCAACTACTTTAAGAACTGTAACTTGAAGATTAGTTAAAGCTTGAAGTTTACGAATCTGACTGTTACATTACGACCAACACAGAGATTCATGCTGAATCTCTGACGCTAATTTTTCTACTTATTGTGCAAAATTCGGGTCAGATTTCATTATCTCTTGTAAGTAACCAACTGCCTGATCTAAATCAGCCCTTGACCCTTTTTCTGCCTCTACAAAAGCTATTACTGCCTCTTGCTTACCTCAAAGCTTGTTCCAAATCTTGTCACCTAGCGCTTTTATCTTTGCTAGAGTTGCTTGTGTCAGCTTCTCAATTGTCTTTCCAAAAGCTATTTTCGAAGGCTTTGTTGCGATTGCCTTTGGCACTGCGCCTAGCGTAATCACACCAGCAGTTAGTGGCTCCATGTACTACCTGATAAGTGCAGTATATTTTACTGAATATGCATGGTTTTTCAAGGGCATTCCGCAACTCCAGAGAAATTTTTGATTACACATTATCATTTTTATGTATAATCTTCTCCCTACCAATCTTTATAACACGCGATGCCTTAGACACTGCTTTGATTGCGATCGCTAATTCACGAAGAAAGTAGTTGTGAGTCCCAACAGTACACAAATCGTTAATATGACGAAAGCATTACGAGTTTTCATTTTAAAACATTCGCTTATAAGTACATAAATTATTAAATACCATTACCGTATGCCATTTCTGATTATGGACGTGAACTTACAGCGTTTTTCGGCTGCAATCTTTTATGTGTTTATACTTAATTTTTATTAAGTAATGAATGCATTTTTGTACTGAAGATAGTTATTAGTGATTGGCTGTATGGTTGTGCCGAAGGCAATCGCACGTTTTTTGCCCGACCTCACTTGCATCGCCTTGTTCCCTCCCCGGCAGGGTCTACTAGATTGTCTTTGTGAACAATGCAAGCCGACGCATTAATAATGCATCCCGATGCATTGGCATTGCAGGGTATTGCCTTTCTTTAATTCGCTGGCAATTAATGAAATGCTGTACTAAGCAAACTTTTCTTTAATGATTTGACCTTAGCGCAAACCTCTGGAAGTGACTGATCTTTGCAAATTAGCTAGAGCGCGATTGTAATCTAAAATAGCTGCGACTCGATTACCTTCTGCTCTTGTCAGGTCATTTTCAGCATCAATTACCTCGGTTTGAGTGCCCACACCAGCTTGGAACCTCAGCCTTGCTAAATTCACAGCTTCCCTGGCTTGATTTAAAGCCACACTAGAAGTTTGCACATTATTTAAATTGGATTGCAATTGAGAATAGTACTGTTCTACATCAAAGCGAATTTGGTCGCGCTGGCTAGCAAATTGAGACTCTGCAATCCCAATATTAGCTCTCGACTGATCCGCACGCGCTTTTGCTACTCCCGCATCAAACAAACTTACATTTCCTTGGAGTCCTACTGAATAGCCATCAGTAATGCTGACGCCATCATTAAACCGATCTAGCAAGTTGTAGTTGCTTACCAAACTAATTTGCGGCCCTAGCTGTGAAAGCGCCTGTCGTCGCTGTTGCTCGGAAATATTACGTTGTGCCAAATACAGTGGCAATTCTGGACGATTTTGAAACGCTTGGACAATAGTTTGTTCCAGTGTTGGCTGCCAAAGACCCGCTAGTTGTACGGGATCTGCTGCACTGATATTAACTGACTGCGACAAACTTAACAGGGTGGCAAGCTGACGACGGGCAATTTGCTGCTGTGAGATAGCATTTGTCAGGTCTTGTTGGGCATTTGCTAAATTCACCTGAGCTTGCAGCACATCAAACCGCGTACCCACTCCAGCCTGTTCTCTAGCTTGAGTATCCCGCAAACTAGCCTGGGCATTCGCCACAGCAGACCGATTAATTCTTACTAATTCATCAGCTTGTTGCAAATTGTAGTATTGAGTGCTGGCATTCAACCTAATTGTAAGAGACTGAGTTTCAACATTAAATTCATCTACACGTAGTTGTTCTTCAGCTGCTCGGATAGTTGCCTCTCGATTACCGGAGGTATAAAGGTTATAATTCAGTTGTGCTGAACCATTGAATGTGGTGCTGGCTTGAGATGAATTGTTAGTAAAACCATTCCCATTATTAGTCACACGGCTGTCAAGACCAAGAGTAGGAAACAAGGCAGCTTGAGACTCGCGTAGCGCCGAGCGACTGCGTTCTAACTGTAATAGGGCTATCTGTAAGTCTCGATTGTTGCGTTTTGCTAGTTCCAAAGCCTGTGCCAAACTGATTGGCACAGTTTGTTGAATCCTTACTTCCTCCGGTTTGGTAGGAAATTGGAGAGGATTGGAATTGGGGTTGAGGGAATCGGGAACCTGTACAGAGCTTGAGGAATTCTGCGCTTTTGGGGGAGTTACTGCACTTGCTAAAGTTGGAAGAATAGCGATGCCTGACGGCAAGGCTACCGCCAACGCTACGGTGACCCAGGTAGAATGTACAGAGAATAAGCTGAGATTCATGATGATGTAGTCATTAATTAGGTTTCTTTGAGGATACAATCACCTGATTGACTTACAGAGGTTTAAATTTTAAATTCCCAAGGTTGATATTAACAAATTAACCTACAATCAAACCATCCTGAACTCGAATAATCCTGTTGGTTTGAGCAGCGATATCTGGCTCATGAGTGACAATCACAATTGTGATCCCTTGGTCATTAAGTTCTGTTAGCAAACTCATCACCTCATAAGATGTTTCAGTATCTAAAGCTCCAGTTGGCTCATCTGCCAAAACTAATGCAGGTCGGTTGACCAAAGCACGAGCAATAGCTACCCGTTGTTGTTGTCCGCCAGAGAGTTGACTGGGACGGTTAGATATCCGTGCGCCTAGTCCTACCTTTTCCAAGGCTTCTAATGCCCTTTGACGGCGTTTTGGCTTAGGCAAGTTAGCGTAAATCATTGGTAACATGACGTTTTCCAGCGCTGTCGCCCGCGCCAATAGGTTAAATTGTTGGAAAACAAAACCTATTCTTTGGTTGCGGATATAGGCTAATTCATCATCATCAAAAGTCGTCAGGTTTCTGCCTTCAAAAATATAGTCTCCAGTTGTGGGACGATCCAGACATCCCAAAATATTCATCAGCGTCGATTTACCCGAACCTGATACACCCATAATGGAGACGTATTCCCCTTCCTCTATGGAGAGTTGAATTCCCTTGAGTATTGGAACACTAACTTCTCCCAAGTGATAGGTTTTGGTAATCGATTCCATCCAAATCATAGTTGTCATGTTGATTTCGGCTTAATAAATTGTTAATTGTTGGTTGTTAATTTTTCAAAAATTACATTGACTGGATAACCTGCGAATAATTAAAATTTAGTCCCCAGGCTATTTGCAAATAATCTGCAATATTAAGATGTAAAATTATCAGTAAATAAAATGTAGTTATTGCAATCAAAAACCATAATCACCATCTAATCAAAATTGGTAGTTGCGAACCAAAATCTTGTGAATTACCTTCCTTGGCGTTATCAAACTCTATTTCTAGTTGGTAAAAATGGCCTTGTGAAAATTGCACTAATCCCAGATCAATTAGTGTTCTCACTTCAGCAGAAAAGTTTTGAACACCGGGTAAGGTGACTAGTAATGCTGTAATTTCTTTGAATCCAACTTTATGAACTAAAAAAGGTCGCCGTTCTAACGGGTAATTTGTAGGTTTTTGGGTTGCAGGTGAAATGAAAATCAATGGTTCTGATAAATTGTCACTATTGGTTGCGATCGGAATAGAAGCTTTTGGTGTCCGATATGCTGCATGGTAATCCCAAGTAGGAAATGGTATTTCTTGTAAATTTGATGCTGTTGGCCGCAAGGAAATGCCAAAAGGGCAAGCCTGCGTTTCTTGCCAACGGCAACGTGACCACAAACCTGTAGGGCGAACAAGAGGAGACTGAATTTCGTTAGCATCAAAAAGCCAAAGTAACTCAAGATAAGCATTATTAAAGAGGAAGCAAACATTTGCAGTCCCTTGACCTCGATGAATTCTCCGACTACCTTCTGTGAGTCCAAAAGCAGTTAGTATATCTGCTGCTGGTGCTTCTGGTTCAACACAGACAAAGATATGATCTAATTCAAGTTGCATATATTTACCTGTTTTCAGAGAAGTTTTTAATTTTTAAATTTTCCAGTTTGAATTATTTAGTCACTACGTAAAGCGGTGATTGGATCTAATTTGGATGCGTTCCGGGCTGGAATTACCCCAGCGAGTAAGCCAACGGTTAACGAGAGTACAAAGCCAGCAATGATCGACAATAAAGAAATTACAAACGGAAATTTGAAAGTATTTGCAGCTACAAAAGCTAATAAAACGCCAGTCGCCATGCCAATACCTCCGCCGACAATGGAAATCACGATCGCTTCCGCTAAAAATTGATTAAGGATGGCTGAATTGGTGGCTCCTACGGCTTTGCGAATCCCGATTTCTCGCGTTCGCTCAACCACGGAAACTAGCATAATATTGGCAATACCAATTCCACCAACCACCAGGGAAATTCCGGCGATCGCTACTACCATTACTGTAAATAAACCCACAATACTAGTAAACGTACTAACAATATCAGCTTGATTAGTCAGCCGAAAATCATCAGCTTGCGGCGGATAAATGTTGTGACGCAGCCGTAAGAGATTAGTGACTTGAAACTGAGCGGCTTCTAACTGCTCCTGATTAGCGCCTTTGACTAAAATTCCACTTACAGAAACGCCTACCAGGGCATTGTTACCAACCAGTCTCTTGGACATACTAGTTAGAGGGATGAAAATCTGGTCATCTCGATCCATCGGTCCCTGAGCGCCTTTAGGTTCCATCACCCCAATTACTTCATAAGCCTCTCCCTGAATTCGGATTCTCTCACCGATCGGATTTACACCCTGTGCAAAGAGTGTTTTTTGAACTGTGGGGCCAAGAATGGCAAGCTGTGCGGCAGTATCTAGTTCTTCTTGGGTAAAATATCTCCCTTGTTGGGGGTGAGTATTTCTGACTTCTGGGTAGTTCAAATCAGTGCCATAAATGGTTGTTGAGGTGTTTTGTCCTGCATATACAACTTGGGCAGTCCGTTGGAGATAAGCAGAAACCATCTGTGCTGATGGCGCTTGTGTAGCGATTGCCTTAGCATCTTCCCAAGTCAAGGTGCTGCTAGAACCTACTCCTTGACGGACATTCCCGCTTCTTGCAGCACCCGCTAAGATTTGGATCACATCTGTACCCAATGCTTGTATCTGTTGCTCAACCCCCTTTTGCACTCCCTGACCGACAGAAGTAATGGCAATGACCGAAGAAATCCCAATAATCACGCCCAACATAGTTAGACCTGTGCGTAATTTGTTACTCCACAGAGTCTCTGCCGCCATTGTCAAGATTTCCAGCAACGGTACTGTGCGGGTATTCTTAGCTTTGTAAAAGCCCTTAAATATCTTAAACATAAGGTTTTATTTAAAACTCACTTTAAGGGGAACCACCGCCTTGAGAACGACCACCACCGGCAGAACCACCACCTGAACGACCGCCACCGCCACCACCGCCGGCTCCTCTTCCTCCTCCTCCTAGACCAGGAAAAACTCCTCCTCTTGGTGTTGATTGCGGACGTGACCCTGGTGGGAAACTGAGCAATACCCTTTCGTTTCCTGTCAATCCAGACTTAACTTCGGTAAAGTTATTCGCGGTGACGCCAGTCTCAATGCGAGTGAACACAGGTCTGTTATTTTTTCCTTGCACAAACACACCTGTGGCATTTTCTTGGCGCACCACCGAGGCTGTTGGCACTACTAAAACATTTTCCACTTGACCGACTTGAAAATCTACTTCCGCATTCATCCCTGACCGCAGTAGTCTTTGAGGGTCTAAAAGTGATACTCTCACTTCAAAACTGGTGACGTTTTGCTCTACTATTGCTTGGGCAGCAATTTGGCTGACTTTACCTTCAAAGGTTTTTCCTGGGTAGGCATCTGCTTTAATCGAGACTTTTTGACCAAGGCGGGTTTTGGAAATATTTGTTTCCGCTAAATTTGCGACAACTTCATTTGTTGAAGCTAGAGACAAGATTGAAGAAGAAGAAGAAGAAGCTACTTCACTACTGGCTGTTGTAGGTGTCACGAAAGCGCCTGGATCAGCAAACTTCTTGGTCACCACACCATCAAAGGGGGCGCGAATTACCGTGTCATTGATTTCGGCTTGGATGTTTTGCAGCGATCCGCGAGCAGATGTTACCTGGGCGCGGGCTGCGTTAATATCTTCTTGGCGCGTTCCTGCTTTCAGAAGCGCTAAAGCTTGCTGTCTCTGCTTCACCACAGCTCGGGCTTGCTCGATGTCTTCTGGACGTGACCCAGCTTTTTGCAACCCTAGTGCTTGCTGTACTTCATTTACACTAGCTTGGGCGCTATCGCGAGTGGCACGGTTTTGATTAAGAGTCTGAAGGGAAATACCACCTGCATTGTAAAGTTGCTGATTACGAACAAAATCATCTGCTGCTTGGCGAAGGGTGGCTTGAGCGCTTTGCAAGCGGGCCTGTGCTTGGGCAATATCTTGAGAGCGATTGCCTGCTTGTACCTTTTGCAGATTCGCCTCAGCTTCGTCTAATACTCCTTGTGCTTGAGCAATATCTTGAGGGCGATTGCCTACGATCGCCTTTTGCAAATTCGCCTCGGCTTGTGCCAATTGTCCTTGAGCGGAGGTAAGCTGCCCCCGCAGGTTGGAATCATCCATGTAAGCTACAATCTGTCCTTGTTTGACGAGATCCCCTTCCTTTACCAACAGTGTTTTCAAGATACCTGAATTTTTCGGGCTGAGGTTGATTGACCGCTCAGGCTTGACCGTTCCGTTCGCTGAAACTGTGATTGTTAAACTCTGCCTTTCTACAGGCCTTGTCAGCACCCGGCGTCTGGCTTCTTGACGGGAAACAACTGTTACTTGGTAATAAACTCCATAGCCAATTCCACCCAAAAGGCAAAGAGCAATTAGCCAAGAGAGCCAATTACGTCTGCCCTTTTTTTTCTTTACCTTTGGAACCAAAATTGAGGAATCTACGGTATTTGATGTATCAATTTTCATATCCGTTTTGTCTATAAAGAACGGCTACCGAGCTAGTTATTCACGGCTAAAACTATAACCTGGTAGCCCTATACTGACAATGATTTTGAGTTTTTAGTGTTTTAAAGGTTTATTTGCAGTACCAATCCACTAGGAAGTCTGTAGTAACCATCACGCTCTCTAACTAATCTCTCAGCAGGAACAATTTCCTGATTGGGAAGAAGAATATCCCCGTTGGGAAGTCTGAAATAACCTTGATTACGCAGTCTGGCTATGGATCTAGCAGGAATAATTTGCCCATTGGGATATCTGATGTCACCATTACCAAGTCTGACTACTCTGCTATAAGATTGGTTGTCGCGGTTCCAATTGCCCCGATCTCTAGAGTTTCTGACTTCTCCAGGATAGGATCTGCCGTCGCGGTTCCAATTACCCCTGTCTCTCAGGTTTCTGACTTCTCCAGGATAGGATCTGCCGTCGCGGTTCCAATTGCGCCTGTCTCCAGGGTTGCTGTCTTCTCTATAGTTGCGTCTGCCGTCGCGATCCCAATCTTGATCACGTTCACCAACAACGTAGACTTTTGTCTGGGCACTTGCAGGCGCAGTCAAGAGAGTGGGAACAATGATCAGGGCAGCAGCTGCTAAAACTATCGATACACGGTTTGCTTTAAACATGGAATTGACTCCTTATTTAGATTAAAGTTCTATTTTGCTGAGGTTCCGATTCAGTGATTTAAACAGTTGCTTTTGTTTTGGCATCAAGATGTCTAATATTTAATATCTCGTATAAATTCATACATAATAATTATTGCTCAAAAAGTCAAAACTGATGTATGACGAAAGTCACTAGTAATTACAGACTAATGTATGACGAAAGTCACCAGTTTTCTAATGGGGAGTGGGTAAGGAAAGATGCCAGAAAATATTTCTAAAAATCTTTTTGCGTCCCTGTGTAAGAGCTTCCTTGCCTCAGTTTACTTAATCCTGGCTTGGTGCAATTCCTTGCCAGACTATATCCACAAGACTTAGGACAAATACTGATACTTCCGTGGTAGGAGCTCCAGAATTTAAGTAAGTTTCTATTCCTGATTCAGCAGTTGCCATACTGACTTTAGATGACATCTGCTCTAAGAAAACATAGTTCATCAGCGATCCTAGTAAAATATGAGCCACTGTCTGGGGATCGCAAGGGCGAAGGCGATCTTGGTTGATCTCACGCTCTAGGAAAGCAGTCAGTACTTTGACATCTCGCATGGGTTTTGGTTCTTTACCTCCAAGTTCTGTGATCGCATTGCCTCGCGATCGCAGCATCATGATCCGAGGCAGCACCTGGTGATAAAATTCCATAATCTGGAGACAAATATTGATAAGGTTTTCTTTGAGATCGCCTTTGCCACAAAGAGATTCCAACTCGTTCACCCACAGGGGTTTTTCTGGAATTCCCATCGCCGCAAAAAATAATTCTTCTTTCGTTGAGAATCGCTTGAAAATTGAAGCTTCAGAAATACCAGCTTGTTGAGCAATTTCTAAGGTTGAAGCACCAAATCCTTGTTGCAGGAAAACTTGCCGAGCCGCTTCTAAGATTTGCTGATTGGTGATTCTAGGTATCCGAGGCATAAATAAGTAAGTGGTTACTTATTAATTTATTGCCTTTGTGCTTGGGATGTCAAGAACTAATGACGTAAGATTTTACTACCGTCAACAGCCCAGATCGTTTAAGCTAGCTGAAAGATTCTTTGATTAGTGGCTTAAAGGCGGTAGTGTGCCTAAATATGTTCGTTTGATTTCTCTTCTAATGGTCTGTAGTTTGTGGAGTATGCCACAAGCCGCTAACGCGCAGGCATTAATACCCCATACATTGCAAGTAGATGCAGAGAAGCAGGGGTTGAGGTTGGCACAGGAAGCGGCTCAACTCGCTCAGTTTCAACAGGTTGAATTAGCTTTGCCACTAGCGCGGCTGGCTAGTAACCTGGCTTCCAAAAATGAGAAGGTGTGGTTGCTCTTAGGTGGATTGCAGCTACAAACTAAAGATTTTGACGCAGCGATCACTAGCCTGAAAAAAGCGCAATCTATCAACCCCAAAAATGGTGAGATTCTGTTTGCTTTGGGTTCAGCTAATTTTCAGCAGAAAAATTACCAGGCATCTGTTGTCAATTACCAAGACGGTTTGAAATTAAAACCCAATGATCCAGAAGGGTTATTTAATTTGGGTAATGCTTACTTTCTGCTGGGTCGATTCCCAGATGCGATCACACAGTACAATAAAGCCGTCTCACAAGATAAAAAATTCTGGCCGGCGCTGAACAATATTGGCTTAATCAACTACGAACAGGGTGATACCCCTGGAGCAATTAAGCGATGGCAATCTGCTGTAACCCTAGAGAAGCAAGCCGCAGAACCTTTATTAGCCTTGGCAGTGGCACTGTATACTAAAGGTGATCGCCAACAAGGACTAACCTTTGGAGAAGCTGCACTCCGCATCGATCAGCGCTATGCTAGTTTGGATTTCCTCAAAGAAAATCTCTGGGGCGATCGCCTACTGTCTGATACGAAAAAATTTCTAGAATCACCCGGTATTCAAGCAGCCCTACTGCAACGAGATAACTCATCATCAGCCCCTGAACAACAGCCTACCCAATAGGAATACTGAGTTATGAGTGCTGAATTAGGAGTTAGAAGTTAAAAGTTAGGAGTTGGCAGTTCAATATTTCAACTCCTAACTCATAACTTTCCGATTACCACTTGCTTAATCGCACCTTTTTGTAGTACATATATACTAACTAAATCCAGGAATACTCGCCCAAAAACGTTTTTGGGCGAGTATTCCTGAAATAAGTCGTTAATTCTTAGTGGTCCTCTGTGGGTAGAAGTGCGATGATTTGGTCAACAAACAGTTGATGGTCAACAACTGGCTTAGAAATGTAGCCATCAGCGCCGCTTTGCTTGAGAAAGTTCTCGCGATCGCCTTCCATAGCATGTGCCGTCACCAAAATAACAGGTAAGTTTGCTGTTTTTGGATCAGATTTTAACATTTGTGTAATCTTGATTCCATCAACAGACTTACCTTGGTAAACACTTCTAGACAAAGAAACATCCATCAAAATTAGGTCTGCTTCTCCAGATTGGGCAATTTTTATGACTTCTTCCACATTTTCAGTGTGTTTCACACCCAAGCCGCCACGCTTGGACAAAATCTTGGAAAAAACGCGAGCATTAATTAAATCGTCTTCGACAATTAAAACAGTTTTCATGAGAATTTTACTTATAGAGGTGAGGGAATTCAAGAATTCAAGAATTTAAAATTAACAAATCCAATCATGGTAAGTATCATGGCTACTAAGTGTATATAGATTATACTCGTGTGCATCCTTTTTAATAGTCAATCTGCATCCTCGTTATCAAGGATGATACTACTGCTTTTTCTTCTGTAACCATCAAAATTTTGTCATGAATCCTATTTGATCCGTTATGCTGTGGTTGCTGCAATATTGGGTTCCGCCGGCTTTTGTGTAGTTAAATTTCAGGGAAAAAACTCATGGCAAAACAGTTAAACCTTCTCTCAACGGGACAGGTCATTACAACAGCCCTGCACACCGAGATGCAACGGTCTTATCTAGAATATGCCATGAGCGTGATTGTCGGGCGAGCGCTACCAGACGTGCGTGATGGCTTAAAACCAGTGCATCGTCGCATTCTGTATGCAATGCACGAACTTGGTTTGATACCAGATAGACCTTATCGAAAATGTGCCCGTGTGGTGGGTGATGTGTTAGGTAAATACCATCCTCACGGCGACCAATCAGTTTACGATGCTTTAGTGAGGCTGGTGCAGGACTTTTCTAGCCGCTATCCTTTACTAGCAGGACACGGTAACTTTGGCAGCGTCGATAATGACCCGCCAGCGGCGATGCGCTACACAGAAACGCGCCTGGCACCCATCAGCCATGAGGGAATGCTGACAGAAATTGGCGAAGAAACTGTGGAATTTGTTGGCAACTTCGATAATTCCCAGCAAGAACCAACAGTGCTACCTGCTCAGTTGCCGTTTCTGTTGCTCAATGGCTGTTCTGGTATTGCCGTGGGCATGGCGACAAATGTACCACCGCATAACTTGGGGGAAATTGTCGATGGGTTAATTGCCTTAATCGACAACCCAGATTTGTCAGATGAAAAGTTATTCGAGTTAATTCCAGGGCCAGACTTTCCCACTGGTGGAGAAATAATTGATGAGACTGGAATTCGGGAAGCATACACCACAGGTAAGGGTGGGATTTTGCTGCGGGGAGTTGCGACTCTAGAGGAAATTCCAGCCACTAGGGGAAGCAAGCGACGGACGGCAATTATCATTACAGAATTGCCATATCAAGTGAATAAGGCTGCCTGGATTGAGAAGGTAGCGGACTTAGTAAATCAAGGTCGCCTGCAAGGAATTTCTGATCTTCGAGATGAGAGTGATCGCGAAGGGATGCGGGTAGTAATTGAACTCAAACGCGATACCAATCCCCAAGAAGTTCTCCAGCATTTATATCACCAAACTGCTTTGCAAATGACTTTTGGGGCAATTCTCCTAGCAATAGTAGATGGACAACCGCGCCAGTTAAGTTTGCGTCAACTGTTGCAGGAGTTTTTGAGTTTTCGAGAACAGACGCTGAACCGTCGCTACAATTACGAGTTAGGGAAGGCCCAAAGTCGTGTGCAGTTGGTAGAAGGTTTACTCAAAGCACTGTCTAATTTGGATCAGGTAATTGGAATTTTACGCCAAGCTCCCGATGGTAGTACGGCAAAAATTAATCTTTGTAGCCAACTGGATTTGAGTGAGGTACAAGGAGATGCAATTTTGGCTATGCCATTGCGCCGCCTCACCAGTTTAGAACAGCAAAATTTGCAGCAGGAATTTGAGCAGCTAAGTGAACAAATTAGATTGTTAGAGCAATTGCTGAACGATCGCCGAGAATTACTCAAGGCGCTGAAAAAAGATTTGCGATCGCTCAAGCGCAAGTACAGCGATCCCCGCCGTACCAAGTTAGCGCCTACCAGCAGTGAGACAAGGATACAAGAGGACAAAGGCATAAGGGGACAACGAGTAGAGGATGGTGAGGAAAATCCAAAATCCAAAATCGTTCGACTGAGCGTATCCGAAGTCCAAAATCCAAAATTAGAACAGCCAGCAGAGGAAGCAGTTTTAGAGTTTACCCAACGGGGTTATGTGCGCCGCACTCAGCCATCTGCGAGAAAGTCAAAAGCTGAAAATGGTCTACATGATAATGACTTCATTATCCAAACTGTGTTAACTGACACAGAGAAAGACTTGCTAATACTAACTACTGGCGGCAAAGTTTATCCCATAAAGGTGAGAGAAATTCCTCCAACCACTGGACGTTCTCCACGGGGAAAACCTTTGATTACTATGCTCAGTAGTACTGCTCAAGGTGCCCAAGAAGCTGTGGTCAGCCGCTTTTTGCTGCCGGAAAATCTCGAAACTAGCCAGATGATTCTTTTAACAAAACAGGGACGAATTAAGCGTTTGTCTCTAGGAGAATTTACTAACCTGACTCGGCGCGGAATCACGATTTTGAAGCTCAAAGACGATGATGAATTGTCATTTACCCAGTTCACCACTCCAGGGGAGCATCTGATTTTAGCTAGTTCAGGTGGGCGACTGTTGCGCTTTGCAGTCAATGATGAACAATTGCCGATTATGGGTCGCACAGCGATGGGTTTACAAGCATTTCGGTTATTGAAAAATCAGCAAATGGTTGGCTGTGTGACTGTCGCCAAAGATGACCAGCTGCTGCTAGTTACTCAAGAAGGATATGCCAAGCGAATGGCTGCGAGTCAGTTAAGAGGGGCTAATCGCGGTGATTTAGGCACGCAAGCGCTGAGATTTGCCAGCAAAACTGACAACTTAGCTGGTATGGTCATGGCGATCGCCTCTGGTGAGGTAGCTTTAGTGACGAATAAAGAGCGGGTGGTGCGGATACCTGTGGAAACAGTGCCGATCTTAGGTAGAGATGTTAAAGGTGAAAGCATCCTCCAACTTAACCGCGATGAAAAAATCATCACCGTTGCCGAAGTGCGATCGTAATCAAGGTGAGTTTCTATTTTTGTAGGGTTGGCCTTATTAAAAGTCTCCGACTGGAAATGCCTTTTGAAAGGGCTGCCGCCTCCCAAATTGGCAGCATAAAATATTGAGATGGTGCTTACCTAAGTTAGATTTAGATCCCCGACTTCTTCAAGAAGTCGGGGATCTGGGCAGCAACTTTTACTTAGGGATTTCCAACAAATAAATTATCTAATCTTGCGGAGTATTTTTTTATTTGGAAGTCCCTTAAGCAAACGTGAGTTCGATAGCTCATGTGGTGTTCGTTTAACGAGCTGAATCAAAAGACCTCTAAAAGACCATTTATAAAGTAAATCAAAAGTTAGGATGTGTTACGGCTTTAACCTAACGCACCGCTCATAACATGGTGCGTTAAGCGCGAGAGTCATGTTTTTCGTGACAAATCAGATCGAAAAATAGTTTTGCATTTTGTTTAATCGACATTCCTAAGTGTTTTTGACTCCAAATATCTCCATTAATTATCAATAGGTTAAAATTGTAAAATAACAAACTTTTTGGAAAATCAACCAATCCAAATAAAATATTTGATAATTAATGGCAATAAGTTAATATTGTTTATGGCGGGAAAAATCCAAAAATCATTTTTTCTACCTCTGTAAATCTAACCGAAGGCAGATGTTTTAATTTGTATAAATTGCTGTCTCTATTTATGTCAAGCTTATATCAAGCTATAGAAATAAAAGTATAAAAAATGTTGCCTTTAGAAAAATATTTGTTATATTAGTTTACATAAAGCAACAAACCTTAAGAATTAAGTTTGGAGTCCCAACTATGACAAATGCAAGCACAACAAAAGTAACTACTCCTGTAATTGAAGATCGCAACGCTTGGCGCTGGGGCTTTACCCCACAAGCAGAAATCTGGAACGGTCGCTTGGCAATGATTGGCTTTTTGGCAGCCGTTTTGGTTGAGCTTTTTTCTGGTCAAGGCTTTCTGCATTTTTGGGGCATCCTATAAGTTTTAATATTCAAGATGACCTATAAATAAAAAAACCTGGAGTGCTAATTCACTACCAGGTTTTTTATTTCTTTGTGATTAGTCATTCGCTTTAAACAAATGACTAATGACTAATAATTATCGAATATATTCCTTGAGAACGCTGTTGCGATTTGGATGGCGTAACTTGCGGAGTGCTTTTGCCTCAATTTGACGAATCCGTTCGCGGGTGACGTTGAAAATCTGTCCGATTTCCTCAAGGGTCTTCATCCGACCATCATCCAAGCCGTAACGCAGTCTGAGAACATCGCGTTCACGAGGACTGAGACTGTCGAGGACTTTTTCAAGGTCTTCCCGCAGAAGATTTTTGGAAACTTGGTCTTCTGGTGTCTCACCATCTGATTCAATAAAATCGCCCAATCGAGAATCTTCTTCTTTCCCAATGGGCGTTTCTAGTGAAATGGGTAACTGGGCGGATTTAGCAATAAACCGCAACTTCTCAATGGTCATTTCCATGCGAGTGGCGATTTCTTCTTCAGTGGGTTTGCGACCCATTTCTTGAGACAGCAGCTTGGTAGTTTTCTTAATCCGAGAGATGGTTTCGTAGAGGTGAACTGGAAGGCGAATAGTGCGGGATTGATCTGCGATCGCGCGGGTAATTGCTTGACGAATCCACCAGGTAGCGTATGTAGAGAATTTGTAACCTTTTTCGTGGTCAAACTTTTCAGCGGCACGAATCAAACCGAGACTGCCTTCCTGAATTAAATCTTGGAATGACAAACCACGATTCATGTATTTCTTAGCAATTGAAACCACAAGACGCAGGTTAGATTGCACCATCTTGTCTTTCGCCCTGCGACCAACATGCAAGCGATAACGAAAGGCTGGTAGTGGTAGTTGCACTGCTTCTGCCCATTCACTATCTCGAGGATCGCGATCCAACTGTTCTGAGAGTCTTTCCCGCACCCTCTCTAATTCCAGCAAATCGGCTATTTTCCGTGCCAATTCAATTTCTTCGTCTGCCCGCAACAGCCGAATTCTACCAATTTCTTGCAAGTAAAGCCGAATTGAATCTTCAGTGTAATGCTTTTTCTTGCTTTGTGTCCGACGACGCGATTTAGCGGCTTTTCCAGACTTTGCGTCGTCCTCATCAGACTGAGGCTCTAAAAATTCATCGTCACCTTCATCGATGATCAGCAAGTCCTCTTCATCGTCTATTAAGAGTTCTTCTAACTCGAGCTCAGGCTGATTCATTATTTCTAGGTCAGGCTGATAGCTTTCGAGTACGTTGTTAGCCTGGTTCATGCCGCGTTCCTCATGCTCCTTGCAGAATCAATTACTCAAGATGTGTTTACTGCTCTTTTAAACGAGCTAGTTGTCAATCGAAAATAAGCTTTTTGGCAGATTTGCCAAAAATATTTTCGGACGTTTTGCACCTCCAGTCGGAGGGTTTTTTAGTTTAAGCAACTATTAAAGGCGACTTACTCACCTTAGTAAATGTTATATGTGTTGCTATCACATACTGCTTTCAACTAACTGGTCAAAAAAAAGACTCGCCTTTATCAACAAACTTGCCAATCTATACAAACAATTTCAGACTTTTGGCAGATTTTCCTATAAAGACTCTTCCGATTGTAGCCTGTTTCACAGAAATTGCACTCTTTTTGTGTATTAATCATGAACTCCCACAGCAATTGTTAGCCACCATTACCAAAAAGACATTAAAAACGGGAATTATACCCTGAAATTTTTTCTCCACTTTTCGGAATTGCAGTGACGCTCTTATTACATTACGAAGTAAGTACGCTTGCTCTTGCCGAATTTCATGTATTTTACACAACATTAATTACTTAGAAAGAGGGCATTGTATGTTAACTCAGACGACAAGTCTTAATTTATCCATTTTTACATTTCCTTCATAAATTACGCATTCCTTAGACTAAAGCAGGTCTTGACCTTGGGTAAATACAACAAGGGTGATGGTGCTTGCCTGAAAGCAGTTAACCTTCTGCGTACTAATTACCTTAACTGAGGAGTTGAGGCTGTGGCATAATCAACCTGATAGCAGATCAATTTAGGTTTAACTAATTCGGCCTTATTCACAGGTTAGCGCACTGTGGCGATTTCAGCCCTATGAAACTTGACAAACTCTTCTTATTGTATACAAAGATATTTTAATCAATTCAAAAACGATTTGTCTGCGAACTTACCAATATAGTCCTATTTAAGACAAAAGTTCATTAGATACATACGATACAATAGTGATCGCTACCGTAGTACATGAAGATATTAACAAGTTTTCAGCCAGATGGTGTCTGCTTCCAACAGCCATCACCTCGAACAGAGAGAACCCAGAATATTGCCTGATGATTTGGTTACAAAGCTTTTTTAAGTAATAAAATTGTAAATTTAAATACTTTTGTTTCAGTAAGTTTCTGTCATCTTATTATGAGAAATCCTCAAGATATTTAATTAATTGTTGTTTGATAGATAATATTTAGTTATTTTATTAAAGCATAACAAATGTGTTTATAGCTGGTGGGCGAAATTAATTAGCCAGTTAGTGCAAAGAGTATTGTCTGACTAAATTTCCAATAAAGTTGGTAGTATTGCTAATAATAGAAATTAAATTTTTGTAAAATATTGACAATAAGCAAATTATATGATTATGAGCACTCATCTAACGCCCTTCTCACATTGCCAAAGGCTAGCACCTGCGGTAGGATGCCCGAACGCAGAATGCAAGAGCGTCTCCTATTTTGAGAAGGGCTGTAGGGAGAAGACTGCGCCCGTTCCCCTTAAAAAGGCTTGCTTTAATTCCCTCCTTTTTAAGAAGGGTTAGGGAGGATCAAGCCTTAACCCAGGCGTATTGGGATATAAAGTCTTTACCAAAAGTCTATTCCAGAAATCTTAATCAATACTTGAAAGCCACAAATTCCCGACAACTTTTACGAAGTCGAGGATCTTGTTTTTTACGAATGATTTAGGAGTACTATAGATTATACCAATTCACTAAAATAATGAAACAGATGTAAACCATGAAAGTCTTGCTGCATCTAAGTTTTTTAATTGCGAATTGCGAATTGCGAATTGTGAATTGGTATTAGATGGGGATTTAGACACTATAAAAAAAGTAATGGGTGATACGTTTTCACCCATTACCAATGTCACAAATTATTGGAGTAGTGTCAGGGAATTGATATTAGATATCTAGATCGGTGAAGTTGAGTTTAGAACCATAGGTTTCGATGAATTCTCGTCTGGGTGCGACACGATCGCCCATTAAAATTGTGAAGATGCGATCAGCTTCTGCGGCATCCTCAATTTCGACTTGCTTCATTTTGCGAGTCTCTGGGTTCATGGTGGTGTCCCAGAGTTGTTGTGGCATCATTTCACCCAAACCTTTGAAGCGTTGGATGGTATAGTTAGCGTTAGCAGGAAATTTGCTGATTGCTTGATTTTTTTCGCGATCGCTATAGCAGTACTCATGATTACGTCCCCGTTCTACTTTATACAGTGGAGGACAAGCAATATAAATAAAGCCTTGTTCGATCAGCGATCGCTGATATCGATAGAAGAATGTTAACAACAAAGTCCGGATGTGCGCTCCATCTACGTCAGCATCCGTCATGATTACTATGCGGTGATAGCGCAGTTGGGTGGAATCGAATTCATCACCTTTGACACCTAAACCGAGGGCTGTAATTAACGCTTGGACTTCGTTATTTTTATAAATTTTGGCATCGTCGGTTTTTTCAATGTTGAGAATTTTACCACGTAGAGGCAAGATAGCTTGAGTGCTGCGATCGCGTCCTTGTTTGGCACTCCCACCGGCTGAATCCCCTTCCACGATGAATATCTCAGATTCGCTGGGGTCACGAGAACTGCAATCTGCCAATTTGCCAGGTAATGGCGAAGATTCCAGTACTGATTTGCGTCGAACTAATTCCCGCGCATGACGGGCTGCTTCTGCGGCTTTGAAAGCTTGGATAGCTTTATCTAAAATTGAGTCTGCGATACTGGGATGAAATTCTAGATACTCAGTGAGGACTTCTCCCACTAAAGAATCGACTATTCCCCGAACTTCGGTATTACCAAGTTTAGTCTTGGTTTGTCCTTCAAATTCTGGGTCTGGGACTTTAACGGAAATAATCGCAGTTAGACCTTCGCGGACGTGTTCACCACTGAGATTTGGTTCATTTTCCTTAATTTTATTGCGCTTGCGGGCGATCGCATTTAATGTCCGAGTCAGAACCGCTTTCAACCCTTCTAAGTGCGTACCACCATCAACCGTGCGAATATTGTTGGCAAAACCTAGAACATTATCCGTGTAAGCATCAGTACACCATTGCAAAGAAACTTCCACTTGTACATTGTTCCGTTCCCCCTGCACATAGATAATTTCTTCATGCAGCGGCTGCTTCTCACGGTTCATGTAAGTGATATATTCTTTGATACCACCCTCGTAATTGTAGGATTCTACTTTCGGTGTATCGCTTTTTAGCAGTTCTAAACGATGGTCAGTAAAGGTAATTTTGACACCTGCATTCAGATACGCCAACTCGCGTAGGCGACCTGATAAAGTGATGTAATCAAACTCAATGCTAATTGTAAAGATTTGGGTATCTGGCTTAAAGGTGACAGAAGTTCCGGTTCTAGCTTCTTTGTAAGGCTTGACTTGCAGTTCAGTAACTGGGATACCGCGTTCATAGCGTTGGATATGAACCTTTTTATCTCGCCAAACCGTAACTTCTACAACCTCAGATAGGGCATTAACAACAGAAATACCAACCCCGTGCAATCCTCCAGAAACTTTGTAACCACCGCCGCCAAACTTACCACCAGCGTGCAGTACCGTCATCACGGTTTCCAAAGCCGATTTCCCCGTGCGCGAGTGAGTATCGATGGGAATACCGCGACCATCATCTGTTACAGTCACGGAACCATCAGCGTTGAGATCCACCTCTATATGGGTGCAATAACCCGCTAAAGCCTCATCGATTGAATTGTCCACCACCTCGTAAACTAAATGGTGGAGTCCTCGCGGCCCGGTAGTACCGATGTACATTCCTGGTCGTTTGCGGACGGCTTCCAGACCTTCCAGAACTTGAATCTGATCGGCACTGTAACTGCTCGTCATGTAAACTCTCCTGATGCGTGGGGTTGAACTCGCCAAAAGGCAAATAAAAGTCAAAACACTCCAAAATTGTAACACAAAAGCCTTGCTGGCGTCTGTAGGGCATTTTCAAGAGAAGTTTATACAGGGGTTGCACTGCCGTGGAAGAGGAAGAGGATGAGCCGGATAAGGGAGATGGGGAAGAAATGACTAAATTAATTGTGATATGTGGGGCGACGGCAACGGGTAAGTCAGGTTTGGCTTTGGCTTTGGCGATGCGGTTGGGTTCTCTAATTCTCAGTGCCGATTCTCGTCAAGTTTACCGTGAGTTTGATATTGGTACGGCTAAAGCAACGGTGGCTGAACAAAAATTAGTGCCGCACTATCTAATAGATATCTGCGATCCAACAGACATGATGACATTAGCAGACTACCAAGAGCAAACACAAGCTTTAATTGCTTCTGTTGGTGTTACACCACTTTTACTAGTTGGTGGTACTGGTTTATATATACGCTCCATTGTCCAAGGGATGAGAATTCCTAGAGTCGCACCACAAATAGAATTGCGATCGCAACTTGAATCTCTCGGTCAGCCTCAACTCTACGCAATGTTACAACAAGTTGACCCTGTTGCAGCACAAAAAATTCATGCTCATGATTCAGTGCGAACTTTAAGAGGATTAGAGGTATATTATGTTACTGGATATCCTATTTCAGAACAACAAGGGGAGAATCCACCAAATTATCCAATTTTGCAAATAGGTTTGGATTGCGATGTTGAAAAGTTGAGAAATCGGATTAAACAGCGTACCGAGCAAATGATAGCAGATGGTTTGGTCGGTGAAGTGGAGTATCTTTGTCAAAAATATGGCGCTGATTTGTCTTTGTTGAATACTTTGGGTTATCAAGAAATTAAGCAATATTTGGCTGGAGATATTTCTTTCGATGAAGCGAAAGAATTAACAATTTTGCATACACGGCAATTTGCCAAGCGACAACGCACTTGGTTTCGAGCATATTCGCAAATTGAATGGTTTGATGCAGATGATCCTGATTTATTAGAGAAGGTTTGGCATCGGATAAATGAGTTTATAAGTTGTACAAGTTCCTGAGAACTTTTTTGCTTATGTAAAGACGCAAAAAAACCTTGCGTCTTTACAGCAAGTGTCCTAAGCTTTACTTTGTCTCAATACATACCTCAAAAAATAAATGCTAGTAATGTGATCGCCTACTCTCCACCTATCCAAATTATTGCTGAAGATGAGTGCGATCGCACTTACTTTACATCAAATGCGTAGACGCAGAGCAGTTTGTCGTCAGACATCACTTTTTACTCACTCTTGACTACTATTTTTGCAACAATAGTAATTAAAGCGTTCCAAAAAAGCCAGCAATACGTCATACATCTACCTTGAACTTTAAAAAACTATGCTTATCCAAGATAAAAAGCAACTCAACTGGAAACCGATTCTCAAAGCATTCGAGGCTGTTCTTGGCAAAAATGGTGTTGTCCAACGCCGCGAGGAACTCATTACCTATGAATGCGATGGTTTAACTGGCTATCGCCAACGTCCAGCTGTGGTGGTATTACCCAGAACTACAGAACAAGTTGCCCAAGTGGTGAAGATATGCAATCAATATTCTATACCCTTCATCGCTCGCGGTTCTGGCACTGGTCTATCTGGTGGGGCTTTACCTTTAGAGAACTCTGTTTTAATTGTCACTTCTTTAATGCGGCAAATCCTCAGCATTGATTTAGAAAATCAACGGGCAATTGTGCAACCAGGGGTGATTAATAGTTGGGTAACACAAGCCGTTAGTGGTGCTGGTTTTTACTACGCTCCTGACCCATCTAGTCAAATTATCTGCTCTATTGGGGGTAACATTGCCGAAAATTCTGGTGGCGTCCATTGTCTCAAGTATGGAGTCACCACTAACCACGTTTTAGGATTAAAAATTGTTACGCCGTCAGGAGAAATTATCGATTTAGGCGGACAAATCCCAGAAATGCCTGGTTATGATTTAACAGGTGTGTTTGTTGGTTCTGAAGGTACTTTAGGAATTGCGACAGAAATTACTTTGCGAATTCTCAAAAGTGCAGAATCAATTTGTGTGTTGCTGGCAGATTTTACTAGCATTGAAGCTGCTGGAGCAACTGTTTCTGATATCATCAGCGCTGGAATTATTCCTGGTGGCATGGAAATGATGGATAACTTCAGCATCAATGCAGTTGAAGATGTTGTAGCAACTAATTGTTATCCCCGTGATGCTACTGCTATTTTAATAATAGAAATTGACGGTTTAGAAGTAGAAGTCGCAGGAAATAAGCAGCGAGTTACTGAAATTTGTAAAAAGAATGGGGCGCGTAATGTCACTTCTGCTACTGACCCAGAAACTCGATTGAAATTATGGAAAGGACGCAAAGCAGCTTTTGCTGCGGCTGGACATTTAAGTCCAGATTACTATGTACAAGACGGTGTAATTCCTCGGACTCAGTTGCCCTATGTTTTGCACGAGATTAAGACATTAAGTGAGCAATACGGTTATCGTGTTGCTAATGTATTTCATGCTGGCGATGGCAATCTTCACCCGTTAATTCTTTATGATAATTCTATACCTGGAGCATTAGAGCAAGTAGAAGAAATGGGGGGAAAAATTCTCAAACTTTGTGTCCAAGTCGGTGGTAGTATTTCTGGTGAGCATGGCATCGGTGAAGAGAAAAAGTGCTATATGCCACAGATGTTTAGCCAAGTTGATTTAGAAACTATGCAATGGGTGCGGCAAGTTTTTAATCCTAAAGGGTTAGCAAATCCTGAAAAGATATTTCCTACACCACGAACTTGTGGTGAAGCAGCAAATGCATCGGCACTCAAGCAATTTGAAGGTGTGGAAAGATTTTAATTTTCTGCAAAGGTGCATTCGTATTTACTCTCGTTCCCAGTCTCAGACTGGAAACAAGAGTTTGAGGGGTGCGCCTAACGTGGGGAAACCACGCACAGCATGGCCTGTTGTAATACCATTTCTTTGTGGGGCTGCGCCAAATTTTCTTGGCTTCTTATTTCTTTCTTTGTGTCCTTTACGTTCTTTGCTGTTCGTTCCTCATGTAGTTTGGCGCATCTTCATACAGAATTGGTATAAGTAGATAGATGTAATTAAATGTAAGATAAAACTTTTGTTCATAGTGAGCGATTTATCGCTTGGTATAAGGTTTTAAGGGGCTAGAGCCGCTTACTACGAGCTTTAATTTAATTAAGCCCTTCTACTTATTTCACAGAATTAAAAATAGCGAGAATAGTCTGCTAAGGCACATTTATTAATTTACATCATGGCGTAAAATCATCATTTGTTTACATCATCCGGAGGATTACAAGTTTATTTTGTAGTTATATATATTCCGATCGCACTAGGTCACACTTATAAATGAATCGGGTTGTTCGCCGTTATGTTTCTTACTTACTGTGTTTGGGATTAGTAGTCACTTTAACAATTTTTTCACTCTCTTCAGTCTCTTCACTCCCAGTCTATTGCCAAAAAACAAGTCCTTTAACTACAGAAATTCGCGGCGTTTGGCTCACTAATGTTGCTAGTGGTGTACTATTTGTACCTTGGGGTATTAACCGTGCTCTAAATCAATTATCGGCTCTCAACTTTAACACAATTTATCCTGTAGTTTGGAACCGAGGACATACTTTTTATAAAAGTGCTGTAGCTCAAATGACTACAGGCTCAGAGACTCAACCTTTGCTCAACTTCATGCACGCTGGACAGGATGTTTTAACAAAGATAGTCACACTTGCTAAAAATAAAAATTTGAGAGTCATCCCCTGGTTTGAATATGGGTTTATGACGCCCCATTATTCACAATTAGCAAGGCGTTATCCCGACTGGTTGACAATTGGGCAACAAGGTATAAAGTCTACCCAAGATGCCCCACCGGAAGAACTCGACAATGTTTTGGTAAGTAAGTTGGCTTGGTTGAATCCCTTACATCCACAAGTACAAGAGTTTATCCAAGGGCTAATTTTGGAAGTAGTTAAGGATTACAATGTGGATGGTATTCAGCTTGATGACCACTTTGGAATGCCAGTACAGTTTGGTTATGATCGCTTCACTATTGAACTCTACCAACAAGAGCATCAAGGCAAAAATCCCCCAACTGATCCTTTTAACTCAGAATGGATGCGTTGGCGAGCAGACAAAATTACTGATTTTATGGCAGAAATCTATCAAGCCGTGAAGGCAGTTAAGCCCAAAGTCAAAATATCTGTGTCTCCCAACTATCAAGCTTTTGCCTACAAATACTATTTGCAAGATTGGGAAAATTGGGTAAAAAAAGGTTTAGTTGATGAGTTAATTTTGCAGGTTTATCGAAATGACAAAAACTCTTTTATCGCTCAACTGGAACAACCATCTGTGAAATTGGCTCAAAGTCTAATTCCTGTAGAAATTGGTATATCAACAGGAACAGTGCGTAATCCTGTGAAAATCGCACAAGTTAGAGAACAGGTTCAAGCAGTGCGCGATCGCAATTTTGATGGCATCTCTTTTTTCTACTGGGAGAGTCTGTGGGCTTACATCGTACCGGAATCACCCCAACAGCGACGCAAAGCTTTTTTTGATATGTTTAATGCTAAAACTGTCAAACCATTAAAAATAAAGAAAGTTTGATGCCATTCGCACCGGAAAATCCTAGATTTAGCTTTACATTGCTATGGACTTTCGCTACTTTTTGCGGTTTTTTATTAAGTTTACTCTTAATTGAAGTCGGCGAGAAACCAGATATTGGAGTGGTAGAAGCAGCCATCGGTGGATTTGCAATCGCACTTCCTCAAGGTTGTCTTCTGAAAGAACCTGTATTTTGTATCAGGTGGATTTTGTCAAGTCTTTTGGGTTGGAGTATCATCACTGCTATCGGTATTGGTGCAGTGGGTTGGATAGTACCTAGCACTCAGATTTTCCCTGTGAGAATCCTGTTTGGGGCGATTTATGGGGCACTTGGCGGCTTGGGGATTGGATTGGCACAATGGTTAGCAATTCTTCAGCCTATGGCGTGGCGATGGATATTTGTCTCTTCAACAAGTTGGGCTGTTGCTGTCCCTGTGGGTTCTGCTGTCGGGATGATCTTGCGCCGCCTGACGCAGTTATTCTTGGGCGAAGTCATAGGATTAGCCATCACTTGGTTGTTGGTTGGTATCCTCACAGGAATGAATGCTCACAAATTGCGAGCGTGAGTTTTCATTTCCCTACTTCTTTCCTCAGATATACTAAACAAAAACTTATTAAGAAATATAAAAATAATTGATGTATACTGATATTTACACTTAGATATATGCAAAAATCCTAAGAAACTGTCAAAAATTAACTTCAGTAAGTTTGCCCCAACCTGCAAATGTATTTTCGCCTTCAAAAAGCAGGATTTGTTAAGCTGACTCCTATTAGCTTTCCTAGATTTCTGACAAGAAGTAAAGAAAGATCCAAATTTCGATGAGCAACAGCTGACAATACTTTGCTGTAGGCGCTAAAGTGCATCTACTACAAGCGTAACGACAAGAGAGCGCCTAGAAGAGTCAGTAATACCAGAAAGGGACTCTCGCATGAATATAAATCCAGCGGAATCAACTATAAAGTTGACAAAATTATCACCTCCTCAAATTCTCTTCGGCACCGAAGTAGATGATAAAAGTAGTAGTGAGCAGTTTCTACTGAGCATGTACGATTCTGTGCAGGCATCAATATTTGTAGTAGATGTTCTGGAGGATGGAGATTTTCGGTATGTGGCACTTAATCCCACTCATGAGCGGTGGATAGGCATTCGCTCAGATGAGCTTCGAGGCAAAAAACCAGAGGATATTCTCTCCCCCACCGATGCTGCTAAGGTGCGTCAGCATTATGCTGAATGTGTGCACTTCGGTCAAACTATTTCTTACGAACAATGTTTGCAATTCCAGGGGGTTCCTACTTGGTGGAGCACGACTCTCACCCCACTAAGGGATGCTAATAGGATTTATCGACTGATTGGTACTAGTAGCAATATCACCCCTGTTAAGCAAGCAGAACAAGCAGTCGGACTCCAAGTTGAACGGGAGCGATTGCTAGAAGCGATCGCTGGACGAATTCACCAATCTGCTGAATTAGAGACAATTCTGCATCAGACAACAATTGAACTGCGGCAGTTTTTGAATTGCGATCGCGTGTTAATTTATCGCTTCGAGGCTGATGGAAGTGGGGTAATCATTGCCGAATCAACTGTGGCTGCGAGTGATCCACTGTTGCGAAAAAAGCTCACCGATCCCTGCTTGGGTGGCAAATATCGAGAAGATTACAAGCAAGATTGCATTCAAGTTGTCGAGGATATTTATGCAGCCGGGTTGCATCCTTGCCATATAGATTTCCTGGCATCTTTGCAGATCAGAGCCAATTTAGTCGTGCCGATTTTCAAAGAGCAAGATATGTGGGGGCTGTTGATTGCCCAGCATTGCCACCAATCGCGTCAATGGCAGCAAACAGAAACTGACTTACTCAAGCAGTTGGCAACTCAAATCGGCATTGCTGCTAGGCAAGCAGAACTTCATCAGCAGATTAAGGATCTCGAAGCAAAGTTAGAGTTGCAAAAACAGAAGCACATAAATCAGTTGCAGCAGGTGCGAAACTTTGAAGCCTTGGTGCGACGCATGACAGAACAAATCCGCGACTGTCTGGATCAACCTCAGGTGTTACAGACAGTGACTCAGGAATTAGCAGAGTTACTGAACCTTGCTCGTTGCCAAATCGAACTCTATAGCAGCTGCCAAACCCTGGTAACTATTACTTACGAGCATACCATTAACCTACCCCAGTCTAAAGGATTGACCAGACAGATTGCAGACCGTCTTGAAGTTTATCAGCCGCTGTTGCAAAAACAACCATTACAATTTTTGGAAATTGTGCCGGGATGGCAACCAAACCTATTGGTTATGTCCCAGATGGCTTGTCCAATTTTCGATCCTCAAGGGATTTTGGGAAATATTTGGTTGACAAGACCGACACAAGAGGGCTTTGATAAATTTGAAATCGAGCTAGTGCAGCAGGTAGCAAATGAATGTGCGATCGCTATTCGTCAAACCCAGCTTTACGAAAAAAACCAGGCACAGGTAAAAGAATTAGAAAAAGGCGATCGGCTCAAAAACCAATTTCTCAAAAACCTGTCCCAAGAATTGCGGACACCAATAACTAGCATCAGCCTTGCAGTCCAAACCCTCGAAAGTGTCCTCACACCAGCAGAAAAATTAGAGATAGAAATAGTTCCACAACTCTTGCAGATTCTGCATAACGAGTGTGGGCGAGAAACTAAGTTAATTAATGATCTACTCACACTCACATATCTCGAAGCTGAACCTGAACCCCCAACTTTGATTGCCATTGACTTACAAAGCTGGCTTCACCCCATTGTCGAGTCTTTTCGAGACCTCACCAACTGCCAGGGGCAACAGTTAAACCTGAGTATTGATCATGCACTGCCGCCTTTAGAGACAGATATCACAGATATGGAAAGGATTATCACCGAACTACTCAACCATGTCTGCAAATATACCCCAGCAGGTGAATTTGTCACAGTTTCTGCTCACCTGACAGGGGATGCAGTAGAGCTTAATATTAGCAATTCCGGACTAGAGCTTACCAGCAATGAACTGTCACGGATTTTTGAGCCTTTCTATCACCTTTCCAAACATGATCCTTGGAAACATAGCGGCACTGGACTGGAATTGGCATTAGTGCAGAAAATGGTCAGACATTTAGGCGGCTCAATTTATGTAGAGAGTGGAGCCGGTCAAACCACCTTCACCATCAAATTCCCCCTTTAATTCGTTTTTTGAGCGTGCTACTAGCTAAATTGTCAGAAGTCTGCTATGATAGTTATTCGTGCGGGTGACTAGCTCAACGGTAGAGCAGTAGACTCTTAATCTATTGGTTGCGGGTTCAAATCCCTCGTCACCCATCCTTTCCAGCTATCCAAATTTTATCTCAGTTTTCTCTCAAAGGATAAACCCAATTTACCCTATGAGACAGAATGATATAAATCAACTAAAGTTAGAAATTGATTCCACTCCATTTTAGAATTACTACTTGCAATGTTCAATTTCTTTAGTAATTCGTAAGCTAAAAAAAATTAAAAAAATATAAGCAAGGAATACAGATGAATGCCTACACATAATAATAAAGAGCATCTTCTTCAAGAGGGTAAAGAACATACCATTCTTTTACGGTCAAAGCATTTAGGCGATGTCGTAGAAATACATATAGACAAAGAAAAGAAATGCTTTTATGGCGTTAAAGAAGATGGCAATATAGTGGAATATTACCCAAAATCATTTTCAGATTTCAAATGTGCTGTGGTACTTTATAAAATTCATTATTCGTTTGAAGAGAATACATGGGTCATGGGATATACGCTAAAAAAAACAAATGAAGATAAGTGGATGCTAGGTTTTGCAACAGCTAGAGAAGCTTGGTTATATAGAGAAGCATTAATTTCTGCTAGTATCGCTAAAAGATAAATAATGGCTATCAGCACTTACACTATAAATGAAAGCCTACAAAAATTTTGCTGGAAATAAAGCAAGTAGTGAAATAACTTTTAGACACTTTGAAAGCTGCGAAATTAGTTTTAGGGTGTTAAATTAGCGAAAACATCAGCAAACTAGAGCAGGTGTAGAAGTAACTATTAAAGACATTTTAGGTAAACTTCCAGCAAGTTACTCAGCAGAAGTTTATGATAAAAAATGCTTAGTGTTGCCCGAACACCCGATGAATCAGGCTAACAGGTCAATGATTCTCCTACCAATGAACCGAATCATTGTGAGTTAGAAATAGGCGAGTGAACTGACTCCACTGAGGAAGCACCGAAACGATAGCCTTTGCCGTAGACTGTGTGAATCAGCGCAGTTTCTCTACCTACCTCAATCTTACGGCGTAGCAAACGAATTAATGCCGCGATCGCATTACTACTGGGTTGTTCTTCTTGCCACAAATTTTGCATAATCTGGGCATGAGTCATTAGTTGTCCAGTGTTTTCCATAAAGTATTGCAACAACTGGCTTTCTTTTTGTGATAGCTCAATTATTCTTCCTTGGCGATAGGCTACTTGATTTTCACAATCGAGTTCTAAATCAGCTACGGTTAGGCGTTCAGTGGTGGTTTCATAGGTTTGGGAACCGGAACGACGCAATAAAGCACGGACTCTAGCTAGTAACTCCCGCAGTTCAAAAGGTTTAACCAAATAGTCATCAGCACCAGCATCTAAACCTTGTACGCGGTCATCTAGAGTATCTTTGGCTGTGAGAAACAGCACGGGAGTGGTTTTGCCCTGGCGTCGCAATTCCTGACAAATCTCTAACCCCGTTTTTCCTGGCAGCATCCAATCTAAAATTAGTAGGTCATAACTGGCTACTTGTGCATGTTCGCTGCCACTTGTGCCATCGTAAGCGGCATCCACAATGTAACCCTCGCGAGTTAACAAGCGACTCAAGGGTTGAGTTAGTTCAACTTCATCATCAACTAATAAAATTCTCATGCTGCTTGTGGTAAGCATATAGAGATATTCTCAATATTATTCAACTGCCAAGACACCAAGGATACCAATAAAAAAAATGCTGACTGTTGCATTGCCAAAAGGGGAACTACTTAAAAATAGCATCCGCCTGCTACAATCTGTAGGATTAGATTTTAGTGCTTTTTTAGATTCAGGAAATCGCCAACTTCAAATTCTTGACACTAAGGGACTTGCGAAAGGTTTGCTGGTGCGAGCGCACGACGTGCCTGTTTATGTGGAATATGGTCAAGCACAACTGGGTATTGTTGGTTACGATGTGCTGCAAGAGAAGCAGCCACAAGTTGCTCACTTGGTAGATTTGCAGTTTGGGCATTGTCGGATGTCGGTGGCGGTAAAAGCATCTAGTTCTTATCGATCGCCTTTAGATTTACTACCGCATGGTAGAGTTGCTTCTAAGTATGTGAATTGCGCTCGTGAATATTTCCACAGTCTGGATTTACCTGTGGAAATAGTGCCGTTGTATGGTTCAGTGGAATTAGGCCCGATTACCGGAATGTCAGAAGCGATCGTGGATTTGGTTTCCACAGGGCGGACTTTGCGCGAAAATGGTTTGATTGAAATTGCTACTCTGTATGAAAGCACGGCGCGATTAATTGCCCATCCTCTGAGTTACCGCCTGAACACAGGTAATTTGAGTGATGTAATTGCCAAGCTGCGGTCAACCGTTTTGCTAGGGGTTTAATAGTAGCCCTTTTAAGGTGAGCATATATACTTTCAAGGTTTTTATGGCATTTCAGGCATCGGTTGGAATTGAATAAAGAATTTATCTATTAAACTCCAAATTTTGGGATTGTAAATTAAGCCATGCCTGAGCCAAAATACCAAAATTAGGTTCAAATACCATTTATTTGATAGTACAAACGTTCACCTTAAAAGAGCTAGTCTTAATACAGTTTTTGTGAATTGGTATTAGATTAAAGTTTAATGCCAATTTTTTTGCAACTTCCTAAAGCTTGCCGATACAAGTCTAAGGATGTGGGATTTTGATTATAGGTAGCGTAGATTGCTCCAATGTTTTTCAAGGTTATGCATTCACTCGCAACGGAGCCGGTTTGTCGGTGAATCATTAAAGCTTGACCAAAAAACTCTAAAGCTTTTTTGTATTGACGCTGTTTATAGTAAACTGACCCAATACTATTGAGGGCTGTACCTTCTCCTGATTTGTTGCCAATTTGTTTGCTAATTGCTAAGGCTTGTCCAAAGAACTCTAAAGCTTTGGGATACTGACTCTGGCTGTAGTAAAATGCTCCCATATTATTAAGGGTTGTACGTTCTCCTGATTTGTTGCCGATTTGTTTGTTAATTGCTAAGGCTTGCTCAATAACCTCTAAGGCTTTAGGGTACTGCTTCTGTCCATAATAAACTGATCCAATACCGTTGAGAATAGAGGCTTTTTCTGCCTTAGTGCCGATTTGTTGGTAAATCGCTAACGCTTGTTGGTAAAACTCTAAAGCTTTAGGGTACTGACGCTGGCCGTTGTAAAATGCCCCCATCTTCGCAAGAGTTGTACCTTCTTCTGCTTTGCTACCAATTTGTTTATTAATTGCTAAAGCTTGCTGGTAAAACTCTAAAGCTTTGGGGTACTGACCTTGAATGGAGTAAACAGCCGCAATACTATTGAGAGTCGAACTTTCCTCCGCTTTGCTGCCGATTTGTTGGTAAATGGCTAAGGCTTGCTGGTATAATATTAAGGTTTTGGCATACTGACGCTGGCTAGAGTAAACTGACCCAATACCCATAAGGTTTGCACTTTCCCCTTTCTTGTCACCGATTTGTTTAGCAATATTATTTGCTTGCTGGTAAAATTCTAAGGCCATAGCATACTGACCGAGGTTGTTATAAACTGCCCCAATACCATTGATGGCCTGATCTTCCCCCTTATTGTTGCCGATTTGTTTAGCAATGCCATTTGCTTGCTGGTAAAACTCTAAAGCTTTGTCGTACTGATTCTGGCTGGAGTAAAACTCTCCAATACCATTGAGAGCTTGACTTTCCTCTTTCTTGTCGCCTATTTGTTTGGCTATAGCATTTGCTTGCTGGTAAAACTCTAAAGCTTTGGCATACTGACTCTGGCTAGAGTAAACTTCTCCAATACCATTAAGCGTTTGAATTTCCTCTTTTTTGTCGCCGATTTGTTTGGCTATAGCATTTGCTTGCTCGAAAAACTCTAAAGCTTTGGCATATTGACTCTGGCTAGAGTAAACTTTTCCAATACCATTGAGGGTCTTACTTTCCTCTTTCTTGTCACCGATTTGTTTGGCAATGCCATTTGCTTGTTGGTAGAACTCTAGAGCTTTGGGGTACTGATTGATGTTCTTGTAAACTGACCCAATGCCTCTAAGTGTTGCACCTTCCCCTTGTTTGTCGCTGATTTGTTTGGTAATGTCTAAGGCTTGCTGGTAGAACTCTAAGGCTTTGGGATACTGACCGATATCGTTATAAACTTCCCCAATGTTATTAAAGGTCTTTGCTTGGTGGGAGCGATGCTCCTTTGGAGCCGCTTCGCTAACGCCTATTTCTTGATAAATAACTAAAACCCGTTGAAATGTCTCTAATGCTTCTGTTAACTGACCTTGATTATACTGTTGTTCGCCTACTTGGTACAGACGCAACGCCTCGTCTGTGCGTTTTTGATCTGTTTGCGTCTGTGCCGATGCACTTAATATTCCTGAATTAATTACAAAGAATGGTAAGGTCAAAGTTAGAGAAACTAACACACTCGCACTCAGCAAGCTCTGGCGATGAAGTTTGTTTTGCAGCCAAGTCCCGAAAAAATAATCCATTGAAATACTCCTTGCTCATTTAAAGCAGAGATGTTTTCCTTTAGTTATATATCACTCTTTTTCTTGCAAAATTACGCAGATGTTGAACCTCAACAATAATGTGAATGTAGTATTTTAAACAGACTTTCCTGAAAAGCCAGAGGCGGAGAAAAAAGTAACAATTATTAAAAAAGGTTAAGCTATTCTTGAGATAGCCACGCTGCTAACTGAATATTATATTTAGACTTATTAATAAAAGTTAATGAAAGCTGGACACATTGATACGGAAGTGGCGAGGTTAGAAGCGCTCCGCCAGTATCAAATTCTTGACACCGAACCCGAAGAAGCCTACGACAATCTTGCTCAGTTAGCGGCATTTATTTGTGGCACTCCCATATCCTTGATAAATTTCATTGATGAAAACCGTCAATGGTTTAAGGCAAAAGTCGGTTTAGATGTATCAGAAATGCCCCGGAGTGTTGGGTTCTCTTACCTTTGCCAAAAGCAACGTAAGGTTGTAGTGGTTTTGGATACCTTAGCTGATGAAAAATTGGCCAATAATCCGGTAGTAATTGGCTATCCCTATGTGCGGTTTTATGCAGGTGTACCCCTAATTACCCCGAGGGGAGATATGCTGGGAACTCTGTGTGTAATTGACCAAGTTCCACGGCAATTGAGCCAAAAACAAGTGGAGGCGCTTGTAGCTCTGAGTCGCCTGGTAATCGACCAACTAGAACTCAGGTATCATGTAGCAGAAGTATCTCAAATTACTGAGAAACTATTGGTGCAAGAGCAAGCAACCCACGCCCAATCTGAAGCCGCCAGAACCCGGATGACTAATCTGCTCGAAAGCATCACTGATGGTTTTTTTGCGCTGGATAAACAGTGGCAATTCACCTACATTAATGGTCAAGCAGAACGCCTCTTGCAAAAAACCCAATATGAGTTTTTGGGTAAAAACATCTGGGAGGTGTTTCCAGAAATCATCGGCACAACATTTGATCGTGAGTATCACAGGGCAATCTTAGAACAGGTGAGTGTGGAATTTGAGGAGTTTTATCCGCCACAGAAGTGCTGGCTTCAAGTCCACGCCTATCCTGCAAAAGACGGCTTGTCTGTTTATTTCCAAGACATTACTGAACGACGGAAAACAGCAGAAGCACTACGAGAGAGTGAAGAACGCTGGCAATTAGCATTAGATGGTAATAATGATGGCATTTGGGACTGGAACCTTAAGACTAATGAAGTGTTCTTCTCAACTCGGTGGAAGGAAATGCTCGGCTATAAAGACCACGACGTTTCCAACGCTTGGGATGAATGGAGAAAACGAATCCATCCCGATGAGCGAGATTCGGTACTTCAAGCTTTCCAAGACCACTTTGCTAAGAAAACACCAACACCGTTTTATGTCTATGAATATCGAGTCCAATGTCAAGACGGCAGCTATAAATGGATTCTAGATCGAGGACAGGCCCATTGGAACGCATCAGGTGATGTGGTACGGATGGTTGGTTCTTATACTGATATTACAGATCGCAAACAAATAGAAGAGGAATTAAAGCGGCAGAATCTGCGATCGCAACTATTTGCTGAAATCACCCTGAAAATTCGAGAATCTTTACAAATAGACGAAATTCTCCAAACCACGGTTACTGAGGTACAAAAATTATTAAAAGCTGACCGAGTTTTTATTTTTCAACTGTGGCCTGATGGTTCGGGAACAGTAGTGCAAGAGGCGGTGTTGCCTGGTTGGCCGGTAATTCTAGGAAAAAATCTGCTCGATACTTGCTTTAAAGAAGAATACCAAGAAAAATATCGCCAGGGAAGAATCAGTGCCATTGAAGACATTGAAGCTGCTCATATCCAACCCTGCCATCGAGAATTTCTTCAGCAGTTTGCCGTCAAAGCTAACCTCGTAGTACCGATTCTCGTGAGACAAGATATTTGGGGCTTGTTAGTAGCTCATCAGTGTGCCGCACCTCGACAGTGGAATAACTTTGAGACGGAGTTGTTACAGCAACTGGCTAACCAAATTGGAATTGCTTTATCTCAAGCGCAACTATTACAACAAGAAACCCACCAAAGTCAAGAACTGACACGTTCCAATGCGGATTTAGAACAGTTTGCCTATGTGGCTTCCCATGACTTGCAAGAGCCGTTGCGGATGGTAACGAGTTATTTACAACTACTGGAGCAAAGATACAAAAATAAACTGGATGCGAATGCTGATCAGTTTATCACCTACGCAGTAGATGGGGCGCGCCGGATGCAGACGCTAATCAACGATTTGTTGAACTATTCTCGCGTCAGCAGGCGAGGACAGCCTTTTATACCAGTTGATTGTAATGTTGTCTTAGAGAGGGCGATCGCTAATCTTCAACTGGCGATCACAGATACTAAAGCAGTTGTCACTCATGATCCTCTACCTAAAGTGATGGCTGATGCTACCCAACTGACACAAGTATTTCAAAACTTGATCGCCAACGCGATCAAATTTTGCCAGAATCAGCAGCCACAAATTCACATCGGAGTAGAGAAAAGAGATGCAAATCCAGATGGGGAAGATTTGAATTCTATCCCGTCGGCAGATGAATGGCTGTTCTGGGTGCGTGATAATGCAATTGGTTTTGAATCCCAATATGCTGAACGTATATTTATAATTTTTCAGCGCTTGCAGGCTAGAGACAAGTATCCCGGTACTGGAATTGGCCTGGCGATTTGTAAAAAAATTATAGAACGCCACAGCGGTCGTATTTGGGTTGAGTCGAAACCGGGTCAGGGCTCAACTTTCTACTTCACAATTCCAGATAGAGATATTAAGCAATCATAAGCACCATAAGAGGGATTATGCCTATTCAGGTTTTGTTAGTAGAGGACAATCCTGGCGATGTCCAACTCACACGCATCGCCCTGGAAGATAGCAAAATCCCGATCCACTTGAATGTGGTAGAAGATGGTGTCGAGGCAATGGCATTTTTGCGAAAACAAGAAAAATATGTTAAAGCAGCTCATCCAGATATTGTGTTGCTCGATTTCAACCTCCCTAGAAAAGATGGGCGGGAGGTATTAGCAGAAATTAAAGCAGATGAAAACCTCAAACGAATTCCTGTAGTAGTTTTGACGACTTCCCAATCTCAAGAAGACATCCTCAAAGCTTATAATTTATCTGCAAACTGTTACATAACTAAACCAGTAGATTTCGATCAATTCGTTAAAATTGTGCAATCAATAGAAAATTTTTGGTTTGCGATTGTAAAACTGCCACCGGAGTAATGAAAATGGCAGGTACAAATATTAAAGTTTTATTAGTAGAAGATAACCCTGGCGATATCTTTTTATTACAGGAGTTTTTAAAGGAAGTTACCACAGTTGTAGTTGATTTGATGCCTGTTGTGCGGCTTTCGGAAGCACTCAACTACCTAGCAAAGGAAATTTTTGATGTAATTCTGTTAGACCTATCGCTGCCAGATGGCCAGGGATTGGAAACCTTTGTGATCACTCACAATCACGCAAAAGCAACTCCGATAATTGTCCTCACGGGTATAGACGATGAAACCCTGGCAATTAGGGCAATGCAGCAAGGAGCGCAGGATTATTTGGTGAAAGGGCAAGTAACTGGCGACTTGCTAGTGCGCTCAATGCGTTATGCGATCGAACGTCAACGGGCAGACAACGCACTGCGACAGAGTGAGGAACGATTTCGGGTTGCCCTGAAAAACTCTCCAATCTTTGTCTACAACCAAGATATGGAGTTACGGTACACCTGGGTTTACAATCCCTCCGATGGATTGACGGTTGAGGAAATGTTGGGCAAACAAGACTTGGATATCATCCCAGCCGAAGATGCTCAACGTCTGATCACAATTAAACGTGAAGTGTTAACCACTGGCATAGGAACGCGAGAGGAAGTATCAATTACAATTAAAAATACAACTCGATATTACGACTTAACTGTCGAGCCATTGCGAAATGAGTCGCAAGAAGTTGTCGGGGTGACTTGCGCCAGTATCGATATTAGCGAACGACAAGCTGCATTGCGCGATCGCAAATTGGCAGAAGAAAAAATCCGCGAACAAGCAGCATTACTAGATGTCACCACAGATGCCATTTGCGTGCGAGATTTAAACAATCAAATTATCTTCTGGAACAAAGGTGCAGAAACACTTTTCGGCTGGCAAGCTACAGAGGCTCGGGGCAAAAATGCTAGTGAGCTTTTGTTTGACGAACCTTCACCAGAAATCGAAGCAGCTGTGTTGCAAGTTATTAGTAAAGGTAAGTGGCAGGGCGAGTTAACTAAACTTACTAAAATGGGCAAAGAAATCCTTGTTGCTAGTCGCTGGAGTCTGGTGTGTGATGAACAAGGGAAACCTAAATCAATTCTCACCGTTGACACAGATATTACCGAGAAAAAACTCCTAGAAGCCCAATTGTTTCGCGCTCAACGCCTGGAAAGTATTGGCACTCTAGCTAGTGGCATTGCTCACGACCTCAACAATATCCTGACACCGATTCTGGCAGGAGCGCAACTGTTACCACTCAAATTTCCCAATATAGATGAACGCACCCGCCATCTACTGGAGATTTTGGAAATCAACGCTAAACGCGGCGCTGATTTAGTCAAGCAAGTGCTGTCCTTTGCGCGGGGTGTAGAAGGGAAGCATATCACTTTGCAACTCAGGCATTTGATAGTGGAAGTTGCCAAAATTCTCAAAGAGACATTTCCCAAATCCATAGAAGTCAGCACTGATGTACCGCAAGATTTGTGGATGGTTTCTGGAGATAGCACTCAACTGCATCAAGTGCTGATGAACCTCTGCGTTAACGCCCGCGATGCTATGCCTAATAGCGGTATTTTGAGTATCTCTGCCGAGAATCTGTTGATTGACGAAAATTATGCCCGCATGAACCTGGAAGCCAAAGAGGGCCCATACACAGTGATTACTGTCTTTGATACTGGAGTTGGGATTTCTAGAGAAATCTTAGATAGAATTTTCGAGCCATTCTTTACTACAAAAGATGTCGGACAAGGCACAGGGTTAGGACTTTCCACCGTACTTGGAATCATTAAAAGTCACGGAGGTTTTGTGAACGTGTATAGCGAACCGGGAAATGGCACTAGCTTTAAGGTTTACTTGCCAGCAGTGGAGGGAATGGAAACACTCAGCCTTGAAGAATTGCCACCACAGACAGGACATGGAGAATTGATTTTGGTTGTGGATGATGAAGTTGCCATTCAAGAGATTACCAGAACATCACTGGAAGCTCACAACTACAAAACCCTAATTGCCAGTGATGGCATGGAGGCGATCGCGCTATACGCTCAAAATAGGGACAAAATTAGTGCCGTACTGATGGATATTATGCTACCCTCGCTGGATGGTTTAACTGCCATCCGTACCCTGCTAAAAATCAACCCCCAAGTCAGAATTATTGCCAGCAGTGGACTTACGTCTGACAATAAGCTCAGTGCAGTAGCTGCTATTGGTGTCAATACATTTTTGTCGAAGCCCTATACTGTCAATGAATTATTGTTTTCTTTACAGAAAGTACTATCGTGAGTCAAGTAATTACGTAAGTAAGCTGATAGCTCGGAGTACAAAAGGCTGCTTTATTGATGTGAGTACGAATTACCTGAATTTGATATGATTGAGCATTGGCTAACACACTTCTCTAACCGATACTCACAGCTTGGCTAAATCAATATGCCTCGGTTTCTTAAGTTAATCATCAATATAGTAATCTTGGGTACATTGTTACTCATCTCTGTGCAAGTTTGGGCGCAAGATTGGCGTCCGGTTCGCGGTGGTATCCCTTTTGGTATTGGTGGTATAGCTTTGATACAGCAGCAAAGCAATACTCTCGATTTTCTGATTGTCCATGACAACAAACAAAAAAACCAAGGTCGTTTAGCAATCATCAGCATTAAGGGTAAGAACCAACCGGAATATTTCCCATTGAACTGGCCAAGTAACATAGAATTGCCCATCGACTTAGAAGCTTTAACATCTGTTCCAGAGAAAACAAAATCTTCTTTTATCGCTATAAGCAGTTCTGGAAAAGCTTATTACATCAGGTTAGAGCCTGCCAAGAAAACCATCTTGGTTCTTAAGGAATTCAATTTACCAGGAATTATTCAAGGAAATAATTTTGAAGCATTTGGATTACAAAATCTAGACGGTAAATTAGTTGCTATTTGGGGACATCGCGGTGAAGGAGAACAACCAGCAACTATTTTTTGGGGAGTTTTTGACTTAGCTAAATATCAAATTACTCTCACAGGTTCTGCCAATCTGAAAGTACCCTTTCCATCTGGAAATGTTCGCCATATTTCAGATATAAAGGTAGACCCCGTAGGAATTGTGTACATCACCTCAGCAAGTGATGCTGGAGATGATGGCCCATTTCAGTCAGCCGTGTATATCGCTGGTTACCTGGGATTGCGTGATCAAAAAATTACATGGCGGCAAAATCCTCAACTTGTTCCCTTCTACCGCTCTTATTACCACAAAATTGAAGGTATAGAACTTGTTCCTGGTGCAGAAGGCGGTGTAGTGGTTGGTACAGATGATGAGAATTTGGGTTCCTATGTATACATTGTGGGTGGAACTAGCTGAACAGTATGTCCTTTGATCTGAGGTACAGTTTAAAGATTTGCTAATCTTCGCCAAGAAGCATATAGCGGGTAACTGAACCTTTATGCTCAATATTCACAGCGTACTGTGAGAGAAATTCCTCTGACCACATCGGCTCAGACGCAGGCTGAATTCCAGGCTCATCACCAACCCAAGGAGGAGCCGGAGTATAGAAGTCCTTGCCGTTAAGTTGTCGAGAAAGCCACTCTACACCTTCATAGTGACAACGACCCGCTCCCAGAAAATCACCTTGCCTATCGAAAATTTCTATAAACCGACCGTTATTGTCCCATCCATCATCAACATATCCCTGTATCAAAAGAGCAAATGAATCAGATGATTCAACAGGAATTTTTAGCAAGTACAGATTACTGAGGCTGTATTGAGAGTACCAAAGGTGGCGATTATAAGTTTTAGCTACAGACGGAGGAATATCTTGCTCAATTCTTTCAATCTCTACACAATTGAAAATCATATCAGTAGATAGCGTTAATAGTTGAACACTAGCAATTTGACACTCAGGAAAAAAATTACAGAACGAGTCTGATAAATCGTAAAGTTTATTAAGTTATGTTGAGTAAAATTGTCTAACTACAGACTTTCGGACCTCTAAATTCATGCACTTTACACTCTTATGTACCATCAGCTTAAGCTTGCCCACTAATAGCTTTACAGTCTAATGAGATAACCCTGACCTCGCAAGGAAGTTACGCGGTCGCTCCTCGCCTTCACCCTTATCAACAGCGCTTTTGGGCAAGTCAATCAATTCCATTTCTTACTCAATTTTCTTAAAAGCGCCCAATTCTATAATTAATTTCATCATTCATTATTAGTTGATGTGCATTGATTTAAATCTATGTATTATGTGAGCCTCAATTTAACCCAACATTACATCAATATTTTGAGTATTACTGGTTTATTTGCGATCACCTAGCAACTTCCTTAAGTAGGATTATGCATATATCAAAGATTTTGTCAATTTGTTGAGGGCGATCGCAACTTAGTGTAGCTTGACCACTATCTTATCGATAACGGCCACTCATTAATTACCCCTACACATTAAATCGGAACAACATTACATCCCCTTCTTGCACAACATACTCTTTCCCTTCACTGCGAACCAACCCTTTTTCCTTTGCAGCATTCATCGAACCAGTTGTTACCAAGTCTTTATAAGCAACAGTTTCGGCGCGAATAAATCCCCGTTCAAAATCACTGTGAATTACACCAGCAGCTTGAGGTGCAGACATTCCCGTATTAATTGTCCAAGCGCGGGTTTCTTTGGGGCCCGAGGTAAAATATGTTCGCAAGCCTAAAAGGGTGTAGGTTGCACGAATCAATGATTTCAAACCGCCTTCTTCCACACCTAAAGACGCAAGAAAATCAGCTTTATCTTCATCTGGTAATTCCACTAATTCGGCTTCAACTTGAGCCGAAACTATCACAACTTGGGCATTTTCAGTTGTTGCAATTTGCCGTACTGTTTCCACAAAATGATTACCAGTTGCTAACTCATCTTCAGATACATTCGCGGCGTAGATAATCGGCTTATAAGTAAGCAGATCCAGTCCTTTAATAATTACTGCTTCTTCTTCATTCAAGCTCACCTGACGCACCGATTTACCTTCATTTAAAGCCGCAGCTAATTTTTCTAAAACTGTGATTTCAAATTGTGCATCTTTGCTGGTACGAGCTTGTTTGCGAGTGCGGTCAATTCGCCGCTCAATTTGTGCTAAATCTGATAAACCCAATTCTATATTAATGATTTCAATATCTCGCGCTGGGTCAACAGAACCAGCAACGTGGATAATATCATCATTCTCAAAACAACGTACCACATGGACGATCGCATCAACTTCCCGGATGTGGGACAGGAATTGATTCCCTAGTCCCTCACCCTGACTTGCACCTTTAACTAAACCGGCGATATCTACAAATTCCACCCGCGCCGGGATAATTTGTGCTGAACTGGCAATCTTAGCAAGAACATTTAACCGTTCATCCGGGACTGCGACAACGCCGACATTCGGTTCAATCGTGCAAAAAGGGAAGTTAGCTGCTTCTGCCTTGGCATTAGCAACTACAGCATTAAATAAAGTAGATTTTCCGACGTTGGGAAGTCCGACAATTCCGGCTCTTAGCATTTTGGATTTTAGATTTTGAATTTTGGATTACATTACCAAGGTAATTCAAACGGGTTCCGGTATGGTTTGGGGAATTGGTGCTGGAACTGTTTGAGGAATCGGCTCTGGAATCGGCTGAGGAATGGGAGCAGGCACTGGTTCTGGTACAGGTCCCGGTAAAGGTTGGGGTATCGCTGGCCCCGGTACAGGTTCGGGACTAGGTAGCGGATTCGGTTCAGGATTGGGACTCGGTAGCGGGTTTGGGCTAGGATTAGGAATTTGTGGTTCGGGTATAGAAATCGCAGTAGGATTAATCATGGTAAGTCTAAATTAAATTATTTAACCTTTTTAAAGTAGATGACAACCTCATCTGTTGACATCTCCCCAAATGGCTATACTCATGAACACTTCCTTTAATAATTTACCGCTCTTGTCATTACTAGTTCTCTGTGTCCCTCTGCGTTTAAATTTCAACCCTCAATTTACTACGATTTTACGCAAAGCTGTACTAAACTACTGCTCTTTTACCTTTTCTACCATTTCTGGCACTGGATCGTAACCACCTGGATGAAACGGATGACAGCGTAAAATCCGCCGAGTTGCCATCCACCCACCACGCAACACTCCAAATCGTTCAATGGCTTGAATAGCATACATCGAACAAGTTGGTTGAAAGCGACAAGTTGGGAGAAACAACGGCGAGATAAACATTCGGTAGCCCCGAATCAGCCAAATCAATAATAGTTTCATTGCAGTTACCTAAATCTTATAAATTAGTAACAAAGGTAAAAATTTTCATTTTGTTGCATCTTTGTTGATTACATTTTCTGACTTCACCTCAATTCCGGTTTTATGGCTGCAAACTGCGAGCGCTGCAATTTGGGTGCTACTCATCCTCCTGATTGCATGGGTGGTAAACCGCTTCGCCCACGAGCCAGAAATCGTGCGGAAGATAGTTCATATTGGCACTGGTAATGTGATTTTACTGGCTTGGTGGCTAGATATTCCCGCCAGTGTGGGGATTACAGCTTCCATTTTAGCGAGTGCAATCACCTTATTATCCTATCGATTTCCTATTCTTCCTGGTATTAATAGCGTCGGACGCCAAAGTTTAGGGACGTTTTTTTACTCTGTCAGTTTCGGTATTTTAGTTGCTTGGTTCTGGTACTTACAACAACCCCAGTACGCAGCACTAGGAATTTTGGTAATGACTTGGGGAGATGGATTCGCAGCCTTAATTGGGCAACGTTTTGGGACACACAAGTATAAAGTTTTTGGGACAGAAAAAAGTTGGGAAGGCTCCCTAACTATGATGCTGGTTAGCTATGTCGTCAGTAGTTTGATTTTAGTTGGAACTCAAGGAAACAGTTGGCAAACTTGGGTAGTATCACTGTTAGTAGCAGTTATAGCTACGGCTTTAGAAGCTTTTTCATTTTTGGGCATTGACAATTTGACAGTTCCCTTGGGCAGTGCAGCCCTTGCCTTCTTTTTAAGTCAGTTAGTTTTGAGTTGATGATTTTGGTAATGACTCCAGAAGAATTGGTTGGTCGCTATCTCCAAGGCGAGCGTGACTTCAGAGGAATCAAGTTGACCCAATCCCCTTTAGATATCGAAGGAAACGAAATCGACCTTCGGGGGCTGTATTTGCAGGAAATTAATTTGAGTGGAGCTTGTTTGAAGAAGGCTGATTTTACTGAAGCTGATCTGACCGGAGCCAATTTGTTCGGATCTGTTTTGGAACAAGCTTGCTTGAAACGCGCTATTGTTAGGGATGCCAATTTGTATTCCGCTAATTTGCGTTGGTGTAATTTGACCGAAGCCGATTTGAGGGGAAGTGTCCTCGATCATATAAATGCTACTTGCGCTTACTTCGATAGAGCTATTAACATTGGAGCGCTGGAATATGCTATTTTGGCTGATGCTAGCTTCCGAGATGCTCATATCCCCGACCAACTTATCTGTCGTGGCGGAAATTTGATTTGGAGAACTATTATGCCCGATGGCACTATCAAACTTGGCCCCCAGTACGGAGATGGGGAAGGTAGATAGTTCATTGTCACTTGCAGTTATGAGAGCAGCAGGTGAAGTTACAATAAATAGCTATTAGGCTGAAAATTGAACCGAGTCTATTACCGCGATCGCTCTAAAATCCAATCGAGTAAAATCGGATTGACTAACTCCGGTGCTTCATCTTGGGGACAATGCCCCACTCCCTTTAAAGGAATAAACTTTTCTACTTGCGGAAAGTTAGCTAATTCTCTACCTAAGTTTATTGGTTCCCACGGATCAGCCGTTCCCCACAAGATAATTGCCGGACAGGATAACAGTGGTAAAAGTTCTTCAGGTAGAGGCCCTGTGGAATAAGAAGTAAAAGCCAGGAACACAGCACCAGCCCCCGAATCACTTGCTGGTGAAGTGAGAATATCTACCAATTCATCTGTCACCATCTCAGCATTGGCATAAGCTTGCAGCAGAATTTTTCGCACTGTTTTCGGTTTGGCAAGTTGATTGAAAAAGAAATCGCCAACTGGTTTAATAGATAGTAAGCGTTGCAGCAAAGGCGCTCCGAAACGACGAGACCAAGGTAAACTTACCCGTTTGCGATCGTGCAACAGTCGCAAAGAACAGTTAAGCAAAGCAACTCCTAAGGCAATATCTGGGTTGCTTACTGCTGCTTGCATGGCTACAATACAGCCAATAGAATTTCCGACTAAAAAAGCTGGCTCACCCACAACTTCGCGGCAAAAATCTGCCACTTGTTGTCCCCAGGTTTCTAATGTGTAGGCAATTTTTTCACCAGGTTGAGGTTTTGCGGAACCGCCAAAACCAATCAAATCAATAGCATAAACACGGCAATTTTGTGCTAATACGGGAATATTTTTTCGCCAGTGCCACCAAGAAGCACCAAATCCATGCACGAGGACAACAGCTGGCCCAGTGGTTCCTTGGGTTTGATAGCAGATAGGGAAATCTTGCCAAATCCAGGTTTTTGTAGAGGTAAGTGCTGTTTTTGAACTTGAGATTGTCATGGGAAATTTGATGAATACAAGGGTAAAAGCCTTTCAGCAGCAGGCTGTAAGTAAAATTGTTTGGAATTTGAATAAAATTTATCAGATTTTAAAAATAAATCTTTTGCTCTGATGATAGCTTAGACGTATACCACGAAAGCTTCTAGGCTGATAACATTGGTATCAAGCTGATAGTTTTATCCAGCGTAGAGAGTTTTCATCTTATTGAGAGAGGTAATTTACTCACAACTTAGATTATGTCAGGATTAGGAATTATAACTTGATGATGTGAGTACTATTTTCGCTATTTTTAGATGTGAGCGAATTAGCATTAGTGCTAGATTCAGTAGTTTCACAATTTACGACAGCCAATGCGAGTCTATAAGATTGTCGAATATGAGGCATCGGCTAAAGGGTGGTTTGCAACTGGAAACTGACGCTGAATTTAACAATATTTTTCTTGTTCCTAGTTCTGCGATCCAGAAAACATGAATATATTAGAAACAATTGATACTCCTGTTGGGAGCTACGCACCAGATTTTGAACTGCCAGGTATTGATGGTCAAGTACACCATCTCAGGCGTTATCTTGAGAAGTTCCGAGCAGTGGGCGTCATTTCCATGTGTAACCACTGTCCTTATGTAGAGTGGTATCTAGACAGGTTGAAAAACATTCAAGCTGAATTTGCCCCAGAAGGCTTCACACTAATTGGCATGAATGGTAGTGATGGTAATCACCATACTAGGTCAAGCTTTGAAAATATGAAAGCTTTTGCCCAGCATCACCACTTGAACTTTCCGTATCTCTGGGACTCGACGCAAGATGTGACCCGCAGTTTTGGTGCTACAAAAACACCAATGGCCTTTTTAATAGATACTAATGGTATAGTACGCTACAAAGGACAAATTGACGATCATCCTCAAGATGCATCAGCAGTGGGAGAAGATTATTTAAAAACTGCGATCGCTTCTCTGTTTCTTGCTGAAGAAATAGACATACCACAAACAGAAGCAATAGGTACTACATTAATTTGGCGTAACTAGACATAGATAGTCCCTGTAACTGCTATCTTAAATTGGAGGCAATTGCAACTTTTTTGATAAAGCGTAACTTCATGGGAACGAATTACCGACGGGTTTTACTCAAACTGAGCGGTGAAGCCTTAATGGGCAACATGGGCTATGGCATTGATCCAGAAGTGGTCAAAGGAATAGCACAAGAGGTAGCAGAGGTGATAGCCACTGGCACTCAAATGGCCATCGTTGTTGGCGGCGGCAATATTTTTCGTGGCGTCAAAGCGGCGTCGGCGGGGATGGACAGGGCAACTGCTGACTACATAGGGATGATTGCCACGGTAATGAACGCCATGACGCTGCAAGATTCGCTGGAACGTATAGGGGTACAGACGCGGGTGCAAACTGCGATCGCTATGCAAGAATTAGCGGAACCATATATTCGTCGTCGTGCCATCCGCCATCTTGAAAAAGGACGGGTGGTAATTTTTGGTGCTGGTTCTGGAAACCCCTTCTTTACTACAGACACCACTGCGGCGTTAAGAGCCGCAGAAATTGATGCCGAAGTGATTTTTAAAGCCACCAAAGTAGACGGAGTGTATGACGCTGATCCTCATATTTATCATGAGGCGAAGCGTTACAATAGCCTCACCTACGCGCACGTTTTAGCCAAAGATTTGCGGGTGATGGATAGTACTGCGATCGCCTTGTGTAAAGAAAATAATATTCCAATTCTGGTATTTGACCTAACGGTGCGAGGAAACATCCACCGAGCAGTCTTGGGAGAATCCATCGGCACCCTTGTGGGAGGTTCTTGTGATATTAGCTGAAGCTGAAAGTAAAATGCACAGTTCTGTTGAGTCAACTCAACGATCTTTTAACACGATTCGCACTGGTCGCGCCAATGCGAGTTTATTAGATAAGGTATTGGTGGACTACTACGGTTCACCTACGCCCTTAAAATCACTGGCAAATATTAGCACGCCAGATGCCTCGACGATTCTGATTCAGCCCTATGAGCGCAACACCCTAAACATCGTTGAGAAGGCGATTTCCCTCTCAGATGTGGGTTTAACCCCCAGCAACGATGGTTCTGTAATTCGGCTGAATATTCCACCTTTGACGAGCGATCGCCGTAAAGAATTCGTCAAAATGGCATCCAAATATGCTGAAGAGGGTCGTGTTGCTATTCGTAACATCCGCCGCGATGCCGTAGACGCTATTCGCAAACAGGAGAAAGCCTCTGAAATCTCCAAAGATCAATCAAAAGACCAACAAGACAGCTTGCAAAAACTAACAAACGAGTACACTGCCAAAATAGACGCACTATTGGCAGAAAAAGAAAAAGACATTACGACTGTTTAAAGTCTAAAGTCTGAAGCATAAAGGCTGAAGGATGATGGATAAATTCTTCAGCCTTTATTATTTCTTAGGTATCTAAGAAAAATTAATCAAGTATCTCAATAGAAAATCACTAATTCCGGAGCAAAAATTCAGCCATATGTACGACTGCATCATCGTCGGCGCTGGGCCAGCTGGTGGAACAGCTGCATATCATTTAGCCAAGCAAGGTCGCTCAGTATTAGTCTTAGAAAAAGAATCCCTGCCAAGATATAAACCTTGTGGTGGTGGTGTATCTCCAGCGATCGCTCAATGGTTTGACTTTGATTTTAGCCCGGCGATTTCTGTGAAAGCCGACTCCCTTCGCTTTACTTGGAAATTGGGCGACCCCGTGGAAGCAAAAATCGCCACAAAAGAACCAGTCTGGATGGTGCGACGAGATATTTTTGACCATTTCCTAGTGCAGCAAGGACAGAAGCATGGGGCTGAACTACGAGATAATACTGAAGTAATGGGTATTGAGTTTAAAAGTGACCATTGGCAAGTTAACACAGCCAATGGGCCAGTTATAGGTCGCTACTTAATCGCGGCTGATGGTGTCAAGGGGCCAATGGCAAAATGGCTAGGCTTCAAAGAACGTAAACGTCGTTTAGCAGGAGCTTTGGAAGCAGAAGTTGCCGCAACTGTGAAGGACAAATCCACAATTCACTTCGAGTTTGGCTTGGTAAAAAACGGCTACATTTGGAACTTCCCAAAAGCTGATGGTTATTCCATTGGTGTCGGTACATTTATCGGTGGCGAACCTCAAGACTTTAAGAAGATTTTAGATGAGTACGCGCGATCATTTAATCTAGATATCAAAATTAGCAAGCAGTATGGTTATCCCCTTTGCTTGTGGGATGGCAACCAAAAGTTGCATACTCAAAATGCAGTTTTGGCTGGGGAAGCTGCTTGTGTAGTTGATCCAATGACAGCAGAAGGCATTCGCCCTTCAATTTTTAGCGGTTTGATTGCAGCAGGAGCCATTAATGAGGCTCTTTCTGGTGATACCAATGCTTTAGAAAAATATAGTGAAACCATTAATGAAGAATGGGGTACTGAGATGGCTTGGGCGCAAAAATTAGCTGGAGCATTCTATCGCTTTCCTGGCATTGGCTACAAAGTTGGTGTTAAGCGCCCCTCTGGTGCCCAAATCATGGGTAAGATTCTATGTGGAGAACTGCGCTATGGCGACGTTGCCAATCGTGCACTCAAGCGTTTAATTCCTGGTTTTGGGGGTTAAGTATTAGGGATTAAGCAACGAATCTCTAAGGTACAAGACACCCACTTTACAAAAATCAATCATCTTTTGTGGGGTGGGCGTCTCACCCGCCCTATTTTCACTTTATTTATGCCTATCTACTTACCATTTCTTTAAACTAAGGTTTTAGACAAGGAACTCTCAAAGGTCTGCAATATAATTCCCAGAATCTTATCGACTGTATTAACATGATATTCTATTGAGTCAATGCAAACAGTATTCTATTCTAAAGTTAAGAATTTCCAAGCGGTACCACTTGTCACAACTCCATATATGACTTTAATATCATTTCCTGCTCTTTGATTGAATATCTGAGCAGCAATCATTGTGGCTACACATTGCCCCAATCCGGCGATGATATTCTCATTTTTGGCCTCTATAAGAGTGACTACTGGAGCACTGATAAAATACTGTTCACGAGATGCACTAAGGATAAAGTCACAAAAACGTGAGAGTCCTTTAGCAGGATCAATATTGAACTCTGTACCTGAAAATAAGCTGATTTGATAATTTAACTGTCGCCTTACCTCAGACAGAATAGGAGCGATTAAAAACTCAGAACGAGCTTTTTCGCTGTTAATGGCAGTCGCTAAAGTTAGGTTCTCATCCAGCAACCGCTTTAGCAAGTCAGAGGGCTGCACCCCGCCTACAGTCAGAAACAGATTACGTGTCTCTTCCAAAATTAAGCTAAATGCATCTCTGACTTTAACGAGACTAAAATCACAGTATGCCATAAACTTCTGTTCCAGTTCTATCTTAATTGTGCATGGCTTGCCCGTCTTTGCAAGATATTATTTGAAAGCCAAACTTGGTTAGCAGGCTCACTTCTCAAATATTGCACCTTAACGCGAAATTAAAAATACTTAGAGAAAAACCAGATAATCACTCCAGTTCCCAATACACAAATAATTCCCGCCAAGCCAGCTAGGGGTTTTTTATTCTTACCTGTAAACCAGTCAGAGACTTTAGCTGTGTAAGTAATTAGTTCTGCTGTGTCTAGGGTAGCGATCGCCCATACCCATCCAGCGTGCAGTCCCCAAGCTAAACCCAAATTGCCGTTCGCAGCAAAACGTGCTAACACCAGCACCATTCCCATCAGCCACAATCCAGGGAGTTGGGGTACGGTTTCGCGTTGCTCCCAAACCAGGTGTAGCAAGGCAAAAATCAAGCTAGAAATTGCTGCTGCTACCCAAACTGGATAATCCTGCGCTAATTCAGTGAACAGGAAACCGCGAAAAACTAACTGTTCTATCCCACCGACTAATAACGCTATCAAGAAAATCGGTAGCAAGATGGGTAGTAATAACTTGAAATCCGTCTTTTCAAAAGAACACCAACCTAACCCGAATTGCCCACTAAATACAATAGCTAGGCTCATCACTCCCAAACCGAAACCTAGTGCTAAAGAACCAAGAGTTGAAAGATTTCCAATAAAGCCATAATCCGAAAAAGATTTATTGGTCAGCCAACTAACTCCCCATAGAATCAGGGGAGCTAATAGGTAGAGTGACGCCAATAATGGCATCTTTTGCTCTGGCTGCAAAGGTTTGGGAGGTTGCCAATTGAGCAATATTGCTGATACTGTTGCGACTGGCAACCAGCAAACTATCCAGATCATAAAAAATGCCATCACGACAACTAGTGCTGGTGCATTTTCCATAAACGTCTGTAAGGCGTTGACCGAAGACTCAAAGAAAGTTATCAAAATAAACAAAAAAAACACGATAGACTTCTTGCACTATAGATTTCTTGCTGATTAATCAAGACTCTACTAAATTTGGTGACTTCTGCAAGGGGTCTAATCGTATTTTTTACCTGGGGCAAAATTTTTTAAATAGAGCTACTAGTGTGCTGTTGGGGTAAGGACAAGTTATCATCACCTGAAACTTATCCCTACCATCAGCAAATTTACTCTTCGTCTTCCAAATCTTCGTCTGATTCGTCAGAATCTACATCTTGTGAGGTTAGTTTTTTATCAGTTTCACCGAGTTGAATCAAGTGAATATGCTTGTATCCCAGCCTAATTTCAAACTCATCTCCAGGCTTTAAGCCCATTGCTTTGGTATATGTAGCACCAATCACAATCTGACCATTTTGATGGACGCTAACCCGATAGGTCGGTTCACGACCACGACCATCTTTAGGTGCTTCTGGACTTAGAGGAATTCCTCTAGCTGATAGCAAAGCGTCATAAAAATCGGTGAGATTGACACGAACCTGGTTATTCTTAGTAACAGTGTAATAGCCGCACTGTTTAGCTCTTTCTCGGCGTGGTAAAGTGGAAAGTTCTTTTACTTTAGCAAGTAGTGCTTTTCCAGTTAATGGTGCGGTTGCAGTTTCAGTCATTATGCTCAAATTTTCCTTACTCTCTCCAAACTGATAAACGATGTAGTCTTATGCCAGCATTTAGCTTTTTAGCATTTGCATAGAGCTACTGAAGACCCTAGTGTAACGGGTGAATTCCTGCCGATAGGAGCCAAAAGCACTTCTATTATGGTTGTCTACAACCAACTAGAGGCCATAGTTGCCACAGACATTAATTTTGGTGATATTACGGCACTTTTAACCATTATTCGCCATCAGAAAGAAAACTATTTTTTCCTTTGGCGCTACTGTAGTGGTGTAACTTTCAGCCACCTTTACAAATTGTGTTGGTTCTACTGCAAATAAGTCGTAGACCCAATAAATTGTAGGTTTTTCACTTTCAGTGCTTGCCTTTCTTGCCTATGAGCAAGTAGAGTTTTCTCTACTGGTCCCTCAAGCTTTGGACAGCATAGTATTTCAATAGAGTCCTATGGGCTTATACCCTTTTGTCCTGCCAGTAGAGACGCGAATTCTCTTGTCTCTACATTACGAATAAACAAAGCAGTAGTAGCCGCGCTGATACGGCTCTTGATTCTGGTTTGGTCACTTCGTAATTTTATATCAAATACTAGCATGGACTAATAATAGCAAAATAGTTGTTTAATTTTGAATTAAAGTTGCTAGTAAATTTTTATTTAAATTTCTGGACTTAAAGAAGAAAAAAGCAGTGACGATTTTCCTAACCCTTTATTGCAAGCGTAAGTATTGGCCTATGGCTTTTATAAAAATTTATATAATTGAGACGAGCAGTTTTGACCAATGAGTTCAATCTAAGATTTTCTTGATTGAGAGGAAGCCAAAAAGCGAAAAGTCTCGCATGTCCGGGTTTCTCGATGCAAAAATTTTTCTTTAAAGTGGTGAGGATTTTTCCTCGGTTTATTATCCTAAGGTCAAAAGTAGTTAGAGGATTTTGTACGTCTGTCTATGGGAAGAATAAATTTCTTAACATCTGCCTAGCGCTTGATTGCCACTACTATATATTGAACATGTGGTTTCACACTTCTATATAATCAAAAAGTTCCGCCTTCGTTACCCCTTGATCGAATTTTCCAGCTAGGACTGCTTGACTCAAGTTGATATCAAGACGTGTTGCTAACCTAACATGCATTTAATCTGCATATTATCACCAGGTCAGAGATGAACGTAACTCCCTCTCTCAGCAAACACTCTTTCCTTTACATTCCTAAACAGGTAAATTCAATGCAAAGCTACAATTACATTTTTGGCGTTTTATCTCAGAATTTGACACAAATATTGCTTACATTGGTGCTACAAGTTAAATTTTAATGGTTATCCTTAAACTAGAATCACTCGCTTTTTTGTCGTCAGCCAATTAACACCAGGGTTTTAATTAAGGGCAAAAAGAGGATAGCTCACTTTTTGCAACTACCTGCGTTGACTGATGATTGTTGAGGCTGGGAAAGCAATTTTAAAATTTTGGTTAGTGATTATGGAAGTTATTTTTAAGGTCATTCGACAGCAACAAAATTCCTCCCCTGTTGTGCAAACCTACCTTGTAGAGGCAGAACCAGGTAATACAATCCTAGATTGCCTGAATCATATTAAGTGGGAGCAAGATGGAACGTTGGCGTTTCGCAAAAATTGTCGCAATACCATTTGTGGTAGCTGTGCTATGCGAATTAATGGGCGTTCGGCTTTAGCTTGTAAGGAAAATGTTGGCAGTGAACTTGCTAGATTACAACAAATACCATCATCCCAAAGTAAAGTAAATGCCATTGGCGAAATCACCATCGCCCCTCTCGGCAATATGCCTGTGATTAAAGATTTAGTTGTAGATATGAGCAGTTTCTGGAATAATTTAGAGGCAGTTGCTCCTTATGTGAGTACAGCAGCACGACAAGTTCCAGAAAGAGAGTTTTTGCAAACACCCCAAGAGCGATCGCGCCTCGATCAAACTGGCAACTGTATTATGTGTGGTGCTTGTTACTCGGAATGCAACGCCCGTGAAGTTGATCCAAACTTTGTTGGTCCCCATGCCCTTGCCAAAGCTTACCGGATGGTAGCAGACTCCCGCGATAGTGACACCCAAAATCGTTTAACAAGCTACAACGAAGGTACTAAAGGCGTATGGGGTTGCACCCGTTGTTTGTACTGCGATTCAGTTTGTCCAATGGAAGTTGCACCATTAGAACAAATCACCAAAATTAAACAAGAAATTCTCACCCAGAAACAAGTCAGCGACAGTCGTTCAATTCGCCACCGACAAGTATTGGTAGATTTAGTTAAAGAAGGTGGTTGGATTGATGAACGTCAATTTGGTTTACAAGTTGTCGGTAACTATTTTCGGGATTTAAAAGGATTACTCAGTCTTGCACCCCTCGGTTTGCGGATGATCATCCGGGGTAAATTCCCCCTATCATTTGAACCTTCAGAAGGGACGCAACAAGTACGATCGCTCATTGAATCTGTGCAACAAGTAGAAAACAAAAGTTAGGAATCAGGAGCTAGGAATTTTAACTCATAACTCATAACTCATAACTCATAATTCTAGTTCAACGTGGTTCTTGAGGGATATTCAACGGTTGTCCATAACGGTCATATACTAAAACATCCCACTGCCCGTTGTTACTAGATTCAAAAGCAATCCTACTACCATCAGCGCTAATTGTAGGGTTGCGGACTTCCGCTTGCAGATTATTAGTCAAATTCCGTGATTGGCGTGTTTCCCGGTTGTAGAGAAAAATAGCTGATCGCCCCTGACGACTAGCACTAAACACAATATAACGACCATCTTGTGAAACGCTAGGATGAGTTGCGATCGCATCAAAGGAGTTTAAACCTGGCAAATCAACCAAATCACGAGTCACCGTATCAAACATATAAACATCTTGGCTACCGCGTCGGTCAGTAATAAAAACAATGTATCTCCCAGAGATTTGGGGATTTAATTCTGATGCTAAACTATTGAGACTTCGACCCCCCGGATCAAAGGGATAACTCAAAATGCGAGGGTAGCCAAAACACCCAGTCAATAAACTTAAACATATAAATACAGGTATAAAAAAAACACGTTTCATATAATTAGGCATTAGTCATTAGTCAATAGTCTCACAACTCCTAACTCATAACCGGTGGCGGAGCCTCTCCGGCTTTGCTCCTAACTCTTAGGGAGGTGAACCTACAGTTGCACCATTAGGAATATCTAACTCAATATTTGGCCCCCGGTCTAGGACTTCAATATCCCACTGACCACGGCTGGCGGTTTCAAAAACAACATAACGTCCATCTGGGCTGATATTTGGTTTTCTCACCCAGCCGCGATAGATTGGCGTGATGATTTGTGACTGTTGCGTAGCGCGATCGTAAAGCGCCACCACTGGTCTACCTTGGTCACTAGTAAGATAAGCAATGTAACGCGCGGTGTAGCTCAAACTAGGACTTTCAGCAATTGTTTCCTGTCGGTTTATGCCCGGTGTGCCAATAAACAGTTGCCTCTCCAAATCATAGACTAGTAGCTGCTGATTACCATTTCGATTAGATACGAACGCTAAAAAGCGCCCATTTCCACTCAAAGCAGGCTGCTCCTCGGTGTAGCGACTATTGAGGGAAGTAGGCCCTATGGGAATATCATTAGAACCACAAGATACAAGCAAACTTGTTAAACTAAAAACCAGGCTCCAATGAATAGGTCTTTGGAGCCAAAATATAGGCGTAAATTTTTTCACCTCAACTGTTTTCCGTTGCCTCTAAAATTACCTCCACACCAACTGTTTTAAACATCGTCATCAAAATCGGTCGAATTATTTAGCCCCTCATTTGGCTTTTCAACCGGGTTGTATGGTACATAATCAGTTGGGATCGCCTCATCATCTTCGCGCCCTCTTCGAGGAGTTGAGTCAGTGGGTGGACGACGCCTTCTTGGTCTGGGAGTGACATCATCTTCACGACTTTCTGGACGCCCAGACCCGTTATTACTACGCCGAGAAGGTTTTCTGACTTCCCCTCCTGAACTTTCCCAATCATCAACTTGCCTAGATGAAGAACCCCAATTCTCTTCTTCAGAGCTTTCAGAAGGGCGATTCACAGTCCGCCCAGAAGTCCGCCGCCGCGTTTTATCAGCTGGAGCCTGTCTTTCACTACTGCTACTGTTACGGCGTTCTGAACGACGGGGGGGTTGCTCCTGGTAGTAGTCATCACGAGTTGAAATCTCATCCCTGCTACCCCGAATCCGGGGACGCACAGGGCGCTCCTCTTCTTCATAAGGTAATGGATCTAAGTCTGCATCCATCTCAGCTTGATACTTTCTGCGATCATTGTACGAATAGCGATCGCTAACCGGTCGGTCTTCATCCACAATCGGAGTGTTGCGCTTTGCTTGCTGGGTAGCTATACTCCGCAGGCGGATACTTTCAACTGCAAAAAATACAGTTGTGCCAACTAAAAGCAATTGACCAAATTGTAGAATCGGGTCTAGCCGCCATCCTTGAAACACGAGAATGAAGCCGCAGAGCAAGCCGACTGCTGCAAAAAAGATATCTTGATCTCGTGACAATTCTGGACGCACAGTGCGGAGAAAATACAGTGCTGCCCCAGCCACAGCCAGGAAAATTCCTAGAATACTGGCTGAGTTTGCCCCAAAATTTACCTGAGCCAGAAAACTGGCTGAGTTCAGCCCAAAATTTATCATTGCTGTTTTCCCAATATCAAATCTATGTTAGCGAGTCACAATTAAAATCACTACTCTAATTAGTCACGATATATTGAAGCTTCAAAGCCTCTGGCAAAGAAGCTCTGAAGCCGTTCACCGAAAAATAAAAACACCTACTTTTATCAGCTACAACTGCTCCTAGCGGTAAACACTGCTATTTTTGGTGCAATTAATCTAGATAGCTGACAGACAATCGATTATGAGAGTCAATTCAACTCTCATAAGCATTATGAACGCTGAATTTTATCTTTTTGGCTAATGAAAACTAGACCAACTACAACGGGTATCACAACAATTGCAGTACCCCATAGCAGACTCCAAAGAAAATTTGCTAAAGAAGGCGTCATACTTCTCAACCTTTTTTTACACACTTCATCCTAATTTTAATAGTGTATTACTTTCTTGAGAAGCCTCTAACTCGGAACTACTAAACTTGGTAACTGCTTTCACCAGTTGTTGAGTTAACCACGTGAGCAAGTTCGCTTTTCTATTTCCGAAGGAAGTGACAGCATTTGGTTAAAATGATCATGAGAGTGCTTTACAAACCTTAAAATTTTGTGGCGATGTCTACAACGGGCTACGCCTACGCGAACCTGAAGGGCTTGCCCTTGCCTAAGTTTTTTCTTTCTTTACAGATAGATAGTAGCTTAAACCGATGATTGGTGTTGACCTGACTGCTTGGATTCTTGGCCCTGTGTTAGGGCTGATGACATTTTTATTTATATTTCGGATCATTCTCACTTGGTATCCGCAAGTGGATCTGAATCGTTTGCCCTTTAATTTAATAGCTTGGCCTACTGAACCATTTTTAGTGCCCTTGCGAAAGCTAGTCCAACCTATAGGCGGGGTGGACATTACACCTATTATTTGGGTTGGTATCTTCAGCCTGTTGCGAGAAATCTTGCTAGGTCAGCAAGGATTGCTGACTATGCTATCTCGTGTTAATTAGGGATGGGGCATGGGGAATTGGGCATTGGGCATTGGTTAATAATCAATAGTTCTGCTCCCTTTGCTCCCTAGTCCCCAGCCTCTTAACCGTTCATTTCTTGCACAAAATTTGTATAGACATTACCCTGCAAAAACTGTGGAGTTTCCATAATTTTTTGATGAAACCCGATGGTGGTAGGTAGTCCAGTGATGGCACATTCCCGGAGTGCGCGTTTCATGCGGTTAATAGCAGTGGGTCGATCTGGGGCCCAAACAATTAACTTGCCGATCAAGGAATCGTAGTAAGGTGGGATTTGGTAATCTGTATAAACGTGCGAATCAATCCGAACACCAGGCCCTCCAGGGGGAAGATAGCCACTAATCCGTCCAGGAGAAGGGCGAAAGTCGTGATCGGGGTCTTCAGCGTTGATCCGGCATTCGATCGCATGACCCCGCAAAACTACTTGCTCTTGGGTAAGTTTGAGTCTTTCCCCTTGGGCAATCCGAATTTGTTCGGCAACCAAGTCTATTCCAGTAATCATCTCTGTTACAGGATGTTCTACTTGAATCCGGGTGTTCATTTCCATAAAGTAGAATTTACCGAATCTATCTAAGAGAAACTCGATAGTACCCGCCCCACTGTAGTTAATGAATTGGGCAGCTTTGACAGCAGCTTGTCCCATTTTCTCGCGCAGGTCTTGGTCGAGAGCCGGACTTGGTGCTTCTTCTAGTAGCTTTTGATTCCGGCGCTGAATAGAGCAATCCCGTTCGCCCAAGTGGATAACATTACCATAATTATCCGCCAAAACTTGAAATTCGATGTGGCGGGGACGTTCAATAAATTTTTCTATGTAAACGCCAGAATTCCCAAAAGCTGCTCCTGCTTCCCCTTGGGCCGCCAGGAAAAGTTTGACAAATTCATCTTCAGAACGAACTAGGCGCATACCCCGTCCGCCGCCACCCGCTGTGGCTTTGATCATCACTGGATAGCCGATATCCTTGGCGAATTTTAATCCTTGTTCCTCAGATTCTACTAACCCCTCAGTACCAGGTACTGTCGGGACTCCAGCTTTTTGCATGGTTTCTTTGGCAGTCGATTTATCCCCCATCAGCTTGATAGCTTCTGGAGTTGGGCCGATAAAAGCAATATGATGGTCAGCACAGATTTCCGCAAACCGGGCATTTTCTGCCAAAAAGCCATAGCCTGGATGAATGGCAGTCGCATTGCGCGTCAATGCGGCAGCAATAATATTGGGAATATTCAAATAACTTTTACTGCTAGCAGGTTCGCCAATGCAAACCGCTTCATCAGCAAGTTGGACGTGAAGAGCATTACGGTCAACGGTGGAGTGAACCGCAACTGTCGCAATCCCCATTTCTTCACAGGCGCGGAGAATGCGAAGGGCGATTTCTCCCCGATTGGCAATTAATATTTTGTCAAACTTCATTTTTTAGTTTCGATATCATTACCAGTAGATTGACATTTTCTCTGAATCCAACTTGAAACGACGCTTTCGCATTATTTCAAATTATCACAGGAGATTCGCCACCCTGATTCTAAGCAAACTTTCATATTGCAGGCTTGCTACCTCTATAGGTCTTAATTACTGTAAGTCTTGGCTAGCTTGGCAAAATGGGCTTTTGCGATCGCACCGCACCTCCTACAGTAGCTCTACCCTTTTTAATATCACTTGTGCAGATGCTAGATTTCTGTCAGTCTGATACCGCCTTGAGGAAATTTATATTTTTGAGAAATATAACTTTAGATATCACCTTACTATAATTATTTTCTTATGCTATAGTCTATGTTTAGACAAGGCGTGCGGATGTGGCGGAATTGGTATACGCGCACGCTTGAGGTGCGTGTGGGCAATGCCCTTGCGAGTTCGAGTCTCGCCATCCGCATATTTTGTTTATTAGTCAAGGGTCAATAGTCAAGGCTCAAAACACCTTAGATTGTTGACCCTTAAATCTGGGTATAGCTCTGGTTTTTTATGCTTTTATAGAGATAGGTGAAGTTTTGTAAAAAGCATTGAGTATTACTTTTACGCCCACAAACAACTTAACACTGCCAGCAGCTTGGCATCGCCTCACTCCGATTTGGCAAGGAGGGGAGGAAATAATTCAACAAAGTTTACCTCATACTCAGCTAGCACCTCCTTGGCAACTAATGCTTTTGGGTGACGGCTCTCCAACACGTCACCTAGAATTGCTCACAGGTGAGCCTGTAGAAGTAGATGTGATTGATATGTCATTGATTGGCATGGACTTGGATGGTGCGCCTGAATTAATCCAAAGTGTCCCAGGACCACGACTACGGCGACAAGTGTGGCTGCGTACTGCTTCTGGTCAACGATTAGCCTACGCCACTTCGTGGTGGGAAGCCAGTCATGTAGATGAATATTTGCAAAACCGTTCATTACCAATTTGGGCTAGTTTGGCTCGTCTTCGCACAGAGTTGTATCGGGATGTTCGAGGAATTTACTACGGTGACTCATCGGCGCTAGAGTCTAGTTTTGATGTAACTGGGCCTTTTTGGGGTCGCCATTACTTGTTTTGGCATCATGGACAGCCACTGACTTTAATTTATGAAGTTTTTTCACCTTATTTAACCAAATATTTGGGAGCTATGCAATTAAATTCAAAAAATCAGTAAAAAGCCTGAAGAGAATACTGCTTTTGAGTTTTGATTGCTATTTAGATAACTCAGGACTTACGCAAAAATCGCCGAAAAGCTTAATTTCTCGTAGATACGTAGTGGCTTGCCGCAGGCTACCGCCAAGATGAGAAGTAACTGCCAGCGGTATCATAAAAGACCTATAAGTAATTTACCCACACAAGCGATACCTACGGCAACCCGTACCACTTCTCCTTCTCCTGACGGAGAGGCTGCGCCAACAAAGACGCTACCGCGAACGTGGAAGCAAGCTACGCATAGCGTCTTTGACAGGAGAAGCGGGAATGCCTAAAAGTAGAAACAGGAAATCCCAGATGAAGCATTTGAGATCGGTAAAAATCTAAAATAGAGTCATCCCCAAAACCAACCATGATTCAACTCAAAACCCAACTCACCCTCGAAGAATTTCTCGCACTTCCCCAAGGAGACATCATCTCCGAACTCATTGATGGAGAAGCTGTTCCCGAATTCAAAAACGATGTAATATCACCAAAATTTTTTCATCGTTCTATAACAAATGCGTTATCTATACTATTGTCTGCATGGGCGCAAGGAAAGGGACGAGTTGTAATTGAATGGGCAATTAAGCTAACACGAAATCAACAAGACTGGCTTCCTGTACCAGATTTGACATATATTTCTTATAACCGTCTTTCTGCTGATTGGTTGCAAGATGAGGCTTGTCCTGTTGCACCCGAATTAGTCATTGAAATTATCTCCCCTGGTCAAACTTTCCCAGAAATGATAGAAAAAGCAACTGATTATCTAAAAGCTAAAGTTCAACGAGTTTGGATTATTGATACTAGAGCAAAAACTATTACTATTTTTTATCATCATATTCTCCTTCAAACTAAACGCGGTACTGATAGGTTAGAAGATTCCTTATTTGAAGGGCTACAAATTACACCTCAACAAATTTTCCTACAAGCAAAAATTTCCTACTGATGTTAGCAACAAAGGCACGAGGATAGGTTTAATGAATACTGTTGTGCTAAATCTACGACCGATTGCTCATTTAACCGATGAGCAATTTTATCAATTGTGTATTGCCAATCGTGATTTAAGCCTGGAAATGAATGCAGCCGGAGAATTAATCATTATGCCACCAGTAGGAGGAGAAAGCGGAAATCAAGAAGCTGGACTGATCGCTGATTTAGAAATTTGGAATCGTCAAGCTAAATTAGGGAAAGTTTTTAGTTCTTCAACTATCTTTATACTTCCCAACGGTGCAAAACGTTCTCCTAATGCTGCTTGGGTAGAACTTGGAGCGGTGGGAAGCTTTAACACCAGAAGAACGAAAAAAATTTCCGCCACTTGTACCCGACTTTGTGATTGAACTGCGTTCGGAGGCAGATCGGCTGGCATCAATTCAAGAGAAAATGCAGGAACACATCAAAAATGGTCTGCGTTTGGGTTGGCTGATTAATCCTCAAGATGCAAGAGTGGAAATTTACCGACTTTTGAAGGCTGTAGAAGTTGTGCAAATGCCAGCGATTCTTTCTGGAGAAGATATATTACCTGAATTTGAGTTGCAAGTATAGGTAGGCGATAAGCCTAAGGGCATAGCTTTGCTTACCACATTGTCCATCCAAAAGATGCGATCGCTGATTAAAAATTGTAGCCAAAGTACTTCATATTCCTTTCCTGGAACGAACGGAAGCTTTGCCAACCCAGAGTAATGTCAGCTAATTATGACTTGCAGCTTTGTCCAGTTAGTTATATTCTCAAATTGCTTGGACTAACGGATTTACTTGCGGAAACTTTCCGACCGAGGAATTAATCTTAGGGAAACGTCCGACGAAATTCAACAAAGCGTGTTAAAAATGGTAACTGAGCCAAAAACACAGCTTTTTAAAGACTCGGGAAGGTTTATTACGGAAATATCATCTGTGTCTAGGATGGAGAAATTTATGCAGTTAACTGCCCTAGATAACCAGAAAGTTTTTGGTTAACTTAACCAATCAAACAAGTGATGAGTTTGCAAGTATAAGGTATAGGTTTCAATGGCACCGCCTCTTGTGTCTGTTCCGATGAAGAAAAATAAGAAACCGTCTTTGGTGCTGACGCTCTCGGCTGCTGGGTTATTGATTGGTGCAGGGAGCGCGGCATACTGGTTGTTAAGCCAGAGACAACTATCTTCCAACGATTTGCTAGTAGGTGCAAATATTATTCCTGGTGATGCCCTGTTTGCGGTTTCTCTGACAACAGATCCCCAGCAGTGGCAGAAATTGCGGCAGTTTGGGACAAAAGAAACCCAAGCAGAACTGGATAAAAATTTAGTACAATTGCGCGATCGCTTTCTGACTAATAATGGTTACGACTTCCAGAAAGATGTCGCTCCTTGGGTAGGCGATGACGTCACAATCGCATTTCTTGCCCCAGACACAGCGAATAAACCTGCACCCAAACCAGTTGCTACCACCGATGAAGATACTGCTAACGATCAGCAGTCGATGGTAATGGTATTGCCAGTGAAAGACCCAGAAATCGCCAAAAACATTTTGGCACGACCGAAAACCCTTAAACAAGGCAAATGGATTGACCGTACTTATCAAGGAATCGCCATTAAACAAAGTGAGGGACAAGCAGGTGAGAACTTCTCAGCGGCATTACTAGATGGGCGTTTTTTAATCATAACTGATAGTCCCAAAGCCACAGAACGAGCAATTGACGCTTACAAAAATAAAACATCCCTAGCCACAACAGGGGGTTTTGCTGAGAATTTTCCGAAAATTGCCAATTACCAACCCTTTGCCCAGTTTTACGTAAATGTGCCAACAGCAGCTAAAATAGCCGCAGCTTCTCCAAACCGCCCTTTACCTGCTCAAGTTTTGGCTCAATTGCAAAATAACCAAGGTTTAGCGGGGACAATGACGTTAGAGCCAGAAGGAATTCGCTTAAAGGGCGTTTCTTGGCTAAACCCTAATAGTCAACGGGTGCTGGCGGTGGAAAACAAAGCTGGGAAAATGCAAAGCCGTGTCCCAGCGGAAACCTTAATGATGCTGTCTGGCGGTAACTTGCAGCGGTTGTGGGGAGATTACGTTTTAACATCTCAGGGAAATCCCCTTTCGCCGATCGCACCAGAACAGATCAGAGGTGGGATAAAATCTCTTACCAATCTCGATTTAGATAAAGATTTGCTCGATTGGATGAAAGGCGAATTTTCCTTATCAGTGATTCCTACTACTCCAAAACAAGGTTCACCAGATGATTTTCGTGCAGGTTTAGTGTTCATGGTACAGGCAAGCGATTCAGAAGGCGGGCAAAGCCTACGCCAATCAGCTGAAGCATCGATAAAACAGCTTGATGAAGTGATGAGAAATCAATACCAGTTCCAAGTCCAATCGGCAAAAGTCGCAGGTCAACCCGTTGTTAACTGGGTTTCACCTTATGGTACGTTAACTGCCACCCACGGCTGGTTAGATGGAGATGTCGCCTTTTTAGTAGTGGGCGCTCCGATCACTGATAAAATTATTCCCCAACCCAACAACACACTAGCTAGCACTCTTCCCTTCCAACAGACAGTTCCTACAGAACCAAATCCGACAAATGGTCAATTTTTCTTAGATGTGGAACGAACTGTGAAAAATTTCCCTTTACCAACTCTAATTCCCAATCAAGAAACTTTGCTAGATGCAACGCGTTCAATTGGGATGACATCTGCTGTCAGCGATAGTCGCAGTAACCGTTATGACATTTTTATCGCACTCAAAAAAGTTACCAACATGACTACATTGCCTAGTCCAGAAAGGAGTAAGAGCAGTTCTGCTACACCATCTACAATTTCTCCATAACAGCAATTGCAAAAGTTAGGAGTTAAGTAGTGGAGACGCGATTAATCGCGTCTATACAGGAGTTAGGAGTTGTACCAATTCTCAAAAATCTTGCTATACATCAATCTTCGCGTCTGGTGTGTCTTTACCTCAGAGCGATATCATCTGTAGTAACCTTAAAATGAAATGGTATTAAAAATAATTAATTTATAACAGACGCGATTAATCGCGTCTCCTAACTCATAACTTTCCCCTGTTTCATGACCCTGTAAGCATATAGGATCAGAACAGTCAGAATCCATATTTAAAATTATCCACGGAGAGAACACTTTATGAATCTAGTTGTACTCCAGAACTGGCTGGACAATGCCTCCTTTGCCATATTATTCCTGACAATGCTGGTGTATTGGGGAGGAGCGGCTTTTCCGAATCTGCCTTATCTAGCCGCTTTGGGCACAGCTGGGATGGCGATCGCTAATTTGTGCATGGCTACTCTACTAGGGGCACGATGGATAGAAGCTGGTTACTTTCCCTTAAGTAATTTGTATGAATCTCTGTTTTTCTTAACTTGGGGAATTACCACAGTCCATCTAATTGCTGAAAGTAGTAGCCGTAGCCGCTTAGTAGGAGTTGTTACAGCTCCTGTGGCAATGGCGATCGCTGCTTTTGCTACTATGACATTACCATCCCAGATGCAAGCGTCAGAACCCCTAGTACCTGCCTTGAAATCAAATTGGTTGATGATGCATGTCAGCGTCATGATGTTGAGTTATTCTGCTTTGATGGTGGGCGCGTTATTAGCGATCGCTTTTTTAGTGGTCACTCGCGGTCAAAACATCCAACTACAAGGTAGTTCTGTAGGTACTGGTGGCTATCGCAGCAACGGCTACCGCTTACACAAAGCATCTGAACTAATTTCTCAACCACCAGCCCCTTCTGCCGAAAATAACGGCTTTGCTCGTTTTGAAACTAGTAGCAACGGCAACGGCAACGGTAATGCTAACACCGCTGTTTTGAATTTAGTAACTACCTCTGAGCCTCAAACTGTAGCAGCATCTGCTGAACTCCTTTCACCCCAGCGCCTTAGCCTTGCCGAAACCCTCGACAACATCAGCTATCGCATCATTGGACTAGGATTTCCCCTGCTGACAATTGGGATCATTGCCGGTGGCGTTTGGGCTAACGAAGCTTGGGGTTCCTACTGGAGTTGGGATCCCAAAGAAACTTGGGCATTAATCACCTGGTTAGTTTTCGCCGCCTACCTCCACGCCCGAATTACTCGCGGTTGGCAAGGGCGTCGTCCCGCAATTTTAGCCTCGACGGGCTTTGTTGTTGTTTGGGTTTGCTATCTCGGTGTAAATCTGTTAGGTAAAGGTTTACATTCTTACGGTTGGTTCTTTTAGTAACCGTTTAAATAAAACTACCTCATCCACGCTACCGCGCACCCTCCCTTTGGTAAGGGGAGGGTAACGCGAGAATTATAGGCTAATTTACTGGACATTAAATTATTACTGAATTGTTATTTGAGCAGTACTAAATTTATAAAATCATCATTTTGTTTCGGATGAACTGTTATATCTCTGGAAAATATAGATTTATTGACAGGAGATTTTTATGGAAGATGGATTCGAGAGACTAAACCATGATGAAGTTGTGTCTATAGAACCGGACACTTTTAATAAGTTAAATATTGCTAAAACCTTTAAAGTCCGTGATTTGATTACAGCAATTAAAGAATTTATTGGAGCAGAAGAGACAGATGAAGTAAATTTATATACCCAAGGATTAAATTGTGAAGTTTTGCAATTTAGTACTTTGGGATGGAAAAAAGGAAAAGTTAGACTTGCTTTAGAATTTTGTCCTGATGAATCTGAGTCACCACTTGATGAAATTTTTCAAAAACTCAAACAAGTGGAAAACGAATACCCCATGAGTGATCACACTAAAGTCTAAGAACCTTAGTCACTTTCTGCTAGTCTACGGTGTAAACACAAGTCTTCTAGAGTTGCCCCATAAGTTTTTGATCCCCCCAACCCCCCTTAAAAAGTTACGGTGTACACACAAGTCGCAAATATCTTACGAACCTGGGTTTAGACTCTCGTATTACCCCACCCTAACCCTCCCCGAAGATTGGAGAGGGAACCAGATTTCCGAGTTCCTCCCTTAGAAAGCGGGGATTAAGGGGGGTAATACGACTTGTGTATACACGGTAGGGGGTTAGGGGGGATCGAGGTTTCAGGTTTTCACTGCGTAAGTTCTAAGTATAAAGACTCATTAACGAAGCTCCGAGATTCATTAACGAAGCTCTGAGGTTCACGAATGAAGCTCAAAAGTTCATCAGCAAAGCTCCAAGGTTCACAAATGAAGCTCTGAAGTTCATTAATCGAGTTCAAAGACTCGTCCACGAGTATAAAAGACTCTTGCGCGAGTATCAAAGACTCTTCCACGAGTATCAAAGACTCGTCCACGAGTATCAAAGACTCTTGCGCGAGTATCAAAGACTCTTGCGCGAGTATCAAAGACTCGTCCGCGAGTATCAAAGACTCATCCATGAGTATAAAAGACTCGTTTGCGAGTATCAAAGACTCGTCCACGAGTATTAAAGACTCATTACAGCAGTTTTCATCTACTTAAATTGCATTCTTGTATCCTTGACAACCTAGATGAGTATCAGCGACTTGGTATCCCTGAATATTGGATTGTAGATTATCTGGCGATCGCTTCTCGTGCTTATCTCGGTAATCCCAAATTCCCCACGATTTTTGTTTACCAGTTAGTTGACGGAGAGTACCAAGTTCAAAAGTTTACGAGCAATGACCGTATTATCTCTACTACTTTCCCCGAACTAGCGTTAACTGTTAAAGAACTTATAGCTGCAAGTCAAATCCAAAAACTATGAGAAGTTCTAAAAATGGTATGGACTCCTCTACACGCAAAAATACATCGCACAATCCGATCGCGCCACTTATTTGAGCGCAACCAACGTCTATTAATCGCTGTCTCCGGCGGACAAGATTCTCTGTGTTTAATAAAATTACTTTTAGATTTACAATCCAAATGGGGATGGCATTTAGGTATTGCTCACTGTGATCATCGCTGGCGTTCTGACTCCCAAGCTAATGCTCATCACGTCGAAAACTTAGCTAAAACTTGGGGTATATCCTTTTATTTAGAAACAGCTAACCAACCTATAAATAGTGAAGCTACTGCACGCGATTGGCGCTATCAAACTTTAAGTGCGATCGCCCAAGCAAATAATTATCAATATATACTTACAGGACACACCGCCAGCGATCGCGCCGAAACTCTCCTCTACAACTTAATTCGCGGTACTGGTGCTGATGGCTTACAAGCCTTGACTTGGCAACGCTCCCTAACTACGAGCATTATGCTTGTGCGTCCACTTTTAGAAATCACTCGAAGACAAACAGAGCAATTTTGTCAAGAGTTTAAATTACCAATTTGGGAAGATTCCACCAATCAAGATTTGCAATACGCCCGCAACCGCATTCGCCAAGAGTTAATACCATATTTGCGGGATAATTTCAACCCCCAAGTAGAATCAGCCTTAGCTCAAACAGCAGAACTTCTCCAAGCAGAAGTGGAATATTTAGAAAAAGCTGCCCAGGAGTTGCGAGAAAAGGCGATGTCATGGGGCATTGGGCATGAAGAAGATTCCCTTACTTCTCTTCTTCCCTTACGGTTAAATCGTCGGGTATTGCAAAAAGCACCATTGGCACTGCAACGTCGCATGATGCGTCAGGTGTTGCAGCAAATACTGACTGATGCCCCCAGTTTTGAACACATCGAAAAATTAACGGCTTTGATTACAGCACCAAACCGATCGCAAACTGATCCATTTCCTGGTGGTGCGATCGCTCAAGTAGAAGGCGACTGGATTTGTTTGAAATAGTTTTGAGCATAGCTTTTATATAAAAAATAAGAAAGATAGGTTGTATCAAAGTTCAAAGTGCTTTACTACAAGCGTTTTGAATGGCAGTGCATCTCACTCCCATTTAGTGCTTGGGAGCGCAATTGAATAAAAAGTAATCATTTTCTTGAAAATTTTTGATATTTCTCCTTGGGTTTTGGGCTTATTAAGTACATAAGGGTAAGTACCCGTGGTATGCCAAGAAATTTCGCTTTACATAACACAATTAACTACAAAGTCTACTTTTAAAGTATGCCCAGCCAAAACAAGATTTATAAAGATATAGTCGATAAAGCCCTAGGAGAAATTTTAACACCAGCGCTTGAACCTTTTATTAAGCGCAAAATGAAGGAGAAATACGGCAACAATTGGTTGCACAATGCAAGGTTGCGTTTACAGGAATACCACATTGAAGGAAATGATCTCAACTGGAACGACCCTCAAGTGTTACTCAAACTAATTTCGGACAATTGGAACGATGTTTTTTATAAGCCACAAAAATTTGATCATCTTCAGCGCTCCCTAGTGAGTGAATTGCGAGATGTACGCAATAATGTAAAGCATAATAATCTCAATCAGTTTGATTATGACTATACTTTTCGTGCATTAGACAGCATGGAGCGTCTTCTCACTGCTACTGATGCCAAAAAAGCAGCCCAAGAAGTGAAGGAGTTAAAGCAAGAGTTGGGTTCACTAGCATCAGCAGGACAGATTAAAAAAACACCTGAAGTAGTTATTAGTTCTCAGCCTGCGCCTGATCTAAATTTAAATGACTCGTTAGTTAATACAGATGATATTGATTGGAAGCAAGCTTGCCACACCATATTAGAAAAGCAGCAAGAATCTCAGCGAATCAGGCGCAAAGCAACAGCAATGGGATTTGAAGTAAATATTCATGTTCCACTAGGATTGGTAGAACGCAAACAGCAACAACGTCGAAATGAAAATCTTGAACGAGAGCAAGTTTATCAGCTACAGAAAGAAGCTATTACTAAAATTTACGCCCATAAGGAATTTCTAGAACAGGTAATTACTCAACGGAACGCAGGTAAAAATAAGCATATTGCTATAGTTGGGGAACCGGGAGCAGGGAAGACTACTTTACTAAGTGCGATCGCTTCATACATCAAAAAAGAAAATCAAGACTTAATTATCTGCATATCTCTCGCCAGCTTGCAAGGGATGACTTTAGAAGATTATCTACTTAAAAAATGGCTTCCAGAAGCAATAGGATTAATTAATGCTGAATTTGTTCCCACTCCACAAATAGAGAATCAGCTAATTACACGTTTTCGCAAAGGTGGTGTTTGGTTACTTTTAGATGGTGTAGATGAGATGGGTGCATCTTCGCCAGTACAAGCATTAGCCAAAATTTCTAGAGAATTAACGGACTGGCCAGGACAGGCGCGGGTAGTGCTGACTTGTCGCTTAAATGTTTGGGACGCAAATGCCAACAATAATATATTGATAGATTTTCAGACGTATAAAACTCACGAATTTCAGTCACAAGAAGTTGAAGAATTTATTGAAAAATGGTTTACCTGTGCTGAAAACATACAGCGTGGTCAAGAACTACAGGCGAAATTAAAGGAACTAAGACAAGAGCGTATTCGTGAATTGGTGAAAAATCCTCTTAGATTAGCCCTGTTGTGTCAGATTTTTTATAAAAATGGGCAAGGAGAGTTACCAGAAACTAAAGCTCAACTTTACGAAATATTCACTCGGTATTTTTATGAGTGGAAATCTGATGTGGTAGCTCAAGAGGTGAGTGACTCTTATGAACTACAACAACAATTACATCAAGCATTAGGCAAATTAGCTTTAGCAGGAATTAACAGCAATTCTAGGTTTCGTTTGAAAGCAAGTTTAGCTGTTCAGGAAATAGGGGAAAAGTTATTCAAATTAGCTTGTGACGTAGGTTGGTTGAATTTGGTAGATAGAGATGCAAGCAATGATGAACCTGTATATGCTTTCTTTCATCCCAACTTTCAAGAATATTTTGCTGCGTTGGTGATTGATAACTGGCATTATTTTCTTAATCATGTTCCCCAAAATCCAGAAAATGGTATTTATCACATTTTTGAACCTCAATGGCAAGAAGTGATTTTGTTATGGTTTGGTAAAAAAATTGTATGTCAGGCAGATAAAGACCATAAAGAAGAGTTTATCAAAGCTTTATTTGAGTTTAAAGATGGCTGTAATGGTTTTTATCGGGATCAAGCAATTGCACTTGCAGCGACCCTAATTATAGAGTACAAAGACTGTAGTATTGCAGAAGACATTGTAGGGCTAATTTCCTTGTGGGCAGTTGGTTATTTCGATGAGCAAAAACAAAAATGGCAGGATTTCCCACTGTATATTCAAAATTTTGCTAGGAAAGCTCTACGAAGAACTAACAGTATCTTAGCCGCTGAATGTTTAGAATCTTTAATCGAAGATAAACGGCAACAAGATGGAAAGATAAATTTACTAGATATTGAGTGTTTAGGCTTAATTGACCCTGTAAATAATTATGCTATTACTATCCTGATTCATCTATTACAAAGAAGTCAAGATTGGTCAGGTCGTCAAGAAGCAGCAAGGATTTTAGGAGAAATTGCTTTTAGTAATTCGGAAGTCATCAATGCTTTACTTCAAGTACTTCGTACTACTGTTCATGATGAACTTGCAGCTTCACCAGATTTAAAAGCTGAGTCGGAGTCAAATTCTATTTCTAAATTGGATCAACTATCAACTCGTTCAAAAATACTGAATAATAAGCCTGAACTCAATTTCAGAGCATCAGAGAGTCTATATAAAATTGACCCAGGTAACCCTGAAGCTATAAAAGCTCTCATAAATCTATCCTGTTGGCATATCAGCGCATGGTGTACTTACGACAACGCTATTTCATTACTCCAACAGATTGGCCTCCATGAATCAGAGGCGATTTCAGAATTGAGGAAAGAACTACAATCTGATAATGAATTAGTTCGGGGAGCAGCCGCTGAAATTTTTGCTAAAGTAGAGCCTAATAATCAAGAAGTAATTGACATTTTAATTGAACTACTTTGCAAAGGTAGTCAAATAATGTGCGAAAGCGAAGATTTCTTTACTGGTGATAAAACTACTGAAATCGGACAAGATTATCGTAATCATGCAGAGCAAGCTTTGATAGCAGTTGGGGTTAATAATTTAATAATTATTAACAAATTAGTTAATTTACTATACTCTAATCAAGAAAACGAAACTCGTCTCAGAATTTCTAATATTTTAGCGAAAATAGGTACTGGAAATTTAAAGGTTATTTCTGCTCTTAGCGAACTGCTAAAAAATAACTATGATAAACGAATTCACCAACAAGTGGCAGAAAAATTGGGTATAGCTGACCCTGGAAATACAGAAGCTACTGACGCATTGATTCACTTACTTATTAATAGTGAAGATGAATCCACTTGCAGAAATATAATGTGGAGTTTAAAAAAAATTAGTGTAGGGAATGATAAAGCTATAGCAGCTGTAGCTAACTTACTACAAAAATTTGAGGATTCTAAAACTTGGCAACAGGCGTTAAAGACTTTAGAGAAAATCGCTATTAATACTCGCAACGTGAACGCAATTAATGTGTTGACTATGTTGTTAGATGATAGTCAGCATGAAGATATTTTATATACAGTAGCCGATATTCTATTATTAATTGATCCAGGAAATTCCAGAGCTACGGAAGTTCTCAGTCAATGGTTTCCACCTAATATGCAGTCAGGCTTTGCTAAGGACTTGTGTAAAAGTTTACACTTTGATAAACTACCCACAAAAATTTTCAATAAAAATTTGAACTCAGAATCCAAATATATGATAGAATCTAGAGAATATATCTGGTACTATGCCCAAAATATGAGTTATTCTGAATTCTCTCGCGTTTGGCATAGTCAATCATCTTTAATTCAAAATTTAGAAACTAACCTTATAGATATTTATTCAATCCTTAATCAGCTCCAAAGCACAGATAAAACACATCCGCTTACCCTCAATCTAAAAACACTTCAAGACGAAACAGATATTAGTGCTATTGCTCAAGGTATTTGCAACCGTATCTATCAAAAAATATTTTCACATTCACAAATCATACCAGAAGTTAACAACGCATTCCAACTAGAGCGTATTATTCTGCCAATTAAAAAGCATCTGCAAAAAGAAAACATAGCGTTAATTATCAGTAACTGCGAAACCAATCAGGCAATTATCACCTTCTGCCGTAAATTAACAGATGTTTTGCATATTGCCTTTATCACTGACCAACCATTAGACGCACCATTGAGAGGTTTTCCAGCTAACCAGGCAAATTTACTCAATGCTATTCAAGCCTGGATTAATGAGATTGGATAAAAGCTGAGACAAAATTTGTAAATCTTAACGATAAGATTAATACTAATCAATAAACTTGTTTCGATATTTTAGTGAAACGGGACTGCATTTATTACCAAATTTTTTAAGCGCTTTCCTGGGTTACTCTTTGAACTCATAAAACTTCTTGCATAAATCAAAAATAAGAACCCAACCCCGCCAAAGCGTAGCTTTGTCCCCCCTCACCGCAAGCGAGGAGGGATTAAGGCTAGGGTGTTTGGGACTTTTGCAAGAGGTCTAATGTTGATGTAGAAACTCTCCGGCTTGCTGCACAGGAGAACACTGAGGAGTAAGCGCACGTGAGATCGCTGTTTACCAGCTTATCTACAGGTTTCATCCCAATTTGAAAAATGATTGCGACAGATGGATTCATACAACCCAGATGCAGAAGGTAATTCTCAATCCAAAATCCAAAATGGTATCAGCCACTACCTTCAGCACTGGGCACTTTTTATGAGGCTAACAATTCTGGCTGAGATATTAAACTTTGGAGAGTATGACGCAACTGGGCGATCGCTTGGAGTTGATAATCACCAGTTTCCTGAAATTGCTCTAAAGATTCTCCAATTTCTTGCAGCTTTTGCCGTAAGCCATCAAGTGAATCCTGAATTGGTTGTAGTGCTTCTTGATACAGATTCACCCGACCCCAGTACTCAGCAGTTGTTCTTTGCAGGGACAGCAAGTTTTCCTCGATCGCTTTGAGTTCTTGGCGCTTTTCATCCAGATCGTGAGTTTGATTGTCAATCATTCCTTGATTTAGCTCAATACCAGAACGAATCTGCTCAATTTCCCGTTCCAGTTTTGGGATTTCCTGTAAATATTGTTGCCGTTGGGTTTCAATTTGTAACAGAATCGGTTCTAAATTAATTTTGTTGTTACTTTCTTCTGCATCAGTAAGAGTATGTCCTTGCCGCCGCAGCAGTACAGCTTGGTGTTGCTTGAGAAACTTCTGATGCTGTAGCATATTGCGGCGTTGTCCCACCAAACTGGAGTTTAGCATCTGGTAAAGGTCTTTTTCATCTGTTAGTTCCAGTTCCAAGTTGATGTGGTCATGGTCAGATGCGTGATTTATTTTAGTTTGAAGTTCTTCTATAGCTTCTTGTTTATATGTCAGTTCTTGTTCTTGATCATGAACAAAGCTAGCGTCTATTTGCACCTTATATTGCAAGTCTTGCACTATTTTTTGTAGTTCTTCTAAAGGCATTTTTTCCAAAGCTTCCACATCAGCTTGTTGACCGAGAACTACATCACCAGATGTTGCTGCTAAAGAGTGAATCTGTTGATATAACTCTTCGGCGTTTCGTAACTGCTCTTTGATTATCCGAGCATACTCTTGCTTGCTAGTAAGGTCTACTGTATTTATCTGCAATTGGGCTGTTTGCTGAACTAGAGAATTTTGTGCTTCAAGACATGCATTTTGGCGATCGCTAAAGGTTTGTGACAAACGCTCAACTTCTTCTTGCTGTTGAGCGATCGCAGTTTTTTGCTCCTCCAGTTTTTGCCAGTGGGGGGTAAGAGTAGCTTGCTGCTTTTGAACCAATTCAAAGGCCAGATGCAGGTGTTCTCTGACTGTTTCCGTGGGAGCAACACGACTAGATAAGTGATCGAGTAACTCACTCATTACTCGACTTTGCTCCTCATCTAAAACCGTCCCCTGTTGAAAATCTGCTTGACGCTCCTCCAGGCGACGCTGCTCACCATGCAAATGCTCCCAAGCGCCTTCCAATTCCTGGCGGTTGCGCTCAACTTGTGTTTGTAACCGTTCAATTTCTTGGCGGGATGTATCAACTTTCTGTTTTTGCTCCTCAAGTTGTTGCAACTCATCCTCCAATTGTTGCAACTGTTCTGAGCGTACTTCCATGTCCATTTCACGGCGATTCAACTCTTGCGCCTGAAACGTCAGTGACTGCTTCCACTGATCAATCTCATCTTCCTTAAGCTTAAATTTCTCCAATTGCCGAGAAAAATTCTGCAAAATGTTGACTAGTGGACGCCCTGCTTCTTGAATCCGCTGCACTTGACGATTCGGATTTAGTTCAACTAGTACCAAAGCACCATCATTTAATTTGCTTGCGTCCTCAGCAGCAATCACTTCTTCCGACACAGTACTCCAATTCTGGTCAGTTCGCTGACAAGCTAGCAGTTTCAGTTCGGTTTTGGCACCGCCACTAAGTAAACCACCTTTCTGTTTTTGTACTTCTGCTAAATACAGCACACCGTTAGTCCTTATTGATGCACTTAAAGTTCATGTTTTGGGATATACCTTAAATAATTCTGTTAACTTGTCTCACTGAACTGAAGTTTAGGAGAACAAGACAGACAAAACTATAGACGCGAGATGTTACGTCTTGATACTTATAAAAGCGAATTGGTCGCGCCTTTATATTTTGTACTGATGACAGTGATGATGACTTCCGTGTTAACACTAGCTTTGTCGAAGTGTATTACGAAAAATTAAGGTTTATAGCTTAATGTATTCTCCGATGAGAATAAAGATACAGAGTAAAAATCTTTTCAATACTCCATAATCAATACTTGAAGAAGTCAGAATTCACAATTTACAATTCAAAATTCAGCAATACTTAAGGAGCACTTTTTAGCTAAATGCAGGGAAATTTAAATGAAATTGATATTTGCAGTATCCTGCAATTGATTAAGTTGGGACAGCGAACTGGGCAACTATGGGTGGAAGCTCATAGCTCTCACCATAACAACAGACTGGGTGGAGATGGAGCAAGCATTTATCGTCTCGAACAACAGTCTTGGTTCGTGTTTTTCCTCAATGGTGAAATTATCTATTGTCAAGAAGGTGAGAGTAATTTATCCAGAATTAGCGATTATTTACGTCATTACCGAGTAGAGATGCGACTTACCGACAAACAAATTGCCTCCCTACCATCAACCGACGCGCCAGAATATGCCTATCTTTGGGCACTCTTGGAGCGGAATATCATCAACCCAAAGATAGCTGGTAGTATCATTCACGGCTTAGTGCATGATACTCTCTTTGACCTGCTGAGTTTACACCAAGGTAACTTTATTTTCCATCAGGGTGCGGCACTTGCCCCGCAATTAAACACTTTCGAAATTGCTCCATTTGTTACAAAAATTACGAAGCAAGTGCAAGAGTGGAAGCAACTGTATCCACACATTCAGTCTCCAGAACAATTGCCAGTGTTATCTGACAAAGTTCGGCTACAATCCTCGCTACCAGAAGCAACCGTAAATAAGCTACAACACTGGGCTGATGGTAAAACATCCTTGCGTCAACTGGCTCGCTATCTCAACCGAGACATTTTGACAGTCGCTAAGGCAATATATCCATATGTGCAACAGAGTTGGCTACAACTAGTATATTCAGAGACGACTAAACCAGATACCCACATGGATAGCTGGGAATTGAAGGGAAAACAAAAGGGGCGAATAGTATGTATTGACGATGCGATCGCCATCGGTGAGACTGTAAATTCCATCTTACAACCACAAGGTTATGAAGCGATCGCTCTCACCAATCCTTTAGAGGCAGTGAGTCTGGTGTTTCAACTCAAGCCGGATTTAATTTTATGCGACATTGCCATGTCGGAATTGGAGGGGTACGAGGTTTGCGCCATGCTGCGACATTCAACAGCATTTCGGCTCATACCGATTATCATGCTTACTGGTAAAGATGGATTTATTGATCGAGTCAAAGCTAGTATGGTCGGAGCAACAGATTATTTAACAAAACCGTTTACAGACACTGAGTTACTTATGCTCGTCCAGAAATATATCAACAACCAATGAAAATTGGGTAAACACGGCACTTGTACTGAGCATCTCGACTTCTCTACGAGACGCTACTCGAACGCTCGATGGAGCCGGCGTCGTAAAGCCTATGGCATAGCTACGCTTAGGGCGCAGCCTCTCCAAGAGTTGTATGGGGCAGAAGAATTTTAGATTCTGGATTTTGGATTGAACAATCTAAAATCGCATTAATCCAAAATTGAGAGGGCATGGGCACATGAACAGACCGAGGATTTGTTGATCTACTAAAAGATGAGTTAAAAGATGTTATCACAGAGTCAGCCAACTCAGTGAAACGTCAATATCCGGGAAAATAGTGAAAAATAGAATTAATTTATACAGTTAATCCTTGCGGAGAAATCAGGGAATGTTCCAAGTAGGAACGTCTACATCAGGAGGTAAATAGACACTTATGAGTACAGTTCTGATTGTGGAAGACAGTATCGCGCAAAGGGAGATGATTACAGACCTCCTGAAAGCGACTGGCCTAATAGTGACCCATGCCAGTGACGGATTAGAAGCATTGGAGGCAATTCAAATAGCACCTCCCGATTTAGTAGTATTGGATATTGTCATGCCCCGGATGAACGGCTACGAAGTTTGTCGGCGGTTAAAATCCGATCCAAAAACCCAAAATGTCCCTGTGGTTATGTGTTCTTCCAAAGGCGAAGAATTTGATCGCTACTGGGGCATGAAACAGGGTGCAGACGCCTACATAGCCAAACCGTTTCAACCAACCGAGTTGGTAGGAACAGTCAAACAACTGCTGCGAGGATAAGGATAAAAGCAATATGGTCAGCAAACCGGACTTTTTAAGTGGCAGTGGTCAAGACCATTTCCGACCTGAATTACAAGTAGAAAGTCCTGAAGGTGAGTTACATTTAAGGTTTTACATTCCCTCGCATCAGGAGTTTGCACTACAAGCAACTGGTATTCGGGAGGTAATTGAACTAAGTCCTGATAGAATCACCCCGATTCCTAATGCTTCTCCTTTACTTTTGGGTACTCTAAATTTACGAGGTCGAGTTATTTGGGTGGCTGATTTGGGTCAATTTCTTGGGGAAGCAAGTGCATTAAACACGGATAGAGCTGAAATTCCGGTGATTGCCATTGAAGAGCAAGACACGATAGTGGGTTTAGCAGTAGAGGAAATTGGTGGTATGGACTGGTTGGATGTCCAGAATCTCATGCCATCAATCAGTGTTCCAGATACTATGGCTCCCTTTTTACGTGGAGAGTGGTTATTAAGTGCTAAAAACAAACAGTGTCTGCGACTGCTCGATCAAATGGCAATTTTACGAAGTGCGCGGTGGGCAGGATGAAATTGGAGGAGGAAATGGCAGCAAGTATTGATAATTACGAGCCAACATATCAACAGGCGATGACCGCCTATGTTCAAAGGAATTATGAGGTTGCCGCCACTTTAGTTGACCAAGTGGTGCAAAATTTACCAAATGACCCCAATTCTCATTTATTAAGGGGTCACATCTACTATGTTTTGCAGCAGTATGATGTAGCAAAAGAAGAATATCAACACGTATTACGCTTGACTAATGATCAAGAAATTATTGGTTTTGCCAATAATGGAATTGAGAATATAAATCAATATCTCCAGTCATTCAGTGGAGAGATTGATACATCAGGAAGTCAAGAACAAATAAATTCCCCAAAGATATCTGATGCACTGGCATATAACGAACAAGAATTAGAAGATTTCGGCGCTAGTGAGGAGTTTGACAGCAAGAGCCTTAATTTGAACTTTTCTGGTGAGCATGAAGAAACTATGAATGGCGTTGAAGAGCTATCTTCAAATAGTCCATTTGACATCCCCACAGAAGATAGTATTGGAAAGGGAAAAATATCAGATTCATCTACAGCTTTTGGTGATGATCCTTTTGCCTTGGATGAAGAATCGGAGGAACAAGAGTCAAATAGCAACTGGGAGGAGAAAACAGAATTAGAGTTGCCTGCTTTCTGGCAGGAAGATATGTCAGAAGATAGCTCTGAAGAATCATTATTAGTAAATAGTCAGTTTTCAGATAATGGGATAAATTCTGCTCATATAAATTCAGTTATTGACAATAATAACTCTTCCTTTTCTAATTCACAAACTGGTCATAGCGAGAATGATTTACCTGTTTTTTTGAGTGATCCCAAGTCTCCAGAGGTTATGATTGGAAATTTAGAATATAAAAAATCTAATCTTGAAGACGAAACTTTACTAATTGTTGAAGAAGAATTTAGAAACAGTTCATCAACAAAGAACTTGGAATCCAAAAATAAAGATGACTTGTTTGAAACCGAAGCACATGATTGGTTAAAGTCAAAGGATTTGAGAAACAAGGAAGATTTCCTGCCAAATTTATCTGATGATTCTTCATCTTTTAGCAGCAATCTACCTTTCGAAGAAAAGCAGTTAAAATCAGGTGAAATCAACGGTAAAAATAGCTTTGATGACGATGAAAATTTTGATATGGAAGCATTTGAGTCTGCCTTTGGCTCAGAGGGTTTAATCTCTTATGAAGACTCAAACAATAACAATATACAGAATGGAGAAAATTCTAGGAGTAATATCGAGTTTTTAGATGATTTTGAGGAATTTGACGATTTAGGCAACATTCCAGGGTTTGACCTGATCGAAGGAGATTCTAACATCGGTGATGCAGCAATGCATTCTGCTCCAGCAGCAGAAACTAGTGGTAGTGGACGCCCTCAAAGCGCAGAGGCTTTTTTAAGTGATGCAGCTAGCGATCGCGAAGAGGAACTATTCTCGATGACTGGTTCGCATGAAGCAGTTCCAGTCTTTAGCCAAACAGATGTCTCGAAACTAGAACCCACCGTTAGCGTCGAGCAAGGCTGGTTAGCACCATTAGAAAATGCCTCCATAGAAAGGAAACAATGGTTAATTGCTGGAAGTGTGGGCATTGTCTCAGCGCTGGTCGTAGCCACAGTTAGCTTTGTCGCTACCACATTTTCTCCACCCCAACAAAGAGAATCAGTACGAAACACAGGTTGGGCAATGTCACTAGCCGCTGGGATTGCAGGTTTTGCTACCGCAGGCTTCATGGGAAATCTTGCACTCAAACAGATTCGCCGCACAACCAATGATCTGCAAGCTCAGTTTGAGGCTGTACGCCAAGGAAATTTGAATGCTCAAGCCACAGTGTTTTCTGAAGATGAATTGGGGCACTTAGCCACTGGCTTTAATGAAATGGCGCGGGTAGTTTTCACGACTACAAGTGAAGCCCAGCGGAAAGCCGATGAACAAGAGGAAGCCAAAGAAAACTTGCAACGTCAGGTGATTCGCCTGTTGGATGATGTAGAAGGAGCTGCTAGAGGAGATTTAACAGTCCAAGCTGAAGTAACAGCCGACGTACTGGGGGCTGTAGCTGACGCCTTTAACCTGACAATTCAAAACCTGCGGGATATCGTCCAACAAGTAAAAGTGGCAGCGAAGGATGTCACAAAAGGTGCAACCAACTCTGAAACCTTTGCTAGAGCCTTATCTGGTGATGCTTTGCACCAAGCAGAAGAGTTGGCAGTGACGCTGAATTCTGTACAGGTAATGACCGATTCGATTCAGCGGGTAGCAGAGGCGGCGCGGGAAGCCGAAACCGTCGCCCGTGATGCTAGTACGATCGCTCTCAAAGGTGGGGAAGCAGTAGAAAATACTGTGGCGGGGATTTTGGAAATTCGAGAAACCGTTGCCGAAACCACTCGCAAAGTGAAGCGGTTGGCGGAATCTTCCCAAGAAATTTCTAAAATTGTGGCGTTGATTTCCCAGATTGCTTCGAGAACAAATTTGTTAGCACTCAATGCTAGTATTGAGGCGGCAAGAGCGGGAGAAGCTGGACGCGGGTTTGCGATCGTCGCAGACGAAGTGCGTCAGCTAGCAGATAAATCTGCTAAATCCCTCAAGGAAATTGAACAAATTGTGATGCAAATCCAAAGCGAAACAGGCTCGGTGATGACCGCGATGGAAGAAGGCACACAACAAGTAATTAAAGGGACAAAATTGGCAGAAGAAGCCAAGCGATCACTCGAAAACATTATTCAAGTGGCGAATCGCATCGATATTCTTGTGCGCTCAATTACTAGCGACACTGTGGAACAAACTGAGACTTCCCGCGCCGTCGCTCATGTAATGCAATCAGTAGAACTCACCGCGCAAGAAACTTCCCAGGAAGCCCAGCGAGTTTCCGGTGCCCTACAACACTTAGTAGGTGTATCCCGTGACTTGATCGCCTCCGTTGAACGTTTCCGAGTGGAAACTATGGAAACTAGGTGACAAAGTTAGGAGTTAGGAGTGAGGAGTTAGAAATAAAAATCAAAACTCACAACAAAGTTAGGAGTTAAGAATGAGAAGTTAGAAATAAAAATTACAACTCATAACTCATAACTCATAATTCATAACTCATAACTCATAACTCATAACTCATAACTCATAACTCACAACTCATAACTTTTGCTATGCTGCCGGAACAACAACAGCGGATTTTGGGTTATTTTATCGAAGAAGCCAGGGATCACCTGAATACTATTGAGCAGGGGTTGCTGAATTTAGAGGGGACTCTGAACGACCCGGAAATAATTAGCGAAGTCTTCCGGGCAGCTCACTCCATCAAAGGAGGAGCGGCGATGCTTGGATTGACTAGCATCCAGCATACCTCCCATCGTCTGGAAGATTGTTTCAAACTCCTCATAGAGCATCCGGTTCAGGTTGACCAAAAGTTAGAGTCTTTATTTCTCGGTGTATCTGATACCCTGAAAGCACTGTTAGAGCATTTGAGCGGGCCATTTGGTCTTTCTGAAGATGCAGCTAATACTTTGATGTTAGAAACTGAGCCAGTCTTTCAATGGCTGAATCAGCATCTGGAATTACTTATACAACAAGGGAACAGTGGAGTAGCCACCAGTCCTTCGGCAACAGAACTACACACAACCTCTGTAGAGAACGTCTCCACACTTACTGAACTTTTCTTGCGGCAAGATATTCCCAGTTTGGCAGAAGACACTGACCAGGAATCTCCAGAAATATCCTTCTCCGTAGCACCCCAGGAAATGCCAGACCCTCACGGACACGGTTTAGCTGCGCTATCGCCAGTCACCGCCAAAGAAAATAATAATTGGGGCAAGTTTCAAGCTCAAGTACTGCAAACACTGCGGGAAATGTTGCAACTGTTTAAGCAAACAACAACACCCTCAACTCGACAAAACCTTCAGCAATCCTGTTACCAGTTAGTCAGACTTGGTGAGACTTGGAATTTGTCCAAGTGGTGTGGTTTGTGTCAAGCAGCAGCCAGTGCGATCGGCAATCCTGAAAACACTTATCTGACTCTAGCTAAAATTGTCATTACTGAAATCAAGCAAGCTCTAGAATTAGTCCTGCAAGGTAAGGAAGCCGAAATTGCAATTAGTCAGCAACTAGAAGCACTTTTGAGCTTTGCAGAAATTGAGTTGTTAGAAATTACCCCCGATTTATTTGACGAACAGCTTACGGCTTTGACAGAACCATCAACTGCGCCAAAGCTAATTTTATCTGTCAACACTTCAGAAACTGCGAAAACTGAGCAGTTAGTCATAACTAACCTATCTGAGCCAATTGAAGAATTTAATCTAGACGAGGATAGTAGCGATAGCGCAGCGTTAGCGAGTCCGCGAGCGTCTGGCTACGCCAACGTCTCCGACGAACGCCCTGATCTTCAGTTACAAGGGATACCATTAGACGCTGCAACTCACAATAGTTTTTCTTTCACCATACATGACGAAGCACATCCAATCAGTAGCAATCTTGACCCCAATGGTCCAGAGGTTGGAATAGCTGAGTTAAATACTCTTGCCGATTTATTTGAAGGCGAAACTCCCGAACTCGATGAAACCTGGCATCAAGAAGAAACCTTAGATATTGTCGCCACCGATGACTTTGGAATTGATTTCAGCAGCACTGACGTTGAGGCTGCTGATGGCGACTTATCCGATTTACTCTCCTTTGATGAAGACACAAGCAACGAGCAGCACCCAGCAATCACAGCCACGACAGAAGACTTATCCTTGTTATTTGGTAACAACTTCCTAGAAAAAGAGAATTCAGAACCGCAAAATCAACAAACATCCGCTACAACTGTAGAGTTGAGCGATATTAACGTAATTAATCTAAATTTAGACTCTTACCCTGACGAAAATTTACAAGAATTTACTGAGATTACTAGTGATCCGCAGCAGCCTCCTGGAGAGATTGTCCACAATAGTGTCAACAAAAACGATGTGATTGAAGATTTATTGACACTGGCACTAGATGATGATAATGAAGTATTGCCTACAGGCGAAGTGACTCAACCGGAAACTGAGGCGTTCGCCAGTGTGGAACTATCTACCAGTCAACAAAACAGTTTTGATAACTTATTCTTAGAAACCAAAAAGGCAAATTGGGTAGAAGAAATTATCCCTAGTGACTACGTAGAATTACCCCAGCAAACAGGCTTGTCTTCGGACAACCTGTTTGCTGAAATGGAAGAACATCCACTACTGCCTACAAAAGAACCAGAAATTGGTGATTTATTTGATACATCTCCAGCAATAGTACCTAAGTTTTCTCAATCAGAAAATGATCTGAGCAACTTCTGGAATCAGGAAACCCTAGAGGAACAGGACGAATTCGATTCCTTAATTGAGCAGAATGTGGAAAGGGGGTTAGAGGAGAGTTTGTTTGCTGAGGAGACTGATGACATTTTTGCCGACAGTCAGCAGCCCATACCTTCTCCTATAGCTAATTTTGACATAGAAGAAGATTTTGATATTAATTTCCAGCACCAACAGCTAGATTTGGTATTCTCATCAGATTCTGGAGATGATTTATTTGATGAGTTAGCACCGAGTAACTCAACTATTTCCCCAACAATCAGCGATCGCATCCAACCATCCCCGCCAGAAACGCCATTGTTCGCGCAGCATCCAGGGGAAGAAATTCTTAGGCGATCGCAACAACCAGAAGCTTTAGATTTTGTTCCAGAATTTACCAATCAGCCCTCAGAGATATCTGCTGTTGATCTGGAACTTAATTCATTCAGTTCTTTCGATGAAAATCCGCAATTGCTGTTTGAAGATGGAGCCACAAATGACTCCACCTATATTCAGATGGAAACCACAGATAATACTGTGGATGAACCATCGGCTACAGAAACTTTTTTAGATATCAATTTTGGTGAAACTTCAGATTCAGCCCCAGCACAGCCAGGTGATTTCTTCGGCTCTTTCGATGAAAATCTGCAACTGCTGTTTGAAGATGTAGCTACAAATGACTCCACCTATATTCAGATAGAAACCACAGATAATACTGTGGATGAACCATCGGCTACAGAAACTTCTCTAGATATCAATTTTGGAGAAACTTCAGATTCAGCCCCAGCACAGCCAGGTGATTTCTTCGGCTCTTTCGATGAAAATCCGCAACTGCTGTTTGAAGATGTAGCCACAAATGACTCCACCTATATTCAGATAGAAACCACAGATAATACTGTGGATGAACCATCGACTACAGAAACTTTTTTAGATATCAATTTTGGTGAAACTTCAAATTTAGCCCAAGCACAGCCAGGTGATTTCTTCGGCTCTTTCGATGAAAATCTGCAACTGCTGTTTGAAGATGTAGCTACAGATGACTCCACTGATATTCAGGTGGAAACCACAGATAATACTGTGGATGAACTATCGCCTACAGAAACTTCTTTAGATATCAGTTTTGGGGAAACTTCAAATTTAGCCCAGACAAGCCCAAAAGTTTTGGGTACTGAGCCGAGCAATAATTTAGAAACTGCCTTTGAGTTCACAGAAAATACAGATTTTGAGGGTACTGAGCCTAGTTTTGCAAATGATTTATTGTTTACTGAAACTGCTCTATCAGAAGCCAAAAACCAGGAAGAATTAGAAGAAAATACGGTAAAAATTGACTCACAAGCTGTTAATGATTTCACCCAAACGGTTATTCAGGAAGATGTAGAAACTAATTTATGGGATCAAGGAGAGACATCTGAAGCTGCGCCAGTGTTAGAGGAAGAAAATGCTATTGTTACCTCAACTAAAGAATTAGTAACGACAGAAACCATTGAAGTAGTTGCTCTAGAAGATGAATTTGCATACTTGGAAGCATTACTACAAGAGGAAGTAGCACTTAATCCCAAAGCTACCTCAATACCAGAAGTAGATTTTGCAGCCTTAGAAGAATTGCTAGGTACAGATAACGACAGCGATGCCTACGACGGGCTGCCCCAACGCCAGCCCTTCGATATTCAGCCAGTCTTGGCTAATAATCCCATTCCATCACCAGCCATAAAAGATGAATTTGGTGATTTGGAGAAGTTGCTGGCAGAAGCAGATCAAACAATATCCCATTCACCATTACTAAAATCTAACACCAGCAAAACTCCCCGCCCCTCTACTCGTCGGGCTACGAGATTTGAAGAAACGATGAAGGTTCCAGTTAAGCAACTGGACGATATGAGTAATTTAGTTGGGGAGTTGGTGGTAAATCGTAATACCTTAGAGCAGGATCATGAACGGCTGCGGCAGTCATTAGATAACTTGCTGATTCAGGTACAACAACTCTCAGATGTGGGCGCAAGGATGCAAGAGTTGTACGAGCGATCGCTCCTAGAAGCTTCTCTGTTAGCTGGACGCAAAAAGAAAGACTCCGGCTTTCAAGCGCATGATTCCAATGCCGATAGGGGTTTTAGCGAGTTAGAAATGGATCGTTTTACTCCTTTCCATACACTCTCACAGCAGATGATTGAGCGGATTGTGCGAGTGCGTGAGTCGGCAAGTGACATTGATTTTGTCACCGAAGAAACTGAGCGAGTAGCAAGGCAGTTCCGCCAAGTAACCACCCAGCTACAAGAGGGACTAACAAGAGCGCGAATGGTGCATTTTGCCCAAACTATTGATCGCTGGCGGCGAGGAGTGCGCGACAACGCCATTAAGTGTGGCAAACAAGTTGAGTTGGTGATCGAAGGTGGCGATACCTTAATTGACAAGATGATTTTGGATCATCTTACCGATCCGTTAACTCATATGCTGAATAATGCGATCGCTCACGGTATTGAAACGCCAGAAGAACGACAAGCTGCTGGTAAACCACCCGTGGGAATCATTACTATCCGTGGCTTTCACCAAGGTAACCAAACGATAATTTCTGTAGGCGATGATGGCGCAGGTATAGATTCAGCAAAGGTTAAGGCTAAGGCAGTGAAGATTGGCATGATTACGGAAGTGCAAGCAAAAGCCATGTCTCGCCTAGAAGTCTACGATCTGCTGTTCCAGTCTGGTTTTACGATCAAAGACCAAGCAGATGAAATTTCTGGTCGTGGTGTGGGTATGGATGTAGTGCGTTCCGAGATTAGCGAAATTCGGGGGACAGTGAACACCGATTCTGTACTCGGTAAGGGAACCACCTTCACCATTCGTCTGCCACTGACTCTGAGTATTTGTAAAGCTCTCTGCTGCGTCTCTGATCGAGCTAGAATTGCCTTCCCAATGGACGGTGTAGAAGATACGTTGGATATACCAGTCAAAAATATCCAGCACGATGCCAATGGGCAATCGTTTATTTCCTGGCGCGATACGGTACTGCCATTCCGACCTCTGAAGGAACTTTTAACCTTCAATCGCCAAATCAGTCGCGGCAATGTCTATGGCGGCACCAGAGATGATGATATGGTTTCTGTGGTTGTGGTGCGATCGGCAAATACCCTGATTGCTCTACAGATTGACCTGGTGTTGAGCGAACAAGAAATCGTAATTAAGCAATTTGAAGGGCCAGCACCTAAACCCATTGGTGTAGCTGGTGCTACAGTCCTTGGTGATGGCCGTATTATGCCTATTGCTGACGTGCTGGAAATAATTGACATTTTCCAAGGACGGATTTCTACACAAATTGGTAGCAATTCTTGGCAACAGAAAGCTACTCCCCCAGACACCTCTCCTGCGAAAATTGATCCAACAGTGCTGATAGTCGATGACTCAATTACAGTCCGAGAATTGCTATCCTTGACATTTAACAAAGCAGGTTATCGCGTAGAACAGGCGCGTGATGGCCAGGAAGCTTGGGATAAACTCCGTTCCGGTCTGCCTTGTGATATTGTATTTTGCGACATCGAAATGCCCCGCTGTGATGGTCTGGAGTTACTCTCTCGCATCCAGAAAGACTCTAACCTCAACCACCTACCGATCGCTATGCTCACCTCACGGGGTGCAGACAAGCACAGACAAATTGCAGCTCAACTCGGTGCTAGTGGCTACTTTACCAAGCCCTATCTCGAAGAAGCTCTCCTTGAAGCTGCGGCGCGGATGTTGAAAGGGGAAAAACTTGTTAGTATTACAAGTAATGTTTCCTGACACTAATATTAAACGTTGAGTGAACAGCATTGTTGGCAAAATACAAGAAAAATAGCTTGTCTGTTGACTTGGTTTTTGCTTGTTTGAGTAATGCGATCGCTCTTTGTGTCCAGTAATCGGTAGTGAGGAAATTCTCAGGATGACGATCAACTGAAATAGGTTTATTGTCTTCGTAGAGAATATGGGGTGTTTGGGGATGTTCCAATCCATCTAAGAAGCCAAAGAAATGTTCAACCCCGTTGTAACGGCCAGAAATTGAATGAAGCGGTGGCGCTGTGATCGTAAGTCTGAGTCAAATGCCACTTACCTGTCACTAGGGTAGAATAGCCATTGCTACGTAAAATCTCTATGCTTTGGTTGGTACAACTTTTTGAGCCAAAATAGCTGAAAATATTGCCTAAATGGCAACATTGCTCTGCTGAGTTTAGGTATTGTCAGTGTTGAGTTGATCCATTGTGGATTTTACATTTAGACATGTCTAGTAATTATATGAGGTAAACTCTGTATAAAGGACTATACTTAATCTAGTTTTAGTACTGGATCTAAAATTTGCACTGTCATCTGCTCAACTTTATATATACGGGAGGAACGAATTTGGTATACCTAATCATTTATCTATATAAAATCTACCTTAGAAAAAGAACAGATCAAACATCTAAAAAAGACACTATAACGATGTAAAACTACGTTTTACCCTCTACTTACAGTGAATTTGGCTGTCCGTCGCTTATAAAAACGAAATATGTAGCTTTTCCGTACTTGACTAGTGCGAGATTTAAGTTACTCTAAAAGCGGATCGCTTCTTGTAAGAATCTACCCTGGCAGAAATGTATAAAGATATAGTTAAATTTAGCAATTCTGTCCGATATTTTGAATTTGCAAACTGAATAGTTTGATACGGCGCTCAAAATCCCGATCCACTACCCTAAACAAGGTAGTCAATTAACGACTCAATATCATTTGTCTGGTAATTGTAATGAATAGTCTACAATACCAGTGGATGAGAAAATCTAAAGAAAATATAAAAGAGACTCAAATTACTGTGGTGTCTGGAGGACAAAAGTGTTTCTGAGACTAGCACATCAACATCGACAATTCGTCCAAGACTTGGTAATGAACCTGCAAGCTTTGGCGACTGTACTAGAGCGGCGTGGGTATCTTGCGTCCTGCTATACCTGTGGCGACCAAATGAATAGTGCATCGTTTATGGTTGGCTTGGGTGATAACCATCTAATTCGGTTTTTAGTGTCTGATTACGGGATTACTTGGACGGAAATGCGGGATGACCGCGAATTAATGAAGTTAGAAGGTGCGGAGGCAATTAGCCAATTAGACGAACTGGCTAATCTTGTCAAGCAATCTATGCAAACTGATACAGGCTCTAAAACTCTTGCCAAGAAGTATTAAGGTTCCAAAGGTTGATCGCAAATTAGAAATTGATTATCGGTAATTGGTAATGGTGGCTTAGTTGGCGATCGCTCTTAGCTATTCTCCATTACCATTAAGTGATTGCCTCGTGGCTGGCCGATCGCATGTTTTTTTGTATTTGCCAAAACCTCACGAGCCGGATTCTGAGCCTTTAGCTGGAAGGTGTTAAAACACACCAAAGTCAGAGGTTGGGTAGTTGGGCGCTCCTCTTGGCCCAAAATATCATCAAAACTTGATAACTTCGTTAAGCTCCGCTAACGCAGTTTTCGTTATGGCTATGTAAAAGGATTCAGTAATGGAATATCGCAGCTATTGAAATTGCAGGTGTTGCGCGTTACTAAGGTCAGCTAGTGAATCTAGGCAGTAGCAACTATCATTATATCTGCTTGACTGTGTGTTTCCTCTAATTATGAATTTTTATTTCTATTGTCCATTACCAATCAAAATAAAAGGTGCCCAATAGTACGGATGACTAAAGTCATTAACTGCTGCTGCGGGTACATTATGACTCATTGCCTTCCAGTCTCCAGTAATTAATGAGACTTGAGCTTGTCGTAAAGCTTCAGTTTTAGTCAATTTCTCAGTAGAGAGTATGCCATAAAAAGCACTCATAAGTGCTTGTGTACCACCATCATCTACTGACCATAGCGAGGCGATCGCGGCTCTGGCGCCGGTTTGTTGCATCTGATAGCCAAAGCCCAAAATTTCTTCACCGTTACCCAACTTGCCTCCCAAGCCGGTTTCACAGGCGCTTAACACTACCAAATCTACATGGGGTAGTGACCAAGTGGCGACATTTCTAAAATTAACGCGATCGCCATTCCCGAATAAAATAAACGAATCTTCTGGTTTACCCACGACAAAGGCTGCATGAGTCGCTAAATGGACAATTGTATAATCATCCATTTGGGGTACAGCAACTTTGGGGCTAAAGGCATCGTCTAAAAGCTTCGTAGTTTCAGGAACTGTAGCCGCTAAGTTTTCCACTTCCCGCGTTGCGAAGGGCAAACCAGCAAAAGCAACCTGTCGATTCCCAATTTTAATTTGATAATTACCTTTAGTAAAAGCACCGACTAAAACCCGTAAAGTAGATTGTTGTGGGGTATTTAAGTTAGTCAGGCTGGCAGATGTAATGTGATGAACATTGAAACGCTGCACTAGCCATTGTTTGCCATCATATAAAGCAGTTAAAGGAATATAGCGTAACTGGTCATCTGGAGCGTAAATCAGAGTTTGTGTACCTGATAGCTTCAAGTCTTTTTCTATCGGTTTAATTAGCCAGTCATACAATTGGCGTGCAGGTGCTTTGATATTTCGACTGGGATTGATTAAAGCTTGGCGGAAAGCACCAATTGTCTGATGAAGGGTTTCGCGTTTTACAGCAACAGTGCGATGAATTGGTGGAGAATCAGCAGTTACTAGTATCAATTCCAAGCTATCTTTTAAAATCAGTGGGTAGAGGAGTGCAGATTTTTGAGGTAATCGCGCCAAATTATCCCGAAGTTCGTTGAGACTCTGCAAATCCAAATTTTGCTGCCTAGCTGTCCGGCTAATTTGCTCTACCTGTTCTTTCACTGAAGGACTATTGATAAATTCGTTAAATTTATCTAGGAGTTGCTGTTGATTTAAGACTAATTGCTCAATCCGTTGTTTCTGTTCGAGCGATCGCTCTTTGGGGGAGATTTTCCGCAGTGTTGTCAGTTCTTTACCCAGCACAACAGCATTATTCAGGGTTTGCTCTAGCTTTTGTTTAATTGGTTTTTCTGTTGCCGCTATATTAATACCTTTGACAGTACGTTGATTACCTGACACATTTTGGAGATATTCCTCTAGTTCTTCAACTTTGAGTAAATCCATTGTTCTTTGTGCTTCAGCAACACGTTCCTGTTTGAGTAATCGTTCACCCAAAATACGATATGTCTGGCTAACAGTTATGCTATAAGCATCTGGTTGTGGCGCACTAAGTGCTGATGGATTCAAGCGAGCTTTCTCACGATTAATCAAGCAATGCTTATAGAAAAAAATTGCTAACTCTGGTTGGTTTTGGATATCAAATAAGTAACCTATGTTACTGTAGGTTTTGCCAAGTCGAACGAGATCCCCAAGTTCTTTGTTAATTAATAGGGCTTGCTGATAGGATTGAAGTGCTTCAGGATACTTTCTTTGACTTTGGTAGATTCTGCCGATGTTATTGAGTGTTACGGCTTCCCAAGAGCGTTCTCCAAGTTCTCTGCTGATGGCTAATGCTTTTTGTAATCTCTGCAACGCTTCTTTCGATTGGTCTTGCCGAGATTCTTTGATAGCCTCTTCGTTGAGCCTTTCAATTTCTAAGAGCTGATTATCCTTGGGTAAAGCTTGAGCTTTTTCTCCGAAATCATACCTCAACTTTGCATTTGTGCTTACATGGTTATTTTCTGGGTAAGCCATCCCAAAACCTAGTAAACTAAGTAAAGTCAAAGTAATAACACTAACATACTGGAGATTAGGCTGCATAACAAAACACTCCCTATACTCGGAAGTGTAAATATTAAATCAAGAAGTCCTACAACGCAATTAATTTTTATGCTATTTCAGATATGGACAATTTATAGATGCTTAGAAACTTGAAGATGTCAGAAGAAAAACCCCCTCAACCAAAACTACCACCAACCAACGCCCTTGACAATTCATCAAGTCATGAATTTGGGAATTGGTTTGAATATCCTGTCAGAGTGCAACCCCATCACACTGACTATGCCGGTCTTGTCTGGCACGGTTCCTATATAGCTTGGATGGAAGAAGCGCGGATTGAATGCTTGCGATCTATAGGGATTGAATTTGTTGATTTAGTCGCTATAGGCTGCGATTTACTAGTTGTAGAACTGTCGGTGCGCTATCATCGTTCAATTCAATTGGGTATGGCAGTGGTGGTAAAAACACGCATGGCTGAGGTGACTGGCGTCCGAATCAATTGGGATTATGCTATTGTCTCAACTGATGGACAAGAATTGTACGTCACTGCCAAAGTGAGTTTAGTAGCTTTAGATCGCGAAAGAGGCAAGATTATGCGTCAGTTGCCGCCGAGTTTTAAGGATGCGTTGGCTAAGATTTCAGCATTAAATAATAATTGACCAAGAAAGGTTGTAAACACCACAGAAACTTTGACAGCAGTTGCATCAAAGTTAAAAATTTTGTCATTTCATTAGCAAAAGTGAAGTATTGATTTTTACTTGCCACTTTGGATCTGCGACAGATTTTGAGCAAACTGCGTTACGTAATGCCAAATATCTTGTGGAGTAATGCCAAAACCAATATTTAATAAAACAAGGATTGCCGCAATAGTCAATGCATTGCTCACGGTTGCTTTCAGCAGCTTCCACAATATTATGAAGACTATCCAAGCTACAATCAGCGTAGCAATCATATATTAATTCCTTAATAATTGCCCTTATCTAAGAGTGTGTTTCTTCAGAAAGGGTAAGTTTTTGTTTTGGTAACAATCATTGGTATAAAAGATGCTAAACCCAATTTTTAATATCCACTATGATGGGGTTTTTTGTGATAATTAGCCTGGGAATATTTTAGCTAAAAATGAGATAATTATTGATGTAAAATGCCGATTTTTTTGCAAATTTTCTGTAAAGATTTTTAATTTTTGTTTGGAGATAAATTATAAATATACATAAAACTGATGGCTGATCCGGAAGTCACCAACTATCTTCAATTTGTTAACTTTTTGTAGTTTGGTAACTATGTTTTTGCCATAAGGTGAAATGATTTCCATATTAATTGGATTAGAGGCTAGGGATTAAAAATTGGGGACTAGGCATCAATTTATGATCCCCAGTCCAATGTGAACTAAAGGTTTTTATCGCAGAGAAATTATCCGCGAGTCAGTTTCTAACTTTTCAGTCGCAGTTAAAACTTCTTGTCTTGCCCATTTATCTGCTGCCAAAATGTCATCTAAAGAGGGATTAGCACGGTTATCATTTTGATGGCGATCGCACACCCATTCGATACACCGGGGAATATCTAAAAACCCAATTTTTTCTGATAAAAATAAAGCCACAGCTTGCTCATTTGCGGCATTTAACACAGCTGGCATCGAACCTCCAGCCTTACCCACAGCATAAGCCAACTGCATACAAGGATACTTCTGGTGATCTGGTTCACTGAAGGTTAAATTTCCAGCTTTGACTAAATCTAGTGGTTCCCAGTTGGTATAGATGCGATCGGGCCAAGATAGAGCATACAGTATGGGTAAGCGCATATCTGGCCAACCAAGTTGGGCTAAAACTGAAGTATCTTGCAGTTCAATCAGCGAGTGAATAATGCTCTGGGGATGAATGACAATTTGGATATTGTCATAATCCAACCCAAACAGAAAGTGAGCCTCAATTACTTCCAGTCCTTTATTCATCAAAGTAGCAGAGTCTACCGTGATTTTCCGCCCCATCGACCAATTAGGATGCTTGATGGCGTCAGCAACGGTCACTTCTGCTAACTTTTCTACATCCCATTCCCGGAAAGCCCCACCAGATGCAGTGAGCAAAATTTTCCGTAAGCCTCCCTTTGGCACACCTTGGAGGCATTGAAAGATTGCGGAATGTTCGGAATCGGCTGGGAGTAATTTTACACCGTGTTTTTCAACTAAGGGTAGAACCACAGGGGCCCCAGCAATCAGGGTTTCTTTGTTCGCTAAGGCAATATCTTTACCAGCTTCAATGGCTGCGATCGTGGGTAGCAAACCAGCACAACCAACGATACCAGTGACAATGGTTTGGGCATCATCATAGCGAGCGACTTCTATCACTCCGGCATCACCTGCCAGTAAAATCGGTTGAGGATCGAGGTCAATGAGAGCTTCTTTGAGTGCTGGTAATTTATCTTCTGAGCAGATTGCTGCTATTTTCGGTCGAAACTGCCGAATTTGAACAGCCAACATCTCTACATTGTTCCCAGCTGCCAATCCCACAATCCGAAACTGATCTGGGTACTGAGTAACAATATCTAAAGTCTGAGTACCAATAGAACCAGTGGAACCAACGAGAGTAATCGCTTTCACAATTGCTTAAGGATTTACAGACAACTCTCACTATAAATTGCTTGGGACTCTTTAATAACAGCAATCACTATAATCGATACACTGACGCAAAAAAGAGACGCAAAGAAGGGGAGACGTGGAGACGCAAAGAAAGAAAATATCCCCCTGTCCTCTATCCTCCTCCAAAGTGGCGATTATCATTTTTATTGTCAATGTTTTGAGTATTTAAACTGATTGACAAAAGGCACTTTCTCTTAATCTCTTACGGATACTGGTGGACTGTCCGCTCGCCAAACAATGGCGGCTGGATCAACGTCAACCTTGAGCAATCATCTGAGTGTTCTTGAAATTACGTTTGGTTCGCGGATATTTTACGCAAACCACTCTTTTTTGTCCAAAGTTCAATAGTCGGGAACATTTATTATTTCTTCTCTACGACCAAAATTTAAAATTTATTTGCAAGTTAAGATTGACTCAATATTATTTCATCAATCATATCTAATATATCTGGGTCTATAGTCATATCAAATTTCCTGGCAAATAATTTTTCTGAGTCTCTAATTTTATCAAAATCATTTTTTTCTAAAATTTTGGGGTGAAGGGAATTAACGTTAGACCACTCTAGATATGTCAACCGAGTGTTAATAATTTTATCCTTAAAAGGTGAATTTACAATTAGAATCTGGTAAAATAATTCATCTGGACAATAAGTGTAATTAAAACGATTAACAAACTTAGGGTTTTGCTTAACAAAATCATTTATCCATTTTATGGATTCTCCTGTTAAGCACCAAAATGCTGAACCTCCATAAAGAGCAAAGCCTTCAGGAAATTTATGTCTTTTCGGTAAAAGCAAAATCAACAATGAATATAAAAAAGAGTTAATGCGAGATTTAAATTCACGCTTTTTTGCGATAAAAAAATCCTTATCTTTCCAACGAATATGCCAAGATTCTAATCTTGTCAAACCTCCTTTATACCATTTATCACAAGGTAGTGGAAAATACTCTAAAAATTCTCTACCTTTATTTTCTTGGAGAAACTTCTTAATTTGTTCATTTGACTTGATCAAATAGTCTTGACCCGATAAGTATATAACATAATCGAAGTTGGTACCTGTTTCAACTATTGATTTTATTCCTTTAAGACTAGCTCTGACAATATCAAAACTTCCCCATGTTAAATGGTATCTCTTTATGAAAGAGACATTTGGAAAATCCTTGAGTTGAGTCAGTACGTGATGATAAATTTTAGAATCTGCTTTTTTATCTACATGTATAAAAAAGGAAACATCATCTGTGTTTAGTTTATAAATAAGACGTACTAATTGTTGCGGATATTTATGTGCCAAAATTATATATGCTATTTTCATAAAAACTGCCTTATTAGATAAATCAAGGTTCTTTGTCTACAAGCTGTTTTTGTGTCACCTCTAATTTAGCCAGGTTCAAAGCATTGCCTGTTCAATTACTCGGCGATTTAATTCCACAAACTCAAAGCCTTGGCTAAACTGTCGTTGGTAGGTCTTCTCCAAGATTTGACTGTAGCAACTTAGATTTGTGAAGTTCACTTTTCCCAACATAATTCTAACTATAGTAAATAAAACTACTAAGTATTTGTGCTCAGGTTTGTTTGCTAAATTACCCATTTGGGCGAGTATCGTTTATACCGTATTCATAGCTGATCTAGCAGTATGCTTTTTTTGAACTATTTGCAGCCTACAACAATAAGTGGCTTTTTTGTCCATTGGGGCGAAAGCTGTCTGGAGTATTGTTAAATTAAGCGAAAAGGCTGACGGAGGCGTCACAATTGTTTTGCAGATTCGTAGTAAAATCGAATTTAGGAAAAAATTATGTTGATGGTGTATACTCTAACCTTTGCTCTAAATACAGTATGAAAGGATAAAGAAATGCAGAATATGCAAAATATCAGAAATGATTTGTGGCAAAAAACATCATTTTCTACATGCTCATATATTAAGTCTTTACGCGATTACCGCCCAGTGATTGTTCGTCGTGCCATACAAAGCTGGACTAAATTACTAGAGCTTCCGTTTGCTGAAAAAATATTTTTAGGTTTTACACTCTGGTTTTTTGTGCGAAATTGTGAGATTATTTATCCAAAATTAAAAACTGAATATTGCTAAAATATCAATCAAAAGTTAATTTATCTATCTGCAAAGATGAATATCAGGAAAAAATTTTTGGCTAATGGCTTATTTTTTGTCATGACAATGTGGCTGTCTAGTAGGCTTCTAATAGCCATCACTATGTTACTGATTGCCCCATTGTTTCCAAGTTCATCAGATGGTGTTGCTGCCACGTTTAGTTGGGATGTTTTCTCTGCTTGGGATAGTGTTTGGTATGAGAAAATTGTGACTTCTGGTTACGATTTCTCCAGTAACGTGAAGGAAATGCATACAGTTGCATTTTTCCCTTTATTTTCATTGTTAAGCCGGATAATTATGTTCATCGGCTTGCCTTTTAAAGTGGCAGGTATATTAGTTAATAATGTGGCTTTTTTAGCTGCCTTGATCATACTTTATTTTTGGGTACAGGAGCTTTACAGTACAAGCACAGCACGATGGGCAACAGCTACTTTAGCATGGTGTCCCTATTCCCTTTATGGAACCGTAATTTACACTGAAGGTCTGTTTTTGTTGTGTACCACATCTGCCTTACGAGCTTTTGATAAAAAGCAATATATTTGGGCAGCATTCTGGGGAGCATTATCTACAGCGACGCGATTACCTGGAGTTGCTCTTATCCCCGCTTTTCTGTTTGTTTCTTGGAAAGAACGTAGAGGTATAAAAGCCTATATTACCAGTTTAACTGTTGGTTTAGGTATATCTTTGTACAGTCTTTATTGTCAAATTCAATTTGGCGACGCTTTGGCTTTCATCCATGCACAAAAAGCATGGCGTGGTGATGCAACAGGGTTTGCTTGGCAGGGTTGGTGGCAAATGCTGATGGAAATTACGATAGGTTTCACTAATTGGAAATCTGGCTATATTAAAGACCTTTTACATCCGTTATTCTTTCTAATAATTATTGTTAGTGGCTGTTTTTTATGGCGCTTTCGTGTACATCTGGGGATGATTAAATTGCGCTATGGATTATATTTTTTATGGCTATCGTTGTGGGTATTAACAAAAGATGAATTAGTTAAAATTGCACTAGTTTTTGGTGGGATATATTTACTATGGCAATCACGGGCTAAAATTCCCCTTGTTACTGTTGTTTATGGGTTTTCTTCCTTCGCTTTAATTTTAAACACTGGGATTACAGCCTCATCTGAACGCTACGCTTACGGTATTATATCGCTCTCAATGGCATTTGGGTTATTACTTTCCCATTATCCTCGTTGGGGATACCCAATTATGTACTTTTTTGGAATACTAATGTTCACATTTTCTATTCGATTTGCTCACGATCTTTGGGTAGCTTAGGTTGATTAATATCATTCATTGAGCGATTACCGATAAATAAGATATCTGACTTTGTAAAATTTATCGGGTATCTTAGGTAATCTCCTATCCAATATTCATTGGTATAATTAGTTTTTTGTAATCAGTGTAAATCCGTTAGCTTCTCCTATAATTTTACTCCTAGTTAAATTGATTTGTTGTAAAGCCGCATTGTCTAACAGTAAATAAGATTTATTAAATAACATTTGTTGTAAAAGTGGCACAGTTGTAGCAGTTACCTTGCAATCGCTGTAAAAGTCCAAACTAGGACGTCCATAAGCAAAAGAAGTGTAAATTTGTGTTCCTGGTGAAACATTTGCCCGAATTAAGTTTGCTACTGGTTTAACTGGAAAAGCTTCCTTTAATTCCCAAATCCATGATTGTGAACTCATCAACAGGGTTAAAACTAAATACATCCCTGTAAATAACACTGGAATAAAGTTGCGATCGCGCTGTTTAACTAGCCAGGCTGCGATGGCCATACTTATTGCCAAAACAATACTCATGACTATTAAAATAGGCTCTTTATTTGCAATAGTAAAGTAGACACAACCTCCTAAACCAGCAAAAGCAATAATAGCCAGAAATATTGTCCAACTTCGCATCCTAAAATGACCGTACTGCCAAATTTCGCTAAGTTTAGCACCAATTGCCAAAGCTAAAAATGGATATAGAGGCATAATATACCACGGCAGTTTAGTTCTCATTAAAGATATGCTTCCTAAATAAACAATTGTGCCAATAATAATTAGACAACCCCAGGTAGTATGACGTTTTTTCCAAGCTAGATAAAATCCTCCCGGTAAAAATAATAGCCAAGGAAAACTATACTTAATTAACTCAATTAAATAGTACCAGGGAGGGCCACTATGACCTTCAACAATTTGTCCAAGGCGATCAAAAGTTTGTGCTTGAAAATTCACTTGGAAGAAATTTTTGCCATAATGTTGCAATTGAGCAGCAAACCAAGCGATCGCTGGTGCATTTCCTAAAAACATTCCTACTAATAAATAGGGGCTTGTTAACAAAGCAAATTGCCGATCTGCAATCAGGAATAAACAAGCGATCGCCCCTAGCAACAAAACTGTCATCCCTTTAGTTAGAGTGATTAACCCTAGACAAAATCCCACGCCTAAAGCATACCGCCGATTCTGACGTGCTTTTAACAAACAGAACAACAACAGCAAGAAAAAGGTAATAGTTGTACCATCTAGCATTGCTAGCCGTCCGTGACGCACTACAGGCAACATCGTCAGGTAAACTAAAGCGGCAAACAGAGCTGGTAAACTTTGGTTAAAAAGCAAACATCCCACCAAGTAAAGCAAAGGCACTCCCAAGGCAGTTAACACTGCACCCGGTAGACGTGTTGTCCACTCATTCACGCCCCCAATGGAGTAAGTCCAAGCAATTAGTAAGTGCATCAGGGGTGGCTTATTATAATAAGGTTCACCTCCTAAGGTGGGGTAAAGCCAATGCATTGAACCAAGTGGGGCACGCCAAATTTCACGGGCAACTTGTGCCACAGTACCTTCATCCCAATCTCGTAAAGGGGAGTTTCCTAAAAATATCAGCCATAGAACTAGAGATATTACCAGTAGGCTAAATAACCATTCTTTTTCTCGGAATATGACCGTTCTTTTTGTGAATAGCTTTACAATCTTTGTGCGATACATTTAGGGCTGATTATCGTAGTGAAGAATATTGCTAATTATGTCTCTAAAATACTCACAATGAATACTTTTCTGATGGTATGAGTAAAAACCTGAATCAGCTTGGTTATCTTGGTTGGATAATTGGCGTGAGTGCCTTAATTTTGTTTGGGTGCAGCAGCTTACGACACGAGTTGTTTCAATCAAACGCTTTTGAATTAGGTATTTATGACCAGGTGGTTTATTTAATTAGTCAAGGACAACCGCCTATTAGTTCTTTCATAGGTTTTCATCTTCTCGGCGATCATGCTGCTTGGATATTCTATCCTTTAGCTTTACTGTATAAAATATATCCTAGTGTTTACTGGTTATTTGCCGTGCAGGCAGCTGCCTTGGCATTAGGCGCTTTGCCTACTTGGCATCTAGCCCGTCAAGCTGGACTGAAGGAAAGCCAAGCAATAGCGATCGCATTTTTATATCTCCTCTATCCGTTGGTGTTTAACGTCAATTTATTTGATTTTCACGCGGAAGTGATAGCTTTACCACTACTCTTAACGGCGGTTTTAGCAGCACGTTTAGGTCAGGTAGGGTGGTTTTGTTTAAGTATTTTCCTAGTATTGGGATGTAAGGAGGTATTATCGCTTACAGTTGCAGCAATGGGAGTTTGGTTACTGTTGTTTGAAAAGCGGCGTTTATATGGTGTGATCGCTCTTTGTGCTGGTGTGGCCTGGTTTATGATTGCTATTCAGGTAATTATTCCTTTTTTCAGTGGTGCAGAAGCAGCAGCAGTGGGACGTTACAGCTATTTAGGCAATTCAGTTTTAGGCATTGCTAAAAATATAGTGTTTCAGCCAGGACTGATCTTGAGAAAGGCTTTTTCACTGAATAACCTGATATATTTGGTTCTGCTGCTAGCACCTGTGATGTGGGGGCTTTCCCCACGAGGAATAAAACCTTTGGTAGGAGCTATTCCTTGTTTGGCACTCAATATTTTAGCTGATTACCAACCTCAAAAAGACTTGGTACATCAATACTCTATTCCAGCGCTGCCATTCTTGTTGTTGGCTGTAATTTCTAGTCTCACCGCAGGTAGGGGATGGCTACAAAATAAACGAGCGATTATCCTGTGGTCATTGGTGGCGTTTTTAAGTCTGGCAAAATTTACCTTTTTTGGAGGTAAATATTTAGAATCTATAGATACTTGGCAAGCTACAAAACAAGCGATCGCTCAGATTCAAACGAAAGGAAGTGTTTACACTACAGCAGAAATTTCTCCACATTTAAGCAATCGAAAATTAATTATGTTTACAAATGCCGATTCCCCACCTGCTGATTTAAATGCATTTAATTATGTATTGCTCAATGTCCGTCATCCTGGCTGGTTAAGTAGTCAGGAGTTTGCTACTAACTTGGTTAATCAACTGAAAAATAATCAAGAATTTCAGTTGAAATATCAGCGTGATGATGTGTATTTGTTTGTCAAAGTGGCTTGATCGGCTGTTTTAAGATAATTTTTTTGGCACGTTTTGTAACTTTTTATCGTTCCAGTTTAGCCAGTAAATGAGAAGCGATCGCTCAAAATACCAGCGTGAATCATGTGGTGATGTTCGTCAATTGTCTACTTAGCAACTATCACTAAAATTTTAAATCCTATTCAACCCCTTGAGGTAAAAATTCGCCGTGCTGTTGATAGAAAGTCTATATATCCAGAAAGTAACTATAATTCCTCAATTGTTACTAAACCGCCCTCGGTAAACTGTATGACAAGTTCATGCTTATCAAGTAAAGCTGTACCTAATAGAGGTAGCCGTCCTATAGCAAGTACATTTACTTCCCGTTCTTCTCCATTCCAAATAATGGTAGCTTGATGTACTGGCAAGATTACATTACTCTTGCCAGCTAAATTTGCATACATATCATAAACAAAAGGAAAACCCAACAGAGTAACTGCTGCTGGAGGTAGGGAAAGAAACTCTGTAAAAGCTGTATCGATAACAAATTCAATAGTAAAGTCTGGTTGATTTGGCAGTCGAAATATTATATTAACGGTTGCGGGTCTGTTTTTGACAATACCAGAAATCACCGATAATCACGCTCCATGTCACCACTGAAGGAAGCAGCAACTTTGTAACCAATGCGAATACCAAAAAGTCGAGCAAATGGGTTTTTATTACGTAAGTATCGCGCCGATCCTATACCTATTTTATCAATTGCGTATTCACCTGTTTCTATATCAATAATCACCATTTTACCGATATTTTCTTCTTGTTCCACTTGTTGACGAATACTGTTTTCGTATAGTTCTTTCGCACGTCGTGCAACTTCTTCGCGGCTTAAAAGTATGCTTTGCACGTTTTTGTTCCTTTGTTACTACTATGTACTATTCTAATATCAAGCTATAATTCAATGGGTTTTAGTTAATTAATATCTTAGAACTTTGACAGGTATTAAACTATAAGCTAGAGTAGCACAACTTACTCTTTCGACAATCTTTCCTTTGAGTAGTTCAACTTTGCGATCGCTCAAAATACCAGCGTCAATCATGCGGTGATATTCTCTCTAGTAACTTAGGCTAATTCCGCAGCTAAAAGCCTACCTTCAATTGGTTCATACTCATCTTCTAGTAACCATAACTTGGCTGCATTATATTCATTACTAGAAAATACAACTTTATAACCCTGCGCCGGATCATAAACTTGACAGTTATCTTCACTGTTGCAAAGCAATAAAAGAATATATGGAGGGGATAACATTGGATCTATCCATACTTCTGTAAATTCCCAGTTATTCTTCACTTGGTCTTGTGCGGGGGATGACGTGGTATTGGTCGTCTGCATTGATTTTTATTTCCCCATAGTAAAGTAGAATACGGCTACCATCTGGACTGATTCTATAACCTATTGGTTCATCAAAAAACATCCCATAACGGTCATATCCTCGAATCATTCCGGTGAACTGCCCATTTTCTATTATGGCTTGAGTAACTCTATTCATTGTAGGTTCATCGTTAAATACATGAGTGGCAAGTCCTCGTTTGAGAAGTCTTTGACTTTGAGGTGTACCTGCTATATGCTTGGCAACTTGTCTAACGTCAAGGGTAATTTGACGATTAATTCCACTCATGATTAAAGGTTAAGTTTTTTGTATTTCCAGGATTTACACTGAAAACAGCTAAATTCCACAATTACGATAAAAATATAGCGATCGCAAACTTAGATATTTTCACACAAAAAACGGTAGAGCAATAAATACTCTACCGTTGTTCGTTTGTAGGCTTCATATCCACTTTACTTGATTTACTTACTGATTATAGTGGTGAATACTACCTGAAATTACTTATAAAAGGCGATCGCTCAAAATGCTAGCGTCAATCATGCGGTGATATTCGTCAATCCTCCACTCAGCAACTATCACAGTCATGACGATTAATTTCTCCTAATAATTCTTTATATTCTCCCATTTTAAATGACAGCAATGTATTGACCTCGATCAACATGATACTTTGCCAGCATATTCTCTAAATCGTCATAAAATCGCACTTCAATACCAGCAGCCTGAGAAATCCACTGAGCGTTATCAAAATATTGTTCTATTGAGAAATCTTGTGCAGGATAGGTACAAAACCAAGCTGACCATTCAATTGCCCTCCAGGTATAGCCTTCAGCTTTGAGAAAATCTCTGATTTTAATAGTGGGTGTTATACCTCGTCCAGCCTGATTACCTACTTTAACAATAATGCGCTGTCTGCTTCCAACAAAAGGTGGATAATCTAACCAATCAAGTGAGTTAATTCTTCTCCTACTTTTTAATTCCTCAAGGAAAGGTGACAAATTTTTGGTTTCTGTAATAATAAACAAATGCTCTACTGCACGAGTTAAGGTAACATAAAAAAGACGACGTTCTTCAGCAACTACTTGCTCAATGCTGTCACCAAAAACACGGCTAAACATCAAATCAGGGTGTATTAATGGGTAACAACGAGAGACAGCATCAAGTATTATAACTATATCATTCTGAAGACCTTTATACTTGTGAGCGGTTGATATGGTTACAACCTTTCTTGATTCTTCAGGAAGATAGGAGTGTATCAAGTTTAAGAAGTTGTCGAGTACGCCATCTCTTGATGTACGTTTACCATAATTCACATACCAAGGTAAACTATTCTTGCGGCTGAGTAAAACTACATTTTTTCTATCCTTGATAGCCTTGTCTACTAAGCGCAATATAGCAGGTGTTATACTATCCCCTGAATGCTCTTTTTGCTCCTTGGGAGTTGGATCAAATTGTCCCATATCAGCAATTTCAACAGTTCCAAATATAGTTTTATGGGCACGAGCAGGAGTACCCAATCCATGCATCAATGTATTACCGATATCGACGATTGAAGTAGCTGAACGGTAATTAGTCGTTATATTGAGTTTTTGCGAAGGCTGGAAAAACTGTGCGAAATTCTGGTAAAATCGGAGGTCAGAACCAGCAAAGCCATTAATTGCTTGCCAGTCATCACCAACACAGAAAAATTTTGCTTGAGAATTTTGTTCTCTAATTGCTTTTATTAAATGGTGGAAGAGTTCTGAAAAGTCTTGATATTCATCAATGAGTATGTATCGAAGACACTTTAAATCACCAGTGCCAGATTTGCGACGAAATACGGTTTGTCCTGATGCAACAGTTGTCGCAGCTTTTTGCATTAGTCCATCAAAATCTTCCTCGCCTGTTGCCTTAAGGTGTTGTAAATAGGACTGATAAAACCTTTGTGCAAGCTCCAAAAAACGCTGCTCGACATCACTAGCACACTTATGATTATCAACGAGAGAGGCTAATTTTTCTGAAGTGAGAGACAGTTTGCGACAACGCTGGATAAATCCTTCTACTACTTTGGTAAAACGGTCTATTGCTCTAAGTTTAATTTTCTTCCAAATCTCGTCTTCACTTAAGCGATCGCACCTAACACCATAACTTTCAAGACATCGCTTAAGTAAAGCACAAAAATCCTCTACTCCCTCAAATCTGAGAGTTGTCGGGGATAATTCCACAAAATGCCAGTTAGGACAATTTTGCCAATATTCTCGCTTTTCTTCCGACATGATATCGTAATCTGGATCGCCTTCTAGTCCAAAATATTCAATAACTATCCCTTGATTTTCTCCAGTAAAAATCGTAAAATCAGGGTAATAATTAATGCCATCCCACCAAAAATTACGCTCGTATTTGTATGTAATATTGTGTTCTAATAAAAAATTTGCAATTACTTTCTCACCAAAAGACTTGTAGTGCTTTCCGTCAAGCCCTATTCTTGGCAATGAGCGACGGTAACGCAACATTTCTTCAGGACTTTTATCATAACCACCCCAAGCAATGCGCTCCCAGTCTTCACGAAAGTTCGCCATCATCAAAACGCGAATTTTTTCATAAACATCTGGCTTGCGGCGATACTCATCAATTACAGTCTGTAAAACTTGGGCTTTGTTCTGTTGTCCATCTGGTTCATTGAAAAGAATACTTTCTTCTGGATGAACTAAGGCATAAGCTAATGCATGGAAAGTCATTACATGAGGAATAGAGCTTTGTAATTGTAGAGTAAGGCGCTCTCGTATTTCTTCTACAGCCTTGCGATTGAAAGCTAAAAGTAAAATTTCATTGGGTGCAATACCGCAATGTTTTTGTAAAAATAAAGCTCGATTTACCAAAGTTGAAGTTTTGCCACTTCCAGCCCGTGCTACTACTTGTATATGACCTTCCAAAGCCCCAATTGCTGCTGTTTGCTCAAGGCCAGGTGAGGAGTTCAAGTTGCTTTTTACCCAATATTGCACATAACTTAACTTTTCAGATTGGTACTCTTTAAATGATATGTGTTCAGTACATTTAGTATGATAGAAGTTATCAACATTGAGAAAATTTTGTTCAAACTGGTTTTTTAAGTTTTCAAGTAAAACCTGTTTTTCTGCTTTTCGTCTTTGTACGCCTTTTACTTCTTGCCCCCTTCGGACTAATTCCAAAATTTCTTGGCGAGAAAGAGGTGGTGATATATTGCTAAATTTTCTAAGAAATTGCTCTTTTTTATATCTAAAAATTAATCCATCTCTGTATTCTATCTCGAATGACACTTCTGATGTTTTTAGTTCATGTACTGCATAAACTTTTCCTTGAGTATAATACTTTACTCCTCCTATATTTCGTTTTTGATCTTGATATTTAACTTCTTCTTTAAGGCGGCTAACTTCTTTTTTATGCAGCAGCCTCCAGAGATTATCGTTATCACCAATAACTTCTGCAAAACTTTGAACAGTGTGAATCTGTAAACTGTTATCCATACTCTGCTTTACTCTTACTCAACTGCTTACAGCGATTTAAGCACCTATTTTCAGTTTTCCCGCAGACAGAGCATAATCAACACCAAAGTAGAAATCATAGAACAGATGTTAGATTCATCTGCTGTTTGTTTTTTTGTCGTATTGGTAGACAACAAAAAAACGGTAGAGCAATAAACACTCTACCGTTTTCTAATTTTTATTTGAGACTTAAATCTCAAACCCTAAATCTTACTCAACACCTTGGGGTAATAATTCCCGACGCTGTTGAGAACTAACTTGCACAACGCCATTTTCATCCACATCAATTAAGGCAGTATCGCCATCCTTAATGCGACCAGACAGAATTTCTTCTGCTAGGCTATCTTCTAACAGGCGCATAATTGCCCGACGTAATGGCCTTGCGCCGTAGCTGGGACTGTAACCTTCAGTGATCAACCGATCCTTGAAGCGGTCTGTAACTTCTAAGGTGATACCCTTTTCGGTTAGACGACCAAATACTTCCTTGAGCATAATTTCGGCGATTTGGGTCACCTCTGGCTTGCTCAACTGACGGAAGACGATAATTTCATCGAGTCGGTTGAGGAACTCTGGACGGAAGTACTGCTTGAGTTCTTCGTTCACCAAAGAGCGAATTCGGTTGTAAGTTGATTCGCTAGCATCTTCGGAGAATTCAAAGCCGATACCGCTACCGCCTTTTTCAATTACCTTAGAACCAATATTGGAAGTTAAAATCAGCAAGGTGTTCTTGAAGTCCACCGTGCGACCTTTGGCATCAGTTAACCGACCGTCTTCCAAAATTTGCAGCAGCATGTTGAAGACATCGGGGTGGGCTTTTTCGATTTCGTCGAACAACACCACGGTGTAAGGACGCCGCCGCACGGCTTCGGTCAGCTGACCACCTTCGTTATAACCAACATAACCTGGAGGCGAACCAATCAGCTTGCTGACGGTGTGACGCTCCATGTATTCCGACATATCCAAGCGGATCATTGCTTCTTCCGAACCGAAGAAGTAAGCAGCCAAGGACTTGGCTAACTCAGTTTTACCTACACCAGTAGGCCCAGAGAAGACAAAGCTAGCTATGGGTCGATTGGGATTTTTCAAACCGACACGAGCGCGACGAATTGCCCGTGAAACTGCTTTCACAGCTTCATCCTGACCAATTAAACGCTGATGCAAAGTGTCTTCCATGTGTAGCAGCTTTTCAGATTCAGATTCGGTGAGTTTGTTCACCGGTACCCCAGTCCAAGAAGCGACAATGTGGGCAATGTCTTCTTCTGTAACTACAGGTTCTTCACCTTCATTGCCAGTTGCATTGGTCTTGCTTTGAGCGATCGCCCGGATTTCGGCTTTGATTTCCATCTCGCGATCGCGCAATTCTCCAGCTTTGTCAAAGTCTTGAGAGCGCACCGCGTCATCTTTTTCTTTTAATATCTGACGCAGTTCTTTGTCTAACTCTTTAGCTGCGGGTGGCAGTTGGGAGTTAATCAAGCGCACCCTAGAACCAGCTTCATCAACCAAGTCGATGGCTTTGTCTGGGAGGTAGCGATCGCTAATGTAACGGTCTGATAACTTCGCCGCCGCTACCAATGCTTCGTCGGAGATTTTCAGTTTGTGGTGTTGCTCGTAGCGTTCGCGCAGACCATACAAAATTTCAATTGTTTCATCAACCGTGGGTTCGCCAACCATCACTGGTTGGAAACGCCGCTCTAGTGCTGCATCTCGCTCGATGTGCTTCCGGTATTCATCTAGGGTTGTAGCTCCGATGCACTGCAACTCACCTCTGGCCAAAGCTGGCTTGAGAATATTAGCTGCGTCAATAGCACCTTCTGCCGCACCTGCACCAATTAAGGTGTGTACCTCATCAATCACGAGAATGACATTACCCGCAGAGCGGATTTCATCCATGATTTTTTTCAAGCGTTCTTCAAATTCACCCCGATACTTGGTGCCTGCTACTAGCAAACCAATATCCAGCGTGACGACGCGTTTATCTTCTAGGATGTCAGGGATATCTTTAGTGGCAATGCGTGAAGCTAAACCTTCAGCGATCGCAGTTTTACCAACCCCTGGTTCCCCAATCAGCACTGGGTTATTTTTAGTCCGGCGACCCAATATTTGAATCACCCGCTCAATTTCCTTGGCGCGTCCCACTACCGGATCGAGCTTATTGTCTATTGCCATCTGGGTCAGGTTTGAGCCAAATTCATCCAGAGTCGGGGTTTTTGTGCGCCCGGATGAACCGCCTGGTGAAACTTCGGCAGTTTCTCCCAACATGCGGATGACTTGGGTTCTTACCTTAGATAGATCCACACCGAGGTTTTCTAGCACCCTGGCTGCGACACCTTCCCCTTCGCGGATTAGGCCCAACAGCAGATGCTCGGTGCCAATGTAGTTATGCCCCAGTTGGCGTGCTTCTTCCAAGGAGAGTTCTAAAACTCGCTTTGCCCGTGGCGTAAACGGAATTTCCACGGCAACAAAGCCTGATCCCCGTCCTATAATTTTTTCAACTTCAATTCGGGCATCTTTGAGATTGACGCCCATTGATTTCAGCACCTTGGCAGCCACTCCAGTGCCTTCGCCAATCAGACCCAAGAGGATCTGCTCGGTTCCGACAAAGTTGTGACCTAAACGGCGGGCCTCTTCTTGGGCCAGCATAATTACCTTAATGGCTTTTTCTGTGAAGCGTTCAAACATGGCATTTTTCCCATCACCTGCGGTCGTGCCGGTATGCTGATTTTAGCACAGGCAAAGCTTTTGGATGCCTGTATAACAGATTATAGACATCCAAAAGCTATGACTTGGGTTGATGGGCTAATTGTTAACTATTGACTACTTTTATGTAGCTAGTGTACTGAGGAGCTTTAGTTCACCAGCGTTTTTGGGATTTATTACAAATAGCTGACTACTTACATTAAGAGTTTCTTTACTTAATCCCAAACTTTTATTAATAACATATTTATCTTTATATGTCAATTCTCAAAAAATATTTATAATTTTTAGTTATTTTTTTTATTCTTACTATAAAATATTTAAATATAAATAGGCGCAGCAAAGTTACATTTTTTTGCTGAAGCTGATCACAAGCCTCGATAATTCAAAATTAATAATCCCTAACGAAGTAGAGCAGCGTAAATAATTAAAGATTTATAGGTAAAAATTCAGCCCTCGAAGTAGGGCTAAAGCGCTTTTAACAAGACCTTACGCGAAGACTACGAGTTAAATTCTACATTTTTTACATTAATTAACATAGTTTGATTTATTCTCGCCTACCTCTCTTACTTAAAAAGCAAGTGCCAAGAGGATTTGTCCAAGCGATCACTAACTAGGGTATACCAATTGTCCAAAGTCTTTTGAAATTGGGGGTGTTGCAGGTCTGACATCCAAAGGATTAGCGCATCCTCACCGTTATCTTGGTAGTAACGCCGCCGCCGCCCAGCTGTTTTGAAGCCAAATTTTTGATATAAAGATATTGCCGCCAAGTTAGAAGCTCGGACTTCGAGGGTAGCTCGCTCCAAACCGCGATCGCAAGCTGTCTTAATGAGTGAATATAGTAAAGCTGCACCCAAACCTTGACGATGATATTGGGGATGAACTGCCAAAATTGTAATGTGGGCTTCCTCTAAAATTGACCAAAAGCAACCGATTCCTAGCAAACTTATAGTAGAGAACCGGGAAAATAAACCGAGTAAATCGCTGTTGGGACTATCCAATTCTCGTTTGTAGCCCTCCAGAGTCCAAAGTCCGCCAAAACAGGCTTGATCAAGTTCTAGTATTGCACTGAGATTTTCTAGTGTCAGTAATTTAATTTCTAAGTCTAATGAGATCACATTTATTGAATAAGATTACAAACCCTTTGTAAACTGGGAATCGGGAGACGAACTCAAAGCCCGTAATTTGAACAAGGACAACTTTTATATTTATGGTATCGACTCACCCTACTGGGGTTCAACATTCTGGAAGTCAATATTTACCTCAAAAATACGACACCAACGCAAATCCATCGCCTAATCAAGAACTTTTACCCTTGACTGCCAGAGTTCATAACCATGACCTCCTAGAAATTGGTGGGTGTGATGTCACAACCCTAGTTGAGCAGTTTGGTTCACCTTTATATATTTTAGATGAAGAAACCCTGCGTTCGGCTTGTCAGCAATACCGAGATGCTTTCAAGCAATACTACAAGGGCGAATCTCAAGTATTGTATGCCTCAAAAGCTTGGAGTTGTTTAGCAGTTTGTGCGATCGCAGCTTCTGTTGGGCTGGGAATCGATGTAGTTTCTGGGGGCGAACTTTACACCGCCCTGCAAGCGGGTGTTAATCCCAATAAAATCTACCTTCACGGAAATAATAAATCTCGTGAAGAACTAATTTTAGCGATCAAGTCTGGTGTCACCATTGTGGCAGATAACTGGCACGAGTTGCGTACCCTTGTCAAAATAGCCCAACCTGCTCAACCAATCCGGATCATGCTCCGGCTAACTCCTGGTATCGAGTGTCACACCCATGAATATATTCGCACGGGACACTTAGATAGCAAATTTGGCTTTGATCCCAACGATTTAGATGAAGTGTTTACTTTTGTTAGTCAACAACCTGCCCTTGAGTGCGTAGGAGTACACGCTCATATTGGTTCCCAAATTTTTGAGCGTCAACCGCATCAAGATTTGGCTGCTGTCATGGTGCAGTGGCTGCGGGATGCCACAAAGTATGGTTTAAATATTACAGAGTTAAATGTTGGTGGTGGTTTGGGGATTAAGTATACAGAATCAGACGATCCCCCCAGCATTGAAGAGTGGGTGAAGGCAATTTGTGAAGTAATCCAAGAAGCTTGTGCAGCCGAAAATCTGCCTTTGCCGAAATTACTTAGTGAACCAGGGCGATCGCTAATTGCCACAGCTTGCGTCACTGCCTATACTATTGGTTCATCCAAAGTTATCCCAGAAATTCGTACCTACGTAGCGATCGATGGGGGAATGTCCGATAATCCCCGCCCAATTACTTACCAATCAGTTTATCGGGCAGTAGTTGCTAATAAAATGTCTTCTCCTTTAACCCAAACAGTGACAATTGCTGGGAAACATTGTGAATCAGGAGATATTCTGATTAAAAATGCACTACTCCCAAAAACTGAACCAGGAGATATTCTCGTAGTTATGGGAACTGGTGCGTACAATTACAGTATGGCATCTAACTACAATCGCTTGCCCCGACCGGCAGCAGTTGTAGTGACGAATGGCGAAGCAAATTTAATTTTGCAACGTGAAACTTATCAAGACTTAATTCGACAAGATCGCCTACCAGAAAGACTGAAAAGTCAAGAGTTAGGAGTTAAAAGTTAGGAGTTAGGAGTTATACCGATTATCTATAAGGGTGCTCCAGAACTTGGGGATTTTGTCCCAAGTGTGACCAAGCTTGATTTTGTGCAGTTTCACAAAGAATTGGTATTAGGAGTTAAGAGTTGTCAATTAAAGGTTTTTTCATAACTCATAACTCATAACTCTTCACTCCCAATTCATAACCGTAATTAGAGGCAAAAGTTTAATCCAGATGTCATGAGAGATTGGTGGAAGCAATGGCTGACAAACCTAGGATGGTCACAGTCCTTGCTACTTGGGACTCTGGATATTGTGTTAGTGCTGGCGCTGACATACATGATACTAATTATTATTAGTGAGCGCCGGACACTGTGGATGGTGCGGGGATTCATTATCTTAATGCTAGCCTCAGCACTAAGTGGCAGATTAGGACTACCTCTGCTAAGTTTTGTACTGGAAAAGTTGGTGATTGGTTGTGCTGTAGCAATGGCAGTTGCTTTACAGTCAGAGTTTCGACGGTTTTTGGAACAATTGGGGCGTGGCGAATTCCGCCAGTTGTTTCAACCTGATCGGCTGGCAATCCCTAAATCTGATAGTGTAATTGATGAAATTGTTGAGGCTGTTAAAGAATTGTCAAAAAACCGCATTGGAGCTTTACTAATTTTGGAAACCACAGGGCAAATTGATGAGCGAGATTTTTCTGTGCCAGGAGTAAAGCTAAATGCGGAGGTTTCTAAAGAACTGATCCAAACAATTTTTCAGCCAAAAACTTTGTTACACGATGGAGCAACATTGATTCGTGGCTCACGGCTTGTGTCATCGGGTATAATTTTACCACTTTCGGGACGCACAGCCTCGCGCCAGTTGGGAACACGCCACCGAGCGGCAATGGGAATTACTGAGCGGGTCGAAAATTGCATTTGTGTCGTTGTATCTGAAGAAACGGGTTCCATTTCCTTAGCGGAACGAGGAACCCTAAATAGACCGCTGACGATTAAGAAACTGAAAGAGTCATTAGAAGAGGCTCTTTTGTCTCCAACTGTGGATAGGGAAGCTGTTGCTCCTGGTGTGTTGAGTTTTGTTCGTCAGATAGGTGGGAAAACACTAGGACTGGTTTCACGTTTACTCAGATTACCATCGACCGCTTCTCGAGATAAAAAATGACAGCACAACAAACTAAATTGCAAGATTTGCCTACTGACTTAAAACGAGAACTATTGCCGCAGCACGTTGCGGTAATTATGGATGGCAATGGTCGATGGGCTAAACGTCAGGGGTTACCCCGGATTATGGGTCATAAGCGAGGAGTAGATGCTCTCAAGGATTTACTTCGCTGTTGTCAGGATTGGGGAATTCAGGCGCTGACGGCTTATGCTTTTTCAACAGAGAACTGGAAAAGACCGCAGGAAGAAGTGGATTTTTTGATGACTCTGTTTCAAAGAGTTTTGCGCCAAGAACTGCGGGAAATGGTCGAAAAGAATGTTCAAATTAAATTTGTGGGAAATTTGCAAGACCTGCCACGATCGCTCCAACAAGAAATATCCCGTTCAATGGCAGAAACTAAGGATAATCGCGGTATCCGGTTTTCGGTCGCAACTAATTATGGCGGACGGCAGGAGATTTTACAAGCTTGTCAGGCGATCGCAAAACTTGTCCAGCAAGGTCTGCTACAACCCGATGAAATTGATGAACAAGTATTTGAGAGCCACTTGTACACAGCAGGAATTATTGACCCAGATTTGTTAATTCGCACAAGTGGAGAAATGCGCCTCTCAAATTTCCTGCTCTGGCAAATGGCTTATGGAGAAATTTACATTACCGATACTCTGTGGCCAGATTTTGACCGCGCTGAGTTTCACCGCGCTTTGTGTGCCTACCAGCAACGGGAGCGGCGGTTTGGGAAAGTGTAAAATAGTGCTGAGTAGAAGAGGTGATTATTCTCTTAAAAGAAGCCGCTCTCCGAGCGTCTACGCGTCTGTACAAGAGTGCTGTGTAAGAAGTAATTCAGTAGGCTGAGTATTGCTTTCAATCATTTTGACGCGATCGCACATTAATTGCAAGCGATCGCTTTTGTCAGCTATACGTACTTTACGAGATTGGTGATCGCAGTAATCTGCACCAGATTGATGCCTGGGAACGAGAACATACTCTGAAAATTTTCTGGGGTCGCCAGTGATTTGATTAATTTGCCATTGTTGAGCGTTTTCTGATTCAAGGTTTTCTCCTGTGTTGCTCATAATCGCGCGATCGCTCCCGATCACTTCTCAACTCAAATAATGAGCGATAGCACTAATTTTATGCTCAACAAATTTTACCGTCAAAATTTGTGGAAATGCGATCGCTATCGACTTTCCTAAATTTAGGGTGAATTGTACTCAGCACTTTCTTATGGGCCTGAAAACACAGCTTGTTCTATATCATCCCGACTGAGAGAATATTTGAATGAACGTTGGATATCTTGTCCATTTTCCCCAGATTGGACATATCGCACTACAATTTGCTCAACGTCGAGCCATAGTTCAGCTTGCCAAGTAGACCGCTGTATACGCCAGCAATGTCTCTGTACATCGTCTTGTTGACAGCCTTGGTCTTTTAGCCACTGTTCAATTTGTGGCAGGGGATGATTATATAGGGGGGTATCAGAGGGAAGAAGAGGCATAGGTATTTGGGATTTTAGATTTGGAACTTTCCTGCGGAACGCTACGCGAACGGCTTGGCTCAGTCGAACGATTTTGGATTAGGGAATTTTTTAATTTTTAATTATCATAGGGGTAATTAGTTGCGACGCATGGGTAATTTGCTGTTGTACAGATGCAGTTAGTTGCAGCAAATGGGTTTGGAAAGCAGCCTCACCACGAGTTAAGCCAATGGCAACTGCTAATAGCAGACAACCTACAAATGTTAACACCAGCATAAATAAAGCAAAGATTTCGCCAGATGAGAGGGGGCGATCGCTCGCATCGAGGTAAGCTGATTTTGACCAGTCATAGGAACGCGAGACGGGATGATTCAAATCAGAGGGTGGTTGAATCACTCCAAAGCGGGAATAGCCAATTTTTAAATCGTAGCTTAACCGACTTTCTGGATGGCTAAGGGTGGCGTAGGCTTCGTTGATTTGCTGAAATTTGGCAGTGGCGATCGCAGTAGGCAAGTCTGTAGTATCAGGATGATAGCGTTTGCTCAGTTGCCGATAAGCACGACGAATGTCGATTACCGATGCCGAGGGATGCAGTCCTAGCAGGGAGTAATAAGTTGGTTTACTGCTTTGTGGCATTGCCCCGTTATGATTCACGGCTGTTTGAGTCACCTTGCTCAAAGATATTTTTTATATTTTAAATCCTTTGTGAATTGGGGAAGACGCAAGAAGACACAGTAGGTCTAATATCTGATAAAATGTTTTATAAAGCATTGAATTAAATGCGATGCATATCAAAATTAATCTCGAAAATATTTAAACTCTCACCGACTTCAAGGGCAATGCCAAGGACTATCTAGAGCGGATCAAGCCCACAAAGTCGCCGCTTGTACTAACTGTGAATTGAAAAGCGGGGGTTGTGGTGCATGAAGCGCAAGCGTTTCAGCAGATAATAGATAAACTCGCTCGCCTTGAGGAAGAACTCCAAAAATTCAAGCTAGAAGCGTTACGCAGTCAAATCGACATTGGTATTAAGCAACTTGAGAGCGGTCAGTATACTGAATATAACGACGAGTCACTTTCAGCTTTTTTTGCAAATATTAAAGCGCGAGGACAAGAAAATTTGGCTGACAGCGATTCTTTATGAGTAGATTTCGGATTTCTACTCAAGCAGTTCAAGATATTGAAAATATCTGGAAATATGTAGAGCAATGTTGGGATTGCTGAGTGTGCTGATTATGAAAGTAGCATTTGTTAAATTCCGTTGAATTTACTAGTAATTTTGATTTTTTTGTTTATGATTACTTTCCTGTAAGTTTTTGTCTTCCCTGTTAGTAAGGATTCAGGTCTAAAATTTAGGAACCAAGGATGGGCGAGACAGATAATTATTAGAGTCAGCCAGTAATGCTTGTACAAAAAAATAGGCTTTTTACCTGTTCGTAGGTCATAGATGCTACCCAACTCTAACCTACTTGTCCCACGCATTTAGGCTTTTGCTAAAGGTCTATTGATTGCATTTTTTCTCTATTGATAAATTAAGTTGCTCTGTCCATTAATTACGAATTATGAGTTAGTAATTATTTTGGTCAATAGCTTGATATGCTACCTCATGCCTAACGCAGTAAATCAGCACGGGGTTTAAAAGTTTCAATTTGCCGCAACTTTTCGTATAGTTCCCGTTCTTCTTGACTAATATTTTTTGGGGTAACTATTTGAATTTCTACTAATTGATCACCACGTTTACCGTCATCGCTGGGGTAGCCTTTATTCCCTAGTCGAAATTTTTGACCAGACCTAACTCCTGGGGGAATTGTCATTTTCACTGGCCCATCTAAAGTTGGTGCTTCTACTTGTCCTCCTAAAACTGCTTCACTGGGAGTAACTGGTACTTGGCAGAGGATATTTAAACCTTCTAGCTTGAATAATGGATGAAGTTCAACGGTAATTTTTAAATATAGGTCGCCACCACCAACGCCTTGGTTCCGCAAACGAATGGTTTGACCTGTTACCATACCTGGAGGCATGTTAACTTCTAGTGATCGCCCATCTTCCAAACGAATGCGTTCATTACCACCATTGTAAGCTTTTTCTAGTGGGAGCGTTAATCTAGCTTCTATATCCCGACGGGTAGTGCGAGGTGGGGTGTTAACGGTGTAGGCAACTTTTGTTCTAGGGGAACGAAACGGATCGCTAGTATTGCCATTACTGGAGTTACTTGTGCCATTCTTATTTTTGACGCCGATAACTTGATTAATAAAGCTTTCAAAGTCAGAAAATTGGCTTGGATCTACGTCCTGATTACTGTTGCGATCGCTTTGGCTACTCTGCCAAGTTTTAGCCTTTGGCGTCTTAGGGTTGCCCGCAAAGCCTTTTTGCTTCCAGTAGCGGCTAAACTGGTCGTACTGCGATCGCTTGGCTGGGTCTGAAAGGACTTCATAAGCCTCGCCGATATCCTTAAATTTTTCCTCAGATGCTTTGTTACCCGGATTGAGATCGGGGTGATATTGCCTTGCTAACCGTCGATAAACCTTTTTAATTTCCTCACTAGAGGCGTCTTTAGATACTCCTAAAATCTCGTAGTAATCTCGAAAATTCGGCAAATTTTGCATAGTCAGTTATTTAAATTTTAGATTTTAGATTTTAGATTTTGGATTAATTAGGAGTTAGGAGTAGAGACGCGATTAATCGCGTCTGTTATGAGTTGAAAGATTTAATTTTTAAGTTCTCACTCCTAACTTCTCACTTCTAACTTTTATTAGGAGTATTATGACCAATCATTGTCTTCTTCATCATCCCAATTATCTTGGTAGCTGGGACGGGATTTGCGGGGAGGACGGCTTTCATAGGAGGAACGACTGTCTCGGCTATAGTCTTTACCGTAATCTCTGCCATAGTCCTTACCATAGGAATCGCGTTCCCGATATGTATCTCTGGGATATTCGCGTTCTTTATCCTTATCACCGCCAGTAAAAATGTCACGGATAGTACCCAACAAGTCGTCGTCTTCCTCTTCATCATAAGACTGGCGGACTTCCCGGTTTAAATCATATAGAGCATCTTGCAAGTCGGCGTAGGCTTGGTCAATACCGCGATCACTATTTTCCTTGAGACTCTCCTTTAGGTCTCGGCAAATATTATCAATTCTTTGGCGGCGGCTGCGGGCAAACTGCATACCAAATTCGAGCGCTACATCTCTGAGTTGTCGTTCTGCTTGGATAATCAACGCCTCAGAACGAGTCCGCTTTTCTACCCTTTCTTTACGTTCGCGATCAACATCGGCGTATTTCTCAGCGTCCTGAATCATCCGATTCACTTCCGACTCGTTCAAGGTGGAAGCGCCTTGAATGGTGATACTCTGTTCTCGACCAGTGGTTCTATCTAAGGCTGTTACCTGTAAAATACCGTTAGCATCAATATCAAATGACACCTGAACTTGAGGAATACCCCGTGGCGCTGGTGGGATGCCATACAGCTTGAACCGTCCTAAAGACTTGTTATTTGCTGCCATATCCCGTTCGCCCTGGACTACGTGAATTTCCACAGTATTTTGGTTATTTTCTGACGTGGAAAAAATATCAGAACGGCGGACTGGGATGGTGGTGTTGCGAGGAATGAGTTTTTTCATCACGCCGCCGATGGTTTCCAATCCCAAAGAGAGGGGTGTGACATCCAAAAGCAGCACATCTTTGAGTTCGCCTGCGAGAATGCCTGCCTGAATTGCTGCACCCACTCCCACTACTTCATCGGGGTTGACGTTTTCATTGGGTTCTGTACCAATCAAGTCCCGTACAAGCTGCTTCACCATTGGCATCCGTGTAGAACCGCCCACTAGCACAACTTCTTCAATGTCTCTAGGTGAGAGTCCGGCATCTTTGAGGGCGCGTTTCACTGGTATCCGCAATCGCCCCACCAAATCACTACACAAATCTTCAAACTGGGAACGAGTCAGGCGAGTTTCTAGATGTTTGGGGCCATCTATAGTGGCGGTGATGAAGGGTAAGTTAATATCAGTGACGCTGACAGCAGAAAGTTCTCTTTTGGCTTTCTCTGCTGCTTCCATCAAACGTTGTAAGGCTTGGCGATCGCGTCTTAAGTCTACCTCTTCTGTTTCCAGAAATTGCTCTGCTAGCCAATCTACAATTTTTTTGTCAAAGTCGTTACCACCAAGTTGCGTGTCTCCACTGGTAGCTTTGACTTCAAATATGCCATCGCCAACTTCCAGAATCGATACGTCAAAAGTACCGCCACCCAAGTCAAATACTAAGATAGTTTCCGTCTCACCCCGATCAAATCCATAAGCTAAAGATGCAGCAGTTGGTTCATTGAGAATCCGTAGCACCTCTAAACCAGCAATTCTGCCAGCATCGCGGGTTGCCTGCCGCTGAGAATCATTAAAATAAGCGGGTACTGTAATCACTGCCCCTGTCACTGGTTCACCCAAATAGCGACTAGCATCATCTGCCAATTTCTTCAGCACCATTGCTGAAATTTCTTCTGGGGCGAAATCCTTATTGAGACGGGGACAGGCAATTTTAATATTACCCACTTCGTCTTTGCGAATGGTGTAGGGTACACGCTTGGAATCTGGACTAAGTTCGCCATATTTGCGCCCAATAAAGCGTTTAACGGCGAAAAAGGTATTTTGTGGATTGAGGATGGTTTGTCGCCGTGCCATTTCCCCAACCACCCTTTCACCTTCTTTGCTGAAGCCAACTACGGAGGGGGTTGTTCGCGTTCCTTCTGCATTGGCAATCACCATCGGCTTGCCACCCTCCATAACGGCGACTACTGAGTTGGTTGTACCCAAGTCGATGCCGACTACCTTGCCCATGCGTTACTCTTCTCCTAAAGTGTCTTATATATTTATTATGATTGGGCGGAACTACCTCTAGCTTTGTGCTACAGGATGAAAACACCTCAATAGTATAATAGTCATCATTAAGGCAGTAAGCTAAGAAGTGCAGCTAAAGGAGATAGTTGCAAGACTAGGATAGCATTGACGATGATTGGTATGTCCAAGCAGCCTCAATTCTTGTTATCCGCCTACTTCTATGCACTGGATCTGCAAGTTGGTAAATGCACCTTAATAATACTTGCTCTGCAAGTTTTGAGTGCCTGAAAACTCTAATATTGCCACTATTTTAAAGAATTGAATTTAACAGAGCGATTACAAACTTCCCTGAGTGAGATAGCGCGAGAACGCGATCCTTATATGGCAACGGCTGGACATTTTTTTGTCCAAGAATACATCCGCCAGCAATTTTCCCAATGGGGGAGTGTGGAAATCCACACCTTTGAAGTCAGAGGTAAAGCTTGTAAGAACTTGATATTAAATTTACCCTCCCAAGCTAGACGACAAAAAAAGGATTTGCCACCTATTTTAATTGGTGCTCATTATGATGCTGTTCCGGGAACACCAGGAGCTGATGATAATGCCACTGGTGTAACGGTGTTGCTGGAATTAGCGAGAAAGTTTGCTGGTGAACCTGTAAGATATCCCTTAAGGCTAGTTGCTTTCGATATGGAAGAATACGGCTTACTGGGTAGTGCTGACTATGCAGCTCTGTTGCACCAACAAAAGCAACAGCTACGCTTAATGATCTCCTTAGAAATGCTGGGCTATAAGGATTCTACACCTGGTTCTCAAAGTTACCCCCCTCCTCTGGAACGCTTCTACCCAGATAAAGGTGATTTTATTGCTTTAATTGGCAATTTGCGGACATTGCCTGATTTAATTGGCATGAGCCGTAATATTCGTAAAGCTGGCGTACTTAGTCAATGGCTACCCGTGCCGAATCGAGGTTTAATAGTTCCTCAAACCAGACTTAGTGATCATGCACCTTTCTGGGATTTGGGTTATCCGGCAATTATGGTCACAGATACGGCATTCTTGCGAAATCCACATTATCACAAACCTAGTGATGCGATCGCTACTTTAGATTTAGATTTTCTTCGCGGTGGATGTGAAGGGTTGGAAATTGCGATTCGGCAGTTGTGAAAAATTAAGATAAATTAATAAGTTTATCTTTTGCCCTTTAAAGCATCATTCAACCTGTCGTTTCCTGCAATAATCTGGTCTGCACTTTCCATGAGCTAAGGTACATATCCTATCAATTATGACCATACAGCACTAGTCACTATCATGTACCCCAGTAAATCAAAAAGTTCTAACCTCTACTAATCCGGCTTTGTAAATTAACTTCTTAGACATAACTTTTTTAAGTTATGTCTTTTTTTTGGTAGTTAGTCTCGACTGGAGGGACAGGTAGAAAGTATCCACCCAAAAAACCACTTCATTAAGCAATACGGTTCACTTAAGAAAATTGTAGGTTGGGTAGAACGAAGTGAAACCCAACAAAGTCACGCAAGTGTTGGGTTTTGTTCCTTAAACGCCACTTGCTTCAAGTCGGGAAACCCGCCCAACGCAGTGGCTCCCCAACCTACGCAGAAGTTGAGTTTTAGGCTTAACTGAACTGTATTGCTTCATTAGGGAATTGGAATTCAAAGTGAGCATCTTAACTTTTTCATTCTCAACACCGCATAAAGCTTAACCAAAAAGTATTGGAAGATAGGAGAGCAGGAGAGCAGGGGAAAATAACCGATGCCTAATGTCCCATGTTCAATACAACTCTTGGAGAGGCTGCGCCCTAAGCGTAGCTATGCCGCAGGCTTTACGGCAAAGCTCAGTACAAGTGCCCTATGCCCAATTCAGTTGTTACCAATTACCACTTTATGACTCTGGGAATTGTACGAATTGACACGAAACAATGAGACTAATGAATGCCAAGATCAAAAAAAGGATGCTTCAAGGATATTAAAAGTACTATGCCAGAATTACACCAATCAATTGCCCAGCATTACCACGAACGGACTAAATACGACCCTGAGACTCTCGCCTCCAAAAGTCAAAGCATAGACTGGGCTAGACAGCCAGTGCCTTTCAAAGAGTACAAAATTGGCTCTACTTTTGCTCTCAAACCCTATATCCAAGAAAAACCAGAGGGATTTGTTAATAATCCAGATGCTCAATGGTGGCAAAGACTTTCACGGCTGCTGTTTCACAGCTATGGATTGACGGCGAGAATGCCTTCTATGGGTAGTGGGGTGTATTTACGTGCTGCTCCCAGTGCAGGCGGACTATACCCTGCCGAAGTCTATGTGGTTTCCCGTGGCACGGCGTTATTGCCGCCTGGTCTGTATAATTACCAGTGTCGGACTCATTCTCTAATGCATTATTGGGAAAGTGATGTTTGGCAAACTCTCCAAGCTGCTTGTTTCTGGCATCCTTCCTTAGAAAATACCCAACTAGCAATTATTGTCACTGCGGTTTTCTATCGTTCTGCGTGGCGCTATGAAGATCGGGCTTATCGCCGGATTTTTCTCGATACGGGACACCTGTTAGGCAATATCGAATTGGCTGCTGCCATTAATGACTATCGCCCCCATTTAATCGGCGGTTTTGTGGATGAATCGGTAAACGATCTGCTTTATATCGATCCGCAACAAGAAGGTGCGATCGCTGTCTTACCTCTGGCAGACTTGTTAGATGTCAATCAAAACTTGCCATTGGGATGTACTGCTCTACCTTCCGCCACCGAAACCAGTTATCCCCAAATCCCCGATGGCGAACTGCTGACATATTTCCATCGACACACCCAGATCCAATCAAATATAACTGGCAATCTCAATCTACCAACTATCAAACAAGAAAAATCTTTGGAGGATAAATATAACTTTCCTTTCTGCTTAAAAATTCCCACCAGCACCGTACCTATAGACTGGGGAGAAAAACTGTCAGAACTGGAAACTACTATGTACAAGCGACGCTCTACCCGCGCTTATAATGGTGATGATTTAACCTTCGATGAATTGAAAGGTTTACTCGATTTTACTTACCAACCGCGAAATTACATCGACCAAAGTTTAGATATTTCTCCAGACTACTTTGATTTGAATTTAATAGAAACATTCATTGCTGTCTGCGGAGTTAAAGGATTGGAGGCAGGTTGTTACTATTACGCGCCCAAAGCCCAAGAATTACGCCAAATTCGGTTTAAAAACTTTCGGCGAGAGTTACATTTTCTTTGTTTGGGGCAAGAATTAGGGCGAGATGCAGCAGCGGTGTTGTTTCATACAGCTGATCTGAAAGCTGCGATCGCCCAGTATGGCGATCGCGTTTATCGTTACTTACATATGGATGCCGGCCATTTGGGACAACGCCTGAATTTAGCCGCAGTCCACCTGAATGTAGGCGTCAGTGGAATCGGTGGATTCTTTGATGACCAAGTAAATGAAGTTTTGGGTATCCCTGCTGATGAAGCTGTTTTATATATCACTACATTGGGACGCCCAAGATAAAACAAACCGCAAATAACACAAAGTACCCAAAAATTCTTTGCGTACTTTGCGGTTAGCTTACATCCAGATTTTTGGAATTAGCAACTTGGGTTTGGTAGTGCCGCCATTTTTCCTGTTGACGCGCTCTTTTCTCCTCGGTGAGGCTATCAAAACAATGGGGACAGGAGATACCTTGCTCATACTTACTAGACGCCTTATCTTGTTCAGAAATCGGACGCCCACAACTGAAGCACAGCTCACAACTTCCTGACTCTAATCCATGACTGACGGCTATCCGCTCGTCAAAGACAAAACATTCTCCTTCCCATAAACTTTCCTCTGCTGGAATTTCTGACAAATACTTGAGAATGCCGCCTTTGAGATGGTAAACTTCTGCAAAGCCTTGAACAAGCATGAAGGATGAGGCTTTTTCACAACGAATACCGCCCGTACAAAACAGAGCAACCTTTTTATGTTTCGTTGGGTCGAGGTGGTGGCGCACATAATTAGGGAATTCCCGGAATGAGCTAGTCTGGGGATTTTCTGCTCCTTGGAAAGTACCGATATTTACCTCATAATCATTGCGGGTGTCAATCACGGTTACTTCTGGATCACAAATCAAATTATTCCATTCCTGGGGACTGACATAAGTACCAATTTGTTCATTTGGGTCAATTTCGGGCAATCCCAAAGTGACAATTTCTGGCTTCAACCGCACCTTCATCCGCTCAAAGGGCGGGGTTTCGGTATGGGACTCTTTGTATTCTAGGTCTGCTAGACGGGGATCACAACGCAGAAACCAGAGAACAGAATCAATTGCCTGACGCGAACCTGCAATTGTACCGTTAATGCCTTCTTGTGCCAGCAAAATTGTCCCTTTGACACCTTGCGTTTGACAGTAAGATAGCAGAGGATCTCGTTTGTCGGCAAAATCTGGCAGCTTGACAAATTTATACAGTGCTGCAACAACTTGGATATTTTCTGGCTTCATCCCTTTAGTAACGGAACAATATTAAGTTACAATAGCAACGGCAACCAAAGTTACCTACTATTTTAATTTTATGGGGGTTTAGCTCAGTTGGTAGAGCGCCTGCTTTGCAAGCAGGATGTCAGCGGTTCGAGTCCGCTAACCTCCATTGGATATGATTTATTTAAATGTGCGATCGCAAATTTAAAAAGCGATCGCTTGGAATATCCCAAAGAAAACACACCTAAATCAAAACCCCATTCTCTAGTACAGAATGGGGTTTTAGCACTTTCTAGGTAAGGGGTTAAGCCAGAGGTAAGTTGGTATTGCATCCAATTGCCCTATTTTCAAAGCCGTACTTAGTTAGAGAAATCTCTAGATAATGAAGTCAACTCTGCCCTGACAGCACTCAAGTAATTTTGATCGTTCAAAATTTGCGGCGGTAATTTGTTCGCATTGACAGCGGCCCTAACTAAATCTTCCCCAACAATCTTTCTGTTCTGGCGTTCAGAGATTAGAGTTCCCCCACTGGGAATACCCTGCTGCTTTAAACCACCTTGGTAAGCAAGAGAAACGAGATTAAAGGGTTTGAGGTAGCTAGCATTCTTGGAATTACTGTTTAATGTGTTAGAGTTGATAGCCATATTTGTTTGCCCAGCATCATAGTTGTTATCTGTGGGTGGTTCAGCGTTAGCAATTCCAGATGTAAGCGCAAAAGCACCAATAATAGCTACAGAATTAATTAAAGTTGCAAGTTTCATCGGGTTATCCTTGTAAGGTTTAATTACTTGATTGTTAATAACAGTGTCTCTTTTGTTATAAACCTTAGCCTCCTACATTTAGCTCATCCAATTGGTTGAATTGTTTCTCACCCATTTGAGTGAGTCTCGGAAGCTGTCAGGAATAGTTTAATACTTAACATTTCAATTTACTTATTTTGACAAAGGAAAAATGGTAAAGATGGGGCGATTAAGTACTGCTACAATAAGCGTTTTAGTTGGCAGGCTCCAGAGTCAGTTAATCAAAGTCGGGCTTATATATACTTAGGGGGTTATTTGAAAAAGCGTCCATTGGGGTTAGTGGCAATTGTTCTCTACAAATCATTTACTGCCTCGCTACTTATGGTTACTTCGATTGCTTTATTATTCACATTAAAAAATTATCAAAATTTAGAAATTTTTTCAAAGGATTATGTTTTAGAAGGAAAATCGATAATTATTGATTGGGTTTTAAAAAAAGTTATCAACTTAAATCCAAGAACCTTAGCCTTTAGCGGCATTGGCACAGGAATCTATGCTATTGTAACTACTATTGAAGCTGTTGGCTTGTGGTACGATAAACGTTGGGCACATGTCTTAATATTGGTGCTTGTCGGTATCAGTATTCCACCAGAGATTTATGAATTGATTCGGGGTATCTCTCCGATAAAAATATTGATTTTCTTGTTGAACTTAGCCGTATTTTGGTATCTATTACGCAATTTTCCTAAACATCGAAAATAATTTTTTATTCGCTCATAGTGTCTATCGTTGCAGAGGTAAAACTGAGCCATGTCAGAGGCTTCCGTCCCTTAGACTTCTCTGTGCGTCGATGCAAAACCAAGACCTCACGTTGTACAATCGCTAGAAATGCAATCTGGAGAGCGACTTGCCCAAAACGATTCACTCTACTCAACCACCACTGAAATTTATTCCCCAACAGTTTAATCCGCTGATACTCCAGATTTTTCGGTGGTTACTGCCGATCGCACTACGGTTTCGCACTCGACCTTGGCTACCAGCTGGTATTGTCAAGATTGAAGCCAAGAATGTTGAGGTATTGGCCGAACTTTATCAGCAATTCCAGGCTGGAAAAATTCGCTTTTTGTTGGCATTTCGTCACCCAGAGGTGGAAGATCCCCTTTGTATGCAGTATTTGCTTTCTCGCATTGTGCCAGAGGTTGCTCGTCAAAAAGGTATTCAATTACAATCCCTTGTTCACAGTTATTTTCTCTATGACCGGGGGATGACGGTTTGGGCTGGAGATTGGCTGGGTTGGTTGTTTTCACGGCTGGGGGGTGTGCCGGTTCATCGCGGTAGACGACTAGATCGCCAAGCTATTCAAACAGCACGGGAGTTGTTTGCTAATGCCAAACTACCGATCGCAGTGGCACCGGAAGGAGGTACTAATGGTCATAGTGGTATTGTTAGCCCATTGGAACCCGGTGTTGCTCAAATGGGCTTCTGGTGTGTAGAAGACTTACAAAAAGCTAACCGGACTGAGACTGTGATCATTGTGCCGATCGCCATCCAGTATGGTTACGTTGAGCCACCTTGGTCTAAACTGGATTGGCTCCTCAGTAAGTTGGAAGCTGATAGTGGCTTGCCTGTTAAGGAAATTGATCAGGGCGATGGCGAAGAGATTTACTATCAACGCCTCTGTAGGTTGGCTGAATATCTGATTACCGAGATGGAAGAGTTTTATCGTCGCTTCTATCATCAAGACATCCCAAAAACCATCTTAACTGATGAATCTGCTAGTCCTAATCAGGTGTTGATTACCCGACTTCATCGCTTACTGGATAAGGCTTTACAAGTTACCGAGCAATATTTTAGAGTTCAAGCGCAGGGTAATTTTATTGACCGCTGTCGCCGTTTAGAGGAGGCTGGCTGGAATTATATTTATCGGGAAGATTTGCCAGATATAAATGCTTTATCACCCTTTAAACGTGGCTTGGCAGACTGGATTGCAGAGGAAGCAGACTTGCGAATGCGGCATATGCGGATAGTGGAAAGTTTTGTTGCAGTTACAGCTACTTATATTCAGGAACAACCGACGGCAGAACGGTTTGCAGAAACAGCTTTGCTAATATTCGATATGCTTTCTAGAATTCAAGATACAACCCTTCCAGGGCGACCTCGATTAGGTTTGCGACAGGCACAAATCACCGTAGGAGAACCAATTTCAGTTACTGAACGCTGGAAAAATTGTCAGGGCGATCGCTATGCAGCTAGACAAGCTGTGAGCGATTTGACAAAAGATTTGCAAATCGCTTTAGAGAAGATGATTAAATAATGAAACTTTTAAGACTTTTTAGCCCTAATTTTGTCAAATATTGCACCTTCATCAAAGAATTTCTTTTGAATCTCGTTCCATCCTCCTAAATCTTCAGCTTTAAAGATAGTTTTTATTTTGGGAAAATTGCCTTCTGTTTCTTTAGCGATCGTCAGGTCAACAGGACGAAATCCTAATTTAGTAAACTCTCGTTGCGAGTCTGGGGTGTAAAGAAATTTGATAAATGCTTCCGCAATCGGCCGAGTCCCATGTTTATCGACATTCTTATCTACAACAGCAACAGGATTGTCGATGGAGATATTTACATTGGGCACAACATATGAGATTTTCTCGCCATTTTGCGTTGATAAAATCATCTCGTTTTCATAGTTGAGCAAAACATCACCCTGACCATCTTTGAAGAATACTTCGCTGGCATTCCGAGCAGTTTTGGGTAATAAAGGTGCATTATTATAGACTTTGGCAATAAAGTCTATTGCCTGATTTTCATTGCCGCCAGTTTTTGTCACAGAACCCCACAGACTAAGGAAGTTCCAACGAGCACCGCCGGAGGTTCTGGGGTCAGCTGTAACCACTTTTACACCATCTTGGGCTAAATCTGTCCAAGTTTTGATATTTTTGGGATTACCCTGACGAATGGCGATCGCATTTAGAGATTTGGTAACAATTGCATCATTAGGCGCTTCTTTTTCCCAACCCGGTTGAATAAAACCTGCTTCAACAAGTTTATTAATATCAAGGGCAAGTGACAGGTGTACGACATCAGCTTCCTTACCGTCAATTACGGCAAGAGTTTGGGAACCTGAGCCATCATAGCTTTGATTAAAAGTGATATTTTGGTTATGTTCTTTCTTCCACTGTGCGATAAATTTGGGAATGATCTGCTGGTATGCTGCATTAGTAACCGAGTAAGAAACAAAGGTTAGGGTTACATCACTCTGGGAAGCTGCGCCAGCATTACCAGTATTATTGACATTACGTGGAGAGCAGGCAGCCATCACGATACTCAAGCTAACTCCGACCAAGAATAGGGACGCAACACCCCACGCAGAATACTTGTAAAACCATCGTATTAGTTGTACACGCCACTGTCTTGCAGCGTGTAAAGCTTTAACGATATAAATCTGAACTAATTCAGTCAAATATCTCCTTGATTTTGGAGTACGTTGCCCTTGGTTCATCAAATTTTTCCCCTGAATCTGCGGTAACTTGAGCTAGATGCTGTAGTTAAGGGGCATTATAAAACAATGGTTAAGGATAAATAACTTTTTATTAACCTAAATTTAAACAAGTTATTCAATATATCAAGGAGAACTAGTTTTGGAAGCTTCTGGACTGCGAATGATGATATGTCCCTTATCGCTTTCTTGAATAGCCAATACTGAGGGTAGCTGATCAAGTTTCACCTGAGGAGGCAATGCGCGAAACAAATAAATCCAGCCGCCACGTTCTAAGAGTAAGCGCCAGACTCGCGGCTGCTGTGGATTGGTGATATCATTATCTTCCCTGCCTCGCAAGTCATTGAATAGACCTCTATCGCCAATAATGCGATAACCTTTCAAGGACGGATCGGCAAATATATCATCAAGTTTGCGTCCCACAGCAAACTTTTCTTCAGGTGTAATTAAGGTTACAACGGGCAGGGTGGAGTTTTGCCCAGCATCTCGTCGGGCATCTGCAATGCCTTGCCAACGAGCTAACCAAAATATCACAATTAATACCTAGGATACTATTACTATCTCATTGACTAGCGATCGCAAAAATTCCACTGAGCGCAGTTGCCCAGAACTAAATTCAGCCAGAGATTTTAGCTGTTTAGCTGTCCATGAGTTTAAACGTTTGTAACAAATGCTTTGATGCTAGCAACAAATGTTCAAACGTTTATAACAAATATTCAAATATTTGCAACAAATGTTCAAACGTTTATAACAAATGCTCCAATGTAGGCAATAAATGTTTCAAGCTTTATAGGACTTACGCAAAGTTAACGTATTTTTGTCCTTGCGATCGCTCGTTTGCTGGAAGCGTTCCTGTAAAGTAGCAATCCCAGACTTGATCAAATACTTTGATGTTGCTAACAACAACTTCTGCTAACACCCAATTAAAAACAGCTACCTCTGCGCTATTCTATGAAAAAAATTCTCACCACTTTTTTAGCTTTGGGTGTTTGTCTAACGCCTTATTTGTGCTGATTGGCGATGCACGTTAAAGCAATTTGTAATATATGAAATATGTAGTAAGGGCACATAATTTGTGTGTCCTTACCAGATAAACACTAATTTTTTAGCACGGACAACTAATTTAATTAACACCTAAGACTTGGTTTGCTGTGTCTGTGCGTCGATAATTACACTCCAGTCATCGTTTTCCACAGCAGCTTCAAGTTGACGCTGACGTTCGGCTTGACTCGCATCTATTGTTTCTGACTCTTTAGAGAGGGTTGTATCAGCCATTGCTTTCCGCAGTTTTAGCTTTTTCTCCTCGTAGGCTTGACGTTCCACCTCTGACATTACCGCCTTCGCAGCTTCCCCTACCGTGCTAGCCCACATTTCGCGATCAGTTGCATTACCAGAGGGTGTGCTTTCGAGTTCTGCTATCCACGCATCTCGTAAATCTTCCATTTCTTGACGCTTGGGAAACTTGAATGCTTGTACGCGCACAAAAGCACACTTTTGCTCACCATTTTGGCTGAGATGACCGTTTAGGGAAAGCAACACATTGCGAGAATAGCCAACGTACTGCACACGGCGTTCTGCGTCCAATACTGCGTAAACACCTGCAATTTTAGCGTTCTGAGCAGCTGCACTCCAAACCTCAAGGTCAATGATTTCAGTACCATTGTTTGCTAGTTCAGGAGTTATACTCACCTCAGTGGCAGTGTGTTCGTCGTCAGAACTGTACAAAAAGTCATGTAGTCCACGGTGGTTTATGGGGACATTTTGATGTTCAATCGGCGAGTTATGCTGAGTTTCCATCACAGTTGATCTCCGAGTTATTAATTAGCGTTACGCAAATATATGCCTTTAGAATATTGAAGCTTAAATCTACTCACATCCCCAAATTATTGCTGACAAAGCGAAAACAACTATTAGACCTTATATGAATCAATTGATGCCTAAAAATTGGATATTCATCAAACAGCGGCTGACTCCTTATTTATTTTTACTACCCGCCTTACTTCTTTTGGGGTTAACAGTCTTTTTACCTGCACTGCAAGCGTTTTATCTTAGCTTTACTAGCTATGAAGATATTGCCCAACCGCCAAAATGGATTGGTTTCGCCAACTTCCTCAAGCTTTGGAAGGATGCAGTTTTTTGGAAAACCTTGGAAAACACTTTTTTATATCTTGTGGGTGTAGTCCCAATTTTAGTAATTGCTCCCTTAGCGCTGGCAATTTTGGTAAATCAGAAACTGCGGGGGATGAATTGGTTTAGATCGGCGTACTACACCCCAGTGGTAATTTCAATGGTGGTTGCGGGAATAGCTTGGAAATGGCTGTATGCAGAAAACGGATTACTGAATCAGTTACTGAAAGCTTTAGGCCTTTTTCCAGAAGGTATTCCTTGGCTAACTAGCCCAGCAAAAATTTTTGGCATTGTACCAATTTCTCTTGCCAGCGTCATGGCTGTCACTGTGTGGAAGGGACTAGGTTACTACATGGTGATTTATTTAGCGGGGTTGCAATCGATTCCTGGTGATGTGTACGAAGCTGCTGCGATCGATGGCTCTGATGGTATTAGTAAACATTGGGATATTACCATACCTTTGATGAAGCCGTATCTAGCACTAGTGGCGGTGATTTCGGCTATTTCTGCGACCAAAGTGTTTGAAGAAGTATATATTATGACCCAAGGGGGCCCACTCAGTAGCTCGAAAACGATTGTTTATTATCTATATGAGCAAGCCTTTAACAATTTGGAAATTAGCTACGCTTGCACAATTGGGCTAGTGTTATTTTTGATAATTTTGGGATTATCAATTTTGCGATTAGTTATTAATCAGCAGGGTGATGATAATATCACAATCTGATATTCACTTAATTTAAATATCGCAATCCTAAAGTAAAAAGTTAGATACCCGACTTCTTAAATAAGTCGGGTATCTGGATACCGCAAATTTTCACAAATCAGATTGGATTACTATATCTTCAACTTATAAAAATCATCTCCTATCAGCCACGATAATCTGAAAATATTCAAATATCCAAAGTGTATGAAATTCAAAATACAAAATAGTTTTAGACGAGAATTTAAAACCGCGTTTGATATTCCACTACTGCACGACTATCATCAGTTAAATTAGTGGAAGCACGCACACGAAATTCATTGTTTATCCGATAATTAATACCCCATTGGAAGGGATCATTTGTTGTTAAAATTTTGATACTGGAAACGGAGATTTTGGAAGAAATATCAACCCCAGCTTCTCCTGCCAATTCCAACGTTGAACTGCTCCTTCCCGCTTCCGGATTATCAGAAATAATCGTAGGAAATATCCGCAGTTCACTTAAGCCAAAGGTACTCCCAATCTGGTTAAAAGCTGACTGAAAATTGTTGAACACAGCCGAGCCTGCGATGTTAATCAAACCCAAAGTACTGTCACCACGTCCTTGGGTGTCTACAAATCCACCTCCTAAAAGAGCAACAATTTCAGTTTGACTACGTGACGGACTGCTTGTAAGTTCTAGATTTTCATTTAGTTTGCTGGCGAGACCGTTGATAGTGGCTTCGACTCGAACACTCTCTAAGGCTGATAAACCTGTGGTATTTATCCGACTGAAATCATTACTTTGAATTACATCTAGTACCTTAGCAAATAGCCGAATATCTAAGTTGGGGTCGCGGGGTTGAGAGGGACTAAAAGTTGCGGTATGTGTATAGCCACGAGCAAGGTTAAATTGGGTAGTAAATAAATTCACCCCTCCTTGTTCCAAGCGGATAGTGCCATCAGGTACAGGCTGATTGATTGAGCCGTTAACTATGAGATTACCAGTTGCGCGGAAGCTGAGAATAGGGGGACGGGTAATTTGGACGTTTTTGCCTAGTTCCAAATCTAGATTATTAAATCTGGCAATGTCTGACGGCAAAGCTTGAGCCAACGCATTCCCAATTTCAGGTATACTCTGCTTATTGGCTTTTGTAGGTGATACACCGAGACTACTATTTGCAGATGAAGTGGCGTCGGTAGATTCTGCCAGCAATACCTGACCATCAAATAAATTTACTTTACCGCCAATTACTGGGTTAAGCGCAGAACCAGTAATCTGCAAATTGCCACTAGCGCCTCCCTGATAAAGTCCTTTGAGCTTCAACTCTAGCTGATCGAGATTAACGGTCAGAGGATTGTTGATAGTCACGTTCTGATTGTTAAAAATGGGAATTTCTCCAGCAGCTTCTACCTTCCCACGGCTAAATATACCTTGAAGATTTTCTACTAAGATGCTGTCAAAATTAAACAGCACTCTACCTGTTACATGTCTGAGAAGCCTACGTGGCAAAGCCTGGGCTGAAAAAGTAGCATTATTGATAGTGGCAATTCCGTCTACCTCAGGTTTTTGCAATGTTCCGCGTACCTTGAGGTCTACTTCTCCTTCACCTTTCTCAAATGCCACTTGATTAGTCAACGAGTTTAACAACGCCAATCCCTCATTTTCCAACTTCATATCTAAACTGATTTGCTCACTGTCTGGTGCCACCGAAGCAAAAGGCAATTTATAAGGTATGCTGCCAGTAATATCAACAGGTTTTGGCCCAGCAACTGCTACAGTACTACTAAAGTTTAAGCGTCCGTTGGCATAGCTGAAACTTGCTTTTGCTGACTCTATTTTGTTCTGATTTAGTTTTCCTTCTGTAACTTGCAATTCCCCTCTACTTTGAGGATTAGCAATGCTGCCTGCTAAAGCTGCTGTACCGTTAAGATTACCTGTGATTCCAACTGGCAGTTTGACAAAATTATTCAGTACTTGTACCGGAAAATTATTCACCCGCAGCTGACCAGATTGTTCATCACCACCAATGTTACCCGTGAAAGCAATCAGCCTGTTTTTAGATTCGAGCCGTAAAGGTCGCAAATTCAAAACACCGTTTTCAAAGTTGCCTTCGGCAATCACTTGGTCGGCAGTATAAAAACGATTCCGTTCTTCCTTTTTACCCCAGGCAAAGTTTTGTCCATTCAAATTAAAATCCACTGATAATCCATTGGCTTTAGCTGTATTTACAGCCACTTCCCCATTGAAAGTCCCCTTTAAGTCTGCCAAATCTGGTATTGGAGTGGAATCAAGTCGCTGTTGCTCCTGTTGTGCTACCAAAGCTTCAATTTCAGAAAACCGTTGGATTTGGGTTAATAAGGGCTGATTTTGCGCTCCTTGGGGGTTGGTAGTCAGATCCGCTGCTGTGCCGTAGATTGGTGTTGAACCACCTTGCAAATTTTGTAAATCATATACTTGTGCTATGGCTAGAACATCTTGGATCTCTCCCTGGTTGACGTTCAGTTTACCTTGTAGTTGAGGGCCTTTAGGGGTTTGAGCAAAAGTACCGACAAGGGCGTAGCTACTTTTACCTTTAACAAATTCACTACTGGCGAGTGTGGCTTTACCGTTACCGTAGCGGAATTGAGCAGCTATTCGATCGCCTTTAACTCGGCCAATTTGCGGATTGGCGATCACTAAATTCCCCGTTGCTGCCAATGTCTGCTGATTAAACAGCAAATCCCCAGTTAACAACCCAGCTATTTTACCAGCACCCAGTCGAGTAATTGGTGGCGGAGTCAAATTCAATATTTGTAAGGGGAAATTTGCGACTTTGAGTGCCCAATCATTCCCTTGAACATTACCTGTTGCTAATGCTTGCTGCCATTTTACTAAGAAGGATTTCGGGCGATTATTAGCATCTAAATTGAAGGCCAGGCGATCGCTATTTCCCACCAAGTTCAAATTTAAACCGCGTCCTTGTGCTGAATCGATGTTTCCAGTTAACAACGGCTCAAAAGCAATATCTTGAACAACCAAGTCTCGTAAATTGATTTGCCCTACCACATTTGGCAAGGGCAGCTTACCAGTTATTTGACCATTAAAATCTACTTTCCCCGCCACAGCAACCTGATTAGGAAGATTGATGGGTAACTGTTTTAAGTTGTAATTCTGGGCTTGGACGTTGAGATTTAGGGCAGTAATTTCCGGTATACCTGCTCCCTGAGCATTGGCTAATATGTTACCAGTAACATTTAAACCGGGAGCAGTTGCTCGTTCAATGGTAAGCCTTTCACCACTCCAAGCGATCGCAGCCGTCAGGGGTCGCTCAAGACCAGGGATACCTTGGGATAATTGCACCTGTCCAGCGGCACGCACATCAGCTAATTTGGATGATCCTAGCGTGCCAGCTAATTGCAATTGACCGCCAAACTGACCTCGCAATTGCTGATTTAACCGATTTAATTCCACACCTGAAGCATTAACTACAGCTTGATAGCGACCATTAGCCACTTGGATATTAGAGGCTGCGATCGTTCCACCTGCAACATCCAGCCGTCCCTGACCATTAGCTTGGATAGTTTGCGGTTGGAAGGACTCAACAGAACCCGCCACGTTTGCTTGACCAGTTAATGCCCCTTGGAATTGCTTTGGTACTGCTACCAACTGCTGCAACGGTACATTATTTGCTTGAACTTGTGTCTGATATACACCATTAGCCACTTGGATATTAGAGGCTTTAATAGTCCCACCCGCAACATTTACCCGCGCCTGACCACTGGCTTGAATAGTTTGCAGTTTAAAAGAATCAACAGAACCCGCGACGTTGAACTGA
>NZ_JBALDG010000040.1:0-8603 GCF_036917195.1 Nostoc sp.
GTTGCCATTTGTTTCTCCAAAATTTAGTAGCTCTTTAGGTGTTTAATTTCTATCTAGTAGCCAATTAGATGTAAAACGTCACGCAGGACGCTATAGCCGGCTAAATCCCAAAGTAAATAGGCAAGGAAGCCAATGATTGCTAAATGACGGTTCCAGATTTGGGCTTGAGGTGTCCAGCCAAACAGAAAATAATTGCGATCGCAACCATTACCTTGTGTTGCAATTACTGACAAATCTCTGTCTGGAAGAACAAGTTGCCATCTTCGTTATCCTTAACAATTCGTTTGTTAACTTTAATGTACCTATTAATAACTAAACTGCTTTCTGCCTGTAGGCACAAACTACAGGCACATAATCAACTACATATTGGTATAGATAAATCCACCCTGAGAGGGTGATAAAAATTAAAATGTAAAGAAATGTAACTTTTTAGTAATTAAACTATAATTGCAGAAAAATCAATCGTTGTGATTAAGCAATTAAAATTAAAAAGTGGTGGTCAAGAATTAGCCAGCTTTTTAACTTCATCGTGAACATTTTCACAGTTAGCTAATAAAATTTATATCTTTTGCTGGATACGGTTTTCAGCCTTTGGAGAGATGCTTGAAACAGCTAAAGTCTACGATTCTGAGCTAAACAGAGTTAGGTATTGCAATAGATACAGACATAATCGATACTAAGAGTTGCTTCTCAAGAAAATCTTAATTCCCCAAATTTCAACTTAGTAGAAGGAAATACAATGTTCCAAAGTACGGAAATTATGCTGGGACTCTACAAACCACTATTGTGGTTAGCACAGGTTCCAGTAGAATCCTCAAACGTCACCCCAGCACAGGCATCGGTTCTCACTTCTGGGCCACGCTTTTTTGTGGCTTTAATCTCCGGCGTGATTTTAGCCTTTGCTTTCCAATTAGTTTTAACTAATCTCTCCCTTGCAGCCGGTATTTCCTACCTGGGGCACTCATCTGACTCGGATTCCGATTCTGGGGAAGTCGGAAGTTTGGGCGGTAGCATTCGCAAAATCGGCACCGCAGTGGGGATTTGGACATTAGTCACTGTGACGATCGCCTTATTAATCGCTTCTTTTCTGGCGGTGAAATTGAGCCTTGTAATTTTAGACCCAGCATTGGGAGCAATTCTCGGCTTGGTAATTTGGGGTGCTTATTTTTTGATCCTGGTTTGGGTAAGTTCCACCACTGTAGGTTCCTTAATTGGCTCAGTCGTCAATACGGCAACTTCTGGTTTTCAGGCAATTATGGGGACTGCTACTGCCGCACTAGGCGCTAAAGCTGTCAATAACCAAGTTGTAGCGACGGCTGAAGCTGCTGCTAGCGCTATCCGTCGGGAACTAGGAAGCGCCATCGACCCTACAAGTATCCGGGAAAACGTTGAAGATTACTTAGACAAGCTACGTCCCCCAGAGCTAGATTTGTCGAAAATTCGGAGTGACTTTGAAAATTTACTCAACGATCCGCAATTAAAAGCGATCGCTGGGACTCCAGACATTCGCAACATCAACCGCGAAAAGTTTATCGAGTTAGTCAGCAGTCGCACCGACCTTTCCAAAAAAGACGTTAGCCGCATTGCTGATACGTTGTATAAAGTTTGGCAGCAAGTGGTAAGTCAGCAATCACCTACTCCAGACGGTCTTGGTGAGTTAATCGATTATCTAAAATCAGTTCCAGCAGGACAAAGCAAGACTGATGAACTTAACGCCAAGCTGGATCGGTTACTAGCAGAAAAGGGTGATTCCAAACAAGCTGACCAAAAGGCGGCTGCTGGGCCAATTCAAAGTACACTCCAGCAAGGACTATCTGCCTTAACCGCCACTGTGTTGGGACGGACAGATTTGCCAGATTTGGATGTGGAAAAAATCTTGCGTAGCCTCACCACTGCCAAAGATAAAGTCACTCAACAAGCAGATAAGCTAGGGTTGCCAACACCTTCAGAACCCTATAGCCCAATTCGGACTGATGTCGAAAACTACCTGCACAACACTTATGCTTGGCAACTAAGCCAGGAAAAAATTGCCCAAGAATTTCGTGATGTCATCTACGACCCAGCAGCTGACCCAGGAATAGTCCGCAGGGAACTAGAACGACTATCCCGCAACGATTTCGTCAACATCCTGCAACAACGGGGACTGCTTACCCAAGCCCAAATTCAGCGGATTGCAAATCAGCTAGAAGCTGTCCGCAAAAATGTGATAGTGATAGTTAGAGGTGTCGAAGAAAGAGACATAGTCCAAGACTTGCAACGCGCAGTGGAAAGTTATCTACTTGTTACCCCGAAAGCAGATTTGACAGCCGAAGGCATTGAGCAGAATTTTAAACCACTGTTGCAAGATCCAGAGGCAGATTATGAAACCCTGACAGTGCGACTGGCGCAGGTTACACGTCAGGAGATTCGGGAGATATTGCTGCAACGTAATGATATCCAGCTATATGAAGTAGACAGCATTCTGGATGAGTTTGAAAAACAACGCGATCGCGTCTTGGTAGAATCCAAAGGATTAGCAGAACAGGCACAATATCAAGCAGAAACCCTGTGGCTGAATGTAGAATCATATCTGCGTAATACAGGGAAATCAGAACTGAATCCTGATGCCATCCGCGCGGAGTTCAAAAAGCTACTGGAAGATCCTCAAGCTGGAATTACCTCAATTCGGGCCCGCTTGTCTCGCTTTGACCGCGATACCTTAGTGCAATTGTTGAGTCAGCGGCAAGATTTGAGTGAAGATCAAGTTAATCAGGCCATTAATGCTGCTGAGGAGTCGTGGTATAGTATTCGCCACACACCGCAAGCTGTTGTGGAAAAAGCTAAAGAGCAATACGACTCTGTTACCACCACGATCGCAGATTATCTGCGGAATACTGGTAAACAAGAACTTAACCCTGAAGGTATTCAACGAGATTTGACCAGATTGTTTGAAAATCCCAAGGAGGGAGCTGTCGCACTGCGCCGTCGGTTATCGCAAGTAGACCGAGATACACTGGTGAAGTTGCTCAGTCAACGCCAAGACTTAAGTGAAGAACAAGTCAATGAAATCATTGATTCTACACAAAATTCGATTCGCAACTTTGTACGTGCGCCTCGTCGCCTAGCTACCCGCACACAGCAAAGAATAGAAACATTCAAAGATAATCTAGAAGACTATCTGCGGCAAACTGGCAAAGAAGAACTTAACCCAGAAGGTATCAAGCGCGACTTGCAACTATTGTTGCACGATCCACGAGTTGGGGTGGAAACTTTTAGCGATCGCCTTTCCCATTTTGACCGTTCTACGATCATCGCCCTGCTGAAAATTCGGGAAGATATTTCCGATGAAGAAGCGGCACGGATTGCGGATAACATTGTGTCCGTAAGGGATCAATTTGTAGAACAAGTGCGGAACATCCAACGAGGTATTCAAGATGCAATTGAGGGGGTTTTCGGCCGCATCCGTAACTATCTCAACTCCTTAGATCGCCCGGAACTTAACTATGATAATATCAAGCGCGATGTTCGCACATTTTTTGACGATCCCCAGGCGGGATTTGATGCCCTGCGCGATCGCCTATCTTCTTTCGACCGTGATACCCTAGTGGCAATTATGAGTTCTCGTGAAGACATTTCCGAAGAAGATGCCAACCGGATCATCGACCAAATTGAACGGGCCCGTAACACAGTATTGCAACGTGCAGAACGCATACAGCAAGAAGCGCAACGCCGCCTAGAACAGGTGAAGCTTCAAGCGCAGCGGCAAGCAGAAGAAACCCGCAAAGCCGCAGCTACAGCCGCTTGGTGGCTATTTGCTACAGCATCAGTTTCTGCAGTTTTCTCTGCATTAGGAGGAGCGATCGCTGCAAAGCCGTAGTTTAACAAGTTTTCTCCGCTAACTTTTCAGCCTCCCATACTAGGAGGCTTTTTTTATATTTTGCAGACTTACACGCCATGCTCTTTAAACCATGCCAAAAGACGTTTCCAACCTTCCTTAGCTTCTTTCTCGCGGTAGGAGGGGCGATAATCGGCAAAAAAAGCATGGGGTGCATCAGGGTAGACGATAATTTCAGATTTACTGCTGCTGGACTTTAGGCGATCGCGCATTTGCTCTACTGTATCTAAAGGAATACTCGTATCTTTGCCGCCGTAGAGTCCAAGAATGGGGACTGTCAGTTTTGATGCAATATCAATGGGATATTTGGGCTGAAGTTCGGTAGCATCGCCCACCAGTCGCCCGTACCAAGCCGCACCTGCCTTCAGCTTCGGATTGTGTGCTGCATACAACCAGGTAATGCGACCGCCCCAGCAGAAGCCTGTAATCGCCAATTTATTGGCATTACCCTTAGCTGATTTCACTGCCCAGTCTACCGTGGCATCGAGATCCGATAACACCTGGGCATCTGGCACTTTGGATACAATTGGGCGAATTTCGTCTGTGCTGCTTAATTTCGAGACATCCCCCTGACGGATGAATAATTCGGGTGCGATCGCCAAATACCCCAACTGAGCAAAGCGACGAGTGATATCCTGAATATGCTCGTGTACTCCAAAGATTTCCTGGATCACCAGAACAATGGGGAAATTTTCACCACTGGCAGGTTCTGCTCTATAGGCAGGAATTTCCCCATCTTTAACAGGAATTTTCACTGCACCAGCTACCAACCCGTTAGCATCAGTGGTGATCACTTCGGCAGAAATAGGTTGCACAGCCAAGGCAAAACCCGTCGCCACGCTGGCTGTTGTAATAAATTTGCGGCGTGTTATTTCTTTCATCAGAATTGGCGAAAACTTTATTGTTGGTTATCCGTACAGTACTATAATGTAAATACTACGGTTATAGCAATCAGTTTACCGTGATATTGACTTTGTTTGCTACCTCATCGTTCTCTGTAGTTCATTTTATTGCTTTGCTTGTATACAAATAGCGATCGCCTTATTTTTACCGATTTATCCAATCTTCTCCACCAGCTAACTGAGTGAGATAATCATCCATAATCGCTGGTAATTCCTTTGGCGAATAAGTATATGTTAAAGCCAGTAAACTAGTGGCTGTAGTTAAAATCTGGCTTTTATCTAGCATTGCTGACAACTGAGAGCGACTATATTTCCCACTCATCACTTCCTCACTAGCATCAGCGATCGCATCTTCAATAACTTCCTCTTCTATCAAATTTTCCCATTCATCTAAATTAATATAGTAAGATGTTTTATTATCTTTGATATTCAGTTTTTTAATTTCTCTGATGGAATTACGAATAGAATTTGCCCATGAACCAGTTAATCGTTGTTCTACTTGGTTTTTAATCAAATGAATCAGCAGAATCTTTAAATAAGCTTGGATATTCCGCAGAATAGCTTGTTTACTCATGCCTTCTAATTCATCAACAATTGCCAAGGCATCTGCATAACGTCCTTCCAAAATACTATTTTTGAGGTCTATTAGTTCTTGGGTCATTTTTTACCGCCTACCTGCTTTCCAATCTTCTCCACCGGATAGCTGAGTTAAAGTTTCAGCCACAACTGCTGGTAACTCCTTAACTGAATAAGAATAAGTTAGCGCCAAAAACTTCAAAGCAGTCTGAATAATCTGGTTTCTATCTACCATTTCAGGAAGTTGGAATTCATTGTAAATTCCATTCAAAACTTCCACACTAGCATCAGGCACTGCTACTTCTATTTCATCTTCAAGATAAGTATCCCATTCGTTTAAATTGATATAATAGGATTTTTTATTGTCTTTGAGATTGAGTTTCTTAATTTCTATAAGTGAATTACGAACAGAAGCTACCCAAGAATTTGTTAATCGCTGCTCTACTTGGTTCTTAATCAAATGAATCAGCAGAATCCTTAAATAAGCTTCGATATTTCGCAGAATAGCTTGTTGACTGATGCCCTCTAATTCATCAATAATTACCAAGGCATCTGCGTAACGTCCTTCCTGAATACAAGTTCTGAGGTCTATTAATTCCTGTGTCATTTTTATTAACCTCAAAATTTCATCATCATAATTTGAATATAACAATTACCCTTGTTTCATTGATCAGATAAATATCTTAACCATTAATAAACTCACAACTTGCACTAGTACAGCACGGCGTAAATAAGCAGACCATTGAAAAGCCCTAAAGAGCTTATTCCATAATACTTTTGACTTTTGACTTTTGACTTTTAACTTCCGCCTTGCGGTACTAGTTCCCAAAACCGCCTCAAAATTCATTCTGAGGCTTGTAGCTCAAGTTTTCTAAAAAAGACTGGGAAAAGGTTGTAGTCAACTTGAGTAGACTTGCGCTATAAAAGAAGAAATTTATTTATTGGCTGAATATTGGGCAGGTGTAACATATAACTAAAGCGTATCCTTCACTTATTCGCCTGTATCACTTGCAAACTACCACCAGAATATAAAGCGGGTTCACTCACTTCAAACCCTGTCTCTGCCAATAATCCAGCCAAACCAGTTTTCAACAATTCCCAAGCTGTCTCCGTTTCAAACAACAGCAAAAACACTGACACCCCAGGCCAAAATATCGGATTCGTAGGAGCATGAAAATCCACCAGCGTAAACACCCCTCCTGGCTTTAGCACCCGATAAACTTCATTAATAATTTTTCGCAATTGCTGAGGCTGCATCTCGTGTAATGCAACGCTGGTATGCACCACATCAAACAGATTATCTGCAAATGGCATCTTTTCGGCAAAAGCTTCGACATAAAAAGCTTCAGGTACATTTTGCCGCGCCCGTTGCAAAGACTTGGGTGAGGCGTCCAATCCTGTTACATTTTGTAAAAATTTTACCAAAAATTGCGTCGTTTGACCACTGCCGCAACATAAATCTAAGACCTGAGTTTCTGAGTGAATTGTTAAGCCTTGCAAAGCAAGTTGCCGAAAACGGGCTTCACCACCTACACTTAAGGCTGCTAAACCAGAGATACTATCATACAGCCACTGATAGCGGTAACTCCAATCCCTTAAAATTGTTGCCATTGCATATTTCCTTGCTATTAAGCTTTATTATTTAATAAAGATATATATTGTTAACATTAGTAAAAAACCTGAAAAGATTGGGGGAAAGTAACTGCTATGGGTCGTGTAGGCGTCTTATTACTCAATCTCGGTGGCCCTGATAAGCTAGAGGATGTGGGGCCGTTTTTGTACAACCTATTTTCCGATCCGGAAATTATTCGCCTACCATTTCGCTGGTTGCAAAAGCCCCTAGCCTGGTTTATTGCCTCGCGGCGACTCAAAACCTCTCAAGAAAATTATAAGCAAATCGGTGGTGGTTCCCCACTGCGGCAAATTACAGAAGCGCAAGGGGAAGCTTTAAAAGAACAGTTGGGTTATTTGGGGCAAGAAGCCAATATCTACGTGGGAATGCGTTATTGGCATCCCTATACAGAAGAAGCGATCGCACAGCTTACCCAAGATAATATAGAAAACCTGGTAATCTTACCACTATATCCCCAGTTTTCTATCAGCACCAGTGGTTCTAGCTTCCGGCTTTTAGAAAAGCTTTGGCAAGAAGACCCAAAACTTCAACACATTGATTATACCGTCATTCCTTCCTGGTACAAACAACCAGGCTACCTCCAAGCAATGGCGGAACTTATAGCCCAAGAACTCGAGCAGTTTCCTAATCCAGACGACGTTCATATATTCTTCAGTGCTCACGGCGTTCCTAAAAGCTACGTTGAGGAGGCTGGCGACCCTTACCAGCAAGAAATTGAGGAATGTACTGCCCTGATGATGCAGACCCTCAATCGACCCAATGTCTACACCTTAGCTTACCAAAGTCGCGTCGGCCCAGTAGAATGGCTCCAACCCTATACTGAAGATGCCCTCAAAGAACTAGGCGCACAAGGTGTGAAGGATTTGGTTGTCGTGCCGATCAGTTTTGTCTCAGAACACATCGAGACACTGCAAGAAATTGATATTGAGTATCGGGAAGTAGCAGAAGAATCAGGAATTCACAACTTCCGTCGCGTTCCTGCTCCCAATACACATCCAGTGTTTATTAATGCACTTGCAGACTTAGTGATTGATGCGCTGAAAAACCCCAGTTTCAAGCTTTCGCAAGCTGCCCAAATGAAAAAAAGGGTGAAAATGTACCCCCAAGAGCGTTGGGAATGGGGTCTGACTACTAGCGCTGAAGTCTGGAATGGTCGGATTGCTATGCTTGGCTTCATTGCCTTAATCATCGAGCTGATTACCGGTCACGGCTTCTTGCATATGATTGGGCTTTTGCAGTAAATGAAACGAGTTAGGAGTTAACGCGATGTGCAACTTAATATTTTGACCTCACTTCCATTCCTCTCTCCTAAAAGGAGGAGCCACTGCGTTGAGCGGCGAGCCACTCTTGTTGCACGTGGCGTTAGAGGCTTTGAATTTTCCCCCTTCCCTCATAGGAAAGGGGGCTAGGGGGTTAGCTTTGAGTAAAAGTTGCACACGGGCAAAGTTAGGAGTTTTAAGTTTTTCTCCCTAACTTTTCACTCTTAACTTTTATCTTCATTCCTAACTTCTCACTTTGAACTCCTAACGCGACTTAAACAAAAATTAAGCCCAAATAAAGCCCAAACTAGCTTTGTAAGCAGCAAACACGTCACGGTTGAGAGTCAACCAATCAAAAA
>NZ_JBALDG010000041.1:0-68365 GCF_036917195.1 Nostoc sp.
CTTCCAAGACGACAGAAGTTGCTTTTGGCTGCGCGAAACACGGTTTCGTCGCGGCAGAAGTTACTTCCAAGACGACAGAAGTTGCTTTTGGCTGCACGAAACACAAAAGTCTTCTCTTGGCACAAATGTTTAGAAACCTGAATACTCAGATCCTCGACTTTTTGAAAAAGTCGGGGATCTAGCACCTGAGTATTTTATATTTAATTTAGTTGATTTACGCAATAGCAATTTGAAACTGTTGTATCATCTTAGCGATCGCTCCTGGCAACCGGAGAACCACGCTAAACTCGCTTAGTGTTCATTGGGCGATTTTCTGCTGGAGATACTATGCATCTACTCAATACTCAAATCATTACTTTTCCCTAAAACTCCCACCGAATCGTTCCTTGCACAACAAACGGCTCACCGGGATAAACATTTACCCTGTTCAACGCCGACTCAAAATAGTCTACGTCAAACAGATTCTTGAAATTAATCGCTGCCCGGAATCTATCTTGTTTATAGAAGATGGCAGCATCGGTGCGGAGATAACTCGGCAATTCAAAGGTATTCGCTAAATCTCCTTGTCTATCGCCTACAAAAAACAATCCTCCACCAACACCAAATCCTTTTAGACTACCTGATTGAATTTCGTAGCTTGTCCAGATGTTAAAGCTATGTTTGGGAACATTGTTCAGGAAGTTACCTACCAGACTAAAATTAGTGTCATTAGTAACTTCTGCATCCGTGTAAGCGTAGCCTGCAATAAGGTTCCATCCTGGTAAAATTTCACCACCAATGCTGAGTTCAACCCCCTTGCTGCGTTGTTCACCTGTTTGGATAGAGAAGCCTACATTATCTGGATCATCCGTCAAAACATTGGAGAGTGTCAGGTCGTAAAAAGCAAGGGTCGCCGACAGTTGATTGCTAATATCGCCTTTGATGCCCACTTCATAGGAAGTGCCATACTGTGGTTTAAATGCACTGCCATCAAAAGCGTTTCCAATGTTTGGGGTAAAGGAACGACTGTAGCTGGCATACAGCGAAATTGCTGGAATCGGCTGGTAGACAAGACCAACACGCGGACTAAAGGCATTATCAGATTGCGTTTGTTCCGTATTGGAAACCTGATCCTGATCCCCTGATGTCTGGTTGAGGGTATCAAATCGCAAACCTAATAGCAGTTTCAGATTAGAAGCCAATGTCACCTGATCTTGAACATAAAGACCCAGTGAATCTGACGACTGGAAATCGCTATTAACGTCAAGATCACCGAATGGCTGACTACCGTACACAGGGTTAAACAGGTCAAGGGAAGCAATTTGGCGGTTTTTATTGATGGTAGTACTGTTTATCCTGGTGAGATTAAAACCTGTGACCAGTTCATGCCCAATACTGCCGGTGGCAAATTTACCCACCACATAAGTGTCAAGATTATAGACTCTATCGTCATTAACACCATCGGTGTAGTTCCTGCGGAGGGTACGCTTATCCCCAGCCAAGGCGCTGCTAAAAACCCAAACTTTGTAACGTTGAGTCGATGTAAATCCAAAAGCGCTACGGATCTGCCAGTTGTCACTAAAGCGATGTTCAAAATCGTACCCAACGCGAAGGGCACTGGCATCGTTTGTACTATACGGCTCCGATGTGTTGCGATCGCGTGGGATTTGACCATTCGGATTGGGTAAGACAGTTCCCTCAGCAGGAAGCCCCTGCTGACCAAATTTTTGGGGTCGAACCTGATATTCTCCAAAAAAAGTAATCTTGGTGCGATCGCCCAGTTGCCAGGAGAGTACAGGTGCTACAAAGTATTTTTGTTCATCATAAAAGTCAAGAAAACTTTCTGTGGTCTGAGCCGCAAGGTTGAGACGATACAACACCGTCTTGCTGGGATTGAGTGGGCCCGAAAGGTCTATGGCACTGCGATAGAAATTGAAGCTGCCAGCAGAGACTTCCGCCGCGTAGTATGGTTCACTCAGGGGTTGTTTGGTGACATAATTAATTACCCCTCCCAAGGAACCCTGACCGTAGAGAACAGAAGCTGGCCCTTTAAGCACTTCAATCCGTTCAATAGCAGCTGTATCACTCTGATATCTATACGTAGAGTCTCTCAATCCGTTTCTCTGGATATCATCAGCAGCACCAAAGCCTCGGATTAATGGCTGGTTAAAACTTCCACGGGTTGATGAATTCCCTCCTTGCGCCACACCAGGCACATTTCTTAGTGCTTCTCCGAGGTTCCTCACCTGCTGGTCTTCCAGCACTTGCCGAGGTACGACCTGAATCGACTGTGGAATGTCACGCAGGGGCGTATCAGTTTTGGTAGCAGTTGAGCCATCTGTTGCACGATAGGTATCTTGTTTTCCTGTTACCACTAACTCAATTGGCTCATCACCCTCTGCTGAAGGTTGCTTCGGCTGTGTCTCGTTTTCCGGCTGCTGTGTTTGGGGTGGCTGTTGTGCTGTTGCCTGTGATGCTACTGCAAAAACCAGCCCCACATTATCATCATATAACTCAACTGTGGGCAAAGCCTTCTCACCTACCACTGTCACTCGCACAGTATTTGCATCAACATTTGCAATTGTTATTTCAGTAATTCCCGCAATAGGCTTTTCTTGACGAAATATATTACTACTGAGTAAACGCAGTTGTGCGTTCGGAATATCGACAACGAAACTATTTCCCTGACTACGATTTGTAAGTTGCAATTGCTGCCCTTGAGGTGTTTCTAAAATCACCTCTAGCCCTTTGTCAGTAGTATTGAGTTTTACACCTGTTACTTGAATTAAAGACTGAGAAAGCCACTGTTTGACGCTAGTAGCAGGACGGTTAATTTCGCTGAGGCGAGGAATTTTACTAGATGGTAGCTCACCTCGTTTTTGTCGTTTCACCCCACCGCCTACAGCATCTTCCTTGACCAAGGATAGCTTGGCAGGGGTTTGAGCAGTATTGACGTGCTTTGAATTTCCCTCAGCCCATGCAGGCGTAGCAATCAGCCACATCCATGTACTAACTATCAACAACAATTGGCATTGCTTAGTCAACATCACCACACACGACTAATAAAAATGAATATCAAAAAGAATACAAGTAAATCAGGTGTGATAGATGAGATATTAGAGAGCTAGAGGGAATTTTTCGAGAGCTAGAGGGAATTTTTTCCTTGTTTCTGATACTCCTTGGGGTTTAATCCAAAATGTTTACGGAATGCTAATGCAAAAGGACTGCGGTCTGTATAGCCCACTGCTTGAGCAACTTCAGTGATATTCATATCTCCAGTTTTTAAAAGTTGTCGTGCCTGCTCTAAGCGATAATTGCGTAAGTAGCTAAATACTGTAGTACCAAAAACTTGACGAAAGCCTTGTTTTAAAGTAAAATCATTCAAATTAACACGTCTAGCTAGTTCTCTTAATGAAAGAGGATTGTGCACATTCTCAAGTAAAATGTCTCTGGCGTGATGAATGCGGTCAACATCTTCTGGTTTGAGTGTGCCGGAATGCTGCCTGCCCTCTTGCATTTCTAGTTCTTGCTCAACTATCAGTGCCATCAGTTCCAGAGTCTTGCTTTCTAGATACATCCGCTTGAGCAACCCTTGATGGGGGCAACCTAGAATTTGCTGCAACGTGATTTGCATCGTTGGGGTGGTTGTCCCCACGCGGGTGTAATATTCCTGGCTTGGTTTTCTAATCAAATGATTCAGACTTAGTGGAAGTTCCCCTGAAGGATCACCAGCAAAAGAACGAAAGAGTTCTGGATTCATGTGAACTCCTACATATAAATGCGGTTGCTGTGCCGATAACTTGCCAATCTCTCTAGGTGCAACACCACTCCCAGTAAAAAAATACTTTCCGGCACTAAAGGTCATAGAACTTTCTCTACACATATGCCGAGTTTCTCCAACTCCTGAAAGGACGAAACAATATTCCAGATAATGTTCACGCTCCTTAACTTTTGTAATTACAGTGTCATGAAGCTGATGGTTACTAATGCATAGTTCCAATCCTTCTCGCAATTCAATCAATCGAGACTGTCCCTCACCGAGTCGGGGCGGGTACTGCCAGAGGATATCCAATGAATCGCAGGGATCGTAAAGGCGTATGGTGTCTTGAGTTTCTAGTAATAGTTCCCAGTGAGCATTCGCTGAAATGGTGATAGTCATGGTGAGTAGTAAGTAGTCGTTATGAACTAGAAGACTAGGGACTGGGGAGCAGGGAAGCAAAAGAAAAATTCTTTTCTTTTCCTTTCCCCTTTTCCCGATGCCCAATACCCTAACTCTTACCTAAACGCTCAATTATTCTCACAGTCTGCTGTTGGCGATTTTTCCCTTTGTAGCGATACCACCACATCACAAAGCCAGTGATAGACAGAAGTAGCGGTGAAAGTCCCACAAAAACATAGAGAATCCGCGTTGCTAGTCCCCAAAATGTGCCATAGTGCAGTGGTGAAAATGAATTCAACACTGCTTCTGCCCGTGTCGGCTTCAGCCCATTCTGTAATTGCAACACTTTACCTGTGTATTGGTCAAGATAAACCCGACTATAACCGTACTCTGTTGTCTCTCGTGGTTGTTTTTTGCCAATTGTGTAAACCTCTTCTGGCTTTTGAGGAAGGCTGATATAAGTTGTAGCAGCACCAGGTAGCGCTGCATCAGCTTTTTGTAAAATTTCGCTGAGTTTCAAGGCAGACTTACCAGGAATTGGTTTAGAAACTGGATCTTTTATAATTGGTGTGAAGGTGGCTGCATGGATGGCAGGTCTAGCAAAATCGTAGAAGTTCCAGCAAAAACCTGTAAAGGCAATAAAAGTCAAGAAGACAGCCGTAACGATGCCTGATACTTTGTGAACATCAAAGTTGGCTCGCTTAGGATGAGCATTCCACTTAATTTTGAAACCAGAGATTAACTTGCGCCAACCAGGCCACAACACAATTCCTGTAATGCTAAGAATCAACAGCATAAAAGCCACAATGCCGACAATGATTGTGCCGATTTCACCTGCAAGGAGTTGGTAGTGGAGTTTAAAAGTCCAGCCGATAATTGTCTCCTCCCAATTACGAGAACCCATAATTGCCCCTGTGTAGGGATTGACGATAACTTGGAAAGATTTATCATTTGGGGCTTGTAGCCAAAAACTATAGGGAAGGTGGGGGTCTGGGAGTGTGTTAACGCTTGAGATTTTGATGTCTGGTTGCTTGGCATAGGCAGTTTTGATGGTTTCTAGTACGGATTCTATCGGCAGGGGTTTGTCTTGAGGAATGACTTGTCCGAATTGTTGACTTACTAGAAATTCGTCGATCTCGTGCTGAAATACCAACAAAGAACCAGTCAAGCCGACAATGATTAGCACTAACGCTGCAACTAAGCCAAGGTAGCGGTGTAAGAAAAATGTAATATTTCGGAGTGATTTAGATTTCATGATAGATGCTCCTAAGCTATGACTTAGAATCAAATGGAGATCGTTGCAGAAAAACGCTTAAATGAGAATGATTTGTATCTTTATAGAATCGCCTGACTGGAGTATGAAAAGCAAGGGCGATCGCTATCAATGCTTGCTTTACCTGTAACTCTATCAACCCGTACAAGCGGTATACTTCTTAAAAATTTGTTGCTTTTGCATACAGCACGCTTCAAAATATGCTCCAATGCAGAGGTCGGTTCTGATGGGGAGCAGCCATCAGACGCAAGGGGGAAAGTCTGGTGTAAATCCGGCGCTTGGGAGCAACTGTGAAGAGGCTCATGCCTCAGAGTCAGGATGCCCGCCGATGGTTAACTTACTGTTCACACCATCTGCGAGGTACGGATGATGGCTATAGTTGCGCGGCTTTTTCGCGATCGCAAGCTGGTTTTTCGTATTGCTGTAGGCGCGAGTCAATTCTTATTAATTGTCACTTTTATCATTGCTTGTCATAGTACAGCAATCAACACATCTACAAATAATATCAATAATTGTATTCAAAAATACGAGCAAAATACTGATTACTTCCCAACTAAAATCAAAATTACTCATGCCACAGGCTTGGCAGTAGAATATCACAAACATTACAAAATAGTCACCATCAAAAATCCTTGGCAAAATGCTAAGACAGGTTTTCAATATGTTCTAGTTCAATGTGGAACTCCTACGCCACAAGGATTTAATCAAAGACAGGTAATTACAGTACCAGTAAATTCTATAGTCTCTCTTTCTACTACTCATTTACCGCACTTAGCAAAGTTAGGAGTAGTGGATAAATTGATTGGCGTTAGTAATAGTAAACAAGTAAATACTCTTGATGTGGTAGAAAGAATCAAAGCTGGGAAAGTATCACAAATAGGTAATAATGACAATGTGGATATAGAGAAATTATTAGAATTAAATCCTGACTTGGTAACAACTTATGGTACTGGAAATTCCCAAACTGATAGCTATGCCAAACTCACAGAGGCAGGTTTGAAAGTGGGGATAAATGCTGAATATATGGAAGACACACCATTGGGAAGAAGTGAATGGCTCAAATTTACGGCTTTATTTTTTAATAAAGAAGAACAAGCAGAAAAAATATTCAATGAAATTGCTTATAAATATAAACAAATAGCTCAAAAAGCCAAATCTGTAAAAAATCGCCCGACTGTATTTCTTGGATTTAACTTTAAAGGAACTTGGTATATGCCTGGAGGCAAAAGTTACGTAGCCAAATATCTGGCTGACGCAGGAGCAAACTACCTCTGGAGTAATGATAAATCATCTGGTAGTCTACCTTTATCTTTTGAAGTCGTTTTGGAACGTGCAGCCAATGCTGATTACTGGTTAAATTTTCGTCAATCTTGGAATAATTTAAAAGATTTAGTTACGGAAGATAATCGTTATGCCGATTTTAAGGCTGTGAAACAGGGAAATCTTTATAATAATAATGCCCGTGTCAATGAAAATGGAGGTAATGATTACTGGGAAGATGGTATTAGTAACCCAGATGTCGTTTTATCTGACTTGCTTAAGATACTGCATCCAGATATATTACCTAATCATCAACTCTTTTATTACGACAAACTTATTTAATAATGTTGATTAAAAAATCTAAATTTAAAATTCCCTTTCTAAACCAAAAAGCTCTGATTATAAAAGTTATTATTTTTTCAATTTTACTAATAGGTTTACTATTTACCTTTTTATTAGACTTAGCTTTAGGCTCAGTTGATATTCCTATTAATGAAGTAGTTAAAATTTTGCTTGGACAAGAACCAGAAAAAGCAACATGGGCTAATATTCTTCTGAAATTTCGCCTACCTAAAGCCTTGACTGCAACTTTAGCAGGTGCAGCTTTAGGTGTGAGTGGCTTGCAAATGCAAACTTTATTTAAAAATCCTTTAGCAGGGCCTTTTGTATTGGGTATTAGTTCTGGTGCAAGTTTAGGTGTAGCGTTAGTTATGCTGACAGCAAGTGCTACGACACCAATATTATTAGCAGATTTGGGAATAATTAGTGATTTTGGTTTAGTCATAGCTGCAAGTCTCGGTGCAGCATCAGTTTTAGGAATGATGTTAGTTGTTTCTCGCCGAGTGCAAGACACAATGACACTACTGATTTTAGGTTTATTGTTTGGCTATGCTACGAGTGCAATTGTCAGTATACTGCTGCAATTTAGTTCAAAAGAACGTATTCAAAGTTATATCATGTGGACTTTTGGTAGTTTTGCTGGGGTGACTTGGAGACAGTTAGTTGTTTTAATTCCAGTTATACTTTTAAGCTTATTGGGAGCAGTACTGCAATCAAAATCTTTGAATGCACTTTTACTTGGTGAATCTTATGCACGTAGTCTAGGTTTAACGGTGCAAAAAACCAGATTTTCTATTATTACTAGTGCATCTATATTAGCAGGTGGAATTACTGCTTTTTGTGGCCCTATAGCATTTTTAGGTGTGGCAATTCCCCATCTGTGTCGTAGTCTGTTCAATACTTCCGACCATCGAATATTAATCCCTATTGTAATAATCATGGGTGCAATATTAGCGCTAATTGCAGATTTGTTTTCCCAACTTTGGGTAAGTCAGATGGTTTTACCTTTAAATGCTGTCACCGCTTTAATTGGAACTCCTGTTGTCACATGGGTAATTCTGCGGCGTAATTCCCAAAAATCTTTTCCCTGATGAATGATGCGATTTTAACAACTCACAACCTGACTATTGGTTACAAGACATCCCGAAAAACTGTTCGGTGTGTTGCATCAGATATTTCTCTATCTCTCTTAGCTGGGGAACTGGTTTGTTTACTTGGTCCCAATGGTGCGGGTAAATCCACATTAGTGCGATCGCTCGCCGGAATGCAACCACCTATAGCAGGTGAAGTGCGACTCTTGGGAGAAAACATATATCATTTAAAACCACAAGAATTAGCAAAACGTCTGAGTTTGGTACTCACTGAGAAAGTTGATGTGGGAATGCTATCAGCCTACACTTTGGTGAGTTTGGGGCGATATCCTTACACTGACTGGTGGGGAAATTTGACACCCCAAGATGAAGCTATAGTACATTGGGCAATTAAATCTGTAGGAGCAGTACACTTAGCACAACGCCAAGTTAGCGAATTAAGCGACGGTGAACGTCAAAAAATTATGATTGCGCGTGCTTTGGCTCAATCACCTATTGTTATGTTACTTGATGAGCCAACAGCATTTCTCGATTTACCGCGACGGGTAGAAATTATGCAATTGTTGCGCCAGTTAGTACGGGAAACTAATCAAGCAATTCTCCTTTCTACCCATGATTTAGATTTAGCTTTGCGGATTGCAGATAAAGTTTGGCTATTATCAACTAATGGTCTTTTACACGTTGGTGCGCCGGAAGATTTGGTAGTGAATGGTGCATTTGCTGATACTTTCCGTAGTGAAGGTGTAGAGTTTGATGTTGCTTCTGGTGAATTTCATCTCCATACATCCTACAAAGGAGAAATTAATTTGATAGGCGAGGGGATTGCGTCTGTGTGGACTATTCATGCTTTAAAACGTGCAGGCTTCCAAGTTAATCAAAATAAAAATAGCTTACCAATCTCAGTAGAAGTGATAACAAATTCTAAACAAGTTTTGTGGAAAATCACAACCAGTCAGAATGTGTACATTCATCATTCGTTGTATGAAATGATTAAATTTTTGGACTGTTTATAGAAATCCTATCCCATAAACGTTATCAAAATTTGCACTAGTGGATGGCTAGAAAAGGAAGTAGCAAGAGTAGTAAATGCAAAAATAAGTTTATGTTATAATCGAAATCATTGCAGTTGATTAGTTATTGCTTGCTAAGAAAGCGTTGCCATGTTTATAGATTACTTTTAGACAAGTTTTAATTCTGTTTTGGAATCTGTTCTCAAAGGTAAACCAAATCATACCGGACTTAATTACCTGAAATCACCAGACTTCTACTTTCCCACGCGGGAATCTCTGGGCAGTGTGCTTTTGGCTAAGGGTGATTATAGAAAGTTTAAAAAGTATCCCCATTATGGGCGTTCTCTATTTGGCTTGCAGGCACTAGGCAAACATGAGGCCGCTCAAGTTAGTTGTCAAAGCCGAATTGGAAACGGCTTGGAAAGGTGATGATAAGGAGACATAGTCAAAATGTCATAAAAAAATTCAAAATCATCGTTTGCGTAACCGCGACTGTAGGAGAAGTTCAACTCTTAGCCTCTCACGCCACTTGCTCCCCAACTTTTGGACGATGCTCTTCAAGTTGGGAGAAGACCGCAGTTGTTTTCATAGCGGGTTATCCAAAGAAGTACAAGCCGACATAGCCTTTATTTGTTGCCTGACTTTGCCTTTCATATTAAAATTTGGGAGTAATGCTTCATGGTTAATGCAGTCAAACGTTCAATTCGGATATTAAAGATGCGCCCCTCCATGTCTGATTTCCTTTATCACCCTACAGAATTTATCTTCTTGCATTTCCAAACCTTTTTTGCAATGGGCTGTACTTAGGGTAGGTGGGGGCAGGCGATCGCACTTACGCGATCGCATCACTGATTAACTATCTACTGGATGCAGAGAGCTGGCTCCTATGTCATCCTAGATTTAGGAGAGTTAATTCGGTGATGTCTTTGGTTTTAGTATTGAAGGGCTTTTTCCTTTTAGTATTTACAGACTTCTCAGAGAAATTAAAATCTCTACACAGTGATGATTTTGGAGAGAATCGATGTCAATTTATGTAGGTAACCTCTCTTATGACGTTACACAAGAGGATTTAAGTGGTATTTTTGCAGAATATGGTACTGTAAAGCGGGTTCAAGTACCTACTGACCGTGAAACTGGTCGTCCACGAGGCTTTGCTTTTGTGGAAATGGGAACTGAAGCCGAAGAAACAGCTGCCATTGAAGCTCTAGACGGTGCTGAGTGGATGGGTCGTGACCTGAAAGTGAACAAGGCTAAACCTAAAGAAGACAGAGGTGATAGAGGTTCCTTTGGTGGTAACCGAGGAGGATACGGCGGTGGCGGTGGCGGACGCTCCCGCTACTAACCTTGGAAAAAAAATTTACCAAGATTCTTAAGGTCAGACAAAGAGTCTGTCTTTTTTTTGTACTGCTACTGCCTGCATAGCTATTGATGAAGTCAACTTAGTAGGAGAAATAATGACCCAAGTAATTGTAGGTGACAATGAACACATTGAGTCAGCCTTACGACGATTTAAGCGAGAAGTTTCCAAGGCTGGAATTTTTCCAGACATGAGAAAACATCGTCATTTTGAAACGCCCTTAGAAAAACGCAAGCGCAAAGAAGTTGCCAAGCACAGGCAGAGTAAGAGAAGTTTTCGTAATTAAGGACTGACATACATATAAACGAATGCCCTCATAGATTTTATGAGGGTTTTCCTTTTGCCTATTTTAAAATCAGGAAACCTAAAGAAACGCTAAAATCAAGTCAGCCTTTGTATTGTAGCGGTTGTGTCCCACATCACTCAGAGTGCGGTTCACTGCATAAATCCTGATTGTCAACGTCCTTATCCTCAGCCTTGGGGAAACAAATTTTGTAACAGCTGTGGCGCACCGCTAGAGTTGTTAGACCGCTATGTTCCACTTCAGCCTTTAGGGTCGGGAGGATTTGCTCAAATTTACACGGTTTGGGATGAAAAAACTCAAACCGAAAAAGTGCTGAAAGTGTTGGTAGAAGATTCACCAAAGGCACTGGAATTATTTACCCAAGAGGCGGCAGTTTTATCTAGCTTGCAGCATCCTGGCGTCCCCAGAGTTGATGCCGATGGGTATTTTCACGTAAAATTGTTTAATCCCAAACCACACCAACTGCCTTGTCTGGTAATGGAAAAAATCAATGGGCGGACTTTAGAGGAGATATTAAAAAAGTTTCCCCAAGGGTGTCCAGAGGATTTGGTTTTAAACTGGTTCGCCCAAGCTGTACAGATTTTACAGGAATTACATAAACGTCAGATTATTCACCGTGATATCAAACCTTCTAATTTAATGTTGGACTCTTCGCCATCTGTAACCCCGCTTCAAGGGCAAATAGAGGGCGATCGCGTGGTACTAATTGATTTTGGAGGGGCAAAACAGTTTAGCGCCTCTAAGCTACGTTCTCACTCTAGTTCCACCCGATTATTTTCTTCGGGCTACAGTCCACCAGAACAAGTTACTGGAGGTATTGTCGGGCCAAGTGCCGATTTTTATGCCCTCGGTCGAACGGTGATTGAACTACTAACAGGCAAATACCCGTTAGAGTTGGAAGATCAGCAAACGGGGAAATTGCGCTGGCGAACTGCGGTAAATGTCAACCCGCAACTAGCTTCTTTGCTTGATGAAATGGTGCAGGAGGATGTGCGATCGCGTCCAGCAAATGCAGCTATGATTCAAAAACGGTTGGCGAAGATTTCTCGACCATTACCGCCGTCAGGGTTATTTTTCCAACTACGGGATAACGTTAAGCAAGCCTCAACCCAAGCTTCCCAGAGATTTAGACTACTAACACAAGCTATTAAACAAGCTTTAGCTAACTTTAGCCAAGCTGTAACTAAAACCGTTATTTTTATTGCTCAGGCAATCATCAAAACCTTCCAAGCTTGTTTAGCGACGATTTGGGCGATGATCCTGACTAGTATCGGCGCTTGTTTTGGTGCGATCGCTGGTTTTATTTTGGCATATCGCACCAGCTTAGGTCGTCAGGTTGTGGAATTGATTTTAAGTCAGCTAAACCAATTAGTGCCAAATACTCAACCCGTCTTCGGGGCAGATATTTTGGTGTTCGTCGCCGCAGGCTGGGGAACCGCATGGGGACTAACAGTATCTGGGTGTTTTGGTCAACGGCGGCGCTTTTTAGTGGCGTCGCTGATGGGCATGATTAGCTATGGCTTCGGCTGGTTGATTTTGCAATTAATCACACCAAAAGACAGCGGCGAGGGCTTAGTGGCAGTAATTTTGGTGGCAGTTTGCCTACTCACCTTGAGTTTAGGTCTTCGCAGCCATCACATAGTGTACGCTGTGTTCGCTGCCTTTGGCAGTGCGATCGCCTATGCAGTTTTGATTCTTTCGAGGTTAGCACCTGCGATCTTCCAATTTTCTAGTCAACCAGCCTGGTCAGAGTTATACTTACCTCTGACTTTTTTTGGTTCTCTGGGCTTGTTGATCAGCTTCTGGTTAGGAGTGAGTTACTACCTAATTGTGCCTGGATTGCGCTTTTTAGGGTGGCGGTGAAGAAGGCAGGGGCAGAAGGGCAGCGGAGGATGAGGGAGATGAGGGAAATGATGGAGAAATAATCAATGCCCAATACCCAATGCCCAATACCTAAAAACAAGATCCCCCTAGTCGTATTTTTCATCGAGCTAGGGGGATCACATAAGTGGTAGTCTATAAAAGGTTCGGTATAGTTGCTTACGATTCGATTCTATAATCTATATTTCAGTTTTAGTAGTCTTACCATTAGAATTTATATTATTTTCACAGCTTCTTAATCAATGCTTCGCCCCATGCCCAATACCTAAAAACAAGATCCCCCTAGTCGCATTTTTCATCGAGCTAGGGGGATCACATAAGTGGTAGTCTATAAAAGGTTCGGTATACTTGCTTACGATTTGATTCTATAATTTATATTTCAGTTTGAGTAGTCTTACCATTAGAATTTATACTATTTTCACAGCTTCTTAATCAATGCTTCATCCCTGTTGTTATTTTGGGAAGCATATTATTAAGTATGACAGTACGCAATGTGCGTAAATTGTCATTTTTGTAAATATCTGTAAAATATGAAACTTAAAATTGTTGCTACCGTCGTCCTGTTAGCTTGTTTTGGGTTTGCAGAGCAGGCCCTTGCCTTAAGTCAGCTAGACTTAGATCAGTTGAAGGCAACAAGCGCCTGCCCCCGGTGTAATTTGAGTGGTGCTGACCTAACTCGACTGAATCTAACTGGAGCAAATTTGCGAGGGGCTGACTTGAGTGGCGCTACATTATCTCAAGTTAATCTCACGAATGCCGATCTCACCGGTGTAAATTTAGAAGGTGCGATTCTGAATTCGGCGAATCTCAGTGGTGCTTCCTTAACAGGAGCAAATTTGAAATCAGCATCCCTGGAAAATGCTGATCTGTCTTATGCCGGCTTGATCAGTGCCAATTTGGAAGCAGCAAACTTAAAAGATACCAAATTGCAGTTTACTAATTTTCGAGGGGCTAACTTTCGACTAACAACTCTAGCTAATGGTGTTGTCACCTCCGACAAGCCCTATAGCTGGTCGTTAGAACGTCAAAATCCCAGAGAATGTAACGAGTTTGAACCCGAAAATACTCGAGGCACAACCTGCTACTCAAAATAACTAGCAATGGGGGATTGGGGAGCCACTACGTTGGACGGGTTGTCTTTTTAAGGGGGGATCAAGGTTTCAGGTTTTCACTGCCTAAGTCATGAGAAATTATTTCTCCCCCCTGCCCCTTTGCTTCATCTTTCACTTATGGTTGTATGGCAAAAAGCATTTTGTTTGTTAACATTTCTTTATCATGGGAAAAAAGCCTATAGATTAATTAAATCGATGCTTACCCGTATTAAAGACTTAGCAGCAGAACTAGCGCCTCGCTTAATCGAAATTCGTCGCCACATCCACTCTCATCCAGAACTCAGCGGTCAGGAGTACCAAACAGCAGCCTATGTAGCTGGTGTTTTGTCTTCCAGTGGTCTGCATGTACAAGAGGGAGTTGGCAAAACGGGCGTCATTGGAGAACTGGAAGGCACTAGCCAAAATGACCGTTTATTGGCAATTCGTACCGATATGGATGCCTTGCCAATTCAAGAGGGCACCAATTTGGAATACGCCTCTAGCGTAGAGGGTATTATGCACGCTTGTGGTCACGATGTCCACACCACAGTCGGATTAGGAACAGCGATGGTGCTGTCTCAAGTGGCAGAGGAATTGGGTGGTAAAGTGCGGTTTTTATTTCAGCCAGCCGAGGAAATTGCTCAAGGGGCAAACTGGATGATGAAAGATGGGGCGATGGAAAACGTCTCAGCTGTATTAGGGGTTCATGTTTTCCCTTCCATACCCGCAGGATCTATTGGTGTGCGTTACGGAGCATTAACAGCCGCCTCTGATAATTTAGAGATTCTGATTATGGGAGAATCTGGGCACGGGGCGCGTCCCCATGAGGCAATTGATGCAATTTGGATTGCTTGCCAAGTGATTACTGCACTACAACAAGCTATCAGCCGGACACAAAATGCCTTGCGTCCTGTAGTATTGAGCATAGGGAAGATTAATGGTGGCAAAGCGCCAAACGTAATTGCGGATAAAGTGCAGTTATTAGGAACCGTGCGATCGCTCCATCCCGAAACCCGTGCCGATCTCCCGAACTGGATTGAAAACATTGTATCTAATATCTGCCATACTTACGGAGCAAAGTATGAAGTCAACTATTGCCAAGGCGTACCCAGTGTCCAAAATGATTACACCTTGACACAATTGTTGCAATCAGCCGCCGAAGAAGCTTGGAGTAGCGATCGCGTTCAAGTATTACCCGAACCCTCCCTTGGATCTGAAGATTTTTCTATGTATTTGGAACACGCTCCCGGTTCGATGTTTCGCTTGGGTGTAGGCTACAAAGAAAGAATCATTAACCACCCATTACACCATCCCCAATTTGAAGTCGATGAATCTGCTATTATTACCGGGGTTGTGACTATGGCCTATACGGCTTATAAATACTGTCAGTAACATTTTTAAACAAAAACTCCCAGCGCTGATCTGCTAGGAGTTTTTGTTTAACTAACCTTTCTTAGCGGATATAGAAAGCTCGAAAGCATCCTACACATTTGCTTCATTAACAACACCTAGCTTTTGTTGAATTCGGGTCTTAGCAGCTTTGAATTCAGTAGCCAGTTGCTCACTTTGCTCAGTGCTCAAGTTGTTGCGAATGGCAGTAAACATTGTGCTTTCTTCTTGACGCATATGGTCGCCAACAGCTTCCATAAGCTGTCTAACTTGATCTTTGAATTCAGATGAAGAAGGGCTGATAGCCTTAATTTGCTCTAACACCCGCTTCATATCAGCTTGTTCGTCATACAATTCTTGAGTGTCGTTTTCACCGTAGAAAGGACGTACTTTTGGATATACTACTTCCTCTTCAGCTTCGGCGTGAGCAGTTAGATCCTTATAAATTTGACCGAAGTACTCTTGGATCTTCTGTGGATTGTCGCTTTGCAGGAGTTCGGTAAATAGGGTATTTACCTTGCCATGATCGAGGCGGATAACATCTTGAATATTTATATCCTTTTTGTCACTGCTTTGAGTAACAGCACTACCTACCACACCACTGACTGCGGCCAAAGCGTCTTGAACACGGGCCCAAATTCCTTGATCTGCATCTTGTCCAGTGAGTTCGCGGACACCGAGAATTTCTAAAATACCTTTAAGTTGTTCTTGGTGAGCGCGGTTCTCAAAATTAACGGTATTCAAAGGTGCGATCGCTAGCAAAACGTCAGCACCAACTTTTTGAGCAGCCTTGTGAATTATTAAGCCAGTGGTTACTAGTTGATGTTTCAGCAATTCATGCTGAGATACTTTGTCATATAAGCTTAATTCAGAACTTTTAAACAATTCTCTCGATTTTTCAATGAATTCTCTCACAATATTTCTCGGTTCCGCCTGAATGCCATACTGACCAATTATGGTTTCCAGAACGCCAAGATTTTTTTGATCATCATTGATAAAATTTCGGATGCGATCAGCAATTTCGGCATCAAGTCCTTCTTTCAAAAAGAGTTGCTCTTTTTCGATGACCAATTGTTGGAGTGCTTTCAGGTCTGCCAATTTCAGAGCAATAGCATTGCGTTTCGTATCATCTAAAGTAGCTACCATCCGTGTTCTCCTCGGCAGTGTTCATAATTCTTAACTGATATAACTTTTACACAGAGGTTAGGGATATTCCATCTTTCTTTTGAGCGATCGCTCTCATAACTATGGGTAGAAAAACAATACTTTTAGTTACAAATTATATTTTTATACTTTTAGATAGATAATATTTAAATCTGTATTCTATCCCCAGGCGGATAACATTTTAATGCTAATTTTCTAAAACCATATATCTTAAATAGGTAGGTATAATTAAGCATAAAACAAAATCATAGTTCTTCTGAGTGATTCATTGCTCAAAACAACAATTATCAGGACTAAAGTTTTACTACAAACTTTAATTTATTGACGCCTAGCTAATAAAATCTAAAAACTAAAATATTAAATTATTAATATTTTCTTAATAACGTTTTTTAAATCCACCTCAGTAGGGTGTTATTCAAATTGCTCGTGGCTATAAATCCACACAAGCTTGATTACACAATTAGTTGTATTGACTAAATACATTAATCTAATTTGTCCCGAAGTGCCTTCGATACCTTAAACTATAACTTATGAAATAACCATCCTTCAGCTAATTCAATCTTTCTAGATAAAGGTTCGTTACGATAATTAATAGGATATTGATCCTCAATTGAATTATAAACTTTTTATTAAAACCCAATAAATTTGATATCAAATGTAATCCACAAAATAATTAATGAAAATAATCCTATTATGAAACTAATCCAAAACATTGGCTCATGAATATTTCCAGTAATAATAAATTTAATAAGTTCAGGTATAAATACACTTAAATCTGCGCCAAAAAGCAATGTAAAAATCCAGAAAAATATCCGCATTTTCTTGTCACGCTTGATATCTTTAGATTCAAAATTTTGCAACCGTTTTTCAATTTGCTTTGGTTCTGATACTTTAGCTCGTTTAAGAGAACTTTCTATTTGTTTTAATGTTCGTTTTTCACTTCTAATTAGTGCGTCTTCAATCATCATTTGAGTTTTCTGTTCAAATTTTGCACCACTAATACGAAGTGCTACTTTTTCTATTTCTCTATCACGAAACCATAAAGATAAGCCACCGACGTTTCCACTGTCAGATTTGTATATACTGGTTGAGAGGTTCTGGTAATCAACATCTGGTTCTGAAGATACTCTTTCAAAAACTAGTTGTGCCATACTTAGATATGGATATATTCTGATTGGTATAGAACTATGATTAACTAACTGCATCGGCATATGACCTTTATATCCAGGATTTATAAAATCACCAGTACAATGTATTGAAATACCTAGTCTGGCAAAACTACTTCTCCCTTTCAAATTTGCCGAAAGAAAAGTTGGTAACTCTATCCACTCAAAAGTTTCAGTTATAATTAGTTCACCGGGTTTTATTTCTAAATATTCTCCATTTAGTAAATGTATTTGTTCATAAATTAATTTAGGATTATCTTTAAAATATCTAGCTTTTTCTATATCTAATATATCTAAATACTCAAGTGTTTCATAATTTTTAAATTTCCAAAAATCATCGGAGATACGAACATCGACAGAAGAAGGTCTGATTTGCTCATTAGCATTGAACTCAAGTTCACTTTTACCAACTATTTTAAGGCTTCCTTCTTCTAAAAATCTTCTGATGTCTGTGCTAGATAAGCGCATAACTTAACCTAAATTACAAACATTTCACAAAATTTCTGCTCAGGTTATACAGTTATAGCAATATGTAGGCAAAACAACCTTTAGTACAAGTCGCCCTTGAAAGGAAGTAATGGCAGCTTGTAGATACTGGTTTATCATTGTTTGCTGTTAGACAGATATATCCCCCCGTATTATCTCGTGGCCTTTTTCAGAAATCAAATATGATTCCTGTATTTTAGTTTAAATCTATTAAATTAGTACATTTTTACTACTATATATCAATCTGCTAGTCTACTACCTCAACCTTTACGGTTAATTCTCCTGTCGTTTCGCCTACTTGTCTTCACCCTTTATTTCTAGTTTGGTCGAAACAGCACAAAAAGGGTATGAAATTTAATCATTCGCAGGTTGGGTAGAACGTAGACAGCCAAAGGGTAGTGAAACCTAACATCAAGTTTCAATATTTCCGAACCCTTTTTACGGTGACGTGTACTCAGGCGATCGCCATGCAGCCTTGACAAACCTCACCGCAATTGTGACGATTACGCTAGAATTGTTAAAGGTTCTTTACAGAGTTTTGTTAATGATACCTAATTCTGTTACAAAAACCTAGCATTCAAATGTAAATCTCAAAACCCCCTCTAGAGTTCACCAAAAGTTTCTATGACGCTCCCAATTCGCAACGTCGCCATTATCGCCCACGTTGACCACGGTAAAACTACCCTGGTTGACGCACTCCTCAAACAATCCGGCATTTTCCGCGAAGGCGAAGACGTTCCGGATTGCGTTATGGACTCCAACGCCCTAGAACGGGAACGGGGTATTACTATCCTGTCCAAAAATACGGCGGTTCGCTACAAAGAAACACTAATTAATATTGTTGATACTCCTGGACACGCTGACTTTGGTGGCGAAGTCGAACGAGTACTCGGCATGGTTGACGGATGTCTTCTGATTGTCGATGCCAACGAAGGCCCTATGCCCCAAACACGCTTTGTACTCAAAAAAGCTTTAGAAAAAGGGCTGCGCCCCATCGTTGTGATCAATAAAATCGACCGTGGTCAAGCTGACCCCCACGTTGCTGTCGATAAAGTATTGGATCTGTTCTTGGAATTAGGGGCAGATGAAGACCAGTGTGATTTTACCTATTTATTTGCCTCCGGTATGGCAGGTTTTGCCAAAGAAAGTTTGGAAGCAGAATCGGTAGATATGCAACCTCTTTTTAATGCAATTCTGCAACACGTTCCCTCACCAGTGGGCGACAGCAATAAGCCTCTGCAATTGCAAGTCACAACCTTAGATTATTCTGAATATCTGGGACGGATTGTTATTGGCAGAATTCACAACGGTACTATCCGCTCAGGACAACAAGCAGCTTTGGTAACAGAAGATGGCACCATTGTCAAGGGTAGAATTGCCAAATTGATGGGCTTTGAAGGGTTGAAGCGCGTAGACCTGGAAGAAGCAACCGCAGGTTATATTGTCGCGGTGGCTGGTTTCGCTGATGCTTATATTGGGGAAACGATTACAGACCCCAATGAACCGCAAGCTTTACCACTAATTAAAGTGGATGAACCAACCTTGCAAATGACCTTCTGTGTGAATGATTCGCCCTTTGCTGGTCAAGAAGGCAAGTTGGTGACATCAAGACAAGTGCGCGATCGCCTATTCCGCGAACTTGAAACCAACGTTGCTTTGCGTGTCGAAGAAACCGATTCTCCCGATAAATTCCTCGTTTCTGGTCGGGGAGAACTCCACCTGGGTATCTTAATTGAAACCATGCGCCGGGAAGGCTTCGAGTTTCAGGTATCTCAGCCACAGGTAATTTACCGCGAAGTCAACGGTCAACCTTGCGAACCTTACGAACTCTTGGTGTTAGACATTCCTATTGATGCTGTGGGTAGCTGTATTGAACGCCTGGGACAACGCAAAGGCGAAATGCAAGATATGCAACCAGGTAGTGGCGATCGCACCCAACTAGAGTTTGTCATTCCCGCCCGTGGATTGATTGGTTTCCGGGGTGAATTCATGCGGATGACTCGTGGCGAAGGCATCATGAACCACAGCTTCTTAGACTACCGTCAACTCAGTGGCGACATTGAAGCCCGGAACAAAGGTGTTTTAATCTCATTTGAAGAGGGTGTTTCTACCTTCTACGCCATGAGAAACGCCGAAGATAGAGGAGCATTCTTTATTACTCCCGGTACAAGGGTTTACAGAGGCATGATTGTGGGAGAACACAATCGTCCCCAAGATTTAGAACTGAATATCTGTAAGACCAAGCAGTTAACCAATCACCGCGCCGCTGGTAGCGATGAATTAGTGCAACTGCAAGCACCGATAGACATGAGCTTAGAACGTGCTTTGGAATATATTGGCTCTGATGAATTGGTGGAAGTTACACCCCAATCGATTCGTCTGCGGAAGATGTCGAAAAAGTTGGCGAAACGGTAAGTCAAGCCATAATCTAATTGATTTAGAAAGCCCACACCAGTGGGCTTTTTTGTTTGCTAGGTGTGTAACAATGATTTTTAAAATGGGTATAACAATAATACAAGTCTAATAATATTTGATGTATATCATACATGAGCCAGCGTAAGCAGCACTTAAATCATCCTGTATTAGGAAAGTTGGTCAAAGAATTTAGACCAAAAATTTCCAGACAACTTAGTAAGACTATTGGTGCTACCTTATTTTTTCTTTTACTAGGTGTCGTATTATTTATAGATGGGTTGCCGCAAGGAAGTGTCCGCCTCATTATAGGATTAGGATGTCTTATAGTGTCTAGTGTTTTGGCATACGGAATTATAGATATATTAAAAGACCGTTTATTCGTGTATGAGAAGGGATTAGCGTATCAGTCTAGCGATAAAACAAGAGTTATAAATTTTAGTGATATTGTGGCATTATGGCAGTACAGCGTTAAATATTATCTATACTTTGTAATTCCTACTGCTAGAACAACTTATGAGTACACTATTGAAACTAAAGATGGTAAAAAAATAATTATTGATGAAATAATTGCTAACGAAGAATTAGGTAAGTATTTAAATTATGAACTTTTTAAACACCTGATGCCTAGCCTCAAGTTTAATTATGCTCTAGGACAAGAGGTTGTTTTTGGAGAAATAACAATTAGCAAAAAGGGAATTAAAGTTAAAAATGTTACTCTACCTTGGTTAGACATTAAAAGTATAGATATTTCAGCAGGAAAACTTTACATCAGTAAAAAAATAGTGGTTGGCTGGACAAGAATTGGTATGTTACGGAAGTATCGACAATCTACAATTTATATATTTTTATAGAAATGACTAATACAATCCTTAACAGTACAATACCTTAATCTTTATTATCAAATTGATTTAGTTTATCTCTTAACCAAGGTATAATTTTTTGTACTTAAGACTTGGTATGATTAGCTGAATGTTATCTAAACAAACAAGTGCCTCGCAGTGATATTGACCGTATCAGAGAAAAGATTAGACTCAGCCAATACGATATGTCAGCCCATGCAATGGAAGAAATGGCTGAAGATATGCTGACGATTTTAGATGTGGAAGAGGCGGTTCTGAAAGGTCAAGTCGTTCGAGTTGAAAAAGATGACCCAAGAGGAACAAAATATATAGTAGTAGGAACTGCATTAGATCAACAAACGCCTGTTGGGATTGTTGGGCGTTTCGCAAGCAACGGACGTTATTTGATTATCACTGTTTATGAAGTTACTGAAGCTCAAGGCTAGCCTTATGTATGGATATAGATGCGAGTATTGCGAAGGAACTGTTCAACCTCGAATTGTAAAGCGCGAGGCATTTAAACATAGAGATGGATTTGTCATCCTCGAAGATGTGACGATAGGTGTTTGTGATACCTGTGGCAATCGGTACTATTCTGCCGATATTCTTCATACGGTTCATGCTGTTGCAACTGGAGCGAAACCCCCTGAAAGAACCGAACAAATTCCGGTCACTCATCTAGAATCAGCATAATCAACGCCGCATAACCTTAGCTCCTCAAGTTATCCGTAAAGACAGATCGCTAGCCAGCAGGCATTCTTACAGAAAGCGATGTCTACGACGGGCTACGCCTACGCAATTGCCGTGTATTTAGTCAAATCCTTGAGTAAAAATGAAGAGGACTGAAAAAGGATTATTCCCATGACTATTCGTGAAACTGCGATGCCTTCGGCGAGCTTCGCTAACGCAAAATTGCAGCAACTTTCCGAACCACTCCTACAAGAAGTGACTGATTTCATTGATTTTGTTATCCACAAACATCAAGTTAAAATTGCTGAGAGTCAGCCTGATGAATCACCCGTGGAAAAATGGTCACAATGGTTTGAGGCTGTGGATTCCTTGTTTCTTTAATAAACTTTAACTGAACGAAAAAGCAGGGTGCGTTTTTTAACTTAAAATGGTGAATAATCTGAATAGAGGTTTTCTATGAGCATCAGTCTCACACCTGATCAAGAACGCTTTATTCAAACCAAGCTCCAGTCTGGGAAATATCGCTCCGCAGAAGAAGCCCTTGAAATTGCCTTACGGTTGCTTGATGAATACGATCGCGCTGATGCTGAATGGGTCGAGGATGTGCGAGAGAAAATTGATGCGGCGATTTTAGCTTCAGACCAAACGCCACCTATTGATGGAGAGACATTCGTAAACCAAATTCTAGAGCGGTTTCGACAAGGACATCAGGCGCAAGCATGAGTCGCTACGTCATCAACATTCTTGCCAGCCGAGATATCAATGAAATTGCCGACTACTTTGCTCAAACTAGCGTTGAAGCAGGAGAGCGATTTTTCAGTGAATTCAACCGCAAGTGCCAACAACTTGTTGCCTTTCCAAACAGTGGTAAAAGTTACGCAAAAATTCGTCCAGACCTCCGAGGTTTATCCTTGCAAGGTTATATCGTTTTCTACAAAGTGCTAGATGATGGTATCGAAATTCTACGGGTTATAAGTGGTCGTCGTAACTTTCCATCTCTTTTTGAGGAATCCAACTAAAAGCTTTTTTGGCAAACCCCTGAGATACTGTGAATTTCGGGTTGTGTTGGGTTAAAAAAGAAACATGAATTTTATCAAACCCATCACCAATTGGTTAGAAACTCGCGCTTGTGCCCCTGCATACGGCGGTTGGATACTAGCAGCAACGGCTATTTGTTTTTTTGGAGCAGGTATCAATACGATGGCTGGTTGGCTGTACGCCATTAGCGGCATCAGTTTTGCCCTTTTGGGTGTAGCAGCCATCTTACCGCCGCGATCGCTTACAGGTCTATCCATCTCCCGCTGTCCTATCCAACCTGTCTCAGCCGGCGATGATCTGACGGTAGAATTAGAAATCCGCAATCAGACACAGCAGCCTGTAAGCTTGTTGCAAGTCGTAGATATGTTGCCCTTCGTCTTAGGGAAACCAGTACAAAAAGCAATAGAAACAATTCCTAGCCAAGGCAGTTACCGTTGGATATATTATCACCCTACCCAGCGCCGGGGCGTTTATCGTTGGCACACAGTCGAACTGGGTTCTGGTGCGCCTTTGGGATTGTTTTGGTGTCGCCGTCAACGTGACTGTGCTGCAATGGCGATCGTCTATCCCACAGTGTTACCCTTGGCTACCTGCCCCTTAGTAGATGAAATGGGACAAGAAGAGAGCAAAAGGGGCGATCCTCGTGGTAGACCCTTGCAGACAGCCACAACAGGGCTGGTGCGATCGCTCCGTCCTTATCGCCTCGGAGATCCTACTCGTCTAATTCACTGGCGGACTAGCGCCCGCTATGGCGAATTAAGGGTGCGGGAGTTGGAAATGGTCACAGGTGGACAAGAGATAGTTATTGCCCTTGACAGCACTAGCAATTGGGAAGAAGAAAACTTTGAACAAGCAGTAATTGCCGCAGCATCACTGTATTTTTATGCACAGCAACAGCAATTACAGGTGCAACTATGGACAGCATCAACAAGTTTAATCAAAGGTGAGCGTTTTGTTTTAGAAACCTTAGCAGCAACCACAGCCCTAGAAGATACCAGTTCAGTAGTTCCTAAAAGCTATCCCTTGATTTGGCTGACTCAAAACTCCCTGAGTCTTTCTACTCTTCCTCAAGGCAGTCGCTGGGTTTTGTGGCCAAATATTTCCTCACCACTAGGACAAGAGCTAATCAATTGGGAACACCCGGGTATAGTTTTGGAAAGCGATCGCCTACTACAATCCCAACTGCAAAAAACATTACATTCATATTAATCAATACCTTCAGCAAAAAACCACACCCTAAAAGGGCTATACGAACAAAGCCTGCCTTTACAGATTGTAATAGGAAAATTTGAGCCATCAGTGTAGTCAAAATTGTCCCAATTGAATCCTCCGTAGCCGTTAGAAATTGGAGCAAAAGAAACAGGCGCTATATCATCAAATGTTAAAACAGTTGCTTGTGCTACTGCTCCTATTCCCAAAACGATGACTGTTGCCCCGATAGCAGCAGTCGATAACTTTTTTGCAAAAGTTGAAATGCTCATATGGTAGTAGTTGTAACTCTTGATAAGTTTATGCTTTTTGTTACACATCTCAGCAAATACACTAAATTGCAAAAAGTAGTAAGTGTTATTACTTAGTTATTTCATAAAGTTTCATAAAGTTATGATGAAGAGAATTCAGCACAATGTATAAATATACAAAGCCTGATATAAGGCTGATAAAAGGATCACGCTTGGCGTCTTCCCTTAGATCCATCACAGCGTCGTTTGTTGATGAGAATAAATCAACCTCTTGACTTTTAAAGTCTGCCTGAAGATGCAACTTGAATTTTGATTAGTTTAGAAATTAAGCTTCTGTGATTTCTGAGATTTTCTTTGATCCCAGCAGACCAGACATATCAGCCTTTGAGCAAAGGTAAAACAATTTGAGTAGGTGAGGTTGGGGAAAAACACCCAGTAATCCCTACATGAGGCTGAGGTACAATGCAAAGAAATATTTAAATTATGAGTCGCCGATCCACATGATCTCATCAGAAGCTAACACAAAATCCAGCGATAAAAGCCTAGAGGCAATGCGGCATTTTTCCGAACAATACGCCAAGCGGACTGGAACATACTTTTGTTCTGAACCTTCTGTTACCGCAGTTGTGATCGAGGGACTAGCCAAACATAAAGATGAACTGGGTGCGCCTTTATGTCCCTGTCGCCACTACGAAGATAAAGAGGCTGAGGTTCACGGCACATATTGGAACTGTCCCTGTGTACCAATGAGAGAACGCAAAGAGTGTCACTGCATGTTGTTCCTTACCCCTGAGAACGAGTTTGCTGGAGAAAAACAAGAAATCTCTCTCGAAACAATTAAAGAAGTACGAGACAGCATGGGATGAGCCAAACCATCCCCCAAGAGTTTTGGCAAGGCGTAGAACAGTTCAATTCTGGTGAGTTCTACGCCTGTCATGACACTTTAGAAGCTTTGTGGATTGAAGCTGGCGAACCGGAAAAAACCTTTTATCAAGGCATTCTCCAAATTGCTGTAGCGCTGTATCATTTGGAGAATCGGAACTGGCGAGGTGCAGTAATTCTACTGGGAGAAGGCAGCAATCGCCTACGCCGTTACCCATCTAGTTACAGCGGTGTTGATGTAGATGAACTATTGAGTCAGAGCGCAGTGTTGTTGACGACATTACAACAAATAGGGCCAGACTTGATTATGGCTGGTGATCTGGGTGAAAATCAAGTCTTATCTTTACCTATAATTCTGCTAAGTACTGATTAGACATCTGTTGAAATTAATTATACGTTGCCCGAAATCCTTGGTAGGCACAATTCATGAATTGTGCCTACGTCATTTTCACTCAAATGCCAATTACCTGAAACCTTGAGGTTGGGCGTAGCGTCACTATTTCAGCCAGTAGTTATCGTAAATCACTCCAGATTGGATATTTCATCTCTGGATAAAGTACTTGAGATAATTAGAATGCAATGAAATCCTGAATCCCCAATTGCTATGATGCCCTGCTATCAATTGCCCATATCCCAGATGCGTCGCTTTGGATTAGCTTTAATGCTCCCAGTTGCACTCTTGGGCGTCGCCTTCCCTAACCAATTGCAAACCGCTACTGCACAAACACCTAGAGAAAATCGCCCCCTCACTATCCGTGCTGATGTCCAAGAATATGACGCCAAAAATCAAGTAATCACTGCTCGCGGTAATGTGCAAATGTCGTATCCGGCTCGCCAAATTCAAGCAACATCTGCCCAAGCACAGTACTTTAGTAAGGAACGCCGAATTGATTTCAGTGGCAATGTCTATATTTTGCAACAGGGCGGTAACAGTATCCGGGCGGAGAAAGTAACCTATTTAATTGATCAAGGGCGATTTGTTGCCTTACCCCAATCCAACCGTCAGGTAGAGTCCATCTATATGATCCAGGAATCAGATAATGATGGACAAACTGCAAAACCTGCCCCACAAACACCAGCATTTAAGCGTTCTAATTAGCATCTACTGTCAAGAAAGGGCGCGAACAATGAAAATTGTTTTAGAGAATATTCATAAATCTTATGGCAAGCGAGTAATTGTCAATCGTGTCAATCTTTCTGTTGCTCAGGGCGAAGTCGTTGGTTTACTAGGCCCCAATGGGGCTGGTAAAACGACGACCTTTTACATTGCCACAGGTTTAGAAAAACCCAATCAAGGAAAAGTCTGGCTAGGTAATCTGGACGTTACGGGAATGCCAATGCACAAAAGGGCGCGACTGGGTATTGGCTATCTAGCACAAGAACCAAGTGTTTTCCGCCAACTTTCGGTACAGGATAATATTCTGTTAGTGCTAGAGCAAACTAATGTGCCACGATGGGAGTGGACAAGACGACTCACAACTTTACTGCGGGAGTTTCGGTTGGAAAAATTAGCCAATAGCAAAGGAATTCAACTTTCTGGTGGTGAGCGACGGCGGACAGAATTAGCAAGGTCTTTAGCTGCTGGACAAGAAGGTCCAAAATTTTTACTTTTGGATGAACCATTTGCTGGAGTTGATCCGATCGCAGTCTCAGAAATTCAGCAAATTGTCGCACGACTGCGCGATCGCGGCATGGGAATCTTAATTACAGATCATAATGTCCGCGAAACCCTGGCGATCACCGATCGCGCCTACATCATGCGCGAGGGACAAATTCTTGCTTTTGGCGCTACTGACGAACTCTACGGCAATTCTCTTGTGCGGCAATATTATTTAGGGGATAATTTTCAAGTCTAAATTAACAATTATTTAGTTAATAATTTCAAAGGTTATTTTGATTTTTTATTCTGAGGTTGCTCCTGAACTTGGGGATTTTGCCCTAAGTCTGACCAAGCTTGATTTTGTGCAGTTTCCTAAAGAATTGGTATAAGCATGAATTTATTAATTAACTTTAGCTATTTAAAATTGAATTTTGATCCTAAATACAGTAGATATACTTTACTTCACTAAGGCTGCCAATATTTAACTATTTAATTTTGCTTATGATATCAAAGAAGTTTACGTCTTTCTACAACCTCCATTCGCTGCTGCCTTTTACGATCATGGATCGCTACCTTGCCAGCGAATTGTTAGCGCCGTTTTTCTTTGGTGTCGGAGCTTTTTCATCAATTGGTGTCACCATTGATGCTGTATTTGATCTAATTAGAAAAATCGTAGAATCTGGGCTACCCCTAGACATTGCTATTCAAGTTTTTTTGTTAAAGTTTCCCAACTTTATTGTTTTAGCCTTCCCTATGTCTACGCTGCTGGCTACTTTGATGACCTACAGTCGTCTTTCTAGCGAGAGCGAACTAATTGCCCTGCGTGGTTGTGGGGTGAGCGTCTATCGCATGGTGCTAACTGCTGTGATGTTAAGTCTTGTGGTTACAGGAATGACATTTGTGTTTAATGAACAAATTGCACCAGCAGCAAATTACCAAGCGGCAATGACTCTGGATAAAGCCCTGAAATCAGACAAGCCAACTTTTAAACAGCAAAATATTTTCTATCCTGAATACCAGGATGCTGCCCAGCCAGATGGCTCTAAAAATAGGATATTGACACGCTTGTTTTACGCCGACCAGTTTGATGGTAAGCGGATGAAAGGTTTGACGATTATAGACCGCTCAACAAAAGGTCTGAATCAAATTGTGGTATCAGAATCTGCCCAGTGGAATGCTTCTGAAAATGTCTGGGATTTTTATAACGGCACGATCTATTTTGTTGCTGCCGATCGCTCCTATCGCAACATTGTTAGATTTGAACACCAACAACTGCAACTACCGCGCACGCCATTAAGTCTGGCAGAAAAAAGCCGCGATTATGGTGAGATGAATATTTCTGAAGCCCTAGATCAACTACAAGTGGAACTTCTCGGTGGCGATCGCCAAAAAATTCGTAAACTCGAAGTGCGGATTCAACAAAAAATCTCTTTGCCCTTTGTATGTGTAGTTTTTGGCTTGGTAGGTGCAGCTATGGGAAGCATACCGCAGCGAACTGGAAGAGGCACCAGCTTTGGGATTAGCGTTGTAGTTATATTTTCGTACTACTTAATTTTCTTTATTGGTGGTGCGATCGCGCAAGCAGGTGTCCTCTCTCCCTTTATGGGGGCTTGGTTGCCGAACTTTCTTTTTTTAGGAATAGGTTTATTTTTATTAATGCGAGTTGCCAAACGGTAGAGGAAGCGGGGAACAGGGGAACCTCTCTCTGCCCCTTTCTTTGCCCCCTTCCTCTTCATCCCCACACCTCAATTACGGATGATAACTTCGACACTCTGGTGCATCTGGGTTTTCCTTGCAGTATTCTTCAAAAGAGACTTTGGCTGATACCATACCCTCAGATTTCTGATGAGCTGCTTCTGCTTGAAGTTCTTCTACCTCATCCCAGGCAGCTGCACAGGCTTTAGAATAAGCACCTTGTCCGGTGCAAATAGACCGAGCCTGCTCAATGGCTTTTTGAATTCTCTCCTCCAGCAGTAGGGCTTTTGGAGCTTCTACAAAGTCGCTTTTGGTCAAAATGTCGGTAATCGAGATGATACCCAACAGCTTGCTTTGAATCACAGGTGCTCGATGAATACCAGTGTTAGCAAATAACCGCGCTACATATTCCACACCCAAATCAGGATTGACCACAATGCAGGGCTTGCTCATAATTTCGTAAACCCGTACTTGCTTTGGGTCTTTACCGTAGGCTGTTACCTTATAGACAATATCCGTTTCTGTGACAATGCCATAAGCATCATTGTCATAGCGACGATCCACAACCAGCGCCCGCAATTTTTTTTCCTTCATCATCCCTACCGCTTCAGCAACAGTCGCCGAACCGCGAATGGTAACTACATCTTTGGTCATGATATCTTCAGCTTTCATCATTGCTGTAGTCTCCTGGTTAATAGTACGGTGCAGCATAGTGCTCTCAGAGGCGTATCGAAGCATTGCAGCGCACAGTTTGCTAACTAGAAAGTAAAAACAGTTGAACTTTTGTCCCGCCACAACAATAAATTAGACCAGTTGTCAACTCCTGATGTTATCCAATGTGACCAATAGCCAAAAACTGAGCATGAATTACCATAACTTTCTAGAAAATCTTGCCAAAGGACTCCAGCCGCTAAAAAGTAAATTTTTGACTACTACATGTCTATTGGTAATGACTAATAACTGATGGAGAAGTTAGGATGAAATTACTATTCAAACTTAAGTTGAGATATTTTCTGTTGAGGAAAGCAAAAGCATTAAACAGCAACGCTTTCAACTTTCGTCAAGTTTTTCCGATTTTGAGTAAATTTCAATTACCAATCCCATGCCAAATCGTCATTATCCTCCCGCCTACTTACGCTATCTCAAAGCCAGGTTATGGAATCTAGGGCGACCTGGTTTTTGGGTAACTGCAATTTTTTTATCTATAGTAGGGCTAGTAACCTGGGAATACTGGTCAAACCCAGATTTTTTCGTTTATAAGCAAAAAAACCAAGTCGCTTCACAACAGCCTGCTGATTCCTCACTGTCAGCAGAAGACCGAGCTATTGCCGCAGATATTGATAACCTGCCAGTTTTGTTTAATGATTTTGACCAAGCAACTGTCTCATTAACGCCAAATACCCCTAATGAAAACACTGAGGAAAAGAAAAGCAAAGGCTTATTAGAGGATGTAACTAACAAACAAAAGTCTGGTAGTGATACCAAATTAAATCCTGGTTTAGGCGTTAATGGCGACGCCTCCCCAGCCGTGAAAAATCCCTTTGTTGTCCAAACAGAAAATTTATTGCGAACTGGGACGGTTGATAGTAATAACCAGTTTCTAGGTCTGAAGACCTTAAATACAGCGTCTGAACCAACAGAGGGGGAACAAACATCCTCTACCCTGGGTATTGGATTCACTAATCAAACCAAAAAAAATCAAAATTCTGTCTCCCTTAGCCCTCTGCAAGCAGCACTCAACCAATCAACAAACCAGAAATCGTCTAGCTTCAATGGGATCACTGCAACTCAGACAAATCCCTTGGGCCGAGTCTCTGACTCAGGAACAACGTTAATGCCACCCATCAACAGCTTACCCAGTCAGAATTCTCTACCAAGTACTGGGTTAACTGCTGGGAACGGCTACACGTCAACGGGTACGAACTTACCACAAAATCCCTACAGTAATTTAAATAACGGTCAGGTATTGCCTAGTAATGGGTTAACTACTGGTACAGGTTATACGTCAACGGGTACGAACTTACCGCAAAATCCCTATAATAATTTAAATAGTGGTCAGGTAGTGCCTAATGTAGCACCAGTGACGCCCCCAGTTACCTCTGCCGCACCAACTAATATTTCACCTTACTCTAGGCAGATTCCGAGTCAAGGCGTTGTCACCCCAATAAACCCTGTGGGATATGGGAATTATGGCTTGCAGCAGCCAACGCAACTACCACAGTCTAATTATGGGAATTATGGCTTGCAGCAGCCAACGCAACTACCACAGTCTAATTATGGCTTGCAGCAGCCGACGCAACTACCACAGTCTAATTATGGGAATTATGTGTTGCAGCAACCAACACAGTCTAATTCCTTATATCTTCGCCAGATTCGAGACAAGTATAGAAGTCCTGGTCAAAACTGATTTTAAACACGTCGCTTAACTGAATAAAATTCAGTTAAGGAGATTGTCGGCTATCTGGAATAACCGGAATTTCTGGTGTTTCGGGTTGTCGCTGTTGTCGTTGCAAATATTTACTCAATACATAAGCCATATCCCCACGGGTAACAGGTTTTAATGGGGAAATATTTCCTTGAGCATCTGTGTTAAGAAATCCCTCACTAGCCACTGTAGCGATCGCTTTTCTAGCCCAAGCTGGGATAGACTTTTCATCTGGATGTGAAGCCAGAATCTCATTAACAGCGTCATCAGGAAACTGAAATACACCATAAGCCTGGGCGAAAATAGCAAGAGCTTCTGCCCTTGTCACCTTTTGATTAGGGAAAAATTCATTGCCCCGATACCCTTTCATAATGTCAGTTTTTAAGACTGTCTGTATATCATTAAACGCCCAATGAGAAGCAGGAACATCTGGAATAGCTAAATTTTCTTTGCTAACAGCTTGTCTTTTATTTAGCTGAAATGCTTTTACCATAATTGACGCTAATTCGGCCCTACTCACTAACCTTTCTGGATAAAACTTGCCATCGGAAAAGTTTGTCATCCATTTGACAGCAGTTACCTGTTGAATGGAATCAGATGGGATTCCAGAAGTAGTTTCTGGCACTTGAGCTTGAGCAATTGCTGGTAAGTTTTGTAGTAGGGCTACTAAAGATAGAGTAATTGAAAGCTGACGCATTATAATAACCACTTTTAGCTGCTAAATGAATTTAAAAAACTACGTTATTGAGGTTAAGGCGAAATTTGGTATTCCTAATAACCTGTAACTTAACTAGTGACGAATTTAGACTGGGTAATGTTGCTCCCGCTACGTAGCGTGTAGCTATAAATTTTAAAAATTAGGACTGTGTTCAGAATCCCAGCACTTCCCATCATGCCAGACTCTACTAGTGTGTTCACATTCTGATTTATCCTCAATCCAAGGAATTGAAGTAGGGTAATACGAGGTAGATATGGGAGTAAGTGAAGACAATGCAAAAGAAAATATAGTGTAGCTACAAGCCGATAGAATGATTAGAAATCCGATGAGGAACAAGATATTGGCTGGAGTCCAAAAAGGATATAAACCTTTTTCAGAGCGTAAACGCGCTTTAGAGCGACGTTCTGAACCTGCTAACAACACCAGATAAAACCTTAATCCGGGAATTGGCACTGAAACTCTTATGTCTAAAGCATGACGGGTCCTACCCCGAGAGACAAAACCCCTTTTTATGGCTTCTAATTGCTCCACCGTGAAGGTATTTGCTACTTCCGGGGCAATCTCAGCGAAAAGTTGCTCAAAAGTAGAAGCAGTGTACTGTGGCTTATTCATAATCTTCGTATATTAATATACACTATTATTACATTGGTCATCTCCTTTGTCCCGGACACTATGATGTTTTATTTTTTGGAAGTGCCTAATCAAGGAAGTAGAAATTAGCAAAAACTTGTTTTTTACCTTTCATCTTTTGACGTTATCTGCCCACTACTATGGACTATAGTCAGTTTTTCAGGAGTTTTGGGAATGACAGCAACAGATCCCGTAAAGTTGATGAAGCAAGAAGTTGGCAAAGCCGCCGCCGCCCTGGTAAAATCTGGTTCCATCGTTGGGTTGGGTACGGGGTCAACTACAGCATATACGATTCAGTTTTTGGGCGATCGCCTCAAGTCTGGTGAACTCAAAGATATCATTGGTATACCTACCTCGTTTCAGTCAGAAGTGCTGGCGAAGCAGTATAGTGTTCCTCTCGCCACCTTGGACGCTATCGACCACATCGATATTGCCATTGATGGTGCAGATGAAGTTGATCCGCAGAAGAATTTGATAAAAGGCGGTGGTGCAGCACATACCCGCGAAAAAGTCGTAGATTACCTGGCAGAACAATTCATCGTCGTGGTGGATAGTGGCAAGTTAGTAGACCGCTTGGGTTCTAGTTTTGCTGTACCTGTGGAAGTGATTCCAATGGCAATTACTCCTGTTACCAATGCCATCAAAAAACTCGGTGGTAAACCAGAACTCCGCATGGGTGTAAAAAAAGCTGGCCCAGTGATCACTGACCAAGGAAACTTTGTCTTAGATGTCAGATTTGACTCTATTGAAGATCCAGTCAGCCTAGAAAAGACATTGAATAACATTCCTGGCGTTTTGGAAAATGGTATCTTCGTTAACTGTGTCGATTTAGTTTTGATTGGTGAAGTCAAAGATGGTCAGCCATTAGTGCGGCAATTGTAAAAGTTCTAGATTTTGGATTTTAGAAACATCTAAAATCCAAAATCTAGCAATAGATATCTCCAGAAATTAATTATGCGTTATCCAAAACCCTTATAGAGACGTAGCAGTGCTACGACTGTTTTTCTACTACAGGCTATAACTGAGCGCTAGACGATGACGTTAGTACCGATTACCAGATTTGTAGCCGTGAAATTATTCAAAGTTGCCAAGGTATAATCGAAACCACCATTACCATAGGGAAAGTAATTAACTTTTGTAGCAGTACCCGATTGCACAAACTGTAGATAGCCATCAGCGATAGGATTGCTGCCAGTGTAGCCGCGATTCTTAAACACGTTACTAAGAACTAACTTATCATCACTCGGATTAAAGTCAATAATCGTATTATCAGCGCTATCAGTTTGATAGATAAACTGGTCATTACCACTACCGCCGTAAAGGATATCATTATTCTCAACAGTACTAAAATAATTATCATCACCAATAAGGAGGATGTCATTACCAGCACCACCACTGAGGTTATTGCTACCTTTACCGCCAATTAAGATGTCATCACCAGCACTACCAACCAGGGTATCGTTACCATCACCACCGCGTAGCAGGTCGTTGCCACTCAAGCCATTGATGTAGTCATTACCCCCCTGACCATTAATCACATCAGCTGAGTTGTCAAAGCCATTGACATTGTTATTTAGGTCATTGAGAAAGGTGACTGTGTTTTTGTTGAAGATGCTGCTTTGGGTGGAGTTGGCATCGAAGACATCAAAGCTGTCACGAATGCTACTTTCCCCATCAAACAAGATATTGCCCAGTGCCGATAGGTTGTCTAGGTTTTCTAAAGGAAAGTTTTGCAGGATAACTTTGTCATTAGCCACCCCATCAAAGGTGACTTCCAGATTGTTACCATTCTGGGTGAGTCGCAGATTTTTGGCAGTTAATCCACTACCTTGGAATTTCAGGGTATCCAATTCGCTAACGATTGCTGCGGAGGGATTTGAGCCTTTACCTAACCCCCCGAAATCGGTGATCGTATCAACACCCTCACCTAAGTTGTAAACAAATTTATCCTTGCCGCCACCACCAGTTAGGACGTCGTTGCCTTGATTACCTGTGATCGTATCATTCCCGCCTTGACCGTTAATTATGTCATTGCCTTGATTACCTGTGATGGTATCATTCCCGCCTTGACCGTTAATTATGTCACCATAGTTCTTGCCCGCGAGATTATCAGCGCCATTGGTTCCATTCAGATCGTTGAACTCTAATGCACCAATATCAACTGTACCCTGAGATATTCTATCGAATCCAGCGCCACGTTGGTCGGTGGTAAAGCCTGCTGGAATCAAAGCATTTTTGCCTGCGTTAATCGCGGGACTATTCTCAAGTAATGCATGAGTCAAGGTTGCACCACCGTTATTTTGCAGGGGGGTGAGTTTCGGGTCAATGGGGTTGGCGCTGGTGCCAACGAGGGTACTGGTGGTAAAACCAGTACTACCAGTCCTATTGCCAATCAAGTTACTGCCGAGGTCAGTGAAGCTACCGGAAACGTCGCCCTGTAAGCCAAAGTTGCCTGCAATGATAGTGTTGCCAACAATGACACTACCATTAGAGTCATTGAAAACGCTGCTACCCTGGCCACCATAAGACAGGCCATCACTGGTATTATATGGATAAATTTCATTATTAGTAATAGTGCTGTTGGTAAGAGTAAGGGTGCCTTTGTTAGAGATGCCGTTGCCCTGGATGTAAGATTTATTGCTAGAGACAGTACTATTGTTAAGGTTGAAGGTGCCACTGTTAAAGATGCCGCCGCCGTTGACCGCGATACTGTCAGAGACTGTGCTTTTGGTTATGCTGAGGTTGCCTGTGTTATAGATGCCACCGCCGTAGCTATCTTCTAAATTTGGACCACTGCCGTCGCGCTCAATACCTGATATGGTTTGCAGGCCATTACTAGAGACAGTACTTCCCGTTATGCTGAGACTGCCTTTGTTGAAGATACCGCCACCATAAGTATCTGCCGTATTACCAGAGACAGTGCTTCCCGTTATGCTAAGATTGCCATTATTAAATATGCCGCCTCCTAATGACGACCCCCGATTATCAGAGACAGTAGTATTAGTCAGGCTAAGGCTACCTCTGTTAAAGATACCGCCTACCAACCCACTATTGTTAGATACAGTGCTATTGGTCAAGCTGAGGCTAGCATTGCTATTGAGCAGAATACTACCAAAGCCATCATTAGCATTAGCAATTTTCAAGTCATTAATGCTTGTATCTGTTCCTGTACCTGATATCTCAAACACGCCAGAGGCATTATTCCCACTGATAGTGAGGTTAGATACCCCAGTTCCCAAAATAGTTAGATCATGGGTAATCGTCAATTTCCCAGAGGTGAGGGTGATGATATCTGGGGTGGCATCGGTGAAGACGCCTGCAAAGGTAATCGTATCTGCCCCAACAGTAGCATTGGCATTGAGAATAGCCTGCCGCAACGATCCTGCTCCGGAATCGTTAGTATTAGTCACTACTGTGTCAGTATTAACAGGTGGTGGGCTAGTGGACTGGACTTCATAAGCACCAATATCCACCGTCTCGTCAGATATTCGGTTAAATCCAACGCCCCTTTGGTCAGTAGTAACACTACCAGGAAATAGAGAATTATTGCCTGCATTAATAGCGGGACTACCGACAAGTAAAGCATCAGTAAAAGTTGCACCGCCGTTATTTTGTAGAGGGCCCAGTTTGGGGTTAATCGGGTTGGCACTGCTGCCAACTAGGGTACTTGTGGTCAATCCGGTGCTACCAGTGTTATTACCAATCAGGTTATTGCCGGAGTCAGTGAAGCTTCCAGCCACGTCAGGGTAGATATTAGCGGAGGGGGATTTATCGAAGTTGCCTGCAATAATGGTGTTCCCAACAGTGATAGTTCCACCATCGTTGAAAACACCGCCACCATCGCCAGTACCATCGCCGTTTGAGTCAGCTGTGTTATTGGTAATCGTGGTGTTGATAAGGCTGAGAGTGTCGTTGTTATAAATACCGCCACCGTCAGAGGTTGCCTTATTACCAGATACAGTACTGTTAATCAAGATTGCTGAACTTGAGATATCAGTATATGAATCATGGTAGTGTGAGTTAGAAATGCCTCCTGCCGTATTCCTAGAAACACTGCTATTGGTAAGTCTAAGAAAGCTGCCGGAGTTATAGATGCCATAATATCCTGTATTGTCAGATACACTGCTATTGGTGAGGCTAAGGGAAGCAGAGTAAGAAAAATAAGCGCCAATAGCCTCATTAATGATGCCGCCTAGCGTATTGCTAGAGACACTGCTATTAGTTAGACTGACTGTACCACCATCATTGTCAATACCAACTCCCGTATTTCCTGTATTGCCAGAGACACTGCTTCCCGCTAGGTTGAGGAAGCCATTATTAGCTATCCCGCCTTCTCTATTGTCAGAGACACTGCTTCCTGTTAGGTTGAGGATGCCAGAGTTATAGATGCCACCTCCCGTATTGCGGGAGACAGTGCTGTTAGTGAGTCTAAGAATGTTACCGGAACTGACATAAATACCACCGCCATCATTGGGATTGCTATAGCTATTACCATTAGCAACGGTCAAGCCATCAATCATGGCATCTGTTCCTACGCCCGATATCACAAACACCCTGGAGGCATTATTGCCACTCACAGTCAGCTTCGATGCCCCAGTCCCCAAGATGGTAATATCATCGGTAATCGTCAGCCATCCAGAGGTGAGGGTAATCACATCTGGGGTAGTATCAGTGAATACACCCCCAAAGGTAATGGTATCATTCCCAGGACTGGCATTGGCTAAGTTAATTGCCTCCCGCAGTGTGGTGATGCCGTTGTTTGCATTCCCATCATCCGTATCTCCGGTATTATTCACCGTGAACGTTGCCAATACTCCTGCGTAAGCTTCTCGCGTCGTTTCTGCAAAGGCAAGATTTACTTCCATCTCAGCAGTGCGAACTTCTAACTCCCAGTTCCCACCCAATGCTGTATTACCAATCAACTGACCAGAAGCGGCAATATTCGCTTTTGTGAGTTGGTGCAGTTTTTCAATAAATTCTGCCCCCGCATCACCAAAAGCCACTTTGCAACCATAGATGAGTAAGTTGCAGGGATTATCGCTTTTAGCAGAGGCTAAAAATATTTTCTGCCATTGTTGCAGTTGCTGGCTGTATTCTTTGAGGGTATCAAGTCCTAAATGCGTGTTCCCCAATTGTAAACAACCTGGGGCACCGTGACAGACAAGATGAATATCAGTCAAATTCTCGCCAGCGTAACTACCCAGAATTTCCGTAATTTGTTCTACACCGTTGTCTGTCGAGTCAAGCAAAAATACTTGGGTATTATCAAGCACGCCATTGACTAAACCGCTATAGTCTTCAACTGCCGTGTCGATAAAAACTAGACTGTCGGTATTGGAGGTGAAAGTTGCGGGATTTACTTGCAAGCGTGAGGTATGTAACGTTGCCATTTTGTTACTTTGAGCTTATGTGATGAGGGAAACTCAAACCGACTTCAGCCTTGTAATTACAGGGTTTTCACACAACTATCAATAACTCAAAAAACTATACTACTAATTCTTTTCCCTTTCGTTGCTATTTTCTAGCAAGTTGCCGCTTTTGTAAAGCGATCAAACTATGTAATTTTACTAAGTTGCTCAACTCATATTTTGCATGGTCATCAAAAATCAGATTTTATGCTAGTTTTCGAAGATGTCTAATAACTCCTGTTCATCAAAACACCAATTTAACTAAAATTCATAGTCTTTATCGCCTCAATGTGCGTAGTTTACCGCCGTAGGCATCGCTGCTTTGCCCCCGTCTTGCCCAATAATTCTTAAATCGCCCTTTTCGTCTAACTCTGCATTATCAATTGTGAAGTTTCTCTCGATTTTTCAAAAAGCCTAATTTTAGCTGGCGTGGTTTGGGAACATCCAAAAAATAAAATGCCCAGCTGTTTCAATGATACTGTTGGCAAAACCAAGTATTTTGGTGCTTTTGCCCTTCAGGCAAAAGCGACAACTGGGCATTTTATTACTTGTCCTTGAGAGTCGTCTTTCGTTATAATTTTTTGTCTCGATTAAATCTACTGCGTGTCTTATTCTCTTAGAAAAAAGTGGCAAATCACTTGATTATTAAGACAGTCGCTACAGGCTATAATTGAGCGCTAGACGATGACGTTAGTACCGACTACCAGATTTGTAGCCGTAAAATTATTCAAAGTTGCCAAGGTGTAAACAGAATAAGGACCAGCAGAGTAATTAACTTGTGTAGAAGTACCCGATTGCACAAACTGTAGGTAGCCATCACCGATGGGATCGCTGCCACTATAGCCCACGCTCTTAAACAGGTCGGTAAAGATTAACTTATCCTGGCTTTGATTAAAGTCAGTAATGGTATCACCGGAATTGTTTAAGGTTTGGTAGATGAACTGGTCATTACCGCTACCGCCAGTCAAGATATCGTTATCTGCACCACCAATAAGAATGTCATTGCCAGCACCGCCGATAAGACTATCGTTACCTGCACCACCAACAAGGATGTCATCATCTGCACCACCAAGCAGGGTATCGTTACCCGTACCACCGCGCAGCAGGTCTTTACCACTCTTGCCGTCGATGCGGTCATCACCCCCCTGACCATTAATCACATCAGCTGAGTTGTCAAAACCATTGATATTGTTGTTCAGGTCATTGAGAAAGGTGACTGTGTTTTTGTTGAAGATGTTGCTTTGGGTGGAGTTGGCATCGAAGACATCAAAGCTGTCACTAATGCTGCTTTGCCCATCAAACAGGATATTGCCCAGCGTTGATAGGTTGTCTAGGTTTTCTAAAGGAAAGTTTTGCAGGATAACTTTCTCATTAACCACCCCATCAAAGGTGACTTCCAGATTGCTAGCATTTTGGGTGAGTAGCAAATTTTTGGCAGTTAATCCAGTACCTTGGAATTTCAAGGTATCCAATTCAGCAATGACTGCTGCCGAGGGATTTGAGCCTTTACCTAACCCACCAAAATCGGTGATCGTATCAACACCGTCACCTAAGTTGTAAACAAATTTATCCTTGCCGCTACCACCAGTTAGGACGTCGTTGCCTTGATTACCTGTGATGGTATCATTCCCGGCTTGAGCGTTAATGATGTCACCATAGTTCTTACCCACGAGATTATCGGCGCCATTAGTTCCATTCAGCCTGTTAAACTCTAATGCACCAATATCAACTGTACCCTGAGATATTCTGTCAAATCCAGCGCCACGTTGGTCAGTGGTGATCCCTGCTGGAATCAGAGCATTCTTGCCTGCGTTAATTGCAGGACTATCCGCAAGTAATGCATGAGTCAACGTTGCACCACCGTTATTTTGCAGCGGGGTGAGTTTGGGGTTAATGGGGTTGGCGCTGGTGCCAACGAGGGTGCTGGTGGTAAAGCCTGTGCTACCAGTGCGATCGCCAATTAGGTTGTTGCCGACATCGGTGAAGTTGCCGGAAACGTCAGGGGTGAAGATAAAAAGTCCAGAATTTGTTATGTTGGGTGCCATATCAAAATTGCCTGCAATGACGGTGTTCCCAACAATAACAGTCCCATCAGAGTTATTGAAAACGCCCCCACCGTCGCCTATATCCGCCACAAAGCCTTTTGATGTGTTATCTGTAATGGTGTCGTTGGCAAGGCTGAGAGTGCCGCTATTATAAATGCCACCGCCGTCGTAGTATGCACTATTGGCAGAGACAGTGCTTCCCGTCAGGCTAAAAGTACCTGAGTTAGAGATGCCACCGCCGTCTGCGGCACTATTATTAGAGACAGTGCTGCGAGTGATATCAACGCTGCCTAAGTTATAAATGCCACCACCAAAGGATGGATAAGGGTCAGGACCTCCCCGATTAAGACCACTAGCGAACGCGCTATTATTGGAGACAGTGCTTCCTGTTATACTGAGCTTGCCTATGTTGAATATACCACCGCCATAGGCAGGGTTGAAACCTACGTATGCATTATTATTAGAGACAGTGCTTCCTGTCAGGCTAAGGTTGCCTTTGTTAAAGATGCCTCCGCCTAAGGACGAACCGCTATTGCCAGAGACAGTGCTTCCTGTCAGGCTGAGAGTGCCTCTGTTAAATATACCGCCTACCACCCCCTTATTGTCTGAGACAGTGCTTCTTGTCAGGCTAAGGTTGGCATTACTATTGACCAAAATACTGCCCAAGGGGTCATTAGCATTAGCAATCTTCAAGCTATCAATGCTTGCAGCTGTGCCTGTGCCCGATATCTCGAACACGCCTGAGACATTATTCCCGCTAATAGTGAGGTTAGATGCCCCAGTCCCCAAAATCGTAATATCATTGGTAATCGTCAATTTCCCAGAGGTGAGGGTGATGATATCCGGGGTGGCATCGGTGAACACACCCGCAAAGGTAATCGTATCTGCCCCAAGAGTAGCATTAGCATTGAGGATAGCCTGCCGCAATGACCCTGCCCCAGAATCGTTGGTATTAGTCACCACTGTGTCAGTATTAACAGGTGGCTTAGTTGTGGGGGGCTGGACTTCATAAGCACCAATATCAATAACACCGTTGAATATTCGGTTAAATCCAGCACCGCGTTGGTCAGTGGTAATTCCAGTCGTCACTAAGGAATTCTTACCAGCATTAATAGCGGGACTACCCGCAAGTAAGGCATGAGTTAAGGTTGTACCACCATTATTTTGCAGCAGTCCAAGTTTAGGGTTAATGGGGCTAGTACTTGTGCCGACGAGGGTGCTAGTGGTAAAGGCAGTGCTACCAGTATTATTGCCAATCAGGTTATTGCCGGAGTCAATCAGTTCACCACGCACGTCGGGGTTTATATCACCGGAGGTGGAGTTGTCGAAATTGCCTGCGATGATGGTGTTACTAACTTTGACGTTGCTACTACTAATATACCCAGCATTATTAAAAATACCTCCACCATTACCAGTACCATTACCATCTGAGTCAGCTGTGTTGTGATTAATTGTGGTGCTGATTATGGTGAGTTCGTTGTTTCCCACGTAGGCATTGCCATTGTATATGGCACCGCCATCTTCTAACGCTGTATTGCCAGAGATGGTGCTATTAGTTAAAGTAGCTGAACCGGAAAAATAACTACCATCATCTCCGTTAAAAATGCCACCACCGAATTTTGCACTATTGCCAGAGACAGTACTGTTGGTCAGCCTGAGAGTACCGCCTTGATTATAGATACCACCACCGGAGTTTGCCGTATTCCCAGAGATACTGCTATTGGTTAGGCTAAGAGTACCAGTTTTACCACTAGAACCGTCATTAAAAATACCGCTTCCCCCGGTATTGCCACGAATACTGCTGTTAGTTAGGCTGAGAGTACCACCATTATAGATACCGCCCTGTGTATTGCCAAAGACGCTGGTGTTAGTAAGACCGAGGATACCACTGTTAGAAATGCCACTTTCTGCTGTATTATCAGACACGCTGATGTTAGCTAGGCTAAGGATGGAATTTCTATTAACCTTAATACTGCCGCTAGCGATCGCCAAGCCATCAATGATGGCATCTGTCGCTAATCCCGATATCTCGAATATTGTAGAGGCATTCTTGCCACTCACAGTCAGCTTCGATGCCCCAGTCCCCAAGATAGTCACATCATCGGTAATCGTCAGTTGTCCAGAGGTCAGGGTAATCACATCTGGGGTAGTATCACTGAATACACCCCCAAAGGTAATGGTATCATCCCCAGGAGTGGCATTGGCTAAGTTAATTGCCTCTCGCAGTGTGGTGATGCCGTTGTTCGCATTTCCATCATCCGTGTCTTTGGTATTATTCACCGTGAACGTTGCCAGTACTCCTGCGTAAGCTTCTCGCGTCGTTTCTGCAAAGGCAAGATTTACTTCCATATCAGCAGTGCGAACTGACAATTCCCAGTTACCACCCAATGCTGTATTCCCAATCAGGTGACCAGAAGCGGCAATATTCGCTCCTGTGAGTTGGTGCAGTTTTTCGACAAATTCTGCCCCCGCATCACCAAAAGCCACTTTGCAACCATAGATGAGTAAGTTGCAGGGATTATCGCTTTTGGTAGAGGCTGAAAATATTTTCTGCCATTGTTGCAGTTGCTGGCTGTATTCCTCGAGGGTATCAAGTCCTAAATGTGTGTTCCCCAATTGTAAGTAACCTGGGGCACCGTGGCAAACAAGATGAATATTAGTCAAATTCTCGCCAGCCCAACTCTCCAGAATTTCCGTAATTTGTTCTACACCGTTGTCTGTCGAGTCAAGCAAAAACACTCCGGTATTATCAAGCACGCCATTGACTAAACCGCTATAGTCTTCAACTGCCATGTCGATGAAGACTAGACTATCAGTATTGGAGGTGGAAGTTGCGTGATTTAGTTGCAAGTGTAAGGTATGTAGCGTTGCCATTTTGTTACTTTGAGCTTAGGTGATGAGGGAAACTCAAACCGACTTCAGCCTTGTATTACAGGGTTTTCACACAACTACCGATAACTAAAAAACTATACTACTAATTACTTTCCCTTTCGTTGCTATTATCTAGCAAGTTGCCACTTTTGTAAAGCAATCAAACTATGTAATTTTACTAAGTTGCTCAACTCATATTTAGCATGGGCATCAAAAATCAGGTTTTATGCTGGTTAAACCTGAAAACCTCAATTTTCCGACCATAAACCCGGTTTAGCAAGTTTTGTTGGGAATTGTACCAGATATGCAATTGATGAATTTGGATTTGAATATATAGCTTTTCTGAAAATGAATTTTATAAATTGACAAATTTATTACACAATATTGAATATATACATTTGAATAATCAAAGCAAAAGAACTATTGTGACATTTTCGCAGATATTAATTTTTTAAGAGTCTTAGTCATGCAAAATATTAAAGAAGTATAAATAATAGCATGGAAAAAAGTGTTATTAATGCCAGTCTTTCTACTCAGAACCTAACCTTTCGTCCAGGTGATACTCCTGTCTCATTTGAGGTAGCTGTCAATAATGACAGCGATCGCTTTGTCAATTTTCAGATAGAAGTTACCGCAGCAGGAGAAACCCGGAACACAGGATATCTCTGGTATCGACTCGAACCAGAGGTGGCAGCAGCGAAGCCACCAGGCAGTAGTACAATATTCCAAGTCTTCATATACAATACACCCATTCCGGGATTTGTCGGTACTGTCAACCTGATGGTGAAGATTTTTTCACCGCAATTAGCACAGCAGTCAAGACTTGTGCTGAGGCTAAAAATCGAGCGAGACAACAGACCAACACATTTAAGTGTGGAATTGCCTGTGCGAGAATTCCAAGTTTATCCCCGAAATTCTGTAGATATACCAGTTCGGGTGCGGAACTTGGGACAACAACCTACCGATGTGGTACTACGTTTTACAGGCGTTGATCCTTCTTGGCTAACAGGCAGTACAGAACGCCGATTATTCTTAGAAGCAGGTGGTTTAGCAGAAGCGACATTCCAATGCCAACCTCCTTCTGTAGTACAAGCGCCCAGTCAAAATTATCCTTTTACTATTGAAGCTGTTAGCAATAATGGTTATCCAAGTAGTGCTGAAGGTAATATTGAAGTCTTGCCTGTGGGTTTTATAGACTTTGGTATTACACAAAAACACCTGAAAATTCCTAGTAAATCGGCATGGTTGCCTGACTGGAAGTCTGATACAGCTTCCTTTGAATTACTATTTAAAAATGCTAGTAACCTCAATCAGGAAATTAATCTACAAGTGCAGGGTAGAGACTGGCGAAAATGTAGTTTCAAAAAGCTTCCCGAAATTACCAATCTCCATCTAGCAGAGACAAGTAAAGTCATCCTTGATGTTAAAACAAAACGCCCTTGGTTAGGAATCGGCAAAACTTTGTTGCTGGAGGCCAAATCTGAATTATCCGACCAACGTTTAGGGAGTACAGACCCGGCCACGCAGACATTAGAAGTGGAGGCTCTGCCAATTATACCTCTATGGCTACAGCTGGCTGCGATCGCATTATTAGCCGCACTCCTAGCATGGATACTGCAACCAAGAGATGTAATGCATACACGTTCTGTGAATTCAGTGCGTTTTAGTGGCATTGGTTTATCTGTGGTCAGTGGCTCAGATGATTGCACCTTAAGACTTTGGAGCATCGGTGCTGAAAGGTTAGACCCCGACGATAGAGTAACATATGTTGGGCAGCCTGTTGCTTGTAATAAAGCGCAACAGCCCAAAGGTTTAATGGCGATTACTGACGACGCTGTAGAAGTCTTACGCTTCATGCCGTTACAAAATGATCGTGTTGCTGTTGGTTTAGATAATGGTGTAATTGAACTAAGAGATGTCCCCTCAGGTGCAAAGATCAGTGAACTTCAAGACTTTAAAGATCCTAAAGCAAAAGGCGATCGCGTCTTTGACCTAGCTTTCACCTCAAACTCACTTAACTTATTCAGTGGTTATGGCAGTGGTAAAGTTAGATTATGGTCAAGACCAGCGTCTAACACTGATTTTCTGCCAGAACCGCGAGAAGTTATCGACGTACAAAGTACATTGAAACTATCAGGTTTCCAAGTCCGGGCATTAAATCTCAGCCCAGATGCAAAAACTTTAGTAATTGCCGGAAACTTTAAGCGTTTTATATTATGGCAGTGGAATCGAATTCAATCTGATAAACAATTCCCAGGTTTATCAGTCCAAAATCTAGAAAAACTAGATCCATTAGTTGGGCGTGAAGACTATATTTGGGGATTAGCTTTTGTTCCTAACTCGGCAGAAAAAATCTTAGCAACCTCCGATTCTGCGGGATTCATTACGATTTGGAATTTAAATCAGTGCCAAACTATCAAAAATCCGAATCCGCAGGAAAAAGTTAATGAACTTAATTGTTCGCCACTAGACCGTTGGCCAGCATCAAAAACATCTGTGCATAGTCTGGCATTTAGTGATGATGGTAGTCTGTTAGTAAGTGGTGGCGATGATGGACGAGTAGTGGTTTGGTACTTAACCTCCGAACATAAGCTCGACAAAACAAAGGCAGCAGAAGGTAAAACAATTTACCAAAGCTCTAAAAAAATCAATAGTATCGACTTGAAAAGTAATCAAGGAACCATGATTGTGAGTGGTAGTGAAGATTTTCAGGTCAAACTACACCGCATCAAATAAGGGAGTCGATCACATGCAAGCTAAATTCAATCCACTAGAAGTTATTATCAACCCACCTGGAATTCAATTTGGGATGCCAGGAGATACCATTCAACTGTATGTTGTTGTAATCAATCAGGGAGACCAGAGTGCGGTTATTGACTTATATTTTGTTTTTGACGAAGTATTTCAAAATTTAATCGGTTGGTCTAGTTCTCCTAGAGAAAGTTTAGCATTAGCTCCCCAACAGAATAGTGACGAAATAACATTTGAATTTCAAATCCCCGCAAATGCTCTCCCAGGAACCTATGACTATACACTAGTCGTAGATTCTCCTCTACATTATCCACAAGACACTCCCGTAACCTTCCCAAACCAAATTAAGGTTTTACTAAAAGAACAGACCGCAATTCGGGTGAATGACCCGACATTTTCCATTAGACCTAACACCAACCCCAGCAAGCCGCTAATTTTCAATCCTAGTCAGCCTCTGCAAGTAGAGGTAATAATTGACAATCGCTCTTATCTGGTAGACAGGTTCCGCTTGAGTTGCCCAGATTTAGATAATGACTGGTTCACAATCAATTATCCTGCAACTGGACTTGAGGGGCCAGGGTTAGTGTCTGATGTGAGTGCACTAGAACTCAACCCTGGTACTCAAGGTCAAATATTGTTGAAATTTCATCCACCTGGAGATACCCTTGCGGGAAGCTATTCTCCAACAATCCGCTTGTATTCGGAAAGCTCTCCAGACTTAGTACTGCTGGATTTGGTGTACATCCAAATTCCGACAAATTATCGCCTAGATATAGAACTTAATACCATCTTGGGACAAGTTAGCCGTAGTCTTGGCAAGTACGAATTATCGCTAGCAAACCAGGGCAATATTGTTCGCGAACTAATATTAAATTTAAAAAGTCGAGACGAAGAAGAACTATATACTTACAAATTTGATCCGACTGAAGTAAGATTATTACCCAATAGAAGTGCTGCCGCCAATTTGACGGTTAAACCCAGACCTTGGTGGCGAAGACCGTGGTTTGGCACAGGGCTAGTAGTCAACTTTCAACTCGATATCAAAGATGAACAAAATTTACCCTTACCTAACACATTGCCTCAGGGAACTTTGGTATGGAAACCCCGTCCTTTGTGGCAATTTATTCTGTTAATTTTGGCAATTTTGGGCTTAATCGGAGGGATAGGATTTATCATTTGGCGAATTTTAAACCCCGATCCTTTGAGATTAGAAAACTTTAGTGCCAATAACCCTCGAATTACTGAAGAGGAGGATGAGGTTACTTTAAAGTGGGACATTCACAATTATCAACAGTTACAAAAGTTGGTTCTAACAGCCAAAAGTTCGCAACCTATTCAGCCTATTACCTATGACTTTAGCAATGGTATTCCTGAAACACTAGGCAAAGGAAGTGTTAATCAAATACCTCCTTGTCAGGTGCAAGAAAAACAAGAGCTAATTTGTAGCAATGTTAAAACTGGAGTGAAAACAAAAGGAAATTACACTTTTGATTTACAAGCCTTTTATCGTAATGGTATACAATTATTTTCTCCAAATACCCAAGTAGTAAGCCAAACAACACAAGTAGAAATAGCTGAAAAACAAATTGCTGAAGTAGTTGGTTTCCAAGCAGATAAACCACTATATACAAAAGGTCAAAATATTCTTTTCAGTTGGACAATTGCTCGTCCATTATTGTTAGCACAAATTCAAATTGCTGGCAGTGCAGATGATGGTACATCCTATGGTCAACAAATTGCTTATAAATTTAATCAAGGTAAGATTACTGACCCTAAACTTCAAAAACTATGTACACAACAAAATCAACAACTACGATGTACAAATATTCCTCTACCAGCAAATAAAGCTGGAAACTTTGCCTTTCAAATCAAAGCTTTTTCTAACAATGGAAGTCAAAAAAATAGTTTAAAAAAGACTGATTCAAAAATTGAAATATTACCGAAACCATTTAAGATTGTCTCTTTTAGAATCAACGGTAGTGAGCAACCAAATCTGGTTCTCAAAGAAGGGGAATTTACTACTCTAAGTTGGAGAGTAGAGGGAGAAAATATTCAGGTTAAACTTCTGCCATACGGCAATGACGTTAAACCAGTTGACTCAATAAAACTTCCAGTCAATCAAGCCTTCCCGCCTCAAATCGCACTGCAAGTTAATGACATATCTGGCAAGCAACAACCCCAGCAAAAAGGATTTGCAATCACAGTCATCAAAAAAGTGGTGCCTACTCCTACTCCTACACCTAGCATTAACCCAATTCCATCTACTCTACCACGCAACAATAGCCCATTTAAGATTCCCTTCCCTCTGAGATAACTTTTTGGGTGATGTGAAAAGCAGAGATATATGAAAGTTGAAGATTGCCTCCAAAATCATCTTTTATGCGATGCCTTAATCCGGAAAATAAAGACTCTTTGTTGTGTGGATCTAATTTTATATATGGCGAGTAAGTATTCAAAAGTGTTAAATATTCATCGACAGTGTAGGTTACTTCTGATATAACTTGTCCAGATATCAAGTCTTTGAATTGCCCCGAATCAATGGCCATATTTCCTAATTGTCTCAAGATATATTCTTGAGTTTCTTGGTCTTCATATCGGTCAAGAGATGGAGTATGTAGTTGATAGACTTGCGATAAACTTTGATACACTTCGTAGCTGGGTTGAAGTTCCTTGTTCCATAATAAAATTAGGTAGCCATTTTCTTGTAGGGCATTTGCAGCTTTTGGATATCCAACTTCTGGTGATATCCAATGAAAAGAAGTTGCTGCTAAGACGGCATCAAATTCAAATGGCTTGAGTTCCCACTCTTCAAAGGATGTGTTATGAATCTCTACATTGGAATACGGTTGACAATTGTGTTGAGCTAACTGGAAAAAATCTGGGTTTGGTTCTAAGCAAATCATTGAGCAACCCAATTGAGCGATCGCTACTGTTGCAGTTCCAGGGCCACATCCCACTTCCAGAATTTTTGAGTCTGTGGAGAGTTGAGCAACTTCCACAACTTGCTGAATCAAATCCTGAGGATAGCGGGGTCTTGCCTTGTTGTAAGCTTCTGCTGCTGGAGAATACCAGTTTTTGCGCTGTTCGAGGTCTGTGCTGGAGTAGCTGATTATTGTTTTTTTTAGGTCTTTCATAATCTATTTAATTTGATCGTGCAAAGAGCGTAGTAGCTCAATTCTTATTTTTCTGAAAAGCTCGGCGTCTGCGCCCATTTTCCAACAGGGGTTTTCGCAACGGTACTACCTCAGCTTCACTACTTTCGCGTGCTACCCGAATCAGCAACCCAGCAGCTATTAAGCTGGCAATCATGGAATTACCACCATAACTAAACATGGGTAAAGGTAAGCCAGTAGTTGGTAAAGAACCTGTAGCAACACCGATGTGAAGCAATGACTGTCCTACCATCAAAATTGTCACGCCGATCGCCACCAATCGATGCACTATATTTTTAGCCTTCAGCGCCACAATTAATCCGAGAGTGGCGAATGTAGCTAAAAGTGCCAACAACACCATACTGCCAACAAAGCCAAACTCTTCGGCAAACACCGCAAAAATAAAATCGGTATCCTGAATTGGTAAATAAAACAGCTTTTGTTGGGAAAGCCCAAATCCGGCTCCCCAAGTTCTACCAGAACCTACGGCTAGTAGACTTTGCACTAACTGGTAGCCATCTCCTGTAGCATCCGCCCACGGATTGAGAAATGACATCACCCGCTTACGCTGGTACTCTTTAATACTGATACTGAGGATTGCCAACATTACTCCGCCAATTGCTGTTCCTCCCAGGTACTTGTAAGGTAACCCAGCTGCTAGGGCAATTAGCCAAATAGTCATGCCGCAAAGTGCTGTTGTACTTAAGTTAGGCTGGGCAAGAATTCCTAAAAGTACTAGACCGAAAATACCCAACCAAGCCAAGCGAACCCGCCAACTGATTCGTTCCCACTGACCAAAAAGCCGCGCACTTTGCAGCACCAAAAAGGGTTTAATTAATTCTGAGGGTTGAATCGGAATTGGCCCGATCGCTATCCAACGCGCTGCGTCAAAAGCCTTCTTTCCCAATCCTGGGATCAGTGTGACGAAAATTAACGCCAAAAACAGCAGCAAAAACCAATGAGATAGTCCCAAAATTTTCTGCAATGGGAAATTAACAATAATATTGAATCCGATTAAAGAAACTAACACCCAAAGTAGTTGACGCTTAAAGTAGTACAGCCCGTCATGATGACGGGCGTCAGCCACAGGATAGGATGCTGAAAATAGCATGATCAAGCCGACGAACAGCCAAATCAACGTTAACCAGCGCAACAACCGCGCTTCTAATGCCCAGTTGGAGACTGAACTATCAAAAATTGGAATCAGGCGGCGTAGATTCACGATCAGTACAGGTAAAAAGTTAGAAATTAGGAGTTAGCAATAAAACTCATAAATCATAATTTATAACTCATAAGTAGGCTTTACAACCATAAATTTTAAAGTTGTCAACTTCAATACACCGCTCGATCAATATTTCTGAGAAATTGCGATCGCTATGCCTGCTGTTCGCGTAGCGTCTCCTAGAGAAGACATCGCTACAAAAAAAGTATCAAATTATATAAAATTTTAGGCGTTGCATAATTGAAGTATGAATTACGCGATCGCCTCAAGCTTGCGGGCGCTACGCGAACGATTTTATGGGGACAAATACCCATTTATTTAATCAAACTCAATGATTTAACGCAATTAACTGGTTGTCTGTCCATAGATAGGGGAACTTCAATCCAGAACTCAGTTCCTTGTCCAGGTTCTGATAAACATGTCAGTGTTCCCCTGTGTTTTTCAACTACAATCTGATAGCTAATTGATAAACCTAATCCTGTACCCTTACCTACAGGCTTAGTTGTAAAAAATGGATCAAACAGTCGTTCCTTGTTATTCCAGCAGATCCGCATTGCTGCTGCGGGTTATATTTCAGTATGTCTGAATAGTCCGATCATTCTTTCAGAAGCTGAAATGCTTAAACGACTACTGGAAGCAAGAAATACTTTGCCGAACTACACAGGAACTGGTCTTTTGATGCTTAAGCGAGAACATACTCTGGCATTTAACCTCTTTCAAAAGAGTGTAGCTGAAGCTTTCTACCAACTAGGAGCAAATGACCTGATTGATGCAGTGGATTTACCAGTCAATCTCCGTATGGTCTACGCTAAGACTGACTCGACAAAGTTGCGTTTACCCTTCGCTAGCTCAAAGTGCCATAGCGATGTCTGGGCAGGTGTTGCCGCTGATGCGACTGTAGTGGTTCTACCACTGTTTGGCGACATCGATAATATAACCATCGAAGCAGGTGAAATGCCCTATGAGATGCAACTACAGGCTATGCAGGTGATGTCAGACTTCGATAAAGGTCGTAATATTCCAATGGTTGTCTCCTACACGGAAGCACAACTGCAACACGGTACGATGTACTTTAATGATGCCCGCGGATTGCATCAAACAGTAAGAAGGAAAACTGAAGGTTTGAGAATTTCAGTAGATTTTCGGTTTCGCAGGAAATTCAATGAAGCTTACCGGCCAATGCTAGCACCTAATATTGGTGGTATTGAAGAAAATATGAGTGTGCCCTATGAAGACTGGCTGAAAGTTGGTAAGGAAACACTAATTGTGTTTGATGAAAGTTTTGAACAAGTAAGGAAAAAACAGAATTCTGGCGCTCCAGTTCCGCTATATACTCGCGGGTATCGCTTTGTAGAAATGTTCAACTTTTAACTTTCATAAATACAAGCAACAAAAAGAAAGAGGTCTAATACCAGACCTCTTTATCAATCTTTATTACCCATAGAGCTAGATTCATAAACTTTGCGATATAGCGCTTCTCGTTTGGATGCAATACACTCTGACCTCTCCAAACCTCTATCCTAAAAGAAGAGAGGCTTTGAATTTTACTCCCCAACGCTACAAGGGTTGGGGCTGTTCTTATTAGGTCTGTATTCCATGCAATTGAGAACCCCTATAGTCAATTTTCCAAAATAAAAGTTTTCCATCTATTGTCCGAAATGAAATAATATCTTGAGAAATTCTAGGTATTTACTTCAAACAGGGTACATATACGGAAGTGGACAGAAGATATATATATTATAAAAGCTAATTATACACATTCTCAACAAAAAAGAGGTCTTTGCTGACCTCTTACTAATTCTCTAAAATAACGTTCTATTTACAGAATTACGACAAGCCAGTATTAGCACCTTGCTTACCAGTTGCCAGTTCCACCTTGATTATTTTGCCACCTGCTTTTTGGATGCGTTGCTGTTCGCGGAACCAGTTTTCATAGGGAACTAGCTTAGTGAAGTAAGTATTTTGCAGTTCGCGTTGGGTACGAATTCGGGTTTGGCTGGGAACTAGAGCAGTAATTTTAAACAAACGGGACATATTTTGAAAATCTCCTGTATACTTTGTGAAAACTTTTTTTATCTCAAAATCTTGAGTGCAAATCCTTTAATATTCAAAGCCTGGAAATCAAACATCAATACTAGACCACCAACACTCATCACTGATAATTTACCAAGATAAGCAATATAACGTTCTAGCACTCACAGTTGATTTCCAGACCTTAATAAAGCCGCACCTAAATTCTTAAGCGCAAACTAGTTCTTAGCTTAAGCCAGAAGAAATATAGTCTAAGTAAACACCCATTTCCTTACCAGCATCAGAACCAACCAAGCTAGCGGTTACTTCCTTGATTGCTTGGATAGCTTGCACGGTAGCACCAACGGGAACTCCTAAAGAGTTGTAGGTTTCCTTCAAGCCATTTAATACACGCTCATCCAAAATGGAAGGATCGCCAGCTAACATAGCGTAGGTGGCATAGCGGAGGTAGTAATCCAAATCACGGATGCAAGCAGCATAGCGGCGGGTAGTGTACATGTTGCCGCCGGGACGGGTGATGTCAGAGTATAGCAAAGATTTTGCTACAGCTTCTTTGACGATCGCAGCAGCGTTGGCGCTGATGGTGCTAGCAGCACGTACCCGCAGTTCGCCAGTAGAGAAGTAGCCTTTTAGCTTCTCTAAAGCAGAAGTGTCTAGGTATTTACCTTGAACGTCTGCGGAGTTAATGACAGCGGTAATTGCGTCTTGAGCCATGTTGTTAATTCCTTATTTCCAACCGTATTGCAATACTTCTGTTTCGGCAGGGAAACAGCATCACCTTATAGCAGGGCGCCAACTAAGTAGTCGAAGTAGCCACCAGCTTCAGCAGCGTCATCACCAGACAGCAATGTACCAGCTACATTCTTCAGCCCACGGATTCCTTCAGCAACACCATCAATAGGGGTTCCCAAGGACTTGTACAGTTCACGGGCACCGATAACACCAATTTCTTCAATCGGGGTAACATCACCAGCAACGATACCGTAGGTAACGAGGCGGAGGTAGTAATCTAGGTCACGTAGACAAGTAGCAGTCAATTCTTGACCGTAAGCGTTCCCACCAGGAGACACAACGTCAGGACGCTTTTGGAACAGTTGATCGCCAGCTTGCTTAACCAGCCGTTCACGATTTTCTGTCAAAACTTGAGCAATCCGCACACGGCGTTCACCACTGGCAACAAAGGATTTGATCCGATCCAATTCACCAGGGCTGAGATAGCGAGCTTCTGCGTCAGCATTCACGATAGCTTTCGTGACGATACTCATTAATGGATTCCTCCAATACTAATGAAACCAGGATTTGATTAAACTGGTACGACTTTAATTTGGTTCACTGAGTTTATTCTCTAGTTCTTTTAGATACAACAGTTTAATAACTGCTATAGCTAATGAATTAGGAGTTTTCTTGAGTCAACACAAGTACACAAGCTTTTAAACTCAGTTACCTTCCGCAAAACATTTTCCGGCATTCTGTTGAGCATTTATGACTGATCTTAACACTTTGTAATATTGCTTTTCAGAATTCCCTGTTTTAGCTGTAATCTGAGAGCAATATTACGAAAGGTTACAAAGGGATATTGGGTATTGGGCATTGAGAAGAAAATTAACTCCTCAGTCACCAATCCCCAACCCCTATTCCCTATTCAGCCGCCTGTACACTGCCGAGGTAGTTACCTGCTGGCAGAGATGGGAAGCGGTTGTAAGGCACAACATCTTCACCGAAGTAGCGGCTATATTCTGGGCTTTCGACTATTGCTTCTACAGCAGCCGACAAACCACTATCAGCTAGCAGCTTCTTATACTGGCGAATTTCTTCCTGAGTTGTGGGTGTACGCCCCAACAGGTGACGGAAGAGGAACTCAATTACCTTGCCATGAGGATAAGGTATGTGGAAGCGCTGGCGATAAATTTGGGAACTGGCTAGTTCACGCACAAACTCCCGGACGGAAATTTCACCATTTTGGAGTTTGCTGTCTAGATCAGTACGGCGGAAATTATCAGGCACTTCACCGCTAACATCCAACACTTGACAGTAAATGGCGTTAATTACCTGTTGTCTTTCGGTTGGGTTGGTGCTCTGTGCCAGACGGTAAATGCGTGCATGTTTACGCCCATCTAGCTCCACGGATTGTCCGCTACCATCGTTGTAGGAACGACCTAGTTCAGCAAATGAGAGCTGACTCTGGTTTATACCATTTGTTTGCGCTGATATATCTGCGATCGCCTGTATCGAAAGCGCTGTATCATTACTCACTCCCACGCGGGTTTGCACTGGCTTAAAGCTCGGTACAATCACGTCATCGTTTTGCTTGGTAAGCTGGTTGTACAACTTCTCCGTATTTGGGAAGTTTGCCGCAGGTAGGGTCGGGAAGCGACGGTAAGGCACCGTATCTTCACCAAATACCTGGTTATATTCCACACTATCTACCAGGGCACCGATAAAAGCACGAATACCTTGAGTAGCCAAAATCTGGTTATACTTGCGGATTTCTGCTTGATCTAGTGGCGCACGTCCTAAGAAGTGTTTGGTTCCCAACTCAATCACTTTGGTGTTGGGGTAGGGTGTGTAGAACTCTTTCAGGTAGAGGTTAGAGTAACCCAAACCTTCAATAAATTCCTTCACGCTGATTTCGCCGTTCCCCAGCTTGCTTTCCCATTTTGTAAATTCGTTTTTGGCGATGTAGGGGGCAATATCCCGCTCAAATATCTGACGATACGCAGCGCTGATCAAAGTTTTTACTGCAACCTTGTCAGTAGTATTCGCCACCAATTTGAAGATTTTGGTCTGTTCCCGTTGCTTGCTGACACCTTGGTTAATGCGGAACTGAATATCTGGTTCTGACCGTTTTTCTGTAACTGTACCCAGTGTCACAAAGCTCGGCGTTACTTCCTTCTGGATTTTCGCAGCAACATCATCACGAATGCTACCAACGCGCAATTGTCGCCCTGCTACACCACCAGGAGTTAGATACCGTTCGTAAGGGATTGTATCTTCACCAAATGCTTCGCTGTATTCTACGCTGTTAATAATGGCATCAACTACTGCGTAAAAGCCTTGTTTGGCAGCGATGTCAAAGTACTTGTTGATTTCTTGACGACCATAAGTCGGACGACCCAACAAGCGGCGGTGAATATACTCGATCGCTTTACAAACATACAGCGATGACCAGTACAGATTGCGGAATACGTCTGACTTAGCTAGAGCACGGATAAACTCCCGCACGGAAATTTGGCCGTTTTCCAGCTTGATTTCCAATACCTTTTGCCGCTGACCTTCGTAAACATCACGACCGAAAACTTGCAGGTAAGCAGCTCTAATTACTGCTTGAGTAGAGCTTTCGGAGAATCTGACGCTAGAACCTTTGGCAGCTTTTCTACCAACAGTACCAGGCAGTTGGTCTAATTTGAACACCTTAGATCCAAGGGTACCAGGAGCTTCACCCCGCGCCTTGGGATTACTATTTTGGTTATTAATCCCTGCTCCTTGGTAAATTAGGATGCGCTTGGTATCCTTACCAAAAGGAGCCGGACTGGTGCTGGGGTTGCGAGTTTCTTTCGGGAAAATTGCCCCAAACTGAATTTCCAAGGGGTCATTCCCAGAACCGTAAGGATGCTGATCTGGTAGCGGTTGTTCGTAAGCAGCAAATGTGGTGAGGAACTGAGGTATCTTGCGGAAAGGCGCACTGTAGTTAAACAGGTCTTGCTGCGGTCCCCAGTTGCGACATTCTTGTGCTTCTTGACCCAGACCCCGGAGGTAAGGTACTGTTTCTTCACCAAAATAGTCGCCGTATTCAGCAGAATCTACTAAGGCATCTACCAAGGCTGATAGACCACCGTTAGAAATAATGGAGAAGTATTTTTGTACTTCTTCGCGGCTACTTGGCCCCCGTCCCAGAATATGACGGAAAGCTAGTTCAATGACTCGGCTGTTAATAAAAGGCTGGTAAAACTGTTTTTGGTAAAGGGGAGATTTAGCTAGACGACGGACAAACTCCTTCACGGAGATGTCGCCATTTTTCACCTTGGATTCTAGGTCAGATATAGACAAGCTATAAGCACGGGTAATATCGCGCTCAAAGATTTGCCGATATGCAGCCTTAATTACCTCATTTTTTTCGCTACTTGATAACCCAGTCTTCATCACAAACTTGGGACGCCGTTCTGCCGCACTAAAGTAAATTTGCGGTAGTTCCAACCCTTGCTGGTCGCTAGAGGGGCGTTGGCGCAGTTTATTTGAAGGTGTGGCTGCTTTGAATTCTGTTAGCAAAACATCCATGTACTGAGACACAATCTCTATAGCCTCAGCATCATTGCGGAAAAAGGAAAGTGACCCAGCTTTGATTTCCTGCAAAGCTACTAGCGTTGCTTCACCAGAGCAGGCATTTTCAATTATTTCCCGCAAACCTCGTGTGTTCACCGCTATGATGTTGGGGTCTCCAGCAACGATCGCATAAGTAGCGTAGCGCAAGAACCAGGATAAATCCCGCAAGCTCTTGGCCATGTTGCTCGGACCATAACGGGCAATGTTAATTGGTCTGAAACCTGGAGGTGTCGGCCCACTGGGGGATGAGTTAAAGATTGAGCGTAAATTTTCTAGGAACCCACCACGACTTTCAACGTAGGTTACAGTTCCCAGTTGCATCCCTTGTTGAACATTAGCACCAGCACTAACAGGTACTATTTCTACTGCTCTAGGCTTTTCTAGAAAAGCCATTGGCGAACCACCGACAAAAATCCGGTTGGCAGCTCGAGATACGATAATCTCGGCATTTTCCGTAAGCCTCTGGGAAATTTCTAGACGCTTTGCACCAGATGCAAAATAGCTTGCCAGTTCATTTAGTTCACCACTTCCCAAAAAGCGGTCTTGCTGCTCCGCTTGGGTAATTGTCGCAACAGCTAGGGTTTGATATAGTTGCGGACGCGCAACTGAGCTTCCACCACTCGCCTTAACACTCATCGGATTTGTAAAACTCCCATCATAAGCGTTTATGTGTTAAGTCTGGATCGTTTTGAGGCTTGACACATCGCTGTGTCTATGCTATTTGAGCTTGAGAGTACTGCCTGCAAAACTGCCAGTAAATTAACCCAGTTAGCTTTTAGATTAAAACGTTTTGCGTTCTCAAGGCGGGTTTATTAAGAAGTGTGTAGAACCTGTAGCTTTTATCCATGCAATCTCAAAAATAGATACTCTTATTTGCTGAGATAAAATCTAAGTTTTGTAACTCAGTACTAGGGTAGGCATGGTCTACCGACGCCGAAAACTTCGATTTTGATAGTTTGTGGCAGTGTCTACCCTAGAATTATTGCAATTTGTGCAAAATCTCAGTTGAAATAAAATTCCCTTCAGTAAGTCAGTGGACAGTAGTCATTAGTCAATGTTAAGTTATTTTTGCTACTTAGTCACTTAAAATTAAGAAATAATCCCACCCTGGAAATAATTCTTAAATTGTCGTGGTTTAAGCATTAGCTATCAGCATTCTTTAACCGGAAAATACTATGCACAAAAGTTCTAAATTTAACTATTTATTCAATGCTACTTTGTCTGCGATCGCAGTTATTTTAGCTGTCACTCCTGCAAATGCGCTTCCAGAACAAAATATTAGCACCGTTGTTAAATGGGCAAAAACTCGATCACAACTACCAACTCTGAGATACAACACCGAAGCCCACGGTTATGAGGGTACAAAGGGAAATTTATACTTTTATGCTGATGTTACAGAACAAAATGGGAGAGTGACCAAAGAAGGAATAACCGTTAGTGGTGACGATCGCCTTAAATTCACCACAAAAAATGTCAAAGCGGTGAAACTGTTACAAAATATTTATAATTCCAACATCGCTAATGACTTCCAGAAGTCTGAGTATGTCACCAAAGTTGGTCGTGACCAGTTTTATCGTGGGCAAAAGTTTGCTTACATAACTGCTCAGGTGCAGGGTGGGTCATCATTTCAGATAATTCCCTTGAGAAATCTGCCAGAATTTATAAATAATGCCAAATATTGCCAAACTAATCAATGTGACCTTTGATTAAGTGTGTTTCCTGGAATTTACATAAGCATTATCAGTAAACAAAGGCACGCAATCACTAACGTTGTAGGCGGCGGACAGTTCAACATCTGACTCAAAACCTTTTTCAATCAACTCTTTACCAGAACTGCATTTTTTCAAGTACCCCAGTAAATCCTGCCGGAAAGCTTGAAATGTTGCCACAGCCACTTCGGCTTCTGGTGATAAACTGCCATGTAAATAACTGAGAATTGCCCCAGCACCAATTAAATCTTCAAATGCAGGTCTTAGGCTACCATCCTCTTTCCACCTCTCACCTGCAGGAATCACAGCGATTTTATCACCATACTTTTGAGCAAACTGTGCTACAGCTTGGCAATTTCGCAAGCAGCCAGCCAAAGTTGGTGTATTCCTAGTATGTAAAGTCAGAAAAGAACCATTAGGTGAGGGTAAAACTAGTCTAGTTCCAGCAGGAATTTGAGTCACCGATTTTGGCGAGAGGGAATATCCAGTTGTAGTCCAACGTTGTCTATGACTTGCTAACTCTGCTTGTACTGAGTTGGCGTAATCTATAACAGATTCATCTCTCATGGCGTAGGGAAAAATTATCGCACCATTGTTGGTGGCAATTTCCACGCAGGTAGAAAAAGAGAGAACCTCAACTATCACAACTACATCACTGATGGGAGCGAGTTTAGCAACTCCTTGTGACCCCCATTCACAGCGTAAATTAAACTCTGATTGGTTGTAAATCATTGGAGCGATCGCAAAAGACAATATGACAAAAATCAAACCATAGATAAGTCAGCTAGTGTAAATAATTAAAGGTTTATATTAAGCCTAAAATGTGCTAATTTTAGAAATGAAACCTTCTCTACGAGATGCTACCCAACTCTACAAACTAAAGGTTGTAAATAAGTAGGTCAACAGTTATAATCAATATAAAATTTACAGGTTAAAAATATTATGAATTTAACTGTAAAAACTTATCCAAACAATACTGCACCCAAGTTAACTTATGATGTATTAATTGAAAATCAACCAGATGGTACAGTTAAAGCAACATTGCTAAGTTTACCAGATTGTCAAGGTTTAGGAAATACTGAAACGGAAGCGATAGAAAAACTTAGTCAAAGTTTGCAAACTCGGTTAGAAACAGCCAAGATTGTGACTTTAGAAATTGAACCTCCCCAAACCGAAAACCCTTGGATGAAATTTGCGGGTATGTTCAAGGACGATCCGCAATTTGACGAGATGCTGGCATATATAGAAGCCGATCGCCGTGAACTTGATGCACAAATGGAGAGATATTATCAGCAACTTGATGCGGAGAATGAAACTAAGTGAGTTTGTGGATACTTGATACAGATTGCGTCTCACTTTTTCAAGAGCAGCATCCAATTCTCACACAGCATATCAATGCAGTTAATCCTGAAGACATTGCCATAACGATAATCACAGTTGAAGAACAACTGCGTGGGAGGTTTAATATCATCAGAAGGACTTCCTCATCTGATGCATTGGTATTAGCTTATGCAAAGCTAGAGACTACCTTAGAGTTTTTCAAAAATGTGCGATCGCTAGGATTTGACCAGTATGCTATTAATTGTTACGAAGACTTGATTCGTCAAAGAATCCGCGTTGGTACTCAAGATTTTAATATTGTGTCGGTTCAGCTTGAGCAAACATATCAGCATGATCATAAAATATGACGTATCTCTCAGCCGGACACCATGTTAAATCGGTGATAGATTCATTTTTTTACTAGCTTTGCTGCTTTATGAACACCGCTTATTTCTTTATAGATGTGATAATTATTCCTATTATAAATATAATAAAAAAGGCTCCTAATACCCACCAAATTAAACTAGATGGAATAAGATAACGTAACACTGTTGAACCTAATATTGACAAAATAGGAATAATTGGATTTGTGGTAGATGATTTTTGAGATGTATTGTTTACCGCTTTATTACTTGTCTGGTTTTTTGCAGAAGTAGGATTTACTGATAAAGAAGTATTTTGGGCAACGGCACTTTGAAAAATACTTTGTTTACTAACCTTATTAGGTGATGGTAAATTTGCAGACTGATTAGTTTGCGAAAGTTGAGATTGATTTGGCTGGACTGAAGATGAAGTAGGTGTAGTAGTAGATGATGCAAGCTGCCAAATATTGATAGTCTTGTCAAAGCTAGCACTGGCAAGCTTTTTCCCATCTAGACTGAAAGCTACGGAAGTTACATGGCAGGAATGCGAATGCCTCTTAAGGGTGTAGATTTCTCTTGCCGTGCCTACATCCCATAGTTTGATAGTATTGTCACTACTCCCACTGGCAATGGTTTTTCCATCTGGGCTGAAGGCAACTGAACTAACCAAGCATGAATGTGCCTGGATAGTATGGATTTGCGCTCCTGTTGTGACATCCCACAGTTTGATAATGTTGTTTTGACTGCCACTGGCAAGGGTTTTGCCATCTGGACTGAAGGGCAACCGACCAAACCCAGTGGGAATGGGGGAGAGTGCGGATTTGCCCTCCTGTTTTGACATCCCACAGTTTGATAGTGTTGTCGTAACTCCCACTAGCAAGGGTTTTTCCATCTGGACTGAAGGCAACCGACCAAACCCATTGGGAATGCGCTTGGAGAGTGCGGATTTGCGCTCCTGTTTTGACATCCCACAGTTTGATAGTGTTATCAGAACTACCACTAGCAAGGGTTTTTCCATCTGGGCTGAAGGCAACTGAACGAAGCGAGTCGGAATGCGCTTGGATAGTATGGATTTGCGCTCCTGTTGTGATATCCCACAGTTTGATAGTGTTGTCGGAACTACCACTAGCAAGGATTTTGCCATCTGGACTGAAGGCAACCGAACGAACTAAGCCGGAATGCGCCTGGAGAGTGCAGATTTGCGCTCCTGTTTTGACATCCCACAATTTGATAGTCTTGTCATCACTCCCACTGGCAAGCATTTTGTCATCTAAACTGAAAGCTACGGAATTCACAGAGCTGGAATGCCCTTGGAGGGTATGGATTTGCCCTCCTATTGCGATATTTTCTAAAGTTTTATCCGCGGCAAAAGTTTCCGGTTGTGATGTTGATACAGCAAAAGCAGACTGTTGTTTTGGTCTAGCAAAGCTAGGGAATATATCAACACCAAGTTTATTGGAACGATCGCACCAATAACACTTACTATAAGTTCGGCTGTAATAGTGGCTATCTACCTTTCCACAGATAGTTAACTGATTAACAGCAAGTCTAAGCGCCTTTACCCAATCCCCAGCAGTTGGGCGCAAGTTAGAATTTTTATAACCATCGTTAAAGCATCTGAGAAAACATCGCTGAACCTCTGGGTGAACAATCTCAAGAGGAATTGTCCTTTCTACAGGTTGAATCAAACCGTTTGGTTCATACAACCATAAACCATGACGGATACGCTCATTAGTTTCTGGAGTTTCCCCCGCGCCTATCCACTTTCCTGCAAAAGGACTTTCACCACCAAACAACAACTGATAGATAATCACTGCTAACCGGAAGCGATCGTGTACTTCCGTTTGATCAATGCTAGAAAAATCTTTATCAATCAGTTCCGGTGGTGTAAAGCCCTCTGAACCAACTAGACAACGATAAACCTTATTATTTTTCGGATTCCGAACCTGAAAAGAATCAGTATCAATAATTGAAGGTAAGGCGCGATCGTTTACAAGAATATTTTGCGGCTTGATGTCACCCACAACATAGCCAGAAATGTGAATTGCTTCAATAATTGAGGCGATATTCAACGCTGTTGTGTGGAAAAAACGCCAATCAACGTCAAGTTTCAAAGCCTTTCTTTGCTTGGGATTGTATACATCAATAAGTTGTTTTGCTTCCTTAATTTCCGGCATCAAAAAGCCCACGCAATTAGCCTGAGCATCTTTCAGTACCGACTTAGGCCAAGCGAAAGAAATATGATTCAGGTGAGAGTTTGGCTCTTTGGGTCGGTGCGTTATCATCACCGCTAACTTTTGCACATGCTCAGGAGTTGGCAAGTGGTAAATTTTCGCTAAGTAACCATTGCGATTAGTTCGCAAAACTTTACCTTCACCACTATCAGCTATTGGTTCACCCAGCAGAGTAATCGATTGACCCGTACTGGCACAGGTGAGAACTGTCATCGAATTTTACTCTCTATCAAACAAGCACAAAAGTAAGGTTTTATCATCATCGGTGCGAGAATTTAGCCGTTCAGAATTGAGGAATTCCGTAAGATATTTATCTTTATCCTCTGGATTAAGAGTTTCTTGCAAGTATTCCTCAAAAGGTTTAAAAAAAGGTGGGAAAGGTTTCCAGTCGCTCAAGCGAATTGCAACTTTTTCTAGTCCATCAGTGGAAGCACAAATAAACTTTTGTTTTTGTGAAATAACCTCTACCTGCATTTCTTTTAATGCATTTTTTGAAGTGATAAAAGTCGTTTCATTAGCAAACTCACCTTTATCTGGCTGAAATAACAGTTTATATTCTGGCTCTTGGGAACGCATTACAATAAATCCATCCCCGATTTGCATAGCTGCAATGCAGTCAGGAGTTGCCAGGAAAACCAATAACGTACAAGCTAAATCATTGACAGAATAATTTTCTTTGTCTGCTTGATTATGCAATTCTGTAATAACTTGGTTCACGATCTCAGCAAACAGTTTCTCAGCTTCTTCTTTGGACAGTGGTTGAGAATCTTGCTTCTGACGATATTCATAAATATCAGAAAAGCATTTGAGTACCGTTTTTACCGCCAACTTAGACCCAATATCAGAGTATTTAGCACTACCAGCACCATCAGCAACAGCACCTACAATCACATCATCAAAGATGCAATAAGCCCCATAATCTTGACAATCTATCCCCTGGTTTTGATGACTCGTTCCAATCGCGTAACGTGCAACAGCTTTCCAATTCACAAAATTTCCTCTAACTAGTAATTTGACCCCATCCCATAGCCGGTAAAGCTACAGCTTGCCCTACTTTGCCACTCGAAACCCGTTTCATCGAAGCAGAAAGCCAGACAAACAGCTCGCGAAAATCTAAGCCATTTAATGTAACTGGTGAACCTTGAGGAGGGGAAATTTGTTTGAGGATATTCATATCAGCATCCTTTACACCAACTGCGAAAAATGACAGTCGGCTTTGTGCTTCTGCTTCTCTCAACCTTTGCGCGGCTGAATCCCAGGAGTCATTTGGCTCTCCGTCTGTAATCAAAAATACCCAAGGGCGATAATAGAGAATACCGTTGTCTTTATAAGTCTGTTTGCGGTTTTCTAGAAAATCCAAAGCATACTCAATTGCCCCACCCATTGGGGTTAAACCATCTACTTCCAATGTAGGCGGTGTAAATTGGTCAATCGTCACAAAGTCTTGTATCAGTTTAACTATAGGGCCAAATGTAATCATGGCCACTTCTACACTCAGCGATGCTTGGGAATCTTTTACTACATCTTCTTTGAAAGCAGCAAGTCCTCGATTTAACTCTTGGATAGGCTGACCTGACATAGAGCCAGAAGTATCGAGTAACAGAATTACAGGGCAACGATTTTCTGGATTTTCAACGAATTCAGGCATTCCTACAGCCATTGAATACTCCTGATTAAGTAAATTATTATACAAAATCACAATTAAATCTTATTAGCTAATAAATACTTAAACACTAGTGTTTTTACTGAAACAAATTTCCTGCTTAAAATATATGGGCTGATGGCGAGCATAATTATCTGTATACCTGAAGGACATTGTTTTATGGAAGGAATAAATTACTCTCAAATTATTCAAGAGATTTTAAATAACCATTCCGCAAATGACGTAGCTAATGGCACGGAGTTCAATTGTTGTTTGACCTAGAACGCCATCATTATCAAGTCTTAAATATTGGCTGGAAAGAACAACGGAGAATTTATGGAGTTATCATTCATGTTGATATAAAAGACAATAAAATTTGGATACAAAGAGATGGTACAGAAATCGGTATCGCTAATGAATTAATTGCTGCTGGAGTACCTAAAGAAGATATTGTATTAGGATTTCACGCTCCTTATAAACGCGAATTTACTGACTTTGCTGTTGGATAAATAGCAGTAAATAAGCAATAGTAATCTTTGCTCTAATCAGCCACTATCCGTTAAACTCAGAAATGCTGCGTTATCCCTCATCATGTCCGATTCCCAAACTGTCAGTGCTGCTGTTGCCAAACTCTACAATACCTACCCCTTTCCGCCGGAAGCCCTGTTGGATGAACCACCTCCAGGCTACAACTGGCGCTGGAATTGGCTAGCTGCTCATAACTTCTGTACAGGTCAAAAACCTCAAAAGCAAGATATTCGGATTTTAGATGCAGGTTGCGGTACAGGTGTGAGTACGGAATACCTGGTTCACCTCAATCCCCAGGCTTCTGTTGTGGGAATTGACCTCAGTACAGGCGCTTTGGCTGTAGCAAAAGAACGTTGTCAGCGTTCAGGGGCTACCCGCGTTGAATTTCATAACCTCAGTTTGTTTGACGTGGAACAGTTGCCGGGTGAGTTTGATTTAATTAACTGTGTTGGCGTTTTGCATCATACGCTTGATCCAATTCGCGGTATTCAAGCTTTGGCGAAGAAGTTAGCCCCAGGCGGCTTAATGCACATTTTTGTGTACGGAGAGTTGGGACGTTGGGAAATTCAACTCATGCAAAAAGCGATCGCCCTTCTTCAAGGCGACAAAAAAGGCGACTATCGCGATGGTGTCCAAGTCGGGCGACAAATATTTTCTTCTTTACCAGAAAATAACCGAATTGTCAAATCCGAAAAGCAGCGTTGGTCATTAGAAAACCACAAGGATGAACACTTTGCCGATATGTACGTTCACCCCCAGGAAATTGACTATAACATTGAGACGCTGTTTGAATTAATAGATGCTTCGGGATTGGAGTTTATTGGCTTCTCTAATCCGAGTTTCTGGGATTTGGAGAGACTTTTGGGCAAAGCACCAGAGTTAGTAGAACGGGCAAAAGAATTGAGCGATCGCCAGCTTTATCGTCTGATAGAATTACTAGATCCAGAAGTAACTCATTACGAGTTTTTCCTGAGTCGTCCTCCCCTCATCAAAGCCGACTGGTCAAACGATAACGCCGTACTGGCTGCGATTCCCGAACTTAATCCTTGTATTGAAGGATTTCCCAGTCAATGTTTCTTTAATTACGATTACCAGATTGTTAATTTATCAGTAGCAGAGTTTGAGTTTATGCAAAGATGTGATAGCAATTCCACAGTTGCAGAGATTTTGGCAGGTGTAGAACTGGGATTGGATGGGGTAAAAACGCTCCTCCGGCAGCAGTTGATTTTGTTGACACCTGCTTAATTACACTGTATTTCATTACTGGCTTAACAGAAGCAATTTATACTCGTGGTGATGAGCGATCGCCCATCACCACTTTTAGCAAATTAATGTAAATTAGGAAAATGCCTAAGAAACAGGGTATTGTACATCCCAAAAGTTGGAGTTTTCTGGAATTCAGCAGTGGTGCGATGTTTAATGACAAGCTGCTACTCTACGATTTCTGATTTGCAGTACGCCCATACACTCCTCAAGCACCAGTTGATTTTATTGACACCGACTTAATTCAAACAGCAAGATGCTATGTTACGACTTTGGAGGACAATTATTCACTCAAAAAACCTGGAATTGGAAGAAATTTGGAATTTTCAGGCAGTGATTATTGATTATTCACCCCCTTACTCTTTCACATCATCAGCCGCTCTCTCGCTTCTGGGGGCGCAATTTTACTGAGTGTCTAACGTTGACAAGAAGTTAATTGTTTTTTTCTAAAGTATTGTTACCGGATCGTGATATGATTCAGCTGACTGAATGTGCAGTCATCATATTTAGCTGTACTGGTTTCAAGTCCCGTGAGCTTGTCAGACGAATCAATTGCGCCCACTCCGACGACAACGCAACAAGATGCTAAAACTGGTTCTGGAGATACAGAATCAGGTAACTCTATGCAAGAGTTCTATCAACTCTTCCAGCAATTGTTGGTAATCACGCTTGTCTTGACGGGGGTTATTTTTATCTCTGTGTGGATTTTTTATTCCTTAAACATTGCCCTAAATTATTTAATTGGGGCGTGTGCAGGTGTGGTTTACTTAAAAATGCTGGCTAGAGACGTTGAGCAGCTCGGTAGTGAGAAAACCAGTCTGAGCAAAACCCGTTTTGCTCTGTTTATTGGAGTGATGATTGTGGCAACTCGATGGCGTGAGCTACAGATTCTGCCCATTTTTTTGGGATTTCTAACTTACAAAGCCACGCTCCTCGTCTATATGCTGCAAATTGCGTTCATTCCTGATTCTTAAAAAGTCAGGCTCACAAAGATAGTAATCCCATCCTCGCTCGTTGGGGAAAATGCTTGAAGAATGCAAATGCTTAGTGTCTTAAACGCCTTTAATTCTTTTCCCCTCGCCGAATTAGAAGTAGGTCATCATTTCTACTGGCAATTGGGCAATCTTAAAATTCATGGGCAAGTTTTTCTTACCTCATGGTTTGTGATTAGCATTTTAGTAGTGGCTTCAATAGCTGCTACTCGCAACGCACAAAGAATTCCCAAGGGCATCCAAAATTTGATGGAATATGCCCTAGAATTTATCCGGGATTTGGCAAAAAACCAACTTGGTGAGAAAGAGTACCGCCCTTGGGTGCCATTTATTGGCACATTGTTCTTGTTTATTTTCGTATCGAACTGGTCAGGTGCGCTAATTCCCTGGAAGCTGATCAAGCTACCTTCGGGCGAATTGGCAGCTCCCACCAATGACATCAATACGACTGTTGCATTGGCATTGCTAACCTCCTTAGCGTACTTTTACGCAGGTTTTAGCAAACGGGGTTTGGGCTACTTTAAGAAATATATAGAGCCAACACCTGTTTTGTTGCCGATCGCAATTCTCGAAGATTTCACCAAGCCCCTCTCCCTAAGCTTCCGTCTATTTGGTAATATTTTGGCGGATGAACTGGTAGTTGCGGTGCTGGTGCTGCTAGTTCCTCTATTTGTACCTCTGCCTGTAATGGCCTTAGGTTTATTTACCAGTGCCATTCAAGCCCTGGTTTTTGCCACCCTAGCCGGAGCATACATTCATGAGGCCATGGAGGGACATGGTGGAGAAGAACATGAGGAGCATTAAACTTCTCAGTTGATAGCACAGTTCCAAGAGCATTTTCGCTCAAAACATCGCAAAGCGCGATCTGAAGAACTCGGTGCAGCGTGAAAAACACGTCTCTAGTCGTTAACGTAATGTCTGTTAGTTTTGTAATCAAAGCAAGGAAAATCAACATGGATCCATTAGTGCAGGCTGCTTCAGTTCTCGCTGCTGCTTTAGCGATTGGTTTAGCTGCAATTGGCCCTGGTATTGGTCAAGGAAATGCTGCTGGACAAGCAGTAGAAGGTATTGCCCGTCAACCTGAAGCAGAAGGAAAAATTCGCGGTACTCTGCTATTAACCTTGGCATTCATGGAATCCTTGACTATCTATGGTCTAGTGATTGCTCTGGTATTGCTGTTTGCTAACCCCTTCGGCTAATACCTTAAAGTTTTTGTGAGTGTGGAGTCGTGAGTGATCACGCCTCTACAATCGAAATATTTTGGGTATCTTAATAGTTCTAATGTTCAATTGATTACCGATTTTGGATTTTGGATTTTGGATTATCAAGAGTTTTCGGTACATGCCCCTGAGCTATGCCTGCTCTAAAATCTAAGAGACGCTTCTATGTTGCTAACGCTACGCTATCGTCAATCTAAAGTCCAAAATTACTTGACCCTTGTTGGCTATGGGTTTCTAAAATATGAAAGGTTGGATGATGTTGCTAGCCATGAAAACTGCTACTCCAGCCAAAGAGGAGAGAAATGTTTGATTTCGATGCTACCTTGCCCTTCATGGCATTGCAATTCCTGCTATTGGCAGCCTTGTTGAATGCAATTTTCTATAAGCCATTAACCAAGGTACTAGATGATCGCGATAATTATATCCGAACGAATACCCTTGAGGCGCGGGAGAGCTTGGCTAAAGCCGAGCGCTTGGCTACCGAATATGAGCAGCAACTCGCAGAAGCTCGCAAACAATCGCAAGCTACCCTAGAAGCAGCTCAACTTGAAGCTAAGAAAATTACTGCCGAGAAAATAGCTGAGGCCCAAAAGGAAGCTCAGTCTCAACGAGAACAAGCTGCTGTTGAAATAGAACAACAAAAGCAGGAAGCTTTTCGCACCTTAGAGCAACAAGTTGATGCTCTCAGCAGGCAGATTCTAGAAAAACTATTGGGGCCAACTCCAGTTAGATAAGCTAACAAGACTGGTTCTGTAAAAGCATACGCGCAACTGGGGCCTAGTCCAGAGCGCTTAATTAAGTGTCAAAAAAAGGCACTTTTTCCCCTTCGGGGGAAAGATACTTAATTTCCCTACGGGGAAAAGATACTTAATTTCCCTACGGGGAAAAGATACTTAATTTCCCTACGGGGAAAAGATACTTAATTTCCCTACGGGGAAAAGATACTTAATTTCC
>NZ_JBALDG010000042.1:0-16660 GCF_036917195.1 Nostoc sp.
TCGCTTAATTTGTGATTTTTCTACTTTTTTGCTTTGGCTGTTCTCAACTCAGCTTCTCTGAGTTATTTTGTGCTTCTTAGTCTAAAGTCCAGTTAGTTAGGTACAGCTTGGCGTAAAACTGTGACAATTGAGAGGGAGGCAAAAAAAACGCAGAGGTAACGCAGAGGTTTGATTTGTGGCAATTGTTTTCGTTAGGAATGAAACAAAGTCTGTACTAAGCTTATGGGGCGTTGCTGAATCATGGGATGATTTCGCCCAATTTGGAACAAATTTTCAATGGTTTCAACCGCCAATTCATCCTGCATTTATGCAACGCCAGAAATTGAAACGTGTTTGGGGTGTAGCTGCTTTACTTGGACTTGTGAATTGTAATTAACCAAAATTCTTATTAGAAGTAGCTAAAATTACCCAAAGTGAGTTATTTCAAGAGCTACAGACATAAACTGAACTCCTGCGATCGCATCGCAATTGATAATCGCTACAGCAATATACAGATAATTATGAACTCACTTAGCAAATTGATCAACTCAAGCGATCGCTTGCAATACAGTATAGTTGTAAACAAATATTGGATGGTAACTTTAGGGCGATTTTGTTAAAGTATAAAATCTGTCAGAACGTATCTGAGTCCCATTTCGCCAAACTTCCACTCTTTCAGGGCTAACTAAATAATAAAAACTACCATTATCGGCTCGATATCTGCCTTTGCCAATATTCAAAGCTGATATCTTTATCGGCTTACTTGGATCTTGTTTCAACTGCCCAATATAAAATAACTGACCCTTTTCTTCACAGACTTTTACACGAATACTTGCAGTCTCACCCTCAATGATGGTAACTCCATTGCATTCAGTATCAGTGCTTACAGGTGCAAAATCTATTGGAATTGGCTGTGAAGATGAAACTTGCTTTGCCATTGGGGGGGTCGAGACTGGGCGGTTCGGGTTATCCGCTTGCTGAACTTTAGAAGCAGGAGCAACACTTGCAGTTAAGGATGTCAACAGACGAAGGGGGTCAACTGCTATTCGACCATTTGGATGAACTTCAAAGTGCAGATGAGGTGCTGTACTATTGCCTGTAGATCCCATCTCAGCAATAATTTGACCTTGAATGACCTGTTGACCCTTGCTCACTAACAAACGGCGATTGTGACCATAAACAGTGATGCTCCCGTCAAGATGTTTAATAGTTATAGCATTGCCTAATCCCCAATTATCCCAACCTGCTTTAACAACTGTACCAGATGCAGCAGCAACAATAGGAGTTCCAGATGCCCCTGCAATATCAATTCCTTCATGTTGATATTTGTGGAAGCCTTGAGAAATAAATCCTTGAGTCGGCCATATTAAGTTAGAAGCAGGGATAGGAGTTTGTCCAATTGGGGAATCGTCTGCTAACTGTGTTAGGGCAGATGTAGTTGTACTTAATATGAGGGTTAAGGATATTAACCCAATTAGTCCATAAGTGCAGTATCGATAAACGGTAACTTTTTTCATAAGTTGCAAGCCTATTAAAACAATAATTCAGATAGTTTCTGATTATTTGCTGTTTCAAGCTAACTCGGAAAATATCAGGAAATTAAATACTGCACTTTTTTTATTTAGTAGCTATGGCTTCTCTAAGACCTTCGCTAAATACTTTGGAACTATAAGTGTAATATCTGCCTCGTATGCCAGCCACCGACGCATCGAACGGCGGCATACGTTTATTGTGATTCTTCCCTTCTGGCTCAGGACTTAGTGTAATTATCGATTACTTTGGCTAAGTCTGGCACTGCTTCTTCTACGTGCTTTTTGGCTGAACCGCGAAGTTTTTCATAGGTTCCTCGCACGATTTGGCGCTTTACGTTCTTAGCTCTAGCATCGGTAACACCCAGTAGTGCGTCTGCTGTATGAGAGCGATTCCCACTAAGGTATTCAATTGGATCGCCTTTCTCTACGCCTTCATTCCAGATGGGATCAAGTGCTGTGAAGCACTGTGGCAGAATCTGCTCAACGACGTAAGGGATATACCCTGGCTTAACCCCCTTTAGGGCGGCGAAGGCAGTTTTCAAAGCGATGCCGCTCATACCTGACTTGGATGCAAGCTGTCCTTCGATCATCTTGCAACAGTCATTTATCACCATAGCCTTTTTGGTCGGGTTCAAAAGTCCCTCACTAAGTCCCATTTCACTCTTCCTTATCTAAGTACTTAATTTCTATTCAACTAATTTTTTTAGCAAGCAGGAAATTACAGAAAATGTTATCGCGTTTGGGGTCTTCCCAAGTAGAGGAGCCAGCCTTGTAGGCGGGTCTGACGACTTGAGCGGACTGGCGTCAAGTGGCGCGTGAGTTCCATTCGTCAGGGAAGACGTGTTTTTACACTCATTGAGATGCTCCTCTTTAGTGCTTAGAAAATAAGGACTTAAGTCCTTACTACGAACTTGCTTACGTATAAATTTAAACTTGACAGACTACTAGCGCTGGTAAGCCTTTTTGGGTTGCCCTCATCCTCTAACCCCTTCTCCTGAGTTGGGAGAAGGGGAACTAGAAGGGATTTAAGTACTGTGACGCGGTTGATTATTACACAACCTTTGTGTTTGCGTACAGTTTCTTAGAGAGGGCAATGGCAAAAGTCAGGTTATCCCATCCTGCTGAGACCTGAGTTGTGTCTCTGGCTGACTTGAGCCAGCAGGCAGAGCTTTATGTTCAGATGCCGAAGCTCCATTAGGAGAATCTGGAGGCTTTGAACCTCCCGATCGCTTCTGAGAAAATATAGCCTGAGCCAGAGTCTTGACTAAGATGTAAAGAATTGGCACTAAGAACAAACTCAAGAATGTTGAAAGCATCAGCCCCCCAAAGAGCGCTGTTCCTAAAGACCAACGGCTGCTGGCTCCAGCCCCTTGAGAGATCACCAAGGGCAAAAATCCTAACAGCGCTGCAAAAGAAGTCATTAAGATGGGTCGCAGACGTTCTTGCCCAGCTTTTACCGCCGCTCGCGTGTAGCTCATGCCCTCCTCATGCAGTTGATTGGCAAATTCCACGACTAAAATCGCGTTCTTTGCGGCTAGACCAATCAAAGTCACCAAACCTACCTGGCAATAGATATCATCCACCACTTTGGGGAAGAGGCTACTTGCCATGAAAATATTGGAACGTAACCAAAGTGCTGTCATCGCTCCCAATACTGCTAAGGGAACCGTCAGCAAAATAATCAGCGGGTCAATGTAGCTTTCATACTGAGCCGATAGCACCAGAAAGACAATTATAATCGCTAAACCAAAAATCAGACCTGTAGCTCCCCCAGATGTCTTCTCTTGGAGATAAGTCCCTGTCCACTCGTAACCAAATCCCTGAGGCAAAACTTCTGCTGCAACTTGCTCCATCGCTTTAATTGCTTCTCCAGAACTAGAACCAGGAGCAGGAGCGCCCTGGACTTTGATTGACCTGTACAAGTTATAATGCGAAATGGTTTTTGGTCCCACAAAGGGAGTAACTTTCACCAGATTACTCAACGGAATCATCGCCCCACTTGCAGAGCGAACATACAGCTTGCCAACATCGTCTGGATTAGAGCGGAACACTCCATCTGCTTGGACATATACTCGATACTGTCGCTGTCCCTGCACAAAGTCATTCACATATTGCGACCCCAAGTAACTTTGCAATGCCCCAAAAATGTCGTTGAGCTCGACGTTGAGAGCTTTGGCTTGGTTGCGGTTTACTTGGATGTCAAATTGGGGAGTATCTGCGGTGAACTGAGTGAAGACTCGTTGTAAAACAGGTTTTTTATTTGCCGCCGCAATGAATTTGTTAGCAGTATCAACCAGGGTTTGAATCGGCGCACTTCCGGTTTTGTCTTGAATGATAAACTCAAAACCACCCGTAGTACTTAGCCCTCTAACCGGAGGAGCATTCACAGCGATCGCTCTGGCTTCTGTAATTGCAGAGAGCTTTTTGTTCATCCTCTGAAGTATTCCATAGACAGACTGAGATTCTAGAGTTCTCTCTTTCCAGGGTTTCAGGTTAGCAAAGGCAATGCCTAAATTAGAAGCATTGCCATCGAAACCAAAGCCACTGATCATAAAACTAGCTTGAACTTCAGGAAGCGATGTTACTTCTTTGACAACCTTGTTCATCACAGATTCGGTGTACTGCAAAGAAACCCCATCAGGCCCCTGGACAATCACAAAGAAGTAACCCTGATCTTCCTCTGGAATAAATCCGGTAGGCACTGCTCTATACATTAAAACCGTTGCTACTAAACCAGTAATGAAAACCCCAATTACAATCGGCTTGACATGGGTAAGGTAGCTAACAAACCCGACATAGCGGCGTGTGAACCAGCCAAATCCTCGATTAAACTGCATAAAAAACCAGCCTAAAGGACCCCGTGGAGTCTGAGCTGGGCGCATCAAGATGGCTGCCATAGTCGGAGAGAAGGTTAAGGCATTGAAGGTCGAGATGCCAATGGAGCAAGCAACGGTTAACGCAAATTGTTTGTAGACAATCCCAGTAGTGCCCGGAATGAATGCAACTGGAATAAATACCGCCATGAGTACAAGTGAAGTGGCAATGATTGCCCCAGTTAACTCTTTCATCGCTTCGACAGCAGCATCAAAGGGCCTCATGCCCTGCTCTAGTTTGACTGCAACTGCCTCCACCACAATAATGGCATCATCAACGACGATACCGATCGCCAGGACGAAACCAAATAAGGTCAGTGTATTAATCTGAAATCCTAAAACCAACAGAGCCGCACATGTCCCAATCAGGGAAACGGGGATCGCAACAGTGGGAATGATCGTGGTCCGCCAGTCTTGCAAAAAGACAAAAATTACCAAGACCACCAGGATAATCGCCTCAACCAGAGTGTGTACAACTTCTTCTAAAGAAATTTCTACAAATGGAGTGGTATCAAATGCCAACTGTGCTTTTAGTCCAGGTGGAAAACTCTTCGATAGTGTTGCGATCTGCTCTTCAACAGCATGGGCAACGTCCAGGGCATTACTACCTGGAAGTTGATATATCCCCAAACCCACGGCTGCCTTGGGAGTATTTCCTGGTAGGGTGAATTTGGCATCAGCGAGATAGTTCTCTGCTCCCAGTTCAACTCGACCGACATCTCTGACCTTAACTAGGGTGCTATTAGTGTTGCTATCAGTGGTGCTATTAGTGTTGCTATTAGTGTTGCTATTAGTGTTGCTATTAGTGGTGCTATTGGTGCCACCTTGACTTACCTTTAGCACCATTTCCTCAAATTCAGCCGCATCTTTAAATCGGCTGGTTGCCCGTAAAGCAAATTCAAAGCTTTGATTATCTGGTGCTGGTTCCTTACCAATTGCCCCTGCACCCACCTGAATATTTTGTTCTTGCAGGGCAGTTACTACATCTTGAGGAGTTAGTTGATGTTGGGCAAGCTTGTTGGGATCAAGCCAAAGACGCATGGCATATTTGCGCTCTCCAAAAATCGTGGCTTTTCCTACACCAGGAAGCCGTTTGATCTGATCGAAAATAAACAGATCAACATAGTTACTGATAAAAATGTTGTCATACTCATTATTTTCTGAGTAAAACCCAAAGACGAGAAGGAGACTGCTGGATGCCGTTTCAACGGTGACACCTGTTCGTTGAACAGCATCTGGCAATTGAGGGTCAGCAAGTGTTTCTTTATTTTGAACGTTTACTTGAGCAATATCGCTATTGACATTAGTTGGAAAGGAGACAGTTATATTGCTCAAACCATCATTACCCGTATTAGAAGATATATAAGATACATCTTTAACACCATTAATTTGTCGCTCAATAATGTTGGTGACAGTACTTTCTGTGGTTTGAGCATCCGCACCAATATTGTTGGAGCTAACGGTGATTTGCACCGGGGCGAGGTCTGGTAGCTGAGAAATTGGCAGGATCGGAATACAGATGCTTCCCAGCAGCAAAATGATGAACGTACAGACCGTCGTCAGGACTGGACGTCTGATGAAAGTATTGACAAACATAAATTAGGGAAAAGTCAAGACTCATTAGTAAGGTAGTAGCTTTTTATTAATATAAGAATTTATTAAGGGTTAGTGTAGGCGATCGCGCAAAATTGCTTATAGAGTACTGGATATTGGGTATGTTTTCCCTGAATGTTGACACCAATGTAAAGATATAACCTCCTACTGTGTGTTGTATCCAACCGAGAAACCTCTGCCAATACGGTTTGGTTAATAATCCCCCGTCTGCGGCGACCCCCTTAAAAAGTGGGTAAAAAAGGGTTATGAGCAAGCCTTTTTTAGGGGTGTCACTTGCTCCCCTTGGAGGGATCTTCAAAATCTTAAAACGTAAACCGAACCGGATTGAAAACCTCTCCAAGAAGGACATAGAAGCGGAAAAATTTTTCTTATGGAAGATGCAGATTCAAAGCCTCTCTTTGGTAAAAGAGAGGTGATTTGGGTTAATCAACTGAAAAATGCGCTAATGAATTAAAATTTCTAATTATCTTTGCCATTACCCTGAAAATTTAACAAATGATCATCATTCACCCAAATTGCTTGTTGAGGCACAGAAATGGAAATTTCAGCTTGGTCTAAGGCAACTTTCAGGCGGCGGCGAAACTCCCGTGCTACATCCCATTGTTTGAGAGGCTGTGTTTTAATCCATACACGAATAATCAAACCGCGATCGCCAAATTGATCTATTCCCAAAACTTGCGGCGGCTCCAAAATTTGAGGCTGCCATTGTACTTCTTGATTCATCTGGGAACCAACAGTTTCAATCAATTTCAAAGCCTTTTCTGTATCGGCTTGGTAGGCGATCGGGATTGTTAAATCAGCTCGTGACCAACGACTAGAAAGATTGGCAACAACTTTAATTTCACCATTGGGAATCGTGATCAAGCGCCCTTCCGAATCCCGCAGTTGGGTCATCCGCAGATTCAGATTTTCTACTAAGCCTCCCACGTCTCCCACACTAATCACATCGCCTAAAGCGTACTGGTCTTCTAGAATGATCAAAAAACCGTTAATCGCATCTTTAATTAAGTTTTGTGAGGCTAGAGACACTGCAACACCAACTAAACTGACACCCGCTAGCAAGGGAACAATATCTATCCCCAATGACACCAGCGCTAGCAAGAAGCCTACTCCTACCCAGATGCCAGTAGCGATGCTTTTAGTCACGCCAGAAAATGTAGAAACTCGCAGTTGCAGCCGTTCAGAACTTTCTGGAGTCAATAAAGCACCACTGCTGATCAGAGTGGTAGTGAAGCGGTCAATCAGGGCGTAGGTAAAACGGATCGCTACATAGGTTCCTAAGAACACGACAGATAATCGCAAAGGAAATTGGGCGGCTGTGAGAATTCCTACCTGAAATGGTCGTGTATAGGGAAATAGACCCAAAATAAAGAAACTTCCACCTCCCCAAATTCCGGCTTGAGTTAGCTCAAACAATCGTCTTTTGACTTCTTGGAGATGCTGCTTTTGCCGTTGATTCAGTTGTGTTGTAATTGGTTGAGCTGCTGCTACTGCTGGTGAAATTGGGGAGTTTAGGGGCCTTGTGGAGGGTTGGGAGGCAATGGGGTGTAATAAATCTTTTTTGGAGCGCCTTTGCCAGCTATATACCCCCCAACTCATCACAATCATTGCCAGTCCAATGCCCGCAGCAATTTTACCTTGGTCGATTAAAGATTGAGTTTGTCTTTCTTGCTTTGCTTTTTGCAAGTCTTCTTGTAACGAATCCTTTATTTGCTCTGCTGATGTCCGTATATCTACCTCTCGCAATCCAGCATCCTCAGAAGTGACCGTCATCAGATATTGGTCGTTGACATAAATTACTGGTAAGTCGTTTACTGTGCGAATTTTTACGTTGAGTTCCGTTTTTGCTGGTGAGTTAATGTAACTTTGGCTAATTTTCTGCAACTTCTTTTGAATATCTTCTGAACGCTCAGGAAAGTTGGCTTTTGATGCCGCTATCTGAAATAACCGCCGACCATCTAAATAAATCCAGCCTGTAACAACTCTATTATTTGAATCATTACTTACACTGCTAGGAGCTTGCAGCTGCGGTAACAAAGGAATTTGGGCTGTGGCTTTTGGCACAGATACAACCGCTATGGCCATTGAACTAGCGATCGCTAAAAATTGAAAGCGCACTTAAACACCTCCTTGAGTAAAATCTACTATTGACTACTTCTATAACCATCCTCTGCAATTACTTTTTGTAAATGTACCTATCTAAAGTTGAAGTTTTACGATTAGATGATTAAATTTTGATATTTTTTTATTCTCTATCTTTAGATAGATGACAATATACTTTTAATTCAGAGTGTCAAACTGAGAAGAGTCTTATTCTTACCAAAGATAAAACAAAAAGGAAGAAGCTGGGGATGAAGTTGACATTCCGCTGATCAAACGTCAAGCTAGTTTTGAGGACTATTGACTAGTAGTTTGCTAATTCCAAGCAAAAATTGCCAGTAGTAGAATAACCTAGTAGAGTGCGTAAACTTTACGTAACTTTTTTAATTTTTTGAGGTAACTTTTGATGACCGCAACTTCTCCCCGATTAAAGCACGAGGTTAAAGACCTCGGCCTAGCTGCCTTGGGAAGACAGCGCATTGAATGGGCTGGACGCGAGATGCCAGTTTTGCGGCAAATCCGCGATCGCTTTGCCCAAGAAAAGCCCTTTGCTGGCTTAAAGCTTGTGGCTTGCGCCCACATTACAACCGAAACAGCACATTTGGCGATCGCTCTGAAAGCCGGTGGTGCAGATGCGCTTCTAATTGCTAGCAATCCCTTATCAACGCAAGATGACGTAGCAGCTAGCCTCGTCGTCGATCATGAAATTCCCGTCTTTGCTCAAAAAGGCGAAGATAACGCAACTTACAGCCGCCACGTTCAAATCGCCCTAGATCACCGCCCCAACATTATCATTGATGACGGTAGCGATGTGGTTGCCACATTAATCCAAGAGCGCCAACATCAAATAGCTGATTTGATTGGCACCACTGAAGAAACCACAACGGGAATTGTGCGCCTCCGAGCCATGTTCAAAGATGGCGTTCTCACCTTCCCCGCAGTGAATGTCAACGATGCTGATACCAAGCACTTCTTTGATAACCGCTATGGTACTGGGCAATCGACCCTAGACGGCATTATCCGCGCCACAAATATGCTGCTGGCTGGTAAAAACATTGTCGTAGTTGGTTACGGCTGGTGTGGTAAAGGTACAGCCCTCCGCGCCCGTGGTCTGGGTGGTAACGTGATTGTTACTGAAGTTGACCCCATCAAGGCAATTGAAGCCGTAATGGATGGTTTCCGCGTCTTACCAATGGCAGAAGCTGCTAAAGTTGGTGATTTGTTTGTCACAGTTACTGGTAACAAGCACGTAATTCGTGCCGAGCATTTCGATGTGATGAAAGACGGTGCGATCGTTTGTAACTCCGGTCACTTTGATATTGAACTTGACTTGAAATACTTGGCTTCTCAAGCTAAGGAAATCAAGGAAGTGCGTCCCTTTACCGAAGAGTACAAACTACAAAGTGGTAAATCAGTTGTCGTTCTCGGACAAGGACGTTTGATTAACCTAGCTGCGGCTGAAGGACACCCCAGCGCGGTTATGGATATGAGCTTTGCCAACCAGGCTTTAGCTGTTGAATACCTAGTGAAGAATAAAGGTAAGTTAGAACCTGGCTTGCACTCAATTCCCATTGAGACGGATCAAGAAATTGCTCGACTCAAGTTGCAGGCTATTGGAATTACGATTGATAGCCTAACTCCAGATCAAATTGAGTACATCAATTCTTGGACTACTGGGACTTAATGATTGATTAATTGATTTTTTTGGGGGATAGGCTTTTGGGCTTATCCCTTTTTTTGTGTTTCGCGCATACTGCAAACCCGCAGCTTATACCGAGTTGCGTTCAAAAATATTAGTTTTGGCAGGCAGGGGGAGCAGGGGAGGCAGGGGAGAAATACTACAGATGATTGCAATTTGGTATTAAATGCAAATAGTACGAGATACAACCAACATTCTGCACTTCATTTTGTAGTAGTTATACATAGCGGCTTAGAGATAAATCCTAATCAATTCAAAATCATTACTTTAACAACATGACCAGGGTTAACTTTTTCTCCTTTTTCTTCACCTATTAAATCATTAATTATTTCTACCAATCCAATGCTGGACTCAATGCTATTTCTGATCATTAAGCCTCTGTTTGCTATTCTTTGTTTAGTTCCTCTGTACTATATTTTGGCTGTGTGACAGTTGAGGGTGCGGAATGTGGGATAAATGTTGTGAGTCTTCTAAGTGAGAAACAGAGATGAGAATCTTAGTCATTGGGGCAACGGGACCGACGGGACAGCAGATTGTCGAGCAAGGTTTAGCCCAAGGACACGAAGTAACTGCGCTAGTTCGTAATCCCGACAAGTTTGAAATGCAGCACAATTCCCTCCAAATTGTGAAGGGGGATATCCTTGACTCCGCCTCACTAGATGCGGTGCAGCAGCAAAATGCAGTCATTAGCTCATTAGGCACTAAAAAAATCAGTCTTGAATCTGTGACACTGTTTTCGGAAGGCACAGAAAAGTTGCTTCAGGCAATGAAGCGTCACAGCGTCAAGCGATTAATTTGTATCACTGGACTTGGAGCAGGCGATAGTAAAGGTCACGGCGACTTACTATATGACAAGCTGATTCTACCGCTGATATTGAAGCGAATCTACGACGACAAAGATCGTCAGGAAGCCGAGATTCGTCAGAGCAATCTGGATTGGGTAATCGTTCGTCCAGGAATATTAACCAATGACCCGGCAAAAGGGAATTACCGAGTTCTGACTGACTTAACAGGAGTTACGGCAGGGAAAATTTCGCGGGCGGATGTGGCGGACTTTGTCCTACAGCAACTCACCAGCGATCGCTATCTGAACCAAACACCCCTCATTTGTTATTAACGGAGCTAAAAAATATGGCAAACCCAACAGTGCTGATTGCTGGCATCAGCGGCGAATTAGGCACCAAGATCGCCAACGATCCATATTGACATTATCAACGACAAAATCTGGATTCAAAGAGACGGTATAGAATACGGTATATAACGAACTTGTTAACGCTAGTATTCCTAAAAATCAAATTGTTCTCGCCTTTCAACCAGCCGATATTAGACAGTATACTGAATTTGCAGTTACTTAATTAAGTGTAGTTGAGTAGGTGCGTTATTGTCGTTAACGCACCTTACGAAAGTTCTAGATTCTCAAGTCTAAGATCCTAAACTATTTGAAGTAGGAACAGGGTTATCACCAGGAAGTTATTAACTCTTCGCTGTCCGGCTGAAGACTCGATAGTATAGCCATGTACTAGTTTCCTTTAAGGGAAACAGCAGATAGGTGAGAGGATTTATTGTCACAATAATATTTCGGAAGTCTCGCCGAGCCAAAAATAAGATAGCACGAGCAACTTGCTGTGCAGACATCACTCCATAAGGATTCAGTTGACTCTTAAATGGGCCAAGAATTAACTTGCGAATTACACAATCCCCGTCCAAACGCTTGAGGGTAACAATATCTCCTAGCGATCGCTTGCTGAGTTCATAAAGCGGACTCAGCGCTGGAGAAACCTCAGCTTCAGAAGTGTTTACCCAGATTTCCTTCGTTGCTTTTGCTTGTGGGCCTGTCACAGTTGTCAAAAATACATCCATCAACCGCAATGCTGAAAAGGTATTCACTTCATAGGAGGAGTTGATAGCCTCTGGTGTGCGGCTGGCGTAGACATTGATTCCGTGGTTGATAATTAAAATATCTACTTTCTCTAAACTATCCCTCAGTTCAGCTTCGTTACCTAACTGCCAGGGAACCACTTTCACCCCAACTTGCTCTACTAATTTTTCTGGATTGGTGGTTAATGCCACGACTTTAGCATTATTCTTTACAAGTTCAGCCGTTAATGCTTGCCCCAATGCTCCTGATGCTCCGGTTAAAGCGATGGTTTTCCCCTTGAGAGACAGTCCTGTACCAAGAATTTTATCCACTAGGGGAAAGACACCACTGTAGTAAGCGTTGACATTATCAAAATGATGCCGCCAATGGTAAGAGCGATTCACCCACCAAATCGATGGAATTGTCTCTAAAGGGCCGGGTAAGTGGTTGTAGTCTGTATCAATTTTTCCCTGGAAATATCGCAAGGACGCGCCATATAAAAAGGTGCAAGCATAAGCTACTCCCACCCATAACCCCATTTGCTGGACAATTAAGGCAATGACCACCAATACCAGCAGCAGTAGACTCGACTCTAAAATGTCGTGATAGAGCTGAGATTCTTGATAAACTTTCGGGGAAACTATCGATAAATCCCGGCGATAGGCCATGTGGTGCTTGTTGTGCCATTTAGCAAGCCAATTGACTTGGTGACACAAAGCATGGTAACTGTCTCTCAAGACCTCAGCGAGTAAAAGTGAAAAAAGTCCCCAAGTAGCAAACTCTAAGCTGGCATTTAGCCAAACCCAATTAATTTGTAATCTTGCTTCAATTCCAATCAAGTTTTCAGATAGCATTTTTATCACGTTTGTCTATACTCGTTTTTCTTAATCATTCTTCATGATCATCTGATAAAGGTGCATTAAGGTCGAGTCTAGAGCAAACAAAAATCAAATAGACTTATTGTCATCCTACCAACTATCCCTATTTAGCCACAATATCCCAGTTGACTTTCAGATAGCCAGGTTCAATGTGGGTAAAGTGTTTGCTCAACTGCTGATGTGCTTTTGGTAGGGCGTGGAACGGAATTGATGCGTACAAATGATGCTCTGCATGAAATGACATATTCCACATGAAAAATCGCGCCGGCCAGAGGGTCAGCGTTGTGCGTGTATTCGTTAGCAGATTTGCGTCAAGAGTGCAACCTGTATGTTCTGCTAACAGAATAAACCGCAGAATCGGTTGACCTACAAGGAGTGGTAACAGCCAATAGAGGAAAAACCAAGGCTGACCAACTGCAATTGAGATAGCGATCGCACCTGCATAAATACCTAATTGCCAACGTGTGGAGCGAATAACTTCGGCTCGTGCTGCTTCTGGTACAAATGGAAAATCGTCAAATTGAGCAGTTGCAACCTGAAAATGCCCACATATTTTACCCCACCACCACGGTAAACCGCTAATTATCAACAAGTATTTACCCCGGTTGCTCGGTTTGGGATCGGTCAATTCCGTATCTTTGTCAGGAACGCGAGTATAGCGATGATGCCACTTATGATAACGACGAAAAAACGCGCTGTTGTAAAATGAGAGCAAGCCGGAAAACCAAGCCACAGCATCATTGAAACGATTGTTAGCAAAAGCTGTTCTGTGAACACATTCATGCATCGGTGCAAACATCGAAGCCAGACTGAAGCCGTAGATTACCAGTGCTGGTATAGCCACCGACCAATTGCCGAAGTTTGTTGCCCACAGGTAGCCACTACAACCCATAACAGTGAGATGAAAAGCCAGTTGAACTAGTGCTTTGCTGTTGGAGCGATCATTTAGAAGACTTAATTCCTGTATAGTGAGAATTTGGTTAAGTTTTTGCTCATTATTAGCTTTGGATTTCAATAATTTAGATTGAATAATTGCTTTATTAGACATAATTTTAAGTAGGCCGGCGTGAACAGTTGCGCGTGGGTTCCTTTCTAACTCAATACGCTTGGGTTAAGGCTTAACTCTTTATCAAATTCAATTTTTTTAACGAACCGCCATCGCGCAGCGTCTCGCAGAGAAGGGCGCATTCGCGTAGCGTCTCGTAGAGAAGAACGCAAAGGAACAGAAGGAAGAAATGCTTAACTGAATTGTATTGTTTTCTAACTCCTGAATTCTAATGTAATTTTAATATACACCGTGGATTTAGCTGACCACACCAGCGCGAAAAATTTGTTCTGCGGTTAAATTCAATTCTGGGAAAGTTGGTGATTGAATACGGTCATTACCTCGAAATTTCTTAATTAGATACTCACCTTCTTCCAAACAGCAAACCAAGATAGTAGGCTGTTTTGGCTTACCAATAAATTCCCTACCACCCAATGCAGCATAGTCCACAATCCAGTATTCAAGAATTCCCATTTCCTCATAGTCAGCGTATTTTTTGTGGTAATCATCACGCCAATTGGTACTCACTACTTCTACTACTAAAGGAATAGATGCAGCAAGGCTTACAGTAGATGCTTTTTTCCACAGAAGTTCGTTTCCTAAATTGGGCTGATTTAGTATCAGGACATCTGGTGAATAAGCTGATTCGTTTTCAAGTGGTTTGACGAATACTGTTTTTGGGATGAGATAAGGAAGATTTAAGCGGTCTAATTCGACACTAAGTTTTCTGACTACAAATCCAACGACCTCTTCATGGTCGCCTGTTGGTTGTGCCATCTCAACAATTACTCCATCATGCAGTTCATAACGTCGTTGTGGGTTGTCTGGATATTGAGCAACAAATTCATCGAATGTAACTAGTTTGCGTAAAGCTTGAGTCATGGCTTTATTCCTCAGGGAGGGAGAGCAGGGGAGCAGAGGAGCAGGGGAGGAAAGGGAAAGAAAAAAGGTTTATTCTAAGCGTATTGCACCAGAGGTGGGGACACAAGGATGCGGAGAATATTTACAATCAGTAATTAATAAGACTCGTGAATGAGTCTTTTATACTCGCTGACGAGTCTTTGATACTCGTGAATGAGTCTTTGAACTCCGTTAACGAGTCTTTGATACTCGCTGACGAGTCTTTGATACTCGTGAATGAGTCTTTTATACTGGCTGACGAGTCTTTGATACTCGTGAATGAGTCTTTGAACTCCGTTAACAAGTCTTTGATACTCGCCGACGAGTCTTTGATATTCGTGAATGAGTCTTTGAACTCCGTTAACGAGTCTTTGATACTCGTGAACAGAGTTTTTGTATGAAATATTCTAGTTTCTACATTCTCAAGTGTCACACTACGGATTTTCGACGTTTGGAGACTGTGGATTTACGATCGCACCAAGCACCCAACCCAGGCGATCGCAATTATGGGAAAGTTAATGGAAGTGAACTATCAAAAATAACCATAATACATAAAAAACTCCCCTCTGGAATGAAGGGAGTCAAGAGTTAGTGATTAAAAATTAGCTTTACTGGCTGAGTAATCCAATAGCCATTTCCAAGTGAATTTTAGCTTTGTGTAAGTTCAGCAGGTTCTCTTGGTCATACCTATCTGGGTAATTCATTCTTTTACCTTCCATTGTGATTTTGATTAATGCTGCTTGCTCATCAGTGGGTGAGTTCATCTCATCTATCACTCCCTCAAAAAACTGGATAACGCTCAAACCGGGAGATTTTAAGCCTTTTCCTTGTCTTAGCTGCTGTAATGCTATTTGGGGGAATACCAGCAAAGATGTGATGTAGGAAACTTTATATCCGGGGTTTCCTGTTGGCTTGATACCGTATCGACGGCATAAGTCACGTAACTCTGGAACAGTTTTGATTTCAAGTTGCGATCGTGTAAACATGGAATTACCATTTCTCAAAAGTGGTATCGGTGGTGAACCATTTGTCAGGATGAAAACACCACCGATAAAAAACTCTATTCCTTTGCTTCCAAAAGAATCAAGCTATATTTATATCTCTCAACAATGCCCAATCCTAAAGGTAATCCACAGAATTTTGAGCCAATTAGGTCAACTAGAGACAAACCATTGACTGAGAAAATGAATATACGTATGACTAAGGAAATGAAGGAAGAGGTACAGCAACAAGAGAACCCTCCTGAGTTTTGCAGAGAAGCTATTCAAGAGAAGCTAGATAGAAATAAGGGTAAGAGTAATCCTTAATCATTTGATCAGCCGCAACAGGCGCAAAAGCATTCCACCCTGACCCCCTTGTGCTAGATAATGATGACGATGTTGGAAAGAGGTAGAGAAGATACCGTTGATAACTTTTCACTTTCTTGATGATAAGTCCCATTAATTAGTTTTCAGTGAGGGCAGCATCTGGCTTTTTAACTTTGTAATTCATTTGCCAACGTGAAAAGAGCTGCTTCAACCCAAAAAAGGAATTGAGGAAACATGACTTTAGTAACTCACCGTTTCATCGAAACCAACGGCATCAAGATGCATATTGCCGAACAGGGGCAAGGTCCATTGGTCATCTTGTGTCACGGCTTCCCAGAATGTTGGTACTCCTGGCGGCATCAGTTATCAGCATTAGCTGAAGCAGGGTTCCACGCAGTTGTCACCCAAACCATCAAAAACGCAGAAGAATAAGGAAGGAAAAACGGGCTTTGTCCCAGTCAGAGCCAGATGGGTGATAGAAAGAACCAACTCTAGGATGGAACGATGTAAAAGTTTAGTCAAGAATTTTGAGAGAACTCTTGCTCATGCAACCACCAAGCTTAATCTTTGTTTTGTTCGCCTCATGCTTAAAAGACTAGCGACTGGTTAGATAGATCCCAAATGGGTTTTATATATCCTTGGACTCCATAAACCTGTCAGTTCACAGATAAGGGCACTCTACTGCCGAGGCAAGGTCGGTTCAAGTTATCCGGAAACTTCTCAACGTCTCCCCTCTATCAGGTTTGTGCGATGCGATTTGCTTTGCAGCAACGCTTCGTCATCGCTTTCAGCCCCGAATCATCCCGAATCAATCTTCCAATTAGGCGTATAACCAGAAGTAACTTGGCTATACATTTGCAAGACCGATGCAGAAA
>NZ_JBALDG010000043.1:0-1239 GCF_036917195.1 Nostoc sp.
ACTATTTAATTCAACAACTGAAACATCCTGCCATCGCTATGTCTTTGGTATAGCTCAGAAGTGCCGATCGCCTGTGACAGTTGCGTAAGTCCTAACAGCAGTTAAAGCCAATCCCACAGATAAAGGTGTGGAGGTAATTTTACAGACTTCCTTTGGGGAACACTTGCAAATCACAAATCGTAGTGCAGCTAATAGCTTTATTGTTGATATTCCTAACGCGCAACTACGTTTACCCAGTGGCGAGATATTTACATTCCGCTCAGACAAACCAATTGCAGGTATTACTGGGATAACAGTAACGAATTTTGATGCTAACACTATCCGGGTTACAGTGACAGGTGAGGCGGGTGTCCCAACTGTTGAATTGTTTGACAGTCCGAATGAGGGGTTGATTTTTAGCGTTGCGAGTGCGGCTGCTTCTAGCCAACCACCAGCACAATCACAAACGCAACCAACACCTGAACCAAATCAGCCAATAAGTGAGACACAACCAACTCAACCATCTTCTCAGACAGATGAACCGATTGAATTGGTAGTGACGGGTGAGCAAGATGGATATCGTGTAGAAGATTCCTCAACTGCTACCAAGACTGACACTCCTCTGCGCGATATTCCGCAGTCAATTCAAGTTATTCCTCGACAGTTGATAGAAGACCAACGGATAACCCGCATCAGTGATGCGTTAAGAAACGTTAGCGGCATCCAAGAACCGGCTAGTACGACCCGTAATGTATTCGATGTACCTATAATCCGAGGCTTTACCCCTAATAGTGATGCTATTTTGAGGAATGGTCTTAGAGAAAGAACAAGTAGCCGTATTCCTTCTGAGACTGCAAACTTGGAGCGTATTGAAGTTCTCAAAGGGCCTGCTTCTGTTCTGTACGGTCAAGGTTCTCTCGGAGGCACTGTCAATTTAGTCACTAAACAGCCTTTAAGTTCGCCTTATTACTCAGTGGAAGCTTCAGTTGGCAGTTTTGATTTTTATCGGAGTTCTTTAGACTTTTCCGGCCCCTTAACTTCCGATAAAACACTGCTATATCGCCTGAATGCTGCTGCGGAAACTTCAGGAAGTTTCGTTGATTTTTTGGATAGGCAGCGTTACTTTGTTTCACCCGTCTTAACGTGGCAAATTGATCGGAATACAAAGATATAGCCCTACGCAAATACGTTAGGACATTGTTTGAATGCGGCATCGACACAATCACGAAAGCGATTAAATTCATGCCAACGTTGCCGCAT
>NZ_JBALDG010000044.1:0-23395 GCF_036917195.1 Nostoc sp.
GATGCGGCAACGTTGGCATGAATTTAATCGCTTTCGTGATTGTGTCGATGCCGCATTCAAACAATGTCCTAACGTATTTGCGTAGGGCTATAAAAGCAAAAGTTTATCCAGGCGTTGCTGAAAGTGTAATGATTTAAGCAAAGAGAGGTGGTTGCCGATGGCAACCACCTCTCTTCGTTTCAGAATGATTATTATTATCTTTTAAATGTGAACTTATGATTTTTGCTGAGTAATTTATTTCTTGGAAGTCCCTAACTGTCGATTTTTTGGTGGAGCGATTTCGCGACCCGCCTGATTGGGACGTGAGCAAACCAGCAATGCCTTACTCACATGATTGAGACCACTGAGCAGAGGTTGGTGATTGATGGCGACATTCTTTCAATTGGCTCTTATTCGCCGCTGACGCGCAACACGATTTTGCCCAGATAATGCTTCTTCATCGCTGGCTGCGCTGGCGCAGCTTCTTCGAGCAGAAACGTCTGTGCGATGTGAACTTGAAACTGGTCGATGCTCACCAATCGGTTGAGTTGGTCGAACAACATTGGGTCAGCTGTGACTGGTAAGCTAGAACTATAGAGATTGACCGCCAGAGATTTCGATTCTTTCTCCATTGATCCATCGGTTCTCTTGAGACAGCAATAACGCGATCGCACCGCCAACATCATCGGGCAAACCCACGCGACCTAGCGCAGTTTGGGAAGCCAGCATTTTATTAATTTCTGGATTGTCCCGTACTGATCCACCTGCAAAGTCAGTTTTGATCGGGCCCGGTGCAACCGCATTCACCGTAATTTGTCTTTGTCCCAACTCTTTTGCCATGTATCGAGTTAAGGCTTTGATCGCGCCCTTGCTGCTGGCATAGGCAGCATAGCCCGGTAACGTAGACCGCACTAACCGCGAAGGGAGTGCGATCGCTTCGTACAGAACGGCAACGGCAGCGTCGATATCGCGTGGCGGTCTCCACACGCTTTTACCCGCGAGTTACATTGCTGCGTCTCAAGTCTGCCTGCTTTGCAGTGACTGCAGGGAATCAAGATCGAAGCGGATCAATCTCGTAGTTCTTCGCCCAGGCGTTCTCCTCACCAGGAAGGATCTCCTCGACTCGGAAGTAGCGATCCCAGAACGGCGTCTCGCGGAGCTTCTCGCAGAACAACTGGTAGCTCTGATGATCCTCTGCCTCTATCATCCAGACGTCTGTGATCCGTGCAGTGTAGAATTCGACGTCATACCACTTCAGACGAAGCCTGTTGTGGAATTCGTCAAAAAGGGGCTGCAGGGTGTGACGAGCAATCTTAATCCGCTCCTCAACAGGAATACCAAGCCACTCCGGGGTTGTCTTGACCAACATGAACACCGTTAGTGTCCTGTCGGCAGTATTCGTTTCAGACATGTTTGTTACCTCTTAATTAGCAGCTAAATTTCTGGACGAACTCAACCTAATTGAGGCTGGTACGCCATTTACTTCGTTCAAAAAATATGACGAATTTGTCGTATTCACTAGTCGCGTTTCTGGGAACGTGTCCCGTGCGCGGTGAGGTGCAGGGTCGAGATGCTGAACGAGGTTCCGAACTCGATGATCGTTCGTGCTCTTCTGCCTCGCGCCAGCATGTAGAGCAGCGTGCCGGTTTCTCGTGAGACAGCCAGCGGAAACTCCTTCAGGCGCTCATAGAAGTCGAGGTAATCGGTCTTACTGCACATTAGTCGTGCCCGCTCTTCGGCAAAGAGGTGGGCGACGGCAAAGCTCGTCTTTGGTAATGACACCGCATCCTCGTCAAACAAGCGAGCCAACAGGGGTGCTAGTGGGCTAGTGGTCAGGGTAGTCATGCCGGCCTCCTTTGAGTTAATTGCGTCCTGGTGCTATAATACGACTAATTATTCAGGTTATGCAATTCGCATTTACCACAGTCCCATGCCTGAACGCCGAAACGCCCTAATTTCCTTACGAAAACAGCCCCAGCAGGCCCGCTCGAATGAGCTTGTCGCCATCATTCTAGAGGCGGCGGTTCAGGTTTTGGCAAAGGAAGGTGCACACCGCTTCACCACGGCGCGGGTGGCCGAGAGGGCCGGAGTCAGTGTCGGATCGCTGTATCAGTATTTTCCGAATAAGGTGGCGATCCTCTTCCGGCTCCAGAGCGATGAATGGCGGCAGACGACCGAGTTGCTACGTGGCATTCTTGAGGATGTCCAAAGACCGCCGCTTGAAAGACTACGCACCTTAGTCCATGCCTTCATCCGCTCGGAATGTGATGAGGCCGAGATCCGTGGGGCGCTCAATGATGCCGCCCCTCTTTATCGTGATGCCCCCGAAGCGCAAGAGGTAAGGGCGTCAGGAACCCGCATTGTCCAAATCTTCATGCAGGAGGCGCTGCCCCAGACCTCAGAAGCGACTCGTGCACTGGCCGGCGACCTGATCACAACGACGCTAAGCAAGGTGGGAAAGCATTTTTCGGAAACTCCTCGAACCCCCGCAGAGATCGAAGCCTACGCCGATGCCATAGCTGATATGTTTTGCGCCTATCTCAGTGTATTGGCCGGACGTGAATTAGACAATTAAGTTGGGTGAAAGCTGGGCTGAATTGTTCCCCTTATGGTGTGACAATTGTAGGCATTGAGCCAAGATCCTTAACCTTTGCGCCTTTATGGTTGATCGTTAAGTGTTGGCACTGTTTCTTCTATATCACTGATGGATGGAAAGTCTATCCCATGTTTATAGAGTCAGGCGACTAGATTATTAGTAAGACCTATATGACGCGAGTTGTTCGCGCAGCGTCTCCCTTTGGGAGAAGGAGAGAACACCCGTCTACGACATGGCAAGACTACACCGCAAGACCTTGTGCTACTCCAAATCTCTAGAGATGCTTAAATGTTCACTCCGCTTGTTGCTTTACTATTTGAGATTTCGCACAGTTCCTCTCTTTGCTTACAGCAGTTTTCATGTATTTGAACCACATCTATCGTAGGGGCACAGCAATGCTGTGCCCCTACCGCGTGGTCTATTTACCTGAAAATAGCTGTAAATCATTACACTTTCAGCAACGCCTTTATCCAAAGTATGTCTCTTATCCTCTGTACGCAGGTATCGAACCATCAGAAAGCCACTGAAAAAAAGTGCGGTCAGTGGTACTCGGTTGAAACTGATAGTGATGGGCTACAGTTACTAGAGAGTGAGTTCAATCATTAAGTATCAGAAAATTATCAGGAGCAAATGATGGTAGGCAAATTAGACGCAAAGGTAGCAATTATTACAGGTGCATCTTCAGGAATTGGGGCGGCGACGGCGATCGCTCTTGCGGAAGAAGGCGCACACGTGGCGATCGCGGCTCGTCGAATCGAGCGATTGAACGAAGTTGCACAAAAAATTGAAGCGGTTGGGGGAAAGGCTTTACCGATTGTCACGGATGCTAGCGATGAAACTCAAGTGAACTCACTGGTGCATCATGTCAACAAAACTTTGGGACGAATCGATATTCTTGTGAATAATGCGGGCATTGCAGCATTGGGAACGATTGAGGATGGCAATCCAGCAGAGTGGCGGCAACTGTTCGACCTGAACGTTTTGGGATTGCTGTATGCGACTCATGCTGTTTTGCCCATCTTCAAAGCACAGGGCGTTGGGCATGTGGTCAATCTTTCCTCCCTTGCTGGAAGGATTACACAGGCGGGCATTAGTGTGTACAGTGCCAGCAAATATGGCGTGAATGCGATTTCAGAAGCTCTGCGGCAGGAAGTTCACAAACACAATATTCGCGTCACCATTATTGAACCCGGTATGGTTGCCACCGAAATTAACAACAACCTCACCGATCCGGCAGCGAAACAGGCGCTCGAAGCCCTGTTGAAAGGCGTCGTCACTCCCCTGCAACCAGAAGATATTGCACGGGCGATCGCCTATGCCGTTACCCAACCGCCTCACGTCAACGTGAATGAAATTTTGATCCGACCAACGCAACAGGAATAGGATTTATGCATTGACAAAAGCACAAATTTATGCAAAGCATGTCTCTTGTCCTCTGTACGCAGGTATCGAACGCTTCAGTTCGACCACCAAGCCCTCTGCTGCTGAATGTAACCTAAACACCTACACCTGGTTTGTGATCGCTGAACCCAAGTATGGGGAATGTTGTCGCAAAAGTATAGTTATTTAAAGGTTTCAGGATTTACACAAAATTATAAAAAACGAATCACAAAGGACATAAAGGACACAAGGAAACAGGGTTTTAGAGAGTTTTTGCGTAAGTCCAATAGGTATTGATAATTTAGGAGGGACAATTGACTGACATCGTAGTAGGTTTAGACTTAGGTACAGGAGGAGTGCGGGCGATCGCAGTTAATCTGCAAGGGCAAATTATCGCTCAAACAACCAGAAGCTATCCCCTGTTAACTCCACAACCCGGTTGGACGGAACAGAACTCATCGGATTGGGTCGAAGCAAGTTTGGATGCTCTGTTCGATGTTACTCAACAGCTAGACGGATACCGAGCAATTGCCCTCGGTTTATCTGGACAAATGCATGGCATGGTTCCTCTCGACGCCCAAGGCAAAGCGATCAGACCGGCAATTTTATGGAATGACCAGCGCACAGGTAAAGCTGTTGTTGAGATTGAAGCCACGATTTCCCGTCAGGAGTTGATCCAGCGGACTGGAAATCCGGCAATTACAGGGTTTCAACTGCCGAAGCTCCTATGGTTGCGGACTGAAGAACCACAAGCCTATGCTCGGTTGTGGCAAATTCTTTTACCAAAAGATTATCTGGGATTTGTGCTAACTGGCGAAGTAGTCACAGAACCATCTGATGCGTCTGGTGTTGGCTGTCTGAATCTGGCGAATCGGCAATGGGATACAGATATTCTCCATGCTCTCGATATCAATCCAGCGTTATTCCCCCCAGTCATCGAATCTACCGCGATCGCGGGACGGCTAAAATCAGAAATAGCCGCCCGCGTGGGATTACCTGTGGGATTACCTGTGGTCGCAGGCGGAGGTGATAATGCAGCAGCAGCGATCAGTTTGGGCATCTCATCAAGCAACCTGAACCGGGGTAGTTTAAGTATTGGTACATCAGGAGTTATCTTTGTAGCGTGCGATCGCCCAATTCCCGATCCAGAAGGCCGGGTGCATTTGTTCTGCCATGTAGATGGTGGCTATCATTTCTTGGGAGTAACACTGGCTGCCGGTGGTTCTCTGCGCTGGTATCGAGATACATTTGCACCGCATATATCTTACACCGATCTCATGGATATGGCAGAGCGATCGCAGCCTGGTGCCCGTGGTCTTCTATTTCTGCCTCACCTTTCAGGAGAACGCAGTCCTCATCTTGATCCACATACTCGGGGTGCTTTAGTGAATTTGTCATTAGCTCATACGCAGGCAGATATAATTCGTGCCGTTTTAGAGGGGGTTGCATTCAGCTTGCAGTCAGCATTCTCAGTCATCAGCGTGCTTGCTCCTGTTCATCAACTCTTGGCAACGGGTGGAGGGGCACGCTCTAACATTTGGTTACGAATTTTAGCAGATGTTTTGCAAACAGAACTGATTGCTCCCAAAGCCGAAGAAGGAGCGGCTTACGGAGCAGCTCTTTTGGCAATGGTGGGTGTTGGTGCTTACCCTAATTTAGAAACTGTATTCAAGATAGTACCGCAGGATAGTGATGTGGTACAGCCGCAGGCAAATCCTTTGTATGAAGCAGGGTTTAATCGCTACAAGCTACTTTACGATACCTTAAAAATTGTTCGTTAAGGAACACTATACTGCCTTCTGTTCTGGCGTATAAACCTTCACAGGGACTCATTGACTATACGCTCACCAAAGCAGGCATTTGAAATTTTATGAGAAGAATTATTATTGGGGTTATGGGTAGGGGAGAAAATGCGACAGCAAATGATTTACAAAATGCTTATGCACTAGGTCAACTCATTGCCAAACAAGGATGGGTTTTACTGACTGGTGGTAGAAATGTAGGTGTAATGGATGCCGTAAGTAAAGGTGCAAAATCTGCTCAGGGTTTAACTATTGGTATTCTTCCTAGTGATAATCAAGATGGTATTTCCTCTTGGGTGGATATTGCTATTTTGACAGATATGGGGAATGCTAGAAATAATATTAATGTTCTCACTAGTGATGTAGTAATTGCCTGTGGTATGGGTGCAGGAACTGCTTCAGAAATTGCCCTAGCTTTGAAAGGAAATAAGCATGTAATTTTGTTGACTAAGGATGAAGAAAGCAAACTTTTCTTCAAAAAGCTGTCGCCAGAAAATGTTCATATTGTGGAGAGTGCGGAAAATGCCATCATTACCGCAAAAGCAATCTTATATTAATTTGTTGTTCGTGAGGTAAGTAAGTCGGTGCTAATATTTCAAGCTATGTTAAGAAATTTAAATCGTTCCAACAATTCAAAGTGCGTTAGCCTACGGCGTAACACACCCTACTTCAACTTTATATTTCTTCATATACATTGAATTTTTTTCACCGACTTACTTAGTACAGTCTTCTCACATTTAATAGACCGAAGTTAGGTTTCAATTTTTCTCGCGTCGGTTTCGTGGAGGTACGGCTTGTCCATCATAAAACTGAATAACCAACTTACTCAGTCCGATCCATGCTGCTCCAAAGATTAAGGGAGTTACAGTTTCAATCACAACTGCTACAACTGATGTTGTGTGAAAAAATGAAAAAAGTATTGGAGTGGAAGCCAAAGTAAGTACTGCTGCAACTCCACTTCCGAATTTCAATTGCTCAATAATAGAAAGCGCCGAGCTACAACTGGCACATTTTTCTGTATGAGAATGATACCTCTCCAACAGCACGGACTTTGCCAATGGGGGAGAAAAAGTCTCTTTGGCAAATGGTTCAGCGTTATATTGGTTTACCCACTGACGGAACTCAAATACAAAACTATCTGCTTTGGTTGGAAGGTAAAAGGCTTTAGTAAAGTTAAGGCTACCTCCTTTGGCTTCAAGATACCTTTCTTGATAGTGGAGAAAAATTTGATCATCTTCTAAAACACCATTTTGTCCAATGTGATAATACCAACGCGGTCTCAGCTTAATAAACCAACCTGGAAGTTTATCAGGAAACTTAAAAGGAAAACGTGCAAATACACGACATTCTCCTTTACGTATGGGTGTAGCATAAACAACGGTTAGAATTCTGCCGCGCTGGGAGTTGATGTCATGCCACATTAAACTTGGAGCAACGAAGGTTGTAGATAACTCTCCTGATTGCCCTGGTTTCAAACCTTGTTTCCAAATCCCTTTGAATCCATGTTTGCCAGATTCAATGACTTCAAGTTCCAAAGGTGCTGCATTTGCCCTATTTCCTACCGTTTTATGGTGTGTAAAGGATATGTGGCTAGGATCTAGTATATTTTCTAAAAGTGTTAATGCATCATAAGGCACATCTCTAAATGTATTAATTACAACCCATCCTTCAGGAGATTCTTCTAATGGCTGAATAATTGGAACTTCGGTTTTTGCAGCATTTTCATATTCACCAACGTATACAAATAGCAGTCCTTGCTTTTCAATAGTCGGTAATGATACCACACAAGCTCGTTTAGAAGTCTCTGCTGTTCCACCTTTGACTTGCTGAGGAATCCTTTGACAATTTCCATCTCCAGAAAAAGCCCAACCGTGATAGGGACATTCCAACAGCCCTTCATCACTAATTCTGCCTTCGGACAACGGTGCTAAACGATGAGGACACTGGTCTTCAAAACTTCTCCAAGATTGGGCAAGTCTATCCCACCAAATTACAATATCTCTTCCCAACACTGTAAAAGGGGTTGGTTTTGATTTGTCTAAGTCCTCTAGGTAATGGATGGGATACCACGTCTCTTTACAATCAAAACGATTCGGATCACTGCCGCCCGCAGGCTTTTTTTCTTGAAAACTATCTCTGACATTAACTTCTTTCTCAAGCATTTTTAATGTTTATTAATTTTTATTGCCAACTCTTAGCTTTATTTTAGCTAGTATGAACATTGGCTGTATGGTGATCGTAATGCAAAAGATTGATTTGATGAATAGTCACTGAGACAGCAGATAATATGCTACCAGTATATATTGATAAGTTTCTTAATCCTCCCCTACAGTGACAACTCTCACCGCTCTAATTGCGTCTGCGCCCGATTGAGGTAGAGTGGATGAGGTAAAAAGTTTAGTTATGGAAGCGATCGCGCATAATCTATTTTCTTTACACAAACGCTTTTGTCTTGTTTTCAAAGCAAGTAGGCAGGAGTTGTGCAAGCAGTTTTCAAACAGCATCCTGGTTACCCTTTTTATTAACGCCAAATTAAACGGACATAATATTAAGTCTCAATCAAAAGTAGATTATGTGTTTGGTTTATCAAAAAACAGTCGGCTCATGAAGGTAGGAGCCATCTACGCTATTATCAGCAATCTGAGCGAGGTTTTTTACGTAGGTGTAGCCCGCACTTCTCTACGAGACGCTGCGCGTAGCTTGCTTCTCCGTAGGGGTACAACAAAGCTCAGTGACCACCGCAGGCATCGCTTTCTCCCGTAATCCTCTTAAATACATGCTGAAACTTTGGTGTTATACTTACCGCCAGAACAAAAGCACCACTTTTTGGTGGCTTATCTTCAGCTGGGGTCCCAATCCCCATCTGCAAAACTCCCTGTAGATTTCAGATATAGTGACTTATGAAGCTATTTTGAGAGAACTATGCACTTAAGTGATATTTACCGTATTCTATAAGTGGACTAGTTAAGTAGTGCCAATCTTTATACAGAGATTTTTCTTTACATGAAAAACACTGATGAAACGCTTGAATTTTTTACAACAGTCCCAAAAATTTACAAAATTATCAGAACAAAAAACTCCCGTGTTGTCGCAACAGGAGCCAACTAACACTTCTACTGAATTGAACAATCCTCTCAACAAAAAATTATCACCTTCTTGGGTTCGGTATCTGCTATTGCTTACAGGATCGGGAGTATTGTTGAGTATTGTTGCAATTTATTTAGGAAATTATGCTTACCGTCAATGGCAATACACACAAAAATATCTACAAACTGATAATGCTCATCTCACCGCAGAGATTAACCCTGTGACTACTCGTGTATCAGGAATAGTCACTGAAATTACATTTAATGATAATCAAATGGTATCTCCGGGCATGATATTAGTTAAACTTGACAAAAGTAACTATCAATTATCTCTGGCACAGGCAAAAACATCTCTAGAATTAGCTAAACAGCAAGCAGCATTGGCACGAGAAAAAATTATCAAAATTGTTATTGATACTCCAGAACCCCAGCCAGTTCCCAAAAACAAAAATGCTCAAATAGAACAAAAAGCTTTGATTAAAAAAAGAACTTTACAAGCACAAGTCCTAAATCAGCAAAAGAAGCTAAATGAGCAACAATATAAGATAGCGTTGGCTAATTTTACTCAAAAGCAGGTAGAGGTAAAAAAAGCGGAACTGGAATTGGAATACACTAACATTGCCACTGTGGTTGGTGGACTAGTTGGCAATAAAAATGTCCAAGTAGGACAGCAGGTGATTCCAGGGCAAACTCTCTTATCAATAATGCAGCCACGTCCTTGGATTATTGCCTATTTCCCAGAAAAGCAGTTAGAAAAGATACAGCCAGGCCAAAAGGTGAAAATTACAGTCTCAGCCTTTGCTAATCGGCAGTTTCAAGGCAAGGTAGATAGTATCGCTTTTATGCCACAAGATAATCTTACGAGTAATTCAGCTTCTAGTAATTCATTACATCAAATTCCCGTCAAGATTGTGTTTAATGAGTCAAGTATTCAAGGTTACGAATCCCGATTTAATCCGGGAATGTCAGCAGTTGTAAAAATTGAAACTAAATAAAACTTATTAAAATTATTTATCAATAAGTTTTTTGAATTTCTTTAGCACCCCAAATTCCAAAAAATGGTTACATTAGGTGATCACCCACTCTTGCGTGCCGTCCCTTGGGCGTTTTTGCTAAGAGAAGGCAATTTACTCAGAGGTCTGCATCTTGCCTAAGACGGCTCAAAAAGCTTAAAATTGCTCCAGTTATTAGAGAAAACTTAGGTTTAGAGTACTTGCACGAGTGCTTGTAACATTATTCAGCGTTGCTGACTGTGATCAAGAAACTGAGTAGTAAAGTTTGGGCAGTGGGGAATTCCTTGTTTAGATGAGAAGTTGGTTAATTAGAATGAGCAGCAGGTGCGTTCAAGAAGTTGCTTATTTTATACTTGTTCTAATACTACGCTTGCTTTGTCACTCCTGAGTTGGTGTTTTTTGCTGAGAGAAATTTGCTAACTCTGATGCTAAGGTTTCTTCTAATACATTTATAATTGCATGCGGATCAGTAGGAGACTTCATCATTTCAGCCTCCGGGTCAGAGCGATTTTTGACATTAGGAATATCCTGGCGTAATTCTTCAACTAAACCGATAAGTTTAGCGATTTTCTGCTCAGAAAGTAGGTTGAGTTGAAGACTAAGTTGCGCCCTTTGCTCTGCTAATTTTTCTTGTCGCTCTTGTTTAATCAGCACCCCTGTTGTGACTAACAGTGAACCAGTAGTTAGTGAAAATTGGAGCCAAGAAAATGGCGGGGGGTCAAATCTTGATAAGCCTAAACGTCGTGGTAAAATATTAGGTATTACCCACAGTGTCATTCCTATTAGGATACTGTAAAGGAATGCCGGACGACCAAAAAAGGCGCTTGCCGCTTCTACAACCCGCTGGTGGCGAGGTACATCCTTCTCGTACCGCCTATGTAAGGCGATGATAGTTTCGATATTTTGACTAATAGCTGACGGTAATGGGGCTGTGGGCAGAATGGTTTGACACGATACTTGCGGTGAATCGCTTGGATTTGGTTTATTTTGGGAGAGCATTGGTAGTCTGACTTGATAAATGATTCCTCCAATTTCTTAACTCAAGTTTACACTGCGGATCTATACTTTGAGGTAGAAAAAACATATGAAAGTACCAAAAGACAGATTTTGGCACATTGCTATTGCTGCTGAATCAAACAAGATTTTTAGAGTTTGTCGAAAACCAAGCTCAAGGTTTTAAACCGAAATCTAATTATAAAGGCATTTACTTTGCCACGCCCGTTCCATGGTCGTATAAAGAGATTGTGGCGCTAAACAGAAATAGGACTTACGCAACGCCGATATTATCATTGCGACCGAAACAGGTGTAAGGAAGCAATCCCAGCGTCAGGGGGGATTACTTCGCTATCGCTCGTAATGACGAAATTACGTTATTTTTGCGTAAGTCCTGAGAAAGACTGTCATGTCCCTTGCGCGTCTTTTAGAGAAGGCAGTTATTCCGCTGCGCCCGTTGCTCAAAATGAAAAATTGACCACTAACCTGTCGCGCATTTAATTTGCACAACTAGAGCGGGCTTTTCGGCCCACCCCACAAGAGATTTATTTTTTGGAGGACGCAAATTAAAAAATTTTTAGCTTACCAGATAGTGCTAAGTTTGCACTTGGTAGCTTTGAACGAATTTGGATAGCTGATGGGTCAACATTAGAAGCATTATTTCGTAAGCTAAAAGGTATGCATAACAAGCACCAAATCACTGAAGAGCAGAATGAAGGAAAACTTTCACGTTCCGTTTTGAAGACCAAGTGGGTTGGTGACAGCCTCGTTGAGTTTAATGATATGTTGTATATCTACTGCCGATGTACTGGAAATATTTCACTATTTAAATCCAATTATCAGCAACAAATATACAACATTAACTACCCAATCTGAATCTGTATATTTGGTTTGGGTCATTTTGATTGCCAACAAAGACAAAAAATTAAATTCTGAACCGCTCAGAATTTAAAATTTTAATGAAAGCAAGTGTCTGAATAAAGTTATTCAGGGAATAATACATTATCAATGACATGGATAACACCATTGTCAGCTTCCACATCCGAAGTCACAATGTAAGCATCATTTACCTTAAGATTATTCTCAGCATTAACTTTGATATCTTTTCCCTCACTTGTTGTTAGCTTTTGCAACTGAACTAAATCAGTCGCATTAATTTTGCTAGTAACCACATGGTACTCTAAAACCTTTCTTAACTTAATTACATCCTGTAGCAGGTCCTCTACGGCTCCTGATGGTAGTTTGGAAAAGGCTTCGTCTGTTGGTGCAAAAACAGTGAATGGGCCATCTCCTTTAAGGGCAGTATCAAGACCAGCAGTAGTAATAGCTGTTACTAAGGTGTTGAAAGAACCTGCATTAATTGCAGTATCTATAATATCTGGCATCTGATGTCGCCTCAGTTGTTGTGAAAACTTGATGTTAAAAGATTTAACACATAAATGTATTTTTAGACTATAAACCTAAGCTAGATTCAATTGAAAAATATCTCCCCGAAGGTATCCTTCTGTGATGAATACCTGTCTCAGTGGATTTTTATCTAAAATATGTGGTTTTAAATATCAGTGTTAATCCCTTAGCTGACCTCATAACATAAGTAAAGCTAATTCAGGACTTACGCAAAAATTGCTAAAAAGCTTAATTTATCGTAGACACGTAGTGGCTTGCCGCAGGCTACCGCCAAGACGCCAAGAGCGCCTTCGCGCAGCGTCTCGTAGAGAAGAATTCGTAGAATGTGCGTAAGTCCTATAATTAATCAGTTAAAGATGTAAGAGCAAATTTCGCACCAGAATATGATTATGCTGTTGTTGCAGAGAATTTTGTCAAAAAGTTGCGTGAAAATCGAGCTAGATGAAAGTAAAGCTTTATCTAGTAATCGAATATTTATTGAGCATTTGATTCGATTGCTCAAAATATTTTGTATAACCTCACAAATATTTTGCTTAAGAATGGATACTTATGAGCAAATTATTCTAACCATTTGTAGGTTGGTTAGATTGAGAATTGGCAGTTTAGTTCTACCCAATTAGTTATTCTTAATAAGAATGCAAGTTTTAATAATTAGGAGGTGATTTTTATGGCTCTAAACTGTCAGTAACTCTCTCAAACATTTATGACTACGTTTTCACGAAAATATTAAAGCTTAGTCTCAAAGCATTGAACAGTCGGGCTTTGGAGTTTTTGGACAACTCTAATCAGCTTTTGCCACACCGATGAATTAATTCTGCAATCACTCCTGTCCAGCCAGTTTGGTGGCTTGCTCCTAAGCCAGCGCCATTGTCACCATGAAAATACTCATTAAATGTGAGTAAATTTCGCCAATGAGGATTCTTCTGAAAAATCTCGACAGCACCGTAGACAGGTCGGCGATCGCTACCATTTTGTTGAAAAATCCGTTTAAGTCGTTTTGACAAATCAATCGCTACCTCCTTAAGTGTCATCCATTGTCCAGAACCAGTGGGACATTCTACTTTGTAGTCATCTCCTAAGTATTCATGAAAATGGTTTAGAGCTTCAATCAGCAGATAATTCACTGGAAACCAAATCGGGCCACGCCAGTTAGAATTACCACCGAATAAATTGCTTGTGGATTCAGCTGGTTCGTAGTCCACTCGATACTCCTGATCGTTGACGTGGATGATGAAGGGATTCTCGGCATGAAATTTCGATACAGAGCGGATTCCGTAAGGACTTAAAAACTCACCCTCATCCAACATTCGCTTTAAGATGCGAGTTAGCTTATTGACATTTAAGATTGCTAATAAACGGCGCTGGTGTTCGCCTTGGGTGTGCATACAGGCAATTCCAGTTGTAAGATCCGGGCGATTTTCAAGAAACCACTCAGTTCGCTTGCGGAATCCGCTGAGTTTTTCTATAGTTTCGGGTTCCAACGTTCCTACCGCAAACAAAGGCACTAAACCAACTAGCGATCGCACTTTCATTGGACAATGATGTCCATCTGGGAAGCGCAGCACATCGTAAAAGAATCCGTCCTCATCATCCCAAAGGACAAGTTCATCTTCACCAATCCCATCCATCGCGGCTGCAATTCGCAGGAAATGCTCAAAGAATTTGCTGGCAATGTCTTCGTAGATGGGTTCATCCACAGCAAGTTCTAAGGCGATGGTGAGCATATTCATGCAAAACATCGCCATCCAGCTTGTGCCGTCTGCCTGCTCTAAATCACCGCCTGTTGGTAAGGGCGCACTGCGATCAAACACGCCAATATTGTCCATACCCAAAAAGCCGCCCTGAAAAATGTTTTTACCGTCGGCATCTTTACGGTTGACCCACCAAGTAAAGTTGAGCAACAGCTTTTGAAATACCCGTTCGAGAAACTGCTTATCAGCGTGTCCGTGGAACTGCTGCTCGATCTGATAGACCTGCCACACTGCCCAAGCGTGTACAGGTGGATTGACATCGCTCAGTTGCCACTCATATGCAGGCAACTGTCCGTTCGGATGCATATACCATTCCCGCGTCAGGCGTTCCAGTTGTCGTTTGGCAAAATCTGGGTCAATCATTGCCAAAGGAATCATGTGAAATGCCAAATCCCAAGCGGCAAACCAAGGATATTCCCAGGTGTCTGGCATAGAGAGAACATCATCAATATACAGATGTACCCAATCTGTGTTGCGAACACTCCGACGCGAATCGGGGGGAGTTAGAGTAGCTGAGTCGCCTTTGAGCCAATCTTCGATTATATACAGATAAAACTGTTTGCTCCAGAGCATCCCAGCAAAGGCCTGACGCTGGATTATACGTTCGTCGTCGGGTAGGGGAAACTTCGTAATCTGGTCATAGAAATCGTCGGCTTCTTGTTTGCGATCGCCAAAAATTTGCTCGAACTCACTGCCAAACGGATCGGCAATCCCAGATGAATCCGCCAGCCGCAAGCGTACAGTATGCTCTGCTCCCGGTGGAATGATCAATTTGTAATCAGCAGCAAATTTCGTACCGATCCGGTTCGGATTCACTGCATCTTGGCGCTTATGGACTACATACTCATTAAAGCCATCTTTGACATAGGGTGAGGCATTTTCCACGCCATACAGCCGCTCAAAATTCGTTTCATTCTCAGTAAATAAAAGTTCTGCTGCACCCTCACAGTAGAGCCAATAATCGCTCATGCCGGGGTGAGACGCTTCAATGATGCTCAAATCTGTCTCGGATTTCAGCACCTTTAACACTGGTTTTTCACTATTGCCATTCCATGACCAGGTATTGCGAAACCAAAGTGAAGGCAGCAAATGAAGTGGCTTGGCTTGGGAACTGCGATTAGCGATCGTGATTTGAATTAATATATCTTCAGCAGAGGCTTTGGCGTACTCGATGAACACATCAAAGTAGTCGTCTTCGTCAAATACACCTGTGTCAATCAATTCAAATTCTGCTTCCTGCTTGCTGCGGCGACGGTTTTCTTCTACTAGTTGCGTATAGGGAAATGCCTGCTGCGGATATTTGTACAAGCATTTCATATACGCATGACTTGGCGTATTGTCAAGAAAAAAGTAGTATTCCTTAACATCTTCACTATGATTGCCTTCATTGCTTGTTAAGCCAAACATCCGCTCTTTGAGGATTGGGTCTTGCTCATTCCAGAGGGCGATCGCAAAACATAATCGCTGATGATTGTCAGAAATTCCGGCAATGCCATCTTCACCCCAACGGTAAGCACGTGATCGGGCATGGTCATGGGGGAAGTAGTCCCAAGCTGACCCGTCGGGGCTGTAGTCTTCTCGCACCGTCCCCCATTGCCGCTCACTCAGGTAAGATCCCCAGCGTCGCCAGTAGGCTTTGCGATCACGGTCTTCTTGCAATCGTTGTTTTTCTGCCGTCATAGTTCCCCTCTGGTTATCTGATTTAACTGGCGTTGCAGTTCGAGACAGGGATAGTCAGTGTATCCCTTGTCTGATCATAACTGCCGTTGGTAATCACCGTGCCTTGGTAAAATTATCGAAACGTTGAGAGCATTGGATTAATGACGTTACTAGTTTCTAAATCTGGTCTATCCAACTCCATCAAATGAATATAAAAGATTGAAGGGATTGAGTGCTTTAATTATACAAACGCTTATGTAACTTAAACTTGAGATAAAATATCCTGTTGACATAGTGTTGTGATTCGTGCAGTGCCTAAAACGCTCAAAATCTAAGCTGGATAAAGGTTTGGATAATAGCGTAGGCGAAGCCCGCCGTAGGCATCGCACTGCTTGTGAGAAATGCGGGTAAATGCTTGCCAGTCAGGCGTATAACGATCAAGTTGTATGATCAAGAAAGTGCCAAAGTGCCAAGTCGCCGATGTCTAGTAGCCAAATTTGCTTGATTGACTACCGCACAGGTAGACTCTTTCCGTCTGCTCCAGAAGGGACAGTCCTGTATTCTAGCACTAGCGCAGGTTGGCGGGGTATTACAGTCGAGTTTCATCGCATTCCATCGACTGAATTTCCCGAACATTACATTCAAGGACATCGCTTGATGGTGCATATCGGCGTACCCACAATCTTTGAATGGAAAGAGGGCAATCAATGGCGGCAGACCCGATTACAGCCGGGAGATTTCTGCCTGCAAAGTCATGGCGAAATCAATACCCCTCGCTGGCACAACCCTTTAGAAATTCTGGCGATCGCCCTTGATCCAGAGTTTGTCAACCAGATTTTTCACAATACTAAAGCCCCTGAGAAAATTGCCTTTCAGCAGCAGCGGGGTAGATTTGATCCCGTAATTACTCAGTTTGCAACCCGGATGAGCCGGGAGTTGGAGTCAGGATATGGTGGTGTACTTTATAGCGAATCAATGGGGCTAGCCTTTGCGCTGCACTTGCTCGAACAGTATGGCGATCGCATGGTCAAGCTGACTCGACCGCACGGCAAACTGTCATCGGTGCAACTGAGGCAGGTGCTTGACTTTATTCATGACCATCTTACAGGTGAACTGAATTTAGTTGATCTGGCAGCCCAAGCGAATTTAAGTGCTTATCACTTTGCTCGCCTGTTCAAACAGTCGATTGGACTGGCTCCCCATCAATATGTGCTGCAAAATCGCGTGGAGCAGGCAAAGAGGCTGATTGAAATTTCAGGTAATCCAACCTTAACTGACATTGGCTTTCAAGTAGGCTTTTACGATCAGGCGCACTTTACTAAAGCCTTCAAGCAACTCGTGGGCGTTTCCCCTAAAGCATTTGCCAGAGCGATAAGCACTTCACATAACTTTGCAGATGCAAATTGAGCAAGAATTTACAATTTCTTGAACGAGGCTCCTTGTTACTTTGATTTCAAGTCGATGAACGAACTTGAGACAACAGTAAAGGAAAGCAGCGATGACAGACAACATGCGTCGTCGAATTTTGGCAATGGGAGCTGTGGGTGCAGCAAGTTTGGTAGGTGTGTTTACTTCTAGTAAAGCAAACGCCAACATTCAGACTCCGCCTGCACCAGAAACGACAACTCACTCGAATGGAAAATTTGCACAGAAGGTAGTGTTGATCACGGGTGCAACCTCTGGTATTGGCGAAGGCACCGCTTATGCGTTTGCCCGCGAAGGCGCAAAGGTATTCTTCTGTGGTCGGCGCGAGAATTTGGGCAAACAGGTCGAAGCCAAGATCAAGGCTTTTGGCGGTGAAGCCACATATATGCAAACTGATGTCAGACTAGAAAAACAGGTAAAGGCATTAATCGAAGCCTGTGTGAGCAAATATGGCAGGTTGGATATTGCCTTCAATAATGCCGGCATTCTCAACCCGAAGTTTGCCAGACTGCATGAGCAGCCTACAGCAGACTTTCTCGACACCCTACAGACAAACGCTGTGGGTGAATTCCTTTCGTTGAAGTATGAAATTCCACAAATGCTCAAGCAGGGTGCAGGCTGTATCGTTAACATGGCTTCCGTTTCAGGATACAAGGGATATACGGAAATTGGTCCTTACAGTGTCAGTAAGCACGCTGTTCTCGGACTAACCAAAGTTGCAGCATTGGAATATGCCAAAGACAATATTCGGATTACTTCAATCTCGCCTGGTGGTGTTGATACACCGATGTTACGTCGGGCACGTGAACAGCGCAGACAGACGTTTGAGCAAGGCTCAAGGGCAATTCCCATCGGGCGCACCAACACGGTCGAAGAAATGGCACGGGCTGTGATGTTTTTAGTATCTGATGAAGCTTCGGCATTTCATGGTTCGCTGGTCGATGTCACCAGCGGAATCTTAGATTAGCAAAAGCAAAAATATAGGAGACAGCATTATGTCGATTAATACCTACTATACTCTGGGTCGCTCTGGTTTGCGCCTCAGTTGTCTAGCTTTAGGAACCATGACCTTTGGCCCATAAAGAGGGGCTTGAGTAGCAGGCGAACCGAAAACTGGGATAAGCTTAAAAGCCATATTAGATAAGGATTTTATGCAGAACTAAGGTCATTGACGCTCTGCTTATCATCAAGTCACTATTCAACAAGAAAATAAGAGTTTCAGCTTTTAAATATGCTTGTATTACTCATGTAATATTTCTTAACCCTGTTTTCTGGGCGAATGCTACTCATACCCCAGGATATGAAAACTTTATATATTTTCATGCTTTTGGCAGACGATAGCTGTTACAGCAACAAGTCATGCTGTTAAGCAACAAATATTCTTCTCACCTTTACTTTTGTGTTTAACAGAATAAAAGTTTTTTGAGAGGATTTATCTAAGGACTTACTAGTGATTACTGGGCATAAACTAGTACTTAACCGTCTCACTCATTTACTATTTTAGCTAGTTTCAAACTTTTTTGAAACGAAAGCTGTTTAACCCGTATACGTTGATGACCTGACAAGCGAGGGAACTAAAGGGATAAAAGTCGTCGTCAAGCGCTGCCCTCCAGATACGTTAAGCTCGAGCTATAACCAAGAGCCTGTCTGAGTGTGAGTTCTGCCCAAGAGCCATGCAAAAATAAAGGAGACTTGAAGATGTCGATGCTAAGAAAAACTCTTACCAAATTTGCAGGAAACCGTTTTACACAAGATTTCTTGGAAAAGGCCGTTGCTGAGGCTCAATTCTGGATGGGATTTGGTTGCGGAGCTAGTGTTGAATCTAGTGGTGAAAGTGCAGTATTGGATTTTGTATATCAAAAACAAAAAGCCCCTTACTGTATTTTTGATGTAGGTTCCAATCAAGGACAGTATCTAAAACTTATATTAGGAATTTTTCCAGAAGACAACCTTTCGGTTCATTGTTTTGAGCCAAGTTATTACACATTTGGAATTCTCAAATCTAGTATAGATCCGAAAGTAAAGAGTAAGGTCAAGTTAAACAATTTAGCTCTTGGAAAGATAGAAGGCGAATTGAGATTGCATTATAATAAAGCAGGTTCAGCTTTAGCTTCTCTCACTAAGCGCAGACTCGATCATTTCGGTATCACTTTCGACGATTCTGAACTTGTAAAAGTAGATACAGTTGATAACTATTGTAGCAAAAATAATGTTCAGCAGATAGATTTCCTTAAGCTGGATGTTGAAGGGCATGAGCTAGATGTCCTTGTAGGTGCATCTGAAATGTTCCTTAAACAAGCAATTAATATAGTCAGTTTTGAGTTCGGGGGATGTAATATTGATACTCGAACTTTTTTTCAAGACTTTTACTATTTTTTCAATAATATAAATATGAGTTTATTTCGTATTACTCCTGCCGGTTACCTCCATCCTATCAAATCGTATAAGGAAGTATTCGAGCAGTTCAGACCAACTAATTATTTGGCAATAAAGAATGACTAAGAACTGGTTCATAAACAAAAGCTTAAGCCGCTAATCGCTTGACCAGAAGACGAATTAATGAGTTATAAATCGTCGCTTGACTAACTTTTGTATACAACTCATAATCTTTGCTCAAATTCTGAAATAGATAAATTCATCCGAATGTAAGTAAGTCGGCGGGGAAATTTATAAGTATGTAACGAAAACTTAACCGAAGATATTAGAGTTAAATTTAACACGTTGTGTAATGTAGTTTCCTTTTTCTCCTCTAGCTTGAACACCATCAATTACGGCATAGGCAAGTTCTAGCTCGTCATCAAACATTTTTCCTGCTAGTTTATCTTTTTTAAAGTGTTGCCATTCCAATTTATCGGGTTCATTTGGGAGCAATATTTGGGCAAAAAGAAGATGTACAAACCCATCCGTTCCCACTTAGTCCATAATTGTTGAACTTCCTGGCATCTATGTATTGAACTGTTATTCTACACTATTAGTCTGATACGGTCAACTTTCTCAGCATCAAGAGCTTCGTGTTCCATCATTTGGATGTAAGATTTACGACTAACACCCCCAATGACCAGACCGTAAATAAAGAAGTTGCAGGACAAATGGAAGCTCCGATTCGATACTTCAATGCAACAATGCCTGATTTACTACCTGACTTTTCCCGTTAAGTCTCGAAAAGCTTGCTCACAAAGGATTGAGAGATACATCCCTAGTGTTACTGAGTCAATTACACGGCAATTTCCCAGTAGAATTTTAATTTTGAAGCAGAAAAAGGGAACTATAGGTAAGAGTTGATTTTTGTTGCGTCTAGTATAATTATGGCTTCACAGAATCAAGGCTTAGATTTGCCGCCAGTTTCCAGCGATGTTGTCATCGAGTCAAACTTCCGAAAGTGGTTCTTAAGGATGACTAATGGTATAAATATTAGCAACAAAATTAAATGTGGCTATGCTCTTGATCATATTACGTGTCAAGTTTTTGATTTTCCAAAGCTCCACAAATATGGTGTTTTCTCATGAATCATTTAGGATTGCTATAGACTGATTGTTAATTATCTTAAACTATTATCTAAAATCATGTTTCAGCCCAATAAATACTCAGAAAAAGCCAGTTCTCAGCCTGTAGAATTACTACAAATAGAAGCACTCGAAGCAGCAAATTCTCAGAGGATTGTTGCTATCACCGTTGAAAAAATCCGTCAATCTCTTGACTTAGAATATATTTTTCAGACAACTACTCAAGAAATTAGGCAATTGTTAAACTCTGACCGCGTAATTTTATATCGTTTCAATCCAGATTGGAGTGGAAAAGTTGTCTCTGAATCCTTAGCACAAGGTTGGTTGCCTCTAATTCAGCAGCAAGCGCATCAACCACAATTAGTAGAAAATATCAGTGAATGTAGCTTGAAAAATTTATCTATTCCTCCAATTGTAGATACTTATTTACAAGATACACAGGGAGGGCGCTTTTCTCAAAATGAAACTTATCGTGTTTGTGACGATGTTTACAGTGCTGGCTTTAGTAAGTGCTACCTGAAAATTTTAGAGCAATGCCAGGCAAGAGCTTACGTGATTACTGCTATTTATCAAAGTCAACAACTTTGGGGACTGCTAGCAGTTTACCAAAACGATGCACCTCGAAAATGGCAAACAGTTCAAGTATATATACTTAGCCAAATTGCTTCTCAGCTAGGTGTAGCATTACAGCAAGCAGAATTACTCAAACAAACTCAAAGTCAGAAAGAAGAACTCGCCACAACTCTCAAAGAGTTACAGCTGGCTCAAGCTCAGTTAATTCAAAATGAGAAAATGGTCAGTTTGGGGCAATTAGTAGCTGGAATTGCCCATGAAATTAACAACCCAGTTAGCTTTATTTACGGCAATCTAAAATCGGCTGATGAATACACCCAAAATTTATTTTCACTATTAGATATCTACCAAAGACATTATCCCCAATCAGTCAAGGCAATTGAGGAGTTTACAAATTTCATTGAACTAGATTTTTTAAGGTCAGACTTTCCCAAATTATTCAAATCGATGCTCATGGGGGCAGAGCGGATTCGAGATATTGTTCTTTCTCTGCGGACTTTCTCACGCTTAGACGAGGCTGAAATGAAAGCAGTTGATATTAATGAGGGAATTGATAGTACGATAATGATTATCCAAAGCCGCCTCAACCCTACTAACCAGCGCCTACAAATTGAGGTGATCAAAGAATACGGTAGCCTCCCCTTAGTTCAATGTTATCCTGGGCAGTTAAACCAAGTATTTTTAAATATTTTAGTGAATGCACTCGATGTTTTAGAAGATTCAGTAGTTAAAGGTCGGTGGACAACAAAAAAATACAATTTAATGGATAATCCGCGAATTTATATTCGCACCCAATTGCTAGAACCAGATCAAGTCACTATTAGCATTGCCGACAATGGGCTAGGAATACCAGAAGATACTTTAAAGCAAATATTTAATCCTTTTTTTACGACCAAGCCTGTTGGACAAGGTACAGGGATGGGACTGGCTATTAGTTACCAAATTATCACACAAAAACATCGTGGTTCTTTAGAATGCATTTCGCAACCAGGAGTTGGTGCTGAGTTTATTATTCGTATTCCCCTTCAGCAACTTGTGTCAAATTTATAACGCTTGGTATCATGTCTCCAACTTTTCAATGAAGAAATAGTTCTTTAAGCCAAATTCTTCATACTTGTAAACTTTACTGTAGATGAATCTGATTTTTAGGATTTTCGATATATAGCTGTATAAATTGCTTTAACAGGGCATAGTGGGTCATAGCCCTCAAGCCTTTAGGGCAAGTGGAAGTTATGAAAATCATAGATTTAATTTGACCAAAAATCATAGCGATCGCTCCTGCTAATCCAATACTTTTCGGATAAAGCCAATAATCTTTCTTTTGGTCTAGGGAAAGGTAAATTCAAACCCTTTTACTTTCCCCTTTCACCCTTAACCGAAAAGTATTGCCTACTAAATAGGGATTTTATCTTGAATCTTTTACCAGATGTTTGTCTCCGTTAATATCAATTGGTGACGTAAGTGTTATCTCTACTAATTTAATATAGACAGAACAATGAGCTAATCGCTTTAATTAATTAATAGCTCTAATTTAATTAGGACTTACGCACACTCTACGAATTCTCGGCGCTCTTGGCGTCTTGGCGGTTCGAGAAATTAAGCTTTTTAGCAATTTTTGCGTAAGTCCTATTAATATGCCAAAAATCTAGTTTTGTCACGACAAATGATTAATTTTATTTATGATTTCAGCATTTAACATCTTCATTTATTTATCTTAGACCATCTCTATGTGAATAGATAGTAAACACCACCAAGCGGAGCCTTCTGTAGACAAGCTAGAAGGAGCGATGCCTACGGCGGCAAGCTACGCTCATTTAGCACCTGTAATAATTATTGCGGATACCTGAGGATATAAGTACTTAAACATCTACATATCCGAGTACTCGCGCTTCTAGGCGCTATTGTTCTAATAACCCAAGTTGTGGGTTATCAAATTCGGGGCGTATCTTCATCATCGATTCAGGCGATCGCGCACTCTGAAGTTGGGGTAGCGCGTAGCGCCACCCCAACTTCAACTCAATCAAAACTATAATTACTGAATTAATCTAAAGTATAAAAACTCGTGAAAACAAGCACTAAAGTCAACGCAACCAATTACTATCTCTATGGTCAGGCAGTTGTCAAGCGGATTTGATACCAAGTTGCCAAAGATAGTATTGTTACATTCAGTTATATTGAACAGAGCCAAGAAAATCCGACTTCTCCCTTAACAGTTAGGGGGTTATTCA
>NZ_JBALDG010000045.1:0-25896 GCF_036917195.1 Nostoc sp.
GCGACAAAAAAAGCAAGAAAAAAATCCTGACGATCAATCTATAAGATTTGTAACTTAGCTCGTAGTTCAGCCAAATTCGATTGCCCTCCTGTATAGATCTCAAATGGGTTCTATAGAAGCTCCGTGATATGAGGGTGAGTCATTATGGCCGTGGTTCGTTGCAGACTATAAACCATTCTCGCGCATTCAGTTATATGGTGAGATGACGGATTTGGAGGTTGGTTTAATATTTGCCCAACTGGTAGATTACAACGATTTAGACAGTGAGAGCAATGCCAACAAGGTTCTGTATCGAGTTATTGAGTCCGAGACACTGATTTTGCCAGGAGGTCTTCAAGTCAGGTCTATTGCTGATGAATTGATCTGCCCCAGTTGCTGTTGTGGTCTATAAGAGTGGCGGGCGTGGCTGGACTTTTTGACTACAGGGCGATCGCCTTGGCTTGGTCACGATCCAAGCCCCTGGATTGAAATGGTGGATGGTTTTGTTCGTGTATGGTCAGATGGAGGAATGGATTCAACAGCCAGCGCATTTCACCTCGATTTTGAGCAATCCACCTTCGAGACGGAACTGAGCAAAGTGCAGCAGGACTTGAGTACCTTCCAGGTAAAGATTGAGGTGTGGGCTAATGGGATAAAGTTTCCAGAATCTAGCAAGCTATCGTCTAAGTTTGACGAATGCTTTGCTATTTCACGTAAATGGTCAGAGGAATAGTTACCAGCTGCTTAACTAATTACTAATTCGTAATTCATAATTCGTAATTAAATTTTTAACTACGAATTACGAATTATCAATTACGAATTATTTTAAGAGGTTTCCTCTAGTGGAAAAATATCTCCGCGCAAGTAGGACTCAAAGTTTTTCTTAAAGTATTGAATGCTTGTGACATTCGGTTCATCGCTTTCCGTTGGGGTGAATTCATAAATTGGTACTTTTTCTCTTACCAGCTTAACCAAGCTAGGATGAAGCTGCTCAAAAGAATCTACTCTAAATATTGTGGTTTCAAATCTTAATTTAGCTGGATGAGCATATCCTAACTTCATCCAGGGTAACCAAGGACAGTCCCTCGCCCACTTAGCAGGAGGGACTTCAGTTGCATCAGGTCGGCAAGTATTTGATATAAAGTACTCAACTCCTTTAAACTTTTCTCCAGGGCAATAGTCTGAATATTTACTATCTGCTGCTAAGGGATGGGGGTATTCTAAAGGAATTTCCATGACAGATGTAATATATCCGCTGCCTTTGGGTATGACAAATTTTTTTGGTTTAACTGAGCCTTGGACAATGCGGTTAGCAATGTGGACTACTGGTACTGCTTGACTTGCTGTTGGTGATTTCCAAAAGTGGAGAATCTCTTGCGTATCAGGGTCACAAAATAAACCTAACTCTCTATTGATGCGATACCCAACTTCACCGTGTTCAGGATCGGGTTTGAGAAATACTTTGGTAGCATTCATCCCAATAATAGAGAACAATTTTTCTTTGGGTAAGTCTGGTGTTTCTTGCCACCAAATTTCCCCAGACCAGTTGTAATAAAGCTGTAACCCATGATTTTTTCTGTAAAAATCGAGGTTATTAAATTCGTAGTCATCTAAATAATCATTCATATAGGACTCCTATCATCCTCAAATGGCCGTATAGACGTTTCTTCGGCTTGTCGTTAGACATCGCAACTCTCACCCAGTAGCTCAGTGAGCGAATTTTATTTTATTTTGACGTCAACTCCAACCTAACTACTGGAGTTTAGACTAGTTAGGAGTGCGAAACTAAATTTCTAAAAAATAAGGATACGGATTTCAGATGTTTCCAGGAACTAAAACCTTGGTTTTTAGGCTTTATAGAATGAGCCTTCTGAGTTTCGCACTCCTGACTAGTCTAAACTCTAGTGAAAAGCAACTGCATTTTTTGATAGTTCAATTTATAAACATTATTTACCGCTATTTTCCAGTCCCCAGTCCCTAGTACGATGGTAAACGTGACCTCTTAGCAATTATTCAAAAGCTATTTACAAATCAATGGATAAACGTTTTTTTAAAATGTTCGGGTTAACAGAAGAACAAGCGATCGCAATTATCGATACACCATTAGAACAACTCGAAGACGCTTCTGATAAGTATATTGCTGTTTCCCATCTGATTAATTATCCCACTGAGCAATCGATCGCAGCTTTGGTACGGGCGATTGAAACCAGTAACCCTGATGAGTTAGACCACCGGATTGTTCGACGCAAGGCTGTGGAAAGTCTGGGGCGATTGCAGGCCGAATCAGCTTTACCTATAATTCGGCAGTGCCTTAAAGATGATGATATTTATACTATTGAAAATACCGTGTGGGCGATCGGGGAAATCGGGACTAAAGATCCAGAAATTCTGAAAGAAGTGGCGCAACTGCTCGATAAACCAGGTCAAATCTATCGAGTGATTATTCACACCCTAGCTAACGCTAACTATCACGCATCTCTAGAACGTGTTCGGAAATTTACCCAAGCTGAGGATGAACCTACTCGTAGTGCAGCGATCGCTACAGTTTGTCGTTTCACAGGTGACTATTCCCAAATCACTGAGGTGATGGCGCTGCTGCAAAGTTCCAGCGTCAATGCACGGCGCGGTTGCATTCAAGACCTGATTGATTCACACTACTACAAAGCCATCCCAGAAATTGCCCGTTGTCCTGTATCTCTGGTGTTTCGGTTACGAGGATTGCGGATGCTTTTGGATGCAGGCGTCCCCAGTGGTGAAATTACCTTTAGAGAAATTCAACCTTATCTAGAGCAAGTACTCTACGATCATCCCAACGACCTTGATTTAGTACATGAGTATGACGCTACCCCTGTTCTAGATTTTGTCATTAACGAACTCTACGAAACCGATTTTGGACGGTGTTATTTAGCGACAAAAACCTTACTGAATATCTATTCACAAGAAGCACCAGCAGCACTTCTAGCAACTTATTCTGACAAGGCATATAACGATTATGGCGCTCATTATCATGTGATGAAACTTTTCGGCTGGCTGAAATATACTCCCGCCTACGATTTGTTAGTAGAAAACCTGTACAATCGCGAACCTCAGTTTCAGAAATCTCGTGCTGCTTGTGCGATCGCTCTTAGTGAATTAGGTGATTCACGAGCAATTATTGAACTCAAAACTTGCCTAAATACACCGATTTGGGACTTGAAATACGCTTGTTTATTAGCCTTAGACCGCTTAGGAGACTCGTCTGGTCGGGAAATTTGCGCTCACGATGGTGACTGGTTAATTAAGGCGAAAGCGACGAGTACTCAATAGTTAGGAGTTAGAAGTTAGGAGTTCTATCAAGTCTAGATAATTGTCGATACCTTGGCATTGTTAGTCGATACAATGGCATTGTCAGTCAACACAATAACATTGTCAGTCAACACAATAGCATTGTTAGTCAATACAATGCCATTGTTAGTCAATACAATGCCATTGTTAGTCAACACAATGGCATTGTTAGTCAATACAATGGCATTGTTAGTCAATACAATGCTATTGCAGGTCAAAAGACTTGTGTGTACACCGTAGCTTTGCAAGCTCTTAGGGGATTAACGTGAGTTCGACGGGTTAGATGGTGTGCGCCTAATTAATCAAATCAAAAGACCTCTGCCTGGTTTTAGTACGCAAAACCTGTCCCTCTCCGACTCGGAGAGGGACAGACTTGAACTAAAGTTCAAGGCAGGGAGAGGTTTGTCGAACTTACGTTAACTTATCAGTGATGGGAGTAGAGGCATACAGATGTACGCCCCTGGCAGTTTAGGACTTGCTACTAGTGACTGGTTCGTTTAAAACTAACTCTGGTTCTGGTGTCTTCTCCTCTTCTTCTGGCAAACCGTAAATTGACCTGTACAGCTTCACATACTGCTTGGCAGATTGATACCAACTAAAATCTTGACTCATGCCGCGTTTTTGTAGTTCTTGCCATTGCGGTTTGAAACGGAAGCCTTCCCAAGCCCGGATCATAGAGGTGAAAAGGTCTAGCGGTTCATAGCGATCAAAGCAATAACCTGTACCTGCGGCATTTTCGGGGTCATGATGGGTTACGGTGTCAACTAATCCACCTGTGCGGCGGACAATGGGTACAGAACCGTAGCGCAAAGCCATCATTTGGCTGATACCACAAGGTTCAAAACGACTGGGCATTAAGAATCCGTCGGTGCCAGCGTAGATGCGGCGAGACAGGGCATCGTTATACAGTAAGTAAGTTGCCATGCGTCCGGGAAAGCGGGATGCTAATTGCCACATCTGAGTTTCATAGTAGCGATCGCCTGTTCCTAACAGCACAAACTGTGCATCTGTATAAGATAGGAAGCGATCGAGGATTTGTAATATCAAATCAATGCCTTTTTGTTCCACTAATCGCGTCACAATCCCAATGAAAAAGGCTTTGGAGTTGACTTCTAACCCTAGTTCTTCTTGCAAAGCAATTTTGTTGGCCTTGCGTTTATTTAAACTATCAGCAGTGAAGGTTTGAGTAATATATTTGTCATTTTCTGGATTATAAACTTCGGTATCAATCCCGTTGATAATCCCAGATAATTTCCCGCTAATAAAGGACAGCAAACCTTCTAATGTTTCACCGTAAGTAGGTGTCTTGATTTGTTCGGCGTATGTAGGCGAAACTGTATTTACCTTATCGGCAAATTGGACTGCCGCTGCCATTGTGTTGTGTCCTTGCATATACCAGGGACACCAAGTAATTCTCTCTAAATACCAACGCCACGGCCCTTGATAAGCCAGATTATGAATGGTGAACACTGTGCTGATATCAGGATCTTGGTGCATCCACACGGGAATCATCCCCGTGTGCCAATCGTGGCAATGGATAATTTCTGGTTTCCAGTAATTCCAGGCAAACTCGGCTGCACCATTTGCAAACAAAGTGAACCGCCAATCTTCATCTTCTCCAGAATAAATACGGCGGGGCATGAAGGCGGGATGTCCAAATAAGTACAAGGGAACATCAGTACCAGGCAGAATACTTTCGTATACTGCAAAGTGCTGGAACATGGCATCTCCCCACCAGATGGGTTCATAGGGAATTTCCATTTTGTCTGGCAGGAAGCCGTAGTAAGGCAAGAATATCCGCACATCATGCCCCATTTCTCTCAGGACTTTGGGTAATGCCCCGACAACATCACCCATTCCTCCTACTTTCGCAATGGGTGCTGCCTCTGCTGCAACAAATAGAATCCGCATGGTAATTTTTGCTTCCCTGAGATTATCAAATTAACTCTATGATCCCGACCAACGCGATATGTTGCGTCTGGCACATATAAGAGTGCAACGGCGATCAATTCTTATCTAATCACATCGGCTTGCCCAATTGCTTAGGAACCGCGCTGAATCACCGCAAAAATTTCTGATAAAATTTCTTGCGCTCCCTGTTGCCGCAATAGTTCTGCTAGTTCTATGCCTAGCCCTTCGGCATTGTTGGCAATACCTGTGACAGTATCTTTTACCAGCTTTTGACCATCTACACTGGCGACTATCCCTGTTAAGGTCAAATTTTCACCATATACTTCTGTATTTACACCAATAGGTACTTGACAGCCGCCCTCAAGAGAGCGTAGGAAAGAGCGTTCGGCGAGACAGCGATCGCGTGTTTGGGGATGTTCGATCGCTTTGAGTAGAGATAGCAATTCACTATCATCAGCCCGGCATTCTATACCCAAGGCTCCTTGTCCAACAGCGTGGAGGGAGATATTTGCGGGGAGAATTTGATGAACGCGATCGCCCATTCCCAATCTCTCTAACCCTGCTGCTGCCAAAATCAAAGCATCGTATTCGCCTGCATCCAGTTTTGCCAACCGTGTAATCAAGTTTCCCCGCACATCTTTAAATGTAAAGTGGGGGAAGTGGTGGCGTAATTGTGCTAACCGCCGTAGGGAAGATGTACCGATTACAGCACCCTCTGGTAAAGTATCGATTTGTTTATCTTTGTGCTTTTCATGCACCACTAATGCATCTGCTGGGTTTTCCCGTTCAGTAATTGCTGCCAGTGTTAAGCCTTCTGGTAAGTGAGTTGGCAGATCCTTGAGGGAATGAACCGCAAAGTCAATCTCCTGATTGAGCATTCCCAGTTCAAGTTCTTTAGTAAAAAGTCCTTTATCGCCAATCTTAGCTAATGCTACATCCAAGATTTTATCGCCTTGGGTAGACATGGTGTGGACTTCAAAAGTGATATCAGGAAAGCTTTTTTGGAGTTGCTCTTGTACCCAGTAGGTCTGAACCAGAGCAAGTTGGCTTTTGCGTGAACCAATCCGAATAGTGCGTGGGGGACTAGAAACAACTGAAGTCATAAAACAATATATCAGTAAGCGATTAATTCACTTTCATCTAGACTACCGTAGTCAGGGACACATACTAATTTTGGATTTTAGATTTTGGATTTTGGATTACAATTCTTTACCAAAGGCTGGTTTGAGTAATCTCCAACACTACTACTTGGTACAGCATTTCGTTAAATTTGTAGCAAATTAAATTTGGCAATACCCTCCAATACCGATGCGTCTACTAACAATGCCAATGCGTCTACTGACAATGCTAATGCGTCTGCTGACAATGCTAATGCGTCTGCTGACAATGCCAATGCGTCCGCTGACAATGCCAATGCGTCCGCTGACAATGCCAATGCGTCTGCTGACAATGCCAATGCGTCAGCTAACATTAAAAACGAACTCTTGAGTCCGCTGTTGAAGACAGCGTTCTAATTCAGCGTTGAGTGTTTGCAGCTGTTTGTAAAGTTCTGATTGTTGGATGGCGATCGCAACCTGGGTTGCAAGTTGCTTCATTAACTTAACTTCCCAAGATTATTATATGCGGGTGCGATCGTACTGATGAGCAATCAATGACACCGAACTGTTTCACAAAGTCTGCCACATATAATTCTGCATTAGCTTGTTCAACATTAGCGATCGCGCGGGTTTTTCCTAATGAATAAGCTTGATGATACTTTCTAGGAAACATTCTGCGTCACAATATTGAGTAGTTAGTCTCCTTAAGTGGGCTTTATCCATGACTGCTAACTCTGATTCTGGTTGGGATTTGTCAGTTGACAACCGTAATGGTCAACTTACTCTTGTCGTCGAGGTTAAGAGTAAACTCAATGCATCACCAGAATGGGCAGCGAGACTTCGACGCAATATCCTTGCACACGGAACTTTTATAATGGCTCCTTATTTTCTAATGGTGTTTCCTGATCGATTTTATTTATGGACTGATGCTGATGTCCGACTAGATAGCGAGCCAACTTATACCATTGATGCACAACCTATTCTTCATCGTTACTTTGAACAGGCTAGAGTTAAGGCTGATCAAATCAGTGGGCAAAGCCTTGAGTTAATTGTTGCATCCTGGCTTGGAGAAATTATTCATTCTGAAAAAACCCCCGAAGATATAAATGAATCTCAGCAATGGTTAATTGATTCAGGATTATACGCTGCCTTAGCTGGAGGCAGGTTTTTGATCATATAAAGCGGTTGCGTGAATATTTACGTTGAAACTAACTTCGTCTTAGAACTAGTCTTTGAGCAAGAACAGTGCGTAAGCTGTGAGCAGATTCTGCAATCTTGTGAAATAGGGCAGGCAAAACTTATTATTCCAGCTTATAGCCTTGCTGAACCTCATGAGAAATTAAGTCGTCAGGCAAAGAGTCGCCGGGATTTGCAGCAATTGCTTGATGCTGAGTTGCCGCAGCTTTCACGTACAGCATCTTATGTAAGTCGTATCAAAAGTATCCAAGATATTGCTAGCTTAATGGTGCAGAGTAATGAAGAGGAACGGCAACGTTTTGTTAATTATCGAGAGCGGCTTTTTAACATTGCAGAAGTTATTGCACTCACTGCCGATATCTTAATTGAGGCAGCGTCCTGCGAAGCTACTTATGATTTGAGGCCACAAGATGCTTTTGTCTATGCATCGGTCATCAATCATCTGCGTCAGTATCAACCACAACTAGCATGTTTTCTTAACCGAAACTCAAAAGACTTTGATAGTCCTGATATTGTTGATGAACTAAATCGATTTAATTGCAGAATGATCCCACGATTTGATCACGGGTATAGTTTTCTTCAATCTCAACTTTGACCGTAGTACTTAGCAGTATAATTGTTAGTTTACTCCATCTTTTAGTAAGAAGAGTACACAAATATTATCATGTTATCTATCTGTGTTCAACATTAAGTTACTGCGGGACTGTTGCAAAAGCAGTACTTTGAAGTTATTGGTGGAGTACTTTTGAGTTAGTGCTATGTATAGGCGATCGCCTTCTTGTACCCAGCTAGTGACGAATGTTGATAAACTGGATATAGGACTTTCCAAATAGCAGAAGTCATGAGTGTTGCAAAATCCGCATCCCTAACCCTAGAGGAGTTTCTGAAGTTACCAGAAACAAAGCCTGCAAGTATTTATATTGATGGGGAAATTAGCCAGAAACCAATGCCGAAAACCCGCCACTCCCGACTTCAGGCTAAGTTGATTAATGGGATCAATGAAGTCACAGAAAAGAGGCAAATTGCTTATGCTTTTCCAGAGTTACGTTGTACTTTTGGTGGTCGGTCAATTGTTCCAGATGTGGCGGTTATTCGTTGGCAACAAATTGAGTTTGATAATAATGGAGAACCTGTAGATGATCTGCTAATTGCTCCAAACTGGACAATTGAAATTCTCTCTCCAGATCAGAGTTCCAATCGGGTTACCAGCAATATCTTGCACTGCCTAAAATATGGTTGTCAGCTTGGATGGTTAATTGATCCCGATGACCGCTCAGTTCTCGTTTTTCAACCACATCAACAACCAGAATTTTGTCATAAAGCAGATAGGTTGGCTGTTCTAGATGGTATTGATTTAGAACTGACAGTAGAACAGGTATTTGGCTGGTTAAAGATGAAAGCGGAGTGAGCAAGCCATGTTAAAATTATTTGTAAATCATCGGATTAATAGATTTTTTAGTTTCTATTTCTAAATGTTAACAATCGAACTTACTGATATAGCCAAATCTGGAAATGCATGTGGGTAAATCGTACCTCTAGTTAATGTCGTTTTTGAGGCATACTCTCCATCTTGAGGATCTCCAAATACTACAACTTGTCGCTTTCTAAGATTAACTACCCAATATTCAATAATCTCTACTTCAGCATAGACTTTGGTCTTTATTTCTAAGTCTTTATCTAAGCTAGAATCAGAATATTCGATCAACCAGAAGATATTTTCGGGGTAGGGATGATGTTCTAAATATTCACGACCCAATCTTTTTACAACAGCAATATCAGGCTCAGGTTCAGAGTTGTTAGGAAGTGTAATTGGTTTACTGGGGCGAACTGTGGCGCGATTGCCTAAAAGTTGAATCAGGTACTCTCCGGCTTCACTGCTGAAGTAGGCATGAGGTTCTCCTTCCGCGAAGATTTCTACTATTTCTCCCTTTAGAAGTTCCATATGCCGATCATCTAGGATACCTGCCGCGATCATGCGATGATATTCATCTATTGTCCACTTCGCTGTAGTTACAGTCATAAAGACACTTTTTTATCGTACTTTACCTCACATCCTAACACCAGCATATAAATCCGTAAATATCAAAAAAATTAACAAATTTTGTCGAATTAAGGGTTGGGTTTGAGATATTCCTGTAATTGTTGAGTACGCAATCTGGTGGAATTTTCTAGACAACCAAAATAAATGGTTGGGGCAATACTTCCTCCCTCATATCTGCTTCTCTCAAACTCACAATTGGTATCTCGAAACTTGATCCATGCTACTTGTGCAGCAATCAATTTCTGTTTCCTAGAGCTTTCTAACGTAGATAGCAATTGTTGATAAACTTGATTCAGCTTTTTATCTGCATTCTGATAAGATAACTTCCTGCATTCATTAATTGCTGCTTGAGTTTGAGGATTATTGCAGTTAAGCCTTTGAACTAAGCGCATTGGTAAATCAGGTGTTGTGCCTGCTATTGTCATGGTGGGGGTATCTAAACTGCTGAGAGTTAGAATACTTGCCAAAACTAGTAATAATTGACGCATGGCAAAATTTTTATTGTTTAGGTATAAACAAAAGATACCAAAATAGGCGTCAGCATTAGTGTGTTCCAACGGAGAATACTTCTGAACTTTTTACGAAAAGTAAACCAGCCGTCAGATGGAAGTCGAAATTTCACAACAATGCTAAAAATAATTTGGTATTTTAGTAATCTAAAGTTTAGCTTTTATATTTTATGAATCGTTCCGCCTGCCTCATTTTCAATCCAGTAGCGGGTCAGGGTGACCCAGATTTAGAGCTGGCAGAAATTCGGACAATATTAGAGCCAGAGATTGACCTAGATATTTATCTCACAACTGAAGAAATCGACGCTGACGAACTGGCTTATGCAGCGGTAGCGAGGGGTGTAGATGCAATCATTGCTTCGGGGGGAGATGGCACCCTCTCAGCGGCGGCAGCGGCTTTAGTGAGTACTGATATTCCATTTGGGATCATTTCCCGAGGAACAGCAAACGCTTTTGCCACAGCTTTAGGAATTCCTGACACGATCGCAGCTGCGTGTCACACAATTTTGCAGGGAGGAACCCGCAGTGTAGACGTAGCCTATTGCAACGACCAACCAATGGTACTCTTGGCAGGTATTGGCTTTGAAGCTGAAACTGTAGAATTGGCAGATCGAGACGCCAAGAATCGCTTTGGGATGATGGCCTACGTTTTGGCTGGAATTCAGCAACTGAGAAACTTAAAAAACTTTGATGTTGAAATTGAAACTGAGGACAAGATCATTAAAACTAGCGCCTGTGCAGTAACAGTAGCAAATGCTGCACCTGCCACTTCAGTCCTAGCTCAGGGCCCAGCAGGTCTGGTTTATGATGATGGGTTACTAGATTTAACGATTGTAGCTCCAGTTAATAAGGCAGGAGCGATCGCCGCTACATTTCATTTATTTCAAACGGCTTCTACAGGTAACGCCGTAGAACGGGATGATATTGGCTTCTTGCGAGCCAAACAATTTAAAATTACGACTAATCCACCACAAAAGGTTGTTCTAGATGGTGAAATAATGGGCACAACTCCAGTAGAAATTAAGTGTGTTCCAGCAGGCTTGAGAATTTTTGTGCCATTAGTAGAAGAAGTTGAGCCTACTGAAAAACTAGAGGGACTCCCCAACCTGACTATTGAGATGAAAGACACAGTAGGAGAATAAGGGCATGGGGAAAGACTTGCTACAATCTTGCTCCCCTGTCCCCTTTAATAGAAGATTCAGGAGTAGGTTGCATTGAAACTTGTATCTGATCCAGCGATCGCTAACAAAATTAGTAAAATGAATCAGCGGGTACGGTGGCAAGATCCGTTAATTGTGGAACGGAACATCGATCAAACTCGGCTGGTGTTGGAAGATGGTCAAACAGACAATTCTGAGTTTTCATTTTTAGTCGTAGGTGATAGTGGTTCCGGCCAGCACCAGGGACACAATCCCCAGCGACAGGTGGCTGAACTGATGCTGCCCCATCACAACGAATCCCGTTTTATGCTGCACATGGGGGATGTGATCTATTTAGTGGGGTCAAGTGAATACTACCAGCAGAACTTCATTCAGCCTTACCGAGAGTTTATCTTGGGCGGAGAGCATCCCAGACGGATTGCCTATGACCAGATGATTTTTAAGCTGCCCATTTTACCTGTACCGGGAAATCACGATTACTATAACTTGCCGATTTTATTGAGCTTGGCGTCTCTAACAACATTACCCATTCGTGGCCTGTTGCGATCGCGGTTAGACCTAGATGTGGGCTTGCATGGCTCAGGAACCGGTGACGCCTATGCACGGGCATTTCTGGACTATCTTAAGGCGTTTCAGCTTCCAGGAGAATTAAATCATCATTTAGATCAGTACTATACAGCCAAGACAGATACAGGTCGTTGTCTTAGCTATGAACCTGGGCACTTCACCCGCCTTCCCAATCGCTACTATACTTTTCGCTATGGCGGTATAGATTTCTTTGCCTTGGATTCTAATACATTTAACGATCCACCACCGCTACCTAAAACAAAAAAAGGTAACGCCGATCGCAAAATCTTAGAAAAACGCCGTGAAGATTTAGAGCAAGAAAAGCTGCAAATCGTTGAAACCTCAGCCAAGCTTCGTCTAGAAATCCCCACCGAAGCCGACCAATTAGACGACTTCCACGCCAAGCTGTCACAAATTGAAGAAATTATTGTTGATATCGATAAGCAATTAGCTGCTGATAAAACAACACTAACTGATATTGAACAACTGGAGTGGCTCAAGCAAAGATTAATTGAATCTTGGAATACTGCTGAAGTTCGAGGAAGGGTAATTTATTTCCACCATCCTCCCTATGTAACTGAGGCGACAAAGTGGCAACAAGCACAAACTCTGATAATTCGCGATCGCCTCCGTGATGTGCTGGATGCGGTAGCTAAAAAAATAGGTTCCCTAACTCAGGGGCGTCCTTTGGTTGATTTGGTATTAAACGGTCACGCGCACTGCTTGGAACACTTGGAAACAATGGATACGGGACACGCTGATTCTCATATTCACTGGATTATTTGTGGTGGTAGCGGGTTTAGTTTACGACGCCAGCGGATTGAGGGAGCAGATTTGATGGAGACTTTTGGAAAGGAAAATAGATTAGTGGCGCGATCGCATCTCTTCATTGGTCGCAATGGTCAAGGTTTTCAGAAGCGACGACCTTACTCAGGTTTACGCATTGACGTTAAAGGCGATGGACAGCCTAAGTTTATTGTCCGTCCTTTAGTTGCCGAATGGTATCAACGGCAATGGCATAATCGTGAACTTGAGCCGTTGATTATTTAGTAACATACTTCTCGAAATATTACGCCCATACATACAAGTAGAGACGCAATGATTGCGTCTCTACAAACCACCTATTTCGCTTTTTTACGTGTAATTGCACCCAGTAAAAGCATAGTTGTTAATTAAACTATTCCTGGACCTCTACCGCGTTTGTCACCCTTTTCGGTCAACTTACCTTCCTCGTCGTCTTGACTAACTTCTCTAAGTTCTTCAATACGTGCTGCCTTTTCTTCTGCTGCTTGTTGGCGTGCATCACCCGGTTCTTCATAGTACATTTCCGGTTCAATTGCATAGTTGTTAGACAAACCTTCTTGATCTACGGTATAGCCGTCAGTGGTGCGTATACTTTCTGAATCAGTTTGATCATCGGTAGATGCATCTGCCTCTTTTTCTTCTGTGGGGAGTGTTTTGTACTCATCTCCTTCTCTTTCCATTCGAGCAGCTATTTCAGCTGGGATAATGCCACGATCATATGCATTTACTTCGGCTCTATCAGATGAATCTATACCTTTGTTAACTCCTTCATTAGCCATAAATTATGTCCTCTTAAAGAATGTATTAAATAACTTCAAAAACCAGATTAGGCTGTTTTTAATCTCAAATCTACTATCTTTAGAAGTGATTTAAATTTAAAAATAATGTTATATTCTCTATCTTTGGATGTATCCAAAAAACTAATATTAAGTCAGGTTAAATACTGATAATTTACATTAATTGCGTAAAACAAGGGTTTTGGCTGAAGTTGACACTGACACCAATGAACATTATTCTGCCCCTACTGCCTTTTGCATGTAAAATAGGATAGTTACAAAATTCTCTACTTTTTAGAGAAGTTGGAAATGTGAACCTTTGGATTGGATATATTTAATTAGCGAACCATACCCAATACTGTGCTAAGGCTAATATAGCTCGTGTAAATCCTAGCTACCATCTCAATCAACAAGACAAGGGGCCTAAGCCTCTTGTCTTAAGCCCCTTATTAAAGATAAATAAACTTCCGCCATAGTATACTACTTTAATGGTTTGGAAATTTATCCGCCTAAAAACTGGCTTTTCAATGATTGAATTTCATCGGCTAATTCTTGCCGAGTTGAAGCCTTCAGGAAATAACGGAAAATGAACCATGTGGCGTAACTAATTCCAATTAACTCAAAGAGTGGTGATAGTAGTGGAGTCCCATTGATTGCATCCAGGACTGCTAGTACAATCTTGAGTGTAACAATCGCCGCCAAAATTAAAGCCACAGTTATTAGAGGCTGCTTGTAGTCCTGAAAAAAGCTACTTAAGTATTCGGGTAATTGCTCCAAAAATTCCGAAACTTGTCTGCTAATTTGCTGCAATTGAGATTCCGGTTCAGCTGCTGGTGGTAACTTTGGTAAGTTTGCTGTATCTACACCTTCAAGTGCTAGCGTACCTTGTGATAAGGAGGCATTGATGGATTCACGTTGCTGTTGTTCAGTTTCCATAGTTTTGTATTTTCCGGAAGTACAAGAGTTTCTATAACTGACTGAGCGTCAATAAATATAATTATTAAGGTCGTCAGTTGTCAATTATTAATGGTCAGTATTGAGTATAACTGACCATCAAGAATGAGTAGGGGCATCTAAATTTATTTATGCCTACCTACTCACGCGGATTTGTTATTATCTGCCTTATTTTTTCGGTGCGAGAACAGTTGCTTTAACAACTACACTTTTGACACCTTTAATTTGTTTAGCTAAAGGTTCAATTTTAGCTAACTCCTGCTGATTGCTCACAGTTCCTGCGACAGTGACAGTTCCATTGTCTGCGGCATCAACTGTTAGTTGACTCTTGGGTATATTAGCCTCTAACTTAGAGCGAACTTCACTTTTTAGGTCACCTTTGGCTCGTTGTGCATCACCACCCGTAGTATTATTACGCTGTTCCCGGGCGCGAATATCCTCATTTAGCTGTCTTCTGCGGACATCACTTTGTGCGTCTTGTTGAGAAGCTTGTGTTGTTTGTGCAGTCGGCGTTTGGGGAGCTTCGTTAGGATTATTGGGTGCAGATTCACTTGTTTTAGAAGCGTTATCACAAGCAGCAACACCAAAAACTAAAAGGCCACTAATTAAAAAAGGAGTTAGCTTTTGCATATATTGAATTCGGAATCGCAAAATGAAAGTTGTGAAGTTTATTGATATTCACGGCAGAAGTGAGGAGCAAGTTTCTTAAGTGAGGAGCAAAGTTTTCAACTTCTTGCTCCGGCAATTTTGGGGAACTAGTGTGAGTGACAACTACCTTAGCTTAGAGTGTTTCATCACGGCGGTCAACAATGACTACGGCAGGATCGTCTGTATAAGACCCTGTTGAGTAATTGGTGCGATCGCTATTAACAACTGGTGTGCCGTAATCGGTTCCTCTATCTAAACTTGGGCGATGTTCACCGAGATCAGTGCCATCATAGATCGCAAATTCTTCAATCCCTCGACGTTTGAGAATAGCTTCAGCTTGGTGGATTTCAGCTTCATTAGCATCGATAATTATTAAGTAGTCGCCTCTTTGGAAGCGATCGCCATAAACTCGCGCCTTGTCTTCAGGAATTCCCAAGCCAACCAGTGCGCCAACAATACCCCCAGCTGCTGCACCTATAGCACCGCCAGCTACTGTTGTCGCCAAAGCTGTCGCTGCTGCGCCACCCAAAATTACAGGCCCAATTCCAGGAATTGCTAAAGTCCCAAGACCTACTAATAAACCAGTCAACCCGCCTAGCACTCCGCCTGTAGCTGCTCCAGTTTTTGCGCCGTCGTCTGCTTTATTACCTGCACCTGCGGTTCTATCTACATCTACACCTGCGATTCCTTGACCGTTTGCATCCTTAGCAATAATCGAGACTCTACTCATCGGGAAACCAGCATCTCGCAAATCTGTAAGTGCTGCTTCTGCATCTCGACGATGAGAATATACTCCAATTGCTCGTCTCTCTACACCACTACGAGCCGCAGTCGCAGTTGTTGAGTAATTGGTGCGATCACTATTAATAACTGGTGTGCCGTAATCGGTTCCTCTATCTAAACTTGGGCGATGTTCGCCGAGATCAGTGCCATCATAGATCGCAAATTCTTCAATCCCTCGACGTTTGAGAATAGCTTCAGCTTGGTGGATTTCAGCTTCATTAGCATCGATAATTATTAAGTAGTCGCCTCTTTGGAAGCGATCGCCATAAACTCGCGCCTTGTCTTCAGGAATTCCCAAGCCAACCAGTGCGCCAACAATACCCCCAGCTGCTGCACCTATAGCACCGCCAGCTACTGTTGTCGCCAAAGCTGTCGCTGCTGCGCCACCCAAAATTACAGGCCCAATTCCAGGAATTGCTAAAGTCCCAAGACCTACTAATAAACCAGTCAACCCGCCTAGCACTCCGCCTGTAGCTGCTCCAGTTTTTGCGCCGTCGTCTGCTTTATTACCTGCACCTGCGGTTCTATCTACATCTACACCTGCGATTCCTTGACCGTTTGCATCCTTAGCAATAATCGAGACTCTACTCATCGGGAAACCAGCATCTCGCAAATCTGTAAGTGCTGCTTCTGCATCTCGACGATGAGAAAATACTCCAATTGCTCGTCTCTCTACACCACTACGAGCCGCAGTCGGAGTTGGAGTGACATAATCAGTAGAAGTCGGAGTTGGAGCTACATAACCAGTGCTTGTATTTCTAGCATCTGGGTTGTCGTAAATGCCAAACTCTTCCACACCCTTCTGACGTAGAATTGCTTCTGCTCTAAGAATTTCTGTATCTGTGCCATCTATAATGACTAAATAATGTCCTCGTCTGACGCGTTCATCGTAAACTTTAGCTCGTTCTTCGGGAATTCCTAAACCAACCAATGCACCAAGCAAACTGCCAGCTATTGCACCAATACCAGCTCCAGTCAGGGTGGTAGCTAGGGTGGTTGCAGCAGCTCCAGCTAGCATAATTGGCCCGACTCCAGGAATTGCCAAAGTACCAAGACCAACTAATAAGCCAGTCAATCCGCCCAAAGCAGTACCTGTAACTGCTCCGACTTTAGCACCTTCGTCAGATTTGTCACCGACGCGATCGCTCACTTCAGCGCCAGCAATATCATCTTTGTCTCCATCCTGTGTAATAACAGAGACTCTATCCATGTCAAAGCCAGTGTTTTTTAATTCATGTAGGGCATGTTCAACATCTCTACGATTAGAAAATACACCTACACCACGTTTATGTACACCTACAACCATTATTTTTTCTCCTCAGCAAAAATCAATTATTTACTTACAAACAAATTTATAGCTGGTAATAACCCGAATGTCACTAATAAAGGATTAAACCCCTGTTAGGGCTGGGTGTAGGCGAGAGGCTAGCACCCACTGACTGGCTCGGATCTTAGATTTCACGTACTAGTTCTTGACCGTGCAACCCTTATTTTTTTACAGACTTACAGCCAAAAGTCAACCATATTTAAGGATTTACGCCTTTCTTTTTAGTACCATTGGACAATAACCCTTATTAATACATGTTTATGTTTCCTTTTCATCAATCGCTTGGAAGAATTTTTCTCTCTATCATCAGACATAGGTGATTTTATCTAAAGACTAAAGATTAAGTAAAAATTTCCTGGATCAAATATATTTTTTTTATAAAAAATATGAAAAGATTTTATTTATCAAAAATTTTTGATTTTTTAGATAACAACTTTATTTGTAAATTTAACTACATTTATGTTAAAAAGCTATTGATTAAATGCAATACGTGGTAGAAAAACACAGCTATGCATCGGTGACAGCTTAAGGAAAAATCTACTTTGTTTTAAGGTTTTGCCCTCACGCCTCCCCAACATTTTTAATGGGTGAGGGTTTGCCACAGGAAAAGCTTACCCGATAAGTTCCCCGAATTCTAACTGAGGATTCGGGGTTAGGGGATGAAAGCAACTGGAGAACGCTTGTTAGCACTAACTTTTACATTAAATTGACACTAATAACATTGTTGTGTCTTTATTGTCTGGTACTGTACCAGACCCATTTCAAACCTGCTATATCTGTAGATGCATTTTTATAAAATTTACTTTTGTTAAGAATATTTTATTTTCTTAAATATTGAATATATAGAACTCATATTTTATTTTTGAAATACATGTAGGGAAGCCAGTGCATTGTGAACTTTTCCAAAGTTGTAACAACTGGTGAACCAGGGCACCCAAGTTGGTTTTCAACTATCATGGTGACTGGTGTTAGTGTAGGGATAGCGACAGTGTATAGCGTCACCCGATAGCGAGTTTTCTCCCAAAGGGAGACGCCAATAACGAGCGTCAGAGCGTTATGTTAGGGACTGAGAAAAAATAAATTATCCAAAATTATTTGTACATTTGTTGTAGGAGCACAAGACCTTGCGCCTCTAAGATAGGATGTTTTTTTAACTAGAAGTCCCTTAGACAAAATACGGCATCGTCGCAAGGCTTTGGTGCATTAGAACAGATTCCGTAATGTACCATACATATACTTAGATTTTTTCACACAATCAAATCGAATTCCTATATGTAAAAAAATCACCAAATATCACATTATTTTTTTACCAAAACAGTAATAAAAATATTTATTTTGATTAAAATACGACTTTTGGTAAAAGAATTTATTACTTAAGAAAGTGTCAAGTTATCTAACTGATAATTAAACTAATGAGTAAGCCATTTTATAAATGGGTATTTAATTGAGTGCAAGTGAGAAAAGACTATGTTTCAAGATGTTTTAACTATTTGGGGATGGAACTCGCTGCCTTTTGGATTAGCGCCGATAACTTTAGCTCAGGAAGTACTAACTCCAGAAGAAGCATCAGTTCTTTTTTCTGGGCCTAAAATATTGGTAGCATTGCTAGCTGGCGTCTTAATGGCATTTGCCTTTCAATTGTTATTCACAAACTTTTCAGTCGCTGTCGGAATTTCATCTTGGGGAATTGACTCAGATTCTGACGATGATTCCGAAAGTTTGGGTAAGACAATTCGTAAAGTTCAGGCTAAAGTTGGTGCTTGGGCGTTGATAACCGTTAGTATTGCATTATTTATTGCTTGTTTTCTAGCGGTAAAACTTAGCTTAATCGAAAGTGCATTTTTAGGAGCAATTATTGGTGTAGTTATCTGGTCTACCTATTTCGCACTAGTAATTTGGTTAGGTTCATCCGCAGTAGGTTCTTTAATTGGTTCTATCGCTAGTACTGTCACCTCTGGTTTTCAAAGTCTGATAGGTACAGCAACTGCTAGTATCGGCGCTAATACTGCAAAAAAACAGTTAGTTTCTACTGTTGAAGATATTACAGCCGCAGTTCGGCAGGAATTAACTTCAGGTTTTGACGCTGAAGGTATTAGAAATACGCTCCAAAGTTCCATAGGTTCTCTACAAATACCAAAGCTAGATATTAAAGAAATTCGGAATCAATTTGAGCAGCTTCTTAAAGATACAGATTTGCAATCTGTCGCTAATAGTGACCTATTGCAAAATATTAACCGCCAAACCTTTGTAGATTTAATCAGCAGTCGTGCTGATTTATCTAAAGAAGATATAAATCGAATTACTGACGAATTTGAAGGTGCTTGGCAACAAGCTTTGAATCGCCAAAATCCAACCGAAGAAGTAATTAACTTTCTCAAATCTGCCACTCCCGAAGAACTAAATTCCGAACAATTAGGTGAACAGCTTCAGCAACTGCTTACAGTTGGAGGTGGTAATGGGAAGCTAAGTAAGGGTGTGCTCAAACAAGCGGTTCGATATGGCTTGAGCGCTGCTGTACCAGCAGTACTGGATAGCACGAACCTTCCCAATATAGATGTCAACAAAATTACAACTCAGCTGCAAAAATTGAAAGAGAAAGTTCAAGATGTAGATGTTGCTAAAATTATAGAACAACTACAAAATTTTAGAGAGCAAGCAACCGAGCAAGTAGCTGCAAAATTACCATCACCCGAAAACACAATTAAGGCAGATGTAGAAGACTACATATTGAATTCATTTCCTTGGCACTTTAACCGAATTACGCTAGTAGATGAATTTAAAGAAGTCATCTATGACGTAAATGCAGATCCGATAACTGTGAGACGGGAGTTAGAAGAACTCAATCAAGAATATTTCACCAACTTGTTGAAGCAGCGGGATGATATTAGTGAAGCCAGGGTGAAAGAAATTGCCGAAGAAATGGAAAGCGATCGCCTGGAAGTTTTAGAAACTGTAAAACAGGCGCAAGCGCGAGAAAAAGGGCAAGATTTCCGCAGTCGCATCGAAGATTATCTGCGTTCCACGGGGAAAGAAGAACTCAACCCTGAAGGTATTAAACGAGACTTTACCAAGTTAATAGAAGATCCAAAAGCTGGGTTTGAAGATTTAAGCGATCGCTTCGGGGAATTTGACCGCGACACTTTTGTACAATTGCTCCAGCAGCGTCAAGATATCAGCGAAGAGGAAGCTAATAATATTGTTAGTCAACTCGAACACAACCGCGATAATATCTTGAATGGTGCTAGAGAAGTACAAGAACAAGCAAAAGCGAAAGCTGATGAATTGCGCCAAAGAGTTGAAGACTATCTGCGGAATACTAACAAAGACGAACTCAATCCCGAAGGTATTAAACGTGATTTTAGAGTTTTACTAGACGATCCGCAAGCCGGAATTAGCCTTTTGCAGTCACGCTTATCGCAATTTGACCGCGATACACTGGTACAATTGCTTAGTCAGCGTCAAGATTTGAGCGAAGAACAAGTAAACCAAACTCTCGATCAGCTAGAAGCAGTCCGAGACAGTATTTTGCAAGTACCGCAGCAGGCGAAAGAACAGTACGAAAAAACTACAAAAGCGATCGCAGAATATCTCCGCAATACCAACTTGGAAGAACTTGATCCAGAAGGTATCAGGAATGATTTAGAAAAATTACTCGATGATCCTAAAGCCGGTGCATTAGCATTGCGTGATCGCTTGTCTCACGTTGATCGAGAAACCTTGGTTAAACTTGTGAGTCAGCGAGGAGACTTGAGCCAAGAGCAGGTTAATCAGATCATTGATCGCGCTCAAGATGCAATTGGTGACATAGTTAGAGCGCCACGACGTTTAGCAAAACGTACCACTCAAGTAGCTCTAGATTTTGAAGCCAATCTCGAAGAATATCTGCGTAATACCAACAAAGAAGAACTCAACCCAGAAGCAATCAAACGCGATTTGCAATTGCTGCTGTCTTCTCCCCGTGCTGGAATTGGTAATTTAAGCGATCGCGCCTCCAAATTTGACCGTTCGACAATTGTGGCGCTGCTATCTGGGCGAGAAGATATCTCAGAAGAGGAAGCTAACCGAATTGTAGATCAAATTGAATCTGTTCGCAGTTCCATTGTGGAACAATTCCAGCAGATCCAAGAGAAAGTGCAATCAGTGCTAGATGGGATTTTTGCCAAAGTTCGCAACTATCTCAACTCCCTGGATCGTTCAGAACTCAATTATGAAGGGATTAAGCAAGACTTTGCTAAAGTGTTCGATGATCCACAGGCTGGATTTGAAGCATTGCGCGATCGCCTCAGTGAATTTGATCGTGATACCTTAGTTGCTGTCATCAGTTCTCGTGAAGATATTTCTGAGACGGATGCTAATCGCATTATCGACCAAATAGAAACGGCCCGGGATGGCGTATTGCAACGAGCCGAACGCATCCAGCAAGAAACACAAAAACGCCTGAAAGCGATCCAAAAGCAAGCTAAAAAGCAAGCTGAAGAAACCAAAAAAACCGTTGCAAGTGCTGCTTGGTGGTTATTTGGGACAGCATTGACTTCCCTTGCAGCCAGTGCGATCGCTGGTGCGATCGCTGTCACTGGGATAACTCTACCTGGGTAAAATATCTCTATCATCAGGAATTTTGATCAAATACAAAGTGGCATTCAGTCTTTACAAATGAATGCCACTTTTTTTTATAAATAAAACAAACTACCCTCCAGAGTAAGTAAGTTGGTGCTATTAAAAGTGACTATATAAAGTTTTGTAAATACTCTGAGATATGCTTTAATTAAGCTTAATTGCTCGTTTACATATTTTTAGATGGTTTAGTTTTTCCCCACCAACCTACTTATTATCACGACCTTGTTATTCAGATATAGATTAAAAAACCCGATCTGAATCAAAGATTTCATATTTTACTCTGATGAGAGTAAAATTTCAAAGTTAATTATTCTTTCTTATAGATAGAAAAAAGTACGCTTGAGGGTTATATCATAGTCTTGTGATTCTTGATATATGGTCAAAACGTCCGAAAACACATGCAATTTCGTAGGAGAAAATCTGCTTGTTCCCTAGCAGCCTACTACTGCATCATTGAATACATAAGGCACAAGGATATTACATGACTCTTGGCACAATTTTGATGCCAATATCATTGATACATCCAGTCCTTCTGAAATCTTTTCAAGTCTTCAGACTTAACAGCAAAGACTTGTTCCAATCAAGTGTAGTTCAGTTATATCTTCCCACTCGTTATTTGTCCACCTTGTTTTCTCGGCGTTGCTGAATAAAAGTGTGAAATTCAAAAACTTAATGTTTGAAACTGTTTCCTTGCGCCTTTGGGGGAAACGAAATTCATACTCTTAATCAGCAACGCCGTTTTCTCATGGGGAAGTGACGAGGTAATTTTTATCCCTCTAAGCTTAGGAGAAGCTCATTATGGCAATTATCGACTTAAGTAATTTCACCAGTCTTAACATCGACGAAATCGTGAAAAGCAGTGGCGGCAATAGCCAGGTCATCATTAATGGTAACAAAATCATTAACGCTAGTAGTGGTAACCAAAACATTAACGGCACTAATGGCAACGATATCATTAACACTGGTAATGGCAACGATGTCATTAATGGTGCTAATGCCAACGATATCATTAACGCCGGCAATGGCAACAATACTCTTAACGGTGGTAATGGCAACGATATCCTTAACAGTGGTAGTGGCAATGATCGCCTCATTGGCGAAAATGGCAACGATATCCTTAGCAGTGGTGGTGGCAACGATATTCTCACTGGCGGTAGTGGGAATGACACACTCGCTGGCGGTACTGGGACTGATGTTCTCACTGGAGGAGCAGGTAACGATGTTTTCAAGTTCAGCTCAGTTTCAGATAGTGCTGTTGTTGGACGGGATCTGATCGCTGACTTTGGAGGAAACGGTACTTTGCCAGGTGACCAAATCGATCTATCTGCTATCGACGCCGACTCCACTAAACTGGGCAATCAAGCCTTCAATTTCATTGGGGCTGCTGCATTCTCCGCACCTGGTCAGCTCCGTTATTCAGGAGGTATTCTCCAAGCTAGCACTGATGCGGATCGGTCGCCTGAGTTTGAGGTTCGGCTTATAAATGCACCACTAGTAGTGGCACAGGACTTTATCCTTTAATTTAATAGACTCTTACAAAAGTCTTTAACACCCCACTCCTAAGAGCAAGCTCTTAGGAGTGGGGTTCTTGTTTTTAATTTATGCAAAAGGTCTAATGTTTTTATTTAAAAAGAGTTTGCTTTCTTTAACAATCGGAAATAGTGTGCTATACAAATTATTTCTCCATTATTTTGATAGTCATCAATACTTGGTCTGACAAACTGATTTTTCCTGGTCGCCCTGGTTTCTGTTTTTGTTGGCTGTGGTGGCGGACTACTTCAACCATGTGCTCAAATGTCTCAGGTTTTACACCCCAGAAGCGTTGAAATTCTGCTGGTTTGAGATGTTTCACTTTTGAGTACATTATAAGCTTATCTTATGACTATCCGGCAGCGATCGCCTGTGTCTAAGTGTGCGATCACTTTTTACCAGTTCTCATCGTATCCCGAAAGGGACTTTTGCAAGAGGTCTAATCAACGCTGTGCGTGCCGAGGATGTTCAATTGGAATTTCTGTTACATCAATAGCAATGGACTCTGAAGGTTGCCCCTGCAATAATTGTTTTTTCCTGGCAAGTATCTCAGTTTAGCTATTGGACATTTTACACACTAAGTGGCAACGACCACTGTGGAACACCATGCATATGCAATCATCAATCATTGAGTATATTAATATACTTAATGAATAAAAATATTGAGGTTATGGAGATCACAAAAGTTTTTGGTACAGTAACTTTTTCTGATAAATAAAAAAAGTACCCTTAGGGGTACTATCACGACTTTGTGATTTCGATATAGATTAAAAACGTTTTAAGACACCTATAGTTACATCTGCATCCGATAAAATCTGCTTCTTGCCTAGCAGCCTGGTCTTTCAATCAGTAAAGACATCAGGCGCAAGGATAAAACATGATTGCTTGCACAATTTTTGATGCCAACATCATTGATATATGCAGTGCTTCTCAAATCTTCAGACTTGATCACAAAGACCTGTTAAAATCAGGTCACATTCAGCTGATATCTTCATTTCTTCTCGTCATTTCCTCGTAAGGAAATGACCTGATTTTTCACGGGAAGTTTTAAAGCCCCGAAAAAGCGTGGCTTTTTCCACAGCTTAATTATCAATAGTGCTAATTTAATGATAATTGATAACGGACAAATCAGTGTTTGGGAAACCCTCAAAATGATCTTTTCCACATCCCGTGAAAAGTCAGAGGAAATGAAGAGGTAATTTCTTATACCTTTACTCTCCAAATTCAAAGAAACTCATTATGGCAACTATCAACGGTAGCAATTTCAATGAGAACAATACCTTCAACGGCTTCCCATTTATCTTTCGCCCTGCCCTTAATGGAACTGTTGATTTCTTCTCTTTTGATCTGCCTGATACCATCAACGGATTCGACGGTAACGACATTCTCGACGCTCTTGGCACCAACGATGTCCTCAATGGGGGTAGTGGCAACGATGCCCTAAACGGCAATGGCGGCAACGATACCCTGAATAGGGGCGATGGCAATGATACCCTTGATGGGGGCACAGGTATCGATAACCTAAACGGTGGTGACAACGATGACCTCTACATTGTAGACAACGTTTCTGATGTTGCTACCGAGATATTTGGTGATACTTTAAGCGGTGTAGACACCGTACAGTCTTCTGTAAGCTATACTCTGAGCACAAACCTAGAGAACCTGACTTTGAGAGGGATTACAGCAATTGACGGCACAGGTAATGCCAAAAACAACGTTATCAACGGCAACAGTGGCAACAATTTCCTCTCTGGGTTAGATGGTAACGATACCCTCAATGGAGACAATGGCAACGATACCCTTGATGGGGGCACAGGTATCGATAACCTAAACGGTGGTGACAACGATGACCTCTACATTGTAGACAACGTTTTAGATGTCGCGACCGAGGTATTTGGTGATACTTTGGGTGGTGTAGACACCGTACAGTCTTCTGTAAGCTATACTCTGAGCGCTAACCTAGAGAACCTGACTTTGAGAGGGATTGCAGCGATTAACGGCACAGGTAATGCCAAAAACAACGTTATCAATGGCAACAGTGGCAACAATTTCCTCTCCGGTTTGGATAGTGACGATACTCTCAATGGCGGATTTGGCAACGATACCCTCGATGGGGGCACAGGTATCGATAACCTAGACGGTGGTGACAACGATGACCTCTACATTGTAGACAACGTTTTAGATGTTGCGACCGAGGTATTTGGTGATACTTTAAGCGGTGTAGACACCGTACAGTCTTCTGTAAGCTATACTCTGAGCACTAACCTAGAGAACCTGACTTTGACAGGGATTGCAGCAATTGACGGCACAGGTAATGCCAAAAACAACGTTATCAATGGCAACAGTGGCAACAATTTCCTCTCTGGGTTGGATGGTGACGATACTCTCAATGGCGGATTTGGCAACGATACCCTCGATGGGGGCACAGGTATCGATAACCTAGACGGTGGTGACAAAGATGACCTCTACATTGTAGACAACGTTTCTGATATCGCTACTGAGGTATTTGGTGATACTTTGGGTGGTGTAGACACCGTACAGTCTTCTGTGAGCTATACTCTGAGCGCTAACTTAGAAAACCTGACTTTGACAGGGATTGCAGCAATTGACGGCACAGGTAATGCCAAAAACAACGTTATCAATGGCAACAGTGGCAACAATTTCCTCTCTGG
>NZ_JBALDG010000046.1:0-41107 GCF_036917195.1 Nostoc sp.
TAGGGTGCTTGTTATTACAGGCATCCCTTTATTTTTTGCACAACAACTACAAGCATGATCGCTCTCTTTTAGTCTAAAGTCCAGTTGAAAGGCTTCGTATCTTGTTACCTAAGACATCACAAATTGCCATAGGGTATCAAATCCAAGGTGATGTTGATTTACTAGAAGATGATGGTAGCGATCCGACAGAAGTCTGTATATTCGATTTTGGTGAGTGGTTTGTAGTCGAATTCTTTCGTGGAAGAGGTAGTGAGACGCGCCTGTTTCCGAAAAATTCCAGAAATGAGCAAATCCTCTTTGGTGAATCCATTCTTTCAGTCAAGCGGATTCGCTGTCTGGGTGGCGATAAGCACGATCATGAATTTCTTTGGCAGATATTTTCCCGCATCTGGCTTGCAAATAATGGAATTTTGACTAATCCAGATACCCAGTGTTCCAGAAACCCTACAGCAGATCAATTGCAACAGCGAGAAAACAGGCTTGAGCGGTAGAAAAGAGAAATTGAACGTCTAGAAGGGGAAGCTAGAGCCTACGTGTGATGTTAGAAATAGTATTTGAACGCGATGTACAACTTCATACTCTCACCTTTCTCGCTACACCATTTTAGTCTTGCCACACCACTACTTAAGATTTATCATTTCGCTTTGAAATAGCACAGTTACTTATGCTGTTGACTGTTGAGATTAAATGTTAACCGTCAACAGTCAATAACCAACACGAAAAGATGTGCTGCGTATGTGCCATAGCTTATCACTAGTACATGTTAATACTATATTCTTTTTTTACTTTATACACTGTATAAATGCTAAAATCCTCAAGTAGACAGTTAGGATACCTAGATGCCAGTTGTAGCTAACTCAATTAAGTTTGGTACAGACGGCTGGCGGGGCGTTATTGGTGACGAGTTCACCTTTGAACGCCTAGCCCTGGTCGCGCCAGTTGCCGCAAAAGTATTATATGATACATACTTTTCTACGGTGGGTAGCCGGACAATAATTGTCGGTTACGATCGCCGATTCATGGCCGAAGATTTTGCTCGTGCTGTTGCCGATACTGTCACTGCTGTCGGCTTTGATGTCCTACTGAGCGAAACCTTTGCCCCAACCCCAGCTTATAGTTGGGCAGCAAAACAACTCAATGCTTTAGGAGCGTTGGTAATTACAGCCAGCCATAATCCTGGGTCATATTTAGGATTAAAAGTCAAGGGTTTTTTTGGTGGGTCGGTACCGCCAGAAGTCACAAAAGAGATAGAAGCGCAGTTGTCGGTGGGAGTCCCACTAGCAGCTACCCCAGGTAAGCAAGAGAAATTCGATCCCTGGCCTAGTTATACAGAAGCACTAGAAGGTAAAGTTGATATCGCCAAACTTCGAGAAGCGATCGCATCTGGTAAATTAACGTTATTTGCCGATGTCATGCATGGCGCTGCGGCTGGCGGATTGGCGAAACTACTAGGCAATCAGGTCAAAGAAATCAACAGCGAACGCGACCCCCTATTTGGTGGCGGTGCGCCGGAACCCTTGCCAAAATACCTTTCAAAGTTATTTGAAGTCATCAAGACTCACCGAGAAACCGATAAATCAGGTTTAACAGTGGGGTTAGTATTTGATGGAGACTGCGATCGGATTGCAGCAGTGGATGGAGAAGCTAACTTCTTAAGTTCCCAAGTATTGATCCCGATATTAATCGACCACTTAACGTTAAGGCGCGGCTTTAGTGGTGAAATAGTCAAAACTGTTAGTGGTTCTGACTTGATGCCTCTTGTAGCAGCACAACATAACCTGTCAGTATTTGAGACAGCAGTTGGTTATAAATACATTGCTGACAGAATGTTAGCAGCAAAAGTGTTGCTGGGCGGCGAAGAGTCGGGAGGAATCGGCTATGGCAGCCATATTCCCGAACGCGATGCACTGCTGTCAGCATTGTACGTTCTAGAAGCGATCGTAGAATCTGGTTTGGATTTAGGTGAATATTATCGCCACTTGCAGAAACAAACAGGGTTTAGTTCAGCATACGATCGCATTGATTTACCCTTAGCAAGTATGGAAGTGCGATCGCGCCTTTTGCAACAACTACAAACCCAACCCTTAACGGAAATTGCAGGGTTAGCAGTGATTGATTGCCAAACAATTGACGGCTACAAATACCGCCTTGCTGATAAAAGCTGGTTAATGATTCGGTTTAGCGGTACTGAGCCAGTTTTACGCTTGTACTGCGAAGCCCCGACAATTGAGCAAGTGCATCAAACTCTTGCTTGGGCGAAACAGTGGGCAGAGTAAAATTAGTGAGGAGTTGAGAGTTAGGAGTTATTAATTCTTAGCTCCTAACTCATCATTCCTAACTAATAATTCGTAATTCATGACATTACTCGTAGTAGCTACAGGAAATCCCGGTAAGTTGCGGGAAATGCAAGCTTACCTGGAAAATTCTGGTTGGGAATTAACCCTCAAACCTGAAGAATTGGAAATTGAAGAGACGGGCGAAACCTTTGCCGCCAACGCTTGTCTGAAAGCGTCACAAATTGCTAAAGCCACAGGAAACTGGGCAATTGCTGATGATTCGGGCTTGCAAGTAGATGCCCTAAATGGTGCACCAGGAGTGTATTCTGCACGTTATGCCAAAACCGACTCAGAACGGATTGCTAGGGTATTGAGGGAATTAGGTAACGAAGTCAATCGGCAGGCTCAATTTATTTGTGCAGTAGCGATCGCTCGTCCTGATGGTGCGATCGTATTACAATCTGAAGGTATTTGTCGCGGCGAAATTCTCCATGCACCTCGTGGTAATGATGGTTTCGGTTACGATCCAATTTTTTATGTGCAAGAGTTGCAATTGACCTTTGCTGAGATGACACGGGAATTGAAGGGGTCAATTAGCCATCGAGGCAAGGCTTTTGCTACTTTACTTCCCCAACTAGACACAGTGCTTATTCCTGAGTCCTGAGTCAGGGAGAATATAAGTCACCATTTGGCTTTACTCATTTTAAATTGACTTCAAAATAATTATGTGGGAATTGAAAAATTGGATGCACTAGAGAGATGGGAAGCAAACACATAGGCTTAACCTCCTGTTAATATGGTTTTACCTTGCTTGATTATGGGGAAATACAATAATTTTAAAAATGCTGGAAATTTTGACCAATTTTCTAAAAAATCAAGCAAGTTTAGTGACAATTTTAATAGTATAAAAATTTAAATATGGTGAAGCTAGCATTGTTAATTGGAGTAAGTGAGTATGAGTCTGGTTTAGCTCCTTTAGCTGCTGCCACTAAGGATGTGGAGGCAATGCAGCAAGTATTGGGAGATCCAGAAATTGGTGGTTTTGATGAAGTAAAACTTCTAATAAATCCTGAGCGACAGGCGATAGAGGAAGCAATCTTTTCTTTGTTTGCAAATTGTGAAAAAGATGACCTTGTATTGCTGTATTTCTCTGGACATGGAATTAAAGATGATAGCGGTAATCTTTATTTAGCAAGCTGTAATACTCGCAAAGAGCAAGAAAAATTGGTTCACCCAACTGCGATAGCAGCAAGTTATGTACAGAACACGATGAGTGATAGTCGTTCTAGACGACAGGTGGTGATTGTTGATTGTTGCTTTAGTGGTGCTTTCAGCCAAGGAATGAAAGTTAAAGATGACGGTTCCGTACCTATTAAGCAACAATTAGGTGGAGAAGGACGAGCTATTCTTACCTCTTCAACTTCAACTCAGTATTCTTTTGAACATCCAGGATTTGAACTTTCTCTTTATACACATTTTTTAATTGAGGGTCTGAAAACAGGCGTAGCAGATTTAGATAGTGATGGTAATATTTCCATTGATGAACTACATACATATGCTAGCCAGAAAGTTCAAGAAACTGCTCCTGGAAAAATGAAACCTGAATTTTATCCAGTCAAAGATGGGTACAAAATTTTACTAGCTAAAGTACGTATTAATGACCCAAAGTTGGAGTATCGTAAAGTAGTTGAACGTTATGTTATAAACGGCGAATTTCCTAAATTTACAAGTAAGCTACTAGATTTAAAGAAGAATGATTTAAAAATAAGTTTTTTGGAAGCAAGAATAATTGAAAATGAAGTTATTAAGCCTTACCGAGAATACAACGCCAAATTAAAAGAATATCAAGAAATGCTATCAGAAGCAATTCAGCATTTTTATCCTTTAGATAAATCGATTATTAATGATTTTAAGTTAATTGAACAAGACTTGGGACTTCGAGAAAAAGATGCAGTCAAAATCCAACAAAAAATTATTGCTAAACGGGAAGCAGGATTTTTAATATCTTTGGCTATTAGCATTTTGGATAAGCTTGGATTTGACCAATATTTTATCAAAAGTAAAGGTATATCTCCTGCATATGTAGCTTATAAATTCAAGCAACCTAGTGAAGCCAATGAATTTTATCAACTTGTTTTACTTCAGCGAAATGATGGTCTAGATATTTATATTCTTAAAGAGATTTTGAATATTGGTTTATTAAAAATAGAATCTTGGGAATATAACGAATTTACCGAAGAAGTAGAGGCTTTTACAAAAGGTGTTTTTTGGATATTACCCAGTAAAATTGATATCTTTTTAGATTCACTTCACCCTGTGTATGCAGATTTATTTAAAGGTAAAGTAAAAGGTGATTGTTTGCTGAATCGATTTTACCACGATGAATATGGAAGTGGAGAATGCACTGAGCCTAAATTTTCCTTAGTTGAATTTCCATTTGAGATAATGAGTAACAGAAGAGATAGCTATTTGGTAGTTAGTGACAATGAACTTTTTACCAATACTTGGAAAATATCTATCAGATCCAGTAAAGTCCTGGAAGAGGTTATTGATTATTTATTCCAGCAAATGACGATACAAAATTTATTACAGCCACTTTCCAGTCCTATTGCTAACACTGAAAATCCACCTATAAGTAGTAGTTGAACGAATAATGTATGCCAAGGAATCTCATTGAAGCCCGACCCTGTAACCAGATTGCATAGCATTAGTATGTGAAAATATAAACCATAAGACAAAAAGCGCAACTAAGTAAAAAACTTTCGTTGCTGTTTCTTACTTTGTTTGTGTCCATTTTAAACTCAATAAAAGGCGTTGCTGATTTAAGAAATGAAAGACTATCTCAAAGTTAACATTTTCGATATATTTCATCCTACTATTCAGCAAGGCCCACCATACTGGTACTCAGTATTTAGTACTTAAACTGCTTCTGTGTTCTTTTCTCCGGTACGAATCCGAATCACCTGTTCAACAGGCGAGATGAAAATTTTACCATCGCCGATTTCACCAGTGCGGGCAGCGGCAATAATTTTGTCCACCACCATATCAACCTGATTGTCGTCAACTACGATTTCCACTTTGAGTTTTTGGAGAAACTCAACCGTGTACTCAGAACCGCGATACCGTTCAGTTTGGCCTTTCTGCCGTCCGAACCCCCGGACTTCAGAAACAGTCATGCCAACGATACCAGCGTTAACTAAGGCAATTTTCACCTCATCTAGCTTAAATGGGCGGATAATAGCTTCTACTTTTTTCATCTTCTTGACTCCTGACTTTTACTAGCTTCGTTTATATATCTAACCAGATCCGCTGTCTGAAGCTGTAACTAGCAGTGCTTTTCCTAAAACATATGTAATAATTACCACTTTTTTAAAGTGTAGATGCTTTGCCTAGGGTTTGGGACATGAGAAGCGGCAGGGATTTATTAATTGGATAATCTTTGAGGTTTTAACATAAAGAAGTTGCTGTCAAGTTAGCATTTTTTATAGCTTTTATAACCTAAAAATAAATAAATTCCGTCATTTAGCAGATATACTCAGATATTTAGAGAGTGATTGCAGAGAAATTGCTCGGTAGCCCGAAACCATGCTGCTGCTAACTGTGGGAGTGTCAACTAACGTTTCTGATGTTCAAACAAGGGACGCACAACGAAATATCCAGCACTAAAGGCAGTAAGCATGATTAACAAGATGGTGATAATTAACCACCAGCCATTGAGTCCCTTGGCATCTGGCTCAGTAGTGGAATAATAACTTACTTGTTGCTCTTCTATAAAAATTGGTTCTGGGATCGGGAAATTTCTTTCTATTACAGGTGTAGAAAAGTTTTGGCGGCGACTTTTTTCGGGTGGGGCTTTGGGGACAGGTGGAGATGGGCGAGAAACTTGCTGAGGTGGACGCGCTTGGGTTACTGGCTGTTTGGCACCACTTTTCACGTAGCCAGGAGCTTGGGGGACTTGATGATAACTAGGCGTAGCATGGGAATCCACAAACTTTTGCAGGTGAGAAAAAGACTCAACAACTTTGGCAATTTCTTGGCGTAGTAGTTGATTTTCTTGTACTAATTGCTGATTTTTGGTGGTGAGTGCATCTAGCCTCGCCTGTGTTGCTTGCAACTCTGTTGACAATTCCCGGTATACAGATAATGGTACAGAGGCAGGGTAGGCTTGAGTAGTCGGTGTTGGCGAATTTCTGTGAACAGAACCTATGGTTGTTCGCATCGGGGGCTTGGTATTAAAAATCAAGGTAATTAGATCGTACAGAGATGCTAACAAAGATAGTCAGCCCTGAAACTATGCCCAAGAATAATAGAAAAATGCCGAAAGGGCAAAAATTTCTTATTTACATTTTGGATATGGTCAGTAGTCAATAGTCAATAGTCAGTCAACAGCTTGATAACTAACCACGAGGTTAATTTTGCAACAATGGGAAGAAGTGTCCTACAGGGCCTTGCCCTTCGCCAATATCTAGGGCGTAAGTGAGTGCAGTAGTCACATACTCCTTTGCCTGTTGCACCGCTTGCCACAAGTCTTTTCCCTTAGCCAGATTAGCAGCGATCGCAGCCGATAGTGTACAACCAGTGCCGTGGGTATTTTTTGTCTCTACTTGCTGGCAAGTCAAAACTTCCAACTTGTCCCCATCAAACCAGATATCAACACCACGCATATCTCCCTGCATACCTCCGCCCTTGACTAAAACAGCCTTCGTTCGTAAAGTCTTGTGAATAATTTCAGCTGCGGCTTGCATATCCTCCAAGGAATTAATTTGTATACCGCTTAAAATCTGGGCTTCGTAGCGATTCGGTGTGATTATAACCGCCTTGGGAATCAGGGCATGGCAAAGAGTCTTCACAGCATCATCATCAATCAATTGTGCCCCCGTACGTGACACCATTACTGGATCAACTACTAGATTATCGATTTGTAAAGCTTCCACCTGCTGGGCAACAGCAAAGATAATTTCCTGATTGAGCAACATTCCCGTTTTGGCAGCTTGTACGCCAATATCCTCAACTACTGCCTGAATTTGCGCCACAACAGCCTCTGTTGGCATGGCATCAACCCTGCTCACTCCTAGAGTGTTTTGTGCCGTGACGCAGGTTATAGCGCTAGTACCGTGGACACAGTGAAAAGCAAAGGTGCGTAAATCAGCTTGAATTCCTGCGCCGCCACCGCTATCTGAGCCAGCAATGGTTAAAGCAACGGGTATTCTGGAGCTTATTTCAGTGTTCATAGTTATGAAGATTAAGTAAGTTGGCGCAATAAAACCAAAATATCTCAAAGATTGATGAACTAGGCTAAAACCCTCTTCCTTCCAGCCTGCTTCCTGATCGCAACCACAAAAATTTACGACAACCTGACTTGAAAGTGCTGTTAGCGGTAGCGGGGCGTTTGGTAAAGAAGGCATCGCTTATTTAAAAATTTTTAGAGAAACTTCATCAAATCCTCCCATAAAGCGCTCTCCACTCCCATATCACTCTGGAAATTAACAGGACTCCACCAGGACATCTCCATAATTTTTTAGTCTTTTTTGTAAAAAAAATAACTAGATTCAGAATATTCACTGATTTAGTTGGCTTATACAAAGGTTAAGTTTAATACATGAGTTCACAAGGCTCAATTACACCGTGTACAACAAGTTCAACTAAGTTGTTACATTAGTTCCCTTAAGTTAAAGGGTAAACCTACTAAGGTTTCAACCAATTCAACTTTGACCACTCAAAAAACGCAGAGATGACAGGAAATATCTTTGGCTTTGCGCTGCCTTGTCTGCGTGCAAATTGTCCGATCACCCTCAATAAAACACTGACGATTGATGGTATCGACATCCCTAGTTTAACCATCACCGGTTGACAGGAGAAAAAATTTTCAGTTTTACAACAGCTTTTTTACAACCGATGCGATTTCAAGTCGCGATCGGACAACTGTGACTGTCCTGAATAGTCCAGACAGATAACCCATTCAAATAACTACTTAGCAAGTGAGTTTGTTGCTGAGAGTGTACTACCAATTGCCCTTACATATATTCGGAGTAAACCTATGGCTGGCAAAACATACTACGTTTCTGGAACAGGCGATGATAAAAAAAATAATGGCTTCAAGGAAGGAGCCGCATTTCGCACCCTCCAAAAAGCCGCAGACTTAGTGCAGGCAGGTGATACCGTCTACGTCATGAATGGTACTTACACCTCATCTTATGCAAATATCCTGAGTATTGGAAATAAGCAGGGTAGGGCTGATGCACCGATCACATTTATTGCATATCCTGGACACACACCTGTTATAGAAGCACACAGCAACAATTGGAATGCTATATCAATTACAGGCTCTTCATACGTAGTAATTGATGGCTTAACATTGGTAGGAGCACGAGATGAAATTACAAAAGAATATGCGCTCCAAGAAAAAGAGAATTTGAATAACCCAGCAACAGCTGGTAGTGGTATTAGTATTAACAAGAGTAGTTCAACTCAACGCTCACACCATATCACACTTATTAATAACAAGATTTCTAAGTTTCCAGGAGGCGGGATTGGTGCAGGAGAAGCTGATTATATTACAATAAAAAACAATATCGTTTCTGGAACCTCTTGGTATTCACCCTACGGAACTCAAGGAATCACATTAGGGCATCTTTGGAACTCAGATAATAATGTAAAAGATTACAAAGTAATTGTCCAAGGAAATACTTCTTTTGATAATAAACAATTAGTCCCTTGGTATCAAGCAGGAAAAATAACTGAGGGTCATGGAATAATGCTTGACACTTCTTATATTGGAAATGTTGCATACCAGGGAAAAGCCTTAATCAGCAACAACTTAATTTACAACAATGGTGGGGCAGCTATTCAGATTTTCAAAGGAGAAAACCCTGTAGATATTGTAAATAATACAACTTACCACAACTCACGAATAATCCGAGGCGGAGAAATTTTTCTTAACGGTGCTAAAAATGTTCGGGTCTATAACAATATTATGTATGCAAGCACAGGAGAGTCTACCGCTTCCATCAATTCTTCTACTAATGTTTCATTTAACAATAACCTTGCTTACAACGGAGCATTTACTGCCCCAGGATCAGGAAATATTTTAAACAAAGACCCGTTGTTTGTTGATCCAGCAAATGGTGACTTTCGGCTCAAACTTGGAAGTCCTGCGATTGATACTGGTTCCAATGCCTTTAATAGCATCATTAAAACTATTCCCCTGGATGGCGATGGTAATGGCATTGTAGGGACTGATATTGGTGCATATGAAGCCGCCCGCAGTACCATCGCTACTCCAGAAATTCAAGTTCTCAATGGCACAGTTGATATTGCAGATGAGAGCACCAACGCCATTGACTTTGGCGACACCACTGTTGGTAACACCCTGACCAAAACCTTTACTATTAAGAACACTGGTGTAGCCACACTCAACCTGAGTAATCTCAATCTTCCCAACGGATTTAGTTTGGTGGGAACTCTTCCAGATAGCGTGGCTGTTAATGCTTCCACCACCATATCGGTGGCACTCAATAGCACTACACCTGGCACCTATAGTGGCAACTTCAGTTTAAACAACAACGATAGTAACGAAAGCCCCTTTGACTTTGCTATTAGTGGCACAATTAAACCCGCTCCTGCTCCAGAAATTCAAGTTCTCAATGGCATATTTAACATTCCAGATGGTAACACCAGCGCCATTAACTTTGGCTACACCACTGCTGGTAACACCTTGACCAAAACCTTTACTATTAAGAACATCGGTACAGCCGCACTCAACTTGAGTAATCTCAAACTTCCTGACGGATTTAGTTTGGTGGGAACTCTTGCAGATAGCGTGGCTGTTAATGCTTCCACCACCATATCGGTGGCACTCAATACCGTTAAAGTCGGTAGCTATGGTGGTAGCCTCAGTTTAGACAACAACGATAGTGACGAAAGCCCCTTTGACTTTGCTATTAAGGGTACAGTTGGACCTGCTGCTGCCATAAAGGGTACTTCAGGAAATGACCAACTTTCCGGAGGTGACCCAGACGATCAGATTTGGGGAGAAAATGGTAATGACCGACTTTACGGCAATGCTGGCAATGACTTGCTTTATGGCGATAACGGTAACGATACCCTTTTTGGCGGTCTTGGCGATGACCAACTCTACGGGCGTGCAGGCAACGACTGGCTTTACGGTGGTAAAGGCAATGATGTGCTGACTGGGGGGTATGATAATGACACCTTTGTATTAGCTTCTGGTGAGGGCACGGACTCCATTACTGACTTTGAACTGGGTAAGGACAAGATTGCGTTGTCAGGTGGTCTCCAGTTTGGTCAATTGTTGATACAAAAACAAGGAAGTCAAACTTTCATTGTGGATAGTTCTGACAATCAAGTGTTGGCGAAGTTGGATGGGGTTAGTGCAACAACGCTCTTAGCTCAGGCTTCTACGACTTTTATAACTATTTAATTGTGTTTTCCAATGACCAAGCTTCGTCACAGCAGGTATAAGTGTGTAGGGAAATAACTAGAGAGAAAAGATTTGATATTGAGCACTTAAATTGATAGAATCGGGCTTCTCTTCACTTTAATCCTTGTCAAGGTGACCGCAACTTTTATTTACTTAAAGAGACAGATTTACCCCTCGATATCGCAGATATGACGATAGTGACAGCCACTCAAACTGCCACCACCCATGAGCGCACACATGGCACTCCATAACAATACAAGTTTTTCATCAATAATCGCTCCACTACAAACGCTCATTTCCCTTCAAGTCTTTTACCACAAGAACAGTAGAAGCCCTACACTCCGTTTAGTAGGTGTGGGGACGGCAAACGAGAGCAACTTTTACCCGTCTACAGTTCAGAATAAATATTGAGCCATGACTGATATTCATTCTGGGCTGTTTTGGTTGTTGATATATTCCTTAAGCTTTGATATTGTCTACACTACTGCAACTAGCGACACAAACAAATATAAAAACATCCCATTGCAAAGGGACAAGGTGGAAAAGGCGAAGAAGTTGCGATAATTTATTTTTTGCAGTTCCCAAATAACTACTGATTTTGTTGTGATCGCAAGTCTTCTAATACCCCCTGTAAAAACTTACCCCATTCCGCCGCCAAAGGGATTTCTGTAAATGGAACGCGCACTGAGTTAGTAGATTCGGAAAATAGAAATTCTAACTCTATAGAACGACCTTTATTGGGTATATCTTCCACATCAACTGATTTGTCATCTACTAAAAGGTGGATTTTTTTGACATCAAGCAAAGAGAATGTTTCTAGTTTAATAAGCCCTTTAGGCGTGGGTTTTCCCCAAGTTAGATTGTTGCCTTTTTGACCTAATACAGCATAAATATCGTACTTAGCCCGTTCAAATTGCTCTGCCCAAGTGCGATAGGCTTCAACTTTTTGATACTCTTTCGAGCCTTCCCATGTCAACCAGAAAAATATTACTAATAGAGGCAACCACAAAAGACCACGTTCCATCGGTTAAAAAAGTCCTGAGTAATGAAGTGAAACTTGTAACTAAAAGTGCAAAATCCACCCATAAAGGATGGAGATAAGCTATGGTAGTGAGCAAACTGGCAAAAAGCGGTGATGAGTTAATATGAGAAAACTTATATTATTGTGCTTGTTTGTCATTGGGCTGGGATCTGCCATATTTGGTTTCCTGAATTTCCAGGGAATGGCAACTAAAGGAGAGTTTGAGACGATTTTGCTTGATTTTCGGGAAGATATTCCATCACTTGTGGTGGAACAGAATCTGCAAGCGATCGCCAAACAATACAACGTTACACCCCAATTAGACAACAAGTTTTCCAAAAAAGATAATGTGTATATTGTCAAAGGCGATCGCCAGCGACTCCAAGAACTGAAAAAATCTCAATTTGCCCAAGCTACAGAATTTATTGAGCCAAATTACATTTATAGAAAGATTCCACAACCAGGTAAAGCAGCTTGGTTAGGAGAATTTTTGAGACCCCAAGATGATGATGAGACAAGCCCCTCATTAACTGGCCCCAATGACCAATATTACAGCAAGCAGTGGAACTTGCACCAAATTGGTATTGAAGGCGCATGGAGTCAAACTAAAGGCAGTGGCATCACAGTTGCAGTAATTGACACCGGGATTACTAAGGTGCGGGACTTATATGAGACAAAATTCGTCAAAGGCTATGATTTTGTTAACGACCGAGAAGAAGCCAAAGACGATAACGGCCACGGCACTCATGTTGCTGGAACTATTGCCCAAGCTACAAATAACAAATATGGCGTAGCTGGAATTGCCTATGAAGCCAGTCTGATGCCCTTAAAGGTGCTGAGTTCATATGGTGGCGGTACTGTTGCCGATATTGCCGAAGCAATTAAATTTGCTGCTGATAAAGGCGCAGATGTAATTAATATGAGCTTGGGTGGTAGCGGTGAAAGCAAGTTGATGAAAGAAGCGATCAAGTATGCCCATAGAAAAGGTGTAGTTATCATTGCCGCGGCGGGGAATGAAAATACCAATGGGGCAAGCTATCCAGCCCGCTATCCCTATGTCATCGGCGTTTCCGGAATTGGCCCAGATGGGGAAAAAGCACCCTATTCTAACTTTGGTGCTGGGGTAGATATCTCTGCTCCTGGTGGCAGTGAAGCTGGTAAAATTCTCCAAGAAACTATTGATGAAAACGGCGAAGGAGTATTTCTTGGCTTCCAGGGTACAAGCATGGCTTCCCCACACGTTGCAGGTGTTGCGGCATTAATCAAAGCTGCTGGCATCAAAGAACCAGATGAAGTTTTAAAAGTCCTCAAGCAGTCGGCGCGAGTTATCCAGGATGATGGTTTGAACTATTATGGCGCTGGACAACTCAATGCAGAAGCAGCAGTCAAACTAGCCTTTGCGGGGCAAATCAGTTTCCCAGATTTCTTCCGGTGGTTACGCGATAACGGCTATCTTAACCCCGGCTTTTGGATTGATGGTGGTGCGATCGCACTCTTACCCAAGATTTTAATGGTAGTTGGTTCCTATCTACTGGCTTGGTTTTTACGGGTTTACTTCCCCTTCACTTGGAGTTGGTCTTTATCTAGTGGCTTAATTGCTGGCAGTTCTGGGTTATTCTTCCTCAAGGGAATCTATATTTTTGACCTTCCCCAGTGGCCTTTCCGGGTTTTGGGCAGTTCAATTCCGGAACTAGGCAATACCTTCCAGGGAACTAATGCGTTCAATCCCCTGTTTGCCAGCGTACTGATTCCCATTGTCTTAATGGCATTGCTGTTGGGACATCCTAGTTGGAAATGGTTTGCCATTGGTTCAACCTTAGGTGTCGCAGCCTGCTTAACGGTAAGTGCGTTTTTCGATCCAGCTGTTTGGGGTTTGGGAAGTGGTCACTTAGCACGTCTTTTCCTCATCACCAATGCCGTAATCTGTTATGGACTTGCTCGTTTAGCATTGAAAAACGAAGAAAAAATAGCATAGAAGGGGACAGACGCGATTAATCGCGTCTTTACTCCTAACTCTTAATTTCCTATTCCCCCACTCAGCACTGTTTATGAGCATTACACTTACAGGTACAATTCAACGCCGTGATATTGGCACAGGCGCATGGGCTTTAGTCACAGAAGAGGGCGTTACTTACGAAATCCTTAAAGGGGCAGACAAAGACTTACTCAAAGCTGGACAAAAAGCAAAAGTTAAAGGACAGGTGCGTGAAGATATTATGACAACTGCGATGATTGGATCTGTCTTGGAGGTAAAATCTTTTGAGGTAATTAGTTCTGATTAGCTGTGGAATTCAGAACCTCTTGAAGACGGCTTCTAAACTCCCCTTTGGGATGACCTCCTTTTACCTCACCCACAATCAGAAATTCTCCTTCTGGAGAATTGCAGATGATGTAAGTAGGCCATCCCATTTCTGATTTATCAGGATACTGAGTTAATAAAATCTTGCGATACTTGCGGTAAGCAGTCGTATCCTGCATTTTCACATCGATAAATTCTAAACCCAGTTCTTCAGCCACCTTTTTGTCATAAAAAGACATTTTGTGGCAAATGCCGCACTCTTCTGAAGAGAACTTAATTACAGCTAAACTCATGGGTTGGCGACTCTTAGGTTTTAGGGAGGCTATTTTAGCATAATGCTATGAAATATTACCATATAGCTGGTCATTAGTGTCAACTTAAGGCTGAAATCCTCATTTAATATCTTTTCTTCCTTCCTTGCTTTTAATAGAGAAGGCAATTTTTTGGGAGGCAGAGCCTCCAGTACCGCATTCCCAGGCTGAACCTGGGAACGAGAAATATACAAATGTAGTCGGCGATGAAGCTCTGATTCTGAAGTTGAAAGCAGTGATTGCTGGCAGACAAACAGTTAAACGCAAAAATATAGAAAAAAAATTAAGAATGTGATTAAATATCATAGCAATCATTTTGATGTGGCATCTCTAGCTCACAATAAAAAGAAAGCGATTCAGGGATTGAGTAAGCAGCTTATGCTCTATCCTGGCAACAGGATGATACTCAAGGTCTACCAGTAGTAGCAACAAGAGTAGTGGTGCATTTCAGTTACATCGGTAGAAAATGCTAGGGCGATGTCTAAGGACAAGCCGCTACGCCAAAAAAACCCCCAGTGGGTGTTAGCCAACCAGGGGAGTTAGTTATCAGGGTGCATCTACCAATTAAATGTTCTCAAGTTGAACACCATACTCCGGATAAATTTGTACAAAGGTCAGTTATTTTTTTAAATAAAAACCCCCCAGTGAGCGTTAGCTAACCAGGGGAGTTAGTTATAAGGGTGCATCTACCAATTAAATGTACTCAGGTTGAAGACCATACTCCGGATAAATTTGTACAAATGTTAGTTATTTTTTTTAATAAAAACCCCCAGATAGTGTATATTCTACTAGGGAGTGAGTGATCAGGATGCATCTACCAGTAATCTTTTCTAGGGGCAGCAGTATCTTCCTGAGAAAATGGTAAAAATCAGGGTTGATGGCGATGTGCTACGACGGGCGTAGCTCGGCAACTAGAAAAAACCCCCAGTGGGTGTTAGCCAACCAGGGGAGTTAGTTATCAGAGTGCATCTACCAATAATCTTTTCTAAAGTAAATGGGTAGCTAGCGGATAAATTAGCAGAGGTTAAAGTTGTTGCTGTTTAGCCACCAGAAAAAACCCCCAACGGGTGTTAGCCAACCAGGTGAGCTAGTTATCAGGTCGCAGCTACCAATTAAATAACCAGTGCGCTGCCTTAAAAAATTGATGCGTCAGAGATGATTGCTGCTTACTTTCTTCATAAAAAAACCCCCAGTGGGTGTTAGCCAACCAGGGGAGCTAGTTATCAGGGTGCATCTACCAATTAAGTGTTCTAGGTTTAACCACCATCCTCCGGATAAATTTACTAGAAAGTTGATTGTTGTTGTGTGTAAAAAAACTCTAGTGAATATTAACTGAATAAGGAGAGTTAAAAATCAAGCTACATTCATCTAGTAATCAAGTATTCTAGGGTTAAGCACTATTTTCTGGGAGAGAATATCTGCGTTAGAAGTTGCTGTAGTTTGCCAAAATTGAAAAAAACCCCCAGTGGGTGTTAGCCATCTAGGGGAGTTGAAGATCAAGGTGCATCTACCAATTAAATGTTCTAGACCCAAGTAATCCGATCCGGATAAAGTTGTAAAGGCAAAAAAAGCAAAACAACACCGAATCAGAAACATTCAGGGGTAGGATGCATCTAAGTTATCAGAGGGAGCGAAAAATCGACTTGAAACTTTCGCGTTTCAAACCAGATTTAGGAGGCGGACAGGAGAAGCTGTGACCCAGGAATTTCATATTTCCGTGACCCCAGTAGGGCAAAATGACTACTTGGTGCGGACGGAACAAGTCGCGCCTGGGGTACCATTGGCAGAAGAATTGGTGACTTGGCCTGTAGCTGATTGGTTGATGGCTGCTGGGCATTTGATGAATGACCCGTTGAAATCGGTGTTGCAAGGAGATCCATTCGCCTCTGGTGGGCACGAAAGCAATATCGCCAGAAACTCTGTTAATTTAGTGGCGTTGGGTCAACAATTTTATAACGCCCTATTTCAAGGCACTCTTAGAGATAGTTGGATTACTGCCCAAGGTATTGCCCAAAACCACCAACAAGTACTACGCTTACGCTTGGGGCTAAAAGACACTAGGTTAGCTCGTCTACCTTGGGAAGTGATGCACGCAGGCGATCGCCCTCTGGCTACTGGGCCTTATGTGGCTTTTTCTCGCTTCCAAAGTGGAATTTTGGGGGCTTCCCGTTTGCGATCCCTGCGGGGGGCTACGCCTACGCAAAATATGCCCACACTACCAGAAGGTGGTGTGAAAGTATTGATGGTAATTGCTTCCCCCTCAGATCAAGTCCGCCTTGATTTACAGAAACAGGAAGCTATTAAACTGCAAGCTGAACTTCATCGGCAAACATCACGATTGGCTGAAGGTAGCAATCGTTTCCCCCAAATTGAACTCACTGTATTAGACCAACCAGGACGGGAAGAATTAACCCAAGCCCTAGAACAAGGCAGATACCATGTTCTCCACTACTCTGGTCATAGTAACTTAGGTTCCAATGGCGGAGAAATTTATCTTGTTAGTCGCAGAACTGGGTTAACAGAAATCTTGACTGGGGACGATCTGGCAGGTTTGCTCGTCAACAATAATATCCAAATGGCAGTGTTTAACTCCTGCTTGGGGGCGTACACAGCCGCATCCGATCCCTCTGGAGATACTGGTGAACGAAACTTAGCAGAAAGTCTCGTAAAGCGCGGAATCAGAAGCGTTTTGGCGATGTCAGAACGGATTCCTGATGAAGTGGCACTGACGCTCACACAATTGTTTTACCGCAACTTGAGTCAGGGATATCCAGTAGATTTGTGCGTCAGTCGCGTGCGTCAAGGATTAATTTCTGCCTATGGTTCTCACCAGATGTACTGGGCATTACCGATTTTGTATCTCCAGCCAGAGTTTGACGGTTTTCTGAGTGAGGAAACTGAGTTATCCGAAAGTGCGGAGTCGCTGAATCAGTATAGTTCACCTTTAGGGGCAACTTCCACGATGTACTCTGCGATCGCAGATGATACCGAGATGCCTTTAGGAATGGAGCAAATGATCCCTTCTGGTTTGGCGCATGACTCTTCTGGGTTGGACTGGCTAGGTGACGATACTTGGGGCGATCTCGTTGATGAAATTGAGTATGATGACCCAAGCTATGAAGAAGATTCTGCTATAGTTTCGGATTTGTTTCGTCAGTTAGATAACCAAAAAGCTCCAACTGAACCGAATGAACAGATTCGAGAAAATAGTCTTCACCAGAGCCAGGTTTCAGAGGAAATGACTTCCCCAGAAGAGGAAGCAGATTTGTGGGGAGAAGTTCCACCGCCGCCACCTCCAACTGCTGCGAACCTTGAAGGAAATTGGCAAAATTCTGCTGATTTTTTGCGCTCGCAACCAGCCCCGCAACCAGCCCTGCAACCAGCCCCACCAAGACCTCGTACCCAACGCCGTAAGCTGTGGCCGATTGTGGGTATTATGGGGATCAGTGCCTTAGCAGCTGCGATCGGTTTAAATTGGTGGTGGCAAAATCGACACCAAGTAACTCTACCTAACATACCAGTAATTCCTACCCAGTCTCTACCCATTCAAAAGCAGCAAAATATCGACTTACAGACAGCAGCGACTGGGATTGTCACCGCCACCGCTACTGATAAATTGAGCCAGGGCGACTTGGAAGGTGGATTATTGGCTGTAGAAGAACTACTCAATCGTGGCGCACTGGCTGCGGCTGAAACTGCCCTGAAACTAATTCCAAATAAACAATCTGACGATCCATCTGTCAACTTTTACAAGGGACGATTAGCGTGGCAGTCTATCCAAACTGGAGACAATAACTATAGCGTCGATGATGCCCGCCGTTACTGGGAAACTGCTGCAAAAGCTAAACCAGAATCGCCTTTGTATAATAACGCCTTGGGATTTGCCTACTACACGGAAGGCAATTTGAATCGAGGTAATGATTCTTGGTTCAAAGCTTTGAATTTAGCTCTCAAAGAGCAGAACACACAATTAAGATCCAAAAAGGCAGCAGTGCCTCAGGATGCTTTAACTTCCTATGCTGGTTTAGCTCTTGGATTGTATAAATCTGCACTTAGTCAATCTAATGGTAAGCAGACACAATATCTTAAGGAAGCAATCAAGTTGCGACAATTGGTAGTTAAGTCTGATCCAGCCAATTTCCAGGTAGATAAATTAGCTAAAAATTGGCTGTGGACAGAAAAGGCGATCGCAGATTGGCGATCGCTCCTTCAGGAAAAAGGTGAAGAACAGTAATATGTTGCGGTGGTGCGTAGGCGTAGCCCGTCGTAGACATTGCTTGTGACTCTGAATGAAAACAGAAATTTACCATTCAAGTTAGTAAACTGCCCTCTTAACTGGAGTTCATTAATCTCTCGGTGGCGGTTTTGCTTCTCATTTTTAATGATTAGCAGCGGACTGTTATCGCTCAACAGTTCTACTACATTCAGCCAGTAATAAAAATCCGTGTCTTCCTTGCGGGTGTCTGCTACTAAAACGTAAAGGGAACGCTTAGTGAGAAAGAACTGGTGAGTTGCATGGTAAATCTCTTGTCCCCCAAAGTCCCAGATGTTGACTCGAAATTCTCGCTCATTTTCCATTGGGAAACCCCACTGGATCACCTCAATTCCCTTCGTAGTATCTTCCTCTCGAAGTTGATAATTTTGGTCTTTAATTTTCTTCGCCAGTGTTGTCTTCCCTGCTCCTCCTTCGCCAACTATTAGTAACTTTGCTTCATACAGATGATCTGTGCCTTCTGCTTTGAGTTGCCGGAAATAGTCCCTAATTGCTTTAATACCTTGTTTAACAATTTCTGGCGGCGGCTTTTCGATGGGGTTATTGTTTAAATCCAAGGAAGTGAGTTGTTGCAGATGGGCGATCGCTTCTGGCAGTGTCGTTAATTGGTTGTAGTTTAAATTTAGTGAAGTGAGTTGTTGCAGATGAGCGATCGCTTCTGGCAGTGTCGTTAATTGGTTGTAGTTTAAATTTAGTGAAGTGAGTTGTTGCAGGCGGGCGATCGCTTCTGGCAGTGTCGTTAATTGGTTGTAGTTTAAATTTAGTGAAGTGAGTTGTTGCAGGCGGGCGATCGCTTCTGGCAGTGTCGTTAATTGGTTGCTGCTTAAATTCAGGGAAGTGAGTTGTTGCAGATGGGCGATCGCTTCTGGCAGTGTCGTTAATTGGTTGTAGTTTAAATTTAGTGAAGTGAGTTGTTGCAGATGGGCGATCGCTTCTGGCAGTGTCGTTAATCGGTTGTGGCTTAAATTCAGGGAAGTGAGTTGTTGCAGGCGGGCAATCGCTTCTGGCAGTGTCGTTAATTGGTTGCTGCTTAAATTCAGGGAAGTGAGTTGTTGCAGTCTGGCAATCGTTTCTGGCAGTGCCGTTAATTGGTTGCTGCTTAAATTCAGGGAAGTGAGTTGTTGCAGTCTGGCAATCGCTTCTGGCAGTGCCGTTAATTGGTTGCCGCTCAAATTCAAAACTTCCAACCATTCTAGTTCAAACACATTAGCAGGAATTTTCGTTAATTTTTTCTTGTTATCAGTATCGAAATAATTGCTTAAATCTAATTGTTTAAGCTGTTTCTCTTTCGCTTCTCGGATTTTTTCAAGGAAACGTTGAGGCGTTCTTGCCATAATGAGGTTCACCTGTCAACGAAAGTTATATGTAATGCCCCTGGTTCGCTGGACAATCTCGCAACCCTTAATATTTTGCACTAATCCCAACAACCGCCATAGGTTTCTAACTTATGGCTGATAGCGAAAGTCGTCTTAAGAGGACTAAATTCTTTCCAGACTTAGGTTTTAGTCTACTTGAGTGGCTTTGGCTATTAGTTCCTAAAACTTCGAGCTTCAGGCGATCGCAGCTACTAATTAAGAATGTTGCAAGATATCAAAGCAATCTACTATGCTGTGTAACACTACACGAGCGCTAATAATTTTTACGGGATTTTAAACAGAATTTATCATTACCAATGTTTAGGTTGACTCGTGAATGAGTCTTTGATACTCATTAATGGAGCTATGAACTCCGTTAATGAGTCTTTGATACTCGTTAATGAGTCTTTTATCCTCGTGAACGAGGATATTTTGCCAGTTCACGAGGATATTTTGCCGATTCACGAGTCTTTGATACTCGTGGACGAGTGTTTGTATCTCGTCAGTGAGTATCAAAGACTGATTAATGGAGTTACGAACTCTGTTAATTAGTCTTTGATATTCGTGGATGGGGCTACGAACTCTGTTAAAGAGTCTTTGAGACTCGTGAATGAAGTCTTTTTTCCTAGTGGATGAGTGAAGCGAATAAAATTCGGGGAGTTTACGGGCATACAAATGGAGGCGTACCCTTACCTTAAGCGAACTACCTTTAGCGTTTCGTAGAAGTCTATAGCAATCCTAAATCATTCGCAAACAACAAGATCCCCGACTTCTTCAAGAAGTCGGGGATCTGAGGCTGAGATTTTCACTAATCAAATAGGATTGCTATACTATCTACCTGCGGCTATCAAACGCTGATGCACTAAATACTCAAATTGATAAAGATAGGCAGCAATAATGACTCGAATTATGGTTTCGACTATCAGCAGAGGCTGCGCTTGAATCTTAAATAAACTGAACAAATTGAATAAATCAGGAGATGGTAAGAAAAGCATTATAATACCAAATGCTATGATTAGCGAGAGAATATTCACCAACCAGCCATACAATCCTTCCCACCAACTGATTAAACTAGGAAAAACTCCTGTTGTTGGCTCTGTTTGTGGTAGTTGGCTCTCAGGAAAGAAGCTATCTAAAAATCGATGCAGCCAATGGTGAACCAATGCGACTACTACGATGGGCAAAAGTTGGGCTACTAAACTTAATAAGTACAAGAACTTGACAGAAATAGGCTGGGGTAAGAAGTTAATCAGGGTGGAAATAATATTCCAAAAATAGACGATTGCATACTGTAAACCAATTATCAACAAAATGAGGGCGATCGCATTTACCCAAAACCGGGGAGTAGGAATCCAAGATGGCCAATTTCGCATAAATTTTTTTGTGGATAAAAGATTTTAATCAGAACTGGATTGAAATCTTTTGGTGATTTTTTGCCAATATAATCTATGCCATAAAGTTAGTGGAAATAAGTAGCGATGCCTGCGGCGGGCTACGCCTACGCAGAAGATTGGCGGTGTATGGTAAGTTAAGAAAATTCTCCAGCCCGAAAAATCTGTTCAGCAGTTAAATTCAACTCTGGGAACGCTGGCGACTGAATGCGGTCATTTCCTCTAAATTGCCTAACCTGATACTCTCCTTCAATTAGTTGATAAATTGAGATAGTTGCTTGTTTAGGATTGCCAATAAATCGCCTACCACCTAAGCCGAGATAGTCTACAATCCAATATTCAGGTATTCCGACCTCTTCATATTTACCTGCTTTGGTAAAATACTCGTCGCGCCAGTTGGTACTTACCACTTCAATTACTAAAGGAATTGATGCCGCAAAGCTTACAGTAGATTCTTTTTTCCACAGAGGTTCATTTACTAAATTAGAGTTATTCAACAACAGTACATCTGGTGAGTAAGCTGCTTCGCTCTGGGTCGGTTTAATGAATGCTGTTTTGGGAATGAAATAAGATAGTTTTAAACGTTTGTATTCTGTAACTATTTCCCCAACTAAAAATCCAACAATCTGTTCATGATCACCTGTGGGAGGAGCCATTTCAACAATTACTCCGTCATGTAGTTCATAATGCCTGTCTGAAGATTCGGGATACCAGGCGATAAATTCATCAAATGTTACTTGTTTAGATAAGGCTTGAGTCATACTTGCCTGTTACTTTAGCGTTATGTAAAACCTCAATCTGTCTCTAAATTACGCGACTTATCCAGCTTTAAAAATCTGTTCAGCAGTTAAATTAAATTCTGGGAATGCTGGCGAGTGAATACGGTAATTTCCTCTAAATTGCCTAACCTGATACTCACCTTCAATTAATTGGTAAATCGAGATAGTTGGTTGTTTAGGATTGCCAATAAACCGCCTACCACCTAAACCTAGATAGTCTACAATCCAATATTCAAGAATGCCCAAAGACTCGTAATCTTCTAGCTTCAAAGCATAATCATCACTCCAGTTGGTTGAAACAACTTCTACAACCAACTTGACGGAACTACCCCACGTAATGATAGATTCTTTTTTCCAACGAGGTTCATTCATAACAGCTTGTCTATCAAGAACGATTACATCTGGTTCATAACCTGAATCAGTATTAACTGACTTGATGACGCATTCTTTAGGGATAAAGCAAGGCATAGACAAACGGGTGATTTCAATAAACAAAGAACCATTAATAAACCCAGCTATCTCTGAGTGCTTCCCTGTTGGCTTAGGCATTTCAACAATTACCCCATCATGTAGTTCATAATGCCTGTCTGAAGATTCGGGATACCAGGCGATAAATTCATCAAATGTTACTTGTTTAGATAAGGCTTGAGTCATACTTTGTCCCCTTGCTTTATGTCAAATTTGACCCCTCTCCAAACCTCTCCCCGACACGGGGAGAGGCTTAATTAGCGAACTGAGGTTAAACTTTCGCCGCAGCAACACTTGGTAAACTTACTTTCAACCGCTTAAACATCGCTTCCCGCGCTTGTACAGCAAGATTATCATCTAAAGGTTGCAGTGCGATCGCCTGCTGATACTTTAGCCGCAGTGCTGTTTGAATTAACCAATCGGCGACAAAAGGATTTTTTGGTAACAAAGGGCCGTGGGAATAAGTTGCGATCGCATTCTGATAAAATGCTCCTTCTGTCCCATCTTCACCATTATTTCCCAAACCATACACCACTCGCCCTAATGCTTCTACTTTCCCCAGTTTGGTACGTCCGCCGTGATTTTCAAAGCCTACCAAATATGGTGTGCTACCCGTCATCTCTTTTAAATCTCGCGCCAAACGTGAGGCTGTCACTTCAATTACCAAGTTACCAATACAGCGCTTAGTATTTTCACCAGGATGCACGGAAACTAAATCGAGTATTCCCAAACCTTCAATCCGTTGTCCCAAGCCTGGTTCGTAATAATGTCCTAGCAGTTGGGGTGAACCACAGGTAAATACTCCTGGCGTACCATTTTCGATTTTCTCGCGCATGGCGTCAGCTTTTGCACCTTGCAAATCACGCATGACAATTTCTTGCTGACGGTCTTGTGCGCCACCACCAACGATTACATCTACAGTTTTAATATCTGCGGCTGTGGCATTTTGATCCAGGGGTAACACTTTAACATCATATCCCCGCCACTGGGCGCGACGTTCTATAGTAATTACATTACCGCGATCGCCATAGGTACTCATCAGCGTTGGATAAAGCCAACCAATTGTTAATTCCAAATGTTGAGAACTCATAAATAACTCTTGATTAATAACTAATAGTTTTTATCAACTTATGCTGAAATTACTCTGTGCATATCCAGACTTGGAGGAGCAATTTCCGTTTGGGTTAGCATATCGTGAATTTGTCCTCGGTGATGTGTCTGGTGGTTGAAAACTCTTTGAGTAACGAAATATGGGGCATAGGGAAAAATTTCTCTACTCCCCACTCCCTAATTTAAAGAATTTTTCGACCCGTCAGGACTTCTCGCACTTCTAACATCGCTGAATAGGTAGGCAGAATGTGCAAAGTTTCATTCTCTGGTGTATGCTCTAATGCAGTAGCGATGGCCTGTGGCAAATCTTCTTCGACTATTAAATTTAACTTACTCTCACAGGACTTCTGACTGTAACGTAGACGTAGTGCCATATCGTAGACGCGATCGCCACTCACTACTAAAGTCCCTCCACGTTCGACTAATTTCTCGGTATCCACGTCCCAAATCCAGGATACATCAGTGCCATCGGGTGTGCGATCGTTCAAAACTAGCAGTGTGGTTTTATCTGTGCTTTGAGTAACTACGCGAATGGTTTCATTCGTTCCCACAGGATTTTTTGATAACAGAATCCGCACCCGTTTACCGTTAATTACTAAATCTTCTGCCCGACCAAACGCAGCTTGGAAGTTGTTAATAGTATCTCTAATTGTTGCTTCATCAACTCCTAACTCAATAGCCGCAGTCACAGCAGCCAAAGTATTATATTTGTTGTATAAACCAACAAGAATTTGCGACCATTCACTACTTTCGAGAATCGGTTTACTTTTACTAAAACCACACTTGGGACAAGTAAAATCTCCCAAATGAGACAAATAAACACCCTTGTAATCTAGGGAATGTCCACATCTAGGACAATAGATAGAATCAACAGCGTGAGGAATAGCTTCTAAATAATGTTCTGGTTCATTCAAGCCAAAGAATAACACCCGTTGGGGTAACTGCTGACCAAGGTTAGATAAAGTTGGGTCATCAGCATTGGGAATTACCACCGTTTCTACTGATAAGGTAGAAATAACTTTTGTCCAACGCTTACTAATTGTGTCTACTTCCCCGTACCTATCGAGTTGGTCGCGGAATAAGTTTAAACAGAAAATAATTCGCGGTTGGAGTGGTGTTAATACTCTTGGTACAATATTTTCATCCACCTCCAAAATGGCGTAATCAACATCTAGTGTACCTAGCAAAGTGGTGCTTTCTAATAGCGCACTTATCAAGCCATTTTCTAGATTTGCACCTGTAGAATTATGAGCGATGCGGTAACCCTTGCGTTCTAATATCGTGCATAAAAGCAGTGCTGTAGTGGTTTTGCCGTTAGTACCAGCAATTAAAATCACCCCGTTTTTAACTTGCTGACTCAATAACTGTAAAAGTCGGGGTTCAATGCGACGAGCAATCGAGCCTGGTAATACACTAGCAGCACCCAGACGGAGCGATCGCACTATAAACGTCACACTTTTTGCCACTGACACCGCGAAACCCAGTCGCAGCCTATCTATGAATTGTATTTTGTTTCCCACATCCGTACCTTAGTCTTCTGGCGGTTGCTAATTGAAAGTTTTTAGTTGCAAATTTAATTTTGTGAGTTTAGCGAATCCTAGCTTAAAAAGCCAGTCTCAACATTGTTAGGGAGCTTAATAAACTATTCCATGTCGCCGAACCCCTGGAAAAAAATCGCTCTCTAACTTCAGCTTTCAGGTTAGGCTAAATCGTCATACACTGATTTTGAACTAATGAAAGGGGTTGCCCTTATAGGAACGATGAGCGAAAGTAAGATACCAGAGATCCTGGAAACTTTCGAGGCAGATATGCTGTCGGAGTGGATTCAGGAGCTAGCCACTATTAATATTCGCAGAGGTTTGATTAAACAAGCTGAGATCAAGGAGGAGTGCCGGGAATTTCTTAGCTTGTTTCGGATCGCCGTTGGGCAAGGCAACTTAACCAATATTGAGGGAGTGACATGGCGCGAGATGCGGGAAATGCTGACTAGCATTTCTCGATCGCGATCGCAAAAAGGCTTCACACCCACTGAAACGGCTACATTCATTTTTTCGTTCAAGCAACCCCTCTTTAACCGGATGCGTCAACAATTGAAAGACCCGATTGAGTTGGGTGAAGAAATCTGGCTAGCTACAAACTTACTTGATCAGATGGGATTGCTGATCATGGAAGTATATCAGAAGACGCGGGAAGAGGTGATTTTGCGACAGCAGGAAGAGTTGATGGAGCTGTCTACCCCAGTAGTTAAACTCTGGGAGGGAATTTTGGCATTGCCCATTATCGGCACTCTGGATAGTGCCCGCACTCAAATAGTGATGGAATCGTTATTGCAGAAGATTGTCGAAACCGAGTCAGAAGTTGCGATCATTGACATTACTGGGGTTCCCACCGTCGATACCCTCACTGCTCAACATCTGCTCAAGACCGTTACTGCTGCCCGTCTCATGGGAGCCGATTGTATGATCAGTGGCATTCGTCCTCAAATTGCCCAAACAATCGTCTACCTCGGTATTGATTTGGCTAATGTCACAACAAAGGCAACGTTAGCCGATGCCTTTCTTACGGCGCTAAAACGGATGGGAGTGACCATCACCCGCTCTCAACCCAAATAGGGAGATAGGAAAAGCCAATGGAACGCATTCCCATACTCAAAATGGGCGATTTACTGCTTGTGACAATCCAAGTAGACATGCACGATCGCCTCGCGATGACGCTACAGGATGACCTGACCAACCGCATCACTCAAACTCATGCTCACGGTGTCCTGATCGATATTTCTGCATTAGAGATTGTTGATTCCTTCATTGGGAGGATTTTAAGCAACATTGCCAGAATGTCAAGGGTGCTGGATGCACAAACAGTTGTCGTTGGAATGCAGCCTGCCGTGGCAATCACCTTAGTGGAATTGGGGCTATCGCTGACGGGCATTCGCACTGCTCTAAACGTAGAAAAGGGCATGGCACTGTTGCGATCATCACTCGATAAAACCACAGATCAAATCACTGCCACCAAATGGAGGGCAGATGACGATCCAGAAGACTGAAACGATGGACATTCAATCTTCTACAGATGTAGTCTTGGTTCGGCAGACCGTGCGCCAGTTTGCCGTGGAGATTGGCTTTAGCTTAGTAGACCAAACTAAAATTGTGACCGCCGCCAGTGAGTTAGCCCGCAATACCTTAGACTATGGGGGAGGCGGCACAGTAAAGCTAGAAACGCTTCAGGAAGGGGGACGACGAGGACTGAGGCTCATCTTTGAAGATCATGGTCCGGGAATTTCTAATATTGAGCTGGCGCTGAAGGATGGGTTTACTACTGGGGGTGGATTGGGTATGGGGCTGGGCGGTGCCAGACGACTTGCCAACGAGTTTGAGATTCAGTCTGCGGTGGGAGAAGGGACACGGGTAAAAATTGTACGATGGAAATAAAATGAGAGAATCTCTCGCCATCACAATTACTGAATCCAGCCAGACCGGGGAAGCTCGACGGGTAGCGATGGCTTTGGCAACTCGGCTCGGCTTTCAGGAAACGGAACGGGCCAAGGTTGGCATTGTGGTGACAGAGGTTGCTAACAATCTAGTGCAGCACGCTGATGGCGGAGTGGTGCTGCTGCGGACGCTCAACCAGCATTTAGCAGTCGGCATTGAGGTTTTGTCGCTTGATAAAGGATCGGGCATGGTCGATGTAGATCAGTGTTTGCAAGATGGCTTTTCCACAGCTGGAACGTCAGGTAATGGAATGGGCGCAATTCGTCGCCTCTCTGGTTTATTTGAAATTTACTCCATTCCCAACCAAGGGACAGCGCTCCTCGCCCACCTCTGGTCAGACTCGACACCCCATCCACCTGAAAAGACCTTAGAAATTGGAGCGATCTGTTTGCCCAAACGAGGAGAAGACGTTTCAGGAGATGCCTGGGCTTGTGTTGTCGATGGTCGCCGTAGCCTGCTGCTAGTAGCTGATGGCTTAGGACATGGACCTGCGGCTGCCACTGCTGCTTCACAAGCCGTGAGAATTTTTCAAGACAATCATCATCGTTCTCCTGGTGCAATCCTCGAAGCTGCCCACACAGCCTTGCGAAGTACACGAGGAGCAGTACTCGCCATTGCCGAAATAGACTTTGAACAACAGTCCGTCTGCTTTGCCGGAATTGGCAATATCGCTGCCAGCATTTTCTCGTTTACTAAACACCACAATCTGCTGTCTCATAACGGCACGGTCGGGCATGAAATCCGCAAAATTCAAGAGTTTAGCTACCCTTGGTATTCCAACGGACTTTTAATTATGCATTCTGACGGATTAGGCGCTAAGTGGCAGCTTGATCGCTATCCAGGCTTGAGTCAAAAACATCCTAGTTTGATTGCAGGTATGCTATACCGGGACTTTAACCGAGAACGGGACGATGTGACGGTGTTAGTGGTAAAAGGAATGGGCAGATGACAATCATTTTCACGCTCGAAATCCACTATGAACAGGATGTTGTGCAAGCTCGGCAACGAACTCGCGAGATCGCCGAGCAGTTGGGCTTGGATACTCAAGATCAGGCACGATTGGCAACGGCAGTTTCAGAAATTGCCCGCAACGCGTTTCAGTATGCCAAAGGCGGAAGGGTTGAATTTTGTCTGGAAAGAGAGCCTCAGGCGTTTCTGATTCGGATTCAAGATTGGGGTGGGGGCATTCCTGATCTGGCAGACGTTTTGGCAGGACGCTATACCTCTGGCACAGGAATGGGGCTCGGCATCGTGGGCACCCGCAGACTGATGGATTTCTTTGAGATTGAATCGCTGCCGGGAGAGGGAACAACGGTGGTGATGAGCAAAAGGTTGTCGAAGCGCACACCTACTTTTACCGATTCGCAATTGCAGCAGATTCGAGAAACCGTGATCGGGCGATCGCCCCAGAATCCCTATGAAGAAATCCAGCGACAAAACCAGGAGTTACTGCGGGCAATGGCAGAGCTACGGAAGCGCGAGGAAGAACTGACCCATCTAAACCGGGAACTGGAAGATACCAATCGCGGTGTGATTGCCCTTTATGCAGAACTGGATGAGAAGGCAAGTTCTTTGCAACAGGCAAACGAGCTAAAAACCCGTTTTCTCTCGAACATGAGCCACGAGTTTCGCACGCCCCTCAACTCGATTTTGTCGCTCTCTCGGATCTTGCTGGTACGGATGGATGGCGATTTGACTACCGAGCAGGAAAAGCAGGTGACATATATCCAAAAGGCGGCGAGCGGATTATCAGAATTAGTCAATGACCTGCTGGATTTAGCAAAGGTGGAAGCTGGAAAAATTGAAGTGCGTCCCAGTTCCTTTGAAGTCAGCGACTTGTTTGCCACGCTGCGAGGAATGCTGCGCCCATTATTGGTTCAAGGCTCCTCTGTCGCCCTGATTGTGGAGGAACCCGATACCATACCTCCGCTCTATACCGATGAGGGCAAAGTCGCTCAAATTCTGAGAAACTTTGTCTCGAATGCGCTCAAATTTACCGAGCAGGGAGAGGTGCGCGTCAGTGCAATGCAAATGGGTTATACTGTAATATTCTCCGTATTAGATACGGGCATCGGCATTGCTCCAGCCGATCAAGAGCGCATTTTTGAGGATTTTGTGCAAATTGAGTCCCCTTTGCAAAAGCAGGTGAAGGGAACCGGGTTAGGACTGCCGTTATCGCGCAAGCTAGCACAGCTACTGGGCGGCAGCGTTTCGCTTACAAGTGATCTAGGTCAAGGCTCCACCTTTACGCTATCAATTCCGATCGCCTACCCACATGCGACTGAATTTCCCACCCTACTGCAACCCATCACATCACTTGAGCCAACTCGCCTGCCCATTCTGGTGGTTGAAGATCATCCGGAAACACTATTTATTTACGAAAACCACCTTCGGGAGTCAACCTATCAATTAATTGCGACCCGCACCTTAGCCCAGGCAAGGCTTGCCTTACAACAACTTCGACCGGCGGCGATTATGCTAGATATTATGCTAGAAGGAGAAAACGGCTGGACGTTCTTGCGAGAAATCAAAGCAGATGAAATAACTCGCACCATCCCTGTACTGATTATTACCATTATTGATAACGAGAAGCAAGCACTGGCGCTAGGAGCTAACGGCTTTCTAATTAAGCCTGTGGACAGATTGCCGCTGTTGAATAAACTCAATGCGCTAATTAATCAGAATAGACCTCAAAAAATTTTATTAATTGACGATGACCCCGCTTATCGGTATCTTATAAAAAAACTGTTGGCAAATACACCGTTGAGTATTTTAGAAGCTGCCAACGGGCAAGAAGGATTAAATTTGGCACAACGCCAGCAGCCAAGTGTGATCGTGCTTGACTTGGATATGCCAGAGATCAGCGGGTTTGATGTACTCAAGCAGCTTAAAAACAATTCCGTCACTCAGTCGATTCCTGTGATTATCCACTCATCTGTCCAACTGGATGCAGAAGTGCACAAGCGTTTAGCTGAACAAAGCATCGCCATTCTTTCTAAAGAAACAGGCTCTCAAACGGCGGCGATGTCTGACGACAAGCCCTTCGGGTTCGGGGGGTCGCAATCGACGGGAACCGCCAAGACTGCGACCCCCTCACCGCTAGGCGTCTACGCCCAACTCCAAGATGCGCTCATCAAAGCCGGACTAGTTCTGGGTGCTTGGGAGGAAAGCAATGTCTGAGTCACAGGTGACGATTCTGCATGTTGATGATAATGAAGCCAACCGTTACATTGTGTCCCGTATTTTGCAAAATGCAGGCTTTACGGTCGTGGAGGCAGCAACTGGAGCAACAGGATTAGAGGCAGTTGTCGAGCATCAGCCTGCTCTGGTGATTTTGGATGTCCAACTACCAGATATCAGCGGCTTTGAAGTCTGTCGTCAAATTAAGGCAAACCCCGAAACGGCTTTTATTCCCGTGCTACATCTTTCTGCAAGTTTTGTCCAAAGCCAGGATAAAGCAGAAGGCTTAGACAGTGGTGCCGATGCCTATCTAGCACAACCAGTTGAACCCATTGAACTGCTTGCCACGGTGCGATCGCTGCTGCGAATTCGGCAGGCGGAGGAAGCTGCTCTGTCCTCAGCACGAGAGTGGCAAACGACCTTTGACTCGATCAACGACGGCGTATGTCTGGTAGACCGAGAAGGTATAATTCTGCGCTGTAATCGAGCGATAATGCAGATTTTTCGCAAGCCCTCCCAGGAAATTTTAGGTTGTGCTCACCATGAGTTGATGAACGCACAATTGGGAATGGGCGACGGCACGTGTTTTCACCGTGCTAAAGAAACTCATCAACGGCAAATTCTAGAATTTCAGTTCAAAGGACAGTGGTTTGCCAAAACCATCGACCCGGTATTTGATCAGCAGGGGACTCTCACAGGCGCCGTTTTCATCCTGTCAAATATTACGCAGCGCAAACAGGCAGAAACCTTACTGCAAGATCAGAATGATCGCCTCAATCAGCTGATGATTTCCTTGCAAGAACAAACTGAACAAGCACAGCAAGCCAACCGAATCAAAGATGAGTTTCTAGCAGTGCTGTCTCATGAATTGCGATCGCCCCTAAATCCAATCCTGGGTTGGGCAAGAATTCTGCAAACGAGCCAGCAGGACGCAGCCAAAACTCAGTACGCGCTCGAAACGATCGAACGCAATGCCAAACTACAAGCACAACTAATCGAGGATCTGCTTGATGTATCGCGTATTCTCCAAGGCAAGTTGAGTTTGAATACACTGCCAATTGGTTTAACGTCCACCATCAAAGCTGCCCTTGAAACCGTGCGGCTTGCGGCTGAAGCTAAATCTATTCAAATTGAATCAATATTTGAATCGAACATTGCCCAAGTGTTGGGTGATTCCGGTCGCCTGCAACAGGTTGTTTGGAATTTACTTTCTAACGCGATTAAATTTACCCCCCACGGTGGTCGAGTAAAGGTGCAGTTAAAAAGGATCAACGATGAAGGTGAAAGGATGAATGAAGTAGATACTCATCCTTTGGAATATGCTCAAATCATTGTTAGCGACACTGGCAAGGGTATCTCTGGTGACTTTCTGCCCTACGTCTTTGACTACTTCCGCCAAGCCGATGGGACAACGACCCGAAGATTTGGGGGGTTGGGGTTGGGGTTAGCGATCGTGCGTCATTTGGTTGAACTGCACGGAGGAACCGTTCAGGCGGCGAGTCCTGGAGAAGGGCAAGGAGCAACATTTACAGTCAAGCTTCCATTCATCGCTGCGGTAAAACTGAATCAAGATGATACTGAGTTTGATAATCGCTCAGACTTCAATCTAAATAAATTGCAAGCGCTGCTTGTAGATGATGACAGAGATTCGCGGGAGTTTATCGCCTTCGTGCTGGAACAGTATGGGGCGCAAGTGACTGAAGCGGACTCAGCACATGATGCTCTGAGCAGTTTAAGGCAAGCAAAATTTGATTTGCTAATTAGTGATATTGGTATGCCTGATATGGATGGCTACACACTAATTCGTCAAATTAGAAAGCAGTCGCCTGACCAAGGCGGAGAAATTCCGGCGATCGCTCTCACTGCTTATGCTGGAGAAATTGATCAACAACTTGCACTAGCCGCCGGATTTCAACGCCATATTTCCAAACCAATTGAACCAGAGCTACTAATAGAGGCTATTTTGACTATATTAGGCATTAAACCAAGATTTGTCTAATTTACTGCAAGATGGTCTAAAAAGTCATAATATATCTAAACTCCAGTAATTTTTCCATAAAATTGACATCAGAGGGCAAATATTGAGGATGTATCGCTATAAAAACTTAAGTATTTATTAAATTTATTTACAGTTTTTACGGCTTTTAACTCCCAGTTGCCTGAAGTCACTAGCTCCAGCCGAATAGTATGACGGCTATAGCAAACGCTTTGAAGATTCCCGACTGCCTAGAACGCTTCAAAATGTCAGAGTCTTAAACCCTTTAATTGACGAGAAATGTGAAATTGGAAAGACCCTAAGCCAAGGTTTAAGTAAATTAAAGAATTGATATCACTTCTAGAAATAGCCTTTTGTAGCATTCATACTAATCGTCAACAAATTTTATAGTTTCGGCAGGCTCTCTTGCCTAAAACCTATATCAGCAAAGAGTTTGCGACATTTAACTCTATTATCTCATGAGAGTGATGAAAAAGCGTTAACCTCCTTTCATCCGCTACTCCCCACTTCCGAGAGATAATCTCAGTAGGCGTTATCTTAAAAAGTAGTGCGCGGGCGTAATTACATATCCAGCCCAGTTTGCCGAATTCAGCACAAACTCACGACAAGTAGTAGCTTGCAAGGTTCCTTTTGATGAATAGCACAAAGTTTCTTTTTTTACATAAACAAATTACTGACTGGCGAAGGTTGCTGTCTAAATGCCTGTTGTTGTTTGCAAGTCTTTTCATTATAAGTATGCAACCTGCATATGCTGGTCTCAATAATGATTTATATGATGGCAACATCTTTGTCGTTTATGCTGGCAATGGTTCATTGGTTCCTCCCAGACAGACACTTGCACAGACTTTAGCGGAACATAAACCTATATTTTTGGCCTTTTATGTGGATGACAGCAGCGATTCCAAAAGATACGCCATTTCCATTTCACGGGTACAGGAATTCTATGGTCGGGTAGCAGAGATTATGCCTATTAATGTAGATAGTATCCCACCTAAACAGACCTACGACCCTACAGAACCAGGATATTACTATTCTGGGACTGTTCCTCAAGTCTTGGTGTTTAATAAATCAGGTCAGGTAGTTTTGAATAAAAAGGGTCAAGTACCTTTTGAAGAGATAGACGATGAATTTCGCAAAATATTTGATTTGTTACCACGCACGGAAACAGCACAGCTAAAGCGGCGAGCTTTCAATGAGTTCAGTAGTGAGTTAGCTAAGTAACTTATGGGGTAGACCAAATTGGTCTGCCTTAACTTTTGGTGCTTGTTACTACATTTATGCTGATGTAAAAGCATAATATTAGAATATCTGTGTTAACCATTTAGGAAGTTAATCTATAGTCCCGTATAAAGTGTATTCTGATGTCAAAGGTTTACACCACCCAGGAGCTAATTCAAATTTTGGCAGCCGAACGCCAAGCTTGCCTCAACGGAAAACGCCTAAAATTAGAAATCACAGTCTCTGGCAATCCTGTAATTGACCAGTTTATCAGAACTGATGGACTGCAACAATTCACAGCCTATCAAGATTTCAAAGCTGCAATTCACGACTATCAGAAAGAAAATCAAGTTTCAGGTATTATCTGGCGGCAGGTAACAGTCAAAGGTAAAAACTTGAGCTATCCCGAAATAAATACCGAACTAATAGCCCTCACCAGTGATTTAGAGATATTAAAAGCTGCTAAAAATTCTATCGTAGATTTTTGGCATGAAGTCTCTATGGGGATGGATTTATACTTGAGTTTCAATAATAGTAAACAATACCAACAAATTCTCACATTTGATGTGGAGAGAATTGTTCAAAGAACAGAATGGGCAAGTTTGTGCAAGTGGGAAAATTCTAACTTTTTGGAAATGATTTTGCAGCTAGGATGGGGTAAACCAGAAGAAGCTTATTATAAACGAGGAAGACCGCGATCGGGTAGTGAATATATTCATGCAGTCAATCCTGGTAATCGCCCCATTGGTTGACCAAACCTTCTTGTCTTGTGCCTCTTTCAAGGTTGATTTTGCCCGATAAGATTGACGATCGCTGTAGCTAAATCCCCTATTTCAACGGGTTTAGGTAGGTGTTTTTGAAACCCTGCTGCCATTGCTTGGTTGTAGTTAATTTCTCCAGCATAAGCAGTCAAAGCGATCGCGGGAATTTGCCCTCCTAGCTGTGGCGGTAATTTTCTCACCTCGCGCAGCAACATATAACCATCCATCAAGGGCATTCCAATATCGCTTAACAGGATATCTGGCTTTGATTGGGCTAATGTTTCCAACGCTTGGGCGGCTGATTCAACTGCTGTTACAGTTGCTCCATATTGTTCTAGCGCAAAGCTAAAAAACTCTCGCACATCAGCTTGATCGTCCACCAGCAGGATTTGCACTCCAGCAAGTAATGTGTCCTCAGTACTGAGTTCTGGTTGAGAAGCCTCAGCACTGCTGACTCGCAACTGAGAATTTTTGATTAAAGGCAGCCTGACTGTAAAGGTAGCCCCTTGTCCTTCTCCCAGACTCTCTGCTTGAACTGTACCACCGTGAAGTTCTACTATATGACGCACAATTGCCAGTCCCAATCCCAGTCCGCCAAATATCCTGGTTGTCTTGGCATCTGCTTGTCGGAAGTAGTCAAATACGTAAGGCAAAAATTCTACGATGATTCCCTTACCTGTATCAATCACCTGAATTTGAGCATCTGACCCAACTCGCTCTAAACGCACTTCTACTCGTCCTTCTGTGGGTGTAAATTTAACGGCATTGGAGAGGAGATTCCACATCACTTGTTGCAAGCGATCGCCATCGCCCAGAACTTTGCCGATATCATTACTCAGCACTGTTTGAATTTGAATTGATTTAGCTTCTGCTGCTAAACGCACCGTTTCTAGTGCAGCTGCGATCGGCACTTTCAAATCCACTGTATAGAGATTTAGATTGACTTTACCTTGTAGAATCCGCGAAACATCAAGTAAATCTCCAATTAATTGGGTTTGTAACTGGGCATTGCGCTCGATTGTTTCCAAAGCCCGGATTGTACTGGCTTCGTCAAACTTGCGGGTTCTGAGTAACTTTGCCCACCCTAAAATAGGATTCAGGGGAGTTCTCAGTTCATGGGAAAGGACAGCGAGGAATTCATCTTTAATTCGGTTGGCTGTCTCGGCTTGTGCCCTTGCAGTCTTTTCGGCTTCATAAAGTTGAGCGCGAGCGATCGCTTGCGCACACTGCTGTCCCAATGTCAACATAAATCCCCAGTCTTCTTCGTTAAATATTTGTGCAGTGGCAAAGCTTAATCCCAGTGCCCCAATTACTTTGCCTTCTGCTATCAAGGGAATGGAAGCCCAGGCATTATTCCCTGTAAGAGCCACAGCATCTGCTAAGTTCGGATATTTAACATTCATGGCTGCTAAATTTTCTAAAAAAATCGGCTGCCTCGTTCTGACTGCTTCCGCTATTTGGTTAGGTGCAGTAATCGGAAAATTTGTCCAAGCATCTATGAGTGATTGCGGATAGCCATTTGCTTGCACAATTTCTAGGGTAGTATCTCCTTGGGAAAGTAAGACAACAGAACCAGCAGTGGCTTCCAAGGCGGCAATCCCTTGATTCACCACTACATCAGCCACCTGCTGCGGAGTTAGCGCTTCCGAGAGGGCAGCAGTTATTCTTTGTAAAAGTAGCGTGCGATTAACAGACCGTTCAGCTGCCTGTTTTGCCTGTTGAGTTTCTTGGTAGAGTCTGGCGTTGTCGATGGCTGTCGCCGCCCGACGAGCAATATCCTCTGCTAAAGCCAAGTCTGTCTGTTTGTAGTGCCGACCTGACTCGGCTGTAAAAAAAGAGATTGCTCCAAATAATTGCCCACGGGAACGAACTGGAATCACCATTAGAGAATGAATACCCAGACTTCGCAGCAATTGCAGATGTTCATCATCTTGAGCCATCTGGACAAGATGAGACTCAGATAATTCGGGATAAAAGACAGATATTCCCCGCCTTAGCTGCTGCACAAGCTGTTTTGCTCTGGTTTGGGATGGGTAACGCCGTTGGATTTCGTTTAAAGTATTTTGTTTTGTGGGATCGGCAATTGCGATCGCAATTTGTTTACTTGACCAATCTTCCTGGAAAACATCTACAATACACCAGTCAGCTAGGGTAGGAACTGCTAGATTAGCTACACTTTCCAACGTGATTTCATAATCCAATGAGGCGGCTAGTAAGGTGCTGGCTTCAACTAAAAAGTTTTGTGTAATTTCAACTCGTTTGCGTTTACTAATATCTTCAATAATGCCTAATGCATACTTTGGAAGTCCATTAGCATCCCAAACTGCTGATGAAGTTAGGTTTACCCAAACAATGGAACCATCTTTGCGGATATAGCGCTTCTCTAGGGAATAATCACTAATTTCTTGTGCCAAAACTCGCCGAGCATTCTCCGAATCAACTTCTAAATCGTCAGGGTGGGTAATTTCCTGAAAGTTCATTTGAATCAACTCTTCATGGCTATACCCAGTAATTTCGCACAGAGCAGAATTAATTTGCAGAAATCGTCCATCCAATCCTATTAGAGTAATGCCCACAGCTGCCTGGTTAAACATTGCCCGGAACCTTTCTTCGCTTTCCCGCAAAGCAACTTCTGTTTGCTTTGCTGCTGTCACTTCTGCCAGAATAATTCCAATTCCTACCGTTTCGCCTATTGTATTGTTGACCGGGTAATAGTTGCCCAGCCAGTAGCCGTAACGTTTAGGTTGCCCCCTTGTCTCACCGCTAATTTCTACATTCAGCAGAGGTTCTCCACTATCCAACACCTGCTGTAAGAGTGGCTCCAACTCAGCCGCCATCTTTGGCAACACTTCCCCAAATTTGCGTCCTAGATGCTCTTCTATGGTCAAACCGTTAATCTCAGCAAAAACTTGATTAATTCGGATATATCGCAGTTCCCGATCCAAAAAGCATACTGCAACAGGAGCAGCTCCTAAGAGCGCATCTAGAAGAGATAGAGATTCGGCATAATGGACTACAGCCTGGTGGATATCTCGATAAAGTCGCGCATTTTCCACTGCTAAGGCAGCACGATTGGTAATATCTGTTGCTAAAGTTAAATCAGAGCGATCGTAGCGACGGTCTGATTGAGCGATGACAAAGCTGATGCAGCCCAGGACTCGCCCTTGTGCGATTAACGGCACAATCATCACAGACTTCATCCCCAATTGCCGAACAAGTTCTAAGTGTTCCTGATTCTGAGTAGTTGCCACTAATAGCGAGTCAGATACCTCTGAGATTAATTCGCTTTGCCCGGTTTGCAGTACTCTAGTAATTGCACTTACAATCTTATAATTTGTCACATACTCTTGAAGTTTACGCGCTAACTCCGCTTTAGATGGGTCTGCATGAGCAATAGGTAGGCGGCGAATCGAACCATCTTCATTTAAAATGTCAACGCTACACCAATCAGCTAGCTGGGGAACTGAAATTTTGGCGATCTGTTGTAATGTTTGTTCATAATCTAGCGAAGTAGAGAGTACACTACTAATTTGGGCGATATAGCGGAGTGTTTCCTCAGCCTGCTTGCGCTCTGTAGTATCGAGAATAAAAAAAGCTCCTCGATCTACAGTTCCTTCAAAATGGCTACCACCTGCCAAAATCGGCAAGCGTGAGCCGTCTTTACGGATATATTCCTTTTCATAGGGTGTGCAAAAGGGGCTGTTTTGAAATTGAGTCAGTGCTTGCTTATCGAGTTGCACGTACTCTGTGGGAGTCAAGTCTTGCCAGCGAAGTGTTCCGGCAAGTAATTCTTCACGGGTATAACCCACCATACTCAGCAAGGCATCGTTCGCATCTGTAATCCTACCGTCTCTATCCCAGAAGCCAATACCAATCATATTTGACTCAACCACGCTGCGAAACTTCGCTTCGCTTTCTTGCAGTGCTTGCTCAGTTTGTTTGAGTTGAGTAATATCAATTGAACTGATGCCTACTCCCAACAACTGTCCATCCGGCAAACAGACTGGATAGTAGCTGACAAGACCATAACGATACACCCCAGGCGGATAAGTTTCACCGCTCATTTCCTGGTTAAGCAAGGATTGCCTATTTCTCATCACTTGCTCAAAAACAGGCTCAATTTGCGCTGCCCATTCCGGTAGTACTTCCCTAAAGGTACGACCAATATGTTGACTTTGCGGTACACCGTTAATCGCGGCTAGCGCTTCATTAGCATGAACGTAGCGAAGTTCACTATCCAGAAAAGCCAGCGCTACTGGTGAACAAGTAACCCAAGCATTGAGTAACGCCAGAGATTCATCTTTTTGCTGAATAGCTTGCTGAAGTTCCTGATACAACCTGGCGGTTTCTAGTTCTGCCTGTTTGCGCCCAGTAATATTCACACCTGCACAGATAATACCCTGAATACTATTGTCTGTATCCCTTAGCGGTTCAACCAGCAAATCATAGTAGCGATCTTCTCCAGCAATTGTCAGATAAACCTCTTCACGGGTTGCAATACCAGTCTCTAGTACCTTCAGCTTAATAGCCCTCAATTGCTCTGCTACTAAAGCTGGAAATAATTCATCATCAGACTTACCTAACATTTCCTCAGCAGTGGTTAAACCTTGCGGATTATGAATCCACTGATATCGGAAATCGCGATCCTGTTGAAAGACCACGATATCTGAACTGCTTAACGCTAATCGAAATCGCTCCTCACTAAGTTTCAGCTTTTGGAGATTTCCATCAGCCCATCTTTTAGCAGTCTTTAATACCTCACATAGGATGCTAAAGAGTAATCCTTGTAATGCAAACAATCCAATTTGCACAAAATTGGATAAGTCCAAACTCAACTCATAAACTGGGGGGAGAAAGAAGTAATCGCTCAGTAACGTAGATAAGGAAGTTGCTAACAGCCCTGACTTTAAACCACCATACCAAGCACTCACCATTACAGCGCTAAAAAACAGCAAGAAAGGAGTTCCATTCATGCTGAACCAAGGGTCTAGTATCAACATTGGCACTAATGTAAGTGCAACAATTAATACAACAATGCCATAACGCAGTAACTGGGAATAATGAATATGGGGCATGAAAATGTCTTGGATCAACCAATACTTATTGCAGCGGCTGTACATACCCTAAGCTAGTTTGTATATTTTAGTAACTTATCCACAGATAGATTTTTATTTAGTTTTAATAACCTCTTTTGTTAGAAGCTAATTCCTCAAGAATATAGTATTAAAAGTAAAAATTTATCCTTAATTATATATAGCAATCCTGTTTGATTTGTAAAAATTCAAAGCCACAGAATCCCTGACTTCTCAAATAAGTCAGAGATACTGTTTAGGATTGCTATAAGTAAGTAGGCGTGAATAATTAAATTGGAGCCGCTTTCTACGTTCCAATTTAATTAATTTTACATTGCATAATATAGGTTGATTTATTTTTGCCCACTTACTTAGAACCTTATGAGTGAAGAGATATCCTTCAGCACTGCTACCAATTTGTTAATATGTGCTGCTTCATGAGTTGCCATTAAAGATATTCTGATCCGACTTGTGGGCACTGTGGGAGGACGAATTGCTGGAGCAAAAATGCCAGCATCTCTTAGCTGTTTTCCAGCTTTGAGAGCATCTGTCGCACTGGGCAATTGAAAACATAATATAGGTGATTCTGAAGGCAGTAATTTTAAATTAGGTAACTGTTGTTGCAGCAAATTTTTCAAGTAATGTACATTTTGCCACAATCGGGCACGGCGTTGCGGTTCTTGTTGCACTATCTTGATTGCTGCTAAGGCCGCAGCTGTATCAGCAGGTGAAAGCCCAGTGGTATAAATCCAAGTGGGTGCGCGGTTTTGCAAGAAGTCAATTAGGGCGCTACTTCCTGCCACATACCCGCCTAAACTACCCAAAGCTTTACTCAAAGTGCCAACTTGAATTAACTGCTTTCCTGTACACCCAAAATGTTCCACACACCCAGCACCAGTTTTTCCTAGTACCCCAGTGGCATGAGCTTCATCAACTAGCAGCATACAGCTAAACTCATCAGCGAGATCCAACAGTGCTGGCAACGGGCATAAATCGCCATCCATGCTGAAGACAGTATCAGTAAGAATCAAACAACGTCGGTAGTTTTGTCGCTGCAAGTTCAACTGGATTTTTAGTACTGCAAGATCACAGTGCGGATATTCCACAACTGCTGCACCGCTGAGAATCGCCCCATTTTTCAGACTGGAATGATTGTACTGGTCAGATAAAATTAAATCACGCTTGCCAACGAGGGCGGTAATTGTACCCAAATTGGCTAGATACCCTGAACTAAATACCAAGGCATCTTCTGTTTGTTTGGTAAATGCGATCGCCTCCTCTAAATCCCTGTGCAATTCTCGATGTCCGCTGAGTAATCTAGAACCAGTACTACCAGTTCCAAATTCTGCGATCGCAGCAGTTGCGGCTGCCATCAACCGCTCATCCCCAGTCAGCCCCAAATAGTCATTACTGGCAAAATTAATTACCTTTTGGCCAGCTAAAATCACCGTTGCACTCGGACGACCGTGGATTGTTTGTACTGAACGATACCAGTCTGCACGATGAATTGTTGCTAAGGAATGTTCTAGCCAGGCATAAGGGTCAGTAGGCATTGGGCATTGGGGAAGAATAACTAATAGACTTGTCGCTTAATAAGGTAGAGTAACGATTAGCAACTGGAATGAGACAGAAAAATGCTAGACATCAATCGGGTGTTGAAAGAAGACCG
>NZ_JBALDG010000047.1:0-14715 GCF_036917195.1 Nostoc sp.
GGGGAAAGTAAGAATCGGGCTGCCTTACCTGGGGAAAGTAAGAATCGGGCTGCCTTACCTGGGGAAAGTAAGAATCGGGCTGCCTTACCTGGGGATAATAAGAATCGGGCTGCCTTACATGGGGATAGTAAGAATCGGGCTGCCTTACATGGGGATAGTAAGAATCGGGGTAATTATTGCGTTGTGGCATTAGTCCCGTTGCTGGGTCTACAGGCATAGGTGTGGGAATCGGACTACCATAAATAAAGGAACCGACAGCAGGCGATGTCTGACGACAAGCTGCTTTGCAGCTACCCCTGACTCCATAACCACCATCAATCACTCTCATACGCTGGGCAGAAGCTGGAGCAATGCTTGCACCCATAACTGCTAAAGTCATGCCTGCTAAGAGCCAATTCAGTTGCGAATGCTTGATTTTCAACATATTTTGCTCACCTGCATTTGATACCGGAATTTTTAATCAGAAAATAGTCACAGCTACTTAGTTAAAATTTTAGAAGTTTATCCACTTTCAGATTGCCAGCTTTTGAAAAGATTCCAAAAAGATTGCTGGCATTGGCAAAATTAAAACAGTGCTGATTTTTTATAGAAGACGTGAGTGCAGAAAGTTTAGAAATTGCTAAAACCCGCTACCAGACTGGGAAAGTTGCCTTTGAAAATGGGCAATACCGCGAAGCCGTAGAAAATTTAGAAAAGGCCAGCGCCCTGTTAGCTGGTAATTCTCGCTTTGGGGGCGAAGTAGAAATTCATCTAGTGACAGCTTATGAAGCGGCTGGACGCACGGATGATGCGATCGCTCTTTGCGAAAGACTCAAACGCCATCCCTTTTTTGAAATCAGCAAACAAGCGCGACAGATGCTTTACATCTTAAAAGCACCAAAGCTGAAAAGACCGAGCGAATGGATGACTCAAATCCCCGATTTGGGCACATTACCCGATAATGAACTCAAAATTTCTATTGCTGCTAAACCTACTAAATCTTCTGTGCAGCAAAAGCCTAAACCTACAGAGCCAGAATTTGTTGACCTCAGTCAGGTCAATACCAGAGATAATCGCTTTATCTGGGTGGCGCTAATTGCCATTGGTTTAACCATCTCGTACTTGGTTTGGTTGAGTTTTTCAGGAACCCCTGGCTGATACCAATTTTGGATTTTGGATTTTGGATTTTGGATTTTGGATTAAAATTCTTTACCAAAATGGTGTTCCAGGAATCTCAAACAATACGAAGAAGTCAAGATTGGTTAAAAACTTTGACTTTTGGGGAGATTTATAGTTATGAATTCTTCAATTTTCGGGAAGATTTTCTTGTGGTTAATCAGACCATTTAGTTTTGTGTTGGCAAAGATGAAATTTCTCTTACCACTAAATGGTCGAAATCGAATCAACCGCGTTTTTCGCATCCGAAATCCTATTCTGTGGCTAGTGCTGTTAACATCCCTGCTACTGTCTGGCTGTGTGAAGTACGATGTGGGGCTTAACTTTGACAACTCAAATAGTGGTGAACTAGTACAGCATATTAAGTTGGGAGAACGGCTAACCAGTTTTAGTGGCGATTATGTATATGAATGGTTAAATACCATAGAGCGCCGCGCCCGTAAACTTGAGGGTAAAACACAGCGAGTTTCCACTGAAGAAATCATCGTCACAATTCCTTTTAGTAATGGTAGGGAATTGCAAGAGAAGTTCAACGAATTTTTTAACTCCCGTGTTAATCAATCATCTGAGTCTGTGCAGAACAAATCTAACTCAGAACTGCCGAAAATTGAATCAAACGTCCTCTTAGAGGAGAACAATTTTTTACTTTTAGTCCGAAATCGGTTGATTTATGATTTGGATTTGCGATCGCTTTCTCTAATTGCCAGCAAAGGTAACGTCCTGGCTAATGCTGGTTCAATTCTCGACTTGGAATTTAGTTTGAAGACTCCTTGGGGAGCCAAAAATATTCAACTAACTGAAACTGCGATCGCGCCTGAAAAGAATGGCAATCAACTAGTGTGGAAACTCCAGCCTGGTGAGCTAAATCACATAGAAGCTGTTTTCTGGCTTCCCAGCCCCCTTGGTATTGGGGCGTTGTTAATTATCCTGTTTGTCTGGGGAGGATTGTACTTGAGATACAATTTCATGCCAGATCCCAGAATTCAGTTTCCTGCCAAAACAGCAGCGATCCAGGAACAGTAGACTATTCATCTGTTCAATATTGTTAGCAAAGCCGATGCATTCTCCATCGGCTTTTTTACATTTTCCCAGCTTTTTGTCAAGTGGACTTCGTAATTTGCGTAATCTGGCGCGGAAGTACACAAGACAACAGCCTTGAAAAAGCTGGTATTCAAAAACTGTCTCCGTTTGACATGGAAGAACTTTCCGTGTGGATGGAACGTTCCCTTTGAATATTGCTATGTTCTCGTTGTTCGCTGCCATACCAGCGTTCAGCTAGTGCATTGAGTTGATGAAGCACATCAATGAGTTCCTGACCACGTTCTGTGAGACCGTAAGTTACTTGGGGTGGCACAGTTGGTTCATAGTGGCGATAAATAATTTCTGCTGCCTCAAGCATTCTCAGTCTTTCCGTCAAAACTTTGGTGGAGATGCCCTCGACTAAATGCTTCAATGCACCAAAGCGAGTAGGCCCACGATTACACAACACCCACAGTATATACATTGTCCAGGGCCCTGATAGTAAAGACATCAGAATACTAACAGGGCAAGCATCATGATTTTTAGAGACAGACATCGATAAGTTAGCCAAAATTTTCCAACAGTTACTTTATGGTAACTACTTTACTTTAGTAACTAGTTACTTTTAGTATAGAATGCAATGCTTTGAAATTTAGACTCAAAAAAAGTCAAAGTAGTAAATCCTAGCTAATCAGGAGATATTTCGTGGTAAACATTTTACATATTGATTCCAGCCCCCGTGCTGAACGATCGCACTCAAGAGAACTATCTAAGGAATTCGTCAGTGGTTGGAGGGCGGCGCATCCTGAAGATGCGATCGCTTATCGAGATTTAGGGCATTATCCGGTTCCTCACGTCGATGAACCTTGGATTGCAGCGGCATTTTCACCACCAGAAACCCATACTCCAGAATTAACTGAGGCAATTAGGATTTCTGACGAGTTAGTAGATGAATTTTTAGCTGCCGATCGCTACGTCTTTGGAGTGCCAATGTATAACTTTAATATACCTTCCACTTTCAAGGCTTACATTGACCAAATCGTTCGGATTAACCGGACTGTTGCTTTAAATGATCAAGGTTTTAGAGGATTAGTCGAGGGTAAAAAGGCAGTTATCATTACAGCTAGCGGCAGTGACTTTAGTGCAACATCCCCTGCTGCTGCCTATAACTTCCAAGAACCATACCTGCGGGCGATTTTCGGGTTTATTGGGGTTACGGACATTCAATTTATTAACGCTTATAGTATGAACAATAGTGATGATGCCCGTACCCAATCTCTATCAGAAGCACGGGCAGCAATTCAAGATTTGATCGCCCAGTGGTAAGCAGGATAACTGGGAAAGGGAGCATACTTCGATTCCTTTCGGCTTCTCTACGAGACGCTGCGCCCTAAGCGTAGCTATGCCGCAGGCTTTATGACTGCGCCCTTCTCTACAAGAGGCTGCGCCAATGGCTACGCTCAGGACAAGCTCAGTAACCAGGGGAGATGAGTAAACAGGGGAAGGAAAGGAAGATATAATTCTCCATTGTCTCCCTCATCCCCCTCATCCCCTCAAGGTGACAATCGCTTAATATTCCAAGTGCCATTATCTAAACGGCTATAGAGTAAGCGATCGTGCAGACGGCTGGGGCGGCCTTGCCAAAACTCAATTTCTGTGGGGATCACTCGTAAGCCTCCCCAATGAGGCGGTCGGGGAATCTCCTGATTTTCATATTTGCTCTTAAACTCCTGCAAGCGTCGCTCCAGAACTTCTCGGCTTTCTATCGCCTCGCTTTGATTAGATACCCACGCACCCAGACGACTGTTGGCTGGGCGACTGTCAAAATACTGGTCAGACTCAGTTTCGGAAACTTTCTCCACATACCCCGAAATTCGGACTTGACGTTCCAGTTCTGCCCACCAAAAGACTAAAGCCGCTTGGGGATTTTCTGCCAGTTCTTGTCCTTTGTGACTGTTGTAGTTGGTGAATAAGACAAAACCTCGTTCATCAAAATTCTTGAGCAGCACCATTCTAGCCGAGGGCTTCCCGTCTGGGGTGGCGGTAGCAATGGTCATCGCATTAGGTTCAGGAAGTTGTCCTGCTAGAGCCTGATCGAACCATTTTTTAAATTGGATAAAAGGATTGAGGTCTACTTCGAGTTCGCTTAAACCTTCCAAGGTGTAATCCTTGCGAAGGTCGGCTACGGTTTTGTCCATTGTGATTTGTTTCCTTGCGATCAGTCTTTGTTAAAAATATCTATGATGATGATCAGTGCCATCAAGAATTTTATAAATTCTCTCAAAAAATATATAAAATAGGTTCCATAAGATGCGCCGTTCGGCCTCCCTTCAACGCCTGTTAATTTATGGTCTAAGCGGTCCAATTATCGCTCTCAATGTCTGGCTACTGTCGGTGCTTTTTCGCTATTTCCAGCATCCGATTACCGTCTTGAGCATTGCGGCGATTCTGGCTTTTCTACTAAATTACCCAGTTAAGTTCTTTGAACGGGCTCAGATCACGCGCACTCAGGCGGTGATCATAGTTTTACTTGCAACGTTAACCCTGTTTGTGATTCTGGGTGTCACCCTAGTGCCGTTGGTGATTAACCAAACAATCCAGCTATTAAATAACATCCCTGATTGGTTAGGTGCCAGTCAAGCAAACTTGGAGCAGTTTGAGATGCTGGCAAAACAACGACGTTTGCCAATTGATCTGAGGGTTGTGACCAGTCAAATTAATGCCAACATTCAAAATGTGGTGCAACAGCTAGCTTCTGGGGCAGTGGGATTTGCTGGAACACTCCTCTCAGGATTGCTTGACTTAGTGTTAGTTATTGTGCTTGCATTTTATATGCTTTTATATGGCGATCGCGTCTGGTATGGTCTGATCAATCTTTTGCCCTCTAATATTGCAGATCCCCTTACCACATCCTTGCGCCTAAATTTCCAGAACTTCTTCCTCAGCCAGTTGTTGCTAGGACTGTTCATGGTGCTAACCCTGACGCCAATTTTCTTAGTGATAAAGGTGCCCTTTGCCCTGTTGTTTGCCATATTAATTGGTATCTCAGAACTCATTCCCTTTATCGGGGCGTCTCTAGGCATTGGTCTGGTAACAATTTTAGTACTGCTGCAAAATTGGTGGTTGGCAGTTCAAGTTGCTATAGCGGCAATTATCATGCAGCAGCTAAAAGATAACTTGTTAGCTCCCAGGTTACTCGGCAATTTTATCGGACTGAATCCTATCTGGATTTTTGTGGCTATTTTGATGGGATTTGAGATTGCTGGGTTGTTGGGGACGCTTGTTGCTGTTCCCATCGCTGGTACTATTAAAGGCACTTTCGATGCGATTAAGAGCGGCAAGTCAGGTGACTTTCTCTCAACTGTGATATATGCTCGTGACTCGCCCCACGATTAAGATGGCAGGGGGCAGGGAGCAGGGGAGAAAGATTCTGGAATTCCCCAGCAATCACTGTCTTTTCAAGCCCACTTCGGCTTTGCTCAGTGCATCGTCTAAATTTATTTATGCTTATGCTCAAAAGAAAAACATTTATTTCGAGATGCAACGCACTCCTAAATAATTACATCCAAGTTTTCAGAGCAACTAAATTTATTTATGGAGTCCTCCCCCAGCAAGAACTGCCCCTCTGCCTCTTTGGTCACCCACAAGGGATAAAAGCGCACAGCGGAACGTTATGGTATGAACCAAAAGATTTTTTAATCTAAAATACTAAAATCTAAAATTGGTATGGTCAAAAGTTGCACATTCTGATCTCACAATTCACAATGGTGAGGGACTTGCAAATTTCAGGGGATACTGCCAGCAGGCAATTCCTGAATAAAAGAAGCGCAAGGGAATTCATAAAGTACACGCTTTGCCAATAGTCAATGAGTTTACTGTTGAATTTACGGTCTTTTGATTCTCATTAATTAACTTAGAACCTGCTGATGGAAGCTTCTGAGCTATTAGAAACAATCACACTCCTGATTTACCAAGCCCAACAGGGAGAAATTGACCCTTGGGATGTCCAAGTGATTGAGGTGATTGACCGTTACTTAGAACTGATGGCACCGGAGGCAATAGGAAGAGGTTATGAAGCGGACTTGTCTCAATCTGGACAGGCCTTTTTGTCAGCATCAATGCTGGTATTATTCAAAGCCAATACATTGATGCAATTGTCAACAGTAGGAGATATCCAGGATGGTGTAGTAGATGATGCCTTACTGGAAGATGAAGACGGAATATCAGATGTAGGTCATCGTCTACCATTAGAACGGCAATTGCGTCGTCGTCCAGCGGCAATGCCGCCACCAAAACGTCGAGTGACTCTGCAAGAGTTAATCGAGCAATTGCAGATTATGGCGAACCAGCTAAAACTAGTAGAAAAAGTCAGCAAACCTATCCGTCTGAGACGGCAGCCTAGCGTCCAAAGTATGCGGGAGGCGCTGGAGTTAGCTCACCAGGAAAATCTTACCGAAGTAGCTAGAGAACTGGAGCAGGTATTGAATTTATCGGCAAGGGAGCTAAATTTAGAACAAAATTGCTTGAATCTAGAACAACTTGTAGAGTTGTGGACTCACACAAAGCTTCTCAACCAAAATGGATCTGGACATGAGTCTAAACACAGTCATTTAGTTAGCGTTTTCTGGGCGCTACTACTACTCTCGGCTCAATCGAAAGTAGAGCTATTTCAAGAGGAGTTTTACCATGAGATTAAAATTCGCTTACTTGCAGATTCAGCTAACTCCTGCAAACCTTTTGAGCACCCGACGATGAACTAAGAAAGCCAAAAGTAGCCCTACAGATAATTTACAGATTTTTGATTCAGCCCCAAAATCCGAGTAAATTGAAAAGATAAGCGATCGCTTGTCATCTAAGTATACCTATGGTTGCAATAACCAGTAATTCCTGTTATCCCTGTTTTGAGGGATGACTTAGAGCATAAATAAAAACTGATGATTAAGTATCACTCGATGAAAGTAAACTGGCTTGTGGTTGAGGAATAAATTTTTATGAAAGCGATGATTCTCGCAGCTGGCAAGGGGACTCGCGTGCGTCCGATTACCTATACAATTCCCAAACCGATGATTCCCATCCTGCAAAAGCCAGTGATGGAGTTCTTGCTGGAACTGTTACGCCGTCATGGATTTGACCAGATTATGGTCAACGTTAGTCATTTGGCTGAGGAAATAGAAAACTATTTTCGTGATGGTCAACGGTTTGGGGTGCAGATTGCCTATTCCTTTGAAGGGAAAATTGATGACGACGGGAAACTGGAGGGAGAAGCAATTGGTTCAGCTGGAGGGATGCGCCGCATCCAAGACTTCTCACCCTTTTTTGATGATACCTTTGTGGTTTTGTGCGGTGATGCTTTGATTGACTTGGATTTAACTGCGGCGGTTAAATGGCATAAAGCTAGAGGGGCGATCGCTACTATTATTACGAAATCTGTCCCCAAGGAAGAAGTTTCTAGCTACGGTGTGGTTGTGACTGACGAAGAGGGTCGTGTCAAAGCTTTCCAAGAAAAACCTTCAACTGAAGAAGCTCTCAGCACCAACATCAACACAGGTATTTACATCTTTGAGCCAGAGGTTTTTAACTATATCCCCTCTAGTGTCGAATATGACATTGGTAGTCAATTGTTTCCCAAATTGGTAGAAATCAAAGCTCCCTTCTATGCCATTCCTATGGACTTTGAATGGGTAGATATTGGTAAAGTACCAGACTATTGGCGGGCGATTCGCGGTGTACTGCTGGGTGAAATCAAAAATGTGCAAATCCCTGGTCATGAAGTCGCCCCTGGCATCTATACTGGCTTAAATGTTGCGGTAAATTGGGACAAAGTGGATATCACAGGTCCAGTTTACATTGGCGGGATGACCAGAATAGAAGATGGAGCTAAAATTGTCGGCCCAGCGATGATTGGCCCCAATTGTTGGATATGTAGTGGTGCAACAGTGGAAAACAGCGTGATTTTTGAATGGTCGCGCTTGGGCCCTGGAGTCCGCTTAGTCGATAAGCTGGTGTTTGGACGTTATTGCGTAGATAAAACTGGCGCTGCGATCGATGTTCAAGCGGCTGCTTTAGACTGGCTGATTACCGATGCTCGTCAGACACCGCCATCACATAACCCTGTTGAACGACAAGCGATAGAGGAATTGTTGGGGACAAACGCAAATTAGGGAATGGGGAATGGGGCATGGGACTGGGGAACAGTTTTCCAATGCCCAATGACGGCAGTTGACGCCAGTCCGCTCAAGTCGGGATACCATGCACGGCAGTTCCTCCTGGGAGAAACCCCCAAGACCGGACTGCCTCACCACACGGCTGGCTCCTCCACTTGGGGAAACCCCTACAGCCCTACGGGCATCCTACGGCAGGCGCTAGCCTCTCACTAATGGGAGAAGACCGCACTGCCTCCCCAATGCCCAATCCTCAATCTAACTATTTAAGTACGTATATCTTCTGAGACTCTGCTCGTAGGTTTGCAGTAGTCGCTGAGATTCTGCTAGGGTAATGCGCTTTTCTTCTAATGCTTGCTCGCAACGTTGACGAATGTTTTCCACCATATCTTCGGAGTCATACTGGACGTAGCTCACCACTTCACTCATGGTGTCACCTTTGACAACGTGTTCAATCTGGTAGCCTTTGGGCGTTAATTGGATGTGAACCGCGTTAGTATCCCCAAATAGGTTGTGCAAATTGCCCATGATTTCTTGGTAAGCTCCATTCAAAAACATCCCCAAATAATAGGGTTCTCCGGGCTTGTAGGTGTGCAACTCTAAAACCGATTTGACATCACGTAGGTCTATAAAGCGGTCGATTTTACCATCACTGTCGCAAGTGAGGTCTGCTAAAATTCCTCGCCGCGTTGGTTCTTCAGCCAAACGATGGATTGGCATGATCGGGAATAGCTGGTCAATCGCCCAGCAATCTGGTGCTGATTGGAACACTGACATATTGACGTAGTAGATGGAAGCCATAATTTGTTCTAGGTCTTCCAGTTCATCTGGTACGTATTCTTGCTGTCTAGTAATGTTAAGAATTTTTTGACAACAAGCCCAGTAGAGCCGTTCAGCTTTAGCTCGTTCTCTGAGACGTAAAATTCCTAAGTTAAACCGACTGATAGCTTCTTCTTTGAATTGTGCAGCGTCGTGGTATAACTCTTGGTAATTTTCTTGGTTGATGGATTGGAAGCTTTCCCAAAGATAATTAATAATTGGGGATTCTCCCTCTTGTGGAGGTTCTGGGGCGTCGAGGGGGACATCGCTAGTACTGAGAACGTCGAAAATCAGCACCGACTGATGAGAAGCGATCGCTCGTCCACTTTCACTAATCAGTGTTGGTACGGAAATCTGCCGCTCTGCACAGGTATCTTTTAACTCTGCCACAATGTCGTTGGCATAGTTCTGCATATTGTAATTTTTTGATGCATAGAAGTTGGTTTGGGAGCCATCATAATCTACGCCCAAGCCGCCACCAACATCAAGGTATTTCATATCTGCTCCCAGCATTGCCAATTCTACATAAATGCGGCTGGCTTCTTGGATGGCATCTTTAATCACATTAATGGCAGAGATTTGTGAGCCGATGTGGAAGTGCATCAACTGCAAAGAATCGAGCAAGTTAGCTTCGCGTAACTTGTCAACAGCCTCGATTACCTCAGGCATAGTCAAACCAAATTTAGCGCGATCACCACTAGAGGCTCCCCAACGTCCCATGCCTTGGGTACTGAGTTTAGCACGAACTCCTAATATTGGTTTAATACCTAACTGGCGATTAGCATCTATCACCAAATCAACTTCTTCAATCTGTTCTAAGACGATAATTGGTGTTTGCCCTAGTCTTTGGGCTAACATTGCCGTTTCGATGTATTCCCGGTCTTTGTAGCCGTTGCAAACTAACAATGCTCCTGGTGTATCCAACACAGCTAAAGCAATCATTAGTTCTGGCTTGGAACCAGCTTCTAAACCAAATTGATGGGGTTTGCCAAATTTCACTAAATCCTCAATCAAATGCCGTTCTTGATTACATTTGACGGGAAACACGCCCCGGTAGACACCAGGGTAATTATAGCGGGCGATCGCTTTGGCAAAACAAGCGTTCAACCGCTCAATCCGGTCTTCCAAAATATCGGAAAAGCGAATCAACATGGGAAGTCCCAAGTTGCGCTGCTTCATGGCGTTGACTAATTCAAACAAGTCTAAAGAACCCCCGCGATCGCCCTTGGGTGCTACGGTCACGTGTCCAGCAGCGCTAATCGAAAAATAAGGTTGTCCCCAACCTTCAATCCGGTATAAGGCTTCGCTATCCTCAATTTTCCAGGAGCGAGGTAAATTTTCTGTGGTAGTACTAAGTGGTAACAGCTTTTTCTGTTTATGATTTTTCACTTCAGATTTATGTCCATTGGCCGGTACTTGTACCACCTCGTCAGATGTAGCAGTTGGCTCAACACCCATTTCTTCCTAACCTCAGTTTTTCTACCCATGAGTTAACAATTTAGCGCATTCATCTGAGAACGGATATGCACCCAAAGATAAATTCTGAGATAAACTCTGATTGGTCAGCCCCTTTGGGGAAGTCAAAAGTCAAAAGTCAAAAGTCAAAAGTCAAAAATCAAGAGTCATTAGTCATTGGTCATTAGTGCAAAACTCTTAGACTCAAGACAGAGGACAAAGAACAAATGACAAATAATAAAGGACAATTGACCAGATAAAAAATTTATTAAGTTTTTGGAGATAGCAATGGAGCGCACATTCTTAGCAATTAAGCCTGATGGAGTACAGCGGGGATTAGTGGGGGAAATTATCCGTCGCTTTGAAACTAAAGGTTTTACCCTAGTTGGTTTAAAGTTCCTCAAAGTCAGTCGGGATTTGGCGGAACAACACTATGACGTTCACCGAGAACGTCCCTTTTTTAGTGGTCTAGTCGAATTTATCACTTCTAGCCCAGTAGTAGCGATGGTATGGGAAGGTGATGGCGTCGTTGGAGCTGCTAGAAAAATTATTGGTGCGACGAACCCATTAACAGCAGAGCCAGGAACGATTCGCGGTGATTTTGGCCTGAATATTGGTCGCAACTTGATCCACGGTTCTGATGCTCAAGAAACCGCGCAACGGGAAATTGCCCTATGGTTTAAGGATGAAGAATTAGTCAATTGGCAACCACACTTAACGCCTTGGTTGCACGAGTAAGACAGTAGAGACTGGGGAACTCGGGGCCCCCGCTCCCGGAGGGAGTGGGGATTAGGGGTAATGGGTACTGGGGACTAGGAATCCCTGCCCCCTTCCCCCTGCTCTTTTTACTTCGAGATTTCGCTCTTTTCCGGTTCTACTTGGGGTAATTCAGTGCCAACACGCTTGGAAAATCCCCAGCCTAAAATTAGGAAGATGGCAGGAATCATTATCCATTCTGGTGGAACTAAACTATCGTTGACCACTTTCAACAACAAGCGCAAGCCTACCAACGCTACAGTTACATAGCCTGCGTCTTCTAGGTTTTCATATTCGTCTAGCCAACGGATAAACAATCCCGCCATGAATCGCAGCGTAATAATACCAATTGTTGCACCCGTCAGCACCAGCCATTTTTCTTGAGAAACTGCGATCGCAGTTGTCACGCTATCCAAAGAAAATGCCAAATCTGTAAATGCAATCACGGGTATTGCTTGCAACAACGAACTAAAACGCGGTTCGTGATGCTGCTCCTCTTCATCTTGTTGAGAGGTAAAGTGTTGGAATACCAACCACAGCAGGTAAGCAGCACCCAATAATTCAAATTGCCAGAATTGTTGTACCCAAGTAGCCGTGAGAATCAGGGTAATTCGCAGCACATAGGCAACGACTAAACCAAAGTTGAGGGCCTTACGCTCAAGTTCTTTGTCTTCTAGCCCTTGAGCGATCGCAGCCAGAGCGATCGCATTGTCGGCAGATAACACCGCCTCTAAAAACACCAGGATCAGCAGAACTATTGGGGCTTCAACGCTGAAATGAAAGTTGAGGTAATCAAAAATTTGGTCTAGCATTCCGGGTTTCTCAAGCAGAAAAAATTAAAATTTGACAGAAACAGTGATTTTCATATTAAAAAGCGCAATGAATTGCTACTCTAATCCAGCTTAACGTGGTTGAGGTGCATTTTGAAGGGGGTTGAATGGATGCGATCGCCGTGCCAGTAGGGTGTTTTGGGTGTTATTCAATACACCAAAAGTTTTAACATTTGGCTGAATGCGATCAGAAGCTTTCCTCTGTGCGCTCTCTGTGCCTCTGCGGTTTAAGAGTGATTTATTGAACCACAGAGGCGCAGAGAACCCAGAGAAAAGAGAAAATGCGTAACTCGTAAATTTATAAGACGATGCTTTTTGGGTTTAGCAATATGCTAAACCTCTAGAAAAGATGAAGTTCAAGTGGGGTGCGTTACGCCCTTGCGACAACGCACCATCTTGATATGTCCTATTGCATTAAAATCTGACGGATTAAAATACTCATTACCTCGCCTGGGTTGGCGGTTGGTAGTAGCGGACTCCAATCGCCGATGCTGGCGTAGCCAATCACTTGCAGATAGTGAATTGTGCTAGTAACTGCTTTTGGAGAACCTATTAATAGATGTTTAATCGGTTCTCTTTTGGGTAATTGATTTTCAGAAGATTGATTCAGGATGGGTGTATTTAAGTTTTCGCCATCTAAGTACTGTTGTAATTCTGATTGGGCGAACTTCTGATTTTTTACAAACTTTTGTACTTGTGCCATCATTGTAATTGTCTCCCAGAATGGGGGTTTACAGAAAGGCGATCGCAGTTTCTTGGCAGAGGGCGATCGCCTTTCTTATTTGTATATTAAAGTATATTTTTATACTTGTAAAACCTTAAATCAAAAATAAATTAACATTCAAAAGTATTTATTTGTAGCTACAATTATTTTTCTGCTGTTGTTATTTGGCATCTAGAATTAGCTTATGAGAACAAAAATATCGTCATAATTTATGAATATTTCTTGATGAATGACACACTTTTACAACGCATTACTCATAATCCAAATATCTGCCACGGTAAACCTTGTATTCGAGGACTTAGTTATCCAGTTGAGTTTATTTTGGAACTGCTCAGTTCTGGTATGAGTAATGAAGAAATATTGGCAGATTATGACGATTTAGAATCTGAAAATATTTTGGCTGTCTTGTTATTTGCTGCTCGACTTAGCCAAGTCAAAAGCATTCATCGAATTGCCTCATGAATCCTCTTGCACTCCACCCCAACCCTCCCCTTATCAAGGGGAGGGGGTAAACTTGCTCAATTTCCCCCCTTTATAAGGCTACGGTGTACACACAAGTCTGAAATAGCTGATTAACTAAGGTTTTACCCCACCCTAACCCTCCCCTTATAAAGGGGAGCCACTGCGTTGGACGGGTTCCCCGGCTTGTTCGCTCTTAGCGTTCCCGCAGGGTAGCATGTGGCGTGAGGGAACCGGATTTTCTTGTTTCCCCCTTAATAAGGGAGGTAATTCGACTTGTGTGTACACCGTAGCTTTATAAGGGGGGATTAAGGGGGGTGTCGTTTATTGAATTCGGGGAGTCGTTTATTGAATTCGGGAAGTCGTTCATCGAATTTGGGAAGTCGTTCATCGAATTCGGGGTGTTGTTTATTGAATTTGGGGTATCGTTTATTGAATTCGGGAAGTCGTTTATTGAATTCGGGGAGTCGTTTATTGAATTTGGGGAGTCGTTTATTGAATTTGGGGAGTCGTTTATTGAATTCGGGGCGTCGTTTAAGTGGGTATGCAAAAATATTTATGTCATTGCGAACGAAGTGAAGCAATCGCAAGGCCTTGCGATTGCTTCGTTCCGCTTCGCTACACTCGCAATGACAATGTATATTTAATTTTGCATGACTACTTACATGAAATCAGCAACGCCAATATTTTTATTTTTTTTGAAGATATTCAGGCTGTCTTGTTGTTTGCTGCTTGACTCAGCGCAAAGTTTCCTTGGCAGACTGCTAGCTGTGTTTTATGATTACAACTTTCGCTTCACTTAAATAACCCTAAAAACTTCTTCAATAACCCTAAAAACTCCTCCCACAAGGAATTATTATTAGCATTATTCTTAACTTTACGGTTAGCAATCTTTTGAGCTTGAAGATTTTCTAGATTTTGCCGAACAGTAACCGTATTGGGATGATTTACCCCAAACACCTGCTGACAAATTTTTAAAGCTTGCAGATACAGGGGTTCGGCTTGGTCGTAGCGTCCTTGAGATTTGTATATACTTGCCAGGTTGTTCAGGTTGGCGGCAACATAGGGATGTGTTTCTCCCAGTAGGCGTTTATAAAGTTCTAAAGCTTGCAGATACAGGGGTTCGGCTTGGTCGTAGCGTCCTTGAGAATCGTAGAGATATGCCAGGTTGTTCAGGCTGGTGGCAACATGGGGATGTGCATCTCCCAGCAGGTGTTTTCTCAGTTCTAAAGCTTGCAGAAACAGGGGTTCGGCTTGGTCGTAGCGTCCTTGAGATTTGTATATACTTGCCAGGTTGTTCAGGTTGGCGGCAACATAGGGATGTGTTTCTCCCAGT
>NZ_JBALDG010000048.1:0-18870 GCF_036917195.1 Nostoc sp.
GCTTCAAGTCGGCAGAGCCGCCCAACGCACTGGCTCCTTTTGAACGCCAGTTGCTTCAAGTCGGCAGAGCCGCCCAACGCACTGGCTCCTTTTGAACGCCAGTTGCTTCAAGTCGGCAGAGCCGCCCAACGCACTGGCTCCTTTTGACTTCCGCCTTGCGGTACTAGGGAGTTGCCACAACTTGAAAGCGTCGCATCATATCGAAGTCTTCGTGTTCTAAGATGTGACAGTGCCAGAGATAATACCCCGGTTTGTCGAAGGTGGCAATAATGCGAATAACTTCACCTGGGTTAACAACTACAGTGTCTTTCCAACCTTTCTCATAAAGTGGTGGAGGCTCAGGATTGCCGATTAGACCAGCGCTTTGTAGAAATAGCTTAGTCTTACGAGGGTCTTTGATAATTGGAGTTGCACTGCCAGCAAAATTCTGTCGATTTAAAATCAAGAAGGAAACCAAGTGCAAGTGAATTGGGTGTGGCTCCTGTGTCGTGTTGTATAATTCCCAAACTTCAGTTGTACCAAGTTTTGGTTTCTCAGTAGTTGGCTCGTCATAGCGCAATGAGCCATCAGCCAACGTACCTTGCTCTAGCAGCTTGCGACCGAATTCATCTGTATTTTCAAAAAGAACCAGTTGCCGAGTCAGTCCGGTTTGAGCAGGAGGTATAATCTTGTTAGGTAGCAACCGTGTTGTCAGTCCATCACTTTCAGTGGTATCAACTGTAGCATTTGGAACATTTGAAAGGGGTTGCTCGACCGCAATCTTCATTATCTGACCTGTCAGATCCAAATCAGCTTTATCATCAAAGTTCCTGATGATGAACTCTTTTCCCGCATCGCCAGTGAAGTCAACAATCACATCAGCGCGTTCACCTGGAGCAAGAACTAAATTTTCCAGCGCAACTGGTTTTTCTAATAAGCCTTGCTCAGTGCCGATTTCGTAAAACTTTTCCTTTGAGTCGTTGAAATTCAGGTTGTAGAAGCGCGAATTTGAACCGTTTGCCAAGCGTAAACGGTACTTTCTCGGTTCAACCGCCAGCTTTGGCCATGCCATACCATTTACTAGGATAAAATCACCATAGAAATTGGGCACTACACTTGGATATGAAGTATCTGGATAATTTGAACCAGGTGGGTAATAAAGCTGACCCTTGGCAGTGAAATCTCGATCCTGGATGATGAGTTCTTTCTCGTGGTCACCACTGGGCAAAATGTTGCGATTGATCAGATTAATCTCGTTGTTATCCCTTAGCAAGTAGAAGCCTAGAAGACCAGCGTATACACTTAAACGATTATTACTGAGAATGTGGTCGTGATATAAAAGTGTCGCTGCCCGCCTGTTGTCATTTGCATAACTATAGTTCTTTTTAACCCAACTGGGTCCGGTTTGGGAGAAATCTTGGGTAAACCAAGCTTCGGAATATCCGTCGCTAGTCCACTCAGTATGACCACCATGCACATGTGTCACTGTAGGTACAAGCCCTTTGGAAAGAGCGTTTTCAACCGATTTTGTAATGATGCTTTTGTCTACTGGGAAAATATGTCCAGTTTTTGGTAGTTTGTTGTCCCACAGGACTTCAATCGGTACGTCTTTTCGTGTCACGAATGTGGAACCTGGGTAAGTAACAGCCTTTTGCCCTCTTAAGCCATACCCCCAAACTTTTGTATTTAAGCGTGCATCATCCTTTGTACCATATATGCCATCTGCACCAGGACTGCTATATAGTCCAAGCCATTGCTTAGTTTCTCCCATCTGTACATCGAAGTGACCACCCTTTGTAGCATCTACTCTCCCTAGAGACGGCAATGAATTGATGAACTTCGGTTGAGTTCTTGGATCTAGCCGCGAATCAGCAGCCATAGTTACACTAAATTTGGAAAATATGATTCCAGCCAGTAGTGTTACAATAAAGACAAAGGGGAGATACAGTTTGAAGTTTCGCCTCCACTTACTTAGAAACAACTTGCTAGTCATAATTAATCTACTCCTTCAAAAATTTTTATTGATAGTAAGCTTGTGGAGATCCAATTACAAAATGCTACTTATGTCTAGTTTTTTACTAGGAATAATTTTCAGTGTACTTCAATAAAATTCCGTGAATTACACCTAAAACATACATAACTTATTTAGAACTTAAAAAAAATGATTTATTTTTTGTAATAGTTGACTTTTTCTTAGGGAATGTTCTTCTAATTAAACGAAATCTTTGGATAGGTAATAAGCGAACCCAGAAAAGTATACTACTTTGTGTTGATTAGCTCTCAACCTCCGCAAAATTGCTGTTTAGTCCCCTAATCGCCTAAAAGCGTTGCAGCTAAATGCAAGGTATGCCGATTTGAAGCGACTGCCCTATCACCGCCAAATCAATAGATTATGGCAGGAGCCTTTTCTTGAAAAAAGGTGGAATAGCATATTTTGGTTTTTATGCCATCTTCTATAATTGATAAAACCTGCACACCTAATTCTAGGCATGAGACTGTGACCGAACCAGGAAGTTACAAAGATACTGTAAACTTACCCAAGACTAACTTTGAGATGCGGGCAAACGCCATCAAGCGTGAGCCTGAAATCCAAAAATTCTGGGAAGAAAATAAAATTTACGATCGCCTCTCCAAAAATAACCCCGGCGAATTATTTATACTGCACGATGGGCCTCCCTACGCTAATGGCTCACTCCATATTGGTCATGCTTTAAATAAAATTCTCAAAGATATTATTAATCGCTACCAACTGCTAAAAGGGCGTAAAGTTCGCTACGTCCCTGGTTGGGATTGTCACGGATTGCCAATTGAGTTGAAAGTTTTGCAGAACATGAAGTCAGCAGAACGGCAAAATTTGACGCCTTTACAACTGCGCTTAAAAGCGAAAGAATTTGCCCTAACTACGATAGATAACCAGTGTCAAAATTTTAAACGCTACGGTATTTGGGGTGATTGGGATAACCCTTATCTAACTCTGAAGCCGGAATATGAAGCGGCTCAAATTGGTGTGTTTGGTCAGATGTTCTTAAAAGGCTACATCTATCGCGGTTTGAAGCCGGTTCACTGGAGTCCGAGTTCTCAAACCGCTTTGGCTGAAGCTGAGTTGGAATATCCAGAAGGTCACATTTCCCGCAGTATCTATGCAGCTTTTCCAGTTACAAGTTTGGCGGAAGCTGTAAAACCACTGTTGGCGGAATATCAGTCAGATTTGGGTGTAGCTATCTGGACGACTACACCTTGGACAATTCCGGGGAATTTGGCTGTGGCGGTAAATGCGGATTTGAACTATGCAGTGGTGGAATCCCACCCAGAGGTAAAAGCGCAGAGTAATTTCAAATACCTCATCGTTGCTGCTGATTTAGTGGAACGTTTATCTTCGACATTGGGAGTTGAGTTAACTGTAAAAGCCACGTTTAAGGGGAATGATTTAGAACAAACTACTTACCGTCATCCCTTATATGACCGTGAAAGTACAATTGTTGTCGGCGGTGATTACATTACCACTGAGTCAGGTACTGGGTTGGTACATACTGCACCCGGTCATGGTCAAGAAGACTACATTGTTGGTCAGCGCTACGGTTTGCCTATCCTTGCACCAGTGGATGACTATGGTAATTTTACCGAAGAAGCGGGACAATTTACGGGGTTAAATGTGCTGGGTGATGGGAATCAGGCGGTAATTGATGCCTTGACAGTGGCTGGTTCCTTGTTGAAGGAAGAAGCATACCCTCACAAGTATCCCTATGATTGGCGGACGAAAAAGCCGACGATTTTCCGCGCGACTGAACAATGGTTTGCTTCCGTGGAAGGATTTAGAGAAGAAGCGCTAAAAGCGATCGCAACAGTAAAATGGATTCCAGCCCAAGGTGAAAATCGGATCACGCCAATGGTGGCGGAACGTCCCGATTGGTGTATATCTCGTCAGCGAAGTTGGGGTGTACCAATTCCCGTTTTCTATGATGAAGCCACGGGAGAACCACTGCTGAATGAAGAAATTATCAACCACGTCCAAGGAATCATCGCTGAAATTGGTTCTGATGCTTGGTGGGAATTATCGGTTGAGGAGTTATTACCCCAATCCTATCGCCAAAATGGTAAGTCTTACCGCAAAGGTACAGACACAATGGATGTATGGTTTGATTCTGGCTCATCTTGGGCAGCTGTATTAAAGCAGCGTCCAGAGTTACGCTACCCCGCTGATATGTATTTGGAAGGTTCCGACCAACATCGCGGTTGGTTCCAGTCAAGCTTGCTCACTAGTGTAGCGGTAAATGACATTGCGCCTTACAAAACTGTGCTAACTCATGGCTTTGCTTTGGACGAACAAGGGCGGAAGATGAGTAAGTCAGAAGGAAATGTGGTTGACCCAAATACAATCATTGAAGGTGGGAAAAATCAAAAAGCAGAACCGGCTTACGGTGTAGATGTCTTGAGGCTGTGGGTATCATCGGTAGACTACTCCGGCGATGTCCGCATTGGTAAAAACATCATCAAGCAACTGAACGATGTCAGAGGCAAAATTCGCAATACAGCGCGGTTTTTGTTGGGTAGCTTGCACGATTTTGACCCGCAAAAAGATGCAGTCCCCTTCGAGGAATTGTCAGAACTTGACCGTTATATGCTGCACCGGATCACCGAGGTGTTTGAGGAAGTCACTGAAGCCTTTGAGAGTTTCCAATTCTTCCGCTTTTTCCAAACAGTGCAGAATTTCTGCGTGGTGGATTTATCCAACTTTTATTTAGATATTGCCAAAGATAGGTTGTATATCAGTGCAACCGATGCTTTTCGCCGTCGCAGTTGTCAAACGGTGCTGAAGATAGCAATAGATAATTTAGCACGAGCGATCGCTCCAGTATTATGCCACACCGCCGAAGATATCTGGCAATATCTCCCCTACAAAACACCCTACAAATCGGTGTTTGAAGCCGGTTGGGTGCAGGTAGAGGAAACATGGCGTAATCCGGAATTAGCAGAATTTTGGCAACAAGTCCGGCAAATTCGTACTGAGGTGAATAAGGTATTAGAGCAAGCCAGGATAGAAAAATTGATTGGTTCGTCTCTAGAAGCAAAAGCCTTGCTTTATGTAGCCAATGAAGATTTACGCTCCTCAGTAAAAGCACTAAATCCAGTTAGCGGTAACGGTATCGATGAACTTCGTTATCTGTTCCTCACCTCCCAAGTGGAAGTATTAGATACTCCAGAAGCACTGCAAGGCTTGAAATATAACTTGCAATCAGATAGCTGGGGAATTGGTGTAGTAAACGCAGATGGGGAAAAATGCGATCGCTGCTGGAACTACTCAATTCATGTGGGAGAATCAGCAGAACATCCCCTAATTTGTGAACGATGCGTTGCAGCTTTAGCCGGAGAGTTCTAAAAGCAAAAATCTAACATGCACTTTTAGCTTATGAAGTCCGCGTGGTGCGCTAGCAAGCGTGACATGCGGACTTGGTGTACATAGCCACGATTTCTAGTAAAGCAGGCGCGTAAATCCACTACCATTTCAATTAACAGTAAGTAATTTTGCTGCAATATTCTGTCCATACTTAAATGTCAAACTAACCCTTGAAGAGTTTGATTGAGATTGACATTATGGCTAAATCTCAGATTTAGGTTGGTAATAGTGCTTTTGAATGATAGAACACAAATAGACAAATCGTATGAGTATTTCCACTGAATATTAACTACGTACTTGTACTTAATTTTTTTTCAGAAAAAACTTAATTAATACTGATGTTGAGAAATTATAAAGACATTATATTAACGGCTAGAACTTCGACTAAAACATGAACTAGCTGAAATAGGAGATATAGAGATATGTCAGATAGAATTGCTAAAGAGTTAGCAGATTTTTTGTTGCAAATAGAACAGCGATCGCAGTTTCATGCAGGCTATCCATATAATTTAAGTTGTGATTACAGTGCGATCGCAAAATTTTTCAATTTCCTGTTAAATAATGCTGGAGATCCATATATCGAGCCAGATTTTGGTCTCCATTCTCGTAAGTTTGAACAAGAAGTATTATCTTTTTTCGCTGAACTCTATAAGATTCCAGAAAGTCAGTTTTGGGGTTATGTTACTGCTGGCGGAACTGAAGGTAATTTTTATGGAATGTTTTTAGCAAGAGAAATTTACCCTAATGGGATTCTTTATTCATCACAAGACTCTCATTACTCCATACCCAAAGCAGCCAAATTATTCCGCATCCAACATAATGTTGTTAATTCACAAATTAATGGAGAGATGAATTATGAACATTTTGAGCAACTAATTAGTGAAAATCGCAGTTATCCGGCGATCATAAATTTAAATATTGGGACTACTGTCAAGGGTGCGATTGATAACTTAGATAAAGTTCTAGAAATTTTAAAGCGCAATCAGATTAAAGATTATTACATTCATTGTGATGCTGCACTCTCAGGATTAATATTACCGTTTTTAGATGGCGCTCCGCAAGTTAACTTTCAAAAACCCATAGATAGTGTAGCTATTTCTGCTAAATTCATTGGTTCTCCATTACCTTGTGGTGTAGTTTTAACTAAAAAGAAATGGGTAGAAAAAGTTGAAACAATAATTGAATATATTGGTTCAACAGATACAACAATTCTGGGTTCTAGAAACGGCCATACTCCCCTGATTCTCTGGTATGCAGTGCAAACAAGAGGTGATGATGGATTAGCTAGAGAAGCAAAGACCTGTATTCATAATGCCCAATATCTTTTCCAACAACTTCAAATCAGAGAATATCCATGCATGTTAAATAATTTTTCCAATACTGTAGTGTTTCAAAAACCTTCTCAAAGGTTAATTAAAAAGTGGCAGTTAGCAGTTTTTGAAAATTGGGCACACATGATAGTCATGCAGAATATTGATCGGGATAAAATCGATATTTTTATTAATGAACTTTTATTAGAAGAAGGGTTAATTAATAACGCAGAACATTTCCAGCTACAGCCAGTACTACACTAATATAAATTATCAAGTGAAATTAATCGTCTAATTTTACGAGGTATTTTTATAAGAGGATGTTTGAAAAGTGGCAAAGTATACTATAAACCCCGCTTCTATTCATCTCCCCCACTCCTAAGAGGCTTTGAAACCTCTATTCCCGCACTTTGTGCCGCAATCTTAAAAATGCTTTTGCGTTTGCCAACGCTAACATAGGGAAGGCTTGCTAGGGGGGTTAGGTTTGGGAGGTGATTAACAACAATACTTTTCAAACATCCTTTAAACAGAATTTGAACCCAAGAATTTCAGGTCTTTAAAAAGTTTTTGTAGCACAAGTTGGCAGCAAGTAGTATTTCTACTTCTGCACATTCTATAGGTGGTAAGAAAAAATACCCTTGCCCATAATCACATTGCAAAGCCTTTAACTGTGCTAATTGCTCTACAGTTTCTATCCCTTCTGCTGTTACAGACATATTTAAATTATGAGCTAATGTCACAATAGCTCGAACAATTTCTGAATTTTCTCCTCGACTACCTATATTAGTGACGAAAGAACGGTCAATCTTAAGGGTTTTGATTGGTAGGCGATGCAGATAACTCAAGGATGAAAAGCCAGTACCAAAATCATCCATGTGCAACTCGATATTCAGCGCTGTTAACTGGGAAAGCACAGTGGTAGCTAATTCAAAATTATCCATCAACAAGGTTTCAGTAATCTCCAATTTCAAACTGGATGGCTTTAATCCAGTTTCCTGCAAAATATGTTTAACTTCTTTAAACACATTGGGTTGCGTGATTTGTCTACCAGAAAAATTTACACTAATTGTCAGGGGTAGTGAGGTAGGAAATTGTTTATGCCATATGTGCATTTGGTGGCACGCTTCATAAAGCACCCATTGCCCGATACTAACAATCATTCCAGTTTCTTCGGCCAGGGGAATAAAATCTTCAGGGGAAATAAGTCCTCGTTCTGGATGATGCCAACGTATCAGTGCCTCAAATCCAATAATTTTGCCAGTTGTGAGTGAAATAATTGGCTGGTAATTAAGGCTAAATTCTTTTTGCTTGAGCAGCGCGCTTCGCAGAGCAGTTTCTAACTCCAAGAGCAAAGATGCACTCTCGTGCATCTTTGGGTCAAACACTTCGTAGCGTGCCTTACCAAGTGATTTGGCACAGTACATTGCCACATCGGCATCCCGTAGAATCTGTGCTGCTTGCTCATAATCTGCTTTACTTAAAGCGATGCCAATACTAGCATTAGTAAACACCGTATGCTCATTTAATTTAAATGGCAAAGTTAGCACCTTTTTAATTCGCTCGGCTACCTCTATGGCGGTGCTGATATCTTCAATTTCCTCAATTAAGATTGTGAACTCATCTCCGCCAAAACGGGCAATTATGTCTCCAACTCGCAGAACTGACTTTAGCCGATGAGAAATTGCAATCAAAAGTTGATTTCCCTGTAGATGTCCAAGGCTGTCATTAACAACTTTAAAGCGGTCTATATCTAAGAAGAGTACGGCAAAAAAATAATTTTTTTGATCTTTAGTACGTTCTATCGCCTGCTGTACTCGCTCTATAAATAATCGTTGATTAGGTAATCCGGTTAGCCCGTCATGAAAACTAATGTGCAGTAATTGCTCTTGTGCTTCCTGACGCTTGATAATGTCTTTTTCCAGCTGTTTATTCACTTTAATAAGTTCAATGGTACGTTTTATAACCATCTGTTCAAGGTGATAACGATACTGAACTAATTCTTCCTCGATTAACTTCCGCTTAGTAATGTCACGGACAATAACAATATACTCTCGTAACTCGGAATTAAATGGCTGTGAAATAGTCGATTCAACAATTCGGAGATTTTCATTTATTTTTAAGGTTTGCTCACTCCTAATAGACCATTGCTCTGGTTTCCCGCGATAGGATATTAAAAGTTGATTCAAGTTTTGCCCAAGCAACTGCTGAACATTTGTTTGAAATAATTTTTCAGCAGCGGCATTTGTCTGACAAATTCTACCGTCTTCATCTAAGACTAAAACAGTATCTGGAACAGTATCGAGAGTAGTGATAAATAGGTTTCTTGCTTGTTTACGTGCCTCATCAATAGCAACAATTTGTGGTAGAGTTGTCCAGCAAGCGATCGCTACCCCCATAAAAGAAAGTGTCACAAGTAAAATAGCTAATAAAGAGTTTTGAGGATTATTAGAAAGTCTATCTAATAAATCGCGGATAACCCAACTGCTTGTGGCAGTAATACAAATTAATGATACTAAGACAATCACCTGTAGTACCACAAAGTCTGAGTTGTTTCTACTAGATCTAATGTCGTAACGCTGTGTCCACCATTGCGGGTGTAATGGCGCAAAACTTAAGCGACGTAGCCCTACATCTCCGATGTTCAGAACAATGGGTAATAATAATCCCACTAAGAAATTTTTCCAATTGCAAGCTAAACCTCCTACTATTAGAACTACCGCTTCTACAAAGAAAAAACCAAGTGACCACCAAGGCCATAACACCTGCGGTTTGTCCCGACACAGCCATAATCCCAAATGTAATCCCATAATGGACATGAGATAACAGGTGCCTGCTACTGTGACAAGTTGAGATATATCTCCCAAATTTAGACAAAGCAAACTGAGTAGAAAGGTAACTAAGATAGCAGGGCCAAGGACACCTTGACGTGAAACTAATGCAAATATGGGAGAAAGCTGTTTATCTAAGGCAAGTTGGTATAAGATCCGAGGAGAGTTGGAAACTGCTGTAGCAGAACTTAGAAGGCAAGATACACTAATCAGAAGTGTTACTAGAAAGGGGGCATGTTCACCCCAAAAAGGTTTAGAAGCCTCTACGAGATTGAAGAATACATCGTCTATTTTTGGATTTCGAGGCGAATACATTAATACCCAAGAACCACCTAAAAATACCGGAGGAATTAGCCAAGCAGCTACCTTTAAGAACTTTAAAGTTTTATATGGGTGGCGGCTATCAGCAACAAAAGAAGAAGTGGTTTCACAAGCATAAATTGAATAGCTAGCTAGAAAAAACCACTTTGCCCATTCTTCAAAACTTAACCTATCTGTGCTTGTTGGGATAAATTTAAAATTATCAGTTGAGGAGGCTAATGATACTATGCCTTGAGTACAAAACAAAAGAAGTAATAAAATTGCTGGTAATACAAAAAATAAATGCAGGAGCGTCAAAGCACGGTTGCCACTGAATGCCACAATAAAAGGAATCGCTGTAAATGCAACTTTTAATAAAGTTTCTGGGCAAGAAATACCTAATGGTTCAAAATTGACTTTAATTAGCTTTGTGAGAATAATTGCATACAGTGCCGGTGCTGCTGCCCAGCTAAAAAAGTATCCTAAGGCTACGTAACGACCTAAGCCAGGAAAGTTCTTTAATAACCTTGTGGTATAGTTTGGTGTTCCTCCAGCCACATCTGACCAATGTCTACCTAGACTTTGTACCTGCAAATTAAGTAAAAAAGAAATGATCGTGCCAAAAAACCAAACTAAGATCGCTTTAGGCCCTAACGCTGCATGAATCATGGGGGCAGTACCAATCCATCCTACATGACCCGTTAAGCCAAAGCCCCAGGTTTCGAGATAACTCAAAGTCCGTGGTAGGCGTATTACCAAGTGCTGATTTATCTCTTCGTGTACAGAATTGTTAGTAACCATTGTTTCTTAGTGAAATTTACTGGCCTTTTCACTCAATAGCTGAATCTCCCTGCATATAGCTTCAGTAGAACTGCTGAACTTATGGAAAGGATAACTTACTTATTACCACTTACCACTTTTTATTTTGGCAGACAATAAATAGCAACTCTAATTGATTTGGAAAAATCGAAAGGTTCAGATTTCCGACTTATTTAACAAGTCGGAAATCGTGTTATAGCAATCCTATTTGATTTGTTAAAATCGCCATTTTCAAATTTCCAACTTTTTAAAAAACTCGCGGATCTTGTTTTTTACAAATGATTTAGGATTGCTATATTTCCAAACGGTTTAATTTTGCTATAGCTTTTGCAACAACTCCTGAGTTAACTGAAAGAACGCTTTTGAACCAGCTGATTGAGGAGCAATTAAAACAGCTGGCATAAAACTATCAACAGCCTTAGCAACATTGACATCAACTGGTATTTGTACCTTACAAATTTTTTCTACACCGAAATCTTCAACAACGCGGTGCATCACTTGTTTATAGTATCTGCCGGTGAGAAGGTTAGCGCTGGACATGCTGAATACAATTCCCAGCATTTTTATATCTATCTTGGTTTCATGCCCGTGACTATCTTTTAATTGGGCAATGCGTCTTTCCAGCAGTTGAATACCCACTATAGATAAGGGTTCTGGTTTAGCAGGAAGTATGTAGAAATCGCTGGCAGCTAAAGCACTACGAGTCAATAGATTATAGCCTGGTGCACAATCGAGAAGGATAAAATCATACTCTTGACGGACTGATTTTAAGATGTTATTAATCAGGACTCTTTCAAAGCGATTCCAAACCATTTCAAAGTCCTGTTCACCCAAAGCAGTTGCTTGTTGATGGAGCATTTCTGACACAAGAAATTCATCATACAAGTCGATATCTCCTGGTAACAAATCCAGCCCCATAAGATTACAAACCTGAGATTGAATGATATCTTTAATTGTCAATTTTGCTTGTGGGTCTGGATTGATAACTTCGTCTATTAAATACCTAAATGTCTTACTTTGTTTACGACGCTTGGCAAAATCTAAAGGCGACATCAAACTGAGTGTGGCGCTAATTTGGGTGTCTAAATCCAGAACAAGCACCCGCTTGCCATGATTTTTAACTAAACAGGTAGCTAAGTTGACGGTGAGGGTGGTTTTACCAACGCCACCTTTCATATTTGCAGTAGCAATTACATATCCCATTGGTTGAGTCCTCTGTTGACACATTCCCATCTAGCTAGCGTACACCTCTCTCGATCTATTAAATCTTCCATTAAATTTAATATTTTCGGAAACTCTTTTCAGCGAGATTGCCTCAATTGTAGGCGTTGAGGTCTGTGACACGATTTAATCTCAGCGTCGTAGTGTTTTTTGATAATATGGGCTAGTTAAATTGCTGTTACTTTGCTTGAAACCTAGATAACATTAGATTCGGCGTGTTTACTGTTCGGGAGTGCCAAAATGTCTAAACAGCTGGGTCAAAAAATTGCACCGACACCTATATCAAATGATATCAATGTGGTGGATTTGATTGATCAATACTTCACCGCTTACAACTCAGCCCGGTTGCGGGAAATCTGCCAACTACTGAGTCGTGATGTGCTAACGGAAGGTGTCACAGTGGGAGTTAGCCTTTCCGGTGCGATGACACCAGCAGGATTCGGGGTTTCAGCACTTGCACCCTTAATTCGCAATGGCTTTATTGACTGGATGATTAGCACTGGTGCAAATCTTTACCACGATATGCACTACGGTTTAGGTTTTGATCTCTTTGCTGGTAATCCGTTTTTGGATGATGTGAAACTGCGTCAGGAAGGCACTATTCGCATTTATGACATTATCTTTGGTTACGATGTGCTGCTGGAAACTGATGCGTTCATCCGCAAGATTTTGCAAGGAGAAGCGTTTCAGAAGCGGATGGGAACTGCTGAGTTTCACTATTTACTGGGTAAGTATGTTCGGGAAGTAGAAAAGCAACTGGGTGTGCAGCATTCCTGCTTGCTTGCTACAGCTTATGAGTATGGCGTGCCTATATATACGTCTTCTCCAGGAGATAGCTCAATTGGGATGAACGTGGCGGCTTTAGCTTTGGAAGGTTCGCAGTTGGTGTTAGATCCATCAATTGACGTAAATGAGACGGCTGCGATCGCATATAATGCCCGTGAATCAGGAGGTAAAAGTGCGGCTATAATTCTCGGTGGCGGTAGTCCGAAAAACTTTTTGTTACAAACTCAACCGCAACTTCACGAAGTATTAGGACTAGAAGAACGAGGACACGATTACTTTGTGCAGTTTACCGATGCGCGTCCAGATACAGGCGGTTTGTCTGGAGCAACCCCATCGGAAGCCGTCAGCTGGGGTAAGATTGACCCGGAAGAGTTACCTAACACAATTGTTTGTTATACCGATAGCACGATCGCTCTACCACTGGTAACAGCATACGTCTTGAACAAGTGCCAGCCTCGTCCCCTGAAGCGTGTGTACGACAGGCGAGAAGCCATTTTGGATAAACTCCAAAAAGACTATCTAGCAGCCAAAACCCGACCTTCAGATCAGGTTCCAGCAGCAGTGGCTGAAAATGCTTCACAGCAAACAGCGACTTATCCCTGTGGTCGGCTAATTCCGAATACTCATTAGGGAGTGGGGAAGAGGCAGGGGGGCAGGGGGAGATGAGGGAGTGAGGGAGAAGAATTAATAACCAATGACTAATGACTAATACCCCTCATCTCTTCCTTCCAATCAACAAATAAGTTGTCATTTCCCCTTTGCCTTTAACTTCGATTTCACCCCGCTTTTCAAATAAAAATTCATCACACAAAGACTTATAAGTATCTTCTGTAACCTGGATTTTATTTACAAGACCTTGGGACTCCATACAGCTAGCGATATTTATCGTGTCTCCCCAGAGATCATAAGTAAAGTTGTTGAAGTTAATTACTCCCGCCATTACGGAACCGCTATGGATGCCGATACGGATATTGAAGTTTTGGTTATTCTCAGTATTAAATAGAGCGATCGCAGTTTGCATGTGCAATGCCATTTGGGCGATCGCTTGAGCATGATCCAGGCGGCGTGTGGGTAAGCCACCAACTACCATATAAGCATCGTTAATGGTTTTGATTCTCTCTAAACCATGTTGTTCGGTGAGGCGATCGAAAGCTGAGAAAATTTGCTTGAGTAAGTTTACCACTTGAATTGCACTCATAGAAGCAGCAATTTCGGTAAAGCCGACAATATCTGCAAATAAAACTGTGACATCAGCAAAGTCTTCGGCAATGTTAGCTGGTTCTTGTTTCAAAGGTTTGGAGATTGCGGCTGGCAAAATATTCAGCAATAAACGTTCGGTTTCTTTCTGCTGATGGCGCAGCGCTTCTTCTGCTGCTAGTCGCTGGGTGACATTGCGAAAAATGCCGCGAACCGCAACTGGATGACCTTCGACAAATTTACAGTTAACATTACCTTCTAGAAAGATTGTTTGACCGTCTTTAGTAACGAATGCGGATTTTATTTGATTGAACTTTTCTCCTGACAGCAGGCGATAAAACCTTTGCAAACAGTCTTGTTTACACTCTGGATGTATAATATCGAAAATAGTCATATTCGCAATTTCAGCTTCGCTATATCCCAAAGTTTCTCGCCATGCGCGATTTACATACAAAAAACGACCAGAGGCATTGACCGATTGAATCAGGTCATTAGCATTTTCAAATAAATCTCGATATCGTTCTTCACTTTCTACAAGTGCATCTTCTGCTTGTTTGCGTTTGATAAACTGGGCGATTTGACTACCAATCGAACCCACCAGTTGCAATAGGTCTTTATCTTTTGGTTGTATGTCTCGGCTAAAGAAAACCATCACTCCTAAGATTTCACTATCGTCTAAGATGGGGAAGCCAAAAGCTGCGTGTAATCCAGCCTCAGCAGCAGGTTGCGATCGCCTTTTGTCTCCATCTTCTGTGATATCTTGAATCCACAAGGGCAAACGTCTGATCCAAATTCGACCAGGTAAGCCAACACCGGGTGTATAGGTAGTTTGCCAGGTGATTGCTTTAAACTCTCGCACAGAAATTACTCGACTTGACCAAATTTCCACACACCTTAATACTGCATTAATGCTGTCTCCCTGTACCGATGTGCCAATATATTGACTTGCTGTCCAAAGTTCACCTAAATCCCATCCCAAATTTTGACAAATCGACTGCAAAATTTGCGGAATTCCCTGCTTTACACTTTGGGATTCTGATAAGATCCGAGTGATAGCATACTGGGTACTTGTACGCTGTTCCCGGTGCTGCCGAGCAGTAACATCCCGACCAATGTAGACAATATCTTCTAATCCTTTTCTTTTTTTCGGAATTACTGAACAAGAAAAAGCAATCAACCGTTTTTCTCTAGTTTTAGTTCGACAAACTACCTCGAAATTCTGGGAATTTTGCTTAAAATAAGAATGTCGATAAATGGCTTGTGTTAATACTTGATTATCATCAATTATCAGTGACATTGGTTGATTAATTAATTCTTCTTCACTAAAACCAAATAATTTTTGAGCAGCACGATTTACTTTTTTTATTTCTCCTAAGTTACTGGTTATAAATAAAGCATCTGCAATTGCAGTAATTACTTGTTCCATCTAATTTTTGTATGATATTAAAGCACTTGATAGCAGATTTTTTTAATTGGCTTGCTATGCTAAGTTTTATTTTAAAACTAGCACATCCTCAATTACAACAATTAATTTATTATATTGTTTATTGATCATCTAGATAGATATTTGTATATAGATGTAATTTCTGCTCTAAATATTGTCTAATTACTTGTAATTAAAATAGTTCCTACTCCCCTTCCAGGAGAGCTTTTAAGAGATTTTCAAGCCCGATAAACTTAATAAAACTTAGCCTGACATCTTTTTTGCGTATCACCTCCTCAGGACGTTCTGGAAACCGTTGTACTTGCTCAGATGTATCTATGATGCAGAAATTATCATCCAGTTTTAAGTGTTAAAATTTATGTAGAGAAGAAGGTTTGTTTAAAATAAATCAGTGTAGTTGAGCGAAAACGACCATAAGCAACCTTTTGATTTGGTTGAGCAGAATTAAGTAAGCGTAAATAATATATATTCTCTCTTTTGGAGGATTGACAATTGAATATAATTCTGAACGTTATCAGCAGCTTATATTCAATAACGCGGTTCATAAACGATCGCCATTTTAACAAAACCACTACCAATACAGTTCGGTTAACGTTTTAATATTTTGAACATCCTAACAACAAGCCTTTTTTAAGGGATGTTTTTGTTTAATGTATAAAATAGTACAAAACTTTTAAATTTAAAAAGTAAATTTTTATCAGATGTAATGTTGCACAGCGATCGCCTAAAATTTAAGATTGAGAAAGTCATATTTATAAAGTTAGTCAAAACCCGATGAATCACCAGCGTGCTAATACTCTAAAAGCTGCATTTCAAGTTTGTAATGTTGAACCGCTAGAGGGTGCAGAGATGGAGCGTTACTATGTTGATTTATCAGCAGTCCGCAAAACTTCAGCTATTGACAGCGTTAGTACGATTTTAGACTTTCAAGAACCCGCAGATTTCAGCACAATTTTGTTTACCGGACATCGCGGCTGTGGCAAAAGTACAGAGTTAAAACGCATTCAGAACCAATGGGAAAAAGAATACCACGTAATTTATTTAGAAGTGAACGAAGAAACAGATATTAATGATGCTAATTATACAGATTTATATTTAATTGTCATCAAACAAGTAGAATTTGAGTTGCGTAAATTAGGTTTAAAATTTGATCCTCAACTTTTAGAAAACTTTGAATCTTGGTTTAAGGATATTACTAAAGAAACAGAAGAAACTGTAGAAAAGTCTGTCAGTATTCAGGGAGAAGCGACTCTGAAACCAGAAGCTCCATTTATCGCTAAATTAATGGTCAAATTACTGGCACAAATTAAAGGTTCTGATAAGCAAAAAACTACTATTCGCCAAACTTTAGAAAAAGACCTATCACGTCTCAAGGCAGATATTAACCTTTTATTAGGAGATGCCTACGTTAAACTCAGAAAAAAATTACCTCAATGTAAGGGTTTATTGATTATTTTTGACAACATGGATCGTGTACCACCGACGATCGCAGAACATTTATTTTTTGACTATGCAGCTCAGTTACAAGAATTAGACTGCACGATAATTTATACAGTTCCAATTTCTGTGCTTTGTTCGCCTAAAAACCCACTCAATCAGTTTGATGGTAATCCTCATATTGTCCCAATGGTGAATATTTATGAATTTGAACGCGATCGCTGCCATTTAAACTACAATCAAACGGGACTAGAAGCAGTTGCGAGTGTGATTGAAAAACGGGTAGATATTGATGCTGTATTTGAATCTCGCCAGCAATTGCTAGATTTAGCAAAAGCCAGTGGAGGACATGTCCGCCAATTAATGCAGATGATGCGGACTGCTTGCCAAACTGCTAGTACTCGCAAACATCCCAAAATTATTGCCGAAGATATTATCTATGCTGTGAAACAACAGCAATTTAGTTTTGAAAGGTTTATTCCTGAAGAACATTATGCGTTTTTAGCCCAAGTGTGTATAACCAAGAATGTCAGCAAAGATGATATCGGTCAGTTAATGCTGTTTAACACTTCAGTTTTGGAATACAACGGCGAGAAACGGTGGAATTATCCCAATCCAGTGGTGAAGCAAAATGAATTCTTCCAGAAAGCCCTCGCATCCGCACTCGCAGCGCAACCTTAGTTCAGAAATTGGGTCGTTTATCGCCCTTAATCAAGAGGTATTTGCTGAATTAGTCACCTTTGTAGACTTTGCAGAAAAGTTTACCATTGGGTTTGTGGAAATTAATTTTCCCCCAGATGCAGAAATATTAGTTGAGGCGCTAAAGACAAATCCTGATTGTCGGGATATTCGGTTTGTGACTCTGAATTTTTCTGATACAAATTTGCGATTTCTCCGGGATGAAATTGTCAATAAATTACCAACTATTGAGATAGAATATAACAAAAAATTAGTCTTGATTGTACAAGGTTTAGAAAAGTCTATTGGCGTGTATGGAGACTATCCGCCAGTTTTACAAGACCTGAACTTTGTCCGAGATGCTTATAAAAGAACTGTTCCTTATCCCATTTTGTTTATTCTGCCAGATTATGCCCTGACTCGGTTAGCCAAATTTGCTCCTGATTTTTGGGCTTGGCAATCGGGGATGTTTCGGTTTCAAACACCTCAAATTACCAAAGATTATGCGATTAATGAAACTCAAAATACTGAGAGAATTATAAACAAATTAGAACCACCAGAAAAGCAAGAGCGGATCGATTTATTACACCGCCTGCTAATGGAATATAAACCTACTGGACATCATCCAACAGGAGAAAATCTTCGCAACTGTAGTAATATTTTGCATCAGCTAGGAATCGCTTATCTGAGTAAGATAGAACCTATCAAAGCTAGAGAATATTTAGAAGAAGCTGAAAAAATAGCTAATGAGTTTCAAGATTCTACCTTTCATGCTGAAATACTCAACACATTAGGAAAATCTTATTCTCAGCAAAGGCAATTTGATACAGCGATCGCTTATTATCAAAAATCTTTAAGTATTTCACAACAACTTCAGAATCCTCGCGGCGAAATTGCTGCTTTGTTGAAACTTGGCAATGCTTACTTAGAATTGAGACAATTTACACAGGCGACAACTTTCTATCAACAGCGTCTAGAAATTGAGCAACAAATAGGCGATCGCTATTCTTCTGCTGGCACCTACCACCAGTTGGGAATGGTTGCCCAAGAATTGCGGGAATTTGAGGAGGCGCGGCGCAATTACCAACAAGCTTTGGCCATCTGTATCGAATATGGCGATCACTACAACCAAGCTAAAATATACCACCAGTTAGGAATAGTTGCCCAAAAATTGCGTGAATTTGAGGAGGCGCGGCGCAATTACCAACAAGCTTTGGCTATCTATATCGAATTTGGCGATCGCTATTCTTCTGCTGGCACTTACCACCAGTTGGGAAGAGTTGCCCAAGATTTGCGTGAATTTGAGGAGGCGCGGCGCAATTACCAACAAGCTTTGGCTATCTATATCGAATTTGGCGATCGCTATTCTTCTGCTGGCACCTACCACCAGTTGGGAAGAGTTGCCCAAGATTTGCGTGAATTTGAGGAGGCGCGGCGCAATTACCAACAAGCTTTGGCTATCTATATCGAATTTGG
>NZ_JBALDG010000049.1:0-3317 GCF_036917195.1 Nostoc sp.
CCAGGTGAGGAATGATCTTAATCCGAGTACGAGGCATCGCTGTACACCGATTTTACTTCCCTTAAATAATACTATCTATTGCAACTTGGTATTATTGGGCTTATTTCCCATAAGAGCGATCGCTCTTATTGACAAAAATTCCATTGCACCTACCGATAAACAACCATATAAACCAATCCAAAATGCACTATGTCGTCGCATAGAGCGTTTTAATTCTTGAAGACGACCTAGATATTTTTGTAGACCAACTTGTGTTGATGCTCGACCGATTAAGACTGCACAAGTGTAGGCGAAGCTCCTGCAAAGCCGCTTCGCTAACGCCACCAATAAAATAATGGTCATTAAACGTTGACCAGTTGTATAAGTAGATTCTAAATTGTAACCACCTGTTTTACAATCCTTAAACGATGGGGAAGGAGCCGAGCGACGCTCGGCTCCTTCCCCATCGCTACGATTATCATTCTTATGCAGATAGATTTATACTCAAAGACTGATTGACAAAATTCGCTCTCTTTTAACTTGTTCCGAATGATGTCCTGGTAACTGAACGGGAAGTTGTAGTACAGCCAGACGCAGTAACTGATGATTTCGGACGGGAAACGATGCCGGAAGTACATGGGCAAGCAGTCGCGAACGGAATAGAACCAGTACGATTATTCTACGTTTGCATTAAGTTTACAATACCTGTTCGCGATACCGGAGCCGAACAAGGGTGTTACGAAACTTGCAGACCGACACTCGTCCTGTCCGCATGAAAATTTTAGCGGCGGTCCCGAGGGCGGCGGTCCCCCCTGACATCGCTGCTCGCTCGATTCGTCAGGATCGCGCTCGCGATAACACCAAAGAGATGATCGGCGCGTGGTGCGAGCGAGGGTTGGTCGTTGAGCCACGCGAGCGCCCCGACCAGCGCGAACAGGTCAGCGCCATCGATGTCGGTCCGCGCCATGCCCTCGGCTTGAGCGCGGGCGAGGAGCCGCGTGCCTGCCGCGCGCATCGTAACGCACGAAGCATGGAGTGCGGAATTCGGGTCCGCGATGGCAGCCATCATCGAAGCCACAACGCCGCGATAGTTGTGTGCGACCGCGACGGCTTCGCGTAGCCACGACACGAGAGCTTCGTCGGGTGAGCTCGAAGTTTCGAGTTCGCTTGCCCTTGCCGTCAGCTCGTCGAAGCTTGCGCGGAGCAAGGCCTCGAGCAACGCCTCTCGCGTCGGGAAGTGACGGTACAGCGTGCCAAACCCGACGCCAGCTCTGCGAGCGACGTCGCGCAGCGATGCGTCGGCGCCTTGCTCGGTTACGACGGCGCGCGCGACTGCGAGTAGGTGGTCGTAGTTTTTCCTGGCGTCGGCTCGCATATATCTAGCTTGACAATCGGAGCGGTGCTCCATATAATCGGAACATTCGGAGTACCGCTCCAATAAAGATAACCTATTTGCGGTGAAAGGAGAAAGCGATGCCGACAAACACGATGAAGGCGATTCGGCTGCACGAGTTCGGTGGTCCTGAGGTGCTGCGTTACGAAGAGGTGGAGATTCCCGAACTGAAGCCGGGTGAGGTGCTCGTTCGCGTTCATGCGGTGGGCATCAATCCCCCCGACTGGTACCTGCGCGACGGGTACAAGAGCTTGCCGCCTGAGTGGAGGCCGCCGGTGCCCTTGCCCGTCATCCCGGGGACAGACGTGTCGGGCGTCGTCGAGGCCGTCGCCGCGGATGTGCAGGGCTTCTCCGTCGGGGATGAAGTTTTCGGCATGCTTCGCTTTCCTAGCTTTGGGGAGAGCGCTGCTTACGCTGAGTACGTCGCCGCGCCTGCGTCAGACCTCGCACTCAAGTCGGCTGGCATCGATCACGTGCACGCCGCAGGGGTGCCGATGTCAGGACTCACCGCCTGGCAGTTCCTGATCGAGCTCGGACATGATCATCCGAACCCGCTTCAAACGGAGATGCATCGCTCGGTGCCGCTCAACGGCACGACGGTGCTCATCAACGGTGCCGCGGGCGGCGTGGGACACTTCGCGGTGCAGCTGGCGAAATGGAAGGGGGCGCACGTCATCGCGGTGGCATCGGGCACGCATGAATCGTTGCTGCGCGAACTCGGCGCCGACGAATTCATCGACTACACCAAGAGCCCTCCCGAGAAAGTCGCGCATGACATTGATCTCGTCCTCGACACTCTCGGCGGTCCCACCACTGGTCGTTTCTTGCGCACGCTCAAGCGTGGCGGCGCGTTGTTCCCGGTGTTCTTGGGCTTCTCCGATCCCGAGGAGGCCGCGAAGCTGGGCGTCACGGTCTCAATGACCCAAGTGCGCTCGAACGGTCCGCAGCTCGCAGATCTCGGGCGCTTGCTCGATGCGGGTACGGTTCGCGTCGCCATAGACAGCACGTTTGCGCTTGCGGATGCTCGAAAAGCGCACGAACGAGCTGCCCGTGGGCACATCCAAGGCAAGATCGTCCTCACGCGACCGTGAGGACGAAAGCTCGAAAGAACACGCCTCCTTGTGGACCTGTTCTTTCTCGTCACGGGTGTCGGTAGACTTTTCGACGTTCCGATCCGGAGCGCGAGGACCGCGGCTGAACTTTGAAGAAGTTTGCCAACTCATTTAAGCAAAGAGGGATCAATAATGATCATACTAATAGGTTACATTCACCTGCGTCTGATGTGAATGAGTTTGTTACCGATGTTCAGTGATTACCCCCAGCACGAAAGCTGAAAAGGGATGGCATTGTAAACTTAATGCAAACGTAGAATAATCGTACTGGTTCTACTCCGTTCGCGACTGCTTGCCCATGTACTCCCGGCATCGTTTCCCGTCCGAAATCATCAGTTACTGCGTCTGGTGGCTGTACTACACCTTCCCGTTGAGTTACCGTGCTCATCAGGTATTGTGTACGAACCAGCCTCTGCGGCGATAGTCTTTTTGATGTGTGCATGGGGCATAAAGATGACCATTCGATGTACGAACTGTGCGCCAGCTGCCTCACAAGCTTAACTTGTGACCGATTGTTTTTGCATAGCGAAGGTAATCTAGACGGAGCACCAGATTTAGAAATGATCTTCGGTCTTATTCTGTCGTCACCTTTTAACTATCCCAACTTTAGCTTGGGATTCTCAGGTAAAGTCGTTTTGATCCATCCGGAAAACATTGGCAGTGTCAGTTTGCGTGCGCTTGACCCCAAAAATGCACCAATCATTCGTGTTCCTCAAGTTCCTTATGGTTATTGAACTGGTATAGCCCTACGCAAATACGTTAGGACATTGTTTGAATGCGGCATCGACACAATCACGAAAGCGATTAAATTCATGCCAACGTTGCCGCATCCA
>NZ_JBALDG010000050.1:0-130943 GCF_036917195.1 Nostoc sp.
CAACCTCCTGCACCACGTTACACTAAAGGCGTGTTGGCGAAATATGCCTTTTTGGTATCTTCTAGCAGCATTGGTGCTGTGACAGATTTGGACTTGTTCAATAATATTATGTCCGGATAAATAGTTCTAATTAAGAATCCCGTGTTTTAGGCCACCAGTAATAGCAGGTTAATCCTTGAATTAAATCATGTTGTTTGATCATCTGTTGACAGCGATAGACTAAAAGTTCTTCCAGTTCGTCACTCGATGCAGGTGAAGAGTTAGCAACCACCTCGTTAGTTACAGGCCATAAGAACTGAAGAGCTGCATCAGGGGAGTAAGCTTTTCCCAGCAACTTGCTCAAGGCATTCCCAAGGCTGAACTTGTAGTCCTCGACGGTGGGGGTCATGGCTTTTTAATTGAGTCGCCGGATGCTGTGGTTTCAGCCATGCTTAACTTCCTGGGGAAGTTGAAGCCAGCTTACACCAATTCTTTGTGAAACGGGGGCAAAATCCCTTGTTAAAAGTAGGCAACCTGACGCCACAGTGTACTAGTAATAAGTTTTGGGCGTTGCTGATTGCGGTATGAAAAATGTGTATGTCATGCTGAATGGAGCAAAGCAAAATGAAGCATCTATCGGGATTCTTCGCTGCACTTCGTTGCGCTCAGAATGACAAATCATACTTGATTCAGCAACGCTAAGTTTTGAAACCTAGACAGGGTAATTTAAATATTCAGCGAGTTTCTAATTTAGAAACTCGCTCCTCTAATTTATTGACTTGTTGCTTTAATTCAACCACCAAAGTTGCCAGCCGATCAAACATCTGATCTTGCTGCGATAAGTTCCCTCTGGAACCAGTTGACTGTCGTGGGGTAAGTGTTGTTCTTCGGGCTGGAGACTGGCGCCTTTGACCGAGTTGAGACTCTATCTGGTTTAACCGCGACTCGACACGATTAAAATCCGCTTCCAGGTTGTTGATGCGCGACTCCACTTGCTGCGATGAAGCAGTGTTTCCAAATAACCCACCCCAGATAATTGTTGCTAAAATCCCAGCAACTATTAGCACTTGGATTTTTTTCATAACAGTCTATTTAAACAGGATATATTTGTATGGGTACAGAGGATAAGTCTGTATTCACTTCACTTATTTATCCTGTTCTAAGTTAGAAAATAGCTTCTGCCAATCGATAGAGTTAAGAGTATTATCTCCCTGTTTTACCTCAAACGTGACATTACAAGCTTTCGCTAGTTTTAGCGCTTGCACACAAAGTTCTGCCACATCCTCACGGCTGATTTTGCCCTTAATATTATCGCCTTGCTCAAATATTAATTCTTTACTCCTTGGTTCCTCAGTTAAAGCACAAGGTCTAATAATCGTATAAGGAATTCCGCTTTCTCTTAAACTATCTTCTCCCTTCAACTTCCAAGTTAAAATTCCTCCCAATTGGTCATTTAATTTCACGGCTGGCGGTTCTTCATCTAAATTAATCCCAGGGCGTCCGGGACGAGTCACGCCTGCTGAACTGACTAGAATAAATTGTGGTAAGGTTGTACCGCCATAAGCTTTAATTGATTCCAACTGCAAAGCAAAACCACCGGCAGAAAATTTGGGATTCAAAGCACCATCATGTTCAAATTTGCTCAACATCAGTTGGAATGAACAAATTCTATTCTGCTCAAGTGGCGGCGCATCCTTGACAGTTTTTGCCCGAAAGACGGGAATCAAATCTGCAAAGGGAATCTGAACATCTATCCAGGTATTAGCTACAGTATCGAAAGAATAGCTATAACCAATGCCATCCCATTTTGTATCTGTCCGTAGGAAGATTTTATAACGCTGACCGTCACCTTTGACGCGCAATTTCACACCTTCGTGACCAGATAAATTGAAGGGGGGATCAAAATTCTTAGTTCTGATAGAAGCAAATCCGCCAGAGTTATCGGTGGAGACATTACCAGCAAATAAAGCTGTATTTTCTACTAATTGGATATTACTGGCACTCACGCCACCCATGACGACATCATCCAGCGCCCCCCAGTTATCCTTTAATTCTGCTGATGGCTTTGTGAAATCAAATATTAGTTTTTCGTTTGCTTGGGGTAGATATTTTGCAGCCGCTTGGACTAAGTTTTTCACACCTTGATATTCTACATTTTCTGGGGTGTCGCCGACAATTTCTGGCTGGTAAAATTTCACACCTTGATAATATTTTGCTCTATCTGCTGTGTCTCCCTCTACTGGTTGCACACGCACTGCTGTACAACAAACTACAGCTTGGATATCAGCCATAACTAAAGGAGTTAAAGTTTGAGGTTGAGTGATATCCGCAACTACCAAGTCTATCTCATTACCAAGAATTGACCGCGCTTTATCAATGTCTCTAACAAGCGCCCGAACTTTATAACCCCGTTCGAGCGATCGCTGCACCACTCGTTTACCTACACCACCTGTTGCACCTGCTACTAGTATTACACCCATGTTTCTTCCTCCATTGGGTCTATCTTGATTATCCTTAGGACGGCCTTGGATTAACTGCTGTACCCAGTTAAGGAAAGGAATTACCTCAAAGTAAGTCAGGGTTTCGATAAACCTGCCTAAATCCCATTGAGAACGATTTTTGTCAGTCACATTTGCGTCCTCACAACTTTCTTAAGTTTAGCCCAATCTTTGTTTCTCCAAATCCTCCGGTACTCATAACTTTGCTTTAATTGGGGAAAGGGTACGGGTGATACCTGTAACCTATTCCCTTCAACGAAGAGGCAAGGGGAAGGGGCGCGTAAATCCAGCGAACATCTCAATTAACAAGACTTGGGGCAAAATGCCTTGTCTTAAAGGTAGGCAAACTGACACCACAGGATCTTAGCTACAATTAAGCCAAATCTTTGGCATTCCATGCGACACTGAACAGCTTATCGTAGACATCGCTCAATCACGTTAGGATACATAATTAGGTGTTCCTAATCAAACGGTAATTTACTTATGAGCCAACTTGAAAACATTCAAGCTGAATATGAAAAGTTTCATGAAGAGTTTGAGAGTGTAATCATTAGCACCGTGAGCGCACAGGCAATACCCAATGCTAGTTATGCTCCCTTTGTAATGGATAATTCCAAGAATATCTACATTTACGTCAGTGGTCTTTCAACTCATACCAAAAATCTCTATGCTAATCCTCATGTTAATGTCTTGTTTATCGAGGATGAAGCCAAGAGTAATCTAATTTTTGCCCGTCGTCGTTTGAGTTTTGATTGTACGGCAACTTTGATAGAGCGTGAAACTGATAAGTGGAATCAAATTGTTGAGCAATTTCAAGGGCGGTTTGGTCAAATTATTGAGGTTTTGCGCAGCTTGTCTGACTTTCGGATTTTCCAGTTAACTCCTAGTGAAGGTCGTTTTATAGTTGGTTTTGGGGAAGCTTATTACATCAGTGGTGATCACCTCAATCAACTTGTTCAGATTACAGGAAATAGTGACCAAAAGCAAAAATAAGCAATGCAAATTTAAAAATTAAATCTGATTATTAAGAAGCATCGTGGCGGAATAATTCGTAATTAATGGTATAATTTAAAGGATTGATCAATAAAGACATAAAACCCATACAGTATCGACAATTCAGACTGCCCCATTTATTCGTAGGGTAATTATGAGTTATGAATTAGTTCTATGAGTAAGCTTTACTTTATACCTTGTAATTTTGCCTTCGCGTAAAGTGCGATTAAACTAAACTCTTTAATTTTATGCTTCAGTTTCAACCTCCTGGCTTTGGACATAAACTTATCCATACATCCTTGGGGGCAATGGTTTACTATACCCAAACGAATGCACCTTGGGCGATGCCTGCGGCGGCGATCGCTGATACTGAAGATTTACGCCCACTACTGTTTCTCCATAACTTTGGTGGTGGGGCGTCTGCATATGAATGGTCTAAAGTTTACCCAGCTTTTGCCTCTAATTACCACATTTTAGCCCCCGATCTAATCGGCTGGGGAGAATCGGCTCATCCAGTCCGAGATTATAAAATTAGGGATTATCTCACCACGATCGCAGAGTTTATTATCCAAACTTGTCGCCAGCCCGTAACAGTGGTAGCCTCATCTCTAACAGCCGCTTTTGCTATCCGCCTAGCTATTGTTCAACCCAATTTATTCAAAGCACTGTTTTTAGTGTGTCCCTCTGGATTTGATGATTTTGGGGAGGGTGCTGGACGCAGACTTCCGCTTTCGGTGATCAATACGCCTCTGTTGGACAATTTTATTTATATCCTTGGTGCTGAAAATGAAATTGCAGTCCGAAATTTTTTACAAAGTTTTCTGTTTGCCAAGTCACAACGAGTATCAGAAGAGATGGTAGAGGCTTATTTAACCTCTGCACAACAGCCTAATGCTAAGTTTGCCGCTTTGTCATTTTTGCGGGGCGACCTTTATTTTGACCTGAGTTTATATGTTCAACAACTGACAATTCCCACGAGGATTTTTTGGGGAGAAAAGGCACAATTTACCAACATCAAACTAGGACGACGCTTGGCAAATTTAAATGTAAGTGCAATTCAAGATTTTTATGCGATCGCAGATGCAGGAATATTACCTCATTTGGAAATACCAGAAGTTCTCATTGGTTTACTGCAACGGTATCTTTAGGAGTTAGAAGTTTGAATTCCTGATTTTTACCTGTTACCTCCTACTTAGAAAGCAACTCTGCATTTAATGCTTTAGTAATGCGATCGCCAGAAGCTTGGAAGTCGGTCTTGATGTAAATATCAAGGTTTTCACTAAGTTGTTTTAGTCAGTCTTGATTAGTAATTTTTAATTCTTCTTTCTCCAATTTCTAATAACAGTTTTATATATTCCGCAATCGCTTTCGGATAATGCTCTTTCATTATGCAAACTCTCTAATTAAAGGCAGATTGCTCGTTGCTTGTACCCATAGACGAATTACAAATATCCATGCATCTAACAAATCACATCTTCCCCAAGCAAGATTTAAAAAATATTTCTTTCTGATAACTCAGATATGCCTTTTGTTAGAAGCATAATTACCTTTTTATAGTTAATCTTTAATTTGTACTCAAAAAACAGGCTAATTGGCATGATAAATTTGATTTCTAGGACGATTGGTCACATCAGTTCTTTGCTTAAAGAACTTCAGGTAAAATCTTTTTTGGCTGTTGTCCTAGTTGGTTTTCTAGTGCTGACAACAAATGTTAGTGATGGGCAAAATGACAAAGGCTTAAAGGAGAGAGTTCGCGAACAGGTAGAGCAAAATGATGCTCAAAGACCGAAAACAGTAGGGGACTGGTTTAAAGACGCTCGTGAAACTGAAAATTCTCCTGGTGAACGACTTCAGAAGATTGGGCAACAGTCAGGAGAAGCCCTTAAAGAGTTTGGATCTGGATACGTAAAGGGCGCTCAAGAAACTGCTAGTGATGTAGGGGACAGTGCGGCAGATACAGCCAAAGATATCTCAAAGAAAGTTATACCCTAAATGCGTTACCATCCTCTATTGGCAGCAAGTAGTAATAACTTTTCGCCAATAAATGAGTAATAATAGGAACGCTGGTGTCTAACTAACGAACTTTTCTAATGCTTGGGTAACAGGCTTACCTTTCTTGATTAAAGATTGTAGCATTTCTCAGTTGCATAAAATATAGGACTTTAGTAGGGGCGCACAGCTAGCTGTACGCCCCTATTGCGTGTTGCATCCAAAATAGAATTGCTAATATTTAAGTTGCCGCAGCTACACGTTTTAGGCTTTTGTGAATTATCCTTTATCAAACTTGTATATCTTGCAGTTTTGCCACCATTTCTGCACGCGCCGAAACCTTCAACTTACGAAACATCCTCTTCAAAGCTTGTTTGACGGAATTTTGCGTAATCCAAAGTTTTTCCCCAATTTCCGCGTTCGTTAACCCCTGCGCCACTAACTCGGCAATTTCTAACTCACGCGCTGTTAGAGGACTTACTAAAAGGGAATTGGATATTTTTGGTTTTGTCCGTAGAGTCGCCATTTTCGCTGATAAATGAATACATAAGGCACTCAAATCTGCCAAATCGTTGCCATTAAAAGCAGGATATCCCTTGTCACGAGCCAAGTTAAGCGTTCCTACAAGACGACCATCATAAACTATTGGCCCGGTCATCACGTGTTCGTGATCAGAACGCGAACAAAAATGCTTCCAGTCTTTCGGTGATAATAATAATTGCTCATGGGCAGGAGCATGACGCTCAACCACGTAGCGCCCGACTGGATTGCTTTCTAAGCATACTGCTGGAATACCCTGAATATCAATGTCAGTCGTTGGCTGCTCATTTAGGAAATAAATACCCCAATTTTGCACGCAAAAATGCTCACCAATTTTTTCCGTGAGAGCTAGTCTTAATTCTTGCTCATTTTGGACATTGGCGATCGCATCAAATACGGCGTAGAGAGAATTAACCATAAGTGTACCCAGTTGGGGACTATCCAAGCCTCAACAATTACTTCTATGCTAATACCAGGAAAACTAAAACGCTAATTACAGTAGCGACTAGGAGAAGCACATGACAGTTACACAACTCTCTGCTCAGGAACTTTTCCGGGCTGCTTATGAGAATCGTTATACTTGGGACAAAAATTTTCCTGGTTATACCGCAAATATCACCTTTAAGCAAGATGATAAAGTATTTACAGGCAAAGTTATCATTAGCGCCAATCTCAAAGCCGAAGTTTTGGACGTAGATGACGAGTCGGCCAAGCAGGCTATTCATGGTCAAGCCTGGGAAATAGCAATTCACCGCATTCGCCGCAGTTTTGAAGATACCCACAGCGCCAATACGTTTAGCTATGGTAAAACTGACGAAACTGGTGCGGTTGAGCTTTTAATGGGTGGTAAGGCTGAGGGCGATAAATACAAAGTCCGCAATAATGAAGTATGCCATGTTCACCGTTTTATCCACGGTACTTACGTGACAATTGACACCTTTAGCAGTCATGACACCGGGGAAGGTTACCTTTCTCACACCTATGACTCTGTGTACCATGACCCTAAAACTGGGGAACAAAAGGGTGGTAGAAGCGAATTTACTGATGAGTATGAAAAAGTTGGTGAGTATTTCATCTTAAATCGTCGGGAGATTCGTACCGAGACAGCAGGACAAGTATCTATTCAAGAATTTGTCTTCTCTGATATCAAATTGTTGGAACCTGTTGCTGCTTAAGCTTTATTTTATCATCTAAAAATTAGCGTTCGCTCCCTTAAGTTAAAGAGCGATCGCTTTGATTTTTTGGATTTAATAAAGTCTTGTCAATAAGTGGCTGTTTTCGGTCAGCATCAGGAAAATAATTGAGTGGAATTGTAGCTATGACTAACCCCAATTAAATTGGAGACAAGTCATGAAAATTTTGCACAAGACAGAGAACCTATTGACACTTCGACTGCGACCTGTGCGGGTTTGGATACTCGGAGGTATACTTGCAGCGGCTGGATTTTCTGTAATCGCAATATTTGCCCAAGTGACTACCTTCACTTGTACCCGGATTGAGCCAACCAATTGTAAGTTAGTGACATCAGGATTACTGGCATCAAAGCCGAAAGAATTCTCGCTGAATATGTTACAGGGCGCTAAAGTTGAAGAGAGTAGTAATGATAGTCATGGCAATAGCACTTATCGAGTCGTCATCCTTACTAGCAATGGTGAGGTTCCTTTCACATCCTACTTCGACTCTGATCATAGTAAGAAGGAAACAATTGTATCCCATATTACAAACTTTATTAGCAATCCTAAAATAACATCTTTGACAGAAAAGCAAGATGATCGATTATGGATGTATTTAATCGGAGGTATCTTTGTAAGTGGTGGTGTGATCACTCTGTTAACGAGAGTCGTTACGTGCGTGTTTGATAAAACCCTTGATATCTTGACTGTCAAGCAGCAAGGTTTATCAGGTACAAAATTTCTTGAGCATCGACTCAGCGAGATTAAGGATGTTATTGTGGAAGAAAAATCAACTACCAATCATAGCAGTAACTACCGAGTTACCATTGTGCTAGTATCTGGCGATCGCCTACCTCTTACTTCTTATTACAGTTCTGATAGGACAAGCAAGCAAGAAACGGCATCGTGCATCAAAAGTTTCCTAAATCTTAATAAATGAACTCTTGTACTAAGTGACTTAAATACCGTTTTCTTCCATATATGCTCTAATGTCTATGTCTAAGTTGTAGGGTGCGTTATAGCAACGCTTAACACACCGATAAATGTGGCGCGTTACGGCTAATCCTCACTCTCTCAAATTCCCAAATCCTTGCGTAGCCGTAACACACCCTACTTAATATTTACTTTATAAATAGGCTCTAAGGGTGGATTCTTAACATAAATGAACAATGAGATATGCAAACAGCATGGAAAGAAGCACGGTTTAATCTTTATCAGGGAACCGTGCTTTTAGATGCAGAAGAGTTCACTATAGAAGTTCTGGGTGGAGATGATCTTGATAACATTCTTTTGGGTGTGCGTTGGTTACAGACAAAACGACTAGTGGCAGATTTTGTAGAGTGTTGACATTGGAGTAAAGGCGATCGCTTTATTGTTAGTTTGAGGATCGCTTTCTCTCTACATTATGCAACCCCCATCACTCTCAACGATTTAAAATTCTGTTGGGTAGACGCGCAGCCGTTTATCGTCAGACATCGCTTTGAATTTTAACGTTTTGAGCGATAATTGCAAACTTTTTGAGATGATAACCAAAATCAATCAACTATACAAGTTCAATAGTCATTAAGTGTTTCCAGAATTGGATAATTTATTACTAACGTAAAAAAATCAAATAATTTGCGTTAAGATATAACGGTTCTATCTATCTAGTAAGCAATTTTGAATCCCGATCTAGTCTTAGATGGAAGTATTTAGAAAATAACTAAGCGATCGCTAAAACTTTGTACAGACGGCAATCGTAATAATATCAATTAATTTATGCCGTTGAGTAGTTCACTACCGATATTTGCGACTAAAGCACAGGCTTTATCAAAGCCAGTTACCAACTAAAACATAAGGTGCCCAGTAGCCAGGACGACTGTAATTAGGATAATCTTTTAGCAACTTTACTTGGGCACGACGCAAGGCTTCAGCCTTTGTCACCTTAGTTTTAACTAACTCACGGTAAAATTCACCAATTAAGATAGCAGTAGATTTATCACTGATATGCCACAGTGAAGCCAAGGTACTACGGGCACCAGCTTTCACGGATGCTCCTGCTAGCCCTAGCGTGGCGCGATTGTCACTAGCAGCAGTTTCGCAAGCACTTAAAACCAGCATTTCCAAGGCTTCTGAGCGAGTTTGATCCCGACGCCGCAACAGGCTATCAAATTGCATCACGTTGATCGGGCCATCAGCAGCAAGTATAAAAGTATTCTCAGCACGGGAGCTAAATTGACCGTGGGTTGCCAGATGTAACACATTAAATGGCACAGCATTTACTTTACTTTCTAGGTTTTTGCTGTTGAAGTCCCGATCTAGTAACTCGGTGGTAGACACGATCGCTTGAGAAATAGAGTTAAATTCTGATTTAATTTCTGGTAACGGTGGAAATTGCTGTTGAAAGTTTTGTGGTGGTTGTACTAACCCAGCAGCTAGGACGTTGAGTTTTGTTTGTGTCAGGGGTTTAGGTGCGAGTAACTGGAGTCCCAAGCTGAGTGCTACAGCATATTTTTCTACCAGATATTGCTCACCGTCATACAATATAGCCATTGGCACGTTTTGCAATATTCCATCCAGTACAAATACAAGGGTTTTGACTCCACTTTCTTTTAAATCTGACTCAATTTCTTTGATTAACCACCCATAGACTTCCTGTGACAGCGCCTGCACTTCCTCAGTCCTATCAGGTTCTAAAAGATACTCTCTAAGTTCTCTTATAATCCCTTCTACTTCCTTCTGGGACTTGTTTACTGTATAATTACGCAGTGGCTGTTGAGGAATTTTGACAATCACTTGGAGTTTAGAAGGCAGAATAATTGGATAAATGATTGCGGCTGTGGGATTATCTTTATCTACCACTGTGTCAAGCAAAACAGTTTTGGCATTAATGCAAGCTTCCCGGAAAAAGTTGTCTAATTCCGCCAGTTGCAGTGCTTCAATCCTCTGTCTAGCTTTGTCTAAGATTGGTTCGCTCGGATGAGTTTGCTGAAACTGTAATAGTAATTCTACGGACTCTCGATATACAGGTTCTACACTTTCTTTAAAGGAAAACTGGACATCTCGATTCACAAAAACTAAGTCACTACGGAGAGTCTGCAACTCTCTGACCGCAGTATCATAGGTGGCAATAGCGTCTTCAATCTCTCCCTGCTGTTTTAATAAGCGTCCCAACTGCCAATGCCAACGATAAGCGATATCTGGGGCGTTGATTGTTTGGGCTATAATCAGTGCCTGTTGGGTGAGGTTCTGGGCAATTGGCCATTGTTTAGTTTGCTCATATACAGTGCCCAGAGTACCAAGGGCAAAGCTCTCGGCTCGCTTATCTGCCAAATCCTGAGCTTGTTGCAAAGCGATCGCGCAGATTTGAGCGATTGCTTTGGGTGTAGTGCCGAATTTTATCAAGCTTTGAGCTAGATGAATGCGGGCATAGATAGTTGTCACAGAAGCAGGTAGTTCTGCCACTTGAGTTTGGATTTGCGGCAATAGTGTCTGCGCGGCTGCTGTTTGTCCCGTGCTTACTAGCAAGCTCAACTGATTTATTTGAGCCTGGACTTTGGTAATCAGGTTAGGAGCGATCGCAGCAGCTTGCTGATAAAACTTTATCGCTTCTTGCAAGTCTTGCTGTACTTGTGCCGTGTTGCCTAAACTGAACAAAGCAGCGCTCACATCCTGGGGAGAATCCAATTTTTGAGCAATTGACAAACTTTGCTGTAATACCTGACGAGATTGATCCAAATCTCCCGCCAATTGCAGAGCATTACCGAAAGACCGTAATTCTATTGCTTTTGTGACTGAGTTAGGTTTTGATTGTAACTGCTGCTGCAATTGAGTCAAGATTGTCAAACCCCGACGGTAAAATCCCAAAACTTGCCATGCTTGTGCTTGGTTGATGCGAGCGCGGGTAATACCATTTTGATCACCTAATTGCTTATAGCTGACTTGGGCACGTTGCCAGGTGTTAAGTGCCTGTTCAGCTTGTCCTAAGTCTAGTTGAATACTACCTTGAATATCCAGAATTGGAGCCAGAACCTGAATATTTTGGGAATTAGAGGATTTTTCGAGCAACTTCAAGCTATCTGAAATTGCCTGTTGCGCTTGTGTCAAATTACCCAGTTTTTGATATGCCAATGCTAAATTACTTAATGCCACAGCTTGCTGCAATTCATTGCCTTGGCTGCCATAACTTTTAACTACTTGTTGCAAAACTTTAACCGCTTCTGCAAACTGTCCTGCCTCATACAGCATTTTACCCTGTTGCAGCAAGTCTTGTGTTTGTGCAGTAGGATTTTGGATTGACACTCCAAGAGTTGCGATATGTTGTGTCTCTACAGTTGCAGCAACAGGAAAAGCAATAACGCACAAAAAAGCTGTCACCAGAACCAAGAGAATCAAAACAGGCGAGTCATGTCTTTTTAAGGGACGAATGAACCATATGTTACATCCGTTACATATCCGTTGCCACTGATTGTTTTTATGACTCTTGGGTTTCATCGGATGACATAAATATGTATTATCTCACCTTCGGTCGCCGCTTGCACAGTTCGCAATTCATCCGCCGGACGCACAACCGCTTGTCCTTGGACTGTAAACTTATACTTAGCAACAGCAGCGATTGGAACAGCTAGTCCTAAAACGCAGAGAATAAACATTCCGCCAAAGGTTGTCCAACGACTAATTGGTGGGAGAAATTGGTTTGTTTGAATTGGGGATAAAAAATTTGTGTTGCTAACCATAATGTAATATGAATAAACCGCAGAGACACAAATAAAACAGAGATTTTTACAACTGATTTAGGATTGCTATAGTAGTCCTATTTGATTCCTGAAAAATATGGATAAGGAAACGAACCGCCTTTCCTTCTCTACGAGATGCTGCGCCCTAAGCGAACGCAAGAGCGTCTCTGAGAGTTGCTATGCCGCAGGCTTTACGGAACGCTACGCGTCTGGAACTAAATGAATCTCTCTACATATCACTCTCTACGACGACTTTTACTTTTGTATGCACTGAAAAGAGAAAATTTTTAGAAAAATCTGTAAAATCCTTACGCAGCAAGGAATTAGCATTTGCCTGTATGGCTGTATAATTGAAATCAGCTATGGTTCAAACAACGGCAAATATTCCATGCAACCCCGACAGGGCATTGTTGAAATCTTTTCTACGTTTGTGCAGTTTGATGTAGACCAATTTAGTGGTTGGGCAACAGATGCGAAACTGCGACGCAGTATGAAAGTTTGCCTGGAGGAATCGTCAGCTGAGAAATCTGATACCTTTTGGGCACTTTACTGGTATAGAGTTTGGCAGACTCAATCGAGTGCTGTGGCACTGGCACATCTTTCTGCTTACTTACAAGAGGTGTGCTATTGGACTGCAAGAAAATTTGCCCTCAACTTTCCCACACAATCATCTCTAGCAGACTATTTTCAGATGGCGATCGCTCATCTTGACAAGATCCTCAAAACTTTCAATCCTCAATGCAGTTCGCATTTAAAAGCCTATACAGAATTAGCTTTTGAATGGAGTATCAAGGATGTACTGCGCTTACGTCGGGAAACAGAGATTTGCTCGGACTGGGCTTTATTGCATAAACTCAGCCGTAAACGATTGGTGCAGTCATTACAAAATATAAGCTTTAATACTCAAAGCATCGAGAGTTATGTTTTAGCCTGGGAATGCTTTAAGGAACTCTACACAGGTGACAACGCAAAAATTCGTCAGCTTACCAAACCAGATGCTCTGACTTGGAAGGCTATTACTAATCTTTATAATGCAGAACGTTTAAGCCGATTGAGTTCACCCACTCCCGCAGTCAATCCGCAAACCATAGAAACCTGGCTATTATCTTCTGGTAAAGCTGCTCGTACCTTCCTTTATCCTAAGATTGTTTCTGCAGACGCTCCCCTCAAAGAAGAAGATGATGGTAATTTATTAGATATATTGCCTGCGGATTTGCCAACATCTTTACTAACGGAAATTATTGAGCAGGAAGAAGCTGCAAATACACGAAATCAGCAAGCTCAGTTAAACCAAGTTTTGTACCAAGCGATCGCTGCAATGGATGCTGAGTCACAACAATTACTGCAAATTTACTATGGTCAGAAGCTGACTCAAACAGAAATTGCTGCACAGTTAGAAATTAAGCAATATACTGTTTCTCGTCGCCTTAGCAGCATTAAAAAGTCATTATTACTGACTCTAACGCAGTGGAGTCAAAACAACTTGCATATTTCTCCTAAATCCGACGTAATAGATGCCATAAACACAAGCTTAGAGGAATGGCTCAAAGTCCAATATAGCCATACCCAGATGCAATGAGGAGACAAGAGAGAAAATTCTCTCATGTCTGCCTTAACTCTTTATATGGAGCCATTCTCAAATTATGTTTAACATACCTCCCCCATTCACTATTGACTCACAGCAGTTATATTTGGAAATTCCCCAATCTCCAGAGATGCAAGAACAACCATACTCAACAGCTGGTGCTTGTCAACGTGGGTGGATAAATCAAATTTGCTTACAAGCTTTTTTGCCTTGGTTCAAAGAGGAAATTGCGCCCACCGCTAGGCTTTATCCCAACAGTGCAGCATTACCGAGTTTTTGGGAAGTAGTCAATGGCACAGCGATTACTTTTGATAGCGATCGCCTTGTATTAATTCCCACCCTCGCTATGGATGGTGATGAGTTGCGCGTACCGCAGGAATGGGTAGATATTCCAGAGTGGGTTGCTGACTACTACGTAGCAGTACAGGTCAATCCTGATGATGGCTGGATGAAGATTTTTGGCTACACAACCCATCAAATTCTGACAACAAAAGGGGTTTATGATGCTGGAGACCGTACTTACAGCTTGGAAAGTGAAGATTTAATTCCAGATATGAATGTGCTGTGGGTTACACGCCAACTTAATCATCCAGAAGCCTTAGGTGCCGAGATTACACCTTTAGCTCCTATTGCCAAAACCCAGGCAGAAAACCTCTTAGAAAGGTTGGGTCATCCCGATGTGAAATTCCCGCGTTTGGCAGTTCCATTTTCACTGTGGGGCGCACTTTTGGCACATAGCGGTTGGCGAAAAAAATTGTATGAACTGCGTCAGGGTTTACTCATGCAGTGGTCAATTCCGCAATGCTTGCAGACAGGAGTAGCCAATTTAGCTCAACAGTGGGGATGGGAAAAAAGAGAATTCGTTGTGGTGCCTGCCGGAATGCGGAGTGCAGAACCAGTTATAGGCTTGTCTCGGCAAATAATAGTTGCACAAAATACATATGAGTTACGTATTTTCCCAAAAGCTGCTTCTCAGAACGATGTTTGGCGCTTTGAATTGCGAAGTACAACTCCTGGTGGTCAAATTCCTGCTGGGTTTAAGCTCCGACTACTGACGGAAGACTTACAAGCTTTTGAGAATAATGAAGATATGGCAACAACTTCTGTAGATATGTTGTATTTGGAAGTAATTTTGGAATTAGGAGAAGGATTGGTTTGGGAAATAGAACCCGCACCTGAAGACTATGACCGAGAGATTCTGCGGTTTTAAATCTTAAGCTGTTCCACATTGAGTTTGCAATAGCAACGTTACCTTTATTTTTAATTTTTCTTCCCTATTTAATTATTAACTCTCTCTAGTTTAACAGCCTATTTACAGCAGTTTTCATGTATTTGAACCACATCTGTCGTACGGGTACAGCATTGCTGTGCCCGTAGAGCGTGGTCTATTTACCAGAAAATAGCTGTAATATTATGTCCGGATAAATAGTTCTAATTAACAGTAAACCAAAAAGTTTTTCTCCAAAGAGCGATCGCTAAAATACTTGTATGTTTTAATACTTGTTTGCACACAATTCTTTAACCAGCAGACATAGTATAGATAAGGATTACTTGTAGTTTGGTGATTAAGAATTTCTTGGCGCTAACCTGACGGAATATAAATCCTTTCAATTACTTGATATTTGCGCTGCAAGGCTTGAGATAAAAATGTCCTTGGAAGCAATCAACTAATCAATTCATTACCGAACGGCTTGGTCACGTTAGCGATGCAACAGCTACAAACTACGAAGATTACCAAGTGTGCGACAAAGAAGGTAAACCAATGACTAGAGGAGCTTGGGTAGAGCGCTTGAATGAGGAAATTATCAAACCCACAGAAGCTGTCATTGTACAACCAAGGTTGAGAATGACTGAAGCCGCTAAAAATACAATCGACGACATAGATTTTTTACCTTTCATAGACCAAGTTAGTCGTATAGAAGAACTAATCAGATTAGCAAAAATAGGACAACAATTTGAGGAAGGAAAGTTAGTCAAGGAAGTTGTAATTATCTTTTAACCCGACATCTTCCCTAACAGGTGACAGCATAGCCAAGCTTGTAGCCGCTCTCAACGTTTACTCGTCAAAGACTTCCAGTTATAATTATTCAGTTACGTCTTAGCGTTCGCTCTCATTTTAAAGTTACAGGTTGCCAAACATATTGTCCAGAATGATTAATAAAACCTTCACTAGCTGCATTAACTTTTACATAAGCTAGTCCATTTCTAAAAGGTGACACTCCGTTAAATTTTGGTTGAATAACTATCGAACCACTTCTATTGATGTAGCCCCATTTGCCTTTGATTTTTACAGCTGCTAACCCCTCAGAAAAGGGTTTTGCTTCTTGGATCTTAGGATCAGGGGGAATAGCAATCTTTCCTTGCATATCAATATAACCACATTGTGATAAAATTTTTGTTTGATTAGCTAACTTTAAGCGTACTGGTATTAATCCTTCTGCAACTCCCTTGTCAAGACTGTTAAAATCAGTACCACAACTCAAGTTGAGTTGATTTGTTAGCACCTTTTTGGTTTGATCAATTAATAGAATTTCCACGCGAGTGTACGAGATAGGGAGAACTATAGCTCTGTTCATCACAAAGTCAGTTCCAGCCCAATATGAGGATTCAAAGGGAATTTTTAATTTTCCTGAGTGATCGATATACCCTACCAATCCTGGAAGACCTTCTCCAACTCTTACAAATGCCAAGCCATCAGAAAAACTTCTAACCCTATCAAACTTAGGCTCAATTGCGATCTCTCCTTTAGTATTAATAAAACCCCATTTACCTTTAACTACTACAGGAGCTAATCCATCCTTAAAATCCCCAGCAAAGCTCCAATTTGGTTTGGATTCAATTACCACGTTCCCTCGTTGATCAATAAAGACATGTGAGCCATTTTCTAAATCAACTAATGCTAGTTTTTCTGAAAACGGATGAATATTAGTATATTTCGGGACAATTACAAACTCACCTTTATGATTGATAAAACCCCAACGTTCTTTAACCCTTACAGCTGCCAAGCCATCAGAAAAAGGCTGTGCATCTAGAAACTGTTGTTTAATAACTACTTGACCAGCTTCATTAATAAAGCCGACACCATCAGTGTTTTTGATAATGGAAAACTTCACAATCTCATCAGAAATTTTAGGAATATATCCACTGACACCACATCCAGATATGAAGATGAGATAAGTGATCACAAACAAAGTTGCGATTTTGCCTTTTTTCACGCTCATTTCTCTGTTTTGAAATTTCTGCGTGTATTATAAAGCAAATTACCAGATTAAGAAATTTGGTCATTTCTAATTATACTCGCCTATACAAGAGGATATAGCAATGCATGAGTCAGTGATGGCGTACCCGCCCGCTGTAGACATCGCGTGCTAAAAATCCTGTAGAAGGTAAAGAAAACCTAAACATATCTCACTGTCTCACCCATCGCTAGCGACCCACCACAAGCTACAAGACACAGGACTGTACGAAGAACCCGATTAACTCCAAAAAGAATGCTGAGGAGCCTAAAGTGAACTGGCTGCTTAGAAGCTAAACCCTCCGACACTTCCAACCTTCCAACCCGCTACACCGCCCTATAATGCCCTACAACGGCTCTTAATCCCTTAATATCCAGCGTTTAAGGGATTTTTAACGCTCTAGAGCCTTTGTAGCGGCTACACAGTGTCAAAGCATTGTCTAGGTACTGTCAACGCAGTGTCAAAGCATTGTCCAGTAAACCAAAAAATTTTTTCCAAAGAACGACTGCTAATCAAACTTGCGTACCAAAAAGTAACTTTTATTACATCATGTATAATTAATGCTTATACTGCTTTGAAAGGTTTCAAAAAATGAAATCATGAAAGTAGCGTGTAGCATATTGGCTAAAAAAATTGACTGTTCCATCAGAAGAACTGGCAATAACCGACTCAGAAACTCTTGATGAGGTTATTGAATGTTTAATAGAAAATTTCTCCATTGAAACTCAAGGTATATGTGACCAATAAACTTTATTCGAGATTCTGATAAAAGCAGCCAGCAGTGGAGATAGTATTGAGAATACAGCTAAACTATTAAAGAATGTTCCTACGGCTAATGACAATCTGTTGACAGCGATAGACTAAAAGTTCTTCCAGTTCGTCACTCGATGCAGGTAAAGAGTTAGCAACCACCTCGTTAGTTACAGACCATAGAAACTGAAGAGCTGCATCAGGGGAGTAAGCAGGTAAATAGATTAAATCGATTCCTTCTGGAAGAATTAAATCATTACTTGTATGCCAACCAGCTTGGTCAATAGCAAGTAGGATTCGTTTATGTTCACCAACACCATCCTACGGCTTAAATCTCTCGTCTACCGGAATTTGATAGCCGTTGGCGAGGCGATTGGTCATGTTGGCAGTGGCTGTGATCGCCATTACTTCCCCGAACATGGTATCATTCATTCCCTTGGCACGCGCCGCTGCTGTGTGCGAGGCGATGCAGTACTCACAGCCATTCGTCGCACTCACGGCGATATAAATTAGCTCGCGCATCAGTGGATCAATCTCACCAGGGCTAGTCATCACTTCCTTCACCGCTTGCCAAGTTCTTTGCAAGGTAGGGGGATGGTTAGCTATAGCTTTCCAAAAGTTATTGATATAGTCATTCTGGCGGGTGGTGCGGATGTCATCATAGACTGCGCGGACTTCCTCACTGGCTTCTTCGTATTCAATTAGCTTAGTCATGTTTATAATGTTTTTACCTGCGAACATTAGCGGTGATGAAATTCCACCTCTTTCTCTAAAATCTTAATATCATAGTTGCCAAAGAAATCGTGGCCTAGTAAGCCGATGCTTGCTTTGGGTGCGATCGCTACCTGAAGATTATTGGCTGTAATTCCACCTACTGCAATAGATTTCACCTTACTGGTTGGAAATTCTACTTGGCTACCATCGGCAATTTGGGCTTGCATTGTACCTGTAGCCTGAAGTTGAAGTGTATTCGCCATACTTAGAGTGATAATGGTTTCACTGGCACCTGTATCTACAATCATTTCAAAGGTTTTTTTGTCATTGAAGGTGACATCAATCACTGGAGTTCCACCAAAGCGGCGTTTGACTGGGACTCGAAAAACTCTGTTGTCTGAAGGTGCGACTATATTGCCACAAAGGCTTCCCAATCCAACGGTTTTACCAGAGGAGGTTATCATGTAACATACTCCTGGGTCGTCAGCTATTGCCCGATAAAAGAATGTTAAAAATATCAGCGTCGGCATTAGCCCGATCGCAGTTAAAGTCATGATTTTAATTTGATTATTCATCTTATATTATTTTTCATTTTTCTAAATATTTATTAATATCTAAAATATTTATAATAGGTTTAAAAATTATTACTACTATTCTCGCTAATGTGGATATTTTCAGGACACTTCTCGAACAATTTATAATTCATAATTATTTGTGGAGATATTGTACTTTTTTCATTTATTTTTATCAGATTAAATTATATTTTGCTCAATATATATTAGCTATAATTACTAATTAAGAAATTAAAGATTAGGTAAAGACTCCATAAAACTACTGAGAGTTTATAGTGGTTTTCACTTCGGTGCAATACAGTCACAACCTCACCCCATATTTGAGGCACGCAAACACTCCTCTCTCCTTAGCAAGGAGAGGGGTAGGGAGTAAGTTTGAAAAATCTACTTCATGCAAACGAGAACCGCTATATTTATCAAGAAAATATTAATTAGCTTACTCAAAGGTTGTTGCTGCATGTACAGCAGTTGCGATCGCATTTTTAACAGCAATATCCTTTCGTTCTAAGATGATATTTTCACTAATGGTACGCCCAGCTACTACACCACAAATAGCTGCTGCTGCAAAATTATACACTCCTACGATTTTAAATAGTGTGCCGCATTCCATCTGATAATTTAAGATATTCAAGCGCCGATATTCTTCTGTGATGCCATGCAGCGATCGCATTAAATTTGGATTCGCTGAATCAATGCGTTTTTGTCCTTCGGAAAAAGTATTAAATAATGCGGTAATTCCTACGTAATATTCAACCTCTAATTCTCGCGCGGCTTTAACTAAGGCGACTGTGAGAAACGGATCAGCTGCGGCTGGATACTCCACAGGCGCAATGTCATTTGCTGCACCTTGGCGACACAATGCTGCACTGCCTTTGATCCAAATTCCAATCATTCTCAGTTATATTTTGATTAGAAACCATTTTGCCTCCAATTATTTTCTGAAGTTTATAGATGTTGAATAGGGCTAGTGAATATCTGTGAGTTGGTTTGAGGAAATTTCCCAAGAGACTCAAATATTTTATTTGTGCTTAGTTGCTGCTTGTATCCATTATTTCCTCTTTAGCATGGAATATAAGATTGAACGTGAATAGTACTTTCAAAGGTACTTTTGTGTAGACGCAAAGCTGTTTGTCACCAGATATCGCTGCGGTTATTCTAGGTATAATCAATTTCACAGGTGGCATTCCTAGTATTCCCAGAATCGCTTATTTGGTAAACTGAGTTGGACATTCAGGAGTTTTTTGTGCCTACTTTGAGAACCCTGCAACCTGGAGATGAAGTATCGTTGGAAGCATTTCTCTTGCAACACACTGATACTTCTATGTTTTTGCGCTCTAATTGGCGAGCTGCGGGACTGCTTGACCAAGGTGCAAGATTTCAAGGAACTTACATAGCGGTCTACATAGATGAAACTATAGTGGCAGTTGCAGCTCACTATTGGAATGGGATGATAATAGTCCAAGCCCCTGTACATTTGCTAGAGGTGGTGCAAGCAGTTGTGGCCCAATCTGGCCGTGCTATTTCTGGAATTAGTGGGCCAGCAGCACAAGTCGAAGCAACAAAAAGTATTTTGGGACTTAGCAACCGACCGACTCAGCTTAATGAGCCAGAGATATTATTTTCTCTAACACTGCGAGACTTGCAAATACCTCAAGCCTTAGCATCGGCAAAGGTGCAGTGTCGTTTGCCACATGCAGAGGAGTTGGAATTACTCACCGAATGGTGTGCTGCTTATAATGTGGAAACTTTAGGAAAAACAGATACTTCCAGTTTGCGTCCAGCTTGCCGTCTCGTAATTGAAGCACGTCAATCTACGGCTATGCATTGGGTTTTGGTAGCAGAAGATACTCTCGTTTCTTACTCTGCCTTTAATGCCAGCCTACCTGATATTGTGCAAATTGGTGGAGTGTGGACACCGCCAGCCCTGCGCGGTAAAGGCTATGCCAAAAGTGTAGTAGCAGGCTCATTGTTATATGCGCGATCGCTCTTAGTAAAACGTGCCATCTTGTTTACAGGTGATAATAACCAAGCAGCCCAAGCAGTTTATCGAGGAATTGGCTTTTTGCCTATTGGCGATAAGTATGGCTTAGTGTTATTTGAAGAGACTCAGGCTTGAGAAATATTGGTTTCAACACAAATATTGTTAGAGGCGCAACACCTGACCGAATTTACGATGTTTAAATTTTAGATAATGGAATTGGATAATTCAATTCCATTATTCTTGATACAAGAAAGAGCATTCATCCGGCGCGACTCAATCTTTCGTGGTAAAGAAAGCAGCAAAGGGCGAGAAATTTATGCTGCCCCGTTGTGCAAGGTGTTGAGTTACTCAAAAAGAATTAAATCATAATAGAACTGAGAGTTTCATCATCAGGACTGTCAAAAGATGTATCAAACCGACCCGCCGCGATCGCCAAAAGATGTATTGCCGACCATGTATGATCTTCCCAGTGAAGACCCGGAGGAGCCTGGTTTGCCGGATCAGTTTCATTTATTGCAACCTCGTCTGTTAGACGAAACCTTTCGTCCCCTGAATTACCCAAGCGACGAGATATTTGTTGCAAGCGATCTGAATCTTTATTATGACCCGCGCCATCCACTGTGGTATAAACGACCAGATTGGTTTGCCGTTTTAGGTGTTTCCCGTCTCTATGAACAACGGGATTTACGCTTAAGTTATGTTGTTTGGCAAGAGGGAGTTCATCCTTTTATTGTGGTTGAATTGCTGTCTCCAGGAACTGAAAAGGAAGACTTGGGGCAGACATTGCGGGATATCAAGCAACCACCAGGAAAATGGGAAGTCTATGAGCGGATTCTGCGTGTTCCTTATTATGCAGTATTTGATCGCTACAAATATGAGTTAAAGGTATTTAAGTTGGATGGCGGTCGTTATGCTGAGATAGCACTGTCAGAGTCACGCTTCTGGATACCAGAACTAGAATTAGGCTTGGGTGTATGGCAGGGACGCTATCAAGATGTAGAACAGCCCTGGTTACGCTGGTATGATTGGACAGGCTGCTGGGTATTAACTTCTACAGAACAAGAAAGCCAACGGGCTGAACAAGAAAGCCAACGGGCTGAACAAGAAAGCCAACGGGCTGAACAAGAAAGACAACGGGCTGAACGGTTAATTGCACAATTGCGATCGCTTGGCGTTGAACCCGATGTAGATTAACTTTTATCAACCGAAATGGAATCAACGCGAGTGCATCTGGTAAAGTCGCAATTCGCTTGTGGTTTGGGATTGCCACGCTCCGCTTGCAATGACAGAATAGCGATCGCACATTCGCACATTTATAACTCCCAAATTTTGACTTAAGGGACTGACAAAAAATAAATTATCCAAAATTATTTGTACATTTGTAGGGACGTAAGGCCTTGCGCCCCGGAGATGGGATGTTTTTTTAACTGGAAGTCCCTAATTTCCTACAAGTTTGCTCTTTTGTGAATTGTCTGTATAGCCTTGAATATTTTCTGGTTCAAATTGACGCAGTACGCGCGTAGCTTCGCGGGTTAAATCCTCGTTCCCAGTAACCACAATCAGATATTTACCAGCATTCAGACGGTTACGATAGGGTAAAGCATCGCCACTGCCAACTGTTGAGCCGACTCCTCGACCGATTAAAGCAGCGCCCAAGGCACCGGCTATAGCTCCTAAGATCCCAGCAAGAAATTCATTGCCAAATCGAGCAACCTGGGGAAATATTTCAATTTCTGTAAGATAGTTGAAGGCATAGCCTGCAAAAAATCCAAAGGGTACAAGCCACCATAAGAGCCGAGTTGATTGTTTGCGGGCTTGCTTGTCGGGATTAATCAGTCCAAATTCATCAGCACTTAGATAACCATCGCCTAAAATATTCACTTGTGAAGTTGGCAAGCCCGCTTTTTCTAGAGCAGAGTTGGCGGCTTCTGCTTGTATTCGATCTGGTAAAACTGCAACAAGATAATTCATAAGACCTCGCAAAAAATATTTAAGATGAAGTAAACAATATGTAGACACCTTACTGGCGTCTACATACAAATCTGAGAGCGATTAAAATTTATATTTATAGCAATTGGTTCTCCTACAATTACTCTATCCCGGTAGTGGTTAGGTAAAATTGGGCGATCGCATTATTTGATCACTTGGCACTTCTAGTAGATTGAGCTGTAAGGGCGCGAGCGTGTTGCAAATGCTCTTCCAGAGTCGGCAAAGTTTTAGTTGCCCAAGCCTTCAAGTCCTGATCCTGTCCTTGGTCTGCCTCCCGCTGGAATAAGGATACAGTTTTAACATGATCCTTAACCATCTGGTTCATGTATGCTTGGTCAAAGGTCGCGCCAGAAAGCTTTGAGAGATTAGCCTTCACTTTCCTATTCTCACGCCCGATGCTTTTTGGAAGAGTGATACTTTTCTGGGCAGCTAATTCTTTAAGTTCATTGTTTGCCTGAGTATGATCTTGAACCATACCCTGTCCAAACTGTTTCACCTCATTCTTTAGCGCCCGTTGCGAAGCTAACTGTCCAAGCTGTACTTCTGCCATACCGCCCCTAGCAGCTTGGGTAACAAATTGCCTATCTGTAGAACTGATAGCATTCTGAGTTGCTCTAGTTGGAGTTTGATTTGACTGAGCAGTGGTTATATTTTGTCCAGATGCAGCGGTAAATGCGCCAATGGCTACAAGCGCAGCCATAATTATTTTTTGTTTGCTCATAATTGAAATTTATTCCTTGGTAAAGCTTTTTTTGTGAAACATCAATAAAACTGCTCAATACAATTCGAGCTATTCTGGCTTTTTGTGCCAATGCCCATCATTGCCTTTTTCGTAATCGCGTTTCACCGCGCTCCAAGCAACACGAAAGGCACGCTCTTCTTCACCATATTCTTCTAAAGCATTATTAAATGCAGCCGGAAAAATTTCTTGGGCGTGCTTAGGTAAGTTTTCTTTGACTGAATCTGGTAAGTCTGCAATCTGTTTGTAAGGCATAAATTCTATTTTCCAGTCTTATGTCTGCATTTGGCTTTGGGGTGGAAAGCCATGTTGGATTCTGCCTTCATCAGCATCAAACTGCTTGGAACTTTTGAACAGTTCAAAACGCCCATCGGCAGCATATTGGGCGCAACGATCGCGCAACGCCTGCATTTGGTTTGCCTGCATCGGTTGAAAGCCACGGGCGATCGCTAAGTTTTGCCGCAGTACTTCCAGAGAATCAATACCGCTGACGAGTGTAGCGATCGGTAAACTCATGGCATAGCGAATGGCTTCCTGGGGAGTTACTACACCTTTTTTCACTGCATCAGCATTCCCACTCAGACTTTTCATCCCAATCGCGGCTATTTGGCGTTTGTTGAGTTCTGGTAACACCTGCCGTTCAAAGCTGCGGAAGGTGGCATCAAAACAATTAAGCGGCATTTGCACCGTATCAAATGGGTAATTGTAGGAGAGCATTTTTAGATGAATAGCGGGGTCTTTGTGACCCGTAAAGCCAACGAACCTGACTTTACCCTCTTTTTTCGCCTGATCCAGAGCTTCAATAGCCCCGTTGGCACGAAAAATCATTTCTGGATCGTTGTAGTAAACAACTTCGTGGATTTGCCACAAGTCGAGGTGGTCAGTTTTGAGACGACGTAAGGATTCTTCAAGTTGCTGCATTGCCACTTTGCGATCGCGTCCGTGGGTGCAAACCTTCGTCATCAAAAAAACCTTGTCTCGTCGCCCTTGCAACGCTTCTCCCATCCACTCTTCACTCCGATGCTTGTTATACTCCCAAGCGTTATCCATGAAGGTAATGCCGTTGTCAATGGCTTCGTGGGCGATGCGAATCGCCTCTTCCTTACTCTTTGCTTGCCCTAAACTTGAACCGCCCAAAGCGATCGCCGATACTTTCACTCCTGTTTTTCCCAATGGACGGAGAGGAATTTCACCAGTGTTTGTGCTGTTCGTTAGAGTTGTAGATGATGGTGGAACCTGTGCCGCTTCTACTTCAGAATTGGCATTGAGGATGTGATCAGCAAGGATTGCCCCTGCGCCTGCACCGATAAAACCCATTCCTTTTAAAAAATGTCGCCGCTTTACCTCTAAAGGCAGATGCTTTTGGGCAGCTTCATCATTGTTTTGACCTGTCATTGATTTTTCGTAATTAAAAATACTTAACCTTTGCAATTTTGTCCAAAAATTACATCTCTGAAAATAATTCGTAATTAGTAATTTCATTTTTAACTACGAATTATGAATTAGTAATTAGTTAAACGCGTGATTGTGTCAAAAACTAATTGTTTGTGGCTTAAAACTTGATGCACTATCCCAATAATTCACCTGGTTAATATTCACCTGAAGCAAAGCAATATCGGGTTCGTCCAGTCCTTTAGGAAACCAGGTTTGAAGTTCTGGCTTCCATAGTTCTCGCATCTTGTTGCGGTCTTTCACGAGTTGCGATGTACCTGAAATAGAAACGTATCGCTGCTGCTCAGGTGATGAGAAACTAATATTGACCTGCTCATGTTGTTCAATCTCAGTCACCTTATGGGAACTAGCATAGGTAAAAAACCAGAGGATGTTATCAGAGTTAATCTCGCCACTCTTTGACATGGGGTAACTATGCAAACTTCCATCATCATCGACTGTGGTAAACATCCCATAATCAATATCTTTGATTAGTTCACGCAGCTTTTGAATTTGTTGAGCGCGGTCTGTAGAAATTGCCATTTTTTGTACTTTTTTCTCTATTTACTTTTTCTGGACTGTAATTTTTGATTACAACCAGGTTTAAGAATCGTAAAGTTATTTTTTAGTATTAACGTTTTTAGTTTCAATTGCGTGAGCCTAGAGATGGAATTCTCCTAAAATTAGCTTTTCTAGTTATATCTATAGAGATATTGCTTTGTCTCCCTTCCCGAAGAGTGGGGAGGGGATTAAGGTAAGCCAGTACGGTCTTCTCTCTTGGCGCTAACCTCTGGCAATGTGAGAAGGGAGAAGAAAAGGCTTTAGGCTGCGCTACCCTTGCGTCTAGGGTCTCCCCAAATGAAGCATCTGGCGTGTGGGGTGCAATGACAGTGGGAATCCTAACTAATTATGCGGACATGATATGATTCGTGGCAGCAGCCAATGAGGAGCATTTCCAGACTCTGGTTGCAAACAAGGTTTTAAAGGGGTTTTATTAAATATTGTAGTTTGATTTATTCTCGCTGACTTATTTACTGAGAAAGCATTCAAGCATTTTGAGAAAGTAAAATGTTATTTTGCTTGCGGAAAACACCAAAATGAGTAAGTAAACTGGGGTCTGAGAAAGTCAAATGTCATTTTGCTTGCGGAAAACACCCAAAGGAGTAAGTAAACTGGAGTTTGAGAAAGTCAAATGCCATTTTGCTTGCGGAAAACACCAAAATGAGTAAGTAAACTGGGGTTTGAGAAAGTTAAATGCCATTTTGCTTGCGGAAAACACCAAAATGAGTAAGTAAAATGGCATTTTGAGAAAGCATTTAAGTATTTTGAGAAAGCAATTAGGCTTTTTGATAAGTAATCAGCAAATATACTTGATGATTAAAAATCACGGCTGCACATAGCAAGATTTTATTCGCCCCTAGCGTCTCATAGGGAAAGGTACAAAGCCGACGCTCAGATAACTCAAAATAATATTTATTATATGAATTTTTGAATGAAAATATAAAATCAAATAAATTCTGCAATTGTGAAATTTTATATGACACCCAGCAGCGATCGCTTTGGATATTGCTAAATTAACAAAGTCAATCAAAATCACGTTTAGCTAGCTGCGAGCAATAATGGTATCTATTTGTACTTTGCAGTACGCTTCTTATTCATAGCACGCTATGCATGTTGGCAAAATTTGTACTTATGATAATCCAGACCGGAATTGTTATTTGCTAGCTTGTATAAGATACTCGTGATCATTTAACCATTAACTACATTTAGAGGTTGAAAATGGCGAGTACATCCAACGTCCAGGTTACCATCGCCCTCCAAGAGCCTGATTTAGATGACGATGAACTGCAAGCCGAAACGCAGAGACTATTGCAACAAATGCTGGAACTGGATGAAGTAGAAGACGCTAGTCTTTTCCGTGAAGCAGAAGCACCAGTAGGGAGCAAGTCACTTACAGGGCTGGCTGTGGGTTGGCTAACAGCGCAGGTGAATGCCAAGAATATTAAAGCATTAATGGGATTTTTAAGCGATCGCCTTGGTAACAAAACCATTGAACTAGAAATTGAGTCCAATGGCAAGAAACTGAAAGTAAAAGCTAGCAGTCGGCAAGAGTTAGAAGCGGCAATTGAGGCAGCACAGAAATTCGTAGCAGGATAGAGAGTCACAAATGGCTAAAGTAGCATTGCTAATAGGGGTTAGTGAATATGAGCCTGGGTTAAACCCGCTACCTGGTGCTGTAAAAGATGTTGAAGCGATGCAGCAAGTGCTGTTACACCCAGAAATGGGCGGCTTTACTGAGACAGATATTATGGTGCTAAAAAATCCCCAGCGCCAAGATATGGAAGAAGCTATAGAAAATCTGTTTGCCCATCGTCAAAAAGATGATTTGTTAGTTCTCTTTTTCTCCGGTCATGGCATTAAGGATGATACTGGCAGACTGTTCCTAGCAACGCGCACCACACGCAAAACACCCAGAGGAGAATTAATTCGCTCATCCGCAGTGCCAGCTAGTTTTATACACGAAAGTATGAGCCGCAGCCGTTCTAAGCGGCAAGTGGTGATTCTCGACAGTTGCTTTAGTGGCGCTTTTGCTGAAGGTTTATCAGCCAAGGATGACGGCACTGTAAATATCCGTGAACAATTAGGAGGTGAAGGGCGAGCTGTTCTCACATCATCTAGTTCAACTGAATATTCATTTGAGCAGCAAGGGTCAGACCTCTCAATTTACACCCGTTATTTAATAGAGGGAATAACAACTGGAGCGGCAGACCTAGACGAAGATGAGGTTGTTTCAATCGATGAGTTGCATGACTATGCAAGCAGAAAGGTTAGAGAAATACAGCCAACAATGAGGCCAGAAATCTACACGAGTAGAGAGGGGTTTAAGATTCGACTTACAAAAGTTCCTCAAGGTGATCCCAAGCAGAAGTATCGCAAAGAGGTAGCGCGATACAATAACCGTGGAGAAATTCCTTTTGTAGGTCGCAAGATTTTAGATGCATTGAGAAATCGTTTGGGACTATCTGAGGTAGAAGCAACTGCAATCGAAGATGAAATGTTGGCAACTTCCCGTCAGGAATTTAGAGAAAAATTACAGCGATACGAAAGAGACTTCACTGAGGCACTCCAGCAGACAATAGCCGTCAGCGTAGATGATCTTAATTCACTAAGACAGAATCTTCAGCAAATATTGGGGCTGAGGAATGAAGATACAATGCCAATTGAGGCGCAGGTGACTGCACGAATTGCAGCCTATAAACAGCATCTACAAGAGTATGAGCAAGTGTTATCTGAGGCAATGCGGCAAGAGTATCCTGTCAGTCAAGCTACTCGCCAGCGGTTGCAGCAGATGCAGCAGGAATGGCAACTCACTAACAAAGATATAGCTTCAGTTGAAAGTCTTGTTACAGATGAAACAGAGACATATCGGCAAAAATTGCAGCAGTATGAACAAGTATTTACCACAGCAACGCAGCAGGAATATCCTCTGAGGGAAGCAAAGCGGAATGAGCTACGACAACAGCAGCAAATCTTAGGTTTGAAAGATGAAGATATTGCCCCAATAACAGAGCGAATTACTGCTGAGATTCAAGCCTACCAGCAAAAATTGCAGCAGTATGAGCAAGTGTTAACTCAAGAAATTCAGCATGGATACCCGTTTGGTGAGGAGATTCGTAAAGAATTAAAGCGATATCAGCAGGTTTTGGAACTCAGAGATGAAGAAGTTGCACGAATTGAAGAAAAAGTTATTCGACAAAGAGATGTAAATCCATCCCTGACTCAGCCAACAGGTGAAAATTCTCAAGTAATTCCTGTGAACTCACCTAACAAATTGCGCCTATTGGTTAGTGGGAGTATTTTTGCTGTGTTTGCTGTAGTTCTAATAATCTCTTCTATACCAAAAACACCACAGTTATCACAAAATACCGAATCTCAACCTAGTGCCAGTCCATCCATCTCTTCTACAAATTCTCAGATGACTGCTGAGGATTTCTTTAACAGAGGAAATGATAAGAGAGAGAAAAAAGATTATCAGGGAGCGATAGAGGATTATAACCAAGCTATCAAAATTAATTCCAACTATGTTGATGCCTACAACTACCGGGGTGTTTCCCACTATCAGCTTGGAGACAACAAGGGAGCGATAGAGAATTACAACCAAGCTATCAAAATTAATCCCAACTATTATAAAGCCTACAACAACCGGGGTATTGCCCGCTCTGCTCTTGGAGATAAAAAGGGAGCAATAGAGGATTTAAACCAAGCTATCAAAATTAATCCCAACTTTGATAAAGCCTACAACAACCGGGGTAATACCCGCTCTGCTCTTGGAGATAAAAAGGGAGCAATAGAGGATTTTCAGAAAGCAGCAGACCTTTATAAGAAACAAGGAAAGATGGCAGATTACACTGATGCAATAAACAAACTCAAAAAGCTTCAGTAATAGTCAAATTATTACAAGATTTAAGAACAGAATATTTATTCATTAATCACGTTTATAAGATATTCCAGCAGCGATGTCTACGACGGGCTACGCCTACGCAAATACTGACAAGAGTTATATTTGCGAGCGCTAAATTTGTACCCTCAGAATCAGCCTCTTCAACCTATAGCAGGAGTGTAATGTTCCATTAAGCACCTACTATGAAGAACTAGGAAATCAAATTGCAGTATATCTGCCGTTTAAATTATGGACTGGAAATATAGGTGGAAAAATGGCTCTCAGCCAAGCCGAGATCAAGCGGTAAAAAACCCTCATTTATTAGATGAGAGTCAGTTCGAGAACCAGCAAGACCGAAAGCTAGCTGAAGAATCTGCAAGGAAGCATTTGGGTATACCTGCACCAATCTTAGATCAGGAGCAGTCAATACTACTTCGTGCAGTTTCCCTTGATGAAGGCTTTCTATGATAACACCATTTTCAAAAATCTTTGTAACAAATAAATTGGCTGTGGGGACATACAAATGTATGCCTCTAAGCATCTATCCTTAGCCGGAACTTTGTGAAATAATATAACGCTTGGGCATTTTGTGCCTGTGTACGCTCCGCACCATTATAAAATTCGACAAGATGCAGATTTATCAACTTTTCAATCGGTTAAACAATAGGAAATTCACTAAGTTACTGACTCAGACTGTAGCTTTAGGCGTGGGTGCTATTGTTCTACTTTTAAGTACTAATGCTAATGCTGCCGAGCAAGTTGTTTTAAAGTATGGTACTTTTCAAGGGCAAATATCTGTTCAAGAATTAAGTCAGTTTACAGAAACTGGCAAGACTACCCCGACGTTAAGAGCTTATTTGGAGGCGGCCAAACAAGACCCCGCGGTAGCTCGTAAGGCATTGAAAGCCCCAATCAAAGCCGATCCTGCCTTTTTAAATAATTTACTGTCTAGCTGGGCTGGGCCAATTTTGGTTGACCAAATTGGTGAGGTAGTTCACCCTCCCACAGGACAACTAGACCAGCAGGCTCTACGAAGTGCTTTAAGTGCATCTATTAAACAAAATGGTGAAGTTACACTGCTTGGAGCGATTCAGAATTATCCAAATACTTCTGTTGAACTTGAAGGAGATCGTCTAATCGCTGTTTATGAACGTCTAAGTAATCTTGCAGAACTCTTATGAGGGCTACTTAGAGAAAATATATAGGACTCATATTTGATTTTTGAAATAAACGTAGTGGAGTGACATGGTGCAATAGTAGTAGGGTGTGTTATGCCCTTGGCTAAGGCACCGTTTTTATGATCTATTGCGGTGCGTTAGCCTAACGCCATAACGCACTTATGATACTTAGATTTATTTCGCAGTGTCCAGATCCCCGACTTCTCATAGAAGTCGGGGATCTAACTTTTCATCAATGATTTAGGATTGCCATAGTTAATTGTCATCAGATCACTGGTTTAGTGCCTCAATAGTCGTAAAGTTTAGTCATGATCAAGATTAAGTTAATACTGATGAGTCTATCTTAGGGTTCATACCCTGTTACTTATAAATTCCCTAACCTAAATGTAGAGTTGAGTCTAAAAATAGGGAAAAGATTTGTATGACAACCGATGCTCCTAAAAATATTAACAAGGATTTTAATGGGTCACTGATAACTGGTGTTCTCCTGAGTATTTTGGGAGTTATTGCGATCGCAGTGCCTAGTCTCTCGACCATATTCGCCGAGACTTGGACTGCGCTGATCTTGATTTCCGTAGGATTTACAAAATTAGTTTATGCCACTCAAACCCGCCACAGAGGAGGTTTTATTTGGAAACTTCTATTGAGCGGACTCTATATTGCAGCCGGCATAATGCTGTTTGTTTATCCTTATACGGGTGTTCTCACACTGACTCTGTTGCTTGGCACCTTTTTGCTGACTGAAGGCACATTCGAGTTAATTCTGGCATTCCGGTTACGTCCGCAAGAAAACTGGACGTGGGTACTAGGTAATGGCATTATTACGCTGGTCTTAGGCGCAATTATTTGGTTCCAGTGGCCCTTCGATGCACCCTGGCTTCTTGGGACACTAGTTGGTGTCAGCATTATTTTCACTGGCATTTCACGCGTGATGCTATCGTTGAATGCGCCCTCTAACTTGAATCCTCCTGACCAAACTGCAAAAGCCACTTAGTACAGCATTTATTTAATTCGTAGCGAATTAAATTTGGCAATCCGTTGCAATGTTAATGCAGCCTGATACAATGCCAATGCGTCGGCTGCATTGTTAATGCGTCCCGATACAATGCCAATGTATCTCGATACAATGTTAATGCGTCGGCTGCATTGTTAATGCGTGCCGATGCAATGTTAATGCGTTCCCGTGCATTAAAAACGTTACCGTTTGACGCAAAACTGTAGTTAGTAGCTAGGGAATGGGGAATAGGGAATAGCAATTACCAATGCCCCATGTCCAATCTTCAATAGTCAAAGTTTATAAGACATTGCAGCAGCGATCGCTCTGATATTGCTAAATTAGCTAAGGAAATCAAAATCCAGACCAGCTAGCTGCAATCAACAATGGTATCTATTACTACTCCCTTCTCGGATATTCAAAACCATTGGGCACGCTTATTTATTACAGCCTTAGCCCAACGTGGTATTGTCAGTGGGTCGCCTAATGGTACATATCGCCCCGATAACTCACTCACTCGTGCTGAATTTGCCGCTATCATCGCTAAGGCATTTCCCACAGTTCCCAAGAAGCGGCAGTATATTCCCTTTGTTGATGTACCTACTAATTATTGGGCAGCAGCCGCCATTCAAGCAGCTTACGAAAAAGCATTTCTTAGCGGGTTTCCTGATAAAAGTTTCCGTTCCGCTAACCGAATTACTAGAGTGGAAGTCTTAGTTTCCTTAATAGGAGGCTTAGAAATTGCCACCAAGGTAAAACCTGACCTCCTCTCAGCACTCCCAGAAATTTATCAAGATTCTGTTCAGATTCCTGGGTATGGTAGAAATCACATCGCTATTGCCACCAGCGCTGGATTGGTGGTTAGTTTCCCAAATGTGAAATTACTCAATCCCAATCTCGCAGCCACCCGTGCAGATGTGGCAGTGATTATTTATCAAGCTTTGGTGTATTTAGGTGAAGCAGAAAAAATTCCCTCTAATTATCTTGTGAAGCCGCCAATACCGATACCAATACCCACACCAATACCTACACCCACACCAACGCCAACGCCAATACCAATACCAACGCCGACACCCACACCTGTCGGTAGTGTAAGGGTAAATCATAGCCGGGAATTCCGGGGGGCGTGGGTAGTATCTGTGTGGAATGGTGATTGGCCTTCCAAACCGGGACTTTCTGTTGCCCAACAAAAAGCTGAACTCAGCGAGATTATTAGTAAATTACAAGCGTTAAACTTCAATGCCCTCATCTTTCAGGTGCGACCAGAGGGAGACGCTTTATATGAATCTAAATTAGAGCCTTGGAGTGCTTGGATTACAGGAACTCAGGGTAAAGCACCAGAACCATTTTATGATCCTTTAGCGTTTGCGATCGCAGAATGTCATAAGCGCAATATTGAACTCCATGCTTGGTTTAACCCCTACCGCGCTAGCACTTCCACCGACCCAGCCAAAACAGTTCGTCCTCACATAGCAGTTACCAATCCAGAAAGCGTTTATTTGTGGAAAACTCAACGCTGGATGGACCCAGGACTGAAAATAGTTCAGGACAGAGCTTACAACGTAATTATCGACGTAGTGAAGCGCTATGATGTTGATGGCATTCACTTAGATGATTATTTCTATCCATATCCCATCGAGGGACAGTCTTTCCCTGATAACAAAACCTATGCTGCATATAAAGCAGCTGGTGGTACACTCAACCTTGGCGACTGGCGACGGAACAACGTTAACAAAATGGTACAGCGCCTTTGGGAGGGGATTAAAGCAACCAAACCCGACGTTAAATTTGGTATTAGTCCCTTTGGGATTTATCGCCCCGGACAACCTGCTGGGATTACTGGCTTGGATGCTTATAACGTGCTGTATGCTGACTCGAAGAAATGGTTAGAACAAGGCTGGATTGATTATATTGCGCCTCAACTTTATTGGCGCACAGACCAACCACAACAAAGTTATTTTGCGTTGCTAAAGTGGTGGACACAGGTAAATACAAAGCAAAGACACGTTTATGCTGGTAATAATTTGACAGAACCAAGCAACAAGAGTCGGGAGAGTGATGAGATTGAAAAGCAGGTGAAAATTAGTCGTAGCCAAGCTGGACAGTTGTCACTGGGGAATATCTTCTTTAATCTCGCTGTTTTGACGGAAAATAGTCAGGGCATTGCTGATAAATTCCAAAGTCTGCTTTATAACAAACCTGCGCTACCTCCAACTTTGTCTTGGCAGGATACAACACCACCCCCTCCACCCATTGAACTACAAGTCAATAACCGCAAACTGAGTTGGCAGCCTGGTGATAATCAGCCAGTTCGTTCTTGGACACTTTATCGGCAAACTGGCGATACTTGGATAATTCAACGAATTTTGTCTGCTGGCACAACCTTCGCTACCGTGCAACAAGCGGGAACCTATGCCGTGTGTGCGGTGGATAGATTGGCGAATGAGAGTGTGGGAACAGTTATTACAGTGAGTTGAACAAAAGTGTTGCCTATGAGTGCGTAGGCATAACCCATCGTACCCCTACGGGGATCTTGTTACACGTAGCGGACGCACCAGAAGACATTGCATGAAGGCGTTGGCAACGCGATGATCGCTATGCTGTTGTGTAGTATGAATGCGTCGTACTCCTACTCAAAAGCCAGCTACGCATAGCGGACGCACCAGCGACATCGCATCTTTAAATATTAGTGCAAAGTAATCAACCTGAACCAATTAAGGCCGATCGGATAGTCAGCCTTTGCTGATTGCTGTGTCAAAAAATCTATACACTTATGTGCAAGTCTGTTTGCATAGTTTAGGTATAGTCATAATCCATCTTTTTGATAAACAACTGAGATTTGATAGGTTTTAAGAAGCGGATTCACCTTTCGGTAGATTTAGACAGAATTATTAAAACTGTATATTTGGATGGGGTAGTATTGTGTCCGCTTAATTACTTATTAAACTCGAAGAACCCCAAAGAGCCAAAGCTACGCTTCGTCTCCCCTAAGAGCTTGCAAGGAGGGGATTAAGGGGAACTAGCGCTGACTAGGGGTCTCCCCAAGTGGAGCATCTGGCGTTCGGGGTGCAATGATTGTGGGAATCATAACTAATTACCCGGACTTTATATAACACATAATTTGCCACAAAACCTCATGCTAAATCAGTAATTTCAATATCAACAGATGAAATTTTGATTGAATTCTAGTTAATTTGTACCTTAAGTTCCTCATCAGCCATGACACCCCCTGAGCCTCAAAATGATTTTGGAGACAAACCTCCACAAACCCCATTTGAGCCACCTTCTGGACAACGGCGGTGGCTTTGGTTATTTTTACCTGCACTACTATTATTAGGGGGCGCAACAGCTATAGTTTGGCGTTTGTTCACTCCGCAAAATTCAGCACCTTCAACTGTTAATGCTCAACCTCAAGGGGTAAGAGTCAAAATATCGACAGTACAAAGCGGCATAATTGAGGAAAGTTCAGATTTTATTGCTAGCCTAAAGTCCCAGCGCTTAATCACGCTCCAGCCGAGGATTCAGGGCCAAGTTACCCAGATATTTGTCAAATCGGGAGATTTAGTCGCCCAAGGAGCGGCAATTCTCCAAGTAGATTCTACGCCACAAGCAGGTGTCAGTGGGAGCAATGCTGTGCCTCAAGGATTTTTAGTCCAACTGGAAAATGCCCGCGCTACACTCAAATCTCTGGAAGCACAACGACCATCCTACGTTGCGAATCTGCAATTGTACCAGCAGAACTACGAAAAGTTTGTCACCCTAGCTGAGGAAGGAGCCGTGTCTCGACAGACTCGCAATCAGTTTGCTGATCGGCTCACCACTGCTAAGACTAGTCTTGATGCAATTGATTCCAGGATTCAAGCACAACGCTCCAACATATTGCAGGCTGAAAAAGCCTTGCAGCAAGCTAATGTAAATATTCCAAAACAACAAGTCCCGCTCCAGTCCGACAAAATTAGCGCTCCCTTTAGTGGCACAGTTGGCAACATCGCCGTGAAAGTAGGTGATTTAGTTAATACTTCCACACAATTAGTTAATATCACCCAAAATCGACCTTTAGAAGTTAATATCTTTGTGCCACTACAGCAAGGGCCCCAATTGCGTAAGGGAATGCCAGTAGAGGTCATGAACACACAAGGTGAGAAGCTTGGTAGAAGTAGGGTATTTTTTATTGCACCTAACGCCAGTAATAAAACACAAGGGATACTGATCAAAGCACTTTTTAACAACCCTAATGGTCAGTTACGTGCAGATCAATTGGTAAGGGCTAGAGTGTTCTGGAATCAGCGCCCGGGAGTTTTAATTCCCACAACAGCAATGACTCGTATAGCTGGGGACACTTTTGTTTATGTAGTTGAAACCGAAAAATCTCCCCAAGGTGTATCCCAACAAGTAGCTCGGCAAAGGCGAGTGAAGCTAGGCGAGATCAGAGGTAATAATTACCAAGTTATTGAAGGATTACAGCCAGAAGATCAAGTTATTATCTCAGGGCTGCTCAATCTCAGGGATGGTGTTGCGATCGTTCCAGAATCTTAATTAAAGCGATTGAGAGCTTTCTGAACAGCTTTATAACCAGGAGCCTGCCTGCCTAATTTAAGATCCAATTGGTAGGCGATCGCTAAATTTAATCTTGGTACAGTACTTTAACAGCAGATAATCACTTTGGTGAACCAAAATAAAATCAGATTAATCTATGGCATCAATAGCTGGAAAAGTTGCAATTATCACTGGTGCATCGCGGGGAATTGGACGAGCGATCGCACTCAAACTAGCAGGTAATGGCGCATCTGTTGTCGTTAACTATGCGCGTAATGCAGGCAAAGCACAGGAAGTTGTTGCGGAAATTGAAAAGTTGGGAGTAGAAGCGATCGCTATCCAAGCTGATGTTAGCAAAGTACCCGACATCCAACGGTTATTTGAGCAAACACTTGAACGCTTCGGTAAACTCGATATTTTGGTCAACAATGCCGGAATCATCTTCTATAAACTAATTAGTCAGGTGACAGAAGAAGATTTTGACAAAATTTTTGCCATTAATGTCAAAGGTACTTTTTTTGCTTGCCAACAAGCCGCGCAACACATGGCAGAAGGGGGACGGATTATCAACTTTTCCTCATCAACTACGGTGATGATGCTGCCAACTTATAGTGCCTATGTAGGAACCAAGGGTGCTGTTGAACAAATCACGCGGGTACTAGCTAAAGAATTGGGTGCAAAGGCGATCGCAGTTAATGTTATTTCTCCTGGAGCCACCGATACAGAATTGTTTCGAGAAGGCAAAACACAAGAGCATATAGACCGTGTAGCCCAAATGGCTGCTTTTGGCAAACTGGGAGAGGTGCAAGAAATCGCCGACGTAGTAGCATTTCTGGCTAGCGACGAATCTAGGTGGATCACTGGGCAAAACATCCGTGTAAACGGTGGAGCCGCGTGAGATGATCAAACTTAAGCGTAAATCCCATGCGCCCCTCAATACTTTTCGGTTAAACGGCAATACAGTTAGATTGGGTTGAGCAACGAAACCCAACATTATCAACCGTTCGTTGGGTTTCGCCATCGCTCAACCCAACCTACCATTCTTATCCGAAAAGTATTGGTACGCCCCTACTAACTAAACATCGGCTGAAAAAGTTTGTATAAACCATACGTGAATTCAGAAAGGCCGCTAAATACTACAGATTAGGGCGATCGCACTTACTCAACATCACATATTAGGCAATATAGTTTAGTAATATATTCCAATACATTCTCCGTCATCATTAAAGACAACACCATATTCATCCATTGATGTACTTTCACCATAATCGCATATGAAGATACAATATATTCCCTATATAATTACTAATAAAAATTTACGCTTTTAAGGCTTAACCAACTAGCTGTCAGGCAATTTCACATGGAGAAAACAGCAAAACTTTGTATTCTTATATATATAACGTTGCTGAATTTGGATATGAAATTCAAAAATAAAATATTCCAAATTCTTATTCTCTGCGCCTCTGTCTTGGAAAGTCTGTGTATAAGGCAAATTTATATTTTAACTCAGCAACGCCGTATATTTTATGGTAATTATACGTTCGCTTTCAGATTTCATAGACTGCAATGCTATCAGCAACTCATCTCCTAGCTATTACTATGAAGGGCGTTGTCTCCAAAGTGGTGATCGCCTAAAACTACCCCGCACCTCAATGGCTGAAGCGATCGCCCACGGACTAATGCAACAGCTTGCCAACAATGATTGTTATTCTCGTGAAGGCAAGATGTATGGAATACTATTGGTTGAACTGCCTAATGGCGAACAACGGGTACTCAAAGCCTTTTCCGGTCTTTTGAATGGTTGCAGTCTGGTTGAGGACTGGGTGCCACCAATTCCAGGAAGAGACAAAGTTGCTTTAGAGGAAGCCCGCACTTTGGCACAGTTGGACGCGATTAAGCAAGAAATTCTTACCTTGAAGCAACTGACCGAACGCCAGCAGTACCAAACCCTATTTGATCAATTTGAGCAGCAATTGCAAGCAATGAGCGATCGCCATCGCCATTGCAAACATCAACGACAGGAAAAACGTCAGCAAATCTGCGATCCACTTACTCTTGAACAACTCGACGAAGAGAGTCGTCAGCAGGGAATTGAGCGACGACAACTTAAACGCCAGCAAAATGCAGTATTACAGCCTCTTCAACAGTTAATTGCAGTGACGGATGCGCGAATTAGCGAACTGAAACAACAGCGTAAAGCACTGTCTTGTCAATTACAAGCTCAGATGCACGCTACATACAGCCTGACTAATTTTTCCGGGCGATCGCGATCATTGCAACAATTGATGCCAAAAGGCTTCCCCACTGGTACAGGAGACTGTTGTGCCCCAAAGCTGCTCCATTATGCCGCAACACATAATCTCAAACCACTGGCAATGGCGGAATTTTGGTGGGGTGCGTCTTCTGTAAATCAGGATAAAATTCAGGGAGAATTTTATGGAGCATGTGCCGAGCGATGTCAGCCACTAATGGGGTTTTTGCTCTCAGGGTTGAAACCTATTTCAATCCTAAACAGGGATGTATACACAATTAGCCCACTTTCCCCTACCAAAGGAGAGATCCCGATTATTTATGAAGACGAATGGCTGATTGCTGTAAACAAGCCTGCTGGGTTACTTTCAGTACCTGGTCGTTATCGCGATCGCCAAGATAGTGTTTTGAGTCGCTTACGTCATCTATTACCGGATGGCATAACCCTTGCATCTGTGCATCGCCTAGATCAGGAAACTTCTGGTATTTTGTTGTTGGCGCGCGATCGTCAAACCCATCGGCAACTCAGCCAGCAGTTTCAGCAACGCCAGGTTTACAAGGTTTATGAAGCCATCCTTTCCGGTGCTGTAACAGTTGACCAAGGTACAATTGAACTGCCATTGTGGGCAGATCCTGAAAATCGCCCTAATCAAAAAGTTGATTGGCAGCATGGTAAACCTAGCTTGACACATTTCCAGGTAATGGCGAGAGAAGAAGACTACACCCGCGTAGAATTTACGCCACTAACTGGACGCACTCATCAATTGAGGGTTCATGCAGCTGATGTGCGAGGACTTGGGGTAACTATTTTAGGTGATCGCGTTTATGGATGCTGTGCAGTTACCAGTCGGTTACATCTGCACGCTAGAGAACTTCGCTTCGAGCATCCGCAGTTAGAAAAAAGCCTACATTTACAAGCAATTACGCCCTTTTGACAATATTAAAATAACGAGTAACTGCTCTATTAATTCATATTAGCTAAGTTTATAATTTATTCTAACAATCAGCTTTTATATATATTTCAAAAAACGGTATCGTAAACTACTATTTTTTGGCGTAGGCATAGCCCAATACAGTTCAGTTAAGGATAATTGTAGGTTGAGTTGAACGAACGCGAATAGCGTCCTGTAGGAAAGTGAAACCGAACAAATGCCCGAAAACTATCAAACAACAAGTAGGTGGTCAGAGTGCGGATGCCTTTTGCATGTATCCTGGTTGAACCCCATGCTAGCAATTGACATCAAAAAGCGATTTAGGGCGATTGCGAGCGAATACAATGTTCATTTGCCTTCCTATATAGCAGTCCTAAATGAGTCGTGAAAAATATAGATAAGGAAACGAACCGCCAACTCTTGGAGAGGCTTTTGCCAACGCGCAGCGTCTCGCAGAGAAAAACACCAACTCTTGGAGAGGCTTTGCCAACGCGCAGCGTCTCGTTAGAGAAGGACGCAAAGAGAAAGAAGAAAGAGATATATAATTTTCACAAATGATTTAGGATTGCTATATATAGCTTCATTGTTGTCCAAAACTTCCAAGACTTTGCCCTGCGTACCCTGATTCACTAGTTGTAAATTTGTTAACTTCAGATTGCCAAGTCACAGTTCCTGTCCCATTTTCACGACGTCGGAGGCATTTCCACTCAAAAGCGAATGGCACGCTTGTAAAGCTCTAAGCTATACAGGATAAGCGCTACAGATTTTAAAGCTATTAAACAGTGTCGGGACGGGGCAGGCGATTGTCCTTGATGAAGTGTTGCGATCGCTAATGAAGTTTGCTCCTGGCGTAATCCCAATTCACAATTCGCAATTCGCAATTAAAAAACTTAGATGCAGCAAGACTTTCATGGTTTACATCTGTTTCATTATTTTAGTGAATTGGTATAACCATTCGTTTTATTGGGATGCCTGTAGCGGTATACGCTATGCCTAACTTTAGACAGTGCAAAGATGTACGGGTTGTCCAAAAATTTTTAGGTAGAAAAGCTTACTCGTTCATGAAATACTTTCTTTGAGACAAGCAAGCAAACATCATAAATACTACTGTGACACTACGAGTACAAATCCTCAAGGATAAATTTAATTCATCTTTAAACGCCGCCCGAAAGCTTACCCCTTAATGACCAAACCCCGGCAAGAATTACGAAATATGAAAGCAAACTGCTTAAACCACAAGCGTTTTGGCTTTTCTTAGTGCCATTTGAAGCAGAACTGTATCAACGTGTGATACGTTCGACCTGATTAGCGAGGGCAGATTCCTCCTCGCTATGGGAAGGTAGAGCCGGAGCCCGGCCACGGCTGTATTGCCGTGGCGAACAGCCCATAACCCGCTTGAAGGCTGTGCTGAAGGCGGCTTCGGATTCATAGCCGAGCGCCAGTGAAATGACAGAAACCGGATCGCTCGAATTCACCAACTTGTCCCCCGCCACCAGCATCCGCCAGCGCGTCAGGTATTCCATTGGTGACTTACCCACCCTCTGTTTGAATTTCTGGGCAAAGGTTGATCGCGACATGCCGGCGCACTCCGCCAGTTCCTGCAATGTCCAGCGATGAGCCGGATCTTCGTGCATGGCGTTAAGCGCCGCGCTCATCTGTTTATCCGCCAGAGCGAAGAGCCACCCGACGACGCCACCGCTCAACCCGGACGCCAGATGCAGCCGCAGGGCCTGAACCAGCATCATCTGGGCGAGGTGCTGTGCGATCAGTAGGCCTCCTGGCTGCGGCTCGCGCAGTTCCTCCATCATCCGCTCGATAGACCAGCGCAGCGCGGCTTTGTCCGATTCTTTCTGGAGATGGACGATCGGTGGCAGCATCCCCCCTAACAGGATGGTGGCGTGATTGCCGGTCAGGGCGAAGTGCCCACCGACAATAAAGCAGTCTCCGCCGCCATTAAATGAGCTGATGCTCCCATTCTTTGAGGCACAAAGCGTGAGGGCGTCAACAGGCGGCAAGGTCAGGTCACTCGCAAGGCGGAATGGCCGCCCAGGCGGCAGCAGGAAGCAGTCCCCCGCTTTTAGCTGCACCAGATCGGGAACGCCATCTACCGACAGCCAGCCTTTGCCGGAAACAACGGCGTAGCATTTGATGCCTGCATGCTTGGGGAACTGGAGGCACAAATTTCTACCGACATCAAAGCCACCGCACCCATAACTGTGCAGTTTCAGCAGCGACAGCACATCTGAAAGCGGATCCATAGACTATCCCGGACGATTGCGAAAGTAATACGGACTTTATAGCATAGTCAAACTATTTTCAATCACCTATCTTAAGCCTAGTGGGCTGCGAGTGTAGTCTGAAAACGAAGTCAAGGAGAGGTTGTGATGCGTGTTTTCGTAACTGGTGCTACCGGCTTTATCGGTTCTGCTGTTGTTCAGGACCTGATTAACGCGGGCCATCAAGTGCTCGGTCTTTCTCGCTCAGATGTGGGTGACAAGCCTCTTATTGCCGCAGGTGCTCAGGTGCATCGAGGCGATCTTGAAGACCTGGAAAGCCTGCACAGTGGAGCCGCAATATCGGATGGCGTGATTCACACTGCGTTTATCCACGACTTCTCGAAATTCAAAGAGAACAGCGAAATTGACAGGCGCGCCATCAAGGCGCTCGGTGACGCGCTCGCGGGCTCGAACCGCCCTTTGATCGTCACCTCCGGGATATCCCCCACACCAGGCCGCCCCACGACAGAGGACGATCCTCCTTCCGGCTCTAACGTGACTCCCAGGGTATCGGAAGAGGCGGCAGAGGCTGCCGCGGCGCGTGGCGTGCGTGTGTCGGTGGTGCGCCTGCCGCAAGTCCATGACCGGGACAAGCAAGGCTTCGTTACCTATATGATCGCGCTTGCTCGCGAGAAGGGTATCTCGGCTTATGTCGGCAACGGGCTCAACCGCTGGCCCGCAGTGCATCGGCTCGATGCTGTACCCCTTTACAGGCTGGCGCTTGAGAAGGGATCTGCCGGGGCGAGGTATCACGCAGTCGCCGAAGAGGGTGTGCCGGTTCGAGAGATCGCAGAGGCAATCGGCCGGGGCTTGAAGATACCGGTCGCCGCCAAGTCCACCGAGGAGGCAGCCGATCATTTTGGCTGGCTCGGGTTCTTCGCTGGCATGGACGGTCCAGCTTCAAGCGCGTTGACGCAGCAACGACTGGGATGGCACCCGACACAGAAGCCTGGACTCATTGCCGATCTCGACCGCGCAAGCGCTTTCGGAGGCTAGGTGTCAATACTGCTCGGTTAAGCCTCTTTTGGGCATTATATACAACGATATTTCAAGGGTTTCAGCCTACTTTCTTTCCTTAACCGAGCAGTATTGTCGCCTGCCCCGTCCCGACACTATTTAATAGCTTTAAAATCTGTAGCGTTTATCTTGCATAGCTTAGAGCTTTTCTTAATGCCATTCGACTCAGAATAAAAGGACGGGGATTTGTTATCCCTAAATTATCGGTTTGCCCTTTCTTAGCAATGTATCCTTGCCAAATAGAGCGACTCCACAACAAGTTATAAAGATTGCTGATATCAGCATGCTCGATTTTGCGTCCTGAAACTCTAGTTTCTACACCTTCATAACAAGCACTGGAGTTAAATTGTTCTGGTTCACCTTCCGCCCGTTCTTTCTTTAAGTTTAAAGTTAGATGCCCTTAACATTTTTTGCAAGATAACTATTTTTACAACACATCCTTTTGCTAAACTAGAACATTTCTCTGACCATACACCGCATGGTTATATTTACAGACTTGGATTGAGCAGCTGACGATAAAATAAATTTTTGCGTATTAATACTGAGTTATTTAAATATCAGATAAATAAAAAACCTGAAATACGAATAAAACTCTGAGTAAAGCAAATCCAACGCTATTTGGCATTGTGGACGAACGATACACATCTAGATGAAATGGGCAATTCCACTTTTTCGCCTTCCTCTTGCAACTCGGCACTGACAATCGACTTGCTTTTTAAATTTGGATGTGATAATTTCTGCTTGTAGTTTGTTCAACGGTTATCCGACCGATTTACCGTATTTAAAGAAACTAATATCACAGCTAAGAGACTTCGCAATAAAAAATTATGACTTACGCACAAGTTACGGAATAACGAACCGCAGAGGCACAGAGAAGCCAGTGCGCCCTTGCGGTTCCCCAACTTGTTCGCTCTTAGCGTTCCCGCAGGGTAGCAACTGGCGCGGCACGCAGAAATCAGAGTTTGAGAGATATTTTGCGTAAGTCCTAAAAATATCCAACTACTGATTGTGAGACTACCCCACAAGATTGGATGATTTATTCCTTGGAAATCCCTAATCAGCCGTAAAGACAAGAGTGCTGGAGTTGACCTCTAGACCTCATTCTTATCTTTTTTTAATAACAGGAGTAATAAAAAAGTTGTTGAATCAGTTAAAAAAGTTCTTGTTTTTATTGCCACAACGCTCAGTAAAGTCCTTTAGTGCCTTATTGGTTGCTAGTTCCTGGCTAGGTTTGGTGATTTCTGGCTGCGCTCCAAGGAACTCTGCAAATACTAATACCACTGCCCAAAATGTCAGTAACCAGACTCAAGAGAAAACTAGTTTGATTCGCCTGGGATACCAAAAGGGAGGTGTAGTGCCAATTGCACGTCAACGAGGAGAGTTAGAAAAGAGGCTTGCGGCTCAGAATATCAAAGCTGAATGGGCTGGCCCATTTGACCGATGTGCTACCTTACTCCAAGCAATTAGTGCTAATCAAGCCGATATAGGCGGGTGCGGAGACATTCCTGGATTGTCAGCTATTGCTGCCGGTCAGGAGCTTTGCATTGGTGCTGTTCAGCGTCCCAGACCGGAATCATTGAACAGTGCGATCGTAGTCCGTGGCGACTCTTCTATCCGTAAGCCTGCTGACCTAGTAGGTAAAAAAGTTGCTGTAAATCAGGCTGGCGCAGGTGAGTACCTGTTATTAAAAGTATTGGAAAAAGAGAACATTTCTAAAGATAAAGTTCAGCGTGTTTTCTTAGCTCCAACTGATGCTGCACCCGCCCTCTACCAAGGAACTGTGGACGCTTGGGCAGTTTGGGACCCCTATATCTCAATTGCCGAATTAGAGCATGGTGCTAGGAGAATCACCACAACCCATCCAGCTCCCACCTACAGTGTAATGCTTGTGCGTAATGAGGCTGCGGCTAAATCTCCAGAGGCGGTAAAAGCAGCTTTCAGGGGTTTAGGTGAAGAATATGATTGGTTGAATGTAAATACGGCAAAATCAGCCGAATTTCTAGTTAAGGACATCAAAATCTCCCCAGCCGTAGCCAAGCGGGTAACTGAGAATCAAGGGTCACAGCTACTCGCCACACCTAATGCTGATGATGTTGCCAAACTTCAGAAGACGGCTGACTGGATGCTGGAGCAAAAGATTTTACCGAAAAGGGTAGATGTTACTGCTACTATCTGCCCCACGGCTAAGTAGGAGTAGGGAAGCAGGAGGACAAGGGGAACAACCATGCCCAATGCCCAAATAAAGTTTGTAATTTTTGAGGTGATGCACTACTATGCCAATTGAATTTATTGGGATGATTGGAACGCGACAAATATCTGAGTTAGATGGGCCGACAGTTTCGATCACGGGCGGTTCGATAGATTCCGCCTATGTCCGCAAGTTTGCTAAGGCACATGAGGATGGTGGCTTTGATCGGGTACTGGTCGGTTATGGTTCAACTGGCCCCGATGGCTTAACTGTGGCTTCGTTCGCAGCGGCTGCAACAGAACGGTTGAAGTTTTTAATCGCCCACCGCCCTGGTTTCGTGGCTCCTACACTCTTCGCACGCAAGACAGCAACTTTGGATCATTTTACTAATGGTCGCATTGCTATACACATTATTACAGGTGGCAGCGATGCTGAACAGCAACGCGATGGTGATTGGCTTGACCACGATACTCGCTATCGCCGTACAGATGAGTACCTCGACATCGTGCGCCGGGTATGGACGAGTGATACTCCCTTCGACTATGAGGGCGAATTCTACCGCGTGAAAGATGCTTATTCAGATGTGAAGCCTTTACAACAACCCCACATACCCCTGTACTTTGGCGGTGCTTCTGGTGCAGCAGTACCTGTGGGTGCAAAGCATAGTGATGTCTACGCTATGTGGGGAGAACCAATTGCGGCAGTTAAGGAACGAATACGTGAAGTAAAAGCCGTAACACCAGCAGGGCGATCGCCACGGTTTAGTGTATCTTTGCGACCGATTCTAGGTGATACTGAGGAGAAGGCTTGGGAACGGGCGCACTTAATTCTATCGCGTGTTAAAGAAATTCGGGCTGCAAAAACAGAAAATCAGCTACCAATAACTCCCTACTTTAATTCAGCACGTCCGCAAGCAGTGGGTTCCAATCGTTTGTTACAGTTTGCCCAAGAAAGCGAAATTTTCGATAAGCGCTTGTGGACGCCAATTGCTGCCGTTACTGGTGCTTATGGTAACACTACAGCCCTGGTTGGTACACCGGAGCAAGTTGCAGAGTCGCTTGTGGATTACTATGAGGTGGGGGTAACTACTCTATTGATCCGGGGATTTGATCCCTTAGAAGATGCGATCGCTTATGGTCGTGACGTGATTCCCCTAGTCCGGGCAGAAGTGCAACGGCGGGAGCGACAAGCAACTGTTGTTGCTTAGGGACTTTCAAATAAAAAACAAATAAAAAAATATTCAACTACTTCTTGTGGGATGGGTAAAGAAGTCGCCTGTAGCTAAAGGCGGTTATGCTGGTCAATCCACGAGATTGAATAATTTATTTGTTGGAAATCCCTTAGATCAAGATTGGATGATTGATTTTTTGATAGTCCCTTAATAACTTTACTCGTAAGGAATATCATTCATGAGCAAAGTATTGATTCTTGATGCCAACCAACAACCGTTATATCCAGTACGTATCAGCCGTGCTAGGCTGCTATTGTCACAAGGTAAAGCTACCGTATTCCAGCGATATCCCTTTACTATCATTCTGAAGGAGTCTCTTTCTCGTCTAAAACTTGAGCAACTTGGCTTCAAGTTTCACCCTGGCATTAAAATAATTCGTAATTTGTAATTTAATTATTAGCTACGAATTACGAATTACGAATTAGTAAATGTTAGTCGCCTCCCAAACTGAGGAATATAGATGACAAACCACACCATCTTAGAACCATTAGCAGAAGACCAATGGTTTATTGAGAGCCAGGAACTACGATCGTTTGTAGCAACAGTGCATGAAATTAGCGCTAGCACTGCTGACGATCGCACCCAAACTCTAGCTAGATTAGAACCCTATTTTCAAGAACTGCTTGCCCAACAGGAATGGCTCCCGGAAAAGTTTGCTCAAATCAATCCCGAAAGTAAAATGGGCGGCGGTATTGGTCAGTGGCTGCTTTATCGCGCCAAAGACCGTTCCCTCTCAGTCTTCAGCTTGGTGATTCCCCCAGGTTCAACAACTCCCGTTCACGACCATTTGGCTTGGGGATTGATTGGTTTATACAAAGGTAATCAAGAAGAAACAGTATATCGCCGTGTAGATAAGGGTGACGCCGAAGGACACGCACAATTACAAGTAACTGAAGTGCGATCGCTTCAACCAGGGGATATCTACCGCCTCTTACCCCCAGATGGTGATATCCACGCCGTCAAAACCACATCCCAGAGCGCATCTGTATCTATCCATCTTCTGGGTAATGATACTGGCTGCATCTTGCGTCACCAGTTCATCCCAGAATCTCATAGCGTCAAGTCCTTTCGCTCTGGATATTCCAACGCTCCCTGTAAAGAGGAGGAAAAAGAACATGCCCAAGTCCGATAGACCACAACCCCCTATATTCGAGCGAGTTGAAGACGAACGTCTGCACCGTAAGCAACGCCTAGCCGCTGCTTTTCGCCTGTTTGGTAAGTTTGGGTTCAGCGAGGGAATCGCCGGCCATATTACAGCTCGTGATCCGGAGTTTACAGATCATTTCTGGGTCAATCCATTAGGGACATACTTCGGTCATATCCGAGTTTCTGACCTGCTCTTAGTTAACAGAGAAGGTGAGGTGGTTAAAGGCGATGCTGAGGTAAATCGAGCGGCTTTCGCCATCCATTCTCAGATTCATGAAGCTCGACCTGATGTCATAGCAGCGGCTCATGCTCATTCACTTTATGGTAAAGCCTGGTCTAGTTTAGGTCGTCTCCTTGACCCCTTAACTCAAGATTCCTGTGCTTTTTACGAAGACCATGCCCTATTTGATGATTTCACAGGTGTGGTTTTAGAAATTTCTGAAGGTCAGCGACTGGCGCAAACCTTGGGCACAAATAAAGCCATAATCCTGCGTAACCACAGCATTTTAACTGTGGGACATACGGTAGATGAAGCTGCCTTTTGGTACATTAGCTTAGAGCGATCGTGCCAAGCCCAACTTCTGGCAGAAGCTGCGGGTAGACCTACTATTATCAAACACGAAACAGCCCGTTTAACACAAACTCAAGTGGGATCAAATACAAGTGGGTGGTTCAGTTTCCAGCCACTTTACGACAGGATTATCCGTGAAGAACCTGATTTACTGACTTAATGCTGTGTTTCTTGAAACTAAGTAATACGCAGGGAAGTATAAATTTACCTTACTTCCCGCTCTTTTTATGTCAAATTTCCTTAAATTTATTTATATACTCCGGTAAACTTATAGGTTTATAGTAAAATATAATTCAGAGAAATCATTTTGATGATTAACTTAATCTTTCACCGCTTAATTACCAAGTGGATATCGTTGATAAAAATCAGGAATATCCCACTTAACAACCAAAATAAATTATTCTTTTCTTCTGTTTTGCCAATTATGGGGGCTTTTGTTACAGGTCTTTGTCTAAGCGTGCTATTTGCCGCCTGCTCATCGACACCTACTGTTAATTCCCCTAATTCCAGTGCCACATCTGTTAGCAATTCGGCTTCCAGTAAAGCAACAGTGGTAAGATTTGGCTATCAAAAATCGACCATTTTGCTTAGAACTAAAGGTGTTTTAGAAAAGCGTTTGGCACCAGAAGGTATTACTGTAAAGTGGACTGAATTTCAAGCAGGACCACAACTACTAGAAGCCATGAATGTGGGTAGCATTGACATCGGTCCTGTAGGAGAATCACCGCCAATATTTGCCCAAGCAGCTGGAGCATCACTAACTTATGTTGTTGGGACTGCGGCTACTCCGGCTAGTTCAGCAATTCTTGTTCCTCAAAATTCACAAATTCAAAAACTTACTGACCTCAAAGGTAAAAAAGTTGCCTTTCAAAAAGGCTCTAGCGCTCACTTATTGTTACTCCAAGCTTTAGAAAAAGCGGGATTGAAATATACTGATATTGAACCTAAATATTTAGCACCAGCTGATGCCCGCGCTGCATTTGTCAAGGGTAGTGTGGATGCCTGGGTGATTTGGGACCCCTTCTATGCAGCAGCTCAAGATGTAACTAAAGCCAGAGTCCTGATTGATGGCACAGGAATCAATAAACAGGGAGGATATTATTTGATGACTCGCAAATTTGTCACTGAAAATCCCCAAACTGTCAAGGCAATACTGGAGGAAATTCAAAATCTAGAAGAATGGTCTAAACAGAATCGAGAAGAGGTAGCAAAAACTCTAGCACCTGTGTTAGGAATTGATATAGAAACGATGAAAAAAGCAACTAACAGACGGACTTTTGGTCTTGTCCCAATTGATGACAATTTAATAAATCTCCAACAAGATGTTGCGGATACATACTATAAATTGAAGTTAATTCCCAAAGAGATAAATGTGAAGGATGCAGTGTTGACAAAAGAACAATACGCTGCATTTGCACCAAAAACTTAAGCTAGTACAATGAATCGGCTGTAGGGGCGTACAGATGTATTGTCCCTACAAATAGAATTGGTATTAGTAATAAAACAACTGGCAATTTTTGAAATGTGAATCTGGGAATTGATTATGACTAATCCTACAGAACTACTGCGATCGCGCTACGGTGAAATTCCCTTCAATCCCGAAATTGAATGGAATGATTCCCTGACAGCACTCCTATCTCACCGTTCAATCCGGTCTTATCTATCTGATCCTCTACCACCAGGAACTCTGGAGTTACTAATTGCAGCCGCCCAATCTGCATCTACTTCCTCTAATTTGCAAACCTGGAGTGTGGTAGCAGTCGAAGATCAACAGCGCAAAGAGGAGTTATCCAAGCTAGCAGGAAACCAAGCACATATTAAGCAGGTTCCTTTATTCTTAGTTTGGTTAGCAGACTTGGCGCGTCTAAATTACGTTGCTGATAGTCGCGGCATCTCTCATGATGCGCTGGAATACTTGGAAATGTTTGTGATGGCAACAATCGATGCAACTTTGGCGGCGCAAAACGCAGCAGTAGCAGCTGAGTCACTCGGTTTGGGAACAGTATATATCGGCGGTATTCGGAACCACCCTCAAGAGGTAGCAGAGATATTGAATTTGCCCTCCTCTGTGTATGCTGTATTTGGGCTGTGTGTCGGCTATGCGAATCCTGAGGTAGAAGCAGCGATTAAGCCAAGGTTACCACAATCAGCGATACTGCACCGTGAAACTTATAAATTGGCAGATCAAGAAGAAGCGATCGCTCACTATAACGATATCATCAAAGACTTCTATACTGAACAAAAGATGAATATCCCTGGTGATTGGTCAGAACACTCAGCCCAGCGGATCGCAACTGTCGAGTCATTGAAGGGACGCGATCGCTTGCGTGAAGTTCTCAATCACCTCGGCTTCAAGTTACTGTAAACAAGATGGCGGAATTATTCAAGGAACATTTTGAGCAGTTTGACAACGGAACCAGACCATTGAAGGTTTCCGGCTGTAAGCGATGCGTGCCCTATTGATGGAGACAGACGCGATTAATCGCGTCTGTATAAAGCAAGAGATACATCTGAATACTTGGGGTATTTTGTATTCAAGCAGATTACACCAATTTGAATAATGATTGCGACAAATAGAGCGCTAAAAGCGATTAACAGCAACTCTTTCACAATCCAAAATCGAAAATCAAAATAGTATTATTCAAAAGTCTCACAACCCAAGTGCTTTTTGAGTTCCAGAACCAACAATTCCATCAGCGATTAAGCCAAAGCTTTTCTGAAATGCTGTTACAGCAACATCAGTAGCCGAACCAAATATACTATCTAACTTGATGTTAAAAACAGCTTAAAAAGCCGTGGAATATGCTTTTTGGCATATTAGCTTAGAGCGATCGCGCCAAGCACAAATACTGGCAGAAGCTGTGGGTACCAATGCTATCAAATACTCAAAACAAGGAAACAGTTCCTCGGATTTCTAAATAAATCTTAACAACTTATTAAAATTCAAATTTTTTGTAGATACTCAGGTGGAACATGATCCACTAACCAAACACCATTAGCAGAACAATAGAAAATGTAACCCGCCTGATGCATTGCCGCAGCATATACAACAAAAACTACAGCTTTTCCATGTCTTGTACCAACAGTTTGTGCTGTTGCAATATCCTGCGATAAATGGACATGATGTCGTAACATTTTGCAAAGTCCTGTTTGCATAATAGCCTTTACAGATTTGTGTCCCGTGCCGTGATAAAGCTCATCTGGGGGTACAACAGATTCTAATTGTAAATCGACTTTTACACTATGTCCTTGGTTTGCACGAATCAGAGTCCCTGTAGAATCAAAAGAAAACCGTTGTTTCTCGTTGGATTCAACTACCGCCTCTAATTCCTGACGATTAATCGGAAACTTGTTTTTAGCACAAGCAGTAAGTAGTTCATCAACAGCAACCCAACCAGCAGGAGCGAGTTTAATTCCAATTGCATCCGGTGTATGTCGCAGATATTTACTGAGATATTTGCTGATTTTGACGAGGCGAGAATCACTCATTTGATTGTGTTTGTCATCTTTATACTACAATTATCGCTGTTTGTGTAACATAAAATTTCATTGATGGTTTGACTGTGTGGCAATTGCCAGAATTTGTCTTCCCATCATGGCTAATGCCACTCCAATCATCACCATAAGTGTCACCTTCCCACCAGGAACGAGTGATTGATTTATACTATCTGAGTTTTCTTGTTCTTGACGTTGCTTCCAACTCATTAACGCCGGAATAATTCCACCGAGAACTGAGATACTAAATGTTCCAGTGTAATCTAAGGCAGTAAAAAAGATGGTGGGATTGAGTGTTCCCAGAGTCATAGGAGGGAAAAGAACCAGGGAATAGAGGGATAGGCGACTAAAAAGTTTGCCCTGTGTAATTAGGAAAATATCTTTGAATACATCCAGCAACCCGTATACAAATCCAATGAATGATGTGACGATCGCAAACTCTGAAAAAATGGATGCTAGCACTCCTAACCATTCCCCCACACCACCTGTTCGGAGAATTTGCAACGGGTCAAAAACGGTTCTACCATCAGATGTATCATGTAGCATATCAGGACTGACGCTTCCTAAAATTACGGCATTCCACGCCAAGAACATAATTAGAGGAATCACAGAACCAATAAAGATGGACTGACGAATTTTGTGGGCATCCCCTTCGAGTTGCGTCACAACCACTGGCACAACGTTTTGGAAAAATAGCGCCACAGACATTACTGAAATAGCACTACCAAGGGCACTCCAATTCTGAAATAATAGTTGGGCACTCTGAATGTGCCCTCCTACCAGAAACAATAGTCCCAAGAAGGAAACGATAACAATTCCGACAAAGGCACTATTTAATTTCTCAATAAACTTTTCTTGCCCAAGATACATAATGCCACCAAATAAGAGCGTGAAAGTCGTTGTGCCCAACCACTTCGGCAATATCTGCATATCCCAGACTTTTGCCGCCGCAGATACTAAAATCTCTCCACCTTCAGTGATGTATGCCACTAAGAGAGCATAGTGCATAAATAAATATGCGCCGCCAGCAATTCGCCCTCCCAGCTTACCAAGGATCTTCTCAACAACTCCCAAAAAACCTATACTCGGACACCCTTGTGTTCGCATCGTGTTTAAGATCACTTCTGCAACCAATAACCCTGAAACTAAAGCGTAGAGCCAAACAGCAATCAGCCCAGATGTGGATGGCACAATACCAGACGGCAGGGTAACAGCTGGTAAGGCGAGAATCCCAGCCCCAACGGTGGTTCCCGCAATCAATGCAGTACTCCCCAATATGCTACCCGGTTGATGATTGAGTTTCTTTCCATCAAATTCGAGATGAGAAAACAACCGAGTGATTTGCTCTGAATCTTTGAGAACAGTCTTTATGGCAACCATACTGAATATGTGTACTTAAACAAAATTAACAATATTAACATATGTAAATATTATTCGCAAAAACCCTGATGTTCCTGCTTTTTTAACCAAATTTTTGTGGTAAGTAAGCGATCGCTACTTGATCATCAACACAACTTTTAGACTATAAATGTCAGTTATAGCACTTGATTAAGTTTTACTTTGGGCAAATGCATCCGTGCGATCGCGCCTTCTCCCCTAATGCCGTAGCCAATCGCCCCAAACCATCGAACCCCCCAAGAATATCGAAAGCCCTCTTGACATTGGCTATTGGATTGACACTAGTCGCGTTGGTGGTAAACCTTGTGCCAAGATTCGCTGTCTGAGCAATTTGTTAGAAAAGCCAGTGTAAAGGGAACACTTCAAACAAGACCCTCTGCTGAAGAATGATTGTCATTTATTTAACAGATTATCGGGTTTTAGTAAGGACAAATTAAAACTCCTTTGACACAATAGTACAGAAACACAGAGGTATCTAATATTCTCATATCTCTGTACATATGAATAAACACTAATTTCGTATAAAAAAAACATAGTAAATTAGCAAGACCCTATGAACAACAACAACCCTTTGCAGACAATGCAAACAAGTTTCCATACGGCTTTAGGCGCTGTTAGTGAATTTACTGCCCTACTTCAAGAACCCCAAAAACTCACAAATTACCTTACCCAAATACAACAAAAACCAGATCAATTGTTCCAAGATTTAGCGGTAAAAGGCAAAAATATGGAACAAGATATGAGTAGTTTTTTCAAAAATTACTTTTGCGGAGGTGGTAACAAATCACCATATCCCAAATATATAGAACGAGCAGATGGACAGGCGTTTAATCAACCCTACGAAATCAAAGGGACAAAAATGTATGGCTTTGTCGTTGAAGGTTCAATGGCGAAGTTGCAAGAGGTGTGTGATAAATATCTCAATGATCCTAATAACGGAGAGATTGAATATCGCCCAGCGATGAACTATCTCATCTTGACGTTCAACAAGATAGATTCTTTAAGTTCTATTTATCCCCCCGACTATGGCAAAGGAACTGTGCATGAAGAAGAAGCCATCTTTTGGATGTTAACAGTGGTAGGTAAAAGAGTCGGGCCTTTATTCATTGCCGAACGCCTAGCTTGGTTCATGCCTTACTTGTACGTAAATAATTGTCCGATCCTAGTTTCTGGTAGAGAAGTCTACGGCTTCTTTAAACAACTTGGCACATTTCAGATTCCTGACTTAAATCAAGAACCGGATTTATTAACCGTAGACACCTTAGTATTTAAAGAATTTTCTCCGATAAGTCAATCTCTAGATGCACGGTTGCTGGAGGTTCAACGCATTAGTACAGGGGCTAAACATCAAGCTATCAAAACATGGGACACTTTTGAAGAAGCAACAACAGCGATCGCTAGCTTATTATTTAACAATAACGAGATTGCCATTCCTGGCTTACAGTTGCCCTTTAATCTTCTTGAATATCTTCTAAACAAAGTTGTCCCTCTCGTTACCCTCAAACAAATCCGCGACGTAGAAAACAGCAAAAAAGCCTGCTATCAAGCACTGATTGAATCCCCCATGCAACTACAAACCTTCTATGGCGGTAAACTCTTTGGCTTTAATAGTTTTGGCGATCAATTTCAATTAAAAATCAATAATTTCGCTAGTCAACCAGTCGTCCAAGACTTAGGACTAGATAAAGGTTATTCCGCAGGTAGCGAATCAGTAAATATCCCGGTAAAGCTTGGTTTTGTGCTGCATTTCGACTTCACCCTCAAAGATGGGCAAACCGTTTGGCAAGCACTACAGAAAAATTAGTGAATGCTGTTAGCGGATAGCTAACGTTTCGCCCGTACTGATTAAATTATCTCCTCTGTCTTCTGCTTCCTTCTTCACCCTTACCACGCAAAGAAAAACAAACATGTCCGAAACCTTTAAGCCAAAAAAGATCGCTATCTTAGGCGGTGGAATGGCATCATTAACAACCGCCTATGAATTAACCAGTCAACCAGGGTGGGATAGTCTCTACGACATTACTATTTATCAAACAGGTTGGCGTTTAGGTGGTAAATGTGCAACTGGACGCAATATCAAACCCCATGCACCTAATTATGAGCCAGACTACCGCATTGAAGAACATGGACTGCACATTTTTTTTGGATTCTACGAAAATGCCTTTCGTCTACTCAAGCAATGCTACGACGAACTTGGTGGCAACGGGCCTTTCAGCACCATAGAAGACGCATTCAAACCCCACAGTTTCATTGTCTTAGAAGAATACATCAATCAAAATTGGGTAACTCTGCCTTTTAACTTCCCTACCAATTCTTTAGTTCCTTGGGAAGGTGGCGGTATTTCTTCTCTTTGGGAATATATTTGCACCACCATCAAATTCGTCATTCAGACTTACGCAGAAATTGAGAATTACGACCAGTTTCATCTTTACAAAAGTTCCTCAGTATCTCTTGCCAAACAAATAGCATTAGGCAAAGAGATAATGGAATTTTTATCAGATAGTAGTCTCTTGCAATTTCCTAGCCAGTTGATTCAGTTATTTTTCCAAGAACCTAGTTTTTGGGGAAAATGGCTTAACAATATCAACCAATACATTGGCGATATCTTCCAAGACCTAGACTTGAATTCTGAAGGAATGTTCTTAAAACTTGCCTACAACCTAGCTCAATCACTGCCTGAAAATACCAAAACTCAAAGACGTGAACATCAGCAGTTAATTCTTAAGCTAATAGACCGTTTTAAAGAACATTTGATCCCTCAGATAGAATCTAAAAGTGGGCAAAATCCTGACATCTTTTGGCGTTTAACACTCATTGACCTAGCATTAGCAAACATCCGGGGTTTATTTGTAGATGAGGTAATTCATTTTCGCTCCTTAGACAGTTTAGATGAGTATAACTACAGAGACTGGCTACGAAAACACGGAGCTAGGGAATCAAGTGTTAAATCAGCATTTATTCGTGTCTTATACGATTTAGTGTATGGTTTTCCAGAAGGCAATACCAATGAACCGCAACTAGCAGCAGGAACAGCTATCCGTATCCTCACCACTATATTGTTCAAATACAATGGCGCAATCATGTGGAAAATGCAATCAGGGATGGCGGAGGTAGTGATCACTCCACTATATGAAGTGCTAAAGCGTCGTGGTGTAAAATTTAAGTTCTTCCATGTTGCCAAGCAGTTGCACTTGGATAAAGATCAGCAATCAATTGCAAGTATCACTTTGGCTCGCCAAGTAAATTTAAAAAACCTAGAGCAAGAATATCAACCACTCATCAAAGTTAAAGACATTCGCTGCTGGCCTAATGAACCTCTTTATGATCAGATTGTCGATGAAGAAGCCCAAAAACTCCAAGACCAAGAAATTAACCTTGAGTCATATTGGACACCTTGGCAGGATGTAGACAAAATCACCCTCACCAAAGGCGATGATTTCGATATTGTATTGCTGGGAATTTCTATAGCCGCCTTACCCTCTATTTGCAGTGAATTGCTCCATGCCAAAAAAAATCCAGTGCATCAAAAATGGCACGATATGTTAACTCAAGTTAAGACAGTAACTACTCAAGGCGGACAAATATGGCTTAAGCCTACCTTACCACAATTGGGATGGCAAAAATCTAGTCATGTGCTAGGAGCTTATATTGAACCACTTGATGTTTATGCAGATATGAGCGAGTTAATAGTACGAGAAAATTGGCCTTCTAAGCATTATCCTTACACTGTAGCTTATTTCACCGGCGTCATTGCAGATCCAGGTATTCCTCCCCACACAGAATATGATTTTCCAGCTAAAGCCCAAAAAAAAGTAGAGCAACAAGCAATTCACTTCCTCAACAATTACATTGGACACCTTTGGGCTAATCCTACTCACCCCAAAAATCCCCAAGGTTTGAATTGGGATTTACTAGTAGATTTTCAAAACCGTCAGGGAGTAGAACGCTTTAAAGCTCAATACTGGCGAATTAACATTAACCCATCAGAACGCTATGTACTTTCTGTACCTGGAAGTACCAAGTATCGACTCAAAACTGATGAATCTGGGTTTGATAACCTTTACCTAACTGGCGACTGGATTAACAACGGTTACAATTCTGGTTGCGTGGAAGCTACAGTAATGTCTGCAATGCAAGCAACACGAGCTATTCTACACCAATACTTCCATATAAAATACACCAAAGAAATTATTGGTGAGTGGGATTCTTGGTTATAAAGGTATATTCAAATTAATCATGTGGATTTTGATAAATTCAACAGAATTTAGCATTATTTAGGTTGAAAAAACCTATATTATTTGGTGGTTCTATACATTTTTAAAGTTGATTTTATCCAGACTTTAAAAATATATTTATTATATAAATAATAAAATCATCATTTACCCAATTTAAAAAACGCTTCAATTCTTAATATAACAAATGATTGCATTATCTAATTACCAAATTTTAGAATTAATTTATGAAGGAACCAAAACTACTGTTTATCGAGCCAGTAGAAATAAAGATAGTAAACTAGTAGTTATTAAACTTTTAAAAACAGAATACCCTGAGCTAAAAGATATAGCGGCATTCAAACATGAATATGAACTGCTAAAAAATTTAGATATCCCAGGAGTTATTAAAGTTCATAGTCTAGAAAAATATAACAATGGTTTTGCCATTGTGTTAGAAAACTTTGATGGTACTTCCCTCTCCAAAATTATCCAGTCAGAAAAAATAGAGTTACTTGATTTTCTCAATATAGGCATTAAAATTACCCAAGCTTTAGGTGAATTACACCAAAATTATATTATTCATAAAGATATTAAACCACAAAATATTATTGTTAATTTAGAAAATCATCAAGTTAAAATTATTGATTTTTCTATCTCATCACTGCTTTTTCAAGAAAAACCCAAACTCAGTAATCCTGATTTGCTTGAAGGAACTCTAGCCTATATGTCTCCACAGCAAACAGGAAGAATGAACCGAACAGTTGATTATCGTACAGACTTCTATTCGTTGGGTGTAACTTTTTATGAAATGCTCACAGGTCAGTTACCGTTTCAAGTAATTGATCCAATGGAGTTAGTTCATTGTCATATTGCCAAACAACCTACAACAGTAGATCAGTTAATCCCAGAAATCCCTCAAGTAATTTCTGCAATTATTATGAAATTACTCAGCAAAACTGCTGAGGAAAGATATCAAAGTGCTTTTGGGATTAAAGCTGATTTAGAAAACTGTCTCAATCAGTTAGAGCAAACTAATTCTATAATCGAATTTTCCATTGGTCAGCAAGATCAGTCTAGCCAACTACAAATTCCCGAAAAGTTGTATGGACGAGAAGCAGAAATAGATATCTTAATGACTGCTTTTGAAAAAATTAATCAAGGAAATAAAGAATTAATATTAGTTGCGGGTTATTCGGGAATTGGTAAATCAGCATTAGTAAATGAAATCCATAAACCTGTTATTAAAAACAGAGGCTATTTTATTGCTGGGAAATTTGAGCAATTTCAGCGCAATATTCCTTATGCTTCCCTAATTCAAGCATTTCAAGAGTTAATGCAGCAATTACTGACAGAAAGTGAAGTACAACTAGCAAATTGGAAAATAAAACTTTTAGAGGCTTTAGTTCCAAATGCTCAAATTATTATTGATGTTATTCCTGAACTAGAACTGATTATTGGTAAACAACCAGAAGTAGCACAACTAGCTTCAGCAGAAGCACAAAATCGCTTCAACTTGGTTTTTCAAAAGTTTATCAATTTGTTTGCTCAAAAAGACCATCCATTAGTTGTATTTCTAGATGATTTACAATGGGCAGATTTAGCTTCATTAAAATTAATTCAGTTATTAGCTACAGATACTGAGATTCAATATTTATTGATAATCGGAGCTTATCGAGATAATGAAGTTGATATTAGTCATCCTTTAATGTTAGTTTTGCAGGAAATTGAAAAAAATAGTAGCTCTGTCAAGATTATTCATTGTCAAAATCTAAAAATTGCTGATGTTTCTCAATTAGTTAGCGACACACTAAAATCTAGTTTAGAGAACTCTAAAGAATTAGCAAAATTAATTTTCAATAAAACTGCTGGCAATCCGTTTTTTATCAATCAATTAATCAAATTTATTCATCAAGAAAATCTACTTTATTTTAACTTTGTTACTGGTCAATGGCAATGGAATATTCAACACATTCAAATACTAGGAATTACTGATAATGTTGTTGAATTAATGATAGGTAAAATTCAAAAACTCAAAAACACTACACAAAATATTTTAAAAATAGCTGCCTGTATTGGCAATCGATTTAATTTAAATATACTCTCTTGTGTTAACGAAAAATCTGATAATGACACAGCATTAGATATTTGGGAAGCACTACAAGCTGGTTTAGTTATACCTTTAAGTGATAGTTATAAACTACCACAGCTATTAGATAATGTTGATATTTTTGTAATTGATTATAAGTTTCTTCATGATCGTGTGCAACAAGCAGCTTATGCGTTGATACCCGATGAGCAGAAAAAGGAGATTCACTTAAATATTGGTAGGCTGCTATTAAAGAATATTGACGAAAGTTTACTCGAACAAAAAATATTCGATATTGTTAACCAGTTAAATATCGGTACTGAACTAATTTTTTATCTAAAAGAAAGATATAAACTAGCTGAGTTAAATCTTATTTCTGGACGTAAAGCTAAGGATTCTGCTGCTTACGAATCTGCTGTAAAATTTTTTAGAAAAGGTCTAAGTTTACTTGCAGTTGATTGTTGGCAAAATTATTATGAATTAACTCTTGCTCTTCATGTAGAAACCGTAGAAGCAGAATATTTAAATACAAATTTTGAGCAGGCGGAAGCATTATTTATCAGTGTTAAAAGTAACAGTAAAACTATTCTTGATGCTGTTAAAGTATATGAGAAAAAGATTCAGTTTTATGTGGCTCAAAATCGAATGCGAGAAGCATTAGATTTAGATTTGCAGGTGCTAGAGATACTGGGAGTTTCATTGTCTCAAACTCCACCAGCAGAGCTAACAATTGAAGAATTAGTCAATCTGCCAGAAATGACTGATGCTCATAAGCTAGCTGCGATGAGGATACTAATGACAGCCATGCCTCCCGCTTATTTAGCAGATCCTGCACTTTTACCACTGATTGCTTTTACGATGGTTCATTTATGTGTGCAGTATGGCAATTCATCTTTTGCAGCTTATGCCTATGGTTTTTATGGGCTAATTTTATGTGGGCCTCTTAAGGATATTGAATCAGGATATCGATTTGGTAAATTATCTTTGCAGATTTTAGAGCAATTCAACGCTAGAGAAATTAAATCTAAAGTGTATGGATTATTTAATATTTTTGTTAGACATTGGAAAGAACATATTCAAGCAACTATAGAACCTTTACAAGATGGTGTTCAGAGTGGTTTAGATACAGGGGATATTGAGTATGTGGGTTACAATGGCTTATTAGTTTGTTGGCATCCTTTATGGGCTGGAGAAAATTTAGATATTCTGGAAAAAAAACTAGAACAATATATTAATTTAGCACACAAAATACAGCAAGAACATTTTACTGTTTGTTTGCTTATCTTAAAACAGATGGTAATTGAACTAGTTCAAGGACAGGAAAATAAATTTTACTTAGAAGGTGAGAGTTTTAATCAATCAGTAATGCAGAGAATGGCAGGAAATATTACAGCCATCTTTTATGCTTATCTTGCCAAAAGTATTTTAAGTTATTTCTTTAAAGATTATGGTCAGTCTGTTAAAAACGCTCAATTAGCACAACAGTATGAAGTTGCAGCTAGTGGGACTGCTTATCTACCTCAATATAAGTTTTATTATTCTCTAGCATTGTTGGCTCTGTGTTTAAATACTACTTTCCAAACAGATATAAAAACTGCTATGGAGAAAGTGCAAGATAATCAAAAACAATTAAAGGAATGGGCGGCTCATGCACCTGTAAATAATCAGCACAAATATGAACTAGTAGAAGCAGAAAAAGCACGAGTTTTAGGACAAGCATTAGTAGCGATGAAACACTATGATTGTGCAATTAAAGGCGCTCATAATTCTGGATATATTCATGAAGAGGCGCTAGCTTATGAATGTGCGGCAGAATTTTATCTCAGTCTAGGAAGAAATGAATTTGCTTCACTATACATGACAAAGGCACATTATGGTTATCGTCGTTGGGGAGCAGGTGCTAAATTTAAGGATTTGGAATTAAAATACCCAGAATTAATTGCTAAAATTTCCACGCACTCTCAAGTAGGGTTTACAAGTAATACTATTACTATTTCCACTATCAATGAAAAGTCAAGTGGACTAGATTTACTCACAGTTATTAAAGCATCACAAGCTTTATCAGAAGTAATTTTACTGGAAAATTTGCTAGAAAAATTAATGGAAATTGTGATTGAGAATGCTGGCGCTCAGACTGGTATTTTGCTTCTAGATAAAGGAGGAAAATTATTTATTGAAGCTCAAGCAAGTGTAGCTGAAGGTGATTTAATTGTTGGTCAATTTATACCATTAGAAAGTTATCAGCAATTACCTATATCTGTAATCAATTATGTCACAAAAACCCAAACAGATGTAGTTTTATCTGATGCCACTAAAGAAGGAAGTTTTATGATAGATCCGTATATTATTGACCATCAAATTAAATCGCTCATGTGTACTTGTATCGTTAATCAAGGCAAATTAATTGGTTTACTTTATTTAGAAAATAATTTAACAGTGGGAGCATTTACTTCGGATAGAATACGAATATTAAAACTCCTGTTTTCACAAGCAGCTATTTCTTTAGAAAATGCCCGATTCTACGCCAACTTAGAAGATAAGATACAGGAAAGAACTAGGGAATTAAATGAAAATAATGTGCGATTAAAGCAAACATTACACGAATTAAAAATAACTCAAAGCCAGCTTATTCAGACAGAAAAAATGTCCAGTCTTGGGCAAATGATTGCTGGTATTGCTCATGAAATTAATAACCCTGTAAGTTTTATTCATGGTAACTTAGATCACATTGAGGATTACACACAAGATTTACTTAATTTAATTAATATTTATCAAAATTCCTATCCTGATGTTGCACCAGAAATTAAAAATTTTTTAGAAAATTTTGATGTTGATTTTATTAAAGAAGATATCCCTAAAATTTTATCTTCTATGAGAATTGGCACGCAACGTATTGAGGAGATTGTGCTGACATTGCGTAATTTCTCTCGGTTAGATGAGGCTGACATGAAACCTGTTAACATTCATGAGGGAATTGAGAGTACCTTATTAATTTTGCAAAGCCGTCTCCAAGCCAAACCAGGTAAGCCTGCAATTGAGATTATCAAAAATTACGGTAATTTGCAAAAAATAGAATGTTATCCTGGGCAACTAAATCAGGTATTTATGAATATTATGAATAATGCGATTGATGCTTTGGAAAAGTTAAATAAGGAAAGAAAAGCAGAGGAAATTATGAGCAATTCTAGCGCGATCGCAATTCGTACCCAAATAGTCAATCCTGATTTAGTCGTCATTTCCATTAAGGATAATGGGGTAGGTATGAGTGATAGTGTTAGACAAAAAATATTTGATCCTTTTTTCACTACTAAACCTGTAGGACAAGGTACTGGTTTAGGATTATCAATCACTTATCAAATCGTAGTAGACAAACATCACGGTACAATAGAGTGCATTTCTGCGCCTGGACAGGGCGCAGAGTTTATCATTCAAATTCCCTCTTGGCAAAAGCGGGTAATTTAGCATAAGATGTGTCAACCAAAAATCTATGCACAGATTAATATTTCCAGGTTATGACCATTTAGATCGTAAAAATAGAAACCACGCTCTGCTTTCTGAGTTAACAGACACTTGATAAATTGGGCAGTGCACACTCGGTTCAATACAATCCTACAGAAAACAATTTACCAACTTGCGCCAAATCTACATTTCCACCGCTAATGATCACACCAATCCTCGCTTCTGGTGCTGTCACCACACCTTCGAGTAAGGCTGCTGCTGCAAGTACTCCAGTGGGTTCAACTACAATTTTCAGACGTTCCCACAAGAAAAACATGGTGCGAAGAATCGCTTCTTCAGATACCGTTACCATATCATCGACGTAATGCAGCACTAAGGGGAAAGTAATTCGACCAAGGCTAGGAGTCCGGGCACCATCAGCGATGGTATCAGGATTCTTGACGGTTTGCAGCGTTTTGGTGTGAAAAGAGCGGGTAGCATCGTCGGCAAGTGCTGGTTCTACCCCGATTACTTTACAATTGGGTAACAATGCTTTGGCTGCGATCGCACAACCGGAAAGTAATCCGCCACCGCCACAACAAACTAATAGTAAGTCCAATTGACCAACTTCTTGGATCAGTTCTAAAGCAGTTGTCCCCTGTCCGGCGACTACATGGGGATGATCGTAAGGGGGAATGAGTGTCAAAGAGCGCTCCTGTGCTAGATTTTGGGCTAATTCTTCCCGGTTTGTTTCTTGGCGATTGTACAAAATTACCTCTGCACCATAGCTACGAGTAGCAGTTTGCTTAACAGCGGGAGCATCATCAGGCATGACAATGGTGGTGGGAATATTTAGTAATTGTCCAGCTAAGGCGATCGCTTGGGCATGATTTCCTGATGAATAGGTGAGAACGCCTGTTTGTTTTTGTGCTATCGATAGTTGGGCTAGAGCATTGTAGGCCCCTCTAAATTTAAATGCCCCAGTGCGTTGAAAGTTTTCGCACTTAAAGAACACTTGACTATTAGTGCGATCATTAACAATTCTAGAAGTCAGCACGGGTGTGCGGTGGGCAATCTCCAAAATCCGCTCTTGTGCTGCTTGCACGTCAGTTATAGCAACGGAATCATGCTGTGGCATTGATGACGATATGAAATATTCTTGCTCTTGTTTATATGGATACAGATTTTTATATTTGCGCTTAATATGCTGGATTAAACATACTCATTTCAGGTGGATAGCATCATTCTTTGTCACCATAAAAATAGCTACAGCAAATATTATATATTGCTGTAGCTACTTTTATAAAAGTTAAATTCATTAACTCAAATTAGTCATTTTTGTAACATGAATCAAGCATCTGAAAGTCGGCGAAAAAAAACTGCTCTAATTACAGGAGCGGCTAGTGGGATCGGCTATCAATTAACCCAGATTTTTGCTCGTCATAGTTATAATCTGGTGTTAGTGGATAATAATGAAGAAAAACTTAATGAAATTATAGATGAATTTCCGCAAAAGTTTGGCATTTTTGTGAAAATTTTTGCTAAGGATTTATCTATCCCAACATCCCCAGAAGAAATTTTCACAGAACTACAGCAAGCATCCATCAAAATTGATGTGCTGATTAACAATGCTGGTTTTAGTACTTATGGAGCATTTAACGAAACAGACCTCACCATTGAACTGAAAATGCTACAGCTAAATATAGGGAGTCTGACTCATTTAACTAAGTTATTTCTCAAGGATATGATCGAGCAAAACTATGGAAAAATATTAAACGTGGCCTCATCTGCTGCTTTTCAACCAGGGCCTTTAATGGCAGTTTATTTCGCTACTAAAGCCTATGTCTTATCATTTTCAGAAGCGATCGCTAATGAATTAGAGGGCACAGGTGTCAGCGTGACAGTTCTTTGTCCAGGGCCACCAGCATCGGAATTTCAACAAATAGCTGGAATGGAAGATTCAAAGATTGCTCACATTAAGAGAATGATGGAGACGGAAACTGTTGCTAAGATTGGTTATCGCGGCTTAATGACAAACAAAACTGTTGTCGTTCCTGGGATGAGAAATAAGATATTGACTGAGAGCGTCAGATTTACACCCAGAAGTTTAGTAACAAAGGTCGTGAGAAGTATGCAGGAACTCAAAAAAAATAGGTAGCCTGATATCCTATACTATTTTCGGCGTTGCAGGGGAGGCAATGCGTTGCGCGGGTTCCCCGCGTTGTAGCAACTGCCGTGAGGCAGAGGGGAATTTTGGAAGTTGCTAAATCATCCCGCTTTCTTTGCAATCGCCCTATTTTCAAGTAAATCGCAGCAGTCCCTTTCCTCAATCCAACAAAGCAGAATAAGGAAGTGGATAACGACATCCACTGAAAACCATAGGGGTCAACCGTCCAACACTCCTGCCACAACTGCGTCACTGAAGGTTTTTGTTATCAAGCCCACAGTAGATATATGCCATAAGACAGCTGCTTTTTGGATATATATATGCTTTGAACGTTAGGCAGAAGTACCTGGTGCATAAAAATAAGTTAAAAACTATAGATAAAAAGTTTTGTGACTTACGTATAAACGTTTGTATGTTCAAATAGTGTTGCCTGAACAACTGTGTCGAACAGGAACGCCTATAGGAGAATTTGCAATCAGTAGTGGAGCCTTCATAATAAACTAAAAAAGCGGGTTTTTAGAAGTTAGTAGGACTAAGTAGATTTTCATAAATTACTTTATATGTTTTGCCATTTTATTTAATTTCACGCATACAAATTGTTTCAATGACTATTTAAGTATAGCTATTATTTATTACTATCTTTTGGATACCCAATTCCCTCACTATAGTAAGATTTACATTCCCTATATTAACTGTTATTATATTTGTGAAATAGAAATTCCAGTGGACGTAATGAGGTAAATAATGGCGATTAAATTGAAAGTTCCGGATATCAAAGGTGATGACTGCGCCAAAAAAATAACTAAATCTATTTTGACTATGGAATCTGATGCCAAAGTAGATGTGGACGTTAATGCAAAAACTGTAACTGTAGACGCTGCGGCTTCTGAAGAAACAATTAAGCAGATAGTTCAATCTGCTGGTTTTACAATAGAAGGCTATTAATTACATTTCTAAATTTCTGAGAAGATTTAGATCAAGTAATTTAGCCAGCACTATTGCTTATACCAATTCTTTGTGAAACTCCACAAAATCAGGCTTGGTAAGACAAGGGGCTTAAGCCCCTTGTTCTATATAACCTCATAGATAATTGGTATTAGCCATATATTCGCCCGGTTTCCGGGTGGAATATTATTAATTACTCTACTTCGGACACGCTTGAAATACTTGTCTTTATGCCTAAGTTATAAGCTGTAACAGATACAGCTAAAAACAGTAAGATTTTGAAAGTATAGCTGTATATTTGTTTGCTCTGACAAAACTGTTAAATTTTCCAGTACTCCTTTTTAAGAACGAATTAACATAGGGTCATAAATTTGACATTCCTGAACTCCATAATTGCCCAGAATCAAGCTAACCTGCTCAAGCTCATTGTCTGTACCACTAACGATGAGTATGTAATTGCCTTGAGCAATTTGCTCGTTGTAAAAGCGTGCCCACTCATCTCCTATTCCTAGCCTCATAGCGTCAAAGCGCTCACTTAAATTAACATCTATTGACCCAATCAATTGAGAAAAGTCTTTGCTAATTAAGGAAATCTGATTTGCTGGAAAACCTGCGACATACATATCATTAATTGCCGCTTCAGCATTATCTATATTATCAAAGTAACTAATAGCATACTTGGTCAAAATCCCACTTTTATTAGGAATAGTAGTAGCGGAAGTTGTCGTGGTCAGATAATTTGTAGGTGATTGCTCACTGTTGAAATGCTCGTAAATGCCAAACTCTTCAATACCCCAACGCCGTAGAATTGCTTCTACTGTAGCAATTTCCAAAGATGTACAATCCACGATTATTAAATAATGTCCATACTCTACTCGCTGGTTATATGCTCTAGCTTGTTCTTCCGATATTCCCCAACCAACTAATGCACCAGCAAAAGTTCCAGTAGCAGCACCAATACTTGCGCCAACAAGGGTTGTAACCAAAGCAGTTGCGGCTGCCCCAGCCAGCATTATTGGCCCAACTCCGGGGATTGCCAAAGTACCAAGACCTACTAATAAACCAGTCAACCCACCAACAGCGCCCCCTGAAAGCCCTCCTACTGTTGCACCTTCGTCAGCTTTATCACCAGTGCGCTCTTTAATTTGATCATCGGCAATTTCATGATTGCGGTCTAAATTCTGTACAACTACAGATACTTTTTCCATCGCCAAGCCAGAATCTCTCAATTCATATAGTGCCTGTTCTGCATCTCGACGATGAGTAAATACGCCTACAGCACGTTGATATTGACTTAAAACCATTATTACTCCTTGATAGCAGGGGAAAATTAATTCTCCACAAATCTAGTTTTTCATTACCTGTAATCTTAAATCAATACCTTTGACACAAACTGCTAAAACATCAGTTTCTCCTGCCATGCTTGGCAACTTTTACCCCTGCTGCTGCGGCAACAAAAGCAACAGCAGTAGAAATCTTAAAAGTTGAAGCACCAATTAGCTCCGTTAACGAGTCTTTGATACTCATGAACGAGTCTTTTAGCTCCGTTAACGAGTCTTTGATACTCGTGAACGAGTCTTTTAGCTCCGTTAACGAGTCTTTGATACTCGTGAACGAGTCTTTTAGCTCCGTTAACGAGTCTTTGATACTCATGAACGAGTCTTTTAGCTCCGTGAACGAGTCTTTGATACTCGTGAACGAGTCTTTTAGCTCCGTGAACGAGTTTTTGAACTCCGTTAACGAGTTTTTGAACTCCGTCATCAAGTATCAAAGCTTCATTTTTTGGCGTTGGCAAAGCCTCTGGTAGAGAAGCCATAATCCCTCCTAAGTCAATCTTTCCCATTCTCCAATTAAAAGAAGTTTTCGACTTTATCAAAGCCGATTATCATCAATAAATTACTTTCAGTAGACCGAAAACTTTTGCGATCGCTCAAAAATAGTAGTGTATGATACCGTTTTTTGGGAAATCCACAAAGGGTGATTGCGAAGAATGAATCATAAAGTGAGCTTATGAATTCCTCGCTTAAAATCGACCCAAGCCAGGCTAATTCAGATAAACTTCCCAGGCTACCCCATAGTTGCGGTCTACTGCTTGACGTAGAAACTCAAGCATCTGTGCGAAACCCAGCACCTAATGCCCCGTGCCGAGCAGTTCGGGAACGATGGCTGAACCGATGAAGCCTGTGGCTCCAGTTACAAAAATACGCATGATAGTTTCTCCTGAGTCAGCAACGGCGCTGTTTGCCAGAGGTAGACAGAGCACCGTTTAAGTAGGTTACAAGTAGGTTCCGCCTTTCACTTCGATGCGCTGGCCGTTGACCCAGCGCATCTCGTCCGACAAGAGCAAAGCTACCACGCCGCCAACGTCTTCGGGCAGCCCGACGCCGCCCAGCACGGTTTGTGAGGCAAGTGTCCGGTTAATTTCCGGCTTCTTCCCGTTGCGCCGCCGTGCCACAAATCTCGAATCGAGTCGCCTTGCAAACCGCGTCGGCAGTGATTGCTTTTACCAGGGCAATTGCTGGCCCAGATGAAAGAATTGGCCGGTTGGCCCGTCGTTTCCGATGGTGGCCATTTCAACGCTTGTTTTGGCGCCTTCTTCGACCGAAATCTCGCCGTTTGGGTTGGGGTCGGTTTTGACATTGCCCGGATGAAGCACGTTGGCCTTGTGCCGGGTGTCTCGCCATTGCCACGCATAATGAACCGTCATCATGTTGAGAGCGGCTTTGCTCGAAGCGTAGGCGATGAGCTTGATGTCTTTCACCGGCCCCTCGAAATCGCGGACCAGCGAAAGCGAACCTATAGCCGACGACACATTCACTAAACGAGCGGCGTCCGATTTCTCCAAAAGCGGCCAGAACGCTTGAGTGACCGAATGAACCGCGAACACGTTGAGGTCGTAGGTGTCGCGTAGTGCAGATGTCGGCACGCTGACAGGGAGCGCCATATCCTCGTGCACCACAAATCCGGCGTTGTTGACCAGCACATCCAAACGCCCGAACTTGTCTTCGACTTCGGTTCGCGCGCGCTCAATCGAAGCCGGATTTGTCGGGTCGAGCAAAAGAAACTGCACATCGAGTCCCTCGTTTCGCAGTTGGTTCGCCGCATCGGTGCCGCGTTTTTCGTCGCGGGCGCCCAGCAAAACGGAAAAACCGTGATCGCGCGCCAGTTGACGCGCCGTTTCGAGCCCGATACCTTTGTTGGCGCCCGTCACCAGCGCCACCCGCCGTTGTTCATTTAGTGTGTTCATGTGTGTTTTCCTTGTTCTGAGATCAGTTTCCAGTTCCGGCAAAAATCGAGTTGGCCACCAATTGCAGCGCCATGTTCGGCGGCAAAGACGACCTGTTCCGTCGGAACCCGCACGTCAGCTTCGCGGCGGAATCAGGCGTGGGAGCCGGGCCGATAACGCTGTGTTCTGCCGCGTGGGTTCCTAAATGTCCAATAAACGGGGCGGCGGGGCGGCGCTGGAAGCGACGCCGCGCCACATTACCACGCGACTGGGCCGTCCTCGTCCGAGAACGTGCCGGTTGGCTCGTCTGGCCCGATGAGCGCGAGGCGGACAGGCTCGCGCGCGCCTTCTTCCACGCTGCGCGTGCCGTTGAAGTTGTTGAGAGCCGTAGCGGTGAAACCGGGGCACGCCGCATGGTTGCTCTGCTCGTTGACGGGTTGCAATACACCGCGAGACCATCGGTGAACACGCTTTCTTAGCGCGAGTCAGTTGGCTCGGATCTGGACACGGCACCGAGCGACTGTCAAGATCGGCTGTAAGCCACCACACCGCAGCGCGGAAGCCGGGAAGGGATATGAACGTATAGCCGATTGGGAGATGCGTTATCGGTCAAGCGAATGACACGAGTTGATCGAAATCTTGCTGAGGCGTGTCAAAGCTGACTGACCAGTTGCCTCTTGCGGTCATACCCATCGCGGCGGTCTTAACGTGCTTTGTTTTCCGTTTTCTGAGACGACCCCTTGTAGACCAGGAACCCTGCGATCGCATCTCGGAGCGCTTCCGGCTCATCAGCCCGAATCAAATGACCACTGTTTTCAAAGATTCTGAGGTCGGCATCAGGAATTTCCCTGGCGATTTCTTCAGAGAATTCTAGGGGGCAAATCCAGTCATGTCGTCTCGTCCTCCAATGACTAAGGTGTGTGATGTGGCTCTTGCAGTTGGTTACTTTCCTTCTCCTGCTTACTTAACTAACTGAGTAGTAAAGCGACAGGAGAGACTGTAAACTGCTGGATTGTCAAACGCCGGATGGCGGGAACTCGTTTTTTTCTCGAAAATGATAATCAGACAGTCGAAAAAATTGCGAAAGCATTGGGTTAAGGACTTCCAAATAAAAGATATCCCAAAACTAACGCAAAAACCCTCTCAATTTCTCCTCTCTCTGTGTCGCGCCAGTTGCTTCTCCTAAGGGAGACGCGCAAGGGACAAGTCTCTTAACCGCAAGGGGGCACTGGCTTCTCTGTGTCTGGAGTGGTAACCTACAACAAGCCGCTGCGCGTCTACGTTTATTTAGATAATTTATTTCTTGGAAGTCCCTTATCAGGATGTGTCTCATTTCTCCCATCAGTTTCACCAATATCACGGTTTACCTCCCCAGGCTTGGCGCAAAGAGCATCAACTTGGATCAGAAAAACAGGTGAAAAGGTGAAAGTGCTGAAAGCAGAAATATAGTAATTTTAAGGTACTTAGGCCACGACTGAGATGGGGAGCAAGAAGGGGGAAGTAGTGTAGTTCAACAATAACAGCCTTCTTTAAACAAATAGTTGCGTAAACTCATATATTAAATCTACCCTGCCCTTACGTAACATGGCTGGATCTAATCTTTCAGTAGTGTTACAAGTCATCAAAACAACTAACCGTTGCTGCATCTGAATACCAGACTCATCAATTACACTCTGATACAAAGTGCCATCCAGTAAACTCAAAATGTGTTCGGTTTTGTTATTGTATTGCGCTACCTCAGAAGCACGATTTTGCGCTAGATTATCAGCTTCGTTAATAACGATACAAATACGCTCTATGTAAGTTGGTGGGACAAAGTTAGCGATCGCATCATGATCTAAAATAAAAATTACATATCCTAAAGGTACAAGAATTTCTTTTGCTACTGCCTGTGTCCAGACTGTTTTACCTGTACCTGGTTGCCCATGTACAACAACCGCTAATTGGTTTTGATTAAGAATCGCCTGCTGTACAGAATCAGTAAAGTTTTGGATATCTGCGGGAAATGTACGAATGGGAAATTGACTATGAACTTTGCCTACACGACTTTGATATCCACTTAGCATAACTGCTAGGTCGTAAGTCGCTTTGTTAATTAGTGGTGCCAGATTTTTCGCCATTAAACTATATTGTCGTCGTCCGCGATCGTAGGGGTCAATTTGCAACCAAACGTCATCCTTCGACCAGTAAGCATAAACAGTATTGATAACGTCTAAGCGTTCCCAGTTCACAAATTTATCTATAGGAAAATAAAAATCTCTTTCTGAATAATACTGAGTAATAATATCGGGATTACCCAATACATGTAAAACTCGCAGTACAGTAATTTCTTGCAGTCGGTTAAGAACATAATCAATGGGAATGCTACTACGACTGACAAATTGGACGATGGGCGTTTCCGTACTCAAAACATCTTTGTAGCGATGATCTGGTGATTGAGGATCTGGCGTAATGTAATTCCAAAACTTTTCAACTTCGTAGCGGGTATTATCAGATACAATATTTAATAAATTAGCCCACCAAGCATAATTATTTCGTCCCAAAATATCAGCAACATTACTCGCTAAATTCAAACTTTTTTGAGTTAATTCGCGGGAGTCACTGTATAACAGTTGCCACAAAAACTCCCAGTCTAATTCTCGGTTAAACGGTCGCCAACCGCTAGCAAGCAAGCTTTGCCGGGTATTATTTGTAGGAGTGCCTTCATTGCTTCTAAAATAGTCAAAATCCATATTTGTCAGTTATGCAGCGTTGAGCGAGTTATTTTGGGTGAAGTATGAGATTTTGAAAAAGTTTTTTTGTAATATTAACTAATTGCGTACAAATGGTAATTTTATTTCCACTGTGCTGTATTGGGTAGGAAGTCTTTTTAATCTAACTCATCCTTAATGTATTATAGTATAATACATTTAAACTACCTGTGTCAACTTTTTTAACAAAGCAATTGGTAAGTGGAGGTTTACTTTTAGCTATTGATGTACCTATGCCATTTATGCATCTCTAGATGAGGACTAATATCATGCCCGTGGAATTACCCGGAATATGAAGCATCTAGCATCATTTTTGCCTGATGCCAAAGTTCTTCTTACGTGAATTCGACGGCTCATATAGTGTCCATCTAATTAGCTTAATTAAAAGACCTCTAAGAGATTTTACTACGTAAAACCGTCCCTCTCCGAGTTCCAAAGGCACAGATTTGAACTTTAGTTCAAGGCAGGGAGAGGTTAGTCAAACTCACGTTAAACTTTGGCTAGGCAGGGTATAGAGAAAAATCTGGCAGATAATCTACATGGAATCATGTAACCGTTGTTGAACCCAATCAAATACCCTTAGTAGGTTAAGCTGACAATACATTGATTATCCTCTCACGAGAGTAATAAAATATCGTTAATCAAGTTGAGTATTTGCCATTTATTTCTATATAACCCTCTGAAAGATCGCAACCCCATACAGTTGCAGAAGCTTCGCCAAGATTGAGGCTAACATGAATATCTACTTTATCTTTGGACATAATTTGCCGCAACTGTTCCAGATTTTCATTAGTTAAGCTATTAGGATAAACTTTCACGTTATCAAAACTGATAATAACTCGTTCTGGATTTATCTGCTGTTCATTTTCACATTTGCCTATAGCCATAGCAACTCGTCCCCAATTCGGATCTGCTCCATAGACGGCAGTTTTTACTAATGGTGAATTCACAATTGCTTTAGCTACTGTTTTAGCTTGTGCATAGTTAATCGCCGAATCTACAGTCACCTGAATAATCTTGGTAGCACCTTCTGCATCTTGGGCAATTTTCAGCACCAATTCTTGTGCAACTTCTTGCAATGCACTGGCAAAATCTGGTTCTGAAACTTCACCGGCTATTCCATTAGCTAAAATCACGGCGGAGTCACTAGTAGAAGTGTCAGTGTCTACACTCAGACAGTTAAAGGTTTTATCTATAGTAGAGCGAAAAATAAAACGAAGGCTATTTGCAGAAATTGCAGCATCAGTAAAAAAGAAAGTTAGGAGGGTAGCCATATTAGGCTCAATCATGCCGACACCTTTGGCAATTCCTACCAGCTTGGCATTTCCTATTTGCCGTGTAGCTAGTTTTGCTACTGTATCGGTGGTCATAATACCACGGGCTGCGGCATGAAAATCAGCAGCAGTCAATTTTTTTCCCAATCCTAATAAACCTGCTCGGATTTTTTCAATCGGGTAACGTCTGCCAATTACACCTGTAGAAGCTATCACAATATTATGTTCAGCAATTCCAGTTTCAGTTGCAACCAATTGCAAAACCTCTTGGGCGTCAGCGATCCCAACAGAACCATTAGCTACATTTGCATTCTTAGATATAACGATAATTCCTTGTGCTTGTGAATCTTTTAAGTTATCGCGGCTAATAGTAACACTTGGACCAGCGAAAAGACTTTGAGTGAAGACTCCATCAGCAACACAAGGAACTGATGATTTAATAAATACAAAATCATCAGTTGTATCTCGGATTCCCAAATTAGTAATAAATGCACTAAAACCTTGAGGTGTGGAAGATATAGTTAATGACATTTTTCGTAATTTAATAATTTGCTTTTATTATCACATTTTTGTGTAGCCGATAAAAGTCACAATAATTTATATTTATAAATTATTTAGTAATTTATTTTATAATTAAAGTCAGCATTTATGAGGTTGATCCCGATTATCTGTGAAGTTGCATAGAACCAGTTGCTCAAGCCCCAAGTCTTACCAAGCCTGATTTTATGCAGCCTCTTAGAGAATTGGTATTAGCAACTTTAGATACATTAAATTGCTATTATAAACTTATAAATCAGTTAATGTAAGGGTGAATATCATTCATTCGTTGCCGCTTTACACTTAAATGTTTCCTTTCAGTTGTTCGGCTAATTTCTGTACTATAGATAAACCTAATCTCGAACCACTTTATCCCAGATGTCTGCAATGGTAAGGCGATAAAATTTATCAAAGATTCGTGGTAACTCTGTTACCGAAATATCTGCTGAATTAGTGGTAGTAATAATAGTTTTTGCGGACGCTTCCGAGGAATTGTGACGGACAGTTAGGACAATTTCATCACCCGCAGGTTTGTAGTTATAAGCATTATTCAACAATTCTGCTAAGATTCTTTTTAAGCTAATGCCATCTAAGAACAGCGACAGGAGATTTGAAGGGAGATTTATCTGTAGAGTTTGCTGATGGTCTTGAAGACGGATTTTAAACGGCTCAATAACCCAAGGCAACCAGTGTTGTAAGAGCAACGCATCAGGTGTGATAATTGGATAAGATAAGCTTTCCAGCCGTTGTAAGTCTAGCTTGCGATCGCACTCGGCTTCCATCACCTGTAGATAGCGTTAAAAATATTCCTGAAGTCTAAGGTAAGACACACCTGAAGTATGAAGTTATAAGTTCTCAGGTGAAATATTATTGTAGAGTATTGTTAAACACAGTCTCAACCACTGGCAGTATCTGGCTGCTTAAAATTCCTATGTTTATTTCTATCCAACTAACTAAAAGCTAATGTCAATAAAGTTATAATATTTATTGAGGTGAAAATCCTATTTAATTTAGCGTTTACTTTACTTATTAAGTAGGTGAGCGTGAATAATTAAAGGTTTGTATAGCAATCCTATCTGATTTTATTGTGAACAAGCAAGTTTAGTCATGGGTTCACAATCATAAATTAGTAATTGCTAATTATGAATTAGTTCGATTATGAAGAATTGTAAGTTGTTGTATGAGCTTTAAATGCTTTCAATTTTTCCAAAATAAACTAGGTGAAAGACTTCTGAATGTATCCTGTCAAAATTTACCTAATTTAGCAGTAGATTGAGTAGATAATATCGGTTTTGAAAATCAATCACAGAAATCTAGAAAAAAAGGAACCATAACTATGAAGCCTATTAATTTCTCTAAAGCTGTTTTGGCTACTGTCTTTGCCATCAGTTTCGCTTCTTTGTCTTTACCTCCTTCTGTTTATGCCCAAAGCGGAGGCGGCGGAGGCTCTGGTAGTGGAGGCTCTGGTAGTGGAGGCTCCGGTAGTGGAGGCTCCAGCAGCGGAAGCTCCAGCAGCGGAAGCTCCAGTGGAGGCACTGGTACAGGCACTGGTACAGGCACTGGCACAACAGGTACTGGTACAGGCACTGGCACAACAGGTACTGGTACAACAGGTACTGGTACAGGCACTGGCACAACAGGTACTGGTACAACAGGTACTGGTACAGGCACTGGCACAACAGGTGCTGGTACAGGCACTGGCACTACAGGTACTGGTACAGGCACTGACACTACAGGTACTGGTACAGGCACTGGTACAACAGGTACTGGTACAGGCACTGGCACAACAGGTACTGGTACAGGCACTGACACTACAGGCGGTGGTGGAACTACAGGCACTGGCACAACAGGTACTGGTACAACAGGCACTGGCACTACAGGCGGTGGTGGAACTACAGGCACTGGCACAACAGGCACTGGCACTACAGGCGGTGGTGGAACTACAGGCACTGGCACAACAGGCACTGACACTACAGGTGGTGGTGGAACTACAGGCACTGGCACAACAGGCACTGACACTACAGGCGGTGGCACTAGCTCAGGTACTGACACTACAGGTACTAACAGGAATACAGGCATCGCAGCTTCCGAAGGAACTAGCGATCGCGGTTTCGATTGGGGTTGGCTAGGTTTACTTGGTCTAGGCGGTTTATTTGGTTTTCTGCCTCGTAATCGTGATAAAATCCGGGCTTATAGCGATCCTAATGAAGTAACAGGTTCTCCTCGTTCTAAATAGTATTCACCACACTGTAAAAAACGTACAATCGGCGTTTGTGTAAACTTTAGGCTATTACAGCGGTTAGAGCACACGCGTAGGGGCACAATACATTAATATTGCGCCCCTACAATTACACGCCAGTTCGCTCAAGTCGAGCTACTACCTTGCCCAATGAAGATTACATTTGCCAAAACTTGTATTTTTGTTAGCTCACGCACAAGACGTTGAGCTTGATGTTTATAAAGTTGTATTGGTAATACTCCAGGCAAATTATTCATCCATTGCCTAGCAGTAGCGGAACTACATCCCGTAATCAAGACTATTTCTTCAGCACCATAGATCATAGCATTTGTAGTCAGAGCTTTTTCAATCTGCACCTGCCAAAGGCGAGGTAGCATTTCACCCCATTCAATTCGCTGCAAACTACTGCTTGTGGCTAAAACAATCAAGCGATCGCCAGCATAAAGCTTAACATCATACCAGGGCATCAAGGAATAATTGTCTCGCCGATATTTCTGGTAGAGAATCGGCACAACACTGTAGCCATAGGCTATTTCAGATAGAAGCAACCCATTCAGGGTATCGCCATCTTCAATCTTATATTCCGTTACCATGACTATTTGCTCGCTCAAGTGAAACAAGCTCAAAACATTTTCTCCAAAGGCAGCACAAGCAAAGACTTCCGCCGACAAAGCCGCGCCACACAGAACTTGGGCATAGGGAAACAGAGGGGCTATATTATCACTAAAATGACGATCTTGAGAGCGGATAATCAAGCTAGTGACGGGGTTCATTGCATGAGCCATCAAACCAATTTCCAGATTTTCCATGTTATCGTCCCCAACTAAAACGATGCTTTTAGCACCGGAAAGATTCACCTTAGTTAGTGCTTCGCTAGCATTGCCAATGATAAGGGGCATATCGGGTAAAGTGTCTTGGTCGAGAGTGGTAGTATGAATTCCTACTAACGGCTGGTTGAGTTCTTGCAAAAGAGCAGCCACTCTCTGTCCCAAGCGATTTAAGCCAATAATCACCACATGGTTGCGTTGTGGCATCGGAGGACGGGAATTGAAAAACTGGAATCTTGAAGTGACAAGAGCATCAGTCACCAGTGCATATAATACTCCTACAAAAGCTTGGCCTGTCAACGTGAGTCCCAGGCTAAAGAACCGCAACCACCACGGAATATAGTCTGAGGGTTGTGATTGTAATGTAAACTCAACACCGCCAAATAAATCTCCGTATCCTCCCAAGAGCAAGACTGCTGTCGCATAGAAAGCTTCTTGCAGACTGATGTGAGGATAATACAAGCGGTAAAGAATTATTCCAATGAGCCATAGGATGAGTACGGTAATTGCATAGATTGTTGCAATTCGCCGGATTTGATTTTGGCTTTGGTAGTAAGATTGCCAAAATTGCGCTATTTTATCCTTGAGATTCTTTGCTGTGATGCCTTGAACAAACTGTTGCCACTGCCAACTTTGGCTATAAGATTTCCGATGTTGCTCAGATAAAGCCAGTTCGTATGCAACATCAATATAAACCAGTGTGTCTCCTACCTGAACTTCTGCTTCTGGGTCCCACTCAAACAATTCTCTAAGTGGATAAGATAAAATAGGTGTGTGACTCAAGATGCGGCGAGTTGTGAGATTGAGTCTATGTACTGGCTTGCCATTGCACCAACTATCCTTCGCTTGTACCTGATGCTTTATTACTTGCAATAGTTGCCCTTCTAAAGTGAAATATCCAATTGCTTCAGATCCAAGAGCTGCTAGAGCAAAGGCATAAGCTGAGAGATGGGTAGGCTCAAAGGCAACAAAATTGCCTAAATTTTCACACAAAAGTTTGTTGAAATTTTGTTTGTCAGAACGTACAATCAGGCGAACATGCGGATTAAGACGCCGTGCTGCAAACGCAGCTTCTATATTCATCCGCTCATTTCTTGTCACTAAAAGTATTGAACGACACTGCTCTATACCTGCCTGCTCTAAAACGCTTGGCTGGCGGCAGTCTCCGATAATTAACTTTTTTAGTAAGCTAGGTACTTCTGGGACTTCCCAATGTTCCGGCTGCACATCATCAATGGCACTGACTTTAACATCGTATTCCTTTAGGACTGCAACACAATGTTGCCCTAGACTTTGGAGTCCGCATACTAAGAAAAGGTCTTGGGGTTTTTTTAGATTGCTGGTAGGAGGGGGATGCACTTTCTGTTGATGGCAGCATTCGATACCTTGGCTCATAGTAAGCGGCTCCAGCCCTTACTACAAACTTTTAATTATTCACGCTCACTTACTTACTCAAGAAGTATAACAACATTGGGGTAAATTTGGTGACTTCTCACCTGCTTTACTTCCTACTCCCTCACGACAGCAAACTAGCAGAATTTACGTCTAAAAATAACGTTGCTTGGGGTTGTTGACGAAGAATAGAAGCTGGACAATCCGTATTTATAGCTCCTTGTAACATCTCTTTTACCACATTCGCTTTACGTTTTTCTGGAGCCAGACAGATAATTTTTTTAGCTGAACAAATTGTCGAGATGGTGACAGTAAAAGCATATTGTGGGACAGTTTCTAGATTCGGAAAGTGACCTGTGCTTACTTGCTGCTGACGGTTCACTATATCCAGTTTCACTAGTTTCACACTGTAAGGATCTTGAAAATTTGCTACTGCTGGATCGTTAAAAGCCAAATGTCCATTTTCGCCAATACCAAGACAACATAAGTCTATTGGTTGTGCTTGCAATAATTTAGTGTAGCGATCGCACTCTGCCATTGGTTGCAATGTATCACCTTCTATATAGTGAAATCTCTTAGGAATAACCAGCTTTTCTACACGTTCTCGCATATAGCGCCGGAAACTGGCAGAATGGTCAGCAGTAATTCCCAAATATTCATCTAGATGGAACAGAATAATCCGTGACCAATCTACACCACCCAATGCAATCAAAGCATCAAGAAATTTGAGTTGGGAGTTACCTGTTGCTAACAATACAGCAACTGTATCCTGTTGTGTAAGAACTTGCTGTAAATGCTTTTGCGCGATTTGTGCAATATCTTGGGCCATTTCGACTTCAGAGTTGTAAATCTGTACTAGTAAATCATCAACGCGAAAAGAGTTTGTAGCGGCTAGCATTTGCTTACATAGAAGGTTATCAATTATATGACAGTTACTTGAAAGGCTCTACCTGTCTGCCCTTACATGCCCAATCCAGTATAGATTTTAGGATTTAGCAGATTAATTTGTGACTTTTTGCGCTGTATAAAGACAAAAAAACAATGTAAACTATTTAAATTAAGTTAACAATTATTTACATTTTACCCAAAAATCATGCTGGCTGCAATTCTCTTTGACCTAGACGGCACTATTGTCAACACTGACCCTATACACTACCGAGCTTGGCAGGAAATGCTGTTAAATTTCAGCATTGAAATTGACGAAACATTTTATAGATCCCAAGTTAGTGGGCGGCTAAATCCAGAAATTGTCAAAGACATTCTGCCACAATTATCAGTAACAGAAGGACAAAAATTTGCAGACGAAAAAGAGGCGCTTTTCCGCAAACTCGCCCCTGATCTCAAACCGCTGAGTGGATTTTCTGAACTACTAGCATGGACAGATACACATCAGTTAAAACGGGCATTAGTAACTAATGCCCCTAGATTAAATGCAGAATTTATGCTAGAGGTTTTGGGAATCAAAGAAGCTTTTCATACAATTGTTTTAGCGGATGATTGTATTGCAGGTAAACCCGACCCTGCGCCCTACCAAGTTGCCCTGAGTAAGTTGGGGATTACAGCAGAAGAAGCGATCGCCTTAGAAGACTCTCCCTCTGGTATTTGGGCGGCGGTGAGTGCAGGTATCCGCACTATTGGCATCGCCTCCACCCACGATCCGCAACTTTTGCAGGAAGTCGGCGCATTTATGGCAATACCAGATTTTACTGATTTGCAGTTGTGGACATTCCTGAACTCACTCATCGAGCCAGATTTAAGTGCGATCGCTTCATTAGTTAACAGAATTTTATAGCGAGTGATCGTTTGTATGCAATACACTCTGACCTCACTTCCATTCCTCTCTCCTAAAAGGAGGAGCCACTGCGTTGGGTGGCTCTGCCGACGAGCCTTGCATGTCGTGTCAGAGGCTTTAAATCTTGCTCTCCTTCCCTGCAAGGGAAGGGGCTGTTCTTGTTAGGTCTATCTGTATATATTCTGACTCCTCACTCCCAACTCCCGACTCATTTCTCAGCAAGAATCGCGTAAATTTCCCGTTTAACTTGTTCTAAAAGCTCACGCACCCGATTTATTCGCTCCATATTGCCACTGCGAGCAACCTGCACCACAACAGCAGCTAATTCTGTTGCGGCATTTCGCAACTCAATAAACTCTTGAGGCTTACCTGTCACAAAACTTTTGAAGGTATCCCAAGGAGAGTCTGAAGTTTCTTGTTGGGCACGTTCTGCCAATAATTGTCTACCCTCATCCGTAATCGTGTAAATCCGCTTGCCACCTTCCTGTGCGCTCTTGAGATAACCACCTTCCTCCAGTAATTGGAGTGTTGGATACACTGAGCCAGGACTGAGGCGACGAAAACCACCATAACGAGTTTCCATCTCTTTAATCAGGTCGTAACCATGACTAGGATGCTCAGATAACAATTCCAGCAAGATGAACTTGATGTCACCCCGACGAGTCCGATATTCATCTCCCCAACCACGACCAAACATTTCATTGCCGAAGTGTTTGCCATGATCTCTACGATGATGCTTGCCATGCCCAAACCAAGACCTGACAAGCAATGAATCATCTTCGCTAACTCCTGCCCATGCAGGTGCGCCAAAACGTGACCGAAAGTGTCTAAACATAAATGAATCTCAAATCAACTTTCTCTAATATACGATATATCGGAATATGTCGCGATATATCGGAATGGAATTTTGATGAAGATTTTTGAAGTAAGCAACTGTGCCAACACCATAAGCGATGCCTGCGGCGGGCTGCACCAACGCAAGGGACTTCCAAATAAAAAAATAATCAATCGTTTTGGTAAGCAGGGGGAGCAGGGGGAGCAGGGGGAGAAGAAATCGGATAGTCGTATTGGATTACAGAAATTGAGTAATTTAATTTTGGAAGTCCCCAAAGCTAGTTGAAGCTGATGAATGCTCAGGAATTCAAATAGCTACTAGCTTGCACTTGTTGCACAAAGGACTCTACCCATTGCAAATATTGCAAACCGGCAACTACTGCTGTGTCGTTATGATCTGCTCCTGGAACCAACAATAGTTGCTTTGGTTCGGGAGCAACGGCATACAGTTTTTGGCTCATGAAAGAGGGTACAGTCGAATCAGCAGCGCCATGAACGAATAAAACTGGCATTTTTAACTTTGGCAATTTTTTAATGGAATTAAACCGCTGTGTCAAGATTAAATCCACAGGAAACATCCAAAACATGTTTCGATAAGTTATTAAATCGCGGATGGATGTAAAGGAGCTTTCCACAATCAAACCAGCGGCTTGGGGGTGTTTCACTGCCAAATCGATGGCGATCGCACCCCCCAGAGAATGTCCATAAAGAAAAATTTGGCTGGGTGGAATCTTTTGTTGCTGCACCAAGTAATTCCAAGCTGTGACTGCATCTTCATAAACCCGCTTTTCGTTGGGAAACATACCCTCACTGCGACCATAACCCCGATAATCAATCAGCAATACCGAAAACCCTAGTTGATGAAACCGATTGGCATGAGCTATATTTGCGCCAATATTGATACCGTTACCGTGTAAGTATAGTAATACCTTAGCATTGGGTTGCTTGGCTTCTATCCACCAACCGTGAATGTGTTCTACCTTGGCTGTTTTAACTGCTACAGGTAACCAAACCTCTTCGTAAGGGAGATTAAAAAACTCTGGTGTCTTTTCAATAACAGCAGAAGGAAAGAAAATGAACCGAGGTTGCCTAATAAAAAGAAATACACAGATGGCACAGTAAGCGATCGCTGCAATTATCCCAGCCCAGAGTAGCAATTGGGAAAATAGTTGCATTAGAAATTGCAGTTTATTAACTTTCATGCCCTAATTTTTTAATTATAAAGTATGTATTTCAACAGAGAAAATACTTAGCATGAGCAGCTTTAGTATTTTCAAATCTAGGCTCTAACCATTATAAAAAAATTTCTCTAATATCAATTATTCAGTAAAAATACGTATGCCGATTTAAGTCTTTATATGAATAGTAGAATTAGCCCATACAGGAGAAGACTGTGACGCTCTTAAACCAAGCTCAAGTAGAGCAGCTAAAGGAAATAACCACACACTTGCGACAAGTAAGACAAGAAAAATCCATCCGCATAGAAGAAATAGCCGCTCAAACACTGATTCGAGCAGGTATTTTGCTAGCTTTAGAAGAAGAGCGATTTGAAGAATTGCCTGAGCCTATTTTTGTTCAAGGATTCATCCGTCGCTATGGAGATGCTTTAGGACTGGATGGAAATGCTTTATCACATACTCTTATAAGCAATTTAGTCTGCCAAGACTCCAATAATGATCATAAGGATTCAGACAACAAACCAAATACATACATACCTCTTGTTGTTACCTACATTCTATTATTAGTAGCTGCATCTGCTGGTCTGTTATATATACTTAATCCACCACAAATTACATCTGAATCCCTGACTCCAAAAGTCAATGGTCAACAGTCAATGGTCACTAATCAGTGAACAGTAATCAGGCTGATAAATGGGCAGGGGGGCAGGAGAAGAAGAACTATTGATTTATTGACCAATGCCTAATACAACTCTTGGAGAGGCTGCGCCCTAAGCGTAACTATGCCGCAGGCTTTACGACAACTCTTAGAGACACTCTTGCGTTCGCTCAGTACAAGTGTTCAATGCTTAATGCCTAATTACAATTTTCAAGATATTTGCGGTTTACGCAGATGCCAAGAAGTGGATTGCTCATAAGCGTAAGCTACCTGAAATAATTGGTCTTCTCGCAGCACATTGCCAATTAGCTGTAATCCTATCGGTAGCCCCTGATCATCAAAACCACATGGCAAACTTAAACTAGGTAAACCAGCAAGATTTACAGGAATAGTCATCAAGTCAGTTAAATACATACTTAAGGGGTCAGTAGTTTTTTCCCCTGCTTTGAATGCTGTAGTGGGAGATGTAGGACAGACTAACACATCAACCATGCTAAAAGCCTTTTCAAAGTCTTGTCTAATTAGAGTGCGGACTTTTTGCGCTTTCAGGTAGTAAGCGTCGTAATAGCCAGCCGAAAGGGCATAAGTGCCGATCATAATCCGGCGTTTAACTTCTGTACCAAAACCAGTGGCACGGGTACGAGTGTACATTGATAGCAGATTATCTACATCAGGAGCGCGGTAACCATATTTAACGCCATCGTAACGAGCCAGGTTTGCTGAGGCTTCTGATGGGGCGATAATGTAGTATGTGGGTAAGCCATAGCGAAAGCGGGGACAGGAAATTATATGAATCTCTGCTCCCAAACTTTGTAGTTGATCTACTGCTTTGGTAATAGCTTGTTCTACTACAGAGTCCAACCCTTCGCCAAAAGTTTCTTTAATGATACCGATTTTTAGCTGACCTCTGGGTTTTAAATCTGGTTTAAATTTGGCGGCGTAGTTGGGAATGGCAACTTTGAGGCTGGTAGAGTCTTTGGGATCGTGACCTGCGATCGCACCTAATAATATTGCGGCATCTTCCACTGTGTTTGCAAATGGCCCAATTTGATCCAAAGACGAAGCGTAAGCCACCAAACCATAACGGGAAACCAAACCATAAGTTGGTTTCATGCCCACCACACCGCAAAAAGATGCAGGTTGCCGAATCGAACCGCCAGTATCAGAACCGAGAGCAACCACACATTCTTGCGACGACACCGCAGCAGCGGAACCCCCTGAAGAACCGCCCGGAACCCGTGACAAATCCCAAGGATTAGCCGTGACTTGATAGGCAGAATTTTCTGTAGAACTACCCATCGCAAACTCATCCAAGTTGGTTTTGCCAACCATTACCGCCCCAGCATCTGCCAATTTTTGCGTCACCGTTGATTCATAAGGCGGCACGAAATTTTCCAAAATCCGCGAGGCGCAGGTGGTAGGAATTCCCTTAGTACATAAATTGTCCTTGATCCCAACCGGAATTCCTGCTAGCAGCCCAATTTCTTCTCCTGCAGCAATTTTGGCATCCACAGCACCCGCCTGCTCTAATGCCCGTTCTGCAGTGACACATAAAAAGCTGTGCAATTTCGGCTCTAAGGCTTGAATGCGCTCTAAAGCTTCTTGGGTAATTTCAACGGCAGAACGTTCTTTTTTAACTAGTTGTTGGTGCAACTCGCGGATGGATGCCATGATTGCTCTCTTTGTGACTCAAGTCCTTGATTTTAGTACATATTGTAATTTAGTTACAAAATCCCTAGCATTTTCAGCCTTCCCCTCTGCTTTTCTGCTTCTTGTTGTAATTTAATTACAAAATCCCTAGCATTTTCAGTCTTCCCCTCTGCTCCTCTGCTTGTTCCCCATGCTCTATGCCCCATACCCGAGCATTGTAAAAATAAGACTAATACCTCTAAAGAAATAAGTAATTATGGCGATGGAAAAATTGTCAAGCTTAAACAAAATAATATTAGGAATTTAACATCATCCGCAAATAGAAGGACTACAATCAAAACGGACAAATATCTCATGCCCCAACAAAAGAGGATTACAAAGCTGTGTCCGACTTAAATCGAGGAATTATGAAATTTGAGGGTGCAGATTCCCCAAAAGTAGTCACTATCTCTACCGTGTTGCTTCTGGGATCGATCGCTGCTCTAATAATTTGGGCGCTGCAAGCTGCCTATGCGCTAAACTAAAACCATTAGTAGTCTAGAAGGACACTTGTCTTAAACGGTTTCCGTCGTAGCCAAGTGTCCATTAAGTAACTAGTAAATAAAAACGTCCTATTAACCATCAAAAATTTCAGAAAAACTTTAGATTTGAGATTTGAGGTTTTAGATGGAAAATTTAAATCTAAAATCCAAAATCCAGAATGTTTGAACCTTGGGGTATCTTAGTTATTTTAATTGCCTGCCCCCTCTTGGGCGGATTACCCCTGATTGCATGGATCACTTACGCGCTTACGCACAAGCAATTATCACAAGTTGGTACAGGAAACATTAGTGTATCAGCTGCCTTTTATCACGGCGGTAGGTTTGTAGGAATTCTGGCAGTCTTGTCAGAAGCTTTTAAAGGAGTTGCAGCAGTCTTACTCACCCGCGTTTTCTTCCCAGAGGGATCGCCTTGGGAATTGATTGCCCTGATCGCTCTGGTAATAGGTAGATACTGGATAGGTAGAGGCGCAGGTACGACAAATGTAGTCTGGGGATTTGTCGTACATGATCCACTGGTGGCAATATTTGTATCTTTCTTTGCAGGTATTAGCTTTACAATTCTGCAATCAAGACGGGTAGTCAAATTTGGGGTTTTGCTTCTCTTTCCTCTGTTTGTGGCACTTTTGCACATCAGCGATATCCCCAGAATGCTTGCTGCTGTAGCCTTAGCTAGTTTAATGGGCTGGATTTACAAAAAAATTCCTGATGATCTCAACCTGCCAGCCCAAGAGGCACAAACAAAATCGCAAGCGATGTTGGAATTTTTACGCGGCGATCGCGCGATGGTTTCTCTAGATGAAGAGTTGGATGCTGCAATAGTCGGAGAAAAGGCGGCTACATTATCTCAAATTAAGCGCTGGGGCTATCCAGTCCCAAAGGGGTGGGTACTGGCCCCGATTGACGATCCTCAACTGTTGACAGAATTTCTCCAGCCATCAGAATTATCTCCCTTGGTGGTGCGTTCTTCTGCCATTGGAGAAGATTCAGAACAGGCTTCCGCCGCTGGGCAGTATGAAACAGTTTTAAATGTTACCAGCCCACAGGCATTGCAGTCAGCGATCGCCCAAGTTCAAGCTTCTTACAATCAGCCATCTGCCGTGCAATATCGGCGCGATCGCGGCTTGAATGACACAGCAATGGCAGTGCTGATTCAACAACAAGTCCAAAGTATATATTCTGGCGTAGCTTTTAGCCGCGATCCCATTACTCAGCAAGGTGATGCAATTATCATTGAAGCCCTTCCAGGAAGCGCGACGCAAGTCGTTTCAGGGAAAGTCACACCTGAACAATATCGCGCTTTTGTCCTTGAGACAGAAAATTCCTCTTCTGTACAATTAGAGGGTCAAGGACGAGTCCCACAAGCATTAATCAAGCAAGTTGCATACTTAGCTTACCGACTCGAAAAACGTTATCATGGCACTCCTCAAGATATAGAATGGAGTTACGACGGTCAAACACTGTGGGTGTTGCAATCTCGACCGATCACCACTCTCCTACCCATCTGGACACGTAAAATCGCTGCTGAAGTGATTCCCGGAGTAATTCACCCTTTAACATGGTCAATTAATCGTCCATTAACTTGTGGAGTTTGGGGAGAACTTTTTACTTTAGTTTTAAGCAATAGCTTCCCTTCCAGAGGCTTTGCCAACGGCAACCGCAAAGCCGAACGCGCCTTGGGGTTAGATTTCACCCAAACAGCAACTCTGCATTATTCCAGAGCCTACTTTAATGCATCCCTCTTAGGAGATATTTTTCTCCGCATGGGACTGCCGTCGGAAAGTTTAGAATTTTTAACCAGAGGAGCTAAATTCAGTAAACCGTCTTGGGAGTCAACTTGGGAAAATTTGCCCGGACTAGGGAAGTTGCTAAAGCGGGAATTAAATTTAGAAAAGGACTTCAAGCGGGATTATCAAAAACGGTTTATTCCTGGGTTGTCGCAGTTGGCGCAGGAAGATATAGATAACTTGGAACCATCCAAGCTGCTAATAAGAATTGACTTTATACTAGAATTGCTGCGCCAAGGGACGTATTACAGTATTTTAGCTCCCTTAAGTGCTGCTCTGCGGCAGGCGATTTTTCGGGTGAAGGATGGGCAAATTGATAACAGCGTTACCCCAGAGGTAGCGGCATTGCGATCGCTGAGTGCAATAGCTACAGATGCCAAGCAGATATTGCTTGAGTTTGAACCACAGCAAGTATTTGAGCAGTTAAAGCAAACTCCAGAGGGAGAGAAGATCCTGCAAGAATTTGACGAATTGCTTCAGGATTATGGCTATTTAAGTGAAGTGGGAACTGATATTTCCGTTCCCACTTGGCGGGAAAGTCACCAGATGATTAAGCAGATGTTTGTGCAGTTAATGCAGGGTAACGAACCACAATCAGGCGCTAAAGACGCAATTAATAGCATTTTTGCTAGTAAACGCAAACGCTCTTTTATACAACGGCGTGTAGATATTAAAGGACGAGTTACCGAAGTTTATTCACGGATTTTGGCTGAATTGCGTTGGAGTTTTGTAGCTTTGGAGAAGATTTGGTTAAAGTCAGGCTTACTTAAGAAAACAGGAGATATCTTTTTTCTAGACTTTGATGAAGTGCGGCGTCTAGTTGTGGGTGAAGATTCCAGGTTAATTGAGCAGTTGGATGAGTTAGTAGAATTGAGGCGATCGCAATTCGTCCAAGATAGCGAGATCATTCAAGTACCCCTTTTAGTCTATGGCAATACACCCCCTCACCCCTTAGCTCCCTCTGCACTCTACTCTGACCAACTCTTACAAGGTATTGGAGCCAGTCAGGGCCAAGCTGAAGGCAGGGTGAAGGTGTTGCGAAATTTACAAGACGTGCCGGAGATTGACCGAGATACAATTCTGGTAGTGCCTTACACAGATTCCGGCTGGGCACCTTTGTTATTAAGGGCTGGAGGATTAATTGCCGAAGTTGGGGGACGGCTTTCTCACGGTGCGATCATTGCTCGTGAATATGGGATTCCCGCTGTGATGGATGTTCGAGGTGCTACATGGCTCCTGCAAGATGGTCAACGGGTAAGGATTGATGGGTCTACGGGTATTGTAGAATTATCTAACGATTTGAGACCCAATTGACACTCTCATCGGACTTACGCAAAAATCGCAAAAAAGCTTAATTTATCGAATATGGAAATTTCCAGATGATTTATAAATATTCAAAAAATACCTCAGGTACTAATTTGAATTCCCTAGATTTCAAGCGAGAGATATCTATCCATAACGCCCTATGTTTGTGATTTTTTGATTCTGAAAAAACTAAACTTTCCAGTTGATAAAATTTTGAATCAGCAAAGTCACATTGATAAAGCTGAATAATTTCATGACCTTGCCTACCATTAAATGTAAACAGGTTCTCTATACAACCTAAATAATTAATATTCGTTAAGTCTGCTTGAATTTCCTCTTGAAACTCCCGTTGTAGCGCGTCACGGCTGGTTTCGGCAAATTCAACCCCACCGCCCAAAGCCCGATAAAATGTTTCTTGCTTTACGGGATCGTAGCCTTCAGAAAGAAATATGCGTTCGCCATCCCGAATTAGCCCCAAAGCTATTACCCGAATTTCGCCTGCTTTATTCATTTTTGTCACTAATTATCGTAAATAGATTGAGGACGACTTTCGCTATCCTCAACCGGCCAATCTGAATTTTCGCCACCAATGTATAATTGTTCAATAGTGACATATTCCTCACTAAGCTGTGTAAGGGCGTTGATTAAAATATCCAGAGCGATCGCATCACTGGTTCCTAAGTCAAACCAACAACGTCCCCATTGACCCTGGTATTCAAACTCACCGATGTTGTGCATCAGTGCGAGCAGGCTTTTGTCATACCCTTGTGCATCATAATTCATGTAGCTGATATCAAGTCCAGTGTCCTGCACTTGGAGATTCTCGGCATTAAATGCACCCAATTTACCCAGATAAAACCAGGAATTGAAAACTTCTTCTACATATTGCTTTTCACGCCCAGAAGGATTTGTGCTGAATTTTAGCCAAATCCAGATATCAAAAGGATTAATTTCGCGGAACTGAATCTCCATTTTGGTTTAATATCTCAATTACTCGTCTGGAAATAAGCATATCAAAGTAGACAATAGGGAATAGGGGAAAAATTCTTCTCCTCTGCACCTAATGCTCAATTACCCAGCATTATTCAGGCTAACAGCACTGCTGCGTTCACGCTGAATTTGTTTGACTAAATCGCCTGGGAGTTGGGATTTTTTAGTCAATGCTTTGTCAAAATTAGCGATCGCTTCCTGGATCATCTGCTGGCTTTTTTCTTTTTGCCCCAGTTGTTTCAGGATTTGGGCTTTGAGATAATAAATTTCTGGATTATCGGATGTGGTTTTGAGCGCCCGGTTGACATACTCTAAGGCCTGGGGATACCGTTTTAAATCTCGGTAAGCAAGAGCAATACCCCGATCCACGAGATACTGAGGAGCTGCATTTTGTTCTAAGCGTCCAATTGCCTGATCTGGGCTAGCAAAAGGCAAATTAACCGCCAACAGTAAATCCATATAACCCTTGATTAAACTCAGTTCTGGATCATTGGCAGAAATTGCTTCAGCTTTGTCTAAATATTCATAAACTTGCCGTAACCGACTAAAGGCTTGCGGCACACCGTTGACTGTACCCTTACGGGTGAGAACTACTGCACCCTCTAAAAAATAACCAACAGCAGTGTATAAATTCCCACGCAATGGATCGCTAGGAATCAGTTTTTGTCCGGTTTCTAGAGTTTTCTGACTGTAAGTGTCTAGTTTAGCCCAATCCTTATTTCCGTATGCTAAAGATGCATTCATGGCATAAGCTAGAGGTTCATTTGGCTCTTTGGATAGTGCTTGTTGCAGATAACGCTCTGCCTCTGGATAGTTGCCCTGTTGGAAAATCGCTTTAAAAGCTGCTTCTGTTTGGTCGCCAATTTGATGAGGTTCGCGATTGCGAAATGGATCGCCAGCCAGGGAGGGATTTACCCAGAGATTAAGTGCGATTGCCCAAGGGGCAACGCCAAAGGCGAACGCAGCGCCAAAAGCAGTCTGAGCAAAGGTAGTGAGTCTAGCAAACACTACTAATCGAGGCGAAGAAAACCTTTTAGTCATTTTAACCCTCAGAAGAATTGCGGTTGAAATAGTTGTATGTGTTACTTAGAATGCAAAAAATGGTTAATCTGAACTTGCCTCTGCTTCAACCAAAATTTTTTATATATAAGGTTGACTTTGGTAATTTTTCCATGTTCCCAGGCTTGTTGTAGCCATTGTTTAAGGGTGAGTCTGCCACAATGGAGAAAAAGTGGATTATTCTTGCTGCTAAATTAAGGTGTTAATCCGGGTAATGCGCTAGAAATTTTTCCAGAATTTTCCAGATGCTCTCAGTGTAGCTAATCAGTAATTTGCTGACTTTTTGGTAATTTTAACAAATGCTCTATCTCCGAAATCTAATTTATCACCCGACAGCGTGCCCAACAGCGATTCTCAAATCGATCAACTTGGAATTAGCACCCCAGCAGTTAGGTCTGATTATTGGTCCGAGTGGTTCGGGAAAAAGTACCTTACTAGAAATTTTGTCGGGACTAGCCGAACCCACTACTGGCGCACTCTTCTGGCGGGAACAAGAACTGATAGCCGAACAGCTACAACAATTGGCTGGGTTGGTATTTCAGTTTCCAGAGCGGCACTTTTGCGGTGGTTCAATTTTAGAAGAATTGCGTTTAGGACATCCTGAGTTAGGGTCAGAACGAGTTAGACAGGCGCTGAGTGAGGTGGGATTAGAGCATTTATCGCTTTCCGCTGCCCCTCATGCCTTAAGTGGTGGTCAGCAACGGCGTTTAGCTTTGGCAGTACAATTGATTCGCCAGCCAAATTTACTGTTATTGGATGAACCCACAGCTGGGTTAGATTGGTCAATGCGTCGGCAACTAGTAAATTTATTAGCGAAACTGAAACAAGATTGGACACTGTTAGTAGTGACACACGATGCTGGGGATCTGTTAGCGATCGCAGATCGTTGCTGGACACTCAACCACGGTGAACTACAATCAGTAGACCCAAAGACACTGGAAGGCAAAGTAAAAGAACCCCTACCAGCAGTATGAAAGGAAAGCAGGGGAAAATGACACAGATAAGGGAGATCAGGAGATGGGTAGATGGGTAGATAAAGAAAATAACTCCTAACTCCTAACTCCTAACTAATGACTTACTTATTGCCTGAGATGGCAGAAATTTGGCAGCAAACTCTCAATTGGCAACCAACAGCCCAACAGCAAGCGCAATTCCAAAGGCTTTATGAGTTAATCCTAGAAGGTAACCGCCAACTAAATTTAACTCGAATTACTGACCCCCAAGAGTTTTGGGAAAAACATCTGTGGGATTCTCTGCGAGGAATTGCGCCACAGGGGCAATTTATCTCGTCTCTTCAAGATGGTGCGTTTGTAATTGATATTGGCACGGGTGCGGGTTTTCCAGGTATTCCAGTGATAATTACTGCGCCTAATTGCCAAATTACTCTAATGGATTCAACTCGGAAAAAAATTACTTTTATCGACAATATACTAACTGAACTTGCCCTTACCAATGCCAAAACTCTTGTTGGTAGGGCTGAAGAAATCGGTCAGCACCCCCAGCATCGACAAGCTTACGATATTGCATTGATCCGTGCTGTAGGGGCAGCGTCTGTCTGTGCAGAATATACCTTACCACTGCTCAAACAGGGAGGTTTAGCCATAATTTATCGCGGTAATTGGACAAAGGAAGAAACCATGGATTTACAAAATGCTGTTAACCAGTTAGGTGGTGTGATTGAGTTAATTGAAAAATTTACCACTCCTCTAAGTGATAGCATCCGTCATTGCCTTTATGTGCGTAAGGTAGCAAACACAGCACTTAATTTTCCTCGTGCTGTAGGTGTACCTTCTCAAAAACCGCTTTGAGTAGGAGTCCGTCTGAGAAAGAGGGTGTTGCTGAGTGAAAGGATGAATTAGCTACATAAAATGACTCCTCCCCGCAAGGCTACGGTGTACACACAAGTATAGGCCACAAGGGTTTCAAGCCTTATAGACCCAATAAATCGTCATTACCAGCGAAGCGAAGTAATCGCATAATCTTCTAGTTTTTGCGGTTGCTTCGTCGTTCCTCCTCGCAATGACAGGCTTCTAAAGTGATCGCACAACTTAGACCTAGACGATGAAACCAAGCCTTAGGTGGAATTTTAAGACTTGTGTGTACACCGTAGCCCGGCAAGGGGGGAAGAGGTAAGCAAAAATCAAACTTTCTCAGAGCAGGGTTGGTAAAGATATTAGACTTCTTGCAAAAGTCCTTAACATCCCCACTTCTAAGAGGAAATTCTTAAGAGTGAAGTCTTATTTTTGATTTATGCAACAAGTAAACAGAAGTTGAGCGATGGATAAGGACTCTGAGGGTTTTGTCGTAAGCTTTCTAGAATCTCTTGCTAGCATTCATTAATCGATTCCTGCAACTGTAGAGCTATCAACTTGCTAGCTATAAATTTTGTAAAAAGTTACATAATTTTATAAATTGGTAAAAGTAGCAGTTTACAGTGCTGGAGATCAGCTTGTGGTGACAACGTATGAACAGAGTTCACAAAAACAATTTTAGGAGATTGAAAACTTTTGTCAGTTGACGAAGTAATCAGGGTTTGAGCCGACGTTTTTGTGGTGACGATTGTGAACACTTGCACTGCGTTCTTCATTAAAAAACTGGCAGCAGAATGTTGTTTCTGTAGCCAGCTTTTAAGCGCTTAATAACTCTAAATTATTGTCTGGTTTCAGGCAAATTTACTTGCTGCTGCAAACCGATTGTTAATCTCATCCCAATTAACCACGTTCCACCAAGCATCTAAATAATCGGCGCGGCGATTCTGGTAATTAAGATAATATGCATGTTCCCATACGTCATTACCCAAAATGGGATATTTGCCTTCACTTAAGGGACTATCTTGGTTAGCTGTAGTTGTCACTTCTAGCTTGCCACCTTTGTTACGTACTAGCCAAACCCAACCACTACCAAAACGACCAGCACCAGCTTCGTTAAACTGTTTTTTGAAAGCTGCAAAAGAGCCAAAATTTTGATTAATCGCGGAGGCTATACCTCCTGTTGGTTCTCCCCCACCTTTCGGCTTCATAATTTTCCAGAACATTGAGTGGTTTACATGACCACCGCCGTTATTGCGTACTGTTTTGCGAATATCTTGTGGTACATTGTCAAGTTTCTGCAACAGTTCTTCAACAGTTTTACCTTTGAGTTCTGGGTGTTTGTCTAAGGCCGCATTCAGGTTTTTCACATAAGTTGCGTGGTGTTTATCATGGTGAAATTGCATCGTTTTGGCATCGATGTGTGGTTCCAGTGCTTCGTAAGCGTAAGCTAAAGGTGGTACTTGGATAGCTCCTGTTGTATTTAGTGTTGTATTTTGTGTTGTACTTGGTGTTGTATTTGGTGTTGTATTTTGTATTGCAGTGTTTCGCTCAGGAGATTTCTCTGCCAATGCACAAGCATCTAATGCAAAAGCACCCGTACCTGCTGTGAGTAAAAACAAGAAATGGCGTCGATTAATAGTCATATAAGTTTTTGCAGCTAATCGATTAAGTCTGTATTGCAGTTTTTATTTTCTTAGATTATGACTACAAAAAATTGGGAATTAGTGATTATTTTTGGCAGCTTAAAAAACTATTTATAAGATTCTGTCCCCAGTTTTGGGATCAAACACAAACAATCGATTTAAATCGAGTTGTAAAGAAAGGCGATCGCCTGGATGCGGACGCACATCCCCACCCACCTGAATATTCAACACCACCGCCGAACCAGGTAAACCAGCACGAATCAAAGTTTCCCTTCCCAAGGGTTCCACCACTTTAACTTCTACTGATAACTGTCCTGAGTTTTGAGTCCTGTTAGCGGATAGCTGTTGTTCAGCCCGTTCTGAGTCAGTGCTAATTTTTATATGCTCTGGACGAATCCCCAAGTCAAAACTGTGTCCTTGACGCGACTGTAATTTTTCTTTCACAACTGCTGGAATCGCTAATAACTGCCCACTCACATCAAAACCGTTATTTTCATAGATTGCAGGCAAAATATTCATTGGGGGACTGCCTAAAAAAGTTGCCACCATCTGATTAGCAGGACTTGCATAAATAGTTTGGGGATCGCCGATTTGTTGAATCCGCCCTCGATTTAGGATGACAATTTTATCAGCCAAAGTCATCGCTTCAACTTGATCATGGGTGACGTAGATTGTTGTAATGCCTAATTCTTGATGTAGCTGTTTCAATTCTGCCCTTGTATCATCGCGCAATTGGGCATCTAAATTAGATAAAGGTTCATCAAGTAAAAACACTTGTGGTTCACGAGCGATCGCTCTCCCTAATGCTACCCGTTGTTGCTGTCCCCCAGAAAGTTGTTTGGGTTTACGATCCAGTAAGTGATCCAGAGAAAGCGATCGCGCCACATTCATCACCCGTTCTTGAATGATTTTCCGGTCAACCTTCCGCATCTGCAAGCCAAAGCCGATGTTTTGCGCCACACTCATGTGAGGATAGAGAGCGTAGTTCTGAAATACCATCGCCACATCCCGTTGTCTGGCTGGGATATTATTTACCAAGCGATCGCCAATAAAAAGTTTACCAGATGTGGCGGTTTCTAAACCAGCGATCGTTCGCAAAATTGTAGACTTACCACAACCCGATGGCCCGACTAAAACCCAAAACTCACCATCAGGAATTTCAAAGGTAATATCCTCGATCGCAGTGACGTTATTAAATCTACGCTTAATATCTTCTAGACGAACGTTTGCCATTATCCAATTTGAGATAGTGGGTTTTGAATTGGTAGAAAACTTCCCAACTCTATGATTCTAGCAATGCGATAAACTCTTCCCTCGTCAGTTCAGCATCGCGTAGTATTTTGCGTAGTAATCCTTTACCTATTGTTTTACCAGCATGAACAGGAATAGTTACTAGGCGTCCATTCTCATGTTCCATTTGTATATGAGAGCCTTTTTGACGCACTGCCTAAAATCCTATTTTCTCAAGGGTGTTAATAACTGTTTTACCTGTTAAAACTGGTAGTTTTGGCATTAAATTACTACCTTTTGAATCCCTATAAATTCTGGTATTTCTTCATCGCTTTTTGTTTCTAAACAAAGTTCAATTACTTCTTTCATATTAACCATTAACTCATCAATTGTTTCTCCCTGACTGTAACAGGCTTTTAGCTGAGGGACTTCTCCGACATAGTAGCCATCTTCATCTCGTTCAATGATGACGTAGAATTCTCGGTTGGTGGGATTTATCATAATCTATTTGTATGTAGGCTCAAAATCATTTTTCTGGATTCTTCGACCAAGCAGGGTGAGAGAGTAAAGAAGCAAAAACTCGTACCCCCCGAAGTTGATTAGAGAGGGGTAAATGACCTCTAGGCGCACTCAAATCCCAGGTAAACTCATTTGGGTATCGCGTCCAATTGTTACCTTGTTTCCAGCCAATTTTCGGCCAGAATTTATCCCAATTTTTACCCAAACTCAACCAGATTTCTCGCTGCACTGAAAAGCCAAATTTACCTTCGGAGTGGATTAACCATAGGTTGTTAATAGTTTGCAAGTCAATAGCCGGAGAATTTTCTACCTCACTAAAATACAACCATTTTCGTTGTACAGCCGTTGGCCCTGATAGTTCACACATTTTTTCTATAGTCACGCGATCGGCTGCTTGGAAGTCTTGAACAGCCAGTTGTTGTTGCAAAGAATTATAATTAATGCCGCACTCTGATTTTAGAGGTACAATTCCCTCAGGAAAACTGGAGCGCAAAAATTCTTTAGCTTGAGGTGCATCAGAGTTATAGAGGACTTGGTAAGCTTTGCCATCAACCCAAGTCGCTGGGTTCTCACGTCGTTTCAGTAAAAATTCCATCAACACGTCTAATCCCTCATTACCCAACTCAGCTAACTGTGGGATTATCTGTTGTTGGACTTTTTCAGACCCAGTGATTAATGGTCGTCGCAGGGAATCGATGTCATTAGCAGGGCCTGATAAAATCATTGGGTCTGTCATGCCATTCTCGTTTTAGCGGTCAGTGAAAGAGTGGTAAGCTATTAGGCTTCTTTAAGGCGAAGCACTGATAGCGAAAAGTAGTTTACTATTTTTGATCGCACAAAATTGCGATCGCCTCACTGAATCCCACACTTAATCCCCAAATAATGTACAAGGGGAATAGGGGGAAAATCTGCGCCTTATGGCTTGGTAAACAAAAGACACAGCAAAATATACAAGCCTGCCACATAGGTTTTTTTTAACTAGCAGCGTATTGATTAGGAGTGTGTGAACTATGTACGACAAGATTACCCCCCCCGCAACCGGAGCAAAAATCACCTTCAAAAATGGTGAACCAATCGTACCTGACAATCCAATTATCCCCTTTATTCGGGGCGATGGTACAGGTATAGACATCTGGCCTGCTACCCAAAAAGTCCTAGATGCTGCGGTAGCCAAAGCATATAAGGGTCAGCGTCAAATTAGTTGGTTCAAGGTTTACGCTGGGGACGAAGCTTGCGATTTATACGGTACTTATCAATATTTACCTCAAGACACTCTCACGGCTATTGAAGAATATGGTGTAGCTATTAAGGGGCCTTTGACTACTCCCATTGGGGGGGGAATTCGTTCTTTAAATGTGGCGCTGCGGCAAATTTTTGACTTGTATGCCTGTGTGCGTCCTTGCCGTTACTATGCAGGTACGCCCTCACCGCACAAAAATCCTGAAAAGCTGGATGTAATTGTTTATCGAGAGAATACGGAAGATATTTATTTAGGCATTGAGTGGCGACAAGGTAGCGAAATCGGCGATCGCTTAATTAAGATTCTCAATGAAGAACTGATCCCCGCCACCCCAGAACATGGGAAAAAACGAATTCCTCTTGATTCTGGTATTGGCATCAAACCCATCAGCAAAACTGGTTCCCAGCGTCTAGTCAGACGTGCCATCAAACACGCCTTGCTATTGCCCAAACACAAGCAACAGGTAACTTTGGTGCATAAAGGCAATATCATGAAGTACACCGAAGGGGCTTTCCGCGATTGGGGTTATGAACTAGCAACCAGTGAATTTCGTCAAGAAACTGTTACTGAACGGGAATCTTGGATTTTGAGTAACAAGGAAAAAAATCCTAATATTTCCTTGGAAGAAAACGCCCACGAGATTGATCCTGGGTTTGATGCTCTTACTGAAGATAAAAAAGCACAAATTGTCAAGGAAGTTGAAACTGTTCTTAACACAATTTGGGCAACCCACGGCGATGGCAAATGGAAAGATAAAATTTTGGTGAATGACCGGATTGCTGACAGTATTTTTCAACAAATCCAAACTAGACCGGATGAGTATTCGATTTTGGCAACAATGAACTTAAACGGTGATTATTTGTCTGATGCCGCTGCTGCCATTGTTGGTGGTTTGGGAATGGGACCAGGGGCAAATATTGGTGATTCTAGTGCCATATTTGAAGCTACCCACGGTACTGCACCCAAACACGCCGGCTTAGATCGGATTAATCCTGGTTCAGTGATTTTGTCTGGTGTGATGATGCTGGAGTTTTTGGGTTGGCAAGAAGCCGCAGACCTAGTTAAGAAAGGTTTAAGCGATGCGATCGCGAGTAGTCAAGTCACCTATGATTTAGCGCGGTTGCTAGAACCGCCAGTTGAACCCTTAAAATGTTCTGAATTTGCCGAGGCAATTATTCAGCATTTTAGTTAAATGCACTGGCGTCAACTTAAGTCCTAGCGAATTCTATTCGCACGCTAGCTTCAAGCCTCTTAACTTGAGATATTGCAGCATTCTCAATTAGCTCCCTAGCCTGCCCAAAAATAAATTTCTCTTTCTTATAGCTAAAGTCCATTCAAGTAGACTCAAACCCTTTCTTAGTCTTCTAAAGAAGACTAAGAAAGAGAATTCATTTTAAGACGCTTGTTGGGAATTTTTAGTGACTTCCAAGAAATTGGACTTTTTTGTCCAAAATCCAATTATTTACGCCGTGCTGTACTAGTGCGATCATTTGGATCAGGGTCATAAAACACCTAATAACACAAGATGCAAGTGATCGCACTTCCGTTAGCGAGTCACTTAATCCCTAAAGTCCTTGTGTCTTTAGGTTAAAACACTCCAATGTCGTGAGCACATCGATTTCCCGATATTTTCCCAAAAAACAACCTATTAGTTAGGATTTCAGGCGATCCCCAAAGCTCGCTTAAAGGGAACGCTCTATTATCAATGGTGAATACTCCTGATTCACGATAGCTGAAACGTCTGTCTTTAAGTTGGTTTTTAAAAGTTTGTGGTTTACTAACAAGCCAATTTAGCATTAAGCAAAGCAGCTTATCTTTAATCTCTCAATCTTGTTCCACTTGCCCATACAGGAACATTATCACCTGTATAAATTACCAAGTTACCATCATCTTGAACATTGAGACTACAATTAGAGTTAGTCGCAGTAAAAGTTGCCCAGGTGGGGATTGCTTTAGAATCATAAATGACTAAATTGCAGTCGTATTGCATGACGATGTTGTTAACTTCTGTGTCAAAAGTGTTTGATTCCCAGAAAACATAGTTGGATGAATCATAGAGAACAAAGTCTCCATTATTTTGCAGTACGGCTGTATATTGCTGATTAGGTGAAATTAAGTATTGACCAGGGGATAAGAATTCGCCTGTATTAAGGGTAGATGTACCTGCACCCGCCAGAGCCTTGTTTTCTTGAATAAGCAACGTAAATGGTGATGATATTGCAAATGCTGTTGTGAAACATAGAATTTTAAACAGTTTAGATAATTTCACAAACGTACCTCCAATTAATTTCTGTTTTCTGCAAATATTGCTGAGATGGGATAGCGGTAAACTCGCGCAATTAACTAGTGCTTCAAAACACTACTGGGACGAAAACTATTGCGCTTTGAGGTTCAAAACAAAGACCAAGAGATCATTGCAGGCTATAAATTTTAACCTTGATGTTTTTACGGTATTATAATGTCTTAATAAACTTTAGAGTATACTGTCAGTTGCTGTTTAACAAATGAACGTTTAAAAAATTTACACCGTTACTAGTCACTGGTGATAACATCGACAACGCCGCAGCTGCTCCCAATACCTGCTCATTGCTCACTTCCAGATATTTCTGCAATTTGTCTAAGTCCCGATGCTCTGAGATTTCCTGAATAAATTTTAGTAGGATGCCAGCATTACTTATCTAGGTTAATCCAGTACGCCAGAAGCTATTATCCCAGCTTGATCGGTATTTTATTTTCTTGCAAGTCCCTTAATGATTTACACTACTTGCTTTAGCCGTGATTTCACCAATTCCCCTGGTGCGATCGCTCCATTCTCTGTAATGATGGCTGTAATCAACTCAGCCGGAGTCACATCAAAAGCTGGGTTGTAAAAATCTACACCCGCAGGTGTGAGAATCGTATCGCCAACCAGATAGATTTCTGTTAATTCGCGTTTCTCAATGGGAATTTTACTACCATCAGTTAATTCAAAATCAACGGTAGAAAGGGGTGCAGCTACAAAGAAGGGTATATTATGGGCTTTAGCTGCGATCGCTACACTATATGTACCAATTTTATTGGCAGTGTCACCGTTAGCAGCAATTCGATCAGCACCTACAACTACAGCATGAATCAAACCCTGTTTCATGCAATGGGCTGCCATATTATCAGTAATTAATGTAACTGGAATACCTTCTTGGACACATTCCCAAGCGGTGAGTTTTGCACCTTGCAAACGGGGACGGGTTTCGTCGGCAAATAAACGCTCTAAACGTCCTTCCCTCCAAGCAGAACGCACAACACCCAAAGCTGTGCCATAACCAGCAGTAGCTAGCGCCCCAGCATTACAGTGGGTAAGTAACCTCAGCTTTTCTGGGGTATTGGGTAAAACTGCCAAACCATTGTCGCCAATCGCTTGACAGGTTTGCAAATCTTCAGTATTAATTGCTTGGGCTGTTTGGAAAAGGGTTTGCTTGATATCTTCTACTGTTCCCAGCGTTTCGTAAGCGGCCTTTATCATCCGGCTAATTGCCCAAAATAAATTCACCGCCGTTGGACGAGTAGAACGCAACAACTGGGCTACTTTATCTAAGTGTTGCAAAAATTCGTGGCGATCGCTAGTTTCAATTTCCCTTGCACCAAGATACATTCCATAAGCCGCAGCCACACCAATTGCAGGCGCACCTCGGACAATCATCGTTTTAATTGCCCGCGCCATATCTTCACTGCGGTGAATTTCTACAAATGCATACTCGTTGGGTAAGCGCGTTTGGTCTATTAGTGACACTGCGTCGTTGTGCCAAATAACAGGATAAATCTGGTTTATGGAAGGTGTCATAAACAATTCTAAATTCAAAATCAAAAAATGCAATTATCTCAACTATTCTAGATATCTAATCTTGAACTTTTACAACAGATTTGCTTGAAATCTCATAAGTCTTAACGGAAAAATTCAATAAAATAAATTTTTTCTAAAAACTGTATCCATAAGCTTTAATTATCTACTTAGCTAAATAGCTATGCCTACAGCAATTTGCTAAAAAGTATCTACACCTGTTATCCATGTCAATAAACATTTACATTTCTTGAAATAGGTAATAACCTGATTTTTTGCTTTGCAATAGAAAAATCAACTTGCCAGATTGAAAACTCAAGTAGCTGGTGTGTTGAGTAATCCACCCTGATTTTAATCCTTGAAAATACCTTTATTAGTAAAAGTTAATCAAAATCAGATTTGTATATTTTAAGTAAGTCGGCACAATAAAACCAAACTATGTAAATAAAGATTAACTAGGCTAAAATCCTCTTCCCTTCTCTCTCCTACCTATTACCTGCTGCCTTATTCCAACTACAAATATTTACGCCGACCTACTTACTCTGGCTAAAGCTATGAAAGTGGGATAAGCAACTGATTCCAAATATTATGTTTAATTATAAGTTGAATCAAACATTTATAAAATATTATGATTGCCTAACTTTCTTATACTACATTAACTGTAATTTATGTGTATTTACTGAATTGTAAAATTCTAATTTATAAGTTTTGATTATATTAATTTAAATGATTATTAAGATTTTTCAATAATTTATTTTATTAACTTGATATTGCATTGATGGTATAAATAAGTGATATAAACTTTTCATAGTTCAGGTTAAGCCAAATCAAGTTTTTATAATGTAAAATAATGAGTCAACTTTATATTTTAATCAAAATTGCATAACTTTGCTCACAGAGAAGCATTTCCTAACTGTTTTCAAAACTAAATTTTTATTTAAGTTTACCAATCCCACACTTTGATTACCGATATACAAAAATACCCGTGAACTTGAATAAAGAATAGATCAATTTATGTTTTAAAGGTGGGCTAAAAGAGTTAAATTGCAGAGTTGATATTTATTTAAGGCAGTTAACAGCAAACATTTACCTAAAATTGTTGCAGTGATTGCACATTTATTTATTCATGATAAATCACCGTCATTTATCTTAAGTTGACGCTGCGATCGCTGTCATAAAAGTTAATTTTTTTTAGTTCATAAAAAGTGTTATAAAACCAACAACATCGTTGCTCAATTACTCAAATGCTTTGAAATAGAACTATGAAACGTCTTGTTATTTGCTGTGATGGAACCTGGCAACAATTAATAAGTCCTTACCCAAGTAATGTGGTTAAGTTAGCTCAATCCGTGAAACCGATCGCCAGTGACGGGGTTACACAGATCATATTTTATGACGAGGGCATTGGAACCGAGAGTCAAAAAGTTTTAGGGGGAGCTACCGGACTAGGAATCGATAAAAATATAGAAGATTGCTACCGATTTCTTAGTCTCAATTATGTTCCTGATGACGAAATCTATCTGTTCGGCTTCAGTCGCGGTGCTTACACAGTTAGAAGTCTGGCAGGGATGATCTATTGCTCTGGTCTTCTAGACCGCCCCCATGTAACCAAAGCACATGAAGCTTACGATCTTTACCGTAATCGGGGTATTAAACCCAAGGATAAGGAAGCAATGGAATACCGTCAAACTTACGGTGAGCGCGTCCCTATCACCTTGGTCGGTTGTTTTGATACCGTCGGTGCCCTTGGTATTCCTGGGATACCCGCCTTCAGCAAGTTGAACGAGCAGCTAAACAAGCGGTATAGATTCCATGATACTACTTTAAACAAATGTGTTGAGAATGCATTGCACGCTGTGGCGATCGACGAAATCCGTGAAGTCTTTGATGTCACTCCGATGAAAAAGCATCCTGAGGCTGAAAAGCAGCGGGTGATTCAAAAGTGGTTTCCAGGTGGGCATGGTTGCGTTGGCGGTGGAACCGAAGAATACAGCGGGTTATCAGATGCTGCTTTACAGTGGATGATTGATTCGGTCGGTGTCTTGGGATTGGGGCTTGACTTAGATCCAAGTGTGATCCCCACAGGCATTAACCCCAATTATGAATGTGACTTTAATAACGATGTTGGATTCTTTAAATTGGCAGGAATCAAGTTTCGTGAGGTCGGCGATGTTATTGAAGATATTCATGAAAGCACGATCAACCGTTTGAAAAGTCGCAAAGATTATCGACCTAAAAATCTACAAAAGATTATTGACAAACTGAATTAATCTCTTAATAATGTTGTTTCAAAGAGTGCCTGCTGCTTTAACCCTGCTACTAATGTTTTTGCCTTGCTAAAACCATCAGCAGAAATAACCCTTGTTTTCAAGCATAAGCAAGCGATTAAGTCCGTAAGCGATTATAAAGGAGAAATTATGACTGCAAAAAGAGACACATCAAGAGATGGGTTTAGAAACAAACTTGAGACGGCTGTTTTAACAGGCTTTAAACCAATTTGGAACTTTATTCAAAGCAATCCAGGTCTTGCCAGAAAAGTAAACAAAACTCTCACTAATAATGCCATATTAAAAATTCCGACTCGCCCCTATCCGTTTAGTACAATGTCCCCCTACACATCTTGGGATTCGTTGATTGATCGCACATATTCGGGACTCCAACTACCACCATTAGATTGGAAACCCTTGACTAATGAAAACTATATCGGCATTAATTTAACACCTGCGGAAAAGTTTGAGAAAAATCTGCCACCGATTCAAGATTTAGAGATTTTGTATCGTAAAATCGGGGAAACGAAATACTCCCCTAAATCCTCTCTAATTTTCCCCTATTTTGTTCAATGGTTTACAGATAGCTTTCTGAGAACCGACCGCCACGATCCCCGCAGAAATAGTTCCAACCACCACATCGATATGTGCAATGTCTATGGGTTAAATCCCAAGATTACGCACCTGCTGCGATCGTATGAAGGCGGGAAGCTAAAAAGCCAAATTATTAATGGAGAAGAATATCCTCTCTTTTACTATGATGAAGATGGAAAACCCAAAGAAGAATTTAGAGGGTTACCCCATCTTTACACCGACGAGTCCACCCCAAAAGCAGAAACGTTCCCTCCAGAAAAGAAACAGAAGTTGTTTGCGATGGGGTTGGAAATAGAACGAGCAAATGTGCAAATCGGCTATGTGATGCTGAATGTTCTTTCCTTAAGGGAACATAATCGCGTGTGCGATCTCTTAACAAAAAATTATCCAACTTGGGACGATGAACGCCTTTTCCAAACGGCAAGAAATATTGTCATGGCTGAATTTCTCAAGATTGTTTTAGAAGATTACATCAACCACATAACTCCCTATCACTTTCAATTTTTCACCGATCCCCCCGCGTTCACTAATGAAAAGTGGTATCGCCATAATTGGATGTCGGTGGAATTTAGTTTAGTTTATCGTTGGCATAGTATGCTACCTGATACTTTAATGTATAACGGGCAAAAGCTTCCCATGCCTGCCTCGATGTGGAACAACGACATGATTATCAATAAGGGATTAGGAGCCATCTTTGAGGAAAGCTGTTCCCAACCCGCAGCGCAACTGAGTTTATTCAACACACCTGAATTTTTAATTCCTACCGAAATAGCTAGTATTCGCATGGGTCGTGAGGCAAAATTAAGAAGCTATAACGATTATCGGGAATTATGCAAATATCCCCGCGTGACCAACTTCGATCAGATTAGTAGCAATGAAAAAGTCCAAAAAGAGCTGCAACGATTATACGGTCATGTAGATAACATTGAACTGTACGTCGGACTGTATGCAGAAGATTTGCGTCAAAATTCAGCCTTACCACCTTTAGTCGGACGACTGATAGGAATTGATGCTTTTTCTCAAGCGTTTACCAATCCTCTACTAGCGGAAAATATCTTCAATCCAGAAACTTTTTCACCAGTAGGTTGGGAGGAAATTCAGAATACAAAAACCCTCTCCCAAGTGGTGCATCGCAATATTCCTCAAGGTAAAAACTATAGAATTTCTTTTTATCGCCACGATTGGCAGCCAGTTTAATTACCTGATGAATTTGGGTGTGTTACGAATGATAAAACACACCCTACTTGTTAAAGACACATCAAGTATTTTCTAATTAATCCTACCTTTCAAAAAATGAAACTTTTTACCGAATATCCAGAAAAAGACGAAGCCAAATATTGCGCTCTCATGAGTGAGCTAGTCAAAAAGAACATGGAAAATCTTTACGGAGGTGAGAAGAAAAAAACTGCAAAGAGAGATACCCACTCTAAAACCAACGCTGCTGTACAAGGAACTCTAGAAATCTTTGACTTTGATGAAGCAGCAATTAAGCAGGAATTGAGCAAACGCACCTCATTAACTGAAGCTCAACTTCAAGCCATTTCCCTAAAACAAGGTTTATTTGCAAAACTAAAACAATATCCGGTTTGGCTACGATTTGCAAATGGCGCGTTTTCAGTCAAGAATGATTATGAAGGAGATACGCGCTCCATGTCCATAAAAGTCATAGGGGTAGAAGGAGAACGATTACCGCAAAGTCACGAGTTAAAAACCCAAGATATTATTACCCACAATACTGAATTCTTTTTTGTCAGAACTATCAAAGACTTCCACGGCTTTTTCTTGGCGGTTTATCGAGCAAAGCTGTCTCCGTTTCTTATACCTTTCATACTTTTATGGAAAATGTTGCATCCTTACGAAATCTCACTTCTAGAAAACAGTTTCAAACGGTTTCCCAAGAGTTTGCTCATAGAACGCTATTGGAGTGCTTCAGCGTATTCTTTGGGACTCAAATCTGATTTTGACCCATCACAACCAGGTCGAGTTCCTGTGGAATATCCAGTTGTGATTAAATATGGATTTACTCCAGTTTCCAGTCAAGCACCTCATCAACAACTTCCTCTTGAGTCTAGACCAGAAAGTGAGCTTCAGCGTGCCAAAGCTTCAGGTTCAGAGGACAATTACTACCGAGAGGATATCATTCAAGCTTTAGCAAAGCCCGATGCTGAATATGTTTGGGACTTTCAAATCCAATTTCAAACTAGCCCAGAAATGTCCATTGATGATACCACCATTGTTTGGAATGAAAAGGAATCACCTTTCTTTACAGTTGGTCGCTTGACAGTTAAGCATCAGCAGGTTAATTCTTCCAAAGAAAATGACTTTGGGGAAAATCTCAGTTTTTCTCCTGGGAATGGTTTAGCAGTGCATCGTCCTGTCGGTGCGATTAATCGGTTACGCAGCATTGTTTATCCTATCGTTGCTGATGACCGTCACAAAAAACGAGGAGTTAAATACCAGGAACCAACTGTCTGACTTTTCACAGGAATTATTAACTATAAAAATGCTTTCTCAAAATATTTCAAAAAGTTTTGTCCAACAGTAGAAAGATTTTCTGGTATCAAAGTTATCTGTGTAGAAGGGGAAAGACTACCACAAAGTCACGAGTTAAAAACCCAGGACATTATTGTGTAAAATGCCGAAATCTTTATTGTTAAAACCATCAAAGACTACCACGACTTTTTTAGCGGTTTATAAATCAGGGCTGTCTTTGCTTTTAAAGCGTAACTCGCTCATCCATTTCAGCAAACATTAGTATGGTTTCAACCTCTCTAATTAATTACAAATTAACAGCGAAGTGCAATCTAGCAAATTCAGTTCATCGAGTGAAAGTATCGCCGAACTTTGAATTAGACGGTCAAAGCAAAAATAAAAGTTAACTCTGCGTCATTTTTTGATAGTAAATAAACTCGCACTTTCTAGGCACCAATAGTCTAATTTTTAGTTTTCTCAATTTGGTATGAATTGGGGATTTCGAGTACCTTCATGAAAATAACCCCAGCCTTTGGGGTTATTTTCATAAAACTATTCTGATTTAGAATTAACTAGACAACAGCAGATAGTTGCTGTTGAAAGAAAGCTTGCAACACTCTCTCTGCTATTTGATGACTAGTTAAACCTAATTCTGTCTTAGATTCATTGGGTTCAGCATGATCTACTAACACATCTGGCACACCGAATCGCTTGACAGGAACTAGAATATCTGCATCCAACAAGGCTTCAGCGATCGCAGAACCAAAGCCACCCATGACACAGCCTTCCTCCAAGGTGATGACGCGGCCAATTTTCTTAGCCAAAGGCAAAATCAACTCGGTATCCAAGGGCTTAACGAAACGGGCATTGATTACAGTTGCTTCAATGCCGTGTTCGCTGAGAATTTCAGCAGCTTGCATCCCTGGATAGACCATTGTGCCATAGCCGACGATTAACACGTCATCCCCAGTGCGGAGAATTTCGCCTTTGCCAATTTCCAACGGTTCCCAACCTTCCTCCATCAAGGGGACGCCGTAGCCATTGCCACGAGGGTAGCGCATAGCGATCGGGCCACTAGTATGGTTAACACCAGTTACTACCATACGTTGGAGTTCTGCTTCGTCTTTAGGTGCCATCATTACCATGTTGGGAATGCAACGCAGATAAGCGATATCATACATACCTTGGTGGGTGGGGCCATCAGATCCAACAATTCCTGCCCTATCTAAGCAGAAAAAGACTGGAAGGTTTTGGATGCAGACATCGTGAATTATCTGGTCATAGGCGCGTTGCAGGAAGGTAGAATAAATGGCGGCGATGGGGCGCATCCCTTGAGTTGCTAGTCCCGCAGCTAAAGTAATAGCGTGTTGTTCAGCAATGCCGACATCAATATATTGATTGGGCAGTTTTGCTTGAAGTTTATCTAAACCTGTCCCCGTTGCCATAGCCGCAGTAATCCCAATGATTTTGGGGTTTTGTTCGGCAAGTTTCACCAGAGTGTGAGAAAAGACTTTGGCATAAGCCGGGGGTTTGGGTTTATTGGAAGGAATGGCTTTGCCAGTTGCTACGCTGAAGGGGCTTTGGGCGTGGTAGCCAACTTGATCTAGTTCGGCAATTTCATAGCCTTTGCCCTTGACTGTTGCTACATGTACCAAAACTGGGCCTGGTATCTGATGTGCCTGTTGGAAAGTGGCAATCAATTCTTCTAGATTATGCCCATCCACTGGTCCAATATAGGTAAAGCCGAGTTCTTCAAAAACTGCACCTACCTTGGGAACAGCCAAGCGTTTCATACCTTCTTTGATGCGTCCGAGTTCCGGAGACAGGGATTCGCCAACGAAGGGAATTTGCTTCAACTGTTCCTCAAGATTATCTTTAATAAATTGCACCGGTTGGCTGAGGCGCATTTTGTTCAGATAGCGGGGAATCGCGCCGACGTTGCGAGATATAGACATGTCGTTGTCGTTGAGAACAACCAACAGGTTAGTTTTCGGCAAGTGTCCGGCATGGTTGATCGCTTCTAAAGCCATACCCCCAGTCAGCGCCCCATCGCCAATAACAGCAACGGCTTTAAATTTTTCCCCTTTCAAGTCTCGCGCTAAAGCCATGCCCAATGCCGCTGAAATACTTGTAGAAGCATGTCCAGCCCCAAAGTGGTCAAACTTGTTTTCACAGCATTTGAGATAACCCGCAATTCCGTCTTTTTGTCTGAGGGTGTGGAAGCGATCGTAGCGTCCTGTAAGCAGTTTGTGGGGATAAGCCTGGTGTCCTACATCCCAAATCACTTTATCCCGATCTAAGTCCAGTGTCTGGTAAAGTCCTAGTGTTAATTCTACAACACCCAATCCTGGCCCCAAGTGTCCACCATTAACTGCTACGGTTTGGAGATGCTTATCTCGAATCTGACGGGCAATCTGTTGCAGTTGGCGAACAGATAAACCGTGCAACTGATTAGGATGGGTGATTTCGCTCAGATGCATATTATAGGGTTTTCCTCTCTAAATTCAGGTTTTCGGTATTTTGATTTTCCCACGGTCGGGCTATCCACATAATCAGACTCTTATATTGTTACTAAGTTGTAGTGGAAAGTATAACTTCGTAATTGATAATGGTGAAAAATTTGTCACCCATTAACAATTCGTCAAAAGAAGCTTGCAATTAGTTAAATTTAGAGCACATTTGTCAATAAGTAATGCTACCCAAAGATATTTTTTTTTTGTATAAAAAGGCAAATTTTTCAGAAGCAATTTGCGGGAATTCCTTAACTAGATCACTCATTTTTGTCTTTTCAAGCTAGTACAAAAGAAAGCTAAATATCTCATTTATAATTTTATATTCAGCATAATTGCTGATAAATATTTAGTAATTATTTCTTCTCTTCTTCGGTAACAGCAGCTAGTTTTATCAGGGTTAGCGAAGCTTAACGAAGTTATCGCCAGTTCATCTGGGCGCAACATATATGTATATAAAAATACTCCATTCTTTAAGCTAAATCCAGTATTTGCTTAGTAAAATAATCTTCTTAAACAATAAGATTTCCGACTTCTTAGAGAAGTCAGAAATCTAGGTCTTTCGATTTGAACGAAATCAAATAGGATTGCTATAGCGGTTCCCACATAGGTAAGGTACAGAAAAAAATAATTAACCACAGATGAATACAGATACAAGGTAGGAGACGGCATTGGCGTGTACCTCATTCAAATGAGAATCGCTATATATCTATTCTCTATTTACCAAAAGCATCCTTAATGCTTTCAACAGTGCGTTCAACAACATTCTTTGTGTTGTCTACTGCTTCTTTAGTCCGAGATGCATCTTCGTCTGCTCTTTTCTGAATTGTAGCCGCATCTTTCTTTGCTTTGCGCTCTACAGAACTACCATTGTCTGTTGCTTGATCAACCTTACTGGCATTGCTCTTTGCAGCTTCCTTAACTTTATCTTTTGTATCATCGATGAAATTTTTGGCTCGTCCAGCATCTTTACTGGTTTTGTCTTTAACTTCATCGCCTGCATCTGCCGATGCAATCAAGGTTCCAGCAGGATCAGCCATTGCTGAGGTGTTTGAGAAAAACGCACCTTGCCAAACAAAAGCGATCGCTAACATACAAAACAGTGTTGTAGCCATCCAGCGTTTTACTGTGGATAGCTGTTTCGTGAAATAATTCAGTTTCATAGAATACAATTTTCATCTGATTTAGTATCCTATTTCTACTTCATTTAGTTTATTAGCCATATCCTTCCTTAGATAGAGGTTTTTGCGTCATAAGTGGTTAGGCGAATTCACTATTTTGATAGATTGAATTTTGAGTAAAGATTTTTTCGCTGAGAATCAAGGATCTAATTAAACAGTTCACAGATTTTGGACATGGACGATCGCGTTTAGCTCGACTTTATCCAAAATTAAGAACTCGGTTTTGTTTATCCGGCCAAAACCTTGGCTTTTTGGCAAATACTTTTTCCACGTCACAGATTATCGATGAAGTTAAAAAAGTAAAACTTCTGTCTCATAAAGGTTTTAGCGATAGTGAGCCTGTTGCAAAAAAAATGGATAAAGTCGAGCTTAGAGAAAAGTCAGCGATCGCTGTTGTATTAATTAACTTGCGAGCGCAACTGACTTTTCCGGTTGGGACGCTTACGGTTTGATTTTTTGTTCTTAAGCTTGCCGTAACGCACCCTTGTATCTTAGAAGAGTGGCGGGTTATTTAATCCACGTTTCTTAGTGATTAGAACTTTTGGGAAAGTATTTAATATCACCTTGAAAAAAGCATGGTGAACACAGTATGAAAAAAGATGATTCTCAAATAAGTGGCATTTTAAGTCGAAGAAAGGCACTTGCTCTATTTAAAACAGTTGGAGCCGCAATACTTCTAGTTGGATGCATACCTAGAAAGTCTAGATCCACACAAGTAAAATCGAGTGTAGCCGTCCCAGCATCATCTTCAGCCAATGGTACATTGCCTGCATGTGTTGTGACTCCAGAGCAGACCGAAGGGCCCTATTTTGTGGACGAAAAGCTCAATCGCTCTGACATCCGTTCCGATCCGGCGGACGGTTCAGTGAAAGACGGCGTACCACTCCAACTGACGCTGCGGGTTTTGCAGATTGGCAATACTGGTTGTATGCCACGCGCAGATGCGATCGTGGATATTTGGCACTGTGATGCGTTAGGCGTTTATTCGGACGTGACAGACCCAGGTTTTAGTACCGTCGGCAAAAAGTTCCTGCGCGGCTATCAAGTGACGGACGCGAATGGAACCGTCCAGTTCACAACTAATTATCCTGGTTGGTATCAAGGTAGAACAGTCCATATCCACTTTAAGGTTCGCACAGATGCGGCATCAGTCCAGAGTTATAAGTTTACGTCGCAGCTATACTTTGATGACTCGATCACGGATCGAGTACACACCCAAACACCATACGCCAGCAAGGGACAACGCAAGTTGAAAAACGCTGGAGACGGAATTTTTCAAGATGGTGGCGAACAAATGTTGCTTAAGCTTACTAAAACAAGCCTTGGCTACGCAGCAACCTTTGATATTGGGCTTCAAATAGCTTAATAGCACCTGACTCTGAAAGCAAAGCTAATTTTACATTAGCAGGTAGGTAAAGTTTTCCATGAGCAAAATGTAATTGTACACGAATACCAAGCCATTTTTAGTACCTCACAGCCAATGTATCGACTGACAATGCTAATGCATCGACTGACAATGCTAATGCATCGGCTTGCAATGTTAATGCATCGACTGACAATGCCAATGTATCGGCTTGTAATGTTAATGCATCGACTGACAATGCCAATGTATCGGCTTACAATAGCATTGCATCAACTTACAATGCTATTGCATCGGCTTGTAATGCCAATGCATCGACTGACAATGCCAATGCATCGGCTTGTAAAAATAAACCCACCCTACGTTACCTAGCAGATATAAAAGACTTGTGTATACACGGTAGCCTTTTCAAAAGGCTTAGGGGGATCATAAGAGTTTGAAAACAGACTTTAGCTCACCCAGTTTATCGGATGGGCGTCTCCCCCGTCCTACAAGAAATAGTTAGATATCGGCTTGATCTAAGTATTTCTTCAGAAAAATTATTTCTTTTCACTACTCTTAGCAAAATAAAATCAGGCGAAAGGATTGAAGCGATGCCTTCTCTACGAGACGCTCCGCGAACGCTAACGCCAAAGCGATGACATAGCCTAAAATACCCATCACCACGTGAAAGGATGAGCGGACGGTTGTTCACGCTCTGACTCAATCATCATGTAGATTCCTCATTTCCCGAATGCTCTCTGAGTTGCTAGCACACTATGCGATCGCATGAAATGTAGAGTTAATGGTAATTTTTTTTAGTGCATCTGCAATAATTTTGGGATTAATGAACAGCGTTTCATGACCTCCGGGGCATTCAATTAGCTCATACGTGCCAAGGCTTTGTGCCATCTTGAGATACGTTCCCGGTGGAAGCGAGCGGTCATCTTTGCAGAACAACACTGTTCGAGGGATCTTTAAGGCTAAGAAGTCATTGGTGTTGACCTTGGTATTGAAGAGAACGAATGGTTGCGGTACTAGACGACTCAGCAGTGCATTTTGTACTTCCGTTGAGTCATCTTTCATTAGAGCATTGCGAATTAAATCTTCCAAAATAGGTACGCTTTTATCAGGAGAAGCGATACTCCCGTAGGGAGTGGCTACCGTCATCGCAGCATCAATCAAAATTTGGGCGACTTCGGGGAGAAACATATCTAATTGCGAAGCACCATTTGGCAAGATAAAGGCATTGTGAAAGACGAGATGAGCAATCTTCTTGGCTGCTCTAGGTGCAACTGCTTGCAGAAGAAAACCTGCACTGGAATGACCGACGAGAATAACAGGTTCTTGTTGTTGCTCTAGCACAGCCGCGATCGTGTCTAGGTAGTCAGCAAACGTTACCGATGCGAAGTCATCATCAGGATTGTTTCCAGGGAGCGTTGGAGCAACCGCCGTGTGACCTGCATTTTCGAGTTCTCGAATCACGCCGTCCCAACACCAACCGCCATGCCATGCACCATGAATGAGGACGAAATGTTGACTCATATATTTCTCCTGTTGTGTAAATTTCAGATTGCCGTATATTCTAATACGGTTCGGTTAAGATCCCCCCGCCTGCGGCGACCTCTAAAGGGGGTAAAAGAAATTCATGAGCAAGCCTTTTTTAAGGGGGGATCTTCAAAATCTGGAATTGGAACTGCGATCGCATTCAACATCACGAAATCATGAATCGTGCCAAGGTAGCGCGTTGCTGTGACTGTAACGCCTGCTTCCCCTAACTGCGTATATATTGGCGGGCCTCCCTGAGCAGCGAGGGCTTGAAAAAGTTTTGGGTATTTTGCTCAATGCCTAAAATGGTCGCGGTATCTACACTTGATGAACTCATAATTATCTCCTTGTACTTAATGAATTGTCGCAGAGAATGGAATGGCCAAAAATGGAGGCGCAGTGAAACCTTGTACGCTTGAAGATTATTTCAACTGGTTGGCAAACCGTGAAAACGTTAAAGTTTAAGCTTTACCAACACAAAAGGAAGAAATACCTGAAGCGAACCATTAACGCGCAGGTCAAATTTAGAATAGATGCATTGCTCTCGATAAGCGGTATTACTGAATGTGGTGAACCGATTTCATTTCTTTAGCTAGTGACTTCGTGACAGCATCGACAGCCGCTTTGGTGGCGCTATAGACCGAGCCGTTCGCGGGCGCGAGGGTACTTGTTGATGCCTCAGTGTTTTATGGTCGCTAGACAGACCTGGCGCAACTTTGGCAGCGGATGGTGTCTGAGCAGTGCCATTTCAGAAGTTTTAACCTATCTCAATCAGGGAATTTCTGTATTTGAAGACATCCGCGATTTGCTCGGTCGTCAGTTTGATCGCTTACCCGATAACGAACAGAGAGCGATGTTTTGGCAGGCGATTCATCGTCAGCCAGTCTCGATTGCAGAGATTCATGAAAATGTTGTTGATCAAGTCTATCAGCAGAGCGTACCTAATCTAATTAACTCGCTGATCCGGCGATCGCTACTCGAAAAAACAGATGGGTTATTTTCTTGCAACCAGTTGTAATTTATATCACGGAACAATTCATACTATGATTATTTAATTACGCGAGACTTGCAATTAAGGGCTGACTTGCTCAAACAAACCTATTCTCAGACCTACAGGCGAGATGGCTATGTCTAGGTTGATTTCCCTGATGAGGCGCTATTGCAACCTGAAACTGCGATCGCGCCTATCCGCTAAAAGCGATCGCTCGCTTCCACGAAACAGGCTTAATTGGTACTTACTCTCAACTAAGCTAATAAATCGATAGTGTGGGCTGTTTAAGATTGCCGATAAATCGCCTATCTGCCAATGCACCGTAATCTACAATCCAATATTTCGGGATAATGAATTGCAACTATTGATTCAGCATAATCTGACTTTCCACATCCCGTGAAAAGTCAGGATTATATCTGGGTTGATTCCTATTTGCAGTTGTAAGTTCAATTTTGATTGAGAATACAGCCAAAAACCTTTAATCCACTGCTGCTTTAGCTTTGGCTTTGGCTTTTACCCTTACCTTTCGCTTCATCATCAGGCCGACTATACCTACTGCTATTGAGCCACCAGTAGTCATGGGTTCGGGGATAGGCGAGAATCCAGATACCTGAAACACGCCTAACGCTTGAGAACTACCCAGAAAGGAGTTGAAGTCCCTAGCTGCGTCTGGGTTTTGAGTTTGTTGGAGTACAGCAGAGCCATAAACAATCGGAGAGTAAAGGTTGATAGGCGGAGTGTATACAATTTTTACTTTGTTAGGTAATGTTAGAGCGTCTGTAGTGTAAACAATCCCCGCATCTATACTATCATTAGTGTCACTTGACACTTTATTTAGTACATCACGCACATCCGAGCCGAAGACAAGTTTGGGTTGGATTTGCTGCGATATCCCAGAATTGGTAAATAATTGCTGGGCGAATCCTCCTGCTGGAACAAACGCAGGATTACCAATAGCTACTTGACGCAGCTGTAATAGGTCTTGAACGCTTGATATAGATATGGTTGAATTTATCGGCGCGATTACAGCCAAGGTATTGTTTAATACATTTTGCCTGGTTTCTGGTATTAGTTTGTTGGCAGCTTGCAGATTATCTAACGGTGCTTCGGATACTGAGAAGAAGATATCTACTGGATTTGGATTTGTTTCCATTAGGATTTGATTAGCAAGAGTACCAGAAGCCCCAAAGGTATTCACAAAGGTGACGTCGGGGTTGCTTTGCCGGTAAAGTGCCTCAACCTGGGGTAGGGTGTCTGTCAAGCTGGCAGCAGCATAGATGTAAAGTGTGGCAGCTTCTGCTGGTTTAGCTTGGATTACACCAAAACTCAAAGCAATGCTAGCGGTTGCAAGTGCTAATTTGTACCCTGTATTCATAAAATATTTTTGGTAGTTTAATGTGCGATTTACTACAAACTTTGAAATCACAAATCTTGCACCCAACATTGAAAGTTTGCTTTTAACTCCTGTAACCAAATAGGCTAACAAGAAGTCGTAGCTGGGAAACAATCTTTGGTACTTCAGTATTTACAAGGTACTTGCACGTTCAAAAAAATGACCACATTTTGAAAGCTTCTTTATACAAAAAATAAACCTGACTATGTACTTATACTGCTATATAAAAGCTTGAAATACCATGAAAGTAGGTAAATTTATCTTAAAAGTAGGTAAATGCATCTGTACTATAGGAAAATTTTTGTATAAAGTTAGGACTTACACACTGTACAAATTAATCTTGGTATGCATTTACCATGCATAGGTCGTTTCAGGCTTTTATTAGTCATTCTTTGATAGTAAACTGCACTTTTGGGGCACAGCATTGCTGTGCCCCTACGACAGATGTGGTTTTTCAAATCAGGACTCTGTTAATCAAGTAAATCATTGACATTCAGTTAAAAATCGAAGGTTGTGCGAATCACACCCACATACTGGGTATCATTTCTGCTATCGTTTTCCGGGTTGAGAATCACCCAAAAACCAGGAGTCACTGAGATATTATCGTTTAGTCGGTAGCGATAGAATGCTTCGATATGGTAAGCGTTGTCTCGGTCTTGACGGACATCACTGTTAGAGACACGCGGTGGTATACCAAAGAGAATTCCCGGCAAGTTACCCCTACCCCCCACATCGGGAAACGACATCCCAATCGCCCCAAACCAGACATTGGCATTATCACCATTGTTTACAAACAGAGAATCTGTTCCACCCCTACCATTGGAAATATCACTCAAACCAGAGTTCTTGGCATTTGCCCAAATATATCCACCCCAACCGTGGATTTGGAAATTCGGGGAGAAGCGATAGAATCCCTGTGCGCCTACAATGTTGTTGGAAGTAGCAATGTTGTTGCCAAAGGGAGCGTTTGACAGGGCGCTACCCGTCCCAGCGGCGATATCGACTACTCCACCAGGGCTATAGCCATGAGAGTAGGCAACACCGATCGCTCCTTGCTTACCATAATAGGCTAAGTGCGCCAGGGCATTGTAGCCGCCATCAAATAACCCGCTGCTAGCCGATGGGACATTGGGACTGCTTGCTAAATAGCCCAAGGTGAGAACGAAGTCTTTGCTAATGTTCCAGTTAGCGGCTGCACCGCCGCCACCTCGCCGGAATAAGGGACTGTATGACCCAAATAGTGAGGGAACCCCATTGCCGTCGTCAGCGATTGTGGCCGGAGTGACGGTGGTTGAAATGTCGGTGTAACCAATGCCTGTGGGCCCAACAACGAAGTTAAGAGAATCACTGACTTGGAAGTAGTAACGGATGTGGGGAACAAAGAGTGTATCGTTGCTGTCGCTATCGAAGTTCAGGCGTGTCATTCCAGTGCCTGTGGCTGCGGCAATTTGGCTTGCACCATTGGAATTCGCAAAGTTGCCAAACTCCAACCGGACTCGCAATAAATCTTTGCCGGTGAAGCTACTCTCAAAGTTGAGACGACCCCGGTTTGCAAAGTAGATTTTGCTTTCATCATGATCGCCACCCACTCTATTACCAAAAGCATCATTAACGGCGGTAATAATTTGAGCATTCAGCTTAGTAGTGGTGGAAAATTGCTGTTTCTCCAGTGTTGCTGTATGTGCCTCCAGCGTATCCACCCGCCCACGGAGAGTTGTCAATTCTGCCGCAAACTCTGTTTGCAATTTTTGTAGCACTACCAAATCTTCTTTCTTGACTAAATCATTGGTACCTACAGCAATTAATTCATTCACCCGATCTAAACAGGCATTTAAACCAGCTGCAAACTCGTAACGGCTCAAAGCACGGTTGCCACGATAAATTGCGTCAGGATAACCTGCAATACAACCATAACGTTCAACCAGTGATTGCAATGCCTGGAATGCCCAATCACTCGGTTTAATATCAGAAAACTGGGAAACAGAATTGACTTGTCCCTCCAAATTCCTATTAGCATCTGCTGCATTAGAATTATCTTCTGGAGGTGCTGCCCAAACGGCTGGAACTGCAAAAAATAGGATAAAAAAGCTATGAACAAGAATTTTGATCATTGACTTATTACTTGAAAATGGTTGAATTATGACTTTGTAACGAAAGAGATTACACTCGAACGAAAGCTTCCAGGTTATAAGTTAACCAAGATGAAAGTTACATCTTTTGAGTTTAAATTTTAGGTTACTTAAAGCAACGCTATGACTTTTGGCTCATTGTTGCTTTTAATAGCCGCTTCTATAATCCGTATTACATTAATTCCGTCTTCGGCAGTAACAGCAATTGGCTGATTATTAACGATTGATTTGTACACTGCATCGTAATAATCTAAATAACTGTCCTGTGAACTTATTACTTTTTTAATTTTTTCTTCTGTTTTTGTACCAATTCTTTCAGTTTTTCAGCTTCTGCTACCGTTGTAGTGAATGCTTTTTCTACCAGTACGTGTTTGTCTGCAAGCAAAGCCTGTTTAGTATAATCGGAATGGGTATAAATAAGTGTATTTACCACCAATAATTTTACTTTATCATCTGCTAGCAATGCTTCTAAAGAAGGATAGCTTTTTATTCGCTGATAATTTTCCTGTATTAGTTTTTTGCTTCTTTCCCAGTAGTCTGCTAATTGAAATCTGGGATGCAAATCAATGAACGGCGCATGAAATACCCTACCGGACAAACCATAAGAACAAAGAGCCGTATTGATAGTTTCCATCTTTTTAGTGATTGACTGAAGCGAGAGTTTGTATTTAATTGTTGTCTGATATTTTTTTCGGGATATAGTATCACAGATGCGAATGTATACTTATTAGGCGAATTAGAAAAATACTGCGTTTCTCAACACACTGTTACATATTTATTCAATTACTTTGCAGTCATCAGTTGTGAATAAGGCAGTTATTGCTGGAGGTTGGAATTTATCTGTTGCTCTCAACCCCATCTAATTCCAAACCAATTCTTTGTGAAACTGTACAAAATTAAGCTTGGTGAGACAAGGGGCTTAAGCCCCTTGTTGTATGAAACCTCACAGGTAATCTGTATAAGGCTAAAACTATTTGCCAAAATCATTTTTTTTAACGAACCACAGAGGCGCAGAGAACACAGAGATACGAATTATGAATTACGCCAAGCGGTATTAGATGAATGCCAATTACATATCTTCTAACTCAATTCCTTTGGTTTCCTTGATAAAAAAGAGAATGAAAAAGAATGAGGTAGCCGCCGCAATTGTATAGAGTCCATAGGCAGAACCTAAACCGAAATATTGCAGTATGGGAGGAAATGTTGTGGAAATAACGAAATTCGCAACCCATTGGATTGCAGCAGCAACTGAAAGTGCAGCAGCTCGAATTTTATTATTAAACATTTCTCCCAACAGTACCCAAACTACTGGGCCCCAGGAGAAACCGAAGCAAAATACATAGAGGTTGGCTGCGATCAGAGCCACAGTCCCTGCACTTCCGGTGAGAGTGGGGTTTCCAGCAGCATCCAGGGGAGCGTTGCCAAAAATAGAAGCCATCGTCCCCAAGGTCAAGGTCATGCCAATCGACCCTAGTATCAGCAAGGGCTTGCGACCAAATCTATCCACGAAGGCGATCGCAATCAGTGTTGTAATAATATTTACGGCTCCTGTAATCACCGTGATGCTTAGGGAACTTTGTTCTGAAAACCCAACAGCCCGCCACAAAACGCTGCTATAGTAGAAGATTACATTAATACCAACAAATTGCTGTAATACAGATAAACCGATTCCTATCGAAACAATGGGGAGGAGTCCGCCACTTCTACCCAACAAGTCAGAAAACTTAGGCTGGCGTTCTTGAAGCACTGTCTGCCGAATTTCTTCAATTTTTGGCAGCACATCACCCCCCAAAATCTTGGTCAGAACGTTAGCAGCTTCTGGTTCCCGTCCTTTGGCAACTAAGTAACGGGGGGATTCAGGAATTGTTAAAGCTACCATCCCATAGAATACCGCCGGCAGGACTGCTGTCCAAAACATCCAGCGCCAAGCTGGAACCCCCAACAACGGCGAGTCTGCTGAACCTGCTGACACAGCGATAAAATAGTCGCTCAATAAGGCGACGAAAATTCCCACTACGATCGCTAATTGTTGCAGAGATCCTAATCTTCCTCGCAAATGGGTAGGAGAACATTCCGCAATATAAGCTGGCGCGATGACGCTAGCAACGCCGATTCCAATCCCACCCAATACTCGCCAAAAGATAAAATCCCAGATAGTGAAGGCAAACCCAGAGCCAATGGCACTGATAGTAAACAACGCCGAAGCGACCACCATTGCCTTGACTCGACCATAACGGTCTGCAATCTGTCCGGCAAAGAAGGCTCCAACCGCAGATCCCAGCAACGCTAGGGACACTGCCAGCCCAGTCAGCCAACTACTGGTATTAAAAGCTTTTTGTAGAGATAAAACCGCGCCGTTGATTACAGCAGTATCAAAACCGAACAGAAAGCCACCGAGGGCAGCAGCACCAGCAATCAAAATGACATAAAACGTGTTGGATTTACGACGGACAGTAGTAGAAGACATAGTTTATATATTGGGCACTTGTACTGAGCGAAGTCGAAATATTGGGCACTTGTACTGAGCGAAGTCGTTGGCGCAGCCTCTGGTAGAGAAGTATTGGGCATTACTTATTCTTTGCGTCCCTGCGCCCCATTAATTATTTACCGTCTGGAACGTCTGCGGAGTCGGTCAATCATTACTGCCAAAATAATTACTAGTCCTTTGACGACTAGTTGCCAGAAGTAAGAGAGGTTCAACAGGGTCAAACCATTGTTGAGAATAGCAATGATTAATGCACCTAAAAGAGTGCCGCCAATGGTACCAATACCACCGGTAAAGCTGGTTCCACCAAGAATAACAGCAGCGATCGCATCTAATTCGTAACCTTGACCTACGATGCCACTAGCACTATAAAGACGGCTGGCACTCATGATTCCTGCTAAACCTGCCAGTAATCCACTAATACCATAGACGAATAACAAGACACGATTAACTTTAATCCCAGTTAATCGGGCAGCCCGCTCGTTACCACCGACGGCATATATCTGCACTCCTAAAACAGTTTGCCGCAGCACAAACCAGCTAGCGATTACAGCTAGGAGCGCAATTATCACTAGCCAAGGAAAGGGTCCGACATATGTATTACCCACCCAAGCAAAATTTATGTCACGGTTAATCACCGTTGTCCCCTTGGCAACTAAAAAGGCAACACCTCGCAAGGCTGTAAGTGAACCCAGCGTCACAATAAAAGGTGGTACATCCAAAAAGGTAATGAGAGCGCCGTTGAGTAAGCCTAAAAGTAATCCTGCTAGCAAGGCAGCAGGTACAGCTGCCCAACTTAAAGCTGGCAGTAGTGATACTAGCAGGGCAACTACGGCAGAAACAGCCAATATTGACCCAACTGAAAGGTCAATACCTCCGGTGAGAATCACAAAGGTCATTCCTGTCGCCAGCACAATATTGATTGATGCCTGACGCAGGATATTAACGATATTACCGCCTGTGAGGAAGTTGGGAGAAAGGAATGCAAATAAGATGCAGATAATTACTAAGATTGGCAGAATACCCGCAACTTCCAGTAGAGTGCTAATTGATTTCCGGTTGCGGGATGTGGGATTGTTGGCTAATTTATTGGTAGGCGGTCTGACTGTCTGACTCATGATTCTAATACCTCCGATGCTCCAGTTGCATAGTGCATAATTTTTTCTTGGGTAATTTCTTTACCAAGACTGCCGTCCAGTTCGCCTAGCAGCTGGCCTTCTCGCATTACCAAGACGCGATCGCTCATGCCGACAATCTCTGATAGTTCGCTGGAAACCATTAAAATAGCAACACCTTGTGCTGCCAATTCGCTCATAATTCGGTAAATTTCACTTTTGGCACCGATATCTACGCCGCGTGTCGGCTCATCTAACATCAAGACTCTCGGTTTAATGGCTAACCAACGCGCTAGCAGTAGCTTCTGCTGATTACCGCCAGAAAGATCCAGTGCTCTAATTTCCAAATTGGCTAGGCGGATGTTAAAGTTCTCTACCGCGGCTGTTGACAGCCGATTAACTGAACCCCAGTTAACAATTCCACCCTTTGCATCTTGCTTGAGTGTGTTAATGGCAATATTCTTGCGGGAACTCATCTCCAGAAATAAACCTTGGTCTTTGCGGTCTTCTGGCACGTAGCCAATTCCCGCAGCAATGGCATCACTGGGTGTATTAATTTCCACTTTTTTGCCATTCAAGAATACTTCACCACTGGCTTTACGGTCTGCACCAAAAATCAGCCGGGATAGTTCTGTGCGTCCGGCACCAACCAGCCCTGCTAAACCGACAATTTCTCCAGCATGAACTTTAAAACTAGCTGGCTCAATCTTTTTGCGGGCGTCGCTCATATTTCTGACTTCCAGCACGACTGGCCCCGGATTCATTTGCCGTTGATGTTCGTAAAAGTCTTGCATGGAGCGACCGACCATCATCTGCACCAATCGCTGTGGAGAAATTTCACTGCGTGTCAAACTACCAATATATTGACCATCGCGCAGTACGCTAATCCGGTCAGCTAGGGCATAGATTTCTTCCATACGATGGCTGATGTAGATAATGGCAATGCCATCACGCCGCAGTTTGCGAATTACCTCAAATAAATGCTCGCTCTCGCGGTCAGACAGGGCTGCTGTTGGCTCATCCATTACCAAAACGCGGCTTTTGTCTTTTAATGCTCTGGCAATTTCTACTTGCTGCTGTTCTGCGATGGACAAAGTACCAACTACAGTCTGCGCTGTAAAATTGGCTCCAAGGCTTTCCAGCACTTGCTCTGCTTCCAGGTGCATCCCTTTGCGGTCTAAAAACTGACCTCGCCGCAACTCGCTACCCATAAACATATTTTCGGTAACGGTTAAATTAGGCGCAACATTCAGTTCTTGATAAATAAGATTAATACCTGCCTTGCGTGCTGTCCCCGGATCAGTAATTTTCAGGGGTTGACCATTGATGCGAATTTCTCCTTCATCGGCAATGTAAGCCCCAGCCAGGATCTTCATCAATGTGCTTTTGCCTGCTCCATTTTCACCCATGAGGGCGTGAACTTCTCCTGGATAAATCGTGAGATTAACATTTTGGAGCGCAGATACACCATGAAATCGCTTGGTAATCCCTTGCATTTCTAATACAGGGGTGGTGGTTGGTGCATCAGGAAATGAGGTTTCAGTAGTTGTTGTCATCAACAGTTCCTCTAAAAACAATTTAAAAATTACAATTGTGAGTTAGAAATCAATAAACTCAAAAATGATCTGAAATTAAAATCATCACAAAATCATGTTTTAAAACCAACCACTATCTGGGAAACTCGTAAACTTTGTCTTTCAACATTTAAAAATTTTCTCAGATGCACATATATACATCATGAGTATGCACCAAAAGACTCAACTCAGATTAGAAATAATTTTTAATTGCAAATTCACAATTTTTATTATTTACCAGCCTTTTTCTGTGCTGACATTATCTTTTGTGATCAACTTAACTGGAATCAAAATGGTGGGTGACTCAGGTTTTTTACCATTTAAAATATCGTTTCCAACCTGAACTGCTTTTTGGGCCATCCCTCGTGGATTTTGAGTAGCAGTTGCGGCATATAAACTATCTTTAGAACCGATCGCAGTGATTGCTTCTGGCGCACCATCAACCCCTACAATAAAGAAATCTTTACGTTGTGCTTGCTTTGCTGCTAGTTCTGCGCCAACTCCACTCGGATCGTTAATGGCAAAAACAGCATCAATCTTCGGAAAGGTTGTGAGCAAATCAGTCATAACTCTAAGTCCTCCATCCCGACTACCGTCTGCATTCTGGTTTTTAGAGAGGATTTTGATATCGGGATATTTAGACAATATATTCTCGCAGCCACTAACTCGCTGAATCACCGAGTCCACTGGCGGTCCATTAACTATTACTACATTGCCTTTGCCTTTAAGGCGGTCAGCAATATATTTGCAACTAACTTCTCCAGCTTGGACATTATTAGTAGTGATGGTGGCATCCACACCTCCCTCAGCACCTGTGTCTACGGCAATGACAATTCTACCTGCTAGTTTAGCCTTTTCAACTATTGGCTTAATTCCACTTTTATCAGCAGCATTCAAAACAATGATGTCAGTATTGGCAGCAGTAAAATTTTCAATTTGATTGGCTTGTTGGTTAAGGTCATAAGCACTGGAAGCTATAGTAACATTGACATTCTTTCCACCAATTCTCTTCGCTTCTGCCTCAACTGCTTGTCCCATAACGACGAAGAAAGGGTTACTTAGATCACCAACGGTGAAGGCAACCGATCGCAACTTTGTATTCCCAGTGGCGGTTTTAATTTCTGCACTAGTATTGGTAACAGGTTTAATATCAGTGTTAGTAGCAGTGTTGCCATCGGAAGAACCATTTGTACAGCCGACAAGGTTACTACTGATGATACCTAGTATGCTAGCTGCGATTACGCGAAGCGCAACACCAGAGGTAAACGCAATCTTTTTCACATTCATATATCTCCTAAAAGTCATTCTTACTTACACCAAATTTAGAAACGATGTATTGTTAAAAAAACAGAGTAAAGTATTGTAACCCTCCTGTACCAAGCCTTTTCTGCGTGTTGTAATTACGAATTACCAGCCTTTGTAGCTGCTAAGGTTCTCTCTAGTAACCAACTTGACTGGAATCATAATCTCAGATGACTCAGGTTTTTTACCCTGGATGATCTCGTTGCCAATCTGAACCGCTTTTTCAGCCATCCCTGCGGGATTTTGAGCCGCAGTTGCAGCAAATACACCATCTTTGTCTTCCATTGCTTTGGTTGCATCTGGTGATCCGTCAACCCCAACAATAAAAAATTCTTTACGTTTTGCTTGTCTAGCTGCTAAATCTGCGCCGACACCGCTTTGATCGTTAGTGGCAAAAACGGCATCAATTTTCGGAAAGGTTATGAGCAAATCGCTCATAACCCTCAGTCCTCCATCCCTAGTCCCTTCTGCGTTTTGGTCTTTAGAGATGAGTTTGATATCAGGATACTTGGACAATGACTTCTGGCAGCCACTCACTCGCTGATTTATTGAGTCCATTGGAGTCCCGTTGAGGATGACTACACTACCTTGACCTTTGAGGCGATCGGCAATATATTGGCAAGCAACTTCTCCAGCTTGGGTATTGTTGGAACTAATCATCGCATCCACATCTGCATCAACGGCTGAATCTACCGCAATGACAACCTTACCTGCAAGTCTTGCTTGGTCTATTACTGGTTTAACTCCTTTTTTGTCAACAGCACTGAGGATAATTAAATCAGTATTCGCAGCAGTAAAATTTTCAATTTGGTTAGTTTGTTGGTTCAGGTCAAAGCCACTGGAAACCGCATTAACTCTGATATTCCCCCCGATTTTCTGGGCTTCTGTCTCAGTTCCCTTCTGCACTGCATTATAGAACGGGTTACCCAAGTCACCAAGAGCAACGCCGATTGTTTGCAATTTTTTATTTGGATTACTAACCTGACTCTCTAAACTAGTGTTGGTAGCAGTGTTAGTAACAATATTACTAACAGTGTTGTTATTTTGAGCGTCATTTGTACAACCAACAACACCAAAACCTAATATGCCAATTATGAGCAAAATTCTCTTGATATTCATCTATTTATAACAACGGATTGAAATTTTAAAAAGGTTAGTAGAATATAAATTTGCCAATTTGTCACAACATGAGCTAGATCTGAAAAGTTTTTGCCAATTTGTCACAATATGAGCTATATCTGAAAAGTTTAGACATAACCTAGCAATACTGCTAGTTTTGACAATTTCAACTCATCTCAAAGGTTTTATAATGTGACCTGATTTGAGTTAGCGCTATTAATTGCCCTAAATTTATATGTTTTGTTTGTTAAAGCAAAATCAAAAGTCCTACGCTACATCAAAAAATTACATTTCCTTTGTCAAACTATATTCGGAAGTGCAAAGGCTAAAAATAGCGTTAAACTAAAATTATTAGAACCTGACTTATCAAGTTGCGAATTTATATTTGGTTTTACATTAATTTTAGTTTAACCTGCATTATTCCAACATATGAGCGCCGTTTATGGAACTTTACAAAGTTAATAAAACTGTTCCATCTCTATATAGTTTAAGCTTTTTGTACTAGAGAATTTACGAAAAAAAAGTAGTTTTGAGCTTAAGTATAGTTTAAAAAACTTAACATATTTCACTAAACTTGAATGGAAAAATTTAATTCCGTAGAAGGTAAATGTTTACTTTTAAATCTATCTTTTAGGGGTAGAAATATATAGCCAATTCCCATTTTCATAAATCCTGTTGCCTGATTTTCAGAGTAAACTCAAATATGCTTGTCAAATGCACTTAGTTGTTATACTAAGTAGCCAAAGTTAGTCTTGTTATATCTCGAATAGAATAATTCTTTGGATAGAGAAAGAATGAACATCAAACATGTCATTTGCAACCCATTACTGCTGTTGTCAAGATGTGAAAGAACGGACGTAATCAGTATTAGGGAAAAATAATCACAATCTCCACAACCCCAATCAGTTATAATATCTGTAGGGTATTTTTTAAATTATTTGCCTTTGCTATTAGCAAAAATTTATAATTTTAATGTTGAGGGGAAATATTTAGCCACTAAATCTTCATAGAAAGGCTTTAAATTTTGCCAATTAGGAGGATTAGGGTTCTTTGAATACAAATCGTAGGGATTAAATAACTTCACCCATTTAAACATTTCTTTATCATGTTTATCCATCAAATGTTCGTAAGCATTTTCGCGATGTTGAGGATAAAATGAGTGATAGCGGAGGATGTACAATGCAGATTCGGGCAAATAGTTTTTCATCATGTAATATACATACTCATCATGTCCCCATGACATATGTACATTACTCAAGCCACAATTCGGCTCGTAAACACCATATGTAGTATTATATATAGGGTTATTGTAATCAGGGTTTTCTTTGAAAAATTCCGAGAAAACAATTTTATCAGAAAATGCACAACCCACAGGAAAGGTATCGCCTACTGTGGCCCATTGGGGTTCACCAAATAAACAAAGTACCTTCCCCATATCGTGAAACAAGCCAGTAAGTACCATCCAGTCTGGGTGACCATCGGCGCGAATGGCTTCTGATGTTTGTAATAGGTGCTGTAACTGATCTAAGTCTGTATCAGGATCTGAATCATCAACCAATTGATTTAAAAATTCCAATGCATCCCAGACAGACATTTCTTTCTTATCCAACTTCAGAAAGTGTTCTTTTTTCTCTAATACAAAATTATAGGTTTGATTGATATGATTTAACCGATAGAACTCTTTCACAGTGTCTCTAGTAGGCGCTTCGTAATTCCTGTACTCTTCGGTTGTTTTACCTTCTTTAACTATGCTGTCCAGATCGGGATAGCGATTAAGTAAGTCTTCTTCCCATTCTTCTAGCGAGTGTAAAGGATTATTTTGAGCTTGGTCGATGGCATTACTTAGAGTTTGAGACATATCTTTTGAGTTGTCGATATTGATTTGTTAAATGGTACTTTCACGCTCCATTGTTTGCACACGTGTGCAAACAAGATTATTTTTGCACAGGTGTGCAAAAAATGCATGTTAAGTTTTTTATCATGCAGTTGTAACCAATAAGCTAAATTCCCAAAGCCGTTCTAATGTTTTGGACAATTACCTGGGGTGGCTGTGCAACATCCATAGATATAGTGTCTAATGGTTCTTCAAGAGTTATAAACTGGCTGTTGAGGAGTTTTTCGGTCATGTAGTGATTGTGACGCTCTTGCAACCGCATTTGAATCAACTCATAAGACCCTTTGAGGTAAACTAGCTTGATGCGTTCGCTATCGAATACCAGAAATTGCCGATAGCTGGCTTTTAAAGCCGAACACGCCAGCACTACATTTTTATTTTCTTCCAGCCAATGTTTTATGGCTGTTTGCAAATCTTGCAACCAAGGCGTCCTGTCAGCTTCACTTAGAGGGATACCGCGCCGCATTTTCTCAACATTCTCTGGCGAGTGGAAAGCATCAGCGTCGCTAAACTCCCAGTCTAACGAGTCTGCTAGCAGTTTTCCTATAGTGGTTTTGCCAGAACCGGATACACCCATTACGATAATAATCATAGACGGCTTTTCCCAGCATTTTTAAGAGTGATTGAGTAGCATTTGAGTAGCATAAATCAAAAATCTGGGCACTCAACCGAAATTATTTCTGGGTAGCAGTAATACTTCAAGACTGTAGCCACGTCATCACCAATCCACAACGCCATTTTATCGGGCGTGATCCAGAGGCGATCGCCAACGTAGTAAACTTAATTAAATTGTCTCTTAGTAAGCGGCTCCATCCCTATTTTAAGGACTAAAGTCCTTACTACAAACCTTTAATTATTCACGCCCACTTACTTAGCACCAGTCAATATACTTTCGATATCTGCTAGCTGCACCACTCCTGAAACAGTTAAACTATTAATTACAAAGAAAGGTGTGCCAGAAACAGCCAATTTCTCTGCTAATTGGATATCTTTTGTAATCGCGGGAGTAGCAAGAGTCAGATCGCGTTTAAATTTACCCAAATCTAGCTTCAGTTTTTTAGCAATATCTAAATATAATGCCTCACCTAGTTGCTTTTGATTAGTAAATAGCGCATCATGATATTCCCAAAATTTGCCCTGCTGATATGCTGCCCAAGCTGCTGTCGCAGCTGGCAATGCTTCAGTATGAATTGAAGTCAGCGGTAAATTCTTGTAAACTAATCTTACTTGATCTGGATACTTTACTAACAATTGTTTCAATGTTTTATGCGCCTCAGCACAATAGGGACATTGAAAATCTGAAAATTCTATTAGCACAGTTTTTGATTGAGTTGAACCTATGGTGGGAGACTCACCAATCACTGTTTGAGGATTCGTCTTTAAATCCTGTAAAAATGCTTGCTGTGCTTGCTTTGTTTTCTGTTGTTGTTGCTGCTGATAGGCTTGAACAGATTCGATAATTGCCTCTGGATGTTCGCGGAGAATTTGTAATACTTGCTGTTCCAGTTGCGGATCAATACGGCTAGCAGCTTGTGCAGTAATTGACCAGGTGACAACAACTAAACATAGCAGACCTATTGCTGTCCAAGTACGCACATACTTAAACAAGGGACTAAACAAATCAAAGAATATACCCATAAATACTTCTTCCAGGGGATTCTATACATTACTTTTTACTTGTTAAAAAGATCCAGCAATCATCCCAGCAAGTAAAATAAAACCAATCCACACGTTTTGCCGGAACATTTTACCATAAACAGGATTAGGTAAGTCTCGCTGTCTTAATCGTAGAGACTGCCAAATCCATCCGATAGTAGCAACTGCAAGGCTAATCCAGAAGGCGAAGTGTAGATGTCTGAGTACACCTAACCAAGTCAATAACAAGATTGTGCCAGCAAAGAAAATTCCAATAGCTACAGGGGCATAATTCCCAAAAAATAGAGCGCTAGAATTAACACCAATGCGGCGATCGTCTTCCTTGTCGCTCATGGCGTAAAGTGTATCAAATCCCAATGTCCACAGTACAGTCGCGCCCCAAAGTAACCAAGTTGGTTGGGAGATGGTTTGTGTCACTGCACTCCAGCTAATCAATACCCCAAAACCCCAAGCGATGGAAAGCACCAGTTGCGGCACAGGAAACACCCGCTTTGCGCCTGGATACAGCAGAATTACAGGCACTGCTGCCACACATAACCAAAAACTCAGGGGGTTAAGATAAAAGGCCAGGATAGCTGCACATGCTAACGATACGATCGCGACTACAATCCCAACTTTCACAGACAGAGCGCGAGAAGCCAGGGGCCGATCGCGTGTTCTCTCCACATGTGGATCAATATCCCGATCCCATAAATCATTGACAACGCACCCAGCCGCACTCGTGGCGAGAGTACCCAATATAATCACACCAACCAGAGGCAAAGGCGGTTTCCCAGAAGCTGCCAAAAACACAGCCCAAAGGGCAGGAATCATTAAAATTAAGCGTCCTTCTGGTTTATGCCAGCGCAAAAGCCGGATAATTACAAGCCAAACTGGTTGCTGGGGGCGTTCTGGCGTCGTTAACATAGAAATCAACAAATAACTTTAGATAGATGAATTCACACATCTTTACATCTCATCTATAGAATAACGTTATTTGATATTTATAAAAACATGCCTCTATTCGCCGAATTATGCCAATAATACAGCATCAATCCAGCAGGTAACAGGCTATTCCGATTTTCTATTATTTAATTTACATATCTTTACATCTCTTTACATCTAAAGAATAACGTTATTTGTTATTTGTAAAAACATAACCCCAAGTGGCAACTTAAAATATCTTTAAATAGTCACTATGGTTAGAAACAGTAAGGTGAATATACTTAGCTTAATTCCCCTCGACCAAAGATGAAGAGTGCTGAGTATTTTTTAACTTACTGAGTACGGGCTAAACCCTAGCTATCCGCTAACAGCACTCAGTTTGAGCAAGTGTGTTGCAACAAATATCAGTGCCAGCTACCCCAACATATCACCGTTTGCCATCATTTCTTATAAAGAGAGAAAACTAGATGCTGAATTTAGTTTCGGCTAGCTGGGAGAGTATTCCAACTCAACCACCTAAGCAAGATCGGATTATTGCTGCCATTGACTTGGGAACAAATTCTCTACACATGGTAGTAGTCAAAATTGATCCCACACTACCAGCCTTCAGCATTATTGCTAGAGAAAAAGAAACTGTAAGACTTGGGGATCGCAATCTTACCACTGGGGAACTCAAACCAGAGATAATTAAAAAGGCGATCGCTGCTTTAGGACGCTTCCAAGAAGTTGCCAAAACTATCAACGCTGAAACAATCATTGCCGTGGCAACTAGTGCTGTGCGGGAAGCCCCTAATGGTAAAGATTTTTTGCACAGAATAGAAACAGAGTTGGGTTTAAGTGTTGACTTGATTTCTGGTCAAGAAGAAGCGCGACGAATCTACCTTGGCGTGCTGTCGGGCATGGAATTTCACAACCAGCCCCAGATGATTGTTGATATTGGCGGTGGTTCCACAGAGTTAATTTTGGGCGACAGTCACGAACCGCGCACTCTCACCAGTACCAAAGTCGGTGCAGTGCGACTCACTAGCGAGTTAATCACCACTGATCCCATCAGCAACACTGAGTTTCACCATCTGCAAGCCTATGCACGTGGGATGTTGGAACGTTCCGTGGATGAGGTGCTAGCAAATCTCCAGCTTGGGGAATCTGCGCGTTTGGTGGGTACATCTGGCACAATTGAAACCCTGGCGATGATTCATGCAAGAGAAAAGTCAGGTGTTATTCCTTCCACTTTAAATGGCTACCAGTTCAGTTTTAAAGACTTGCGAGAGTGGGTAAATCGCTTGCGGAAACTGAGTAACTCAGAAAAAGCTGCGATTCCCGGTATGCCAGATAAGCGGGCTGAAGTTATACTCGCTGGCGCGGTGATATTACAGGAAGTGATGACCTTTTTGGGTAGTGAATCGGTTACAGTCTGTGAGCGTTCTCTGAGGGAAGGCGTAATTGTAGACTGGATGTTAGCCCACGGTTTAATTGAAGATAAGCTACGCTACCAAAGTTCAGTTCGGGAACGCAATGTACTAAAACTCGCTAATAAATACCACGTCAATTTAGAATACAGCGATCGCGTGGCAGCATTTACCCAGAGTTTATTTGACCAAACTCAAGGTACACTACACCACTGGGGATCTGATGAGCGACAACTGCTGTGGGCAGCTGCAATCTTACACAATTGCGGTCATTATGTCAGCCATTCGTCTCACCACAAGCACTCTTACTATCTAATTCGCAATGGTGAGTTACTCGGTTATACAGAAACTGAGATTGAAATCGTTGCCAACTTAGCGCGTTATCATCGCAAATCACCGCCCAAGAAAAAACATGAAAATTACCAGAGCTTGCTGACTAAACAGCAGCGACAAATGGTCAGTCAATTGAGTGCGATTCTGAGATTGGCAGTGGCATTAGATAGACGACAAATTGGTGCGCTCGCTCAAGTGCAATGTGAGTATTATCCACAATTGAGGAAGTGTAATTTACTAATATTCCCCTCTCAACCTAATGATGACTGCGCCTTAGAACTCTGGAGTTTAGAATATAAAAAAGGAGTGTTTGAGGAAGAATTTGGTGTAAAATTAGTAGCGAGTTTAGAAAAGTCTAGCGTTGCTAGCTTCTCCTAGAAACTAGAAATTAGGGTGCGTTAATGCTGTGTAACGCACCTGCTGAATAAAGTATAAGCGCTCATATATGCGCCACTACAAATTATCTATGATTTACGCATATGCTTTCAAAATTTTAGTGAAATTATCATATACTTTTTCATCATACTTAAGGATGAATTGATCAACTACCCAAAGAAGTAAGTGGACAAGAATAAATCAAACTGTGTTACACAATGTAAAATTATTAAATTGGCTACTAGCAAGGGTTTCAGCCATTACTACAAACCTTTAATTGTTTACGCTTACTTACTTAGTTTAAAAACAAAAATTAGAATTATAATTGGACTAGAGTTAACAATCTATTTAATGTAGGTTATGTTGCTATAGGATATCTAAGCTGGGAAAACTTAGATATCCTTTTATGAAATTTCAATCAAGCAGGTTAAATTGCTCAGTTTTCTGCATTGGAGAATACTCAGGCTTCAGCATGTAGCTTGCATTTATTGATTGTGAGAATTCTTCAGCTTTGAGAACTATGATCGATATCAAAGCTGGAGGTAAAAATCTAATGAATAGACCTCTTGCAAAATTATTTTCTGGTATGATTAAGGATTTTGTCGCTTAAATTAATTGACCTATGCGATACGAGCAAACAAAAAAGTTATCGA
>NZ_JBALDG010000051.1:0-132866 GCF_036917195.1 Nostoc sp.
ACGAAGCTTGGAACAACAGGGGGATTGCGCTAAGAAATTTAGGACGCACTGAAGAAGCGATCGCATCTTTTGACCAAGCACTGAAAATTAAACCTAATGACCACGAAGCTTGGAACAACAGGGGGATTGCGCTAAGAAATTTAGGACGCACTGAAGAAGCGATCGCATCTTTTGACCAAGCACTGAAAATTAAACCTGATACTTATCTAGTTTGGTGCTTACGGGGCATTTTGTTAAATATTTTAGGACGCAATGAGGAAGCAATTGCATCCTACGACCAAGTACTGAAAATTAAACCTGATGACCACCAAGCTTGGTACAATCGCGGGATTGCGCTAGATGATTTAGGCCGCACTGAAGAAGCGATCGCATCTTTTGACCAAGCAGTGAAAATTAAACCTGATAAAGACGATGTTTGGTACAAGCGGGGGAATGCGCTAAGAAATTTAGGACGCACTGAAGAAGCGATCGCATCTTTTGACCAAGCACTGAAATTTAAACCAGATGACCACCAAGCTTGGAACAATAGGAGAATTGCCGTCATAAAATTGAAATGGCAAAAATTAACTCAGGCTGTGACAGGATTTCTGCAACTGATTAGTTTTAGGCGTTGATTTAAGAGTGGCGATCGCCTTAATACCTCACTTAGAACAACTTAAATTAAAAGCGATGCCGATACATTACTAAATATAAAGTTAACCCATCTTCAGGAACATAAATCGAATGTCAGAAAACGTCCAAGAGCAAAAACAGCTATCTCTTAAAGAAATCGCTAGCCTATCTTTGGCAGAACGTCACAAAATACTAGAACCTTTGATCGCCGCCACAGCCAAAGATTTTTTTAACGACCCTGAATTAACAGAATTCTCAGTTTTATATAGTGAAGATTGGGAAACTGAGAATGACAACATAATTCATGTGGAAGAACCCGAAAGTACCCGCAACCATGATGCTTTTTTGAACGGCTACGCACCAGAAGACGAAGGACTTTATGACGACTTCACTTCAAAGCGATCATCCCGAGAAAATCATGTCACAACTTAAAATTGACTATCCAGAAACTTTACCAGATGCCTTACAACAAACGCGAGAACAGTTTGAACAAGAAGCGAAAATGGCAATGGCAGTTAAACTATTTGAAATGAAACGCATTTCTTCTGGTTTAGCTGCACAATTAGCAGGTATAAATAGGGTAACTTTTTTACTGAATTTACACCGTTATGGTGTAGGGATGATTGATTTAACAGAAAAAGAACTTATATCTGATTTAGCAAATGCTTGAAAGTAATATACTCGATTTGTGAGTTACTACCACCAAAATTGCTTCAAATCAATACCCCCCATGAACTAATTCACAATGCATCCCTCAAAGGAGAGAGATAGGAGCCGAAACCCTGTTGTAAAATAGACATAAGTAAGGATTGGGGGGGCCATTTAACTGGTCATAAACGCCTATAGAGACTATTTTTGGAAATCTCCAAGGTCTGAAGTCCAGCCAGCTGAAACAACTACAGCGGCTGTATCACCAGCGCATACCAGGCGATCGCATCACCACGCCTGAGTTTTCCCAGCGTCTGGCAGCAATTAGCACAGAAGTCAATCAGCCTGTGTGCGCCTACATCAACCGTCGCGGACAAGTGATTCGTGTCGGGGTAGGCACACCGCGTCAAACGCAAATACCACCGCTGGAATTGCCCCGTTACGGTGCAGAACGACTCAGCGGTATTCGTTGTATTGCCACACATCTCAAGCCAGAACCGCCAAATGAGGCGGCACTCACGGCGATGGCACTGCAACGCTTAGATGCCCTAGTTGTCCTAAACATTAGCGGAACGGGATTTACACGGCGGGGAGGCGGTTCGACTGGGTACGTCAAAGAAGCTTATCTAGCTCATCTGACACCCCAAGAATCTCGCACCCTGATTACTAGTCCTGCTGCCCCCAAGGTAGGGGAAAGCCAAATCCAATCTCCAAGTTGGAATATATCGCCACCTCTGGGCTTGGATGATCTGGCAGACCAGGATTTAGTAAATTTGGTAGAAAATCTGGAAGCGGAATTCCAGCGGGAATTTGTCGCCCAGGAAGTAGATGCTGACCACGATCGCGTGCTGATTGTGGGGCTGATGACCAGTGAGATGACTCCCCTACAATTCCAAGACAACCTATTGGAATTGGCACGTTTAGTTGATACTGCTGGGGGAGATGTATTACAGACAATACAACAAAAGCGATCGCGCATTCATCCCCAGACAGTAGTTGGCGAAGGTAAGGTGCAAGAAATTGCCCTAACTGCCCAAACACTAGGAGTTAATCTCGTCGTCTTCGACCGCGACCTCTCACCCTCCCAAGTCCGCAACTTAGAAATGCAAATTGGTATTCGGGTGGTTGACCGCACCGAAGTGATTTTGGATATCTTTGCTCAACGCGCTCAGTCCCGTGCTGGTAAGTTGCAAGTAGAACTAGCACAGCTAGAATACATGCAGCCGCGACTGGCTGGTAGAGGTCGCACCATGTCCCGATTAGGTGGTGGTATTGGGACTCGTGGCCCTGGTGAAACAAAACTGGAAACTGAACGCCGTGCCATTGGGCAGCGTATTTCCCGACTGCAAAAAGAAGTAGATCAGTTGCAAGCCCATCGTTCGCGGTTACGGCAGCGACGGCAGCATCAGGAAGTTCCCTCAGTGGCTTTGGTTGGATATACCAACGCTGGCAAGTCCACTTTACTGAATGCTCTCACGAATGCAGAAGTTTATACAGCCGACCAGCTATTTGCCACTCTCGATCCCACCACGCGCCGCCTAGTAATTCCTCATGGCGAAGCTGATGAACATCAGGAAATTCTGATTACAGATACAGTAGGGTTTATACACGAACTGCCTGTATCGTTAATGGATGCCTTCCGCGCCACCTTGGAGGAAGTCACAGAAGCCGATGCTCTACTACATTTGGTGGATTTGTCTCACCCCGCTTGGTTGCGTCATATTCGCTCAGTTAGGGAAATCTTGGCGCAAATGCCAATAACTCCTGGGCCGGCACTGGTTGTTTTTAATAAGATTGATCAAGCCGATAGTGAGACACTCGCTCTAGCTAGGGAAGAATTTCCCTTAGCGGTGTTTATTTCTGCGAGTCAGCGCTTGGGATTAGAAACCCTACGTCACCGCCTTGCCCAGCTAATTGAATATGCCGTTGACTGTGGGTAAATACTGAAATTAAAGTTTTGTATTTCAGTTAAAAATGCCGTAGTTTTATTGACTACGGCATTTGCTATTAAAGATAAAGAATATTTCTACTCCCCTAAGCTCAAATAAACTAAATATACTGAAAAAGCTTTGCCGTGATAGTTTGAGCGATTGTGATCAAAACTGTATATCTTTATAGACTCCTTCTATGTGCAAAATTTTCCCTTTTAACAGCATAGGCATCTACATGCCTTAATAAACTTGTATTTAGTCCTCTTAAGAAGAATACAAGCTATTAGCCTCGAAATTTATTCCCAAGCGGGATGACAACGAAGCCCAAAATTTATTTAATGTTGGTAATGACAAGCTCTTAAAGCTTGCGATACAATCGCTAAAAAGCCTATAAAACAAGCTAGTTTTTTAGCAATTTAGATTTTTGAACTTTGCGTACTCCTGCAAAGAAGCAAGCTTGGCGTAGCATGTATCTAAGGGATTCATCTGTACTAGTAACTTAATGTGGCAAATTTAGTTAGCCACTTCTGAGGATAAAGTCAAAGCGAGATAGAGCCGCTAGAGCAAGTGCCAAAGTTCTAAAATTAAGAAGTATTAAATCAAGTTGAGGACATTATGGCTGCAAATGTAGAAATTTACACTTGGAGGACTTGCCCTTTTTGCATCCGTGCTAAAAGTTTGCTGAACAATAAGGGGGTTGAATTTATCGAATACAACATTGACGGAGATGAGGTAGCCAGAAATAAAATGGCTCAAAGAGCCAATGGACGCCGTTCTCTACCGCAAATTTTCATCAATGATAAACATATTGGTGGTTGTGATGATATCCACGCTTTAGACCGTCAAGGCAAGCTCGATGAGCTACTAACTTCTAGCAATAGCGTGTAGATTCAGAAGGTTTTGCGATCGCTAGCGATAAGCCGCTGCAAATTACACGGCAGTCGCAACAACTCTAGAAGGGAGAGCAACGCTGCCTTGTTTACAGACTTTTTTATCACAAAAGTCATATCTGTCCACAAGACTTTACCCTCCAGGCTCTACTCAGCAGTACACATGTACGTCAATTGGTGAGAGCATCAAGAGATAATAATTGAATAACCATTTAATTTCTTGGTGATTGAGGTATAAAGGGTGAAACTGGCTTTTATCATTGATCCCATCCATCAGCTTGACCCATGTCATGATACCAGTGTTGCCCTGATTGAAGCAGCGCAAATCTTGGGACACGAAGTCTGGGTAACTCAGGGAAACCTGCTGAGTGTGGTGGATAGCAAAGCTTGGGCTGTACTACAGCGAGTTGAAGTTATACCAGTGCAGTTGGTAGAGGGACGCTGGATAGCGGCAAATCCTTGGTATAAGTTGAGCGATTCCTCCTTTACTTCTTTAGAGACAATGGACACCGTATTTATACGGGCAGATCCACCAGTCAATGATTCCTACCTCTATGCCACCTACATTCTGGATTACATTGACCAAAATAAAACCCTGGTGATTAACAGTCCCGGTGGCATCCGAGGGGCAAATGAAAAAATGTACGCCCTCCAGTTTACCAAAGCGATTCCAGAAACGATTGTCAGTGCTGATAAGCAGTTTATCCGGCAATTTGTCGAAGCAAAGGGAGCTGCGGTTCTCAAACCACTGGGTAATAAAGCTGGAGAAGGAATTTTATTTTTGCAATCAGGCGATCGCAATTTTAACTCCATTGTCGAACTCAGTACCCTCCAAGGTCGAGTGCCAGTAATGGTGCAGACCTATCTACCGGAGGCAAAAGAAGGAGATAAGCGAATTATCCTGCTGAATGGCGAACCAATTGGTGCGCTCAATCGCCTCTCTAGCGGAACTGATTTTCGCAATAATATGGCAACTGGTGGTACAGTGGCTCAAACCGAAATTACCCCAAGAGAGGATGAAATTTGTACCCAAGTAGCTGAACGCTTACGCCAAGATGGCTTAATTTTTGTGGGTATTGACGTTATTGGTGGTTACCTAACTGAAGTTAACGTCACTAGTCCTACCGGAATTCGTGAGATTGATCGCCTAGATGGTACTCACCTTGGTCATCAGGTTATTCAATGGATTGAACAGACACTAAAAAGCAAAAAATAAATGTAAATTATTTTTTGCTTCGTGTCTTATTCTACGTGAGTTCGACGGCTGATGTGATGTTCGCCTAATGAACCGAATCAAAAAACCTCTAAGAGGATGTTTGAAAAGTATTGTTGGTAACAGCAATACCTGCCAAACCTAACCCCCCTCCCGATGTTAGCGTTGGCGAACGCAAGAGTGTCTCTAAGAGTTTCGGCATCAAGTGCGGGAATGGGGATTTCAAAGCCTCTCTCCCTCTGGGGGAGGGAATGGTAGCGGAGTTTATAGTATACTTTGCTACTTTTAAAACATCCTTAAAGAGGTTTTACTACGCAAAACCGTCCCTCTCTGACTCCTAGAGGGACAGACTTGAACTTTAGTTTAAGTCTGGGAGAGGTTCATCGAACTCACGTTATTCTCCAGGAAACAGACTTCTTTGGGACGCTTGCATAAGCAAGTTTCCCACCCAACTTTCTTTAAGTAAATATATTTACTTGTACCAAATATGAGTTTAATGGATCGCGGGGGTAGATGTAGCGATGTCTACACGGGGTGTTTAGCGTCGTATCTGTAGTCGGACATGCCTTGCTGCTGTTTTATTCCAAAAGCACATCTGGACATGTGAGCCAGCAGACTCCTGCCCAAGTTCATTCTATAAGTAGCGTTAACGAGTTTCTTTACCAATTAACAAAATTGGGTATGGCAACGAATTGCTTACCCCTGCTTTTGGTAAAACCCTGAAACTAGCAGATTTTATACAGCACTCAGCCTAACCTGAGACTGTTAATTTAATCTAAAATCTCAAATCCAAAATCTTTTAATTCCGTGGTGTTCGTCGGTTTCTCAAGAAGTCAGGTATATCCAATCCAGGTTTTTCTTTTGGTTCTGGAGTTGGAGTTGGGGTTGGAGTTGGAGTTGAGGTTGGGGGATTAACTGGGGGTTGCTGTGTTGTTGTTGGTCGCTTCGAGGTATTAGGTGCTACTCGAACGTTAGCCACGCTTTGTTGTGGTACAGCTTGCACTTCACCTGTAAATCCAGTAGCAATTACAGTAATTCTTACCTCACCTTGAAGTCTGTCATCAATTACGGCCCCAAAAATAATATTGGCGTTGGGATCAACTACTTCGTAGATTGCTTCTGCGGCTGCATTTACTTCATGCAAAGTCAGGTCAGTACCGCCTGTAATATTAAAGACAACACCTCTAGCACCTTCAATAGAACATTCTAGTAACGGCGAAGAAATAGCTGCGATCGCAGCTTCTCTGGCTCTAGATTTACCAGAGCTAACACCAATTCCCATCAATGCCGATCCCGCATCTGCCATTACAGCTCGGACATCAGCAAAGTCAACGTTTACCAAGCCAGGGATCGTGATGATATCAGAAATACCTTGCACCCCTTGACGCAGCACATCATCTGCATAGCGAAAAGCTTCTTGTACAGGCGTTTGTTCGGGGATCACTTCCAGCAGTTTGTTGTTGGGGATAATGATCAGTGTATCTACTCTACTTTTTAGTCCTTCGATACCTTGTTCCGCTTGGCTGGTGCGGCGGCGTCCCTCAAACACAAATGGACGTGTGACTACACCAACAGTGAGAGCGCCCATTTCTTTTGCTACTTCTGCCACAATCGGGGCTGCACCTGTCCCAGTGCCACCCCCCATACCAGCGGTGATAAATACTAGGTCTGCCCCCTCTAAAGCTGTAGCAATTTCGTCTCGTGATTCCTCAGCTGCCTTTTGACCAATCGCAGGATTACCACCCGCTCCTAAACCCCGCGTTAGCTTCTGTCCAATTTGCAATCTACTGGGAGCGCCTGCCAGAGTTAATGCTTGGGCATCAGTATTTATTGACCAAAACTCTACCCCAGAGACATCAGATTCGATCATGCGGTTAACGGCATTACCACCGCCACCACCTACACCAATTACTTTGATGTTAGCAACCCGACCAGGAACAATCTCGCCAATTCGGCTATTTTCCGCAAAAATCTTCTTATTTTCGTGATTTGGTCCAAAGTTCACCCCAGAGTTATTAAAGGGATTGGTCGAGTTAACTGCCAGAGAGAACCCCGGCTGTCCCGTAGATTGGGAATTTTTATAGGTAAGTCCTTGGTTATTATCAAGTGTCATTGGATTTGTGAAAGGGTAGATAAACGACTTTTTCAGGTGTTATTCACTTAAGAGTCAACTATAGTTTGACACTGCCACAATACTATGGCACTGTTCTTTATTGTTTTCACTACTGCCAAGCCTAACAGAATTGGCTGTGCGAAAATTTGCTATGGGATAAGCTTTTAAGGCAGCCGATCGCACAGCCAATTCTAGAGAAGTATACTGACATTTATCTAAAAGTGTTCTGTATAACTTCAACCAGACATTAATCTCTTCATTCTTCTCAACAGAGGAAATAGCTTGTAAAGATACGCCACAACGCATCTTATCTACCTCAATAATATTGTTAATAGGTTTCACCATTGGGAATGATTGCAACTTTAAACACAGAATTTACCTTATACTTACTTATCTTTAAGGTTGAAGTAAGTAAAAATTTACTTGTCAGACTATACCTGATTAATTTGTTGTTTGGGGGGTCTTAATGGACACTTTGTTGGAACCAGAGTCTATCTTACGAGAATCCCCAGTAGTGTGGTCAACAAATCAAGATTTTCCTAGAGGTTTGGTAACCCAATAAGAATTACAGTAGAGAATAGTCTAAACTGATTGCTCAGAAGCAATGCTTACGCAACTTTGGGTGGCATTTTCCGTTACAGATTGAAACTTCGGTAAACTGTGTTTGGAAGTGTCCTCAACAGACCAAAGCTAGAGCGTTTTTGGCTCTGCACTTGGATGGCGGCATAAACCGTTCTCATCAGTACCCTCTGAAAAGCGAGTCTGATCTTAATGAAAAACTCAAGCATTTTTCTCTTTTCCGCACTGGGTTTAGTCAAAGAATGTATGGGCAGAAGGCATTTTGCACGCCATAGACCATGATCAGATTGTCCGACATCTAGCACCCCACCATTAGATGTTAGGGTCACAATTGAGAGTGTTTTACTCGCAATGGAGACTTTATGATTGATCTTCTCATTTTAATTAGAAGTTAATACCGATTTTCGTGCGGTTTGCTGGAAAACTGAAAATAATAAATATATTTATCAGCATAAAGCTTCTTAATTTACTAGGAGCGCTCAATACATTAAACATGCTAAATGTTTTTAGGGATTTTAGGAGTTAATTTTTGGTCTTTTTGGTTCATCTGTACTAATGGAAATTCCGGATTTTTCAGATCAATATACTCTATTTGGTCAGAATTGAGTTTTGCTGTTAAATGGCGCATTTGGGCGAGTACCTTAATTTGTTCAGACAACTGGGGGCCTGGAACGCCGAGATGCACATTTCCTAGTTCTGTTTTCAAAATTAAATTCGTTGGATTTTGGCAATCAATTTCCATCACTTTCACAGGACTTTGGCTGACAGCTTGATGAAGCTGAGTCCAGTAGAGACAGTATTGTTTTGGTAATCCAATTACTCTGAGATTGGGTAATTTCCTTGTGGGATTCAGTGATGTGTATTTTTCTAAAGGCATCCAGACCCCACTTGCATCTAGTAAGCCGATTATGACTTTTTTGTTGCTAGTACCCTGATTTTGCACATTTGGTGTTTGAGTCACCGCTACAGGGACTCGTTCTTGGATTTCGATGATTAATCCAGGAGGAAAGAGGCGGCGTCTAACGATCGCTTGGGCAATAGTTGGTTGTTTTTTCAAAGAGTTAGTGATCGCTCCCGGTTCAATCCGCCACAAAGACTGGGGGTAAGATAGCACCAACAGTGACTTAGTTGTCTCATCCGACAATAATTGATTGCCTGATTTCATCACTATTTGTTTGGGAGTTTTTAGCACCCACACTGGTTGGACTGCTACCCACAGCAATCCACCTGCCAAACCGGTAATGGCAAAGGTTCGCCAAATAGCCTGAATAATTCTCATCTGCCGCTGCCGACGTAATTTCTGACGACGCTGGGCCAGATCCGTGCGGGAAACTGATATTATGCCAGCCATTCAAACCCCTTTCTGGTTGCAGTCCAAATTCCTTCATGCGCTTGTATCATTATTAATTTCAGTAAACACTGTTGGCATCTATTAGCCACTCTCCTCGAGACTTTTTTTATTTTTAGTAACACTTTACAGTAACAATACAAAGATCGTGGCGCTAGTCATCATTCCGATTAAAGTTTCCGGTGTCTAGTCTTAACCGACTGTTGTCTTTTTGACAAGTGATTATCAAATATTTTTTCTCTAAAGATTACAAAATATTAATTTAGATATTTATAATTTTGTTTTCTTGACAAATAGAATCTGAAATGATAAATAAGTATTTCATAATCTCTGTATAGCTTGCTATAATTAATACCAGTTCTCCCTGATCAGCTATACAAACTGAGAACCATCTAGTCTAGTAGCTTTTTTACTGATTTACTCAACCATAAAGGTTTGTGCCAGGTCAAACAAAAGCTAGAGATTGTCAAAACCTCAATAGCAGGTGTAAAAAGGACAGATATGTTTAAGGTTATTAGGGTCAATTAAATCTCTACCATACTACTGACAGCTACTGACAGTGATCCTGCACCAAGTACTGTCCCTTGCAAGACACTATCAACTTGCGAGTTAATCCTGTGCCTACATCCCGGCTAGAGATTTTTTGTATAAAAAATACGAATTAAACTGCATCTACACACACATCTACATACACATCTACATACATGAAAACGACATTAAATTTGTCACGTTTTTATAAAGCATGTAACCCAAGCTACACGCTCAATATAAGTAACGTGCTAGATCGGCAGTATTACATAGATTTTGCTGATGTCCGTGGTTGCAAAATTGTCGAAGAATTGCAACGGACTATCTGCCGGATTTCTCCTGATGAGCCAACCTGCCAGTTATTTACGGGTCACATTGGCTGCGGTAAGTCAACGGAATTGCAGCGCCTGAAGACAGAACTAGAATTGGGGGGATTTCATGTGGTTTATTTTGAGTCCAGTCAAGACTTAGATATGGCAGATATTGATGTTAGCGATATTTTGCTGAGTGTAGCCCGTCAAGTCAGTGCCAGTTTAGAAGGGATTAACATCAAACTCAAACCTGGTTATTTTAGCAATTTGTTTAAAGAAGTAGGCGATTTTTTGCAAAGCCCCATAGAGCTTTCTGGACAAGCAGAATTGTCCTTGGGTATTGCCAAAATTACCGCTAAAACCAAAGACAGCACCCAAATGCGGAATCAACTGAGGCAATATCTGGAACCACGTACCAGTAGTATTTTGCAAGCGATTAACGAAGAAATTTTAGAAAAGGCTATTGAACAGCTAAAGCTACGGGGTCAAAAAGGACTGGTAGTGATTGTGGATAATTTGGATCGAGTGGATATGCGTCCTTTAGCATCGGGGCGATCACAACCCGAATATCTCTTCATCGACCGAGGTGAACAGTTACGCCGACTCAAATGCCACCTAGTTTACACCATTCCCCTGACGTTAATTTTCTCCAATGAGTACGAGACACTAAAAAATCGCCTAGGGGGAGGGATTGCGCCAAAAGTACTGCCGATGGTATTAGTGCGACAAAGAGATGGCAGTGATTACGAACCAGGGATGTCACTAGTGCGCCAGTTAGTCTTAGCAAGAGCTTTTCCAGAAGTTCCTTTGAATGCAAGGCTTTTATTAATTACAGAATTATTCGATCACTCTCAAACCTTAGATCGTCTATGTCGCGTTAGCGGTGGCCATATTCGTAATTTATTGGGTTTACTTTATAGCTGCCTGCAACGACAAGATCCACCTTTTTCTAGGGACTGCTTAGAAGCCGTGATTAAGGACTACCGCGACGATCTGCTATTAGCTATTGATGAATCCCAGTGGGAATTATTGTTTGAAGTAGTGCAGCAGCAGAGAGTTAAAGGTGAGTCTGACTACCAGAGCTTACTACGAAGCATGTATCTGTTTGAATATCGTGATCCTCTGGGGCGCTGGTTTGGCATCAGTCCAGCCTTAGCAGAAACAGAAAAAGTCCTTGCTTGGCAACAAAATAAATAACAGTGTTAGGTAAGTCAATTGTCATTAGTCCTTTGTCGTTTGCCATTGGACTAATAACTAATAACTAATGCCCAATACCCAATAACCAATACTTCGACTTCGCTTAGTACAAGTGCCCAATGTCTAATAACCAATGATTAATGATAAGCAGCTACACGTTTACACCAAAGAAAATCAGTATACTTTGCAAAGACTGATTAGAGCGATCGCGCTTTCCGAAGGTCAATTTGCCCTGATTTTAGTTCGGTGTAACTATGAGCAATTACGTGAGCAAATGTTAGAAAATATTCGCTCCATCACTAAAGACATCAATATCAGAGAAATCGTTCTCAATCCACCAACTACTTCCTTACACAGTACAATAGTCTCAGAACTATTTCTAGATAATCCTGCCGTCGTTACAGACTCTTTGCCATCTGCTGTTATGGTTTTCGGTATTGAGTCAGCCATTGACGTGGAAAACTTACTTACAGGTATCAACCAAGCACGAGATATCTATGCCGCAACTTTTCCATTTCCAGTGGTATTGTGGCTACAAGATGAAGTGGCATCATTACTATCCAGATTAGCGCCTGATTTCAAAAGTTGGGCTGCAACCACTATTAAATTTGAAATGGCAAAAGCAGATTTAATTGATTTGATCCACCAAGAGGAAGAATCTCTATTTGCCAAAGTTTTAGAAGCAGGTGCTGAAACATTTTTATCTAATGCCTCCCTAAATTTAGATCCTAAGTCCCAACACCGCCACGAAATAGAATCAGCTCGTAATGATTTGCTGCGCCTCTATGGCTTTCAATTAACACCAGGATTAGAAGCTAGTTTAGAATTTGTATTGGGGCGAGATAAATACGCCAACGATCAAATTAATGGTGCTTTAGCCAATTATCAAAGAAGCCTAGCATTATGGCAGCAGGAAATCAGGATAATAGCAGAGTGGGAGAGTAATTCTTCTTTACCCACCTCATATCCTCATCCTATACCCCCCTCATCTTTACTCAAGCAAGCAATAGTATTATTCCATCTGGGGCTGTGTTATCACCGAATGGCAGACTTACACCAGAATAATAATAGTAGCTATTGCGAACATGCTCTCTTGTGGTTTAAACAATGCTTGGAAGTATTGGAGGAAGTACAAAGAGAAGACTTAGTGGCTAAATTTATTTTGCCTGCTTGTGAAATGCTGCAACGTTTACAAGCTTGGGATGACTTAAAAAAATTAGCTCAAAAGTCATTGTATCTACATAAAACTTATGGAAGTCCTGCACAAGTTGCTCAAAATTATGGTTTTTTGGCAAATGTGGCAGCTTCTGAGTCGAATTGGGTACTGGCTCATGAATTAGCGAATACAGCACTTTCTATCTCCGAAGAAGCAACAGAAGTTTCTCTGCAAGATGTTTTGCAAACACGAGGACAAGAAAGTTGGTATCTTCTCTTACTAGCACGTACACAGCGGCATTTAGGTGAGTCGGAGGAAGCTATCAATAATTTAGAATGGGCGAGGGTAGTTTGTGAGCTACAACATCAACCATCACTTTATCTAGAGATTTTAGAGGAATTGCGATCGCTTTACTTTTTTGAGCGTCATGACTATGCAGAAGCCTTTAAACTGAAGCAAGAAAAAATTCAAATAGAACATCAGTATGGCTTTTGTGCCTTCATTGGAGCAAGTCAGTTGCAGCCGCAACGCTCTAAAATTAACCCAGCATTAGATCCTCAAAAAATACCGTTTATTCCTGAGGGAGTTGCCCAAGAAATATCTGCTTCTGGACGACAGCAAGATGTCAATCGTTTAATTGAAAGAATTACTCGTGCTGACTACAAACTCACAGTAATTTATGGACCATCGGGTGTAGGTAAAAGTTCAATTCTTAAAGCTGGTTTAGTACCAGCTTTGAAAGGAAAAGTTATTGGTGAACGCATTCCTATACCTATTGTTTTGTCTGTTTACACTGATTGGATTACAGTCTTGGCAAGCAGTATAAACCAAGCTTTGTCACACACAGAAATATCGGTTAATCTGAACTCTACACCTACTATACTGCTCGAAAAAATTCGGTTAGCAACTGAGCGTAATTATACAATAATTCTCGTATTAGACCAGTTTGAAGAATTTTTCTTTGTTAGTAATCATCGCACACAAATAAGAGAATTTTACAAATTTTTTAGTGAATGTTTAAATATCTCATTTGTAAAAATTATTCTTTCTTTAAGAGAAGATTATTTACATCATTTATTAGAATTTGAACGGTTGAGCCAAAAAAATAGTATTGGACTATATGATTTAGGCGTAATTAATAAAAATATTCTCGATAAGGACATTCGCTACTATTTAGGGAAATTCTCTAGCCAAGATGCTAAAGCCATAATTCACAGTCTTACTCAACGTTCCCATTATGAACTGAGTGATGAATTAATTAACCGATTAGTCCAGGATTTGACAGGAGAACTAGACGAAGTACATCCAATTGAATTACAAATAGTAGGTGCTCAATTACAAATAGAAAACATTACCACACTCGGACAATACAAGCTTTGCGGTGGCTCGGCAAAATTGGTGGAACGCTGGCTTGGGGAAGTTATCAAAGACTGCGGTCAGGAGAACGAAGAATTAAGCTGGAAATTATTATTTGAATTAACTGATGAAAAGGGGACGCGACCGTTAAAAACTAAAGCTGATTTAGCGGCTGCATTAGTTAATAATCAGGATATAGATACAATATCAAGCTTTGACACAGTTGGGGAACTGATTTTAGAAATATTGGTGGGTTCGGGGTTGGTGTTGCTAATCAGAGATGAATTAGGCGATCGCTACCAGTTAGTTCACGATTATTTAGTTGAACCAATTCGCCAAAAAAATAACTATGGCATAGTTGCCGAATTAGAAAAAGTCAAACTAGAAAAAACTAGAGCTGAAGCGGCCCAAAAACTTAGTCAAAAGCAACTCAATTTGGTATTGCAACGGCGACTGCGGGAAGCACGGATAGCAGGCGCAGTGCTGGCAATCATGGGGGGAACAATAGCAGCATTATGGTGGCAAGCCGACTTGCAAAAAAGAGTAGCAATCCGCCAAACTGTACGAGCTGAACGCAGTGAAACCAACTTGAGGATTAGTGGAATCACTGCTGCTAGCGAAGCTCTTTTTGCCTCTAATAAAGAGTTTGATGCTTTATTAGAAAGTTTGCGGGCTTGGAGAGGACTTAAACAGGCAGATGGAGTGCAGCCAGATACCCGAATGCGGGTGGTGACAGCCCTGCAACAGGCAGTTTATGGGGTAACAGAAGCTAACCGCCTGGATGGGCATACTGATATTGTCTGGGGAGTAACTTTTAGCCCGGATGGTCAAACCCTAGCGTCAGGCAGCCGAGATCAGACGGTGAAAATTTGGCGTCCTGACGGTACCTTACTCCAAACCCTCAAAGGCCACACTGATGCTGTCACCTGTGTAAGTTTCAGCCCAGATGGTCAAACCCTAGCCTCCGCCAGCCTCGACAAAACAGTGCAAATTTGGCACAAAAACCCGATTACGGGTGAATTTGACCCCAAGCCATATAAAACCCTGAAAGGACATAAAGATTGGGTTTACAGCGTTAATTTCAGTCCTGATGGTGAGTTATTAGCTACTGGCAGTAAGGATACAACCGTAAAACTTTGGCGCAAAGACGGTAGCTTAGTAAAAATACTGAGAGGACATCGAGGGTGGGTTAACTGGGTAAACTTCAGTCCTGATGGTCAATTCATCGCCTCAGCCAGCGACGACAAGACAGTGAAAATCTGGCAACGGGACGGTAGCCTTGTCACAACTTTACAGGGACATCAGCAGGGTGTGACTGTAGCTGTTTTCAGCCCCGACGGCAAACTGTTGGCGTCAACAGGTCGAGATAAGACAGTGAAACTTTGGCAGCAAAAGAGTAACAGCACTAAAGACGGTTTTGACTTTCTTCCTTACAAAACTTTACGGCAGCATAGCAGTACAGTGTGGAGTTTAAGCTTTAGTTCCGATAGTAAAAAGTTAGCTTCTGCGGGTGAAGACAATACCATAAACCTCTGGAGTATCACTGGTACCTTACTCAAAACCTTCAAAGGACACAGTGATGCTGTTGTCAGTTTAGCTTTCAGTCCAAATAACAAATTACTGGCTTCAGGAAGTTATGACAAAAGCGTAAAACTATGGAGTTTAGATGCCCCAACACCGTCTATTCTTCAAGGGCATCAGAAGCGAGTTTTGAGCGTTGCTTGGAGTCCCGACGGTCAGATGCTAGCTTCTGGTAGTAGTGATCGCACTGTCAAACTTTGGCGACGAAACACCAGTAGTGGCGAGGTCAAAACCCGACTTTACAAAACTTTGGTGGGGCACACAGATAAAGTTCCTAGTGTCAGTTTTGACCCCAAAGGTGAAATGCTGGCTTCAGGAAGTTATGACAAAACTGTGAAACTTTGGCGGCTTGACGGTACTTTAATTATGACTCTCCACGGGCATAGCGATAGTGTGATGAGCGTGAATTTCAGCCCTGATGGTCAGTTTTTGGCATCAGCTAGCAAAGATAAAACGGTGAAACTTTGGAACCGTGAGGGCAAGTTGCTCAAAACCTTAGTGGGGCATCAGGGTTGGGTAAATAGCGTGAATTTTAGTCCTGATAGTCAGGTTCTAGCCTCTGCCAGTGATGACCAAACTGTGAAACTCTGGGGGCGAGATGGTACTTTGCTCAAAACTTTCTCGCCCCATGATAGCTGGGTGTTAAGTGTCAGCTTTAGTCCCACTGACGAGTTGCTGGCTTCTGCCAGTTGGGATAACACCGTGAAACTATGGCGACGGGATGGTACGTTGTTAAAAACCTTATTAAAAGGGTACAGCGATAGCGTCAATGCTGTAACTTTCAGTCCCAATGGTGAATTCCTCGCCGCCGCCAGTTGGGACAGTACAGTGAAGCTGTGGAGTCGGGAAGGCAAATTAATTAAAAGTCTCAATGGGCATCGCGCCCCAGTGTTAAGTGTCAGTTTTAGCCCAGATGGTCAAACACTAGCATCAGCTAGTGATGACAACACGATAATTCTGTGGAATTTACATCTTGATGATCTGCTTGTTCGTGGTTGCGATTGGGTGGGTGATTACCTCAAGCACAACCGCAATCTTGAAGAACGCGATCGCCTTCTTTGTGATGGCATAACCAGTACAAACCCTTTTTAATTTATGAATAATTATTAATTTATAATTATGAATTAAGTTGAAGCCTCAATCAGCAACCGCTCTTGGTTTAGCGGTTGATGAGGCGATCAGAGTTGTTAATTCAAAGCTAGAAAATAATTTTCGAGATGATCAGCTAAAGGAGCGATCGCCCTCCAAAACTTCATGACTATTTTCTGCGGGAGCTTCTTGGGGCAAATTTGCCAAAAAGGCTTGTAGTCTCATGCGCTCAATATAAGGCCAACCTCCTTCAGACTCAATATCTTTCAGCAGTGAGTAGAGTTGCTGACGGTTAACAGGCAAACTCTCTTGAAAAACCCCATCCCGGATCTCTCGATGTAACTGCTCCAATTGCCTAAGCATTGCCAAAAGAGCTACAGTATTGTCTTCACAACCCTGAACTGCATCATACACCACAGTTGCGATCGCTTGCAGTTTACAGGACAACTCCCCTGATTCAAGATTTTTCTGATCGTTCATTCCACCCTTTCCGTATAAATGAGGTCAACTCAAATTTACCGGAGATTTTTAATTTTCCCTAGTTTGCCACTGTTGATTAGCTGTTACTCTACACTAGAAACTCTGCGGCTAGCCCATTACTACCTATTTTGAGTAGCTATAATAGCCTCAGAATCAGAAAAAGAAAATAATCTTAATATTCTGCTAAAATTTTTAGAGATTAAAGCCGCCGTCAAATCGGACGGTAAGCAGTACTTAATCTATTTGCTAGCCAAGACAACTTCCACAAGTTGAATTACTGAGCGACTTGTGCGGACTTGTACTGAGCGGCGTCAAAGTAGCAAAGCCGAGGTAAGCCGAAGTGTTAAGAAGTAATTCCCAATATTTTTAAGGGAATAGGGGAGCCAGCGCTGCGCGGGGGTTCCAAGAGTTAAGGCGACTGCATGGATTGCGGTTTATCCTCGTAGTTTTAGGCATTTGGACTAAAATTATCAACGTGGAAGTCTCGGCAATGGGTACTTTTAGGTAGCTTTGTGCAGATTTCTCCGAGCGGTGAGTATAACTAAATTTGTATCTTTATTAAAGACAATTGCGATCGCTCCTAAAAGGGAACGGTAAAGTTTAACATAGCCTGCACGGCAGCTAGATGTGATCAGGACGAGACTTTCTTGGATTTTGAGTACTTTGATTTTGAGTTAAAAAAAATCGTATGATCTGGCTGATTTCCCCATCAAACAATGGGCTGTATGTAGTGGCGTCACATACATAATACAAAAAGACTTGGGCGACGCCGCTTTTGCCACAGGCAAGAGCAAAGTATGAAGTAGACTCCTCTCTTCGTGCTCTTTGAGGCAAGCACTTATGCCACTCTGTGTAGGGCTTACTCATCCACGCGCCCAACCCTAACAAATGCCACCAACAGTCAAACTGCTGGTTTTTTGCTCCCCTAGTTACGCACATCCAAAAAGGATGCAGTGTGCTACTTAGTCTGGGGCTTCTTACACCCCAAGCTCAAGAGAGCGAAACGTTTAAGTACGTTTAGCAGAGAAAAGTTTGAGCGGCGACTTCCAACCTAATACGCCCGGACACTTGTTTCAACTCCTGCAATCAGAGCAACGCAGTGTCCGAACGAGGATGGCTTCTCGTCAGAGATCAAAGCTTCGATGCAGTTTTACAACTTAGATATTAATTTTTGAGATTGAGGTTAACCATGAGGTATCGCGCTTTAATTGTTGCATTCTTGGCTTTGTGCCTGGGGTTAATAACTGCTTGTAGTGATGCTCCTGCTACTAGTAGTAGAGATGTACTCACTTACGATCAAATTCGTGGCACTGGCTTGGCGAACAAATGCCCCCAACTAGCAGAAACAAGGCGTGGCTCCATTCCCATTGATTCTAGCCAGTCCTATGCCATCAAAGAACTTTGCTTAGAACCAACAAGCTTTTTCATCAAAGAAGAACCTGCTAATAAACGGCAAGAAGCAGAATTTGTTGCTGGCAAATTGTTGACCAGATACACTTCCACCATTGACCAGGTGCAAGGCAACCTAAAAATTAACTCAGATAAGAGCCTGACCTTTGTGGAAACTGATGGTCTTGACTTCCAAGCCATCACTGTGCAACTTCCTGGTGGTGAGCGAGTACCTTTCCTCTTCACCATCAAAAACTTGGTTGCTCAAACCCAATCCGGTTTGACTACTATTAACACCTCCACGGACTTTGAAGGCAGCTTCAAAGTTCCTTCCTATCGTGGTGCTGCCTTCCTAGATCCCAAGGGTCGCGGTGTCGTCAGTGGCTACGATAATGCCGTGGCTCTCCCCGCCCAAGCCGATGATGAAGAACTTACCCGGACTAACGTTAAGCGTGCTGAAAATCTTAATGGCAAGATTTCTCTGCAAATCGCTAAAATAGATAGCTCTAGTGGTGAAATTGCTGGTACTTTCGAGAGCGAACAGCCATCTGATACAGATTTAGGTGCTGGCGAACCGAAAGAAGTCAAGATACGCGGTCTATTTTTTGCGCGGGTTGAACCAACTCGTGGCTAAATTCTCTAAAGTTAGGTAACTGAGTAGCATTCAGAACTACAATTCTGTAAGCATCAGGTTTCATCACCAAAGTTAACTTCTTTGACCCTATTTTCAGGGCTGTTTTATTCCTATAGAAGCCTTACAGAAACGAAAAGAGACAAAGTTTCAAGGGGAGACAAGAGAAAAATTCTTCCTTCCCTTGTCCCCAGCTTTTCAGGAGGTTTTGAAAGAATCAAACAGCCCTGCCTTTTTTGAAGGGGGTAAATAGGTTTTTTACAAACAGGGGGAAAGGTTAAAGCCGAGCAAAATTGTGGATGAAATAATCATTGCAATTGGGGAAAGGTTCATACCTCGTTCTTATAGGCGACTTGATTCATCCCTTTATCCTGTACTCTTTAACCTTTTCCCTTTCATTAAAAGATTATGGACTTAAGTACAAAAAAGGGCATCTTGCCCTTTTTTTATTGCCTTACGTAAATATACATACGACTTTCTAAATATTATTAGTAATTTTAAATTATTGGATGAGTTTCGGTTGAAAAGACACGTAATTATACTGTAAAGAAAATTTTTGCTTATCCACAAACATCGTGACTAATGTTGTTTTTTTTATATAAACTTAGCTTGAGCATTAATTAATTAAAGTTAAGTAAAATCTCGGTTTGATATCTAGTAATTAATTTTATATTTTATTTCTATGTAGTTCTAAAAACAGCTACAGAGCATACCAAAGATAAATAACGATTTCGCCCAGTTAAATTTTGCTCGATTGTCAAGCAACTATATGGAATTTTTTCTAGGAAAACTTTGTTATTTTCCATAGAATTTTGCGATGACATATAGTCCGATATTCTCTTTGATATCGTACGATCGCAGCTAAGTTTAAAAGTTAGTAATTGGTTATTAATTTACTCAATCAACACGGTGCTATGCCTACCACAGCCACCAATGAACTAAAACATGAAATTTGGCAGTTGTTGCGAGAATATCAGCAATCTCGGTCAGAAAATGTTCGCAATCAGCTGGTAAAACTCAACTTTGGACTTGTGAGAAAAGAAGCTCACTACTGGACGAATCAATGTCATGAAACCTACGATGATTTGCTTCAGGTTGGGTGTTTGGGTTTAATCAGAGCTATTGAAAAATTTGAACTTTCCAAAGGACATGCCTTTAGTTCCTACGCTCTTCCCTATATTCGGGGTGAAATTCAACACTATCTCCGAGATAAAGGTGTCACGGTGCGAATTCCTCGGAAGTGGTTAGCACTACAACAGCAAGCAATAGGAGTGTCACGTTCTTGGCGTGAAAAGCATAATCGCCAACCAACAGACTCCGAACTAGCAACTGCACTGGAAATTTCTCTAAACGAATGGCAAGAAATTAAATTAGCATGGGTAAATCGTGCTCCCTTGAGTCTTGATGTGCCAATTCAAGATGGAGAAGAAGGCTCTACCTGTTTGGGAGAATTGGTTCCAGATCCTCACTATCGCAGCTTTCAATTGGCACAAGAAGACCAACTTCGATTGCAACAAGCATTGGTTCAGCTCGAACAACGCACCCGCGATGTCTTGGAATGTGTGTTTTTAAAAGATTTGACACAAAAACAAGTTGCAGAACATCTGGGAATCAGTGTTGTAACGGTTTCCCGTAGAGTCAAAAAAGGTCTGGATTTGATGAAAGAGCTTATGGGTGTAGCAGAGGATTAACTGCAAATCAACACCAAGCCGCAGTTATGCTGAGTAGGCAGTGCTAAAAATAACCCTTGAAATGTAAAAAATTAGGTTATAAAGAGAACAGACTTTGCCTTTGATCCAAATTTCAGGCATGTTAATTTCCACTTTTCAATTTTCCAATGGCTTTTGAGAACAGCTCATGGGCAGAAATTCAAAAATTACAATTGTTGCTATTTTAACTTTGGCGATCGCTGGATGTGCTTCTGAAGATACACAACAAGCCATCAATCCTGCGCCGATTCCCAAAATAGCAGCAAAGTCGCCCCCAGCGGCTCAATCCTTCAACAATCCAGTGATACCTGGCAAACAGGTTTCACTAGTTACTCCTGCATCTGTTAACTTGATTCAATCCACTAATCCTACAGAGCGGGCACGGCTAGTTGTGCTATCAAAAGACCGAAGTGACCCGTTTGCACAAATTTTTGGGCAGGCGGTTGCCGGAATGCCTAAAACATCTGGAAGACCTGTTCCCGTATTGCCTAAGCTACCTACTGCATCACTAGCAAAACGAAAACTTCCAACACGCACCATAGCTTTAAACAGACCTGTTCCCGTATCACCTAAGCTACCTACTGCATCACTAGCACGACGAAAACTTCCAACACGCAGCATAGCTAAAAAAGTCAATCCTACCTTGATTTCAGTCTTGCCTAAAGTTTTGCCTCAAGTTATCCCCAACCCCACTTTAGTATCTGTATTGCCACCACCAGCACAACCTGACTTAGCAAGGGCAGTTCTTGTGACTGGTGTAGTTCTAATTAGTAAGGAACCGCAGGCAATTATCAAAGTACCGGATGAGCCGACAAGTCGCTATGTACAGGCGGGACAGCGATTAGCAAATGGCGTACTGGTTAAACGTATTGAAATGAATCAGGGCTACAACCCCATTGTGATTCTGGAACAATATGGTATTGAAGTTGCCAAAATGGTAGGGGAAGGGGCTGTCAATTCAACACCGTCAGCTGCATCTGCTACTGGCAATCCTATTTCAGTGACAACGCCCCCCTTAAATTCTTTTAATGTTGGAGCTTCATAAAGATGGAGATTAAGGAAAAAATTGAGTTTCCTGGTTTGCCTTTAGCTGTCTATAGAGAGATAGCAGCTCATTTACGTCAAGTCGAAGGGGTAGAAGTGGATTTAATTCCCCAGTCATCCCAACAGTTTGATTACAATCAAAGTCAAATTGGTGGCTTGTCCATCTCGTGGACAGCAAACTCTGGTTTAGAAAGTCGGCAACGAGTTAACCAAATTTTGGCTTACTATCAAAATCGCTAGATAAATCCTATTTGATTTCGTTCAAATCGAAGCCTCAGATTCCCAATTTTTTACAGAAGTTGGGAATCTTGTTGTTCACGAATAATTAAGTACGTCTATTGTAGATGACGACTTCATACCAATTCTTTATAAAACTGCATAAAATCAACGTTGGTCAGACTTGGGGCTTAAGCCCTAAGTTTTGGAGCAACCTCACAGGTAATCGGTATCAGTTAATATCAAATTATTGAATTTAGCTGAAAACTTGTATACTTAAAAACTTAAAAACTAAATACCTGAGTATCCGCACTGCAAAATTCTAATTTCGTCAGGAATTAGACTGACAACGACATCATCTGAGTTGAAAATATGGAACTGCACGGGAGGCTACATCATATTAGCAACCCGCAGTGACAACTACTGATTAATCAATTCACAGTGAAGGTTTGGTAATGAAGGAATTGGGTGTGTCTGAAGTGGGAAGTGATGGCGCTTGTCGCTGGGAATATTTGTTTTTCCCATCCTCTGAAAGCAGCAAATGTCTACTTGAATGAACAGCCCGATAAAACCGGAATTGATCGTGCGTCCCTCTAACCTGGAAGATATTTTTGTGGAATTAACAAGACGCCAGTTAGATTAACCTCATCCTCCTAACTGTCGTAGCATGGCTTCTACCCTGTTCACACCTTCTGAGTCATTGCGCCGCTTGTACAAGTCACGGGCTTTCTGAAGCAAGCTGTTCGCTTGTTTAGCTTGTCGTCGCTGTTTATACATTGAACCCATCAATTCATAAGTCTGGGCATTGTTCTTATCCAAGCCGATTGCTTGCTCGTATGCCCAGGTAGCGGCACTATAGTCTCCCATACGAGATTGCGTTACAGCCAATCCTAAATAGGCGTTAACATTGTTACGGTTCAGCTGTATGGCACGACGGTAGCCTTCCTTTGCCCCACGCGTGTCGCCCAAATTCGCTTTGATGTAACCCACAGCGTAGTAAAAATCACTATTGTTAGGGTTGATGGCGATCGCCCGACGATAAGCTGTTAATGCCGCCTGGTAATTTCCCTGTTGAGCGTACAAGTAGCCAATACCTGAATGAATTTTAGCATTTTTGGGATCTAGGCTAGCTGCTTGTTGATAAACAGCGATCGCCCCACCATAATCGCCGGCATCCACTAACCTCCGTCCGTCTTCTAGTAGTTGCTTTAATTGTGGGTTTTTGCCTTGTGCCACTAATACCTGAGCCTGAGCTACTGAAGGTATGCTGAAGGCAAAACATCCTAGTAACACCACACTAAACACAAATGATGTTGGCTTGTACACAGTAAAATTCCTGAAATTTTAGAGGACTTTTTTTCTTGTACATTAAAACAAAAATATGGACTTTTGAAAACTGTATTTATTCGTATGAATTAAGATATTCATAGTTCATTCACTATAATCAGTGCTATATCACAGAGTTTTTACTGAAAGATGAAATGCGAAGTATAAATGCTGAAATGATGTTACCCTACATATAAATTCAGGACAACACCAAAATTACACTCTTTCTTATCAGTAGTTATACGTGTAAATCTTCAAAAACCAATAGGTGATACGCCAATCCGATAAATTATTGAATATTAATTCCTATTGAGTATTTCACTTAACAACTTGCTAACTGTGTATCTAATTTTCCTTTCTTTATACTACCTTTAGCAAAACTGCACACTTTGCGAATAGTCGTTCTCTATCGATTGTCTACATTCTTTTTTGGTCATTACACGATAAGATAAATTCAAAAAGCAAAATGCTCATTCAAATCCTGATTCATTTTTAGGACAATACTACAAGTGAAAGCGCAGTTGCAATGGCACTTCGTACCTGCTGAAAGCGATCGCAGTCTAAAATTGTGTGAGAGTATGTTTATCAAACCTATCTCAACACAGGCTAATCAGTGTAAATAAATTTACACTGATTAGAGGATTTTAATAAAAAATATTAACCTATATCCTATCTGGGAGGCTAATTTATGATAATAACTACCACTGATGTGATTCAAGGAGCCGTTATTGAGTCATATTTAGGCATTGTGACAGCAGAAGTAGTTTACGGCAGCAATTTTTTGCGGGATTTTTTGGCTGGAATTCGAGATATTATTGGTGGACGCACTGGTAGCTATGAGCGTTTATTTGAGCAGGGTCAACGCAAGGCATTAGAAGAATTAGAACAACGAGCACAACGTTTAGGAGCAAATGCTGTGATTGGGATTGAAATTGATACTGGCACAATCAATATTGACCAGTCAGGAGTCCTATTACTGATTACTGCCACAGGCACCGCAGTCAAGATGCGTTAATATTTTAATGGTTATCTAATTAGTTTTTTTAGTATCTTTTGATCAGGTTTACAAACTTTTGTATGAAGTTGAATTTCCTATAAAATAAAAGCTAGGTTACTATAGCAGCTAATAACTGTATTGTAATTTAAAGTTTTTATTTCTTTTATATGGGTAATCTTGAAAAAACGATTAATTAATATATAATAAAAAATAAATCCTAAGTTTTATTAAAATTTGTCAAGTAAGTCTGTTTTTTCTCACTAAAGACAGACTTATTAAATATTTCTATTGATAGATATAAAAGAAGATGATTTAGCTATTTAATCTTAAGTACAAACATGAATATACCTGAGCAGCAACTTTGCTGAAACAGCACTGGAGAACATAAGCTATGTCATACGTAAATCGAACAGGTAATGACCCTATTCCTACTGAGCCTATGGTAGCAGGCCGAGTAAGTGAATATCATGATCTTGTTCGCTGGGGGCCGATTATTTCTGGACTGTTGGTTTCCTTAGCTACCCAATTAATTTTGAGCGCTATAATTGGTGCGGTTGCGGCAGGCACAGTTGAAAGTTCAGGTGCACCCAGATCAATTGCCTCTAACGCTGCGGGTAATGCGGGGCTTTGGTCAACTATCGCTTTACTAATTTCCCTATTTACTGGTGGTTGGGTTACAGCTCGTGCTTGTGGGCCGATGAACCGCAATACAGCTCTTCTTAACGGCGCAATTCTTTGGGCAACGACTTTGGCAGTTAGCTCATGGCTGTTAGCAAGTGGAGTATCTGGTGCTTTTGGTGTTGCTGCTTCCAACGCTGGGGAAGTCATAAACCAGGTACAACAGCAAGGTGGTGTTAATATACCACAAGCAAACATAAGTGCCCAACAAGCTCGTGAAGCGGCAGCTAATTTACGTTCAGGATTGTGGTGGTTTGTATTTGGCTCTTTATTGGGTTTAATAGCCTCAATGATTGGAGCTGTAACTGGAACTCGTAGTCCCCGGACTAACTACAATCCTTAAAGAATTGTTTGACAAACAAAATTTTATCAACTTTAAAAGCACCTTTTTCAAGGTGCTTTTTGCTTATTATTTAAGGCCAGCGTTTGTAGCGTCCAATTAATTCTGCCGTTGCTAAAACATGACTATCAATTGCTGCTAAAATTTGGCTTTTATTAGCACCTGCTGCCAAGCCTAACTTTTTATCTATGGCATAAAGTTTAAAAAAGTAGCGTTAGTGTTAAAAGCACTGCTTTCCAGTTTCAAGGTTTTCACCTCTTTTTTAGATTGGTCACTACTGTTAGTGATGATTAGGGTATTGTCATTCCCAACAGAATTACAACTAACTAGAGATAATTCCGCTAATCCAAATATAGCGATGCTATGACCTAGAAAAACTCGCCTTCCGTTTCTCATCAAGCACCCACCAGGTTGGGGATTTATTTTGTTGTACCAGCATTAGTTTAGTGCAGTCGCAAAAAATATTTAAAAATCTTTAGTTCATTTTTCCAAATATTACTAATTTATCGGATATCTATCTATAATACTGCGGGCTTTAATTCATATATTTTTTCTACATAATACATGAATTTCATCATTTTTTAGATAATGAAATTACTTGTAAATAGTAGCTTAAGATAAGTAAAACTACCAATATATTTTATCTGTTAATATTCCGCTTCTAAGCAACAGAAATGTTTTTTATTAACGGGATATTCTGGATGGCTATTTTTTCAAAGTCAATGAAACGAAAACTTTACTACTACAGTTCACCATTTCAAATATGAAGCTTCAATTCCCTGTTCACGTCGAATTTTGCCATCTTTTTCAAACCAGGAAATTAGTTGCTGTGCTGTCAAATCTTCAATAGCAACGCCGTACTCTTGAGCAATATACTTCAAAAGCTTAAGTGATGAAATTGTCAATCTTGTTAAAAATTTTTCTGGAGAAGACAACAAAGCCGCGTCTACTTTTGCTGACTCTTCCAGGGTTAAAAATTGTGCTGATGGTTGCTGTGGTGACACGTCCATAAACGCTATCTCAAACTTAATTGATTATTGATAAGATTATTGATAATGGGTAGTTGCTATTTAGCTATTATCCATTACCGAAGATAGATGTAAAACCGAGTTTATTCATGAGACTTTTGCTGGCGAGCTTGCACCAAATAGCCACAACGATGTTCGCCGTTGATAATCCAGTGGGTGCGTTCTACGGTACAATCAGGTAAGACGGCAGCAAACATTTCTAATTCGTGACCACAGATGCTGGGGAAAGACTCGGCAACGTTGGAAATAGCGCAGTTATGCTCCATTAAGATAAAGCGATCGCTTTCAAAGCAGTCATTCACATCAACAGGGTGATACTCGGCCATGAAGCCTTCCGCTTTTCTCAACTCTACTAAGTTAGCTACACGTTCTCGCAGTGAACCGCTACCGACGCGATCGCGGTATTCTAATGCTTTGCGCTCCCACTGTTTCTGTAAAATCGATTTGAATTGGTCGTCTCCCATCGTTTCGGCTAAGGTGTCTAGCAGCGAAACCGCAAAATGACCATGGCCATCACCAACGTGATCGCTCATTGTTCGATGCAAGTGATCGCGTCCCTGACGACTCAGTTGATAAAGGTGCTGCGGACGCCCCATCCCCGCCGCCTGCACTGATGTCGAATACAAAACTAGCTCCTCCGTCTCCAAATCTTTGAGATGACGACGAATCGCTTGAGGGGTAACTTCTAAAACTTCAGCTAACTCAAAAGCCGTTGCTTGTGAGTGTTTGTGCAGATATTCTAGGATATCTTGCTTGGTTGAGGACTGGTGGGTAGTCGCCATCTTCTGGTGCCAGACGTTCAGCTAACGTCCCAAAAATTTCTTGGAAAATTTGACTTTGACAACATTGTTGTTGTTAATTTAGCGTAAAATGAAGATACCTTAAACAACAGCTATGTTGTTTTACTCTCCACCCATATTCTAGCAGCCGTGTAACCATTCCGTAACCTAATATGGGAATTGGTTAGCCACAGCCCGTCTCCCATCTTAAAAGAGTTCTGAATACGAGAGATTATTACTGATGAGTGCCACTGTCAAATCCTTAGTCAACCAACCCTACAAGTACGGCTTTGTCACAGACATTGAGGCCGACACTATTCCGCGTGGACTAGACGAGGACGTTATCCGCTTGATCTCCTCTAAAAAGAACGAGCCGCAGTTCATGCTGGACTTTCGCCTCAAGGCTTATCGCCAGTGGCAAAAAATGACTGAACCAACTTGGCCAAATGTCAAGTATCCGCCAATCAATTATCAGGATATCATTTACTACTCAGCGCCAAAACGTAAGAAGGAAAAACTAAACAGCTTGGATGAAGTTGATCCAACCCTTTTAGAAACCTTCGATAAATTAGGCATTTCCCTATCTGAACAGAAACGACTGGCAAATGTCGCTGTCGATGCGATTTTCGATAGCGTCTCTGTTGCGACTACATTTAAAGAAAAGCTAGCGGAAGACGGCGTTATTTTCTGCTCGATTTCGGAAGCGTTGCAAGAACACCCAGAACTAATTAAAAAATACCTGGGTAGCGTTGTTCCTGTAGCTGACAACTACTTTGCCGCCTTGAACGCTGCCGTATTTAGCGATGGTTCCTTTGTCTACATTCCTAAAGGCGTGAAATGCCCAATGGAACTGTCTACCTACTTCCGCATCAACTCTGGTGACACGGGACAATTTGAGCGGACTTTGATTGTCGCCGAAGAAGGTAGTTATGTTTCTTACCTTGAAGGTTGCACCGCACCAATGTATGACAGCAACCAGCTGCACGCCGCTGTTGTAGAACTTGTTGCCCTCGATAACGCCGAAATTAAATACTCCACCGTGCAAAACTGGTACGCTGGAGATGCCAACGGTAAAGGCGGTATTTACAACTTCGTCACTAAGCGCGGTTTGTGTCAGGGCGTAAATTCCAAGATTTCCTGGACTCAAGTAGAAACAGGTTCGGCAATTACTTGGAAATATCCCAGCTGTGTGTTGGTGGGTGATAACTCTGTGGGTGAATTCTACTCAGTGGCGCTGACAAATAATATGCAGCAAGCCGATACGGGTACAAAGATGATTCACGTAGGTAAGAATACTCGCAGTACAATTATTTCTAAAGGAATCTCCGCAGGTAATTCTAGTAATAGCTACCGGGGTTTGGTGAAAGTTAACCCGACGGCTAAAGGGGCGAGAAATTATTCTCAGTGCGACTCAATGCTGATTGGGGATAATGCCCATGCAAATACTTTTCCTTATATTCAGGTGCAAAATAATACTGGGAAGGTGGAGCATGAAGCTTCTACTTCCAAGATTGGGGAAGATCAACTGTTCTACTTTGCTCAACGAGGTATTTCAGCAGAAGATGCCATTTCAATGATGGTTAGCGGCTTCTGTAAGGATGTTTTCAATCAGCTACCGATGGAGTTTGCGGTGGAAGCTGATAAGTTGTTGAGTTTGAAGTTGGAAGGCAGTGTTGGATAAATGGTAGCAAGGATAAACACAGATACATCCGCGTTCTGTGTTTATCTTTAGGAAAAATGACGAACCGCAGAGGCGCAGAGAGCGCAGAGAAAGAGAAGGGAGAGAAGATGATTATTGAAAATAGTGAAGTTGTGCTGTCAGTAAGAAATCTGACGGCTAATGTTGATGGAACACCGATTCTTAAAGGTGTGAATCTTGAGGTGCGATCGGGTGAAATCCATGCGATTATGGGGCCGAATGGTTCTGGAAAGAGTACCTTTTCTAAGGTGTTAGCTGGGCATCCAGCCTATGAGGTGACTGGCGGTGAGGTAATTTTTCAGGGGCAAAATCTACTGGAATTGGAACCGGAAGAACGCGCCAGAAGTGGTGTATTTTTGGCGTTTCAGTATCCATTAGAAATTCCAGGTGTGAGCAATTTGGATTTCTTGCGGGTGGCGTACAATTCCCGTCGCAAGGCGCAAGGTTTAGAGGAAATAGACGCTTTTGATTTTGACGATTTGATTGAGGAAAAGCTGGATGTGGTGAAGATGAATCCCAGCTTTCTCAGTCGGAGTTTGAATGAAGGGTTTTCTGGTGGCGAGAAAAAGCGGAATGAAATTCTGCAAATGGCGTTGCTGGAACCAAAGTTAGGAATTTTGGATGAGACTGATTCGGGTTTGGATATTGACGCGCTCAGAATTGTGGCGAATGGGGTAAATCAACTGGCTAGTCCAGAAAATGCCACAATTTTAATTACTCACTATCAGCGATTACTTGATTATATAGTGCCTGATTTTGTGCATGTGATGGCACAGGGGCAGATTATCACCAGTGGTGGTAAGCAACTAGCGCTGGAATTGGAGTCTCGCGGTTATGATTGGGTGCTAGCAGAATTTGCAACTGCTGAGGTGGGTGTGTAATGAGTATTCAAGTATCTCAAAATCAGGCTTCCAACACCTTGGTAAATGGAGATCCTTACCTGAGTGAGTTGTTAAATCAATTTCAGGGATTGATTTTCGAGGAAGTTCCTCAGCCGGAAACATTTGCTTGGTTACAACAAGTGCGCGATCGCGCTGCTAATTTTGTCCGTCACTCAACTATCCCCACTACTCGTGAGGAAGAATGGCGATTTACTGATTTGTCGTCTCTACGGCAAGTAAAATTCAATGTAGAGACACGAGAGTTTTGGTCTATAAAATTTGATATCACACGACTGACTTTACCAGAAGCTGTTGATAGTAGGTTGGTGTTTGTCAACGGAATTTTTTCGCCGGATCTGTCATCTGTTGCAGATTTGCCAGAAGGTATATGGGTGGAAGATTTAGCTGGATTTCCTTTAGAATATCGCTCTCGCCTACAGAATTATTATTCAGTCGAAGAACAGGGTACGCAAGAAGTCTTCACTGCGTTGAATACTGCTGCTTTCACAAATGCATCTGTAGTATGGGTGGGAAAAAATGTTGTCGTAGAAACGCCAATTCATCTACTATTCCTGTCTATTCCTGGTAATTCACCGATACTATCACAACCTCGTTCTTTAGTAGTGGCTGAATCTGGTAGTAGTGTTACGCTCATTGAAGATTATCTGTATCAACCAACAGACATAGAAGATCCAGATCAAATAGAACTTGGGGAAGTAGTTCACTTTACTAACGCAGTTACAGAAATCTGGATTGAGGAAAATGCCCAGGTTAACCATACTCGAATCCAAGGTGATAGTGCAGAGGGTTTTCATATTGGTAAAACATCTGTCTCGCAAGCTCGTAATAGTCGATATACAAGTCATGCCATAAATTTAGGCGCGAAGTTGTCGCGGCACAATTTAGAAATTTTGCAAACTGGTGAACAGACAGAAACTACTCTCAATGGGTTAACGATGATTTCTGGTAAGCAGTTGTCTGATACTCACAGTGCGATCGCCCTAAATTATCCTCACGGTACAAGCGAGCAATTGCATAAATGTATTGTAGGCGATCGCGCTCATGCGGTATTCAATGGTAAAGTTTTTGTACCCAAACCAGCGCAGTTGACAAATGCAACCCAGTTGAATCGGAATTTGCTGCTATCATCGAAAGCCAGGGTTGATACCAAACCCCAATTGGAAATTACTGCTGATAATGTCAAATGCGCTCACGGTGCTACCGTTAGCCAATTGGAAGATGATGAAATATTCTATCTGCAAAGTCGGGGAATTGATGAAAACGATGCTCGGAAGTTGTTAGTTAACGCCTTCGCTGCTGAAGTCATCAATAAAATACCGATTCCCTCTCTGCGAGAAATCCTTTTAAACATAGTTAATAATCTTAAGTTCATATCGCCTGACTCTTGAGAAAATTTGAGATTTTAAATTTTGGATTTTGAATTTTCAATCCAAAATTCTGTGGAGTTAATCTAAAATCTAAAATTGTTCGACTGAGCGTAGGCGAAGTCCCAAATCCCAAATTGTTTGACTAATCTACCAATGACTTTCACTCCTACCAAAACCCTTGCTGATCAAGTTCGTGCTGACTTCCCGATTTTGCATCAGGAAGTCAACGAAAAACCTTTAGTTTATCTCGATAATGCTGCGACATCGCAAAAGCCTTTGTTCGTATTAGATACCCTGCGGGATTATTACGAGCAATATAATGCTAACGTACATCGCGGTGCTCATATCCTGAGTGCTAAGGCTACTGATGCTTATGAAGGTGCGCGAGATAAAGTTGCCAAATTCATCAATGCTGCATCGCGTCAGGAAATCATCTACACCCGCAACGCTAGTGAGGCAATTAACCTAGTAGCCTACAGCTGGGGAATGAACAATTTGCAGCCGGGAGATGAGATTATTCTCTCGGTGATGGAACACCACAGTAATATTGTACCTTGGCAATTGGTGGCGCAAAAAACGGGTGCAGTCCTGAAATTTGTGGAACTGACACCAGAAGAAACTTTTGATTTGGAACAGTTTAAAAAGCTGATTTCCGATAAAACCAAATTGGTATCGGTGGTGCATATTTCCAATGCTTTGGGTTGTATTAACCCAGTGAAAGAAATTGGTGCGATCGCTCACAAATACGGAGCTAAATTCTTAGTTGATGCTTGCCAAAGTGTCCCTCACTTCCCCGTTGATGTGCAGCAGATAGATTGTGATTGGTTGGTAGCATCCGGTCATAAAATGTGCGCCCCAACTGGGATAGGATTTTTGTATGGCAGGTTGGAATTGCTAGAATCAATGCCACCATTTTTTGGTGGTGGTGAGATGATTGCAGAGGTATATTTAGACCATTCCACCTATGCAGAATTACCACATAAATTTGAAGCTGGTACACCTGCAATTGGAGAAGCGATCGCACTTGGGGCTGCGATAGATTATCTTAGCAGTATCGGCATGGATAAAATCCACGCCTACGAAGCAGAATTAACAGCTTATTTGTTCCAACAATTAGAGCAAATTCCCCAAATTAGAATTTACGGCCCTAAACCAAATGCTAAAGGTGAAGGTAGGGCTGCACTTGCGTCATTCATCGCTGGGGAAGTCCACGCTAACGACTTATCTACATTATTAGATCAAGAAGGCGTTGCCATCCGTTCTGGACATCATTGCACTCAACCATTACACCGTTATTTAGGTCTTGCTGCAACCGCACGAGCGAGTCTATCTTTCTACAACACCCGCGAGGAAATTGATGTTTTCATCAAAGCACTGAAAGAAACTCTGGACTTTTTTGCGGGTTTCCTTGCTTAAAGTTACAAAATATTCAGACACTAATTGTGCCAAATATCAGCAACATATCTTGCTAATAGTTGGCACAATTTAATTATCTGGATTTTTTACAGAAGCAACTAAAGTGTTATACAGTGACTTTACTACGGAATAAGTATTGTAATATGCTTGTCAAATCAACCCTGGCAGAACAAAGAACAGTGCTATATAACATTAGCTGGGAAACCTTTGAAGCTTTGCTGAGAGATACAGGTGAAGATAGAGGTTCTCGGTTTGCTTATGACTGCGGTGTTTTAGAAATCATGACTCCCCTTTTTGAACATGAAAATCCTAAAATTCAGTTTGACCGATTTATTCTAGTCTTAGCTGAAGAATTAGGAATTGAAATTATAAGTGCTGGTTCAACAACATTGAAACAAAGAATTGCAAAGCGAGGAATAGAACCAGATACTTGTTATTATATCCAGAACGAACCCGCTGTTAGAGGTAAGGTAAAGCTAAATTTAGAAACAGATCCCCCGCCTGACTTAGCAATTGAGATTGACATTACCAGCAGTTCAGTTAATAAATTGGGGATTTATTCAGCGTTGGGTGTAACTGAACTTTGGAGATATGATGGGCAAAATTTGAAATTTTATCATTTGATAGAGGAGCAATATGTTGAGTGTAAGTTTAGTATTGCCTTTCCTATAGTTTCGGTGAGTAAGATAAGCAGATTTATTGAGCAGAGTAAAAGTATGGGTGAAATTGCTTTGCTCAAATCATTTCGCGCTTGGGTACGGGATAAGTTAGGATAATTGGGTGGTCAATACAACCTTTTTTATGAATAATTTAGTGTATCTTGCCCACAAATAATTCTATCTCTTCTAAAGCTTTTGAATAGTTACTAGTAGGAAGTTTAATATCACTGCCATCTGGCATTCTATATGTAGATTGTTTGGGAAGCATAGACATAGGAATTCCAAGAGAGGATGATACTTTACCTGATGTGTGAAAATCTTTTATACCTGAAAAATAATAGTTTTCCCATTCTTTGCTACAAGTTGGGGTGTGTTGACAAGGTGCAAATAATGAAGGAAATTTATTAAATTGCTCGTAACAAAAATCAATTAGTTCTGTTCTTATAGAATCAAATGCTGTTGCAACTCCATCCTTAATTGTATAGTTATTAAAAACAAACTCGTAAATTACTGGCAGTTTAAGTTGAAAGTGTTCTACTTGATTATTAAAAGTAATAATCCCATCAGCATACTGTTTTAAAGCGGCAGAAGGATATTTACCAAAAAGTAGCATGAAAAGACTTTTTATCCCTTCAAGAGAGCTAAAATCTGCCATCATTGGAACCACAATTTTATCTGAAGAAACTAGAGCCATTTGTGTATATATAGAAAAGCTGGGATTGCAATCTATAAAAACAACCATGTCCTTATAAGTTTCACTATTATACTCATATTCACATAACCTTTTTATAGCGGTCATGTATTCTGACCATGCTTTTATATTTGCCGGATTAATGACTGCATAGTTTAAAGCTAATGAAAGAGACTCTAAAAAAGAATCACCAGCTATTAAATATAAATTTTCAGAGATATTTTGATTGTAACGGTACACTGGAACTTGATATGAAGTATTAGGTTTTCGGAAATTTGAGTTTCCCTTTAAAAGCCAATCTATAAATCCAACTATATTTTTTCTAGTAGCTGAAGATTATAACCTCTGATTGATTTGGTATCCTTTTTTACCTCCTCCAAGTAAAAATTGAGAAATATTTGCTTGAGGACACATATCAATAACTAAAACTTGGGTTTTTGGATTTTTTTCAGCATAAAGTGTTGCAGCGTTAGAACAAAGCGTTGTTTTCCCAACACCGCCTTTATTGTTGTAGAAGGCATAAATACTAATGGTCATACGTAAGTTCCTCAAATAAAAATGGTTAAATTAGCTAAGTATAAAATAGCATATAGTACAGATGATCGCATCGCTTTCACTAAAACACAACTAAAACGCGATCGCACCCCACAAAATCAACTCAAAGAATCTGGATCTATCCCCAACCTTCGTAATTCTTGTGCCAGCCTTTGAGTGCGTTGTTCCGCAGTGGTAGCGCGTTGTTCCGCAGCAATAGCCCGTTCTTCTGGTGTTAAATATCTGACTCCTTGTTTGTCATACCAATACAACCAATCCCGCGTGATTCCCTGATAGGTTCCCCGTTCATAACCAATTGCTAAACCTATCTCTGATAACCAAACTAGATTTCCTGGCTGCAATACATATTCACCATTTACAAAGCGATAAACTTCTAAAGGTGGTTTTCTACGGCGTTGGGGATTGTAGACAACATAATATAAAATCTCCATCTCAGCATAAAGTTTCTTTTTGCTGGTGTATTCCCCACGTCGTCTGTGAGAAACAACTTCTAATGCCATAATTGGCATCACCTTTTCTTCCCACAAGACATAACTCAAGCGCAAGTTCTCATCAAAAACTCGCTCGACTCCTAAACTTAAAAACCCATCGGGCACAATCGGCGGTAGTTCAGGATCGTAATATATTCCCATATCAACCCCAAAAAACCAATCCATGCGGGTTGCCCACAGCCAAGCTAAGATGGCTTCTAGCAAGCCAGGAATCAAATGTTGTAGTTGATTATCCACAGGTTCATCGTCAGAATCGGGCAGATCCTCGGCGGAGGGTAAGCAGTGCAATGGGTTGTAATTTAACATGGTGGGTGCGATTGCAGATTCATAATATTGATGATATCTATCCACCTCTGACTTTTTCTTGCGATAATTCCCAAGGGGGACGCGCTCTCCACTGGTTAGTTAAAGGGGGATAAATGACACTCAAGCGGTTGGTTTTAATTTTTGTGCTGACGCCGATAGCAGTTCTGTTGGCAGTTTCGGCTTTATTCGGTAGTTGGCAAGAACCTCAGTTCCAAAGTCGCCTAGAACTATACCAAACCAATATTGCTCTACAAGCCCAAGCTTTGCGAGCAGAAGATAGCAACCATGACAATCTCCAGGCGATTCAGGAAGCGATACTTGGTGAGCAACCCCTGGAAAGCGCCACAAACCAGTATGAGGAGGCGCGTCAATCAGTTCAAGCTAATTTGGACAAAGTTAATAACAAACTTGCACAATTACGCTCTCAACCTGAAATAACTCCCATACCTCCGAAACCTATCCCTGAGGTTCCTCCCACTACTAAAACCTCTAAACAGGGACAGCAACAGTTACAGCAGTCCCTCAAGCAATTACAAAAATTACTGGCTGAATTAGACCTGCGCCTAGGAATTTTACAAGCACAGCAAGGACAGACGGATACAGCCCTTAAGACTTGGAGCAAATTAGAACAACGCTCAAATATCAATCCAGAATTTGGGGAAACCGCCGCTGTATTGAGTGGACTGTGGAGCAATCCTTCCCGTCTACTCCCAAATGCTGAACAACCAATTCAAAAGAATTTAGAAGGTTGGTTTCGCTCTAGTGCTTTGGTTCAGCTATATCAACTCCAGCAACGACAAGACGCTTTATCAGCAGTTAAAGCTGCACAACAAGAATCTGCGGCTCAAGCAGTGGTGAAATTAGCGGTTATTGGCACTATTCCCACCTTGGCAGCTTTAATTGGTCTAATACTGCTGATTTTCTTATTTGCTCAACGCTTGTTGAAAGGAAAAGCCTCGTTACTAGCTCAAAATGCTGATGTCCTTTGGTCAACACCTTGGGATGGTGAAACGGTTTTGCAGGTTTTTGTCATCGGCTTTTTCTTCATGGGGCAAATTTTTGTTCCTTTAGTGCTATCGCTGCTCCCTATCCCGCGTCCCATCACTGATGTGCGACTTCAGGCTTTTTCTGTTTTAATTAGTTACTTACTAGTAGCATCGGGTGCGCTGTTAGTGCTGTATTTTTCTCTCAAGCGCTTTTTTCCACTACCAGAATTTTGGTTTCGCTTCCGTTTTCAAGATAACTGGTTTTTGTGGGGACTGGGAGGCTATTGCGCGGCTTTACCTATAGTTGTAGTGGTATCTTTAATCAATCAACAGCTATGGCAAGGACAGGGTGGTAGTAATCCCCTGTTGCAACTGGCGTTGGAAAGCCGAGATGGTATAGCACTTGGTATATTTTTTTCCACAGCAGCGATCGCAGCTCCATTTTTTGAAGAAATCCTATTTCGCGGCTTTTTGTTACCTTCTCTAACTCGTTACTTACCCGTGTGGGGATCGATTCTGATCAGTAGTTTGTTGTTTGCGATCGCTCATCTCAGCTTGTCGGAAATTCTGCCATTGACAGCATTGGGGATTGTGTTGGGGGTAGTCTACACGCGATCGCGCAACCTCTTTGCTCCTATGCTCCTCCACAGCCTCTGGAATAGTGGTACATTATTAAGTTTATTTATTTTAGGTAGTAATTAATACTATTTTATTACTGTTGTTTAAAACAAAAATATCTGCTTTTATCTCCATAGGCAAGAACAATTTACTAGTTATAATTGGTGCTTATAAGCATAAATACTAGCTGAAAACCTAATTAAGATAATGGCAAAAGCAAATCACAGAATGCTGTTAACATAAACAACAAACTATCTAGTTAAATTTATTATCATCCGGGTGATTTTAGTCAATAACTGGTCTAGTGATTGGTGTGATGGCGTTTCACGCCCACTGGAAGCGATCAAAAAAAAATCCGGAAATAATACTGATGGACTTGTAAAAAGTGGTGTAGCAGTTTTTGCTGATTCTTGAGGTTCATTATTCTCAAGATCAATGTTTTACCTGAAAATCTGCAAAACTGCTGCACCAGGGTTTGTGATCATCAAATCCATCAAAAGTTATTAAGGAGCACCAGATTTTCAGGCTATGCCGCAAGAGGTTTTAGCGTCTCCTCTGGAATAGAAGCACGCTGATTTTGGTTATTTGTCTTGAGGCTTACTGATACTAAAAAAATTAAAAATTTATTTATTCAGCAAATACAGTTACTTGCTTTCATTACAATAAAGACTTTATTTTTATACCTCACTTATCAAGGAGCAGCACTCATATGGCAAATATCAACCCCAGTCACCCTACCAAACAACTTCTAGCTGGTTACTGTGGCATTATTCTTGGAGCATTTGGGGTTCATAAATTTATTCTAGGATACGCTCCACAAGGCTTTATCATGTTGGTGATTTCAGTAGTCGGGGGTTCTTTCAGCTACGGTGTTGCCTTTTTAATTATGTTACTTGTAGGTTTAATTGAAGGCATGATCTATTTGAATAAGTCCCCTGAAGAATTTGTAAATACCTACTTTGTGAATAAGCAGGGCTGGTTCTAAAAACTTATATTTCACATTTGGGTTACTCTGTAAAGTTATACATCTTGAGTGCATATTTGAAAAAAATTTGTCATTTCTTACATTTACAATTCTGTCTACCGTAACGCTAAAGTGCTTATTTATATTCTGGATTAGCTAAAATTTGACAATTTATTACTATGAGATATCCATAAATACAAGTAACAATAAATACACTTAAATTATGGATATCATTTATGGTTGAGAAGTGGCATCTGCACTATCTTGTTAAGAGCCTTAGGTATTCATATCATGTCCACCTAATCACTTAGGATATGTCATTGCGAGTGCAACGAAGTAGAACGAACGCGATTGCGTCTTGTAGAGTTGCAATTCACTTGCGGTTCGGAAATTGCTTCTCTACGAGACGCTACCGCGAACACTTCGTACCCTACGGTCAGGCTGCGCCAATGCAATGACAACTAATTAGTGGGACATTACATCATGACCTACTATATTTTCCGTTTGTATAACCTATTACAAACTTGAGAAATGTATCTTTATTTTATTAACTCTCCCTTGGGTAAGCTTCTTTCTTGAATAACTATTAATTAAAGTTATTGTGTATTCTGTACAGACTTATAGGTATAAATAGATACTTTTGCTAAAAAATTCTGAATCCTACTGCTATGTTAACTATCAAACGTAAACAGCTGATCTGGATACTCTTCTTTTTGTTGGGTTTTGGCTATTTCAGCGCCATGTCTAATTTGGAAATTCACAATTTTTGGAAAAGCCTGATTGTCCTCATGCCAATGCAAGTGGTAGCTATTATCTATGTGACTTATCTCCGCTGGAGCCGTCATTGACCCTTAGCGAGATACGATAAATTAATAAATTTAATAGGGTTGACATACAGTCGTAGTTCCATATTTCGCCTACGCTCAAATTAGAGACGCTTTTAGTCAGGCGTTGAATTTCTGTAGCGAATCTAAACACTTGCCATGCAACTTGTCCCGAAAACTAAGCTAGTCCCAGAATTTGACCCAGTCCTAGAGAAAATTATTCTCGATGTTGGGGGCATGAAGTGTGCTGGGTGTGTGAATGCAGTAGAGCGACAGCTAACCCAACATCCAGGAGTCAAGAGTGCCTGTGTGAACCTGGCCACAGAGGTAGCAGTTGTAGAGTCAGAAACTGGTGCGGTAGATGCAGATGCAATAGCACAGCGATTAACAGCCGTTGGATTCCCCACTCAACCCCGAAAAGCTAGGGGCACAGTAGCAGGCGAGATATCTACCTTACCAGACCCAGCAGAACGACAACGCCGAGAAATGCGCTCTTCTGTTAGGCAGTTGGCGATCGCTGCGATATTGCTGTTATTGTCGGGAAGCGGACATTTTGGTAATCTTGGTAGCTCAGTGCTGCCACTGCTAAATAACATCTGGTTTCATTGTGGACTGGCGACAGTGGCGCTATTAATTCCTGGCCGCTCTATTTTAGTAGATGGCTGGCTGGGCTGGCGGCGAAATGCGCCTAACATGAACACCCTGGTGGGATTAGGAACGCTGACAGCCTACATTGCTAGTTTAGTAGCGCTGCTCTTTCCCCAAATGGGTTGGGAGTGCTTCTTTGACGAACCAGTAATGATGCTGGGCTTTATTCTTTTGGGAAGGACATTAGAGCAACAAGCTAGAGGTCGCGCTGCTGCTGCATTTAGGAAATTGCTAGCACTCCAGCCACTCTTAGCGCGATTGATTGCCAACCCAGAGAAAGTCGGAGTGGGATCTTCTAGTGTAGAGATTCCTGCTGAACAGGTGCGTGTTGGTGAATGGTTACAAGTGCTGCCAGGTGATAAAATCCCTGTCGATGGTGAAGTGGTGGTTGGTCAAACAACGGTCGATGAGTCAATGCTGACTGGGGAAGCTGTGCCAGCGATCAAGCAACCGGGAGATACTGTGACCGGAGGGACACTAAACCAGTCAGGAGCGATCGCTATTCAGGCAACCCGGACTGCAAGTGATACAACTCTAGCTCAAATTGTCGCTTTAGTAGAAACCGCCCAAACTCGGAAAGCTCCAGTACAGAAATTAGCAGATACAGTAGCTGGTTATTTTACCTACGGTGTGCTGACAGCATCTGTATTAACATTTGTCTTTTGGTACTTTTTCGGTACTCATATCTGGACTGATGTCAGTATGTCTGGTGGTATGGAAATGATCAGCCACGCTGACCACTCCGTACAGACGCGATTAATCGCGTCTCTACCAACTCCCCACTCCCCCCTATTAATCAGCTTAAAACTAGCGATCGCAGTTATGGTAGTCGCCTGTCCCTGTGCTTTGGGACTTGCCACACCAACAGCCATTCTTGTTGGGACTGCTATGGGCGCAGAACGGGGTCTGTTAATCAAAGGCGGCGATGTTTTGGAAAGAGTACACCAGTTAAACACGGTAGTCTTTGATAAAACTGGCACTCTGACCACGGGTAATCCCATCGTCACAGATTGTCTGTTAATTTCAGAAATGGGCAGTGGGAATCCCTACTCCCTGATCCAAATAGCAGCAGCCGTAGAAAGCGGTACTCACCACCCCCTAGCAAAAGCGATTCAGCAAGAAGCACAGCGGCAACAGTTATCTATTCCAGAGGCTGTAAACTTTCACACAGAACCAGGATTAGGAGTGTCTGCTGTGGTAGAGGGCACAGTTGTACTATTGGGTAACTGGGACTGGTTGAGTTGGCACGGCATTGCGATTAGCGAAACTGCACAACAGGTAGCACAGGATTTGGCAACAGATGGTAAAACAGTCGTTTGCGTAGCAGTTGGGGGAACTTTAGCCGGGTTAATTGCTGTTTCTGATACTCTCAGACCAGATGCCCAATCTACCGTAGACAAGTTGCGTCAGATGGGCTTACGGGTAATGCTGCTCAGTGGCGATCGCAAAGAAGCAGCTAGCGCCATAGCCAAACAACTAGGATTAGCTAGTGCTGATGTAATAGCGGGTGTCCCTCCAGCTAAAAAAGCAGCTGCAATCCAGTCTCTACAACAAGCAGGGACAAAAGCAACTCCTAACTCCTCACTCCTAACTCAGCACTCAGTAGTCGCAATGGTAGGAGATGGAATCAACGATGCTCCAGCTTTATCCCAAGCAGATGTAGGAATTGCTTTACACTCCGGGACAGATGTGGCCATGGAAACTGCTGAAATTGTCCTAATGCGCGATCGCTTAAACGATGTCGTCGAATCTATTGAGCTTAGTCGCGCCACTTTCAACAAAATCCGCCAAAATTTATTCTGGGCTTTTGCATATAATACACTTGGCATTCCTTTAGCAGCTGGTGTTTTGTTCCCTAGTTTGGGTTTTGTCCTTAACCCATCTGGTGCTGCTGCCTTAATGGCTTTTAGCTCTGTTAGTGTCGTCACAAACTCAATATTATTACGGCGATTAGCTCATTACCCGTAGAATACTCTTTTGCACGTAAAATTTCCCAGCACAAATCTAGATTATTCCCATCTCAAGTTAAACTGAGTCGCCCTGTCAGGATTTTACGCAGCCCACAAAGCCTCTTGAGACACTTACCAAAGCTATCATAGCTACTGGAGTAGAACGGCCATGTTCTACTCTTTCAAGGTATTATGCAATTTTAAAGCTTATTTAGATCAGCACCACAGACTTCTGGTGCGCGAAAATCGCAGGATACGATACTAAACAAATCTTGATTAATCACAGTTCCACCGATTTGTCAATGGCAGCAGAAACTAATGAAAACCATCTACTGATTATTGAAGACGATCAAGGTCGCAAAGAATTTTCTCTGGAGCAACCCGTCTACTCTATCGGTAGAGACCGCGAATGTAATATCCGTTTGATGTCGCAGTTTGTCTCCCGCCGCCATGCCACATTAGTGAGATTGCCACGAGAGCATAATAGTCATAGCTACTATTACCGAATTGTAGATGGCGATGCCAAAGGTAAGCCTAGCTCCAACGGTTTGATGATTAATGGACGTAAGATACCAGCCCACGATCTCAAAAATGAAGACGAGATCGTTTTTGGCCCTCAAGTCCGTGCCATTTATTACCTTTTAAAAAACACTCAGCGTTTGGGACAAACCGATTCGAGCGAGTACGACATTACACTAATAAACCCCGGTATGGCCGAGGATTTAGAGGATGTGGGAGATTGAATTCTAAACTACCAATCACAGTCTGACACTCTCACGGCTTCAAGTCGTGGGAATGTCAATCAATTTTGGATAGTGGAATTGACACTTCGGCAACTCTTAGAGACGCTCTTGCGTTCGCTCAGTGCTGACCCCAGCAAGATTAGGTATGGGGCAAGCCGAATTTTAAATTGAGAATTTTGGATTTGTTCCGCCCACGTACTCCTACGGAGAAGCAAGCTACCCGCCCTGTCAGAAGTGCGGGGCGGGGCATGAACCAAAAAATCTTTTATCTAAAATCTTTTATCTAAAATTCGTAGGCAATTCAATCACTCACTAAAGCTATCCTGCAAGACTTTCAATCAAATGCCAATGGCGGCTACTTTCAATAGCCTGCTTGATGAATTCAAACATTTGTCGGCAGTAATTATCTAGTTGGAGTGGTAGTTCTTCATTTTTAATCACAATACTCATCCGGGTTTCTGTTTCAGTAGATTTTGATTTATCAATCAGTACTTCTACTGTGACCAATTTAGGAAAAGGAACATTGCCGGGAACTTCACGAGCGATAATGTAATCGCCCGTGTGGTATTGAATATCCAACTGACAGTCCTGTAGAAGTTCTACGAGTAATGGCTGGAGATGGTCACTAGGAACAGAAACAATAAATGAACAGGTATAGCGAGCCATAATAGCCCCACGCCTTGCAACACTCCGTCCATCCTATAATACCGAAGCATCTAAACAGAAAGTCATTAAAAAGTAAAGTTTTTGAGTTTTAAGATTAGGCATTACCAGATATACAGTCATATCTCTTCTATCGAGAAGGAAAGTACCGTAAGCTGAAAGTTTGATCAAAAACTTTACAATAAAGCTTTGGCTGAGGTAGAAAATGAAAGTCGCAATTACTGGAGCAACAGGATTTGTTGGTAGTCGTTTAGTACAACGACTCCACGCAAAAGGTGATACAATAGTAGTATTAGCTCGGAACACCGCCTTTGCTCAAAAGGTTTTTCCATCCGAGGCTTTCCCCAATCTAGAAATTGTTGCCTATACACCAAATGCATCTGGTTCTTGGCAAAATGTCATTGCTAGTTGTGATGGCGTAGTTAATTTGGCAGGAGAACCTATTGGTGAAGGACGTTGGACACCAGAACGCAAACAAGAAATCCTCAATAGCCGGAAGTTAGTTACACAAAAAATAGTTGAAGCAATAGCCAACGCTAACCCCAAACCAACAGTATTAGTTAACGCTTCGGCTATTGGCTACTACGGCACTAGTGAAAGCGCAACCTTTGATGAAACAAGTCTATCTGGTAACGATTTTCTTGCCCAAGTCTGCCAAGCCTGGGAAACAGAAGCGAGAAAGGTAAAAGATGCTGGTGTACGGTTGGTAATTCTGCGTCTTGGGATTGTGCTGGGCAATGGTGGTGCTTTAGGTAAAATGATTCCGCCTTTCAAACTCTTCGCTGGTGGCCCCATTGGCAGTGGTCGGCAGTGGTTCTCTTGGATTCACGTAGACGATTTAGTTAAACTGATTCTGCAAGCTTTAACTAAACCGGAAATAGAAGGTGTATATAATGCCACTGCCCCTAACCCAGTCCGAATGGCAGATTTAAGCCAAACTTTGGGACGAGTGATGAATCGCCCTTCTTGGTTGCCTGTTCCTGCTTTTGCGATCGAAGCTCTTTTAGGAGACGGGGCTATAGTAGTTTTAGAAGGTCAGCAAGTCATCCCAAAACGTACCGTAGAAACAGGCTTTGAGTACAAATACCCAAATTTGCAATCAGCTTTAACGCAAATTCTTACATAGAGTCAAAAGTCACAGTTTAAAGAGACTGGGTATCAGATATTAGGTACTGGGGACTGGAAAGAAGCAGGGGAGTTAGAAAGCTAACAATGCTCCATGCCCCATGCCCAATCCCCCATGCCCCATACCCCATGCCCAATCCCTGAACTATTGACTAGAGAGAAATCTTCTTGAAACCCAACTGATAATACCGCTGAGAATCGCACCGCCCATAAGGATGCCAATCGCCGGGTTAAACACGGGTTGCCACAGTTTATGCCATAAATCCAAACCCAGGTTGACTCCTACAGTATCACCGATCGCTGCGATCGCTAACCAGACAAAGCCAAATAAAACCAAAAAAACATCTGCGACTAAAACCATGTTTAGCCAATTCAACAATTTATCTTTCATCTATCCTTTTGTCTAATTGCCCCAAATTTTACGACTGCTAACTAAGTGACGGGTAAGTTAGAAGTGAGGATTACCGACTTGAATTTAACTCCTAACTCCTGTAGAGACGCGATTAATCGCGTCTCTCCTAATTCTTAACTTCTCACTCCTCCAACAGCCAATTTTTGACTTTTGTCAAACTCTGCCAATCTGGTTTTCTACTTAAACCGTCTTCAATACTGCTTTTTATTTCATCACGCCATTCTGGGTTGACAAAAATTAGCTGTTGTGCTATATCAATGTGTTCTCGTAAACCTTTTTGACCTGTTTCCAACATTGCTAAGGCGATATTTACTCTAGCTTGTGGGTCTTGTGGATTTAACTTGACTCCCTTCTGTGCGGCTTTGTAAGCCAAATTGGGTTTGTTATCGAGTAGATATAACCACGCTAAACAAATCCAAGCAGAACTAGTTTTAGGAGCGCGATCGCACACTTCTTTAAATACAGGGATTAAAGAATCTACTGCTTCTCCTGCTTTATAGCGCTCTAAACCTGTATCAAACAGGGATTCAACTGTTTGAGTCATAGTAAATTAATCAATAGTCATTAGTTAATAGTCATTAGTCATGGCTTAATAGTCAATAGTTAAAAAACCTCTACTCTTGACTATAGACTTATTAACCGGAGCTTTCGGAGTCTCCGGCTTTGGTCTTAACTAAACCCCAAATGACTTGCCGCAACCACAAGTTTGGTTGGCATTGGGGTTAGTAAATTGGAAGCCACCGCCAATCATGGCATCGCTGTAATCGAGCATTAAACCGTAGAGATATAATAGACTCTTGCGATCGCTGATAATTTTGAAGCCATCATAGTCAAAGACTTCATCCTGAGAGGTGATCTTGCTAGTGTCCTCAAAGTCCATCATGTAAGACATCCCAGAACAGCCACCCTGACGGACTCCTACCCGTAAGCATAAGTCTGTGCCTTGCTTGTCCCGGAGGGATTTTACCTGGTGCAATGCGGCTTGGCTCAACAGAATTCCGCGTTGTTGAGCCTGAATAGCTTGTGTCATCTGCTTTTTTAACTCCTTAATTAATCTAAGCGTTACCCTGTATCGGCTTGTTAATGCCTGTGGGTTGCCCTTGGTGTTTTTGTTTTCATTCTAGCGGCTTAGATGTCGTTAGATGCCAAATTGTAAACACTCCGTCAAAAGCAGCCAAAGATTTCTATTCTAGAATTGAGAGATTCAGTGTATTTATACATTCGGTATTTCTGAAGTTCAAGTTTTGCGGCAGCCTGAGAAGCAACTATCTTTCAGGTGCAGCCATAAAAATTTAATCCGAGGCTAGCTATCTCCCAAAGTTTACTTCCAAATTGCTTCTTTTGATTAACTTATTCTATGACCAGCTTTAATCGCTCTACCAGTCGTCGCTTGAAGAAATTAACTCAAATTCCTTCTGTATGGGAGGGCGATCGCCGTCCGTTGTCATCACCAAACCAGCACTCAGACTCAGAAGAAAAGGGAGAATGCATTCTTTGGGTAGATTACTCCCAAGGTGTGGTTCGAGGAATGGACGTGGTAGCTTCAGATATCGGACCAGAAGCAATAGTTCGTACCTTAATGCGAGCAATGGAGCATCCCCACAGTCCGGCAAGACCTGCCAGACCCCAAAGAATTGTAGTTAAAGACCGCGAGATCCAATTTTACCTGCGGGGGGTGCTGCAAGATTTAGATATTGCCATTGACTACGCACCAGAACTGCCTTTAATTGACGAACTGTTTCGCGGGTTCGCCGACATCCTCGATAGTCAAACCCCTGACTTACCCCCACAGTATGCCCAAATCTTGCGCGAGAAAGCATTTGCAATTTGGCAAGCAGCACCTTGGGAATTTTTGGAAGAACAACAAATTTTATCAATTGAGATTAATAAGTGGGATATTGGTACACTCTACGCCTCAGTCATGGGAATGCTGAGAATGGAGTATGGGATTTTGTTTTATCGCTCAGAAGAATCTTTAAAACAGTTTCGCGCCGCAGTTTTAAAAGATGAAGAATCAACCGATCATCTAGAAGAAGCGTTCCTCAAGCAAGATTGCCTGTTTCTCACCTTTGAGAGTACTGACGAAACTGATGAAGATGAAGACGAAGACGAAGAAGCTGATTTGGCGGATCTGCCATTATCAGAAATTGACCCCACTTTTGGTAATATCCACCCCTTAGAAGGACTACGGTCTGTTTTGTATGAGGAAGAAGCACTTGTAATCTTCGTTGCGATCGAAAGCCTAAGCCGCTTTATTCGCGATCACCGTCGCCAACTTCATGGAGAAACCTTCCCCATCCTCAGCCGTCGCTATCGCATTTCTCTGCCGCAGTCGGAAGAATCAACTAAATCAGTGGCTGTTACAGTCTCTACCATGCCGCAGTTAGCAGCAGAATTAGAGGAAATGGCTGGCTTTGATGTCGAAGAACAGGAGATTGGGAACCAAGGTTCCCCGACTTTCCAATCATTGCAAGATGACTTGATACCGGAAGATTCTTTCCTCAGCTTAGGTGTAGTGTCCTGGGAAATGTTGGAGTACCTGCGAAAGGGGGTCAGCTACCATAAGGCTGGTGAAATCAAACAAGTGGGTGATGGTTTACCGGTGATTTTAATTCAAACTTCTCGGCCCAAGGCTAAAATTGTAATTGAAAGGATTGAAGCAACAGGTGGACTAACAGCAATTTGCTTTAATCCAGGTGCCGACCCCTTCGATGGCGATCGCTACGACCTCGGTTTATTGCAAACTCAAAATGGCGAATTATTCCTATTTGGTGAATTTTTAGATGAAGATCCTATTCATGTAGAAGCCCGGAAAAAATGGAATCAGCGGTGTAAAAATACTTTGGGCTACTGTGGCTTAATCATTGCCAAAGGACTAACAGGAGCTTCCCGTGGCAATCCTCAATTACGAGATATGATGGCTTTGTTTGAAGCGCGATCGCTTTCACCTAAAGATTTAGGTATTGGCACTCTCCAACTCATGCCCCAACTTAAATTTGAATAGTTGCACGAATTGCCGCAATCCTCAATCTCAAATTGTGGCTATGAGAAATTAAGTTGATGTGCATTTCATTTGCATATTGATACTAAGTTGCGGTTTGACGTAGTACGATTTCTTCTCCTTTGCTCCTCTGGTTACTGAGCGCAGTCGTAAAGCCTACGGCATAGGTACGCTTAGGGCGCAGCCTCTCCAAGAGTTGTATGCTCCCCTGCCCCTTTGCCCCTCTGGTACCATCTTTGAATGCAACTCGGTATGAGCAAACTCAGTACTGAGGAGCAAGTGGCATTACTGTGTCGTCAGTAAACTGAATACTTAGTACACGTCACCGCAAAAAGGGGTCAGAAATAAAAACTGTGATGCTACTAGACACGTTTAATTCAAAAAACGAATTCCGTACCTCATTTATGGTGGGCTGTACTTAGTACTGTTGCACCTAGAGGATAGATTTAGTAATCAAAAACCTAACCCCCCAGTCCCTTGTAGGGTTGGGGGAGCCAAACTCCCCTCTTTGCTTGCCTAACGGCAGGCTGACGCCAAGATCGAGGGGTTGGGGGAGAGTTTCTTCCAGGATTACTGAATTGGTGTTTTAGTACATGCTCTGCACGGCAGTGTTTTAACTGGAGCTAACGGAAAGGTCTCCAGCTTTACTCACAACTCAGCACTTTTCATCCTTATTTATCCGCGTACCTCTTAAAGCGCGGCACTTTGCTATCCACATTCATGTATATGTCAACGCCACTATGTGACCAATGATTAAAAGTTAATTTTACTTAAATTTCATGAAGTATCTGTATTCTCATAGTTTTCCAGTAATTTAATTTGAGATTTTCCAGTATAAATCAGTACAAATTACCAGAGAATTATTTACCAAATCCAGTTTAATCAAACCTAGCCGATACACTTCAATATCAAAATCTTTTTTTTAACAAGTTTTTGAGCTTAGGATCTTGTTATGTATCAATATCATTAAGCAAAAGCTCAGGTAAGAGATTTTTCTTTGTAATTTTTTTATAAAGTGTAAAATTTATCTCATTTAGTATCTAAATAAAGTTTATTTAAAGCATAGAAATCATAGCTATAATAAATAGACTACCCAAAAATATTGAAATAGACCATTTTTTTTACAAGGATAATTACTAAAAATTAATGGTAATTTAAAACTTTTTTGGTAGGAGTTTTTTCTTGGTTTTAGATATGAAAAAGCTGTTTAATATGGAATCTTTAGCAGAGTAATCGGAAAAAAATGATTCGTATAACCTGCTGATAGATGAATATTAGGAATGGCAAAAATATTGCTTAATTTAACATAAACTATATAGCTTGATGCAGGAGAAAACACATCTAAAATTTCATCGTTTCTCTACGATGAGTTAGTGTAAAAGTATGAAATAAAACTAAAATATTATTATCAGCAACACTCAAATAACATCATATTTATTTTGAGGTTATTCATCTGTGTAAAATTACAGATAATACTGTTAAATTTTATCACAGAATTTGGCTATTTACACCCAGAAAACTGAGTCTTGTCCCCTTTTTTATGCCTACTATATTGGCACGGAAAAGCAATCAGCTTGATCGAGGGGAGCCAAAATTTATAACCGTTCACGTGGCTTTGAACTTCTTGGTTACATTAATGGGTGCAGATGGGTGTTTATTCTAAAGCGATCGCTTATCTGCCTACTTTTAAGTGATTATTTGCGACCTCTGTAGACCATTAAAACCCGCCTGTAAGCCAGCATTTCAGCATGATCGTGATTCTACAGCTTTATTTTCTGGTGTCATACCAGATGTTCCCTCAAAGCAGGTTTGGCAAACTTGGTTAACACAGAAGGTCAAATGCTTTCGATGAAGAATAATTTTGTAAATCTTGATTGAGTCAAAAGTAGATGTCTCAAATTCATTTATAAAATTTCTTTGTCAGGCTTTACTTATGCTGTTAGTGGGATTATCAGCTTCAAAAGCAGCTATGTGCTGTTTATCTTGTCAAAATAGTAACAAAGAAAGTGTAGTTTTTTGATTTTTTTAGAAAATGATGAATACTTTGACAAAACGAACATTTTTAATATTAATGGTATTACTTGTTTCCGGCGACAAACTCTGATAACCTTATCGGTTCCCTCATTTCTTGGACTCTTCCGAAAATACTAAAAGATACAGCAGATAGCAGCATGATAATGACAAATAAAAAATGGGCCGTAAAACGCATAACAGTCAATCTCGCAACACAGGAAGCCGAAAAACTAGATAAATATTGTCAACAAACAGGTAGACCTGCAACGGATGTGATTCGCGAACTGATTAGAAGTTTGCCGATCTCCGACGATAGCAAAGATGTAAACAGGTAAGAAGATGCTTTTACGACTTACCAGATAACTGCTTTACCACAAAAAAAATAGCTATGATACTTTTTTGAGTTTGCCATGATGGACAACGTTTGTCTAGCCGATACAGACGCGATTTTTCTCGCGTCTGGTCATTTACGGGGATTAAACAGGAGTGATCAAAGAGGTTTTAGTATCGATGTTGCCATGCCTTGATATACTGGTGGAGTTGATATTAAGTAGCAAATTCCGACACCAACCCAGTTACAATCTGTAAAGAAACTGAAAAGGAACGACGGAATGCGCGTTGCAATCGTAGGTGCGGGACTGGCTGGGCTAGCAACCGCAGTATATCTAGCGGATGCTGGTTGTAAAGTAGAGATTTTTGAGTCTCGTCCGTTTGTGGGTGGTAAAGTTGGCAGTTGGGTTGATGGAGAAGGCAACCATCTAGAAATGGGGTTGCATGTATTTTTCGGCTGCTACTACCAACTATTTGACTTGATGAAGAAAGTGGGGGTGTTAGAAAACTTACGCCTCAAGGAACATACCCACACTTTTATTAACAAAGGGGGGCGCACTGGTGCTTTGGATTTTCGTTTCCTTACAGGTGCGCCTTTCAATGGCTTAAAGGCATTTTTCACTACTTCTCAGCTATCGTTGCAGGATAAATTGCAAAATGCGATCGCTTTGGGTACTAGTCCGATAGTTCGCGGATTGGTAGACTTTAACGGGGCGATGAAAACCATCCGCAAATTAGATAAAATCAGCTTTGCCGACTGGTTCCGTAGTCACGGTGGGAGTAATGGCAGTATCAAACGCATGTGGAACCCCATCGCTTATGCATTGGGATTTATTGATTGCGAAAATATGTCTGCCCGTTGTATGTTAACGATATTCCAGTTATTTGCAGCCAGAACTGAAGCCTCAGTTTTGCGAATGCTGGAAGGTTCTCCTCATGAGTATTTGCACAAGCCCATTCTGGAATATCTGGAAGTTAGAGGCACCAAAGTTTACACACGTCGGCAAGTGCGGGAAATTCAGTTTACATCAGACGAACAAACCCGCGTCACTGGTATAGTAGTTGCCCAAGGTGATACAGTAGAAACTATCACTGCTGATGCTTACGTTTTTGCCTGTGATGTTCCAGGAATTCAACGCATCCTACCCCACGAGTGGCGTAAGTGGTCAGAATTTGACAATATTTACAAACTGGATGCAGTACCAGTAGCTACAGTGCAGTTACGCTTCGATGGTTGGGTGACGGAACTGAACGATGGAGAGCAACGTAAACAGCTAAATCATGCGGCTGGAATCGATAATTTACTGTACACAGCCGATGCTGATTTTTCTTGTTTTGCTGATTTGGCGTTGACTAGCCCTGCTGATTATTATCGCCCAGGACAGGGGTCATTGTTACAGCTAGTGCTGACACCGGGAGATCCGTTTATTGCACAAAGTAATCAAGCGATCGCGCAACATGTCCTCAAGCAAGTGCATGAACTGTTTCCCTCGTCGCGGGAGCTAAATATGACTTGGTACAGTGTGGTAAAACTTGCTCAGTCTCTCTACCGAGAAGCGCCAGGGATGGACGCGTACCGTCCTAACCAAAAAACACCAGTAGATAATTTCTTCCTTGCAGGGAGTTATACTCAGCAAGATTACATCGACAGCATGGAAGGAGCAACTATTTCTGGACGGCGGGCGGCAAAAGTGATTTTGGAAAGTTTGAAGAAATAACTAACCGCAAAGAACGCAAAGGAAGAAGACAAAATGTCAGATTGGTTAGAGCATACTGTACAGGTAGAAGTAGAAGTTCCTATAGATTTAGTATGGAACCTCTGGTCTGATTTAGAGCAAATGCCCCGGTGGATGAAGTGGATTGATTCGGTAAAAATTCCGCCAGATAATCCAGATATATCTCTTTGGAAATTAAAGACGGGCAGTTTAGAATTTACTTGGAAATCCCGAATTCTCAAAGTTATTCCTAACCAAATTATCCAATGGGAATCGATTGATGGTTTGCCGAATCAGGGAGCGATTCGCTTCTATGATCGCCAGAATAGTAGTATTGTCAAAATGACCATTTCCTACGCCATCCCCGGCCTTATTGGCAAAATTATGGATAACTTGTTTTTGGGACGGATAGTTGAATCGACAATTCAAGCTGATTTGGAAAGGTTTAAAGCATACGCGCTGAATGTTAAAGCTAATTGATTATAGATAGCAAAAACAGGCAGTAGGAAACAAACTGTAAAAGTTTCTTACTAGCCTGAACAATTGTTGGCGCCAATTGAGTAACATTAACCGTTAAATGCCTGTGTTAAAGCATTTTAAAAACAGTTTCTACTTATTTTAGACTTTGTAAAAAATCCAAGGCTTCTGCAAAGGCAGTAGGATCTTTATCTTTATAAATTTTAACTACCTTGGGAATACCATTATCATCCTCATAAGCAAGAGAAATGATATTCTGATTTAAATTTGTGTCGATGAAACCGCTAAATTTATCCTTATTAATCTTGATCTTGTCGTTGCCGTTTTGGACTGTTATGTATTTTGACATAAGATTTATTCCTGGTGACCTACTTTAATTGGCTCAAATATTCATACAATTCTCCACTTGTAAAATACTGTTCTGACTCATTTGCAGTCTTGTTAACATACCAAGCTTTAGGTGGAACTGGTTTAATAGATTCTGTTTTGAAATCATAAGTTTCATAATTTGGAGCCTCTCCACAAGAATATACCAACTTATCACCAACAGCAGGTGCACATAATTCAAGAAGTTTTTCGCGTGCTAATTCACTCATACTCATACGCTTTTACCAATGCGACTATTATCAAATGCAAACGCCCAATTTTATAGTTAAGGCACACATTGACAAGTTAATATACAAACTATTTAAGTGAAAAGAATCAGTAATAATACATAAAAATACTATTTAGACAAAAAAGCTGTGATCGCGCAAATTGTGCAATATTAGTTCCTATCTAATAAATTGCGTTAACGCACTCTACTTTCTGTTGGTTCTGGAAGTGGATCACCTACAGCTTCGTAAGCAATAATTAGAGACTCTAAAGCTTCAATTCCATTTGCCACAGCCAACTCGTAAGTATCCCTATGAGTTCGCCAGCGTTGTCCTGGAAAATCAGGGAATCCTACTAAGAAGCAATCATCTTCCTCAGACCACTGAATTACCATTTGGTATTTAAGCTTACTCATCTTGTTTCTTCTCCTCTACTTCTTTATCTGAACTTAGAGGGTTAAAAAACTACCAAGTTGGGTCGCTAAACAAATTAATCGTCAATTCCTCGCGTGCTGGTACTGCGGTGATACAAGCGCGGATGATCTCTCCATCCTCTAATTCGACGGTGCAAGCGTGACAAGACCCCATGAGACAACCGGTGGGAATAAATACCCCAGCCCGATCTGCTACATCTAAGAGGGCTTCTCCCACTTCAGCATCTACTGTGACATCATCTGGTAAAAAGCGGACACGAACAATCATCAATGTTACGCATTTTATTTAGTATTGACTCGTAAGGGTTGTTCTTTGTCATTGGTCATTAATTTTTTGTAAAGACAAATGACAAATAATAAGCTTAACGAAAAAATGTGCAATTTTTATGCACTTTAGCTTAAGACAAAAATGGAATTAAGTCTAAATGGCTTTCAACTTCAATGGCTAAGGAATCTAAAATCTGCTCTCTCTGTTCCCGGTAGTTAGCAACACCGGTGGGCAAAGATTTTAAACCGCGCTGTTGACGAAGGCGATTTAACCAAGCCCGTCGCCAAGGGCCATTGTCAAAAAGCCCGTGGAGGTAACTTCCCCACACGGATTGACAACTATCCACTAACCCTAAATTAATATCGTCAAATAGGGCATGGTAGGATTGAGGGTCTATTCCTTGCTGTTCGATGCGCGATCGCCCTTGGTGGATTTCAAAGCCATTGACTGGCAAGCCCTGTTGCGGATAATTCGAGCTAACTTGGCGCTGGCGGGCGATTTTTTGTCCTGTAATTACAGTTCTGATTGGTAAAAGATTTAACCCCTGGTATCTCCCAGCTTGTCCCTCTATCCCTTCTGGATCAGCGATGATTTGACCGAGCATTTGATAGCCGCCACAGATACCTAAAACCGTTCCCCCAGAGGCGGCATAGTGTTGAATAGCCTCTGCCATACCGCTTTTTTGCAGCAGTAGCAAATCAGCAATTGTGGTCTTTGTACCTGGGAGAATCACGGCATCTGGATGTCCTAAATCTTGCTTAGGACTGAGGTATTTTACTGAAACTGTGCTTTCTGATTCCAGAGGGTCAAAGTCGGTGAAGTTAGCAATTCTTGGTAAGCGGATGACGGCAATGTTGAGGTCAGCTTGGGCTTTATGCGATTCACGTTCTAGCAAATCAAGAGAGTCTTCTGCTGAAAACACTTCTTGTAAGTAGGGTATAACACCGATAACAGGGATACCTGTACGTTCTTCTAACCATTTTATCCCCGGATCTAGAAGCGATCGCTGTCCTCGAAACTTGTTAATTACTACACCCTTAATTAAGGCGCGTTCATCCGGTTCCAATAACTCTAGGGTTCCTACTACATGGGCAAAAGCACCACCCCGATCAATATCAACTACTAACATGGTTGGCGCATTCAAATATTTTGCTACCCGCATATTAGTTAAGTCTCGGTGCTTAAGGTTAATCTCTGCTGGGCTACCGGCACCTTCACAAACCACTAAGTCAAATTCTGTTCCTAAATGCTGTAGCGATTCTTCAATTGTCCGCCACCCCAGGTCAAAATATTGCTCGTAGTAATCTGAGGCACTCACTTTACCCACAGACCTACCTTTGATAATTACTTGGGAAGTCATATCCCCTTGAGGTTTGAGTAAAATTGGGTTCATTTCTACCCAAGGCACAACTCCCGCTGCCCAAGCTTGTACTGCTTGGGCATAACCAATTTCTCCGCCATTAGCAGTGACATAAGCATTTAAAGCCATATTTTGACCTTTAAACGGAGCCACCCGCCAGCCACGCCGCGACAGAATGCGACAAATAGCTGTAGTTAAAAGTGATTTCCCTGCATGGGATGTTGTCCCCACTACCATAATTGATTTCATAATTGCTATCACTTAGTTTATAAAAATACAGGGTTAAATTTTAGGAGGGAAGAAGACACAAGGAAACGCGGACACGGAGAGAGAATTTAATAATTTCTTGGCGTCAGAGCGTCTCTTCCTCTCCCTGTCTCGCTTTTTTACTCCCTACCAGCCCGATCACAAATTTCAATTAGATGATTATGGTAAAGACTTCATGAATCGGTGTGATGTTTCCGTATATATTGTTCCCTTTGATTCCCTAATCCTAACTCTTTAGTTTTTTATTCTAAAAGGGTATCCGTAACCAACGAATCACAGCATCGGATAAACGATCGCCCCATGAAGGAGTCCGCCAATTTTTTCCCTGATATTGTTCTACTAACTGCCGTCCCAAGGGAGTGAGGCGAAAACTATCTGTAATCCCCTGACCATCAACTTCTCGCCGCAATACACCCACTTGGATCAGCCAGCCCAAGGCGCTGTCACATGCTAATTCTGACAAAGGGCGCTTAGTATAACCCTGCTTGAGTCCATTTTCTAGAGCGATCGCAGTTATTGACACGCTCTGGTGTCCCATCACTTCAAATAAAGATAGATTAAAGGGTGAACACACTAGCGATCGTTCGGCTCTTTCTACTGTGCTTCGAGGATAGACAAAAATATTTGGGTTTTGGGAATCAACAGCAGGCATTGTGTATGGGGAGAAATTTTTCTTCTAAGAAAGATTAATTTCAGAATATATTTTTTCTTGTATCAGCTACCTGATTTAACCAAAATCAGTTACCTCAAGTATAGTTATGCTATTTTTCAGTAATTATATTTAATCATTATAAATTAATGTAAAATTTCAAGTGCATCAACAATCTGAAACAGGAAAGGTTAATTATGCCTCTAGCAGTTGGTACGGATGCACCTGCATTTACCGCCACAGATACAAACGGCAACACAGTTTCGTTAGCTGATTTTGCCGGCAAGACGGTCGTTTTGTATTTTTACCCCAAAGATGACACGCCCGGCTGCACCAAACAAGCCTGTAGTTTTCGGGATGCCCAGTCTCAATATCAAGGTAAAGATGTTGTAATCTTGGGAGTCAGTGCTGATGATGAAGTCTCCCATCAGGCATTCACCCAAAAATATAATTTGAATTTTCCCCTACTGGCTGACACCGACAAATCCCTTATCAAAGCTTTTGATGTGGATGGCGGCGGTTATGCCAAGCGCGTCACTTACGTAATTGACCCCAGCGGTAAAATTACCCATGTTGACGCTAATGTAAATACCACCAACCATGCTAGCGATATTTTAGCTGCACTTGGGCTGTAGTTTTTTTACCTGATAACTAAGGATTTTTTAAATAGTCTCAGCCCCAAGCTTTAAAAGCTTGGGGTTCTTTGTTTGAATTCAGTTACCTGATGGTGGTGTAACTGATCGTGGTGTAATCACTGGTTGTGTAACCGCTGGCAAACCGGGGGTTGCTTGTTGTTGTTGACCTCGAATTAGTCTTTGTTGCCTTGCTTTAAAGGTTGCTGCGGCTGAGTTGAGTTGCTCGTTCTGTTGATCAGAATTCCAGTTGAGAGTCCCGAAATTTGCCCGATGAATCAGGTCAAACATGTTGAAATTGTCTGAGTTTGAACGGGAGAACGGATCAGTATTTTGGTCTGTTGTAGTAGTACTGGGAAAAGCATCAGTTGGGCTGCTGATTTGAGCCGAACTTGGTTGAGCTATCAGCAAGGAAGCAAAGCTAATTCCTGCCACAGTAGCCACAAAGAGTCTAGGAATTTGTAAAAATGGTTTTTTCATGGGATTTTGACCCTAAAATTTCTCTATTTTATCTTAAGCAAGAGTCCGCCGCAGTTGGGGTTGAATACTCACTAAGGCGACAAGGGCAAAGCCAAACAATACCAGCAACGCTCCCCCAAAGGTAACATCGCCCCAAGGAGCCTGCATCACTATACTACCTAGTCCCCAATTACTGTGGAGATAAAGATAGCGAATTGGTTCGATCGCATAACTGAGAGGATTCAGGGTAGCCACAAACTGCAACCACTGAGGCATGAAGGATAGAGGAGCCAAAGCAGTACTAGCAAACAATAATGGTAGGTTAGTGACAAAAATCACTGCAATCAGTTCAATGTGTCCGGGTAGGGCGAAAGCCAAGCCGAGGGAAATGGCTGTCACGCCCAAAGCTAAGAGGAAGACAATTAGAGCGATCGCACTTAAACCTGTTATATCTGGTAGTCCAGCGCCCAAAAACGCTGCTGCCGCTACAATCACCGCTGCTTGCAGCAAACTTTGGCTAATGATAAAGATTGCCGAAGCAAAGACAATGGAAAACCGCGATGCTAATGGTGCTACCAGCAAACGATTCAAAAAGCCGAACTCGCGATCAAACATTACAGGCAAACCAGCATTCAGCGCCCCAGCAAAGGCTGTAAACACAATTATACCGGCAGCTAAAAATTGACCGTAATTTGTTGTATTGCCATATATACCCTTGGGAGCATTTTGGAACAAAGCACCAAATAGCACTAACCACATTACTGGCTGAATAATTCCGGCAACCAATGTGGAGGGACGCCGTTGCAACTGAATAAACAAGCGACGAGTTAAAGCCAACGTCTCTTGTACCAATTCACCGAAAAAGTTAGGTGCAGCATTAGCGTCAACTTGCGGCGATGCTAGCGGCTGCCAATTTATATCAGATTTAGGAGTAACGCTCATAGCAATTTTGGATTTTGGATTTTGGATTTTGGATTTTAGAGAATGGGGAGTTTTGAGCGCCCAGTGCTGAGTGGGGAATCTCACTTCTTTACTCGGAAAAGAGGAACTGTTTTGTCCAATGCCCAATGACGCTACTTGCTCGATTTGGGAAGACCCCTACAGCCCTTCGGGCATCCTACGGCAGGCGCTAGCCTCTCACGAATGGGAGAAGACCGCAGTGGCTCCCCCATTCCCCATGCCCTATCTCATATTCTGCTTTTTCTCGGCCTTGGGATCGCGGGTGGCAACTGCTGCGAGTTCTGCATCCATCAGTGTGCGTCCTGTAGCGGCGAGGTAAACGTCATCGAGGCTGGGGCGAGATTGGGCAATGCCAAAAATTGGCAAGCCAGCGGTATTTAGCGCTTGCTGTATGTTAATCAGAACATCATTCTGTGGTGTCACCACCAAGTTGAGAGAATTACCTTGAGCGCTGTTGATGATGACTTCTTGTACAAATGGCAAAGGTTGCAGGAGGTTTTTAGCAATTTCTGCTTCCTGAATGGGGGAAAACTCGCGGATTCGCAAGGTGATGCGATCACCCCCTACTTGATCTTTTAATTGTGAAGGTGTACCAGCGGCTATCACAACGCCCCGATCTATAATTGCCACGCGATCGGCTAGGGCGTCAATCTCTTCTAGATAATGGCTGGTAATTACTACCGTTGTCCCAGAGGCGCGTAATTTTCGCAGGAAATCCCATACCACAAAACGAGTTTCTATGTCAAGTCCCACAGTTGGCTCATCCAACACCAAAACATCGGGTGCATGGAGCAATCCAGCAGCCAAGTCTAGGCGCTTGCGTAAACCGCCAGAGTAGGTTCCTGTTTTTTTATTAGCGTATTCTTGCAAACCAAGTAAATTTAATACCGTCTCAATGCGCTGTTTGGCGATCGCGCCTGGAAGGTGATAAAGTGCTGCTTGCAATTGCAGCAGTTCTTTTCCAGTCAGCACCTTATCTATAGCAACTTCCTGAGCAACATAGCCTAGTCGTTGTCTTGCCACTCTCGGATTATCTAACACAGAGATGCCAGATACTTCAATTTTGCCAGCATCCGGTGTGGTAAGTGTACACAAAGCACGCAAGGTAGTAGTTTTACCAGCACCGTTGGGGCCAAGTAAACCAAAGATTTCTCCTGATTCTACCTGAAAGGAAACATCCTGGACGGCGACCACTGTACCGTAGCGTTTTTGCAGATTTTGAATTAAAACGGCGGGAGCCATGACAGCTTATCCCCAACTATACAAATCTCAATAAAGTCTATCTTTATTGTAGAAGGTAGGGAGCAAGTAAATAGCGCATGAGCGAAATATATGTAAACAAGTTCGTCTCATGCGCTATGCTGCCAGCAAATTTATGATTATTCTGGGCAAGTTGCTTGATTGCGTTTGTGGCGAAATAAACCAAATACTACAGCAATTAATCCTAAACCTGGAAGATTTGCAGGCTCTGGAACCTGAGTCCGGATGACAGGCGGAGTGTAGTACTTAGTTGGGACATCCGGCAGATCGCCATTAAACAGATAGTTGTGAGACTCCCCATTTCCTGTCAAAGAAGCTACCACCACGTTGCCGTTAACTTGACCATTATTGAAATTGAAATTAGCCAAAGGAGCAAGAATACTACCTAGTATGCTAATCCCACTGGCAGTTATGTTTGTCGCTTCATAGAAGTTGTAGATCACCTTTTGTTTATCTGTGCCAGTGATATTGAACCCAAAGTTTTGCAGCGACACATCCTTACCACTGATATTGACTACAACAGTCGAATTTGCATCCCCACTGATTCCAAAAGAGTTTGTCTTGGAGACAGATGATCCGGCAACATTAAAAACATTGAAGGCAGTACCACTGCCACTAAGGTTAATAGCACCCCAAGATTGAACTGTTGTTTTACCAGTAGGAGTTAAGGTTGCCAAATATTGAGATAGCCCTCGCAATTGTTTCCCTGCTTCATTGAAGTCGATGGGTTTACTCTTCTTGAGAGTTCCCTGTGGAAATCCCACATTGCTGGACACATTGGCGGTACCTCCATAGACAGCATTACCGTGGTAGACTTGACCGGTGCTCAGAGTTAAGTTTTGTCCAGCTACTACTACGTTGCCGCTATTGCCAGAAAGTTTGCTTCCGAGTCCGCCAGCAAAATTCACGTTACCGCCAGCAGCAAGTTTTCCTTCAATATCTGTATTTTTTTGAGAGATATCTCCTAAGACAAATACATTGTAATCAGAGGCAGCACCTAACTCAACTGCATTCGCTTTTGCCGAGAAACCCAGCGCTAGTGTGACTAAAATTGGAGCTGCTACTACTCCCCAAACATAATAAGTTTTTAATTTCATTTTCTGATTTATGAATTATCAACATCATGCTATGGGTATAAATTAAAGATGGCATTAGTTTGCTAGCCATTTTCATTGAATTTTTATACTTAATATAATTGATGTATATTTTTGCCTTGATTACTCATTTAACCGCACATTTACTGTTGACCATATCAATTAATTTTTTCTCAACAAGAACTCAGTAATTATGACGTTAGGACGTTATTTCACAACTTTTAAAGTTTTGAGGCTAGTATCAGCAGAACCACTGATAAATCCCCCCATTGCCTGGATTTGTTGTAGGTAATCAAGGACAGGTTTAGTGATTATTTCTCCGGGCATTAACACAGGAATTCCTGGGGGATAGGGACAGACGATTTCTGCACAGATGCGATCGCTTGTCTGTATCAAAGGTAGTATTTCACTGACAGCAAAAAAAGCTTCACGGGGAGAGAAATGTAATGCCGGACTTAATGTACTAACAAAATCCTGCCAAAGATGGCTTTTAACATTCAAGTTGGTTCGGCGATATTCTTTGGCAAGAGTGGTAAAACCTTGCACTAATTGCTCAATATCGGCTGGGGTGTTGCCCAAACTAATGATTAAAGTAAGGTGTTGCAGTGAGGCGAATTCAGCAGTGACAGCAAATTTTTCATCGAGAATTTCATCTGCTTCAAATCCGGTTAAGCCTAAACCAGAAACAGTGACAGTTAGTCGCGTTTTATCTAAAGCCACAAAGCCAGGAGATCCCCCCAGCCCTACGGAGAGTCGCTTCAATGGCGGGAACCTCTGCACGGTACTATCCTCCCCTTCATAAGCAGGGCTAGGAATCTCTAAAATAGATAATCCAGGAATTTGACTGATTTTTGTTCTAGCTTCATCAGCAAGTTGCAAAGTGCGAGACATCAGCATTTTTCCGTAGAGTGCCATTTGCTGACGTGCTGCATCTAAAGAAGCTAAAAGTAAATAACTAGGACTGGTAGACTGGAGGAGTTGCAAAGCTTTACTGATGCGATCGCAATCTATCCTATTACCTTGAACGTGCAGCATCGATGCTTGTGTGATCGCACCGAGTACTTTGTGGATGGATTGTACAGTTAAATCGGCACCTGCGACTAAGGCTGGAGTGGGTAATTCTGGATGAAAGGCAAAGTGGGCACCGTGTGCTTCATCTACAAGTAGAGGGATATTGTATTGATGGGTAATATTGGCGATCGCATTCAAATCTCCGCAAACGCCGTAATATGTTGGGTAAACCGTTAACACTGCTTTAGCGTCTGGATGTTGTTGGAGTGCAAATTGTACAGCATTGGGCGTGATGCTGTGGGCAATATCTAAAACTGGATCATATTCAGGATTGAGAAAAATTGGTATAGCACCAGAGAGAACTAAACCAGCGATCGCAGAAGAATGTACATTGCGAGGCAAAATGATTTTATCGCCTGTGCCACAGGTAGCGAGAATTGCCGCTTCAATCCCACAAGTAGAACCATTAACAAGAAACCATGTTTGCGAAGCGCCAAATGCCTCAGCTGCTAGTTGTTGTGCTTCTTGAATAACGCCTTGGGGTGCAAAGAGATTGTCTAAATCTGCTAATTCGGTTAAATCGGCGCGAAAGACAGCTTTGCCAAATAAATCAGCCAAAGGTTGAGAAATTCCCTCACCTTGTTTATGTCCTGGAGTGTAAAAAGGCGCATGAGGTCTTGCTGCATTGGCTTTTAAAGCGTCTAATAAGGGCGTTTGGTTTTGATTAAGCATTTTTGAAAAAACGAACCGTTAATGATAGAATCCTAAGTCTGTTAGGGCATATTCATAGACGATGAAATTACCCAACGGTGAGCAAGCTGACATCATATAATTTCTTACTTTAAATAATTAGCTTCTTACTGCACGCTCTCTCACCCATTGTTTTAACAGAGGAATTTCAAAATCATATCCTCCATTGATTTTGTGTAAAATATGATAACGCAACAAGCGGGTTAATACCTTTTCAGCAATTTCAGTAGTTATATCTAATGAAATATCTATCTTGGCAACTTGTAATAATAATTCTTGACCAATTACCATTTCTTCTGGTGTAGTTCCTGTAAATTCTGTCCAAATATTTGTAAAATAAGGTTGACCGGAAATAAATGCGTCATTAATAGAAGCTTGCAAGAGTTCAGCAGTAATAAAATCAGTATGGTTAAAATTAGCTTGATTCACCATTGATGCGCCCAATAATTGTAGGCAGTAAGGGTGACAATTGGTAAACCTTAATACTTCCTCTACAATACCTGGAGCGTAATGCAGTGCAAAAGCTGGATCTGGATTAAGGAGTAATTCTTCGGCTTCGTTAGGTTCAAGATAAAGCATTTCTATCGGGACAACGCTGATAAAATAGCTACTCCAATTCGGGCCTAATTCCTCTAAAGTTTGCACCCCAGAAAAGAGAAAGCCGAGTTGTTCATAATGTTGAATTAAGTGGCGCAGTTGATCAAATAAACGTAAGTTTATCTGTCCGTTCTGGATAGCAGTACCGATTTTTTCAAATTCATCAAGATTGAGAAGGATGCGCCGTTCTCCAATTTGGGCAAGTGCTTCATCTAACCAATCTTCTAAGGTAGGATAGGGACTATTTTTAAAATCGGCGCGTTTAGGAATGTTTGGTAATTGAACGCCTTGACTTTTGCAGTCTTTATGAATTGCACGGACTAAGCCAAACCAAAAGTCAGATTCGCTGGTGGTAATGGCGGAACTTTGCATATCCACAAATACGGGGAGGATATCACTGGGAAGCAGGCGGGGAAAGTTATACAAAAAGGAAGTTTTACCACAGCGACGGGGGCCATGCAGTACAAGGGTAGGTCGGTCACGGTCTAAAACTCGACGGACAACTTCATTGGCAAATCTCTGACGACCTTTAAACAAGTTTTTTTGGTCAAGTCGCACTGGATTTCCATAATGGAACGGGTTGATTAGTTCACCTTGAGAGAGTTTGCGTTGTTCATTTTGTTCTAGTTCAATAACCCTTTGCCAATGCTGTAGTACAGGTGTCCAGCGTTTAATAGCTTCGTCTTTAAGTCCGAGAGAGGGTAATTGGGATTGTAATCGAACAAGATTGTTATTAATTCGTTCTAATCCTCGTTCTCGTAGAGGTATATTTTGATTTTCAAGTGCAGATTGAATATCTTGAATAATAGTTTGCAGGCGAGGAAGAAGGATAGAAAGTTCGGGTTTAACCTTTGGTAAAGGTGTTTCTGGAGTGGGGGTATCGCTTTCAGAATCGAGGTGATAGAAGGGGGAAATTAGGAAGGGTAATATAGGATGGTCTGAGTTGGCAGTAAAGATTAGTTCTGGAATACTTTGAATTTGCTTGAGTTGGTCAGCAACAATTTGTGGTAAGGCATTTTGCAGGGTTATTTGAGATCCTGGTAAGGAAAAAGTTTGGGTATATTGAAAGATTGTTAAAGCTTGTTGAGGATTGTTAGCAAAAGCGGAAATTAAAAGTTGATCGTGATTAGGTAATGCTAAGGGTAGCCAAAGAAGTTCACTGGTATAAGGAGGTAAGCTACGAAGTAATTGCCATGGTTGAGGACGAAAGCGATTAATAATTAATGTAAAAAAACTGAAAGGAGCAAAGAAAAAATAGTCAATAATTCTGTAATAGTTGACTAAGGTCACAGGGATAATTAATGCTGAAAACCATCCTAATTTTTGGGCAGAAAGAGCTATTAAAATCACTGTGGTGGTGATAAAAACTGTGTTGTCTTTTGCTGGTGCAAGAGCAAAAGCGATTAAACTTGTAACAACCGAAAGCCAAGTAAGCGGTAAAGTAGGAACTCCCGCCAGGAGTGCCGCCACTCCTGCCACCACGACGACTGTCACGACTCCCGCCACGACCCCTGCCACAACTCGTACCACGACGACTGCCACGACGACTGCCACTCCTGCCGCCACTCCTGCCGGCACTGCTGCCATGACGGCTCTCGTCCCGAGTGCCGACACTTCTACCACGAAGGCTCTCGTCCCGAGTGTCGACGCTTCCGCCACTCCTTCCACCTTGACTGCCACTCCTAGCGCCACGACGACCGTCAGGAGTGGCGGCACGACTCCCGCCACGGCTCCCGCCACTCCTCCCACCACGACTTGCGTCACTCCTCCCACTCCTTCCGCCACGACGACCGCCACTCCTGCCGCCACGACGACCGCCACTCCTAGCGCCAGAAGTACCGCCACTACTGGGTCCACTACTAGCTTCACTCTTCCCACCTCGACCGCCACATCCGTCACGTCTACCGCCATGACTCCCGCCATGACTCCCGCCATGACTCCCACCATGACTCCCGCCAGGGCGACCGTCACGACTCCCGCATCATCACTATTTCTTATATTTTCTTTTGCTGAAAATAGGACAATAACTGTCATTCCAATTACTAACAACAGAAACAACCAGTTTTTAAGTGCTAACCACCCTGCTAACATCACACTGATTGTTCCTCCCACCACTATCACATTAGGAGCAAGGGAAAGATGTTCTTTTTTTAACAGTTGCCATATTAACCAAACAGTTAATGATATAGATACTCCAAAAGCTGCAAGACTTATTCCTATTTGAAGTAAAGGAGGTAAAAATTTAATAGCTTCTATTGAGCCTTTTAACCAGCTATCATGCTGATTTAATACAACTATCAACCACAACCAGGGGATAACCAGTCCTAAAGGTAAAAATAAAACTCCTGTCGTATAAGCAATTAACATTACACAAGGTAATTGTAACCAATCTAATAATTGATTACGTTCAATCAGTCTTAAAATAAGAGGGATATTAAAAATAAACAATAGTAATAAATACTGAATAATAAATCGTGATTTTACGAAAAATAAAATATTAAAAAAATCTGTGTCTGATCTGCGTACATGTTTTTTTTGAGGCAACCATTCATTCATTCGTTGTTGAAGCCTTGAAGGACAAAACATTGCCCACCAAAATAGTTCCCAAGTTTCTCGCAAAAAGAGCAACATTTTTTATATTTAATGTATGATTTTTTGGCTTATTGCTTTATCTTTGACCTTTAACAAACTCTGCAAACACACTGCTAAATAAACCCCCATTCTTCCGTAATAACCCATGACGCTGAAGCCTATCTACAATTGCCAAATCAGGGATAGGTAAGTTACCCCCTCTCAACTCATAACGTAATGCTAAACGTTCAACTTCGGTTAAATCTTTCCAAAGTTCTTCAAAACGAGGCTTTGCTTGAAAATTAAACTCATTTTTAGCTATTTCTTGATTCTTATTTTGCCACAACATCGCCCCCGCCATCTGCACATAATAGGGCAACCCTCCTGCTAACTCATCCACCCATTGTAATACCGTAGAATTAGGCAGAAATTCTTTCTCTCCTTTCTGGATGATGCTTTGCCAAGCTTCCTCTTCTAATGCCCCTACAATAGTTGTACTGAAAATATTGGCAAAAGGAGAACCCAGACTCAAAGTTTCGTAAACTTCATTAAGAGGGCGTTTGCTGGCAATTACCATTGTTAATAAACCCGCAGAAGCCTTAGAACGCCAATCTTCTCCCCAATCCTGAAACAATTCCAATCTATCTTTTTTACTAGCAATGGCTTCAAATTCATCCAATAAAATAATTAAACGATACCCTTCATCTACTAAAAACTGTAAGCCATCTTCTACTGCAAAGCCATTTTCATTATCTTCCTTTAACCAAGGATAATTCCCTGTTAGTTTGTGAATCCCTCGCCTTAAGCCTTCAATAATCCCCTCTGGAGTATGAAAATTCCCATTCGTTAAATCTAAGGCAACAACTAAAGGCTTTTGTTCTGGCGAACAAAATTCGCTGATTCTTTCTCTGATATATCGCAATAGAGAGGTTTTTCCATTGCGCCGCAAGCCTACCAAATTGATACATTGAGGACTAATCGCGCCAATGCGGTTTTTAATCTCTAAAATTTCTCTTCTCCGTCCGTAAAAACGTTCTGGAGAAACAGGAGAACCATATTCAAATGGATTATCACCTTTAGGCTTTGGCTGATGAAATTGTTGATTAAGTTGGGCAATTTTGGGAAACTGTTGCACAATAACTTGAGCCGAAACTGCCCGCCCACCTAAATCGTTACCCTCATCACGGGAAAGATGCACAATTCCACAAACTTTACCTGTTAGTAAATTTAACAAAGGCGATCCACTAAAGCCTGAGATAACTTGCCCTTGCTTTAACTTATAGAGAATAATATCCTGTTTAAAACTTATTCCTTCATATTTAAAGCTTACTGAATCTCCCTGCGAATAATCAACTTCGCTATTCTTGGGATAACCGAAAATATATAAATCATCATTGGTATTGGGTTTTGTATCATCCAATTCAACACAGGGATGATCCAAACAATCCTTGTCCAATCGTAAAAGGGCTAAATCAAGGGGATATTTGTATAATTGCGTAACTTTAGCTGTGTAATTCTGGTTTCCCGCTTTCCAAAATACTTGCACAGGATTATCTTTCGCAGATTCGACTACATGGGCGCAGGTGAGAATCCAATTCGGTGCAACAAAAAAACCTGTTCCCTGACTACTGGCAACATTTAAACGCACTGTACAGCGTTGTAAATCGTCTTCGTTACCCATTAATTGCTCTCATCTAGCATCTTTGTAAAAAGATTACCACAACTGTAAGACAATCAACTGTTATTTACTCCATTCCATTGTAATTTCCAGGTTAGCTGTGCCTGTTCCTTTCACAAGTAAAGCGGTTAGTTGTCCTGACTCAACTCCAATTTGTAAACCAAGTTTGACACTAAATTTATCTGGTTTGACTGTCTCGCTAATATCTTTTAATGTACCTGCGACATCTTCAGCAATGGATTTAATAATTTCTGTGGCTTGTTTAAAAATTCTGGTTTCATCAGAAACAGGTTGTTCCCCTATAGGTGTAACCTCTACTTTAATTATTTTGCCGTCAGAAAGTTGAAAGGAAATAATTTTGGTTTTATCTGCCATACTTCATTTTTTTATGTTAATTTTTCATGCAAGGATATTTCTGAATAATCAGAAGAAGGTATAAATAGTCAGACAGAATTAAATACACAATGTCATTGCGAATGGAGCGAAGCGGAATGAAGCAATCTCAGCCCTTGCGATTGCTTCGCTTCGCTCGCAATGACTGTAAATATTTTTGTCTATCTACTTATGGTATTGTTACATTTTTCAGGCGCGATTAAATTGAGAAAAATTGGTATTGCACGCACAGGCGCAAAGGACACAGAAGAAGAAGAGACTCGTTACGCACAATGCTATGCTTGCGTTAAAATCCGTAAGTCCTGCGTGGCTAACTAGATGAGGCCTTATCATCAAATCCCGATTTTTGAGTGTGGTGAACCCCTAATGGCGATTCCTTTAGAATTGTTTGCGGTGGAATCTCCTCATCCTTATGAAAAGTTGGGTGCGCCTTATGGCGAACACTCCCCTTATTATCTCCGTCAAAGTGTTATCGAAAATTTGCTCCAAGCGCAAAATTATCTTAATCTCCTGCATCCTAACTGGCATATCCAAATCTTTGATGCCTATCGCCCGATCGCAGTCCAGCAGTTTATGGTAGATTACAGCTTCGCGCAAGCAGTTAAGGAGAGGGGACTGACTGAGGTGGAGTTATCGCCAAACCAACGCCAAGAGATTTGGGAAGCGGTTTATGAAATTTGGGCTGTACCGAGTTTGGATGAAAAAACTCCTCCTCCTCACAGTACTGGTGCGGTGGTGGATGTGACACTAGTTGATGATGCAGGGCAAATAGTAAATATGGGTTCGCCGATTGATGAAATGTCCGAGCGATCGCATCCCGATTATTATGCCAATAATGACCACCCACAAGCGCAAAAGTATCATGCTCATCGTCAGTTGTTACGAGATGTAATGTTAAAAGCCGGCTTTCAGCGCAATCCCAGAGAGTGGTGGCATTTTTCTGTTGGCGATCAAATGTGGGCTTGGTTGAATAATCAATCCAATCCGGTTAATCCTGTTACTGCACGTTATGGGCGGCTTGCAAGGCAAGAAGTCATCTAAGTTAAGCATTGTTCCCAAGAATGGAAATTGAGTGTGCTGGATCTGAAGGATTTGTCATTGGTGTCTCCTGATATACAAAGTGGTGGTTTGCTTAAAGCAATCGAGACGGCGATTCCAGCAACGGTAATTGAACAGGCGATCATACCCACTCTGGTTGAGAAACGCAAGCGATCGCCACGCAATTAGTGGTAAATAGCTAGGTACAATTAATATAAGACGGGCATTTAAAGGTTGTCATTGTAGTGACAAATATATAAATAGCTAAATATAATTAATTAGCCAATCATTGATAATCAAAGCACCTATCTTGAATTTAAAAAAATTATATAGAGTTTCACCCTTTGTTATCTAGCCGTCCTAATTAATTAGTGTACTTAATTATAGAGCCAGGCAACAGACAAGCTGACTTTTCACGGCATGTGGAAAAGACCATTTTGAGGGTTTTTCAAGTCCTGATTTTTCCATTAGATATTTTCATTAAATTAAAGCTATTGAGAATTAGCCTGTGGAAAAAGTCACGCTTTTTTGGGGCTTGAGGACTTACCGTGAAAAGTCAGAACAGACAACAGGGAAAGAAGAGAGGTAGATGAGTAGTGCGTTTTTTCAAAAATCAAGCAAGAGTCATATGATGGATATTTTAGGCAAAATCAACCGCAAAGTTAAAAGTTTAGGCATCAGGAAAAAAATCTCTAATTATTCATATAATCTGACTGCCAAAATTCTAACTTACTCTCTTGGAGTTCGTTTATTATCGATTAGAAGAGATGCTACAGCAAATGAAAGAAAAATATCTTTAGCTATTACACATTATAACAGGTCTAATTTAATAGCAGGTGCATTGAGAAATGTCTTAATGGATGAAAGAATTAATGACGTTATAATTTATGATGATTGCTCTAGCATGGACGAATTTTCTAAAATGCAAGCTATTACTAAAAAAATGTCTAATAAAATTTCTATTTATAGAGGCGAAAAAAATTTAGGGCCATACCATAGTAAGGTGACAGCAATATCAAAATGTAAAAATGAATGGGCAATTATTCTTGACTCTGATAATGCACTGAGCAGAAATTATGTTGATAGACTTTACCAAATATCCACATGGAATACCAACCTTATATATTGCCCTAGTTTTGCCGAACCGAACTTTGATTTTCGACAATTCACAAACACAGAACTTACTTTATATAAAGTCAAAGAACTTATCTTAAAAAATGAAAATATAAAATTATTGCGTAGTCTTCTTAATGATGGAAATTATTTCATTAATGTGCAAAAATATATAGAGTGTAGTAAAATTAACGAGTTTAATTCTGTACCTGCTGCCGACGTTATAGTTTTTAACTATTCATGGTTGCAACAAGGATATTCATTATATATTCTGAATAATCTAAACTATTATCATCGAATACATTCAGGCAGTTTCCAAATGAGTAGTTGGCGGAATTCTAGACAAATTGTAGATGGAATTATTAAGTCTATTGCTAATGATGAAGAAGTTAAGGATTAAGTTTTAGCCTTAAACCTGTGTATTATATCAAGTTTGGTTAATCACTTATAATTACCTGATCTGTGCAAAATCGGAAAAGTCTCTTTCCCCCAGCAATAACTGCGGTCTAAATAATAAGTCTTTGATCGGACATAATATTACTCTGCGCCAACCTTTGCGCTTTTGGATCATTTAAAAACACTACTTTTTTCAACGCACAGGGACGCAGAGCTTTGCTAGATTTAATTTGCTGCGAATTAATGAAATGCTGTATTTAGTTAACTAGTACAACACGGCGGAAATAGAGCAACCATTTAAAAACCCTAAAAAGCCTATTCCGTAATATTTTTGACTTTTGAACGCCAGTTGCTTCTCCTAAAGGAGACGCTGCGCGAACAAGTCGGGCATTGCCCGCCCAACGCACTGGCTCCTTTTGAATGAGTGACTTCCGCCTTGCGGTACTAGGCATCTTGAGGATTTTGCTCCTTTAACTCGTCAGTGGTGTAAGTACCAATGGGAGTCCAAACTAGATAAGGAAGGAGTAATAGCGCTGCTAGTCCAGAAATTAGCAAAACGCAGATTGCAAGGATAACGGCTGAAATAAAACCTATTAGCCCAAGAATTTCCCCAATTTTGAGACTGCGAAACCTCAGCATTACAGGTATGTAAGCGACGGTGATAATTTCCACCAGGACGTACAAAGCCATTAGTAGCCAAGTAATTAGGCTTCCTGGGCTTTTTTCCCAAACAATATAAGCTGAAGCTGTACCGCAAATAAAAATCACAGTCCAGATCAGCGGAATCAACGGCTCAAAAACTAGCCAGCGAGGGCGACGTAACTGTGCAAACCATTTAACATCACGTGGCGTGATTAAGAAACTACCAAGGGCAACCAAGAAAGTTACAGCCCCAATTATTATCCAAGATGGAATCATAATGCACTCAAGTTTTGTGTATTTTGTCAAGTCATACACTGCAAGTTTGACAATTTAGGGCGTAGGTTGAATCATTCGCTAGTGCGATTCTTAGGCATCTTGAGGATTGAGACTGACCATCTGCCAAGTAGTATAAGTACCAATGGGACTCCAGAGCAAATAAGGAACTAGTAACAGTGCTGCCCAACCAGAAATACTTAAGGCTGCAAGTATCAATAAAACACAAATGAGAAAACCTGTGCCGCCAAGAACTGTACCCACTTTCAGACTGCGAAGCTTAAACATTACAGGCGTATAGGCAATGGTCACAATTTCTAAAAGCAAGTATAAACCCATGATTAACCAGGTTGGGGTGCTTCCTGGGTCTTTTTCCCAGATAATATAAGCTGACCAAGCACCGCAAATAAATATTACAGTCCAAATAATTGGAATTGCACCCTCAAAAGTTAGCCATCTCGGTCGTTGTAAGCGCTTGAACCATTGGCGATCGCTAGGCGTAATCACGTTAGCTGCTAAGGCAACCAAGAAAGCCACACCCCCAATCACCATCCAAGATTTAATCATGACCGTTAGTCCTTATATAAGCGCTATCTATCGCTTAATATCACTCTTTATAGTGTGATTTTGTCAATTTAATTGCTAATTACTCATCATCCCTGAGTTTGATACCTTCAGATCGTTTGGCAGGATTTTAATTTATGGGTATTGAGGATTGGGCACTTGTACTGATACTTCGGCTTCGCTCAGTAACCAGCGAAGCCGAAGTATTGGTTATTAATTATTCTCCTCTGCCCCTGTGCCCCTCTGCCCATTTATTCCCCAGGATGTTGAAGTGATTATGTCTAGGGGTGAGGGTATGGGGCGAAGCGTGGAAATATTCTTGGCAATAGGGGGATAAGGCAATTAGATTCAATGGTTGTTTATATGCAAACTGAATCAGAAGCGCGATCGCTAAGTAAATTTTAACGAGTGTTTAAACTCCGTGAATGAGTCTTTGAACTCCGTGAACGAGTCTTTGATACTCGTGAACGAGTGTTTGAACTCCGTGAACGAGTGTTTGAACTCCGTGAACGAGTCTTTGATACTCGTGAACGAGTCTTTGATACTCGTGAATGAGTGTTTGAACTCCGTTAACGAGTCTTTGATACTCGTGAACGAGTGTTTGAACTCCGTTAACGAGTCTTTGAACTCCGTTAACGAGTCTTTGATACTCGTGAATGAGTGTTTGAACTCCGTTAACGAGTCTTTGATACTCGTGAACAATGATTCAGAATCTCAACAAGAGAGGCGAGACGACAGTATTCAAACTTTTACAGGCGGTTTTCAAGCACACAAAAGATTTCTTGATAAAACTAGGTTATACGATCGCTACCGCAATGGAGGCGATCGCACCACAATTTCTGAACCCTACGAGATATTGCTACAGCATGACATTTTACCAGTTCAGCTTTTATGAGCCGACAGTGACGGTATAAGACAACACAAAAGGCTTGAAATTAGCTCCAGATTTGGGAGTACCGCTTAACTCCAATTCATAAGCTCCTACTTTGGGAAATACGATCTCGGCTCCGGGAATGTTTTTATATTGCTTGGTTGATACACTATGTAAACTTGGCTTCAGTAATGGGGTATCAGTTTCGCTGTGAGGTTGAGGATAGACAGCCAACTGACAGTTACATTGTGTCAGGGGGATTAGTCGCCCGCCTTTACGGGTGAGGACAATCCAAGCATGAGCGGTTTTGCCAGCTTGAGGATTGTCATTGGGTTCAATATGCAGCATCCCGCCTACGTCTTTTGACACTTTTTCGGTGTGGGCATTAACTGGTGTGGCAATTAGAACCGAAATTAATAATAGCCATCCCAAATTTTTCTCTAGGGTAAAGTGGAACATAGAGTTTATAAGAGTAAGCGAAGTAGACCAGGTTGACTGGGAAAAAGCAATTAAAGGAAAATTCAAAGATTTTTGATGCTACTTTTCCACCAGTATTTAGGAACGATAATTTTAAAAGTATAGTTGCGTCAAAAGACAACCTGTCAAACTTCGCCCGAAAATTCCTCACCAACTACTAAGGCTTAATCCCAACTAAAAACTCGTTGACTTTTGAACTTATCACCTAAATATCTAACTTAAAGGCTCATTAACTTATTACTTATGATAGTTACTAAAACTCACTTGGATGAGTGAAAGTAGTAAAAGTAAATATACTTACTAACTGAGGTTCAAAGAATGCACTTGACAGGTAAGGTTCTAATTGTGAACTCGTCCTGGTATCTTCCAATGCCGTTGAAAGAGTATGCAATGAGCCGAGTGACTGTCTACTTTTATAACGATGGATGGGTTCCAATTAAATATTGTTTTTTGGAGAAGGCAATTGTGCTTCACCAGAAGGCAAAGCTAGAAGGTAAGGAAATTTTATTATTTCCTGCTGATCTAGACCCGAATGAATTCTCAAACTCTTTTAACTAAAATCGATTGAGGTAGACTATTTTTCAAAAATCTTGGCAAAAAATGAATCGGCTACAGAGGCGTACATATATATGTACGCCTCTACTTGTAAATGGGATTAAAAATTCGTGCGAACTTGAAAGCCAAAGGTGCAGCGATCGCCATAAGATACAAGTGTATCAGGTGGTCTTAAGTCTGTACTGACATATATCTCATCAAAGATATTGTTAACAAAAAAGTAAATACTCTAATTTTTGGCTTCGTAGCCAATGCGGGTATTCACCAGCGCCAAGGGATTTTGATAGCTGTAATTATACAGATAATCAAACTAACCCAGAACGCAATGCTACAACTGCTGCTTGCACGCGATCGTCTACTGCTAATTTATTCATAATCCCCCGGACATGAGTTTTGATGGTGTTGGGACTGAGATAGAGTTTTTCAGCAATCTCTGGGTTACTCAACCCGTCTACCATGAGTTTCAATACTTCTAACTCGCGCCCAGATAAGTTGGCGTTGTTGCTGGTGGGTGAGGGCGGTTTGAGATTATCAATTACTCGCCGCGCAATTTGGGGATCGAGATAGGCTGCACCATCAACTGCGGCTGCGATCGCACTTAACAATCGTTCCACACTTGCACCTTTGATGCAATATGCATCTGCACCGCTAGACAGGGCAGCAATAATTTCTGTCTCCGTTTGATGAGATGTCAGCATCACCACATGAGTTGCTGGCAGCACCGCCTTAATTTGCTGTGTCGCTGCAATGCCATCCAATCGCGGCAACCCAATATCCATAACCACCAAATCAGGTTTCAGTTGCAGTGCTGCTTGGACTCCCAAATAACCATCTTCTGCTTGTCCAACAATCTCCAACTGAGGATGAGCCATTAACGATTGCTCTAATCCTAGTTGCATCATCGGATCATCTTCGACAATTAACACGCGCAACGGCGGAGCATTGATTGGTAAATTTAAGGGATAGCGAGTATCTAAAGACATTTTTATTAGTTAGGAGTTAGGAGTCATTCAATTTTTGATTTTTGGTTTTTGATTTTGGATTGAAGGAAAAATTTAAAATCTAAAATTGTCTAAGTTAGGAGTTAAAAGTTATTCATAAGTTTTTAATTCAAAACCCATAACTCCTAACTCCTAATTTTTCTATTCTTCCACGCGATAGCCTAACTCTGCTAAACTGATCCGCGACTGTCGCCATTTCGGCTGGACTTTGACAAACAATTCTAAGTAAACTTTACCAGCGATTAACTTTTGGATTTGTTCACGAGCTTCACTACCAATTGCTTTGAGCATTGCTCCGCCTTTGCCAATGAGTATGCCTTTTTGGGAATCACGCTCGACGTTGATGGTAGCAAGTACACGGGTAATGCTGGGAGTTTCTTCTACTAGGTCAATGGCGATCGCTACTGAATGGGGTACTTCTTCACGAGTCAATAATAAAATTTGTTCTCGGATCAATTCACCCATAATAAAGCGCTCTGGCTGGTCAGTTACTAAGTCTGGAGGATAATATAATGGCCCAATTTCTAAATGTTCAATTAATAATTGTTGAAGTTGCGGTAATCCTGCACTAGTCTTGGCAGAAAATTTCACGAATTCCCATTCATGGGACTTGCCCATCTGGGCGTAACTATCATCTATAAACTGAGAATCAACCGATTGTTGGTCGATTTTGTTCGCACCGATAATCACCGGGGTTTTGCTGCGACTGAGCAAATCAGCAATATAGCGATCGCCTGCACCACATGCCACCGCTCCATCTACCACAAATAGCACTACATCTACCGATTCAATCGCAATTTTGGCATTTTGCACCAACACTTCCCCCAACTGATGATGGGGTTTATGAATTCCTGGCGTATCTACAAATATTAACTGCGCCTCTGATGTAGTTAATATACCGCGCAAACGGTTACGTGTTGTTTGTGCTACTGGTGATGTAATGGCAATCTTTTGTCCTACCAATTGATTCATTAAAGTAGATTTACCGACATTAGGACGACCAACAATGCCGATAAAACCTGATTTAAACTCAGGAGGAGCCTGTGGGATTGTTACTTCTCCTGAAAAAGAGAAGTTGTAATTATCAATACTAGTCACCTTTGGCTCCACCCTCATATTTTACAGCTGGGATAACTTGATTTTTTCTTAGACACAAGACAAGCATAAAATTACCCTGGCATTTTTAGGGATTGTTTTTGCCGAGGTTTAATCTACTACTGGCTCTACACTTAATATTTTACAGCTGAGATAACTTTGTTTTGTTTTTAGATACAAAACAAACATAAAATTACTTTGGCATTTACAGAGAATATTTTTGCTTAGGTTTAATCTGCTGCTAACTTTGGCTTAAGTTTCATCGACTACTCAATATATTTGGATCAAAATGTCAATAAAAGATATCGGAGAACGCAAACGCATAGGAATTCTTACCAGTGGAGGTGATTGTTCTGGCTTAAATGCTGTGATTAGGGCTGTAGTAAATTGTGCTGTGAATACTTACGGCTGGGAGGTTTTGGGAATTCGTCAAGCGACTCTAGGATTAATGGCGCGTCCGCCACAATTCACCAAGCTGGAAATTGATCAAGTTGACTCGCTATTAACTGCGGGTGGCACAATGTTGGGGACAACCAATAAAGGCGACCCTTTTGCTTTTCCAATGGCGGATGGAAGTTTATGCGATCGCTCCGAAGAAATTATTGCAGGTTATCATCAACTAAGTTTAGACGCTTTGATTGGGATTGGCGGCGATGGTAGCTTGGCAATTCTCCGCCGCCTCGCCCAACAAGGCGGCATTAATTTAGTTGGTATTCCCAAAACGATTGATAACGATATTGGCATTACTGAACATGCCATCGGTTTTGATACAGCAGTCAATATTGCCACGGAAGCACTAGACCGATTACATTTTACTGCTGCAAGTCATAGCCGAGTCATGATTTTGGAAGTAATGGGGCGTGATGCCGGACACATAGCAATAGCTGCGGGAATTGCGGGGGGAGCAAATGTAATTTTAATTCCTGAAATCCCTTACACAGTTGATCACATTTGCCACAAAATCAAAGAACGCCAAGATAAAGGCAAAAACTATTGTTTGATTATTGTTTCGGAAGCGGTTCGTACCCAAGATGGGGAAAATGTGACGATTACAAATCGGTTAGGTCAATCTCGATACGGTGGAATTGGCGAATATTTAGCAGATAAAATTATTCAGCACATTGGTGTAGAAACGCGAGTTACAGTTTTAGGACACATTCAACGGGGTGGAACTGCTTCACCACTCGATAGATTAGTTGCAACTGTTTTTGGCGTTGCGGCGGTTAATCTAATTGCAGAGAATAAATACGATCGCATGGTGATTTGGCAAAATCGCCAAGTATTAAGTGTACCAATTACAGAAGCGATCGCTCAATATAGCGCCGTCGATCCCAATGGGACTTTAGTTAAAACCGCTCGTGGTATGGGTATTTATTTAGGAGACTAAATTTAATGCTGAGTGAGGAGTAAATATACCACGCCCTACGGGCACAGCATTGCTGTGCCCCTACAACAGATGTGGTTCAAATAAATGAAAACTGCTGTAAAAAACTCCTAACTCCTATGACAAATGACAAATAACTAACTAACAATTCCTAGTACAAATTCTCCTTCATTCACAGCTTGATTGGTTGCGACATCATAAACCAATCCATCTTGTTGAGCGCAGACATCAATTACACTGGGTAACTTACCTTCTTTATTAAAACTGAGAATTTGATACAGTTTTTCTCCAGCTTTTACTGAACTACCTAATTTTATTCTGGATTGAATCATGCCACCTGCGATCGCATAATATTTTTTCCTGTTGCTGCTAGATACAAAAGTCATTTCATGAGTTTTTGTGTCATCCAATAAATCAGGAATTTGCAGTACACCTTTTTGTGCTAAATAGTTTTTTACACCCCGTACACCTTTGGCCACTGAATCAGGGTTCATTTGCATTCCTGTTCCTAATTCCAGTGTCCAAGCTTCTACATCAAACTTGATTTCTCTACCCAACTCTTTAAAACAAGCTTCCAGTGCTAACCAAGGTTTGATAAAAGCTTCATCAAAAGCATCACCATCGTATTTATCAAGTAAAATTCCAAAATCAAGCAGGAAGTATTTTGCACTGTCTTCTCGATTTCGGAAGTAATAAATGTAGTCTAACGCTTGATTTGTAGAACTATGTAAATCAATTAAGTAGTCTGCATCTAAGCTCAAATTTTGTAGTTTGTAACCAAAAAGCTCAGTGTATGGTACTGCACTGTTAGAATTAATTTTTTCTAAAATTTTCGCAAATTGTTGCTTAATTATAGTTAAATAATTTTGTCGAACGACCTCTATATTAATATGAAGTTGAGATTTAGTAAAAGCTACTAAATCATCAGCTTCTTTTTCGTAGTCCCAAAATATCCGATTCCAGTCTTTAGCTTCGTAAATGCAATATCGTCCAGGGGAAAAATGATGAGCGCGTTCATTTGTCCCCATTGGATTACAAACGGGAACTAACCAAATTTCTCCAGTTAAATCTGTATCATTTATTGTTAATAAAAACTCAATTAGCTGGTGAATAACGGCATTGCCAGCAATTTCTGCACCGTGCAGGTTAGATTGAATGTAAACCTTTTTACCAGGTTGAGCGCCAATGAATTTGTAAACTTGTAAGTAGAGGCGATCGCCCGAAGCCATTTGACGTAATACAATACTTTCAATAACTGGCAGCATAAGAGAATTCAGTGATAATTTGAGTAAATTATCGCTGTATCTGTACCGAATTAAAAGCCACGTAAACCCAAATCATACCAAGTATCTTTGTAGGGTGTGTTATGCCGTTCGCTTTTAGCGTTCCCGCACCCCTGCTCAAAAGCCAGCTACGCGTAGCATCTCCGATAAGAGAAGGGTAGGCTAATGCACCAAATTATCTATGCCAAGAGTCTTTGATAGCAATAGTGGGTTACAAGGAAGGTGTAACTCACCCTATATTTACAAATATCCCCACCCTACTAAAGAAATATTGGGAATTAGCTATGCTCAATTACTCTTGTTAGTTAAACAAGAGAAATTGAGACATAAAGAGCGATAAGCTGAGGCAGAACCTCAGAAAGTTCGGATCAACTCAACTGGAGGGAGACGTAAACTCAATTAAACAATCAGGGGTTGAAACACGAGATAGAGGAATTAACAAACTCACGCCCCGTTTGCCAAAGTACTGTAGCAAAAAGAGCTATCTGCAAAGATAAATTTCTCAAAGCCAGTCGTAGACAAACTAATGGTGTTTCCATTGTTGTTGAAACTGATATTGGCACTTTCAAGGGTATTGCCAGAAATAACACCAGATACAATCACTTGGGAGCGTTTGAAAGCGCCCAAATCCAGGGTGTCAAAACCGTCCCCGCCATCAACACTCGCTTCCCCAAATCCTTTGAAGTAGTCATTCCCAGTGCCCAGATCAATCTTGATCCCGCCACCGATAGAGACTTTTTGTTGAACTCCATCTAGGATACTGGTGGCGATCAAAGAGTCATTCCCATCGCCAGTCTTGATGATTCCTTGTCCATAAATGCCATAGGCAGTAGCACCAATTTTTGAAGATGCCTGTGCGGTAAGTTTGTCAGAATCCTTGCCCGTATCAATGACTCCATCGTTAAAGATGCCATAGCTGATGGCGTTTTTTTCAGAACTGTTCCCATAACCGATAATCGTGTCGTTGCCCAACCCTGTAGTAATGGTGGCGTCTTTAGTGTTTTGGATGCCGATTCCAGTACCGCCATCGCCGTTACCGACAGGACTGGTGCCACTGTTGCCGCCGTTCCCTGTGCCGATGATCGTGTCGTTTGCGTTCCCTGTATTCAAACTGCCACTATTGGCGATGCCTGTCCCAGTAGCACCGTTGGCGCCCTTGTCGTATGGGGGGTATTGTATACTGTCCTGGCGGCCACCGCTGCCGCCAGTACCTGTGCCAGTGATCGTGTCTTCTCCGTCTCCGGTATCCAGTTCCTTACTGTTAGTGATACCAGTTCCAGTACCGCCATCGCCGTTGATGTAATACCCACTGGCGCCGTTGCCGCCAGTACCTATGCCAGTGATCGTGTCTTTTCCTGAGCCTGTATTAATACTGCCACTGTTAGCGATGCCGATTCCAGTAGCGCCGCCCCCACCGATTTCGCCGATGACGCCGTTGCCGCCAGTACCTGTGCCAGTGATCGTGTCTTCTCCGTCTCCGGTATCCAGTTCCTTAGTGTTAGTGATACCAGTTCCAGTACCGCCACTGCCGCGGTCTTTGCCGCCGTCGCTGCCCCTTCCTATGCCAGTGATCGTGTCTTTTCCTGAGCCTGTATTAATACTGCTACTGTTAGCGATGCCTGTCCCAGTACCACCATTGCCGCCCACGTAACCCCCACCATTCTTGCCGCCGTTGCCTGTGCCGGCGATCGCGTCGTTTCCATCTCCTGTATTAATACTGCCACTGTTAGTAATGCCGATTGCATTACCAGCATTGCCGCCGTTGTAACCCGAACCACCTCTGCCGCCGCTGCCTGTGCCAGTGATCGTGTCGTTTCCATCTCCTGCATTAATACCGCCACTGTTAGCGATGCCTGTCCCAAAAGCACCATTGCCGCTCTCAAAGCGGCCGTCAGTGCCACTACCGCCGTTGCCTGTGCCAGCGATCGCGTCGTTTCCGTCTCCTGCATCAATACTGCCACTGTTAGCGATGCCTGTCCCAGAAGCACCGTTGCTGATCTTCTCTTCAGGGCCGTCATCGCCAGTAGCGATGCCAGTGATCGTGTCTATTCCTGAAAGTGTACGAATGTAACCTCCAGTTAAAATATCAATACCAATTGCCGGTGATGCATTTAACTGTTCTCCGATTAAAGTATCCGCACCCCCGGTGCCAGTGAAATTAGGTGGAACGTTTAGTCTAGGCATGAGAAAAATCCTCTTAATTAAGTTAGTACGGTAGCGAAAGCTGATTCAAATCACCAGTTTCTCAATCAAATTCCCAGAATCCTTTCTCCAACGGCTATTGAATCATTGAATAGCTTTTGGAGAAGTCAGTTAAACCAATGTTGTTCCAACAAAATAATCAGAATTTCAGGGCATTAAACCCACCCAACAGTAGATGCGTAGGCATAGCCCGCACTTCTCTACGAAACGCTGCGCGTAGCTTGCTTCCACGTTCGCGTAGCGTGCCGTAGGTAAGTGGTACGACATACGGCGTTGCTGAATCATCGGATGATTTCGCCCAATTTGGAACGAATTATCAATGGTTTCAAGCGCCGATTCATCCTGCATTTATGCAATGCCCGACATACTTCGACTGCGCTCAGTACAAGAAACTCAGTGACCACCGCAGACATCGCAGAAATATGATATTTTTCTGCGTTCAACTAGTACAGGTCGGCGTCTGTTTGCTTACCTTTAGCAAGGGGATTTTGCCCCAAAGCTTGTTATATTGAGGTGGTATTTGGATTTACGCCGTGCTGTACTTGTAGATCATCTAACAGGCTGATGGACATTTCCATAATCTGGAAATGACCTATGCACCTTACAAAAAAAGAAAATTTGATTACTTTCTCTAAGTATAATTACCACTAGCTCAGTATTTAATACAATCTATCTTTAGATATATATTTTATATATCTTTAGACTCAGCCGGAAATTTACAACTCAGTCTATAGAAGGCTTTTGACGGCGGACTACAATATGTCTTCAATTAACCTAGCAATAAGGGTTTGACATAGTTGATGAGAGTTCAGTGCGGGATGGGCTAGTACCGCAAGGCGGAAGTCATACATTCACGCATTCAAAATGCTTTAATTTTAGGCTTTCTGGCTGTTTTAAAAGGTAGGTTTATTTTTGCCCTATACTAGGTTGATTCAGATCCCTGACTTCTTCAAGAAGCTAAGGATCTTGCAGCCCTTCAAATAAGTTTTGTTTAAGCATTGGTAGCGATCGCACGGAGCGCACTACCCTAAAAAGCGATCGCATAAGCTTTTGCCAAAATGTTGTAACTGTAAGGCTTATTGCTATAACCTTAAGTCTTAATCTCGTAACTGTAAGGCTTAATGTCGTAACCTTAAGTCTTAATCTTGTAACTTTAAGGCTTATTGCTATAACCTTAAGGCTTAAGGCTATAACCTTAAGACTTAATCTTGTAATGTTGGTGACGACAAGACATTCATTTATAACTGCGATCGTTGATTCAAGAACTAATAAATTCTCTCTAGGTAATTTTCTAGGAGATGTCTATACATGGAATACCGATTGATGGTACGTAGGCGTAGCCCGTCGTAGACATCGCCACAATTGTCGTATTATATATTCTAAAAATTGGGATAAATGTTTTGTGCAAATACACTGCACCAGATAGCGAAGCAGAGCAAGGTAAAAATAATAACTCCTAACTCCTGTACAGACGCGATTAATCGCGTTTCACGTTCCCGGTAAATTTTGCAACCGCCCATCCAAATGACTACGGTCTGCCAAAACCTTTAACAACGGCCCATGTGAGGAAAATTCTACAATACTGACCGAAGCTACAGGGCATCCCAAACGAAAACGGAAGCGTCCCACATCAATCCCCAATAAACTACACAGAATAATTCTGATGGTTGCTTTGTGGGAAACAACTAAAACATTGCCACTAGTGTAATTTTGCTTGATTTCTTCAATTACCTGCAAGGCGCGAGAAGCAATTGTAACTGCCATTTCTCCACCATTTGGCGCATACCAAGCTGGATCGGCTGACCAGCGAATATAATCATCGTGATATTCACGGCTAATTACTTCTGGCGTTTTTCCTTCCCACAAGCCATAGTTAATTTCCTTTAAACCATCTCTGAGTTGTGGTTCTATCTTTATTACTTCACACAAAGGTTTTGCTGTCAATACAGTTCGCCGCATTGGACTACAAAATATAGCTGTCCAATCTTTAGAAATATATGCGTCAGCAAAAGCCTTGGCCATCTCCAAGCCTTCTGGGGTAAGTTGTGAGTCTATGGAACCGCAAAAGGAATTATTGCGACTGCATTCTGTCTGTCCATGACGGAGGAAATAAATGGTTAGGCTCACGGTATATTCTCATGGATTGTGAATTTAAGAGCGCTAATAATCAGATGTAGCTGAAGATAGTTAAAGGATGTCTGAGAAATAAGAAAGCCCAGATAACGGTATCCTGTCAGTAGAAAAAATACTTAAGTATGACAGCGTTATGAGAGCTATGATTCCATCGTACCCAAGTAATCTGACTTTAGAACAGTGGGAACTACTATCAGGACTAATTCCTCAGCCCAAAAGTGGTGGTCGAAAACGTAGTGTCGATATGCAGGCGCGAGTTAACGCAATCCTATACATATTATTATGTGCGGGTTGCGCGTGGCGAATGCAAACGTACGATTCTCCCAATTGGAAAACTGTGTACCATTATTTCCGACAGTGGGGTAAGGACGGGACGTGGCAACAAATTCATCAGCGATTACGCTTGTGGGTGCGTGTAAGCCAAAACCCTTGACCATCTCCATCTGAGGCTATTATGGACAGTCAATCGGTTGAGACAACAACAATGGTTTCCAAGGAAGTCGGCGATGACTCAGGTAAAAAAATTTGCATGACGTAAGCGGCATCTACTGATCGATACATTAGGCTTACTTATCGTTGTCCTAATTACCGCCGCAAACGTAAGTGAACAAGCAGGAGCAAAAAAAGTTCTATCAAAACTGCATCAAGTACGCGTAGGCGTAGCCCGCCGTAGGCATCGCATGGGTAGATTGATTCGGATTTGGGTTGATGGTGGCTATCGCGGTAAGGATTTTACGCACTGGGTAATGGATGTTTATCGCTGGCTCTGGAGCGTTGTTACACGCTCTCAAGAACAGAAGGGTTTTGTTGTCCTGCCAAAACGTTGGCTGGTTGAGAGAACTAATGGGTAGGTTCAATTGGTGTCGCAGATTAAGTAAGGACTATGAGATTTTACCTGAAACGACAGAGGCTTTTATTTATGTCGCAATGATTCGTTTAATGTTAAAACAGCTTGCGTAGTCAAAATTACCTCCTCAAAACTTTTCAGACATCCTCTAATTGGAGGGGATTTTATTGTTTTTGCGATCGCTATCTCAAATAACTAGCAACTTGGGTTAATATCTTCTAGCTTGCTGAAATATTCGATCCCAGCATTGCTCACAAGAATATCGACTCGTCCGAACGCCTTAACCACATCGTTCAACAACCTCTAACATTCAGTTTGTTGACTGACATCCGCATGAAAAGCTTGAGTCTTTGTATCCCTAACTCTTCACAGGTCAGCAACCAGTTCTTCGGCTTGACATTTTCGCAGTACTTAATCGCGACGATCACACCTTCACTAGCTAATCGGGTGGCGATCGCTTTTCCGATGCCTCGGCTTGCTCCTGTCACAACGGCAATCTTTCGTTTAATTTCATTTCGTACCTCTTCTCTTTCAATGAACAATATATTGAATCTAAGAGCGAATGGAAGTAGATTTCATATCTCTCTTGGATTTTGCAACAAAACTGCTTGGCACCCCTGAGCCTAAAGTGTCTTCTGTTGAACTGCCCGAAGTCCGGCACGAACTTCTTCAACAAATAGCGCTGGCTGCTCGAACGCAGCGAAATGACCACCTTTTGAAGTTTCGCTCCACCGCACAATCTGATGGAAGCGTCGCTTCGCCCAGCGCTGCGAAGACCCGCCAATATCTTTCGGAAACCGGCTGAAAGCGAATGGTACTTTGACGGGTAAATCGTGCGATGGATCGCGATCGTTTTCCCAATAGCGTCGAGCCGAAGATGCGCCCGTATTCGTGATCCAGTAGATCATAATGTTGTCGAGCATCTCGTCCATTGAAAAAATGCTCTCCGGATCGCCCTCGTTATCTGTCCAGTCATGAAATTTTTCATAGATCCAGGCAGCTTGACCTGCGGGCGAATCGGCAAGGGCGTAACCGATCGTTTGCGGGCGAGTGCTTTGTACTTTGTTGTATCCGGAGAGGTCATTGTTGTAGCGTTGCAGTCGCTCAATTAGCTGACGTTCGTGTGTATCTGCGCTTGCAATCTCTGCTTCAGAAGGTTTCCAAGCGATGCCATTAAGATGAATACCAATGCAGCCATCGGGCTGTCTGCTGCCGATCGCTGCACTCACCTGAGCACCCCAATCACCGCCCTGCGCCGCCCAGCGTTCACCATAGCCCAAGCGTTGCATCAGTTCAATCCAGGCATCGGCAATTTTCAATAGGCTCCAGCCCGGTTCATTCGGCTTTTCCGAGAAACCGTAACCCGGCAGCGAAGGAAGTACAAGATGAATCGCATCGGCGGGATCACCTCCCTGTGATCGTGGATCGGTCAAGGGCGCAATGACTTTGTGGAACTCGATCACCGATCCCGGCCAACCATGCGTCATGATTACGGGTAGCGCGTTTGGTTCGGGTGACGGCACATGAAAGAAATGGATGCCGCAGCCGTCGATCACAGTGCGTTGCGGGTTCCAGCCGTTGAGCATCATTTCGCAGCGATGCCAATTGTAGCGATCGCGCCAATACTCGCATAATGCTTGGACTTTGGCTAATGGGGCACCTTGCACCCAGCCACTCACGGGTTCTTTCTCTGGCCATCGCGTCCGAGCGAGGCGATCTTGCAAGTCTTTTAGCTCAACCTCTGAAACCGCGATCGGTGCTGCTTCGATCAGTGTGTTCTTCATCAGCAATTCCTCATAACATCGTGTGAACTTCGCTGGTTGCGACGGGAATCAGAATGACCAGAAAGAAAAAGGTACAAGCCCCTAAATTTATTTATGGAAAATAAATAAATGTATTTCGAGATATGTACTACAAGAAATACTACGTTAGTTGACTCAGAGCAACTAAATTTATTTATGGGGTTCTTAATCTTAATTTTAACTTTAGTCAAAATCAATTTCTTATCAGACGCATAAATCAAAACCTTTAAGTCTTGATTGGGGAAGTTCTTATGAAAACCTTGAGCCAGGGATTTTGCTAATAGTCGCACTTCGTTAGGACGAACTTTAGGGAAAACAACAACACCTAGTTTATTGTTATCACGAACATAAGCGTCCTGAACTAATCCTTGAGATGTTTGCACAACCCAGTTACCAAAGGTTTGTCCTCTTGGGGTATTGCCTCGCTCTAACTCTGCATAAGTTACATCTCACCCAATTGCTGGCGAGGTAGTTGTGCAGTCAACCTGTGACAATAGTACTACCTCCACAGGCGGTAGTTATCATCAATACTCCAATTAAGACGAAAGTCGCCAATATTTAGCGACTTTGCTGAACAAAAATTAATTTTTTACTTCACTAAAAAAAAATTTAAACAACAGATAGAATAAGTTGTATATTTAAACTAATTGCTTGCTTTTATTATCTAGTTTAAATTTTATAGAGGTTATTCCTCTATATCGATAAATTCATTTTTTAATGTAGAGACGTAATTTATTACGTCTCTACAAAAGTTATACCAATCAAGCGAGCCCTATATCTTTCAACGCTTGCTAAGAGTAGAAGAAAGATGTATTGCATTTAATTTTGAAAACTTCATACTTTTTTGCAAAAAGGGAATCTATCCCATTGATATCCCTACAGTTTCTGCAAAAAAGTTCTGAATTATTAGTCAATATTTTTCTTGACGCCATCTTTTACGTCTTCAATCCCGTGACGGACTTCGCTTTCAGCTTGTTTTGCTTTACCTTCTGCTTTATCTTCTGGATCTCCAGTGACATTTCCTAATGCCTCTTGGGCTTTACCTTCAACATTTTTAGCAGCTGCTTTTGCGCGATCTTCGATACTCATTTTGTACTCCTGATTTAATTAAAAAATTCTTTCAAAGCTATAAACTAACTTTGAAATTTTTTTTATTACTCTTATATAATAGCTTAAAGTTTTTGCTAAAGCCTTCCACCACAAGGCATATTCAAGAATTCATAATTCAGAAAGTTAGTATTAGTAAGCGTTCTGGCTGTTGGTTTAATACAAAATAAAGCAATAACAGTTTAGTTACCTATGCTAAAAGACATAGAAAAAGTACAAATATTGTCATCTCTGCTTTTGACTGTTTAACTAAAAAAACCCAGTTCCGTACAGAAGCTGGGTTAATAAAGTTATGAGGATATTTTTTTGTCTAATCTAGAAAACCCATCAGGCTTTCAGGGTTGTCAATCTCATTTGATGCTATCGGACGGTTCCCGAATGTTGAATAGCTTTCATCAATTACCAATGAACTTGAGGCAATTGGACGAATCCCAGAGAGATTAATACTTTCAACCACTTGGAGTGTATTAGCACCAATTGGACGAATACCCATTGCATTATAGGTTTCAACGACTTCCAAGTGACTGGTGCTAACAGGACGTACCCCAGCAATTGAGAGTTTTTCAGCAACTTCTAAGTCGCTAGCGCCTATGGGACGAATTCCAGAAATGGCGAGTGTTCCAGAAGCTCCTACCGGCAGTTCATTGACTTCCTCGACTTTATCTACATTCAAGCTCTTGTCTTGTTGATTTTCAACTTCCTCTATAGTTTCCTCTGGAGACTTGGCATGCTTTTGCCGAGAACTGGTTGCTTTGCCAGTGTTGCTAATAGTCATAAACGAACACCTCTAGTTTGTTAATTGAATTTTACAATAATTAAGGAAAGGTGAAATTTTTTCCCATATACCTTAGAGTTTAACCTTAAAAAATCTCATATAGATATAAGAATCTTTAAAACTAATACATAAGTAAATTTAAAGTAATAATTTTTGTAAATAATTATTACTATTTATTTGGTTTAATAAGCCAGCTACAATGGATACAGGGCGAAATCCTCACCATGAAATCGGGTATTTCCAGCAAAACTGTATGACAGAATTTTGTCTTCAAGCTCCTTTTAGTCCCACAGGCGATCAACCACAAGCAATCGCCCAACTCACTGCTAGTATCCAATCTGGTAATCGTTACCAAACTTTACTAGGAGCCACTGGAACTGGCAAGACATTTTCAATAGCAGCAGTGATTGAGAAAATTGGCAAGCCTACCTTAGTTCTGGCGCATAACAAAACTCTTGCTGCACAACTTTGTAACGAGTTGCGAGATTTCTTTCCCAACAATGCAGTCGAGTATTTCGTTAGTTACTACGATTACTATCAGCCAGAAGCGTATATTCCCGTTACCGATACTTATATTGAAAAAACAGCGGCGATTAATGATGAAATAGATATGTTGCGGCATTCAGCGACGCGATCGCTTTTTGAACGCCGTGATGTCATTGTCGTTGCTTCCATTAGTTGCATCTATGGTTTAGGAATGCCAGCAGAATATCTGAAAGCTGCCATCCCCCTTCAGATAGGTATGGAAGTAAATCAACGCCAAATTTTACGAGATTTGGCAAATGTTCAATATAGCCGCAACGACATAGAAATGGGTCGGGGAAAATTTCGCGTCCGAGGCGATGTCTTAGAAATTGGCCCAGCATATGAAGACCGAATTATTCGTGTCGAATTTTTTGGTGATGAAATTGACGCGATTCGCTATATTGATCCGGTAACAGGTGAAATTCTCAAGAGTTTAGAAGCAGTGAATGTCTACCCTGCACGTCACTTTGTCACTCCAGAAGAACGGTTAGAAGTAGCTTGTTATGACATTGCAGCCGAGTTAAAACAGCAAAAAGCAGACTTAGAACAAGCTGGGAAATTATTAGAAGCGCAACGCATAGATCAACGTACACGCTATGACCTAGAAATGCTGCGCGAAGTAGGTTACTGCAACGGCGTCGAAAACTATTCCCGTCACTTAGCAGGAAGACAAGCTGGAGAAGCACCAGAATGTTTAATTGATTATTTTCCCAAAGATTGGCTACTAGTTATAGATGAATCTCACGTTACAGTGCCACAAATTCGGGGCATGTATAACGGTGACCAAGCGAGAAAAAAAGTTTTAATTGAACATGGATTTCGTCTTCCTAGTGCTGCTGATAACCGTCCTTTGAAAGCCGAGGAATTTTGGCAAAAGGTGAATCAGTGTATTTTTGTTTCAGCAACTCCGGGAAATTGGGAATTAGAAGTTTCTGAAGATCATGTAGTTGAGCAAGTAATTCGACCAACTGGGGTAGTTGATCCAGAAATTTCTGTGCGTCCCACAGAAGGACAAATTGATGATTTGTTGGGAGAAATTAAAGATAGAGCCGATCGCCATGAACGAGTGTTAATCACCACATTAACCAAGCGGATGGCGGAAGATTTAACCGAGTATTTGCAAGACCACAGTATCAGGGTAAGGTATTTACATTCTGAGATTACTTCTATAGAGCGCATTGAAATTTTGCAGAACTTGCGCGAGGGAAATTTTGATGTTTTGGTTGGTGTGAATTTGCTGCGGGAAGGCTTAGATTTACCCGAAGTTTCCTTAGTAGCAATTATGGATGCAGATAAAGAAGGTTTTTTGCGAACCGAGCGTTCCTTAATTCAAACTATTGGTAGAGCCGCGCGTCACATCCAAGGACAAGCAATTTTATATGCGGATAATCTGACAGATAGCATGATTAAAGCCATTGATGAAACAGACAGGCGGCGTGGTATTCAAACAGCACATAATCAACTGCATGGGATTACACCACAACCGATTGTGAAAAAATCAAGTAATGCGATTTTGGCTTTTTTAGATGTATCTCGACGGTTAAATGCAACTGACTTGAAAGTTGTAGATGAACATATAGATGAACTGCCATTAGAACAGATTCCAGGGTTGATTACTCTGTTAGAAACACAGATGAAAGAAGCGGCAAAGAAACTAGAATTTGAAGAAGCGGCAAAATTGCGCGATCGCATTAAGCACCTGCGAGATAAAATGCTGGGACGTTAGTGCTAAGTTAGGATAGCAATAAAAAGAATCCCTTTTTTCGCTATCCTAGAAAAGTTAATCATTAAGAGATCGCGCTAATGGTTGCTTTACCCGATCATATTTTGATGAGTGCAGAGGAATATATGGTTTGGGAACCCACCCAAGAGCAACGCTACGAATATTGGGATGGCGAAGTTGTGGCGATGAGCGGTGGTACACGCAACCATAATCGGGTTTCTCTGAATTTCTCGAAGCTTCTAGATGATGCCCTAGCCGATCGCACCTGTGAAGTATACATTGTAGATGTGAAGGTGCAGGTAGAACCGGGGCAAAAGTATTTTTATCCAGATGTGGTGGTGACTTGCGACGAGCGAGATATCGATCCACAATTGGTACAATTTCCCTGTTTAATTATCGAAGTGCTATCACCTTCAACCGAAGCAGCCGATAGGGGGAAAAAGTTTGCCAAATATCGCCAATCTCCAACCTTGCAAGAATATGTCTTAGTACAAGTAGCTCAACCCGATGTGGAAGTGTTTCGGCTCAACGAACAGGGAAAATGGGTGCTGTCAGAGTATAATTTGGGCGATAAATTGCGACTGGAATCGGTGGATGTGGAAATAGCGATCGCTGATTTGTACCGACAAGTGCAGTTTGAAACCGAAGCCACCGAAAATTGAAGATATGCTCAATGAGCATGCGTAGATGCACAGCGGCTTGTCGTTAAACATCGCCTACTTATGATTAGATAATGATTTATACAAATCCTCCAAATGGACAAGATTAAGATTTTATTTCTAGCTGCCGATCCTAACGATGCTGCTCGATTGCGTCTAGGGCAGGAGTTACGAGACATTCGAGAGAAATTACAACTTTCTAAACAGCGCGATGGTTTTTTGCTAGAGTCTCGTGAGTCTGTGCGTCCAGAAGATTTAACTCAGGCAATTTTTGATGTTGAGCCTCAAATCATTCATTTTTCAGGACATGGTTTGAGTACTGGAGAGCTTTGCTTTGAGAATGTTTCAGGCAGAACACAACCTATATCACTTGATGCGCTTACCAATCTATTTGGATTAGTAGCTGATCGAGTTAGCTGTGTGATTTTGAATGCGTGTTATTCAGAAATCCAAGCGAAAGCCATCGCTGAACAGATTCCTTTTGTTATTGGAATGAACCAATCTATTGGAGATAAAGCTGCAATTATCTTCGCTGTCGGATTTTATAAAGCGTTGGGAGCAGGGCGTTCAATTGAAGATGCTTATAAGTTCGCTTGTTTAGAAATTCAGTTACAGGGCATTCCAGAGCATTCAAAACCTGTTTTCTACGGTAAAAAAACTGAAGTTTCGCCAAAGAAACCTCAGTTCACCGTTGAATCTATTTGCATCGAAGATGATCTGCGTTCAGATAAAGGAATAGATTACAGCAATTTACGAGATTTACTCAAAGCGAGCAGATGGAGAGAAGCAGACGAGGCGACCTTGAATGCAATGCTACAAGTGGCAAGACGAAAGAAACATGGCTACTTAGAATATGAACATATACATAAGCTTCCTCATACTGACTTACATACTATTGATACTCTATGGATAAAGTACAGCAAGGGTAGATTTGGTTTCAGTATACAAAAGAAAATCTACCTGGAGTTTTGTAAGAAGGCAAACCGGGTGTACATGCATTATGAGGATGATGCCTGGAAGAAGTTTGGTGATGCTATCGGATGGCGTGTGAACGGGAAGTGGATTTGGCATTCCGAAGCTAGCTTTGATATCTCAGCACCGCAAGGTCACCTGCCCATAGTTTTTCCAAAAATTACTGAACCCCTAGAGCAAGCCTGTTTGGTTGCAGGACTGTCTGGTTACTACAGTGCGCCAAACGATGCTTTTTACACATCGCCCCATAGTTTTACTCTTCTTTGTCGTAGCGACTTTTAAGCTGTAGAATGGCGAGAAGAATATAGCAAACTCTTTAGTATATAACGCAGTTTAACAACCCTCTAAGACATTAATACTCGACTATATCCAGCCCCGCAATTTTTTGTGTACTTGCGCCAGATACCACATATAGTCATCAATTTTGTACTGGTCAGCAGCTTTAACTATATAATTCTGAACTAAATCAAGATTATTCTGGGCTTCGTAATATAATCCCAAATAAAGATGACTGTAAAATTTGCCGCTCTCTCCTTGTGATTGACTAACAGTTAAAACATCATCTGGTGTACAATCTCCCGCATATAAATCATATACGCGCTGCATAACACGTCGAGGATCATTTTTCACAGTTAGTAAAGAATTACGTGCTTCTTCAACACCTAACGAACGAGCTATGCAGAGATATCGCCATACTGTTTCTTCTACATCTTGAGCATTCACTGTCAAATCTATTTCAAATTGTTGAGCGCCCTCAGCAAATCTTTCTGCATAATAGTACGATAATCCACGTTGCCAGAGGTAGGCTTTGATACGGATATCCAATTGCTCTGCCATATCAAAATCTTGAATAGATTCATCAATCTTGGCTAGTTGAAAGTTAACCATGCCTCGGCGAATGTAAGCATTATGATTTTTCGGCTGATTGTGGATGGTTTCGTTCCAGCGCTGAAGTTGATTTTCTAAAGAATTTGAGAAAAACATGAGTAGCCAAGCCGAGAATATACCATCTTATGGAACATCTTAAATGAACTCAAGCTGCTTTTTTCTATAACTGGAAAATTATGGCATGACAATTATTGCTTTTGGGTAAGTCCTACAATAAATCTCAAATATCGAATTGAAATCCATCCACGAGGTAGAAGAAACTACTTATATAATTCAGTATTGTAGAGTCCGTGTCTTAAAAAATCAGGAAGAAACGCCCGTGGTTCCAATCAGAGATAATAATCCCACAAAAATCACGCCTTATGTAACTTATGGGCTGATTGCTGCCAATGTCCTCGCTTTTCTTTATGAAGCAAGTCTTCCTCCACAATCATTAAATGGATTTTTACACCTTGCGGCTGTAGTTCCACGAGAACTGACTTTAAGCTTTGCTGGTGTCTCTCTACATCAACCACTGCCAGAGTGGGCAACTTTGATTACTTCCCAATTTTTGCACGGTGGTTTCTTGCACTTAGCTGGCAATATGCTGTTTCTCTGGATTTTTGGGAATAATGTTGAAGATAAATTAGGTCATGCCAAATATTTACTGTTTTATTTATCTTGCGGTGTTTTGGCATCCTTAACCCAGTGGTTCTTCGCTCAAGATTCTAGCATTCCTTCTTTGGGTGCAAGTGGTGCGATCGCAGGCATTCTGGGAGCGTATATTCTCCGCTTTCCCAACGCCGAAGTTCTCAGCATAGTGCCTTTAGGGTTTTTCTTCCCAACTTTCCGTGTCCCGGCATATTTCTTTTTGGGATTCTGGTTTCTCGAACAAGCCTTCTACGGATTTGCTAGCCTCGAAACACCTACCAACATCGGTATGGAAAGCGGCGGTATTGCCTACTGGGCCCATGCAGGCGGGTTTATCTTTGGGGCAATTCTCGGCCCACTCTTGGGTTTATTTAACGATAAATCCCAGGAAGAATCTTGGTACAACTAATTCTTCATAGTATCGTAGTAACCCTCAATTATCCTGATTTATTTAGTAGGTGAAATTGCTTAACCTTCGCAACTGCTAGCCTTACAAGCTATATTGCAGTTAATCAATAATTTAGGAAAAACACCTGTGTTTCCCCTCTACGACGAAAATCCGACGCGAATCACCCCGTATTTCACCTACGGGTTAATTGGCATGAATATTTTAGTTTTTATTCACGAGGCGAGCCTATCACATGCACAATTGAATCAGTTTTTAAGTCAGTATGCAGTAATACCTCAAGAGTTAACCACTAATTTGAGTGGAGAGTGGATAACGTTATTTACGTCGCAATTCTTACACGGCGGTTGGTGGCACTTAATCTCTAATATGTTGTTTCTCTGGATTTTTGGCAACAATATTGAAGATCGATTAGGTCATGCCAAATATCTGATTTTTTATTTGGCATGTGGTGCTTTAGCTGCCTTGTGCCAATGGTTCATTGGCATAAATTCTGAGATTCCTTCCTTGGGGGCAAGTGGTGCAATTTCTGGGGTTTTGGGTGCGTACATTATCCGCTTTCCCCAGGCTAAAGTCATGACCTTAATATTTTTGGGGATTTTTATCACCACAATCAGAGTTCCAGCAATAGTAATAATTGGACTGTTTATTGTGCAAAATGTGATATCCGGTCTTGCTACCCTGCAAACAGCCGCTAACATGACTGTGCAAACTGGTGGAGTTGCCTACTGGGCCCACATTGGTGGTTTTGTTTTTGGGATAATTCTTGCTCCTTTATTTGGCTTGTTTAGGCGCGACTAAGCAATTCAAAATTAAAATTTTCACTGTGCAACGCCGAAAAACAATTACCAATTCGCCATCTACCTTGCATTATTTGGGAAACTATTAGTTTTTACTGGCACCCGCTGAAACTTCTTCTGATTCTTGTACCTCAGATGCAAATCTTGATGATTGTACGACTTGTTCAGGTACAGAAACGATGATATCAGCACCATTGATAATTGCTCCCAATAACCCCAGTTCCGATTCAACTAATTGATCAATAGCTTCACCTAGCATGTTCTCTTGTGTATAGTGTGGTCGCGCTACAAGTACAATACCATCGCTGTAAGGTTGAATTAATAAAGGGTCATTGGATATGCCGAGGGCACTTGTATCTAAAATAACTAAATCAAAGCGTTCGCGGACATCTTCCATCAGCCGCCGCATTTCGCTGGATTCAAGAATAGCAGCGGATTGCCGCACAGGTCCAGGGCTGGGAAGAATGTATAAATTTTGAACATCAGGAACTAAACGAATACATTCACTTAAGTTAGCGTAATAACGCAGGGGTTCAATACTAGCGTCGGGGTCAGGAATTACTTTTAGAGATGTACAACGGGAAGGCGATCGCAAATCTGTTTCGATAATCAAGGTTCTTTTACCAGCACGGGCAGAAGCTATACCCAAGTTATAAGCACTTGCCGTCTTACCCTCTAGGCTACTGGTGCTAGTAATCAACACTACCTTTAAGGTTTTACCACCAATCCGGCGCAGATTACTGCGGAATTTCTCATAAAATTCTAAATAAGGAGAATCTGCAGAAAGTATCACAGGCACTGCTTCTTTATCCAAATCATCAACTGGCATTAAAGGCAATTCTCCCAACAGTGCCACTTCCCGTTGCTTGAGGCTCTCGCGGATATCCTCTCTGGTTTTGAAAGTTCCTTCCAGCGCTCCCAGTAAAAATATCACCCCGCCACCAACCAACACACCTAAGAAACCACCCACAGCAAGGGTAATAGGTACACTCTTGGGTGGTTTGACATCGACAACGACTGTGGGGCGTCTGGCAATGCTAAGGCTGCTGGTAGTTTCTGCTTCTGCGGTTTTAGCATCAGTTAGCTTCGCCTGCATTTGGTCATAGATGGCTTTTTTGAGTCCAACCTCTTGTTCTAAACGCGATCGCTCTAATTGCTTATTGGGTATGAGAGAATACTCTCGCCGTAGTAGTGCTTCTTGTTGAATTTCTTGGGCTAGTTGTTGTTGAAGCGTCTCCCCCTGCGTTTGCAATGCCACCATCTGGTTTGCCAATTGCTGCCGGGCTGGATCTAAGCTACTTTGGGTGCGAATACCTGTAACGCTACCCTGAAGTGGAGCCGCCGTACCATCACCACCTAACACCTCAGCAGCACGTTGTTGCAGCAATTCCTCAGCAGCTTGTTTCTGACGCAGCAATTGAATCATCGTTGGGTGTTCTGGTCGCAAATCTTTTCTGAGTAAGGCGATTTGCGATTCACTTTGATAAATTTGTGCTCGTAAATTACCAATAATTGGATCAGCACTCAAAGCAGAAGAAATATAAGCTTGTCCAACTGTTAAGCCTAACTTACTTTGTATACTGCGAACTTGACCATCAACCCCAGAAATAGTTAATTGAATTTGCCGTTGCAGATTTTGGCTAGCAGTAATAGCGCTTAACAAGCTGCCATTCTCTGCTGCCAATATTGCCGTTCGCTCTATGCGATCATACTGTTCTAACTTCTTTTCAGTAATTTGCAATTCCCGTTTAGCTTGTGGTAAGCGATCATTAATCTTTTGAATAATTGCTTGTAATCGCCCAGTATTAATATCACTGCTCAACTTGATCATTGCTTGCATCAATTCCGCCAAGACCTGTATACCTCGTTTGGCGTCACTATCTACATATTTCAATTCCAAGATATTAGATTCCAACTCTCCACTTCTGGGGTTTTTTTTAGGTAGAGAAAGAACGACACTAGCACCGAGCTTATTCGGTTTGACATCGACTTTCTCTGCGACTGCTGCAATTATCTGGTTTGATAGTAAAATTTCCTGAGTTAGTTCTTTTCCTTGCTGTTGGATTTGACTACCAGTTGTCGAGAAAGAAACTGGTGGACCACTATAGGTAAGTGCAGCAGATGCTATGTAACTAGTAGGTGGCTCTGGCTGCATAGCCACCACAGTTGACCCTGCTACAATTAGAGCAAAACTAGCTAGTCCAATCCACTTGTACTTATCAAAAGCAATAAGATAGCGCTTAACAATTGGTGGGGTCATGGTCGCTTCGCTCCAATTTAAAATTCAAAATGACGCTCGCAGACTTGCTTTAAGCGTTGGCGCAGCCTCTCTAAGAGTTGCCATGCCGCAGGCTTTACGCTGCGCTAACAAAATTCAAAATTAAGAAGCACCAAACTAAAGATAGTGGCTTTGAGATAAAAACGCTATCAACTTCCTACTGTATATATCAGTTGATATCTTTAATATTTTTCCATTAAGGAATTTAAAGAGAAGTTGGAGATATGGCTTCCTCCACTCCCAACTATTTATAGATTGTACCCTTCTTTCAGAGTCACTAATTTTATCGATTGCCACCGAAGTCGTCAAAAAACCGGAGAAAGGATTGAACATTGAAGAAAGGTTGGGTAATGGTAGTCAGGAAATTAGTAATTTTACCGATGAGGTTCCGACCGACAACAATAACATCATTATCTTGAAGCGCCACATTTTGAGATGCATCGCCTCCCAGAGCTTTTTTTGCATCAAGTTTCTGGGTAACAGCTTTACCTCGTTCCGGATCAAAGCGAACCAGAGCGATATCTCGGAGGTTAGCAGTGTCGAGATTTACTCCTCCCAAAGCATCTACAAATGTACTGCCGTTAGGCAGTGCTTGAATGGAAAGACCTCCTGCTGCGTAGTTTAAAACCCGGACTTTAATCTGTGGTGTGGCCAAGGATGAACGTGCTACCAAATTGCGGTCATAACCGTCATCATTACCAACTTCACGACGGGGGATAAGTATCGCATCTCCGTCTTGTAAGCGTAAATTAGGAATTGAACCGCCATTTTGCAGTGCTGCATATAAGTCAATAGTTTGTGAAATCACAGAACCATCGATTAACTTGCGGCGGACTTGTATTTGTCGCAGGTCTGCATTCAACGTTGAACCACCAGATATTAGCAAGGCATCAGCAACGCGGGGTGTTGATGAATTAATCGGATAAATTCCTGGTCGAAATATTTCCCCGCTAATGGTAACTTGAACTGGTCGCGTTCCTGCCAAGGATACAACTACGATTGGATCTGGTACAATGCGACTTAAACCTAAGCGAATTTTTTCTTGAGCTTCTTCCAAGGTTAAACCTTGTAATGATACCGTTCCCACTTGCGGCACTACGATGTTACCTTCTGGACTAATTACAGCTTGAAAACTTAAGTCTTGACGCTGCGTTGCTAAGGCTAAAACTATTACTGGATCAACCACATAACGATTTAAACCCAAGCGAATTTTTTCTTGAGCTTCTTCCAAAGTTAAACCTTGTAAGGAAACTTTTCCCAGTAGCGGCACCACAATGTTACCTTCTGGGTTGATTAAAGCTTGAAAGCTCAAATCTGGAAAGCGCTGAACCGAAACGCTAATTCCATCTCCTATTCCTAAGCGATATGGGCCAGGAGGACGCTGAAGCACAACACTAATTGTATCTCCTGGTCCCAAGAGGTAGCGGCTGAGTTGGGGTGAAATTTCATCATTTGCACCTGGAGGTACAACCTCAGTACCCGGCACAGGCGGGGGGGGTTGTCCTGGTGATTGTCCTTGAGATGGGAAAGGCTGGGCAACAACAAGTTGGATAGGTGTTGTTAAGAAAACTCCTACTTGAAGACTGACAAAACACAGGGCGCTGAATGCACGCATATAAGAACTAGGATCTATGAACATTGGTGCAGGAAAACTGAATCTAAGAATTAGTCGCGCCGAGTGGTTATTTTACTCTATTAATGTTCTAAATGTCTTTTGTGTCTGCAAGAATTTACCAATCAATAAAAGGAAAATTTTGCAGATTTTAATATTTACTTCATATTTTAGCCGAGTTTCAGCCTGAAGGCAATTATAGAGATACTTATGACAATATCTTTGCCAAAAAAAGAGTATGAATAGATAGGGCTGATGTAATAGAGTTGTTGTCTTCCAAAACGACAACTCAAAAACCACAAACAGCTGATGTTCGATATCGTAATTTACATTTAATCTGCAAGCTGGGTTATGATTCAGCATTATACTTGCTTTATCAAAACCCGGAACCGCAGCGTCGTCACCGCAAATATGGTGTAACATACTTTACAAAGGGCCTGCCATCAATACAGCTTGCACTGTTTCTCCAATAGACTGGGCTAAAGACCAAGATGTTTCTACCTGCCCCAAAGGTTCTATTGGAATCAGAATGCTCACGCCCACCCAAGGAGTGCGTTGCTTACGCCACTGTGCCAATTGATCCGCTAAGAACCAGTGTAAAGGTGATGGATTTCCGCCGTCTGGCATAGCGTACCATTGTAAGACAGCGAAGGTTTGCTGTGGTGTGGAGGCGCGAAAGAACCTAGCTTCTACTTGAGTTTCCACATTAGAAACCAACTTTGTAGGCGGTTTCACAGTAAATTTCGCAGAACGAGATTGAGCTACATCCCACTTTCCCCAGCGTGACCTTCCCCAGCCGTTAACGTCTGTCCACTCTACCTCTGGTTGATCCATAGGCCCGTTTTGCGGCAGCAAAAGTAGGATTGCCTGAGATTGAGAACCTTCTTTTTTAATTACCTGCAAAGACCATTTATGTTCGCCAATTTGCTGTTCTGCTTGTTCAATAGTTTGCCAACCAGGAAGGGCTAACCCAGTCTTGCGGATCTGCTTTAACTCGTTGAGGGTACTAACAGGTGGCGGTTGTTTCCACTGCCAGTGTCCTGTCAAGTATCCGGGAACCCCTCCCATTGCTAACAGCAGTAGCAATAACAAAAGTGCTGCTACCTGACTCAATTGGTTTTCTTTGAAAAACTTGGAGAAGGAAATCATCAGTAAAATTTATAATACTTAGGCAAAATTTTACTTCATAAAATCACACTGTGAGTTCAGTAATATTTATGCATAGAGAAAAAGCAGAGGAGCAGGGGAGCAGAGAGCAGGGAGCAGGGACTGGAGACGAAAGAGGGGAAAGAAGTAATTTTAATTCTCCCCCTTGCCCCCTTGCCCCCTGCCCTTCTGCCTATTGTGCCCAATACAACTCTTGGAGAGGCTGCGCCCTAAGCATAGCTATGCCGCAGGCTTTACGACGCCGCCCTTATCCTCGGCTTCGCCCTTCAACGCCGAGCTCCATCGAGCAAAGCCGAGATGCTCAGGCTAAACTCGGCACAAGTCGGCTCCTTTCGGCTTCTCTACGAGATGCTCTTGCGTTCGCTCAAGGCAAGCCGCTCAGTACAAGTGCCCAATGGTTCTAACTTTCTCCTTCTTGCTGAGTTTCTAGAGATGTTGAGAAATAGCTATTAATCCCATTCAGTAAGGGCACTAGTGACACCAGCATACAAGCAGAGTAGAGGTCACCACCCCAACCCTCATGCAGCCATTTAAAAGCCGCTTCTTGACCTGTGCCGTGAAAGAAAGTCAGTAAAGTATTACGAATGATATTGGCAGTAGTACTAACGATCGCAGCAATAGATAAAAACGATATAGTTGTGCGGCGTGAAGACAAAGCGTCTGTCCAATAAAGCAGCATCAAGCCTACGTAGAGAGTAGTAAACAACATTTTCAGCCCTGCACAATAGGGGGCAACCTCCACAATCCGTCCTCCCACGTAGAGATTTATCTCATCTACGGTTACTTCCATACCAAATTGATTCAGTATGAAGCCTGCTGTGCCAGCGATGAAGCTTTGGAGAGGCATGGTATAGGGAGCAATGAGATAGGGTACTGCTGTTGGAGTTGCCAAAAATACTAGTAGCAGGGGGAATCCTTGCGATCGCAAACCTGGTATTCCCTTAAACCACAAGCATAATCCTGCCAGTATAACGGGCAAGGAAAGGTTAACCCACTCTGTAACACCGCTCAGATAAAATACTGCCCCTAATAACAATAAAACAGCGCCCAAAGGATGGATAGTATTTGGTAAACGTGTCCACTTTTTCCGGTTCATCCAGCCCAGATAAGCAGCAAATGGTAAACCAATAATCCCGTGACTGAAATATTCGTGTTCTGTACTGATATTTTTGTGCAGCCAACCATCCAACCAGTGGAGCAATATAGGAGCATAAAGCAGTAGCAAAACGCCTAAAATAGCTAGATTTAACAAGCCTGACGCGTTTCTGTTTTTAACCTGTTGCTGGAGTGCCATGATTTTCAGTAATTCAAAAACTGTCAGTAGTCAGTGGTCAGATTTTTTGCCATTGAATTAACTTTAGGCTACCACGCTGCCAAGGTCAGCAGGGCATGAATTATCTGCCTTAGAACTCGTTGAGACTGCATTGGCGATCGCTGTAACAACTTCTTTGACTTGGCTACTGCTCAAACCAGGATACATCGGTAATGATAATATTTGCTTTGACAGTTTTTCTGCTTGAGGAAAATCTCCAGACTGATAGCCTAAGTTGGTAAATGCTGGCTGGAGATGACAAGCAATTGGGTAGTGAATGCCAGTTTGAATTCCTACTGCTGTTAGTTTTTCCTGGAGTAGCTGGCGTTCTATTGGGCAAGAATCATCAATTTTAATCACATAAAGATGATAAACGTGTCCTGTAGCACTTTGATTTTCCATAGGGATAATCCCAGCAGTTGCTAAGGGTGCTAGTTGCTGATCATACTGCTGGGCAACAGTCAGGCGATCGCGATTCCACTGTGGCAAATATGGTAGTTTCTCGTGCAATACCGCTGCTTGTAAAGTATCCAGGCGGCTATTTGTACCTGCTTCAGTATGAAAATACTTTTGCGATGCCCCATAATTTCGCAAGCGCCTCATCTTTTCGGCTACGTCTGAATCTTGTGTCAGCAGCATTCCCCCATCCCCAAATGCTCCCAAATTTTTGCTGGGATAGAAACTAAAAGCTGCTGCTATTCCTACTGAACCAGCCTGATATCCGTCTCTTTGGGCGAGGTGTGCTTGTGCTGCATCTTCAAAAATTAGTAGTTTGTAGGTATCGGCAAAGTTTAATAGTTCGCGTGGTGATACCATCTGACCATAGAGATGCACAGGGATAATTGCTTTGGTATGAGGCGTAATTGCCTTTGCTGCTTTTCTTAAGTCAATTAAAGCTGTTTGGCGATCGCAATCTACCAAAATTGGCTTCGCACCAGCCCGTTGTACCCCAATCAAGGTTGCTATAAAAGTGTTTGCTGGTAAAATCACTTCATCGCCAGCACCAATATTACACGCTTGCAATCCGAGAGCGATCGCATCTGTTCCTGATGCAACACCAACTCCATATTCTGCCCCAGACACTGCCGCAAATGCTGCTTCAAAATCTGAGAGGGCTTGCCCTAAAATAAAATCTCCTTGTTCCAATACAGATTGGATTGCATATTGCAATTGCGTTTGAATTGGTTCGTGTTGTAACTTCAGGTCTACAAAAGGAACTCTAATAGTCATTTTATTCATTACCAGTTGTCCTTAAAAAAATATTCCTTGCATGGAAAAAATAGAAAACCCTGCACAGTTTTCAGGAAGAAATTGTAATAGGTTTAATCTCTTGGATAGAGACTTATATTAACTATCTAGGATTGTCAGTCATCGGTGCTAGCTGTTATCAGTAAAAATGGCTATAAAAATTACATTAATATAGTTTTTATAAGTAAATTTACTTCTAATATGCCAGTCAGAATTCTTTCTTCTGTACATAAAAAATGATAGCCCCTTTGTATTGTATCCTTAGCATTAGGTTACCCTAGCTGAATCCAAATCTAACGCAGTCTGATTGTAAAATCTCAAGCACTAAAGACTACACCAGTGCTAAATAAAGAACATTCAGTATCAGTAGCTAGGAAGTTGTAAATACCACCTCACCGACTTAATGGAAGGGATAAAAAATTTTTGCCCCAAATTTGTTTGTCAGAGGCAAAATTAGGGAATGCTTAAAAATAGCAATTGATAACCCAGAAATAGGGCTTATATCAATTACAGTATCGAGAAATTATTAAGGTAGCAGTGGCAATGATAGAGCCTGAAAACAAATTATTTGCCCTAAAGGATGGTTGGGATTCTCATGAATCAAGAGAACAACAACGCCTCAAAGCTTTGTCAGATTTAGGTTTGCGACAGCCAGAAACGATTCCGGTTTTTGAAGAAGCCACACAGACTGCTGCCCACTTTTTGGAAGCACCAATTTCCATATTGGGATTTATAGATCAAGAACGCCACTGGTTCAAGTCGGCGGTGGGCTTATCTAGGCTGGGACTAATGAACCATTTGGCACAAAGCCGCCAACTGTCACGTCGGGAATCCTTTTGTACTCAGGTAGTAGAAAGTTTACAAATATTTGTAATTAATGATACACATAACCTTACAGATCTAGCACTTGCTAGCAGTAAGTTGGTGCAGGATTATGGTATTCGTGCTTACTTAGGAGCGCCACTGATTGATGCTGAGGGACATTGTTTAGGTGCATTAGCGGTGATGGATTTAGTGCCGCGCAATTTTACAAACCGAGACATTGAGTTTTTACAAATCATAGCTCGTTGGAGCATGAGTGAATTTGAACGTAACCGACTCTTGCAAGGGAAACTCGAATCAAACACTCCTAAGAGCGCTCCGATATTTTCACTCAATGACGAACGTAACGCTGAGATTAAAATCACCCCACGCACTAAAGATAGCGACTCTATTTCTACCAAGCAGTTGAAACTGGAACTTTTGGCTCAACTAACTCAGGAGTTACGCACACCCTTAACATCTGTACTTGGTATGGCTAGTGTTTTAGGACGTGAGATTTATGGGCCTTTAATGCCTAAACAGAGAGAATATTTAGAAATTATCCAACACAGTGGTCGCTACTTACTTTCCCTAGTAAACGAAATTACCGAACTAGGAGCTATGGATGAAAACTCAACTGTGCTGAATCTGGCTCCTGTGGATATCGAAATGCTGTGTCAACAAGCTATCAATACCCTAGAAGAAGCGGCTAATCGCCGTGAGCAAGATATTCGCCTCTCTATAGAACCGGGACGCAATCGCATTTTGCCTTTAGATAAAGACAAAGTGCGGCAAATCCTCTATCACCTGGTTTTCAGTGTGATTCAACTTTCGGCTACAGGTAGCATTGTTCGCATTCATGTCTCTTACAAGGAAGATACGCTCAACATTACTATTTGGGTTTCCCATCCCTGGCTAGGGGACGGGATCACTGAGGTTGATCCCTACTTCCGTCTCAATTCTTTGTCCTTGCTGGAGTTGACAGGTGAAGTAGCAACTTACAATACTCGTGCACAAAGCCAGGAGCAACCAGATATTTCATCAGTAGCAGTGGACAATTCAAAAAATTTGAGTGATTCCCACGCAAATTTATTTGCTGCTAGTTCGGGTATAAATTTAGCTAAATCACATGGAAGTCTTTCTCGTGAAAGCTTGGGTCTATTGCTAAGTTGTCAACTGGCAGAATTGCATAGTGGACATATTTTAATTCAAGGTTCACCAGAATCAGGATATCGTTATGTGCTTTGTTTGCCATTGCAATTGGCGACTTCCTCACAAGCAATTAGCGATGTCTGATTACAGCCATTAGGGAACATTTTACAGGTGATAGGGGATAGGAAAAGACAAATTCATACTTTAGTTGTGTACTAAGTACGTGAAGGGTTAATCAACACTAGTCAAAAAGCTAACAATTACTGACATTTATTTACTTTCGCACTAGAGAAAAGCAGGGAGCTTTAGATTACAGATGGTAGCTGATGGGCATGAGTAAGAGCATCATCACTAAATTGCAATCTACATTATTACCTTTTTATAGCTATACGCATTATGATCAATTCCAAGTTCTGCGTCGGCAGGCTAATTGATCGCAATGTTTTTTATGAATTTAGTCTGGCAACGATTTACTTTATCATCTTTACCGCTCAAAGAATATCTTGCTACCAGTTACGTACACCGTTCTCTAGTGGGACTGTTAAGTTCTTGGCGGCAAACCAGCGTCTTGATTCAGTGGGGAGATGCGATCGCAGCGGCTTTACTGAGTTTAGTATATGCGCTTGCACCTTTTGCTTCGAGTACATTGGTAGGCTTGTTATTGTTGGCTTGTGTGGTATTTTGGCTGTTGTTGACTTTATCTGATGAAGCAACACCAGCAAATGTCTCGTCAGTCACTCCCATTCACCTGCTGGTATTGTTCTACTGGGGAATTGCCGCAGTCGCAACAGCATTATCACCAGTGAAAAAGGCGGCACTTAACGACTTGGCAACGTTGACCTTGTATTTGCTACTATTTACCCTTTGTGCGAGGATACTGAGGTCACCTCGCCTCCGGTCTTGGATTATCATCCTTTACCTACACGTATCGTTAATTGTCAGTGTATATGGATTGCGGCAATGGTTTTTTGGAGCCACAGCACTGGCAACTTGGGTTGATCCAGAATCTCCTCTGTCTAAGACTACAAGAGTCTACAGTTATTTAGAGAATCCCAACTTATTGGCTGGATACCTCCTACCAGCAGTAATTTTTAGCTTGGTGGCAATTTTTGCATGGCAAAGCTGGCTCAAAAAAGCTTTAGGATTAACAATGTTGATTGTCAATACTGCCTGCCTGATCCTGACTTTTAGTCGTGGCGGTTGGATTGGACTAGTGGTGGCAGTTTTGGCTGTGATGGCATCGCTAGTTTATTGGAAAAGCGACCAAATGCCTCTTTTTTGGCGTACTTGGTCACTACCGATTGTGTTGGGAGGTTTGATCGGGGTATTAATACTAGCAGTGATATTTGTAGAGCCAGTCCGCCTGCGAGTATTCAGTATTTTTGCTGACCGTGGAGATAGCAGTAATAATTTTCGCCGAAATGTGTGGGATGCTGTCTTTGAGATGATTCGCGATCGCCCGATTTTCGGCATTGGCCCTGGTCACAACTCTTTTAATCAAGTTTATCCCCTCTACCAACGCCCTCGTTACACTGCTTTAAGTGCCTATTCGATTTTATTTGAAGTGACTGTAGAAACTGGCTTTGTTGGTTTAGCTTGCTTTCTCTGGCTAATAATTGTCACATTTAATACGGCATTACTACAAGTGCGACGATTGCGACGATTGAGAAGTGGAGAGGGATTTTGGTTAATTGGGGCGATCGCTATTTTGTTGGGTATGCTAGCTCACGGCACCGTAGATACTGTTTGGTATCGTCCTGAAGTCAATACTCTCTGGTGGCTCATCGTTGCCTTAATTGCCAGCTATTGGACACCTTTAGCTCAAAACCAGACAAGTTCAACTAACTCAGAACCAGCAATAAACTAACATCAATAAGTTGTCAGTTGTTGTCTTACTGAACAACTGACAACTTTTAAATTTTGAATTGTCTAATTGTCTAATCTCTGTAGGTAGTGGCACTTGGGGCATTAGGGTCGCGATAAGCAGTCGGTTGAGGATCGCGCTTTTTGCCAGCCAACCCAGCTAGACCAAATAAACCAATCAATCCTAGCCAACCCCAATTAAAATCGTTGCGCTCATTAGTGGTCGTTGTTGGAGCAGTAGTGGCCCCGGAGTCATTAGTTGTCTGAGCTTGTGCAGATAGAGTTAAGGGTAAAATTCCCATACTCAAGCTGAGAACGCCAGCCCCAACAAATGTAATGAAATTACTTTTCATAAATCTGAAAATTCCTGATGCCATCCGAAGTTACTCACCACTGTATCGAGTCCCAACCTTAACAAAATCAATCTGCGGCTATAAACTAGGCATTTCCAGAACTCAGGCTGTAGACATACAACATAATTTTCACAGCAATCAGTTTCTCACTCTTACTGTGGTAGTTTAGCAAACCGATCCTCAATAGCTTTTCATAGCCCGTTGAATATCACGCTGATCTTGGCGTCGTTTGAGGTCTTCTCGCTTATCGTGGAGCTTTTTACCTTTGCCAAGGGCTATACTCACTTTTACCCAGCCTCGTTTGAGATACATTTTCAAAGGGATTAAAGTTAAACCCTGCTGTTCTACTTTGCCAATTAGCTTGCGGAGTTCTTGGCGATGCAGCAGCAGCTTGCGTGTACGGCGTGGTTCATGATTAAAATATTGTCCACTAGCGTTGTAAGGTGAGATATGCACATTGATCAACCATGCTTCGCCATTGCGAAGCAAAGCATAGCCATCTTGGAGATTGACTTTACCCGCACGAATCGACTTAACCTCGGTTCCTGTCAATTCAATTCCAGCTTCATAAGTTTCCAGAATTTCATACAAATAACGGGCTTGGCGGTTGTCGCTAATAACTTTGTAACCTTCGTTGTTGTCGCTCATTGATAATTTTGTGTGCTTTTAATGTACGTGAACTACCTACACCTCTTTTAACGATTCACTAGAATATTCAATATAAGTCAAGTCCTCCTTGATAACAGGAAGCTGTTTTTTCTGAGAGGAGAAATTCGGATTATCCCTCAGTTCTGGTAACGAGCAAACAAGGCGACAAGCATTGACACTGTTGCAGTTATTTTCCCACCAATCAAATTTCTCACCCAGTTGCTTGTTGTACCAGTATCGGCAAACTCGCAACCAACTATTCAGTTCTAGTTTTTGATTGGTATTCGGGTAAGCGTGATACTGGTAATTCAGTAACATATTAGCTTTTGTTTTTAAGCACTATTGTCATTTCAGACAGAGCGTGATTATAGCAGAGTTACCAAAAATATTCTCAAAAAATATTTGGATTGGCTTGTAAAATATAGGGTATATCTTATAACCGCTATAAATGCTGAACTGTATATCACTAATTTAACTTTTCTAAGTTCGTAATTAAAAGTTTTCTGGCAAATTTAAGTTACCTGGAGCCAATAATCATTAGTGATTAGCTAAAAACTAATCACAAAGGACAAACGATAAAACATATTTATAGTTACTTTTCTTTTGGAAAATTATTAATTATGTCAATATTAATTTACACTATATTGAGCATTTGCTCTGCCTTATTGATGAATTGTTACAAATTACAAAACTTTCTGTACCTCCCCAGCATAATAAGTCAAAGGTGAATTATAATATTTAACCCTATTCCTAAAGATTTAAGATTTCCTTTATAAATCAACTCTAAAGGCATTCATTAGCTGGTAATCCTGTCATAGTATGAAACATAAGAACACTATTCTTGCCTGTGTTCACTGATGGAATACGTAGAAGCAAATTTCTGAGTAAAAAAAAGCTTGGGGTGTATTGTCCATGCCCTTGACGATCCTTGTAGTGGATGATGATTTGGGCACTCGTCTGTATATTAGCGACTATCTTGAACTGTCTGGCTACTCGGTGATTACGGCTAATGACGGTCAAGAGGCTTTGGCTATGGTGGATGAGTATCATCCGGATTTGATTGTCACGGATATCGCCATGCCACAGATGAATGGCTACGAACTAGTGCGCCGGGTGCGTCAACAACCAGTATTTCGGTTATTGCCTGTAATTTTATTAACAGCCCGAACTAAGACCCAGGAAAGAATTATGGGCTACCAGTCAGGGTGCGATTTATACTTACCCAAACCTTTTGAACTGGAAGAGTTAGCAGCAGCAATCCGTAATCTTTTAGAGCGATCGCAAATCATTCAATCAGAGTACCGCTTTTCTCATAAAGATAGTTTGGGTCTTTCCACCTCGACAAAAGCGGTGGATGCCCATAATTCTTTGTCCACTCAAATTCAGAAATCCCACTTGCACTCATCCCTAACTCATAGAGAACAGCAAGTCTTAGAGTTATTGACTCATGGTCTTTCTAATGCCGAGATGGGTCATCAGCTATATCTGAGTCCTCGAACAGTGGAAAAGTATGTTAGCAGTTTATTGAGAAAAACTTCAACCAGCAACCGAGCGGAATTAGTACGTTTTGCGATTAAGCATGGTCTGGTGGAATAAAAAAAGTGAGGAGTTAGAAGTTAAGAGTGAGAAATTAAAACTCCTAATTCCTAATTCCTAACTCATAACTCATAACTTTTGTAAGCAGACCTTCGCAAGCATCAATCAGTAAATCAATAACTTGATTAAATCCCTGTTGACCACCGTAATAGGGATCTGGAACTTCCTTTAGAGTGTGTCGAGAGCAAAACTCGCACATCAAACGCACTTTATACTGATATTGTTTAGTTTGATCAAGAGTGAGGATGTTCTCATAATTTTCTTGATCCATCGCCAAAATCAAATCAAAGTCTTGAAAGTCTGACTCTTGAAACTGGCGGGCTCGACCACGCAGTTTAATTCCCAACTTTGTAGCAGCTGCAACACTCATGCGTTTGTCAGGTGGGCTACCAATGTGATAACTAGATGTACCAGCAGAGTCACAAAGGATGCGGACACGTTTGGGATCGGCACAGCCATCGCTCAAGCCAGCCTGCTCAATTAAATGATTCATAATGTTTTCTGCCGATGGCGATCGGCAGATATTACCTAAGCAGACAAATAGCAACTTGTAAGCCATAGATATTTTTTGCCTTTTGTCAAAAGTCAAAAGTCATTAGACCAATGACCAATGACTTTTGACTAAAATCCAGGAAGTTCCAGTCCACTGGTCAATTCTTCCATACGTTCCCGCATTGTTGCAGTGGACTTGGTATAGGCTTCTTTCATTGCCACTGTCACCAGATCAGAAAGTACTTCTGCACCTTCGGCTAAAGCATCTGGAGAAATTTCCACCCGCTTGGGTTCTTGGTTACCACTGACAATCACCTTCACCAAACCACCGCCAGATTCTCCTTGAATCTCCATTTGCTCCAATTCTTCTTGAAGTCGCTTTGCGCCTTCTTGAACTTGCTGGGCTTTCTTAAAAGCTTCGGCCAGTTCCTTCATTTTTCCTAAACCAAAGCCGAATCCCTGTCCTTTTCCTGTCATAATTAGTTGTACGCTTGTGCGTTGAATAACAAATCAAATTCAATTATAGATGCGGTAAGTAATTTGCCTCTTTTTTTACCAATAATTAATGCATCTTAGCATTGGGCACTTGTACTGAGTTTGTCCTAAGCGGCTTGCCTTGAGCATCACGCCTAGGCTCGATGGAACCGAAGCCAAAAGGAGCCGTAAAGCCTGCGGCATAGCTACGCTTAGGGCGCAGCCTCTCCAAGAGTTGTATTGGGCATTGGTTACACTCTGTCTCCTTCATCTTTCCAGTTCCAAATCTCTAACGCTCCATTTCCGAGATTGAAAGTTTCAACAAGCAGCTTGAAACTCTCCGAGCATTTTGACTTCTGGCTCTAACCGAATAGACCAACGTTCTTGTACCTGATGTTGGATGTGACTAATGAGACAGAAGATGTCACTAGCTTTTGCCCCACCACGGTTGACGATAAAATTAGCATGGAGTAGTGCTACTTGTGCTCCACCAATTTGGTAGCCTTTGAGACCAGTTTGTTCAATTAACCAGCCTGCGGTGTAAGGTTTGGGATTGCGGAACACACTGCCACAACTGGGGAAGTTGTATGGTTGGGTGCTCAACCGATGCTTTTTGTGTTGTTTGGTGATTGCTATAACTTTTGCTGGCTCCGCACCTGGCGCGAGTTGTAAGGTAGCTTGGGTGACTATGCGATCGCCACCTTGCAATAATGAAGTCCGGTAACTATAACTTAACTGTTCCGGGGTAATAGTTTCTAGCGTCCCATCGGGTGAAAGTACCTGGGCACTAACTAACATATCTGCGATACAGCTATTATGTGCCCCTGCATTCATCACCACGGCACCTCCTGCTGTTCCAGGGATACCAACAGCCCACTCCAATCCTTCCCACCCTAATTCTGCTGCCGCCCATGCCAAGCTGGGAATTGATTCTCCGGCAGCAACGGTTAATTGACCTGTCTGGAGGTCAAAGTTGCTGAAGCGGAGATGACGAGTAGCAATGACTAAACCTGATATACCGCGATCGCTCACTAGCAAGTTAGAACCTGCTCCCAGTGTTGTCACCTTTAAATTACGTTCTTTTGCGTATTTAAGACTTGCTTGCAGTGCTTCTAAGTTTCGGGGGGCAACGTACAAATCAGCAGCTCCCCCAACCCTATAGGAAGTAAACGCTGACAAGGAAGCCTGGGACTTAATCACACAATCAGTACTGGGTAAGTAAATTACTTCACTCTCCACCGAATTAGTTGTTTGGTGTTTCTTTGTATTCAAAACAGAAACTGTGCAGACGTTTCCAGCTGCCTGGGAAATGGTCATCTTTACTTTGTTTTGGTAAAATTTTTACATTTATTTACCGCAAAGATACGGTAATAGAGTTAACCTATGAAACCGTTGCTAGAGGGGCGCTTTGCTCAGAAATAAAACTTCGCAAAGTCTCCACTTAGGATGTGGCTTTAGCTGGCTCACAAAGTGTTGTAATTACTTCAGGAATCACCTGGTTCAAGTTCCCAGCCCCCAAAAATAGCGCTAAGTCTCCTGGGCGTAGTGTTTGCAGCAAGTACTCACACACTGCGGGTAAAGTTGGTTGATAAACTACAGGAGAATGCTGTTTAGCAATTTCCGCCGTTAGATATTCACCACTAATTTGCCCTAAATTGGGTTCGCCTGCACTGTAAATATCAGTCAGCACAACCAAATCAGCATGGGTAAAAGACTCGGCAAATTCTTTTAAAAAGGTCAGTGTCCTGCTATAGCGATGGGGTTGGAAGATGGCAACCACTCTTTGCCCTGGTCTTGCCTGTAAGCGTGCTGCGGCTAGAGTAGCACGAATCTCGCTGGGGTGATGAGCATAGTCATCGATGAAGGTAATACCATCAACTTCACCTCGGAACTCAAAGCGTCGTCTTGCTCCTTCAAAGGTGGCGATGCCTTTGGCAATTGCTCCAAATTCTAAGCCCAACGCCCGACCAACAGCCACCGCTGCTAGAGCGTTGCTGAGATTGTGCCGACTGAGCAGCCGCAACTTCAATACGCCCAAAGCTTTGCCTCTTTCCCAAACTAAAGCCGTGGTGCCATCAGCACGATAATCAATATTAGTCACAGTGTAGTCAGCGTCGGTATCTGAGTATAAACTGTAGCTGATTGTGGGTTGCAAGCGATCGCGCACTGTCGCACAGTCAATGCTACCTATTAACGTTTTACAACCCTCAGCAAATGTCTGGAAGATGTCAATGACTTCTTCTAATGTATCGTAATGGTCAGGATGATCGAGTTCAATATTGGTAATGATGCCAATTTCTGGAGCGTGTTTTACCAAAGAACCATCAGATTCATCTGCTTCGGCCACCAAATATTGGCTTTGTCCCAATCGAGCATTACCTTCCCAAGCTTTGACTTCGCCACCCACTAAAATTGTTGGATCTAGACCAGCTTCCAGAAGCATATAGCCAATCATGCTACTGGTTGTAGTTTTGCCGTGTGTTCCTGCCACTGCAATACTGTAGTAATCGGAAATTAAGGCGGCTAGTACATCTGAACGATGTAAAATTGGACAACCTAATTCCAGTGCTGCTTTGTATTCTAAATTATTCGTGTTAATTGCTGTTGAACAAATGACTTGAGGTAGTTTTGACTTAGTAGCAGTAGGTAATTGTTCTTGTGAATTTAATACTACTGCATTAGCCAATACCTGAGGGCGAAAGAATTCGAGATTGCTTGCCTCTTGTCTACCAAAAATATGAGCACCAATAGATTCCAATTTGTGCGTAATGTGGTTCGGACGAAGATCCGAACCTGATACTGGAAATTGACGCTTAGTGAGAACGTATGCCAGAGCAGACATACCTATGCCACCGATGCCAATGAAATGAAATGGTCTACCACTAAAATCTACTGAATTAGTCATTTATTGCTCCTCTTACACCACACCACACCATAATCACAAATGACACGCGTATCATAACAGGAATTTGATTTTTACCGTAACTGCTCCTATATCATGTTTATGTTTAATGCCCAGATGATGTTTCTGCTCTGGTTTTGCTGGTTCAGAATGATTTTACCTTGGTTGGAGGTTTTTGCTATTTTTGAACTGTTCTTAAGATTATTCTCAAAATTTTGGCTACATCGGGAAAGAAATTCTTGTAATGTCAAATACATATTTTTGGCTACCTTACTGGAATTGGCTACATAATACATTGTTTAGTGAAACTTATTTAAAATTGCACTAAGTCTAGGCGTGAATTGAGTACAATAGTACATTGGTAATGAAACTATTTTTCAATTGCATAAAACCCAGGCATAACTGGATGCAGCAACTAGCAATTTTTGGTGGCACATTTGATCCAATTCATTGGGGACACCTGCTCGTAGCTGAGACAGCAATGCAAGAAGTATCCCTTGAAAAGGTAATTTGGGTGCCATCCCTAAATCCTCCTCACAAAGAAGCAGCTTTGTTTGAGCATCGTGTGGAAATGCTGCAATTAGCCATAAAAGACAACCCAACGTTTACCGTCTCACTAGTGGAGGCAAATCGCTCTGGGACTTCCTATGCGATTAACACCCTGATCGACTTATCTGCTTCTTACCTAAATACTCACTGGTACTGGATTGTAGGCTTGGATACTTTCCAAACCTTACCCCGTTGGTACCGTGGATACGAACTAGCACAAATGTGTGATTGGTTAATCGCACCCCGACTGCTAGGTGGTGAGACTATAACTCAAAGCAAATTAATCTGCAAGCAAGTGGAGCAACAACTGAGGGAACAGTCATACACTATTCACTGGCAATTCTTGAATATACCTTTAGTAGGAGTTTCGTCAAGTCTAATTCGCAAATTTTGCCGCGAACGCCAGTCAATTCGTTATTTAGTCCCGGAATCGGTCAGATCATATATCACTAACAACAATCTCTACTCGAACAAATCTGAATAAATTATGTGTTTTTTTATTGATCTAACAGTTTATGGTTATTATTGCTCCCCCCCTTTGCGATATGATTGGGGTCAACGATATCAACATATAAGCATAAATACAGAGGGCAAGACACTGTGATTAGAGTTGCAATCAACGGTTTCGGGCGGATTGGACGTAACTTTGCGCGCTGCTGGGTGGGTAGAGAGAATAGTAAAATCGACCTTGTGGCTATTAATGACACGTCAGACCCTAGAACCAATGCTCATCTGCTGAAGTATGACTCGATGCTAGGGAAGATCAAAGATGCTGAGATTAGTGCCGATGATAACTCTATCATCGTTAACGGTAAGACCATTAAGTGCGTATCTGATCGCAACCCAGAAAAGTTGCCCTGGAGAGATTGGGAAATTGACCTAATTATCGAAGCAACGGGGGTGTTTACTAGCAAAGAAGGAGCGCTGAAGCATGTGAATGCTGGAGCTAAGAAAGTTCTGATTACCGCTCCTGGTAAAAACGAGGATGGCACTTTTGTGATTGGTGTGAATCATCACGACTATGATCACAACATACACAACATTATCAGTAATGCTAGCTGTACTACCAACTGCTTGGCGCCCGTCGCCAAGGTGTTGAACGATAAGTTCGGCATCATCAAAGGTACGATGACCACCACCCATAGCTATACAGGTGACCAGCGCTTGCTAGACGCTTCTCACCGGGATTTGCGACGGGCGAGGGCAGCAGCGATCAATATTGTACCCACCTCCACTGGTGCAGCAAAAGCAGTGGCGCTGGTTATCCCAGACCTCAAAGGCAAGCTAAATGGTGTTGCCTTACGTGTACCTACCCCGAACGTCTCAATGGTAGATTTCGTAGTTCAGGTTGAGAAGCGTACTATTACTGAAGAAGTTAACCAAGCTTTCAAAGATGCTGCCGAAGGTTCATTCAAAGGTATTTTGGACTATAGCGATCTAGAACTGGTATCTTCCGATTATCAAGGTAGTGATGCTTCTTCGATTGTTGATGCCAGCTTGACTTTGGTTATGGGCAATGACTTAGTAAAAGTTATGGCGTGGTATGACAACGAGTGGGGTTACAGCCAACGAGTCTTGGATTTGGCAGAATTGGTAGCCCAGAAGTGGGTTTAATTAAAGAGTTAGGAGTGAGGAATTAAAACTCATAACTCATAACTTTTAAAGTGTTGAAATCCCTGGCTAAGATTTAGAACTTGGTCAGGGAATTTTTTTTGTTCGTCGTGAAATAGTACTATTGATCCAGGTGTAATCTTGCCCACGATCGCAGCCCTCTTACCAAGATGTTGCACCAAAGCTAATGCTGGCTCTTGTGGCAAACACAGCACTAATTCAAAGTCTTCGCCACCGTATAAAGTATATTTTAGCGCTTGCTCTGGTGTCAGCCAATGGTCAAAAGCTGCTGGGAAGGAAATTTGTCTGCGTTCTAGCACAGCGCCAACGCCACTGGCACGGCAAATTTGGATAATCGCATCCGCCAAACCATCGCTGCTATCCATACCAGCAATGGGCATAGGGCATGGGGATGCTAAGATTTTCCAAAGGATTGGTAAGACATCTAACCGTGGCTGTGGGCGTTGGTGTGCGCGGATTAGAGCCGTCTTTTCTTCGTTGTTGAGGTTTTGTCCCAATTCGGGATGTAAGAGCAATTCTAAGCCAGCGTGGGAGGCTCCATGAACACCTGTAACGACGATCGCATCCCCGACAACAGCAGCACAACGCCGGATAATTTGACTTGGGTTAACTTGACCAAAAGCGGTAATTGCCAGAGTAATTACAGGCGATCGCACAATATCACCCCCGACAATTGAGGTATTGTATTTTTGCAGGCATTCTGTCATTCCCTGGTATAGTTGCTCAACCCAACTCACCCTAACTTCACCGGGGAGTCCCAACCCGACGGTGATTCCCAATGGGGAAGCACCCATTGCTGCTAAATCTGATAAATTGGCAGCAGCAGCTCGCCAACCAGCATCTTCTGGGGAAGTGGTGACATTGCTAAAATGTACGCCATCAACCAGCACATCTGTAGTCACCACTAAAGAATGCTCTGGTGCAGTCACAAGTACTGCTGCATCATCTCCAATAATTTCTGGAGGACAGAAGCGCTGCAATCTTTCTAAAAGACCTTGTTCTCCGATATCTTGTACTTGTAGGGAAGATAACTCACTGTTCACAATCGGTTTTCCGTGTTGCAAAATTACTAAGAAAACTGATGATTTGCTTTACTGTTTAATATAAAGTATTGTCTAGCAGTCAGTTGGGATGGTAACAACACCAGTAACCAGCATCACATTTGAGGAATACTTAACCTATAATCATGGCAACGATCTTCATTATGAACTGGTGGATGGCAAGCTAGAGTTTATGAATCCACCTACTATTCAATATTTTCTAATTGCTCAATAAATTTAGCAATTGCTAGACGCAGAAATCAAACGTTGTAGCTCTACTTGGCTATGTTTCCGGGAAAGTGGGGTGATAACGGGTATAAATAAATCTAGGTTGACTGATTTGTGTGTAGTAACTACTGGAGCAAGCTAGAGAATTGTTCAATGCCTCAGCAGTATTTGAGTCATCCCCGTTACTAATTGTCGAGGTGGTCAGTCCAGAATCGGTGAAACGGGATTATCGTCATAAACGCTCCGAATACGCAGCCTTAGAGGTTCCTGAATATTGGATTGTAGACCCTTTAAAAGCAAAAGTTTCAGTATTACTACTGGAATATGGATTTTACGAAGAAACAGTTTTTATCGATAGTGACCAAATTGGAGCACGGACTTTTCCAGAATTAGCGATTACAGTTGATCAGGTGTTCACCGCTGGGAATCTGAGTCAGGGGAGTTAGGAGTTAGAAGTTAAGAGTTAGTAATTATTCTCCCTCATCTGCCTCATTTCCGGCTTCCCCTGCTCTCCTCTTATGCTGCTTGCGGCTCAACCAGATTTTCTATTCCCTGAACCACAGTTGCCGATTCAATTTTGTCACCTGCCTTCAGTTTATCCAAAATTTCTTTGCCTTCGGTGAGATAGCCAAAAACGGCATAACGACCATCCAACAGGTTGCGTCCGGCGGGGGTGAGTTCTGGTTCAAACAAAAAGAAGAAAAATTGTGATGAACCACCATTTACTTCACTTTCGGGACGAGCCATCACCACTGCACCAAAAGCAGAGAAAGGCAGAACTGGCATATCGATATAACGACCAGCTTCTTCTAGTGTAATGCCATAGGTAGGTGCTTTATCACCCTGAACTAAGACTTCTAAGGGAATGGCGCGATATTTGCCCGTCTTTGGATCAATGAAACCCACGTTTTTGCCGGCTGGATCTCCAGTTTGCAGAAAGTAAGATTCTTCAGAACGGGTAAACTCTAAACCATTATAAAAACCCCTCTGCACCAAATCTACAAAATTACCAGCAGTGACAGGGGCGCTATAACCGTCCACTACGAGGGTCAAATCGCCTTTATTGGTTTTGAATTCTACAGTGGCACGACCTTTAAGTTGTGGTAGGTTACTGTACTGGGCAGGTACTTCAAAGGGGAATTCTTTCACCATTGACTCTTCTAACTGAGTAATGAGATTTAGAAGTTTGCCTCTGTCTTGCAGAACTTGTTCTTTATCTTTGCTGTTTGCCAATTCTTGCAATTTAGCCACCCCAGATTTTAACTCGGTAATCCAAGCTTCGGCTTGGGGTTGGCGTTCTTCGGGAACACTTGTTAATATTTGAGAGGGTTTATCGAGAATACGGGATGCTTGGCTGATGTCTTTGGAAATAGCACCCCACCGCCGATTCGCCCGCAGTTGGGCAGAGATGTCCTCTAAACTCGCTTGTAATTCTCGTACAGGTTTGTTATCTATCGGGAGTGCATACCGCAACAGAGCCTTGCCATCGGTAATTGCGTTGCCGGCTGGCAGTGCGGCGCTACTGGAGGGAGTCCACCCAGCTGTAGTTATGCCTAAAAATATTGTTACTAGCAATATTGTCATTAGGCTGTTCTTCAGCCAGGATTTTAATAGGTTAGACATGGGATAACTCAAATGCAGCATTAAATTGTTGACTGGACGTAACCCATCAATCATCTTCCCACAGTAGGAGTGCTGTTAGCGATAGTAGGGCGTTTAGCCCGTGCTGGGTGCTGAGTCAAAATTAAATGCAAAGAGCCAGATTAGCAGATGGGAAGCTAAGAAAGAGTGGGGAGTAGGGAGTAGCGGGACAAGGGGAGACAAAAAGAATAACCAATGCCCAATGCCCAATACTTCTCTACGAGAGGCTGCGCCAACGGCTACGCTCAGTACAAGTGCCCAATGCCGAATACTTCTCTACGAGAGGCTGCGCCAACGGCTATGCTCAGTAACAAGTGCCCAATGACTAAATAATAACTAATTACCCCGCTTGAAGGGTACAATAAATGCCGATTGTCTTCCAAAATTTGAAAGTTTCATGATCTCCAGTAACGATTTTCGACCTGGTGTTTCAATTGTATTAGACGGGTCTGTATGGCGAGTGCTCGAATTCCTCCACGTTAAGCCAGGCAAAGGTTCTGCCTTTGTACGTACCAAACTGAGAAATGTTCAGAGTGGGAACGTGATGGAAAAAACGTTCCGAGCAGGCGAAACATTGCCGCAAGCTACTCTGGAAAAAAGCACGATGCAGCATACCTATAAAGAGGGTGATGAGTTTGTCTTTATGGATATGGAAACATATGAAGAAGGCAGATTGAGCGTAACGCAGATTGGCGATCGCATAAAATACCTCAAAGAAGGTATGGAAGTCAGCGTCATCCGTTGGGGCGAGCAAGTGCTTGAAGTGGAACTGCCCAATTCTGTGGTTCTAGAAATAGTCCAAACAGACCCAGGCGTTAAAGGTGACACGGCTACAGGTGGTACAAAACCAGCAATTGTGGAAACTGGGGCAACTGTGATGGTTCCCTTGTTTATCACCCAAGGAGAACGCATTAAGATTGATACGCGTGAGGATAAATACTTAGGCAGGGAATAACTTTCATCTCCACGAGATGCTTGCTCCTGATTTAAATCCCTACATAGGGATTAAATCCCTGCCACACTTAAGATGCTCATTTACGGATAGGTCGAGGTAATAAAAACTGTGCCATTGGACTTTAATGAAATCCGCCAACTACTGGCAACTATCGCACAAACAGATATTGTAGAAGTTACGCTCAAAAGCGATGACTTTGAACTAACAGTCCGTAAGGCTGTGAGTGTCAGCAATCAGGTGTTGTCGGCAGGTCAAGCGACCTTAGGCGGTGTGGTAGGTTCGGGATTGACATCGGGTTCATCTGGAGCAAATCAGGTCACCACGAGTCCGGTAACAGAGGTAGCCACAGGTCGCGTATTTGAGAATACTGGAACTGGGACACAATTACAGTTGTCAGTAAATCATCCCTCAATCATTGATCAGAGATTAGTAGAAGTGCCTTCCCCAATGGTGGGAACGTTTTATCGCGCTCCTGCACCGGGGGAAGCGGCATTTGTGGAAGTGGGCGATCGCATCCGCAAGGGTCAAACAGTCTGTATCATTGAGGCCATGAAGCTGATGAATGAAATCGAAGCCGAAGTCTCTGGACAGGTGATGGAAATTCTCCTCCAAAATGGTGACGCTGTAGAATATGGTCAACCTTTGATGCGAATTAACCCTGATTAAGTATTAATCTATATATGAAATGAGTCATCTCAAATGAGTCATCGTTAAAACTTTCAGTCCTTGCGGATTAATCCTGATGAAACAAACGTTGCCTTTACCGCCAGAAGTGGTGCAACAAGTAGCTGAATACTTCAGCCTGTTAAGTGAGCCGATGCGCCTGCGGCTGCTCCACTTATTACGGGATGAAGAAAAATGCGTGCAAGAGTTGGTAGAGGCAACCCAGACTTCTCAGGCAAATGTGTCAAAACACCTGAAGGTAATGTGGCAAGCAGGTATCCTTAGCCGCCGCAGTGAAGGAACTTGCGCCTATTACCGGGTGGAAGATCAAATGATTTTTGATTTGTGTAATCGGGTTTGCGATCGCCTCGCCACAAGGTTAGAACAGCAAGCCCGTAATTTTCGTGTGTTAAATGGTAATCGGTAAGCTTAATAGGAGTTATGAGTTATGAGTTAAAACTCTTAACTCCTCCACAAACGCGATTAATCGCGTCTCTAACTTTTTTAAAGCGGATAATTTTTCTGAAAGCTTTCACGAGTTAGTGGCTGTTCTAACTCTAGACCCTCACCACCTAAAACATCCAACGGTTTACCGTTCACGTCAATGTACACCTTGGCTTTGGGATTTAAAGTTGTCGCAGTATAAACAACTTGTCCTACGCGACCGATCATTGAGGTGCTACCACCACCGCTGGTAAAATCTTCAGATAAATTAACGTGAACCTCGTTATTTTCTGACTTCAAACCCAAGAGTTTGGTTGCTTTAGGGATGGTTGTTGAATCTGTCCCTCCTGTTGGTGGGCCTGCTAACAAACTTTGAAAAGCTGCTTCTAAAGGCTGGTTGGGTAGTATAGAAGCCACTTTAACAGGCTGGGGAACCAAAGCAATATTTTTGTCCTTTGGTCTTAGCCAATAAACGTTAGGCGTTTGCTCATTACCTGGCTGCCTAGTTGATGGCTGTACTGGTTGAGCGATCTGTTGAGAGGGGTTTGACGGTGTGGGAGTATTACTGGAGTGGGAAGTAAACCAAGCTACACTACCGCCCACCGCTACAACCACTGCTGACACGGCTGCAATTGCGCCTGAAGAAATACGATTAGATCCTTGTTGGTCTTTCATGTTCAAAACCTTCCTGACTGAGGGCTGATATGGGAGTTATGTGAGGAGCAGCCTGGTTAAAGACGATACTTATAAGTGGAGAGTTTCCCACAACTTGGAGGAGGCTTGATGCATCAAAATACAATTATTTTTAATTCTGCAAGTCCCTTATTCAATTCTAGAATTTTTACTTCTAATCCGTCACCTCCAAATTATGTAAATTTCATTCTTTATAGAGATGATTGAAAATTAAATTTACAAAGCAAAGGAACGCTTAGGAAAACACAGAGGAACGCAAAATAAAGTATTTATTCCTCTGCGTAAACCTTTGCACCCTTACCCTGGGGGAAGGTGAAGCACCTATGCGTTTAATTTTTACCCTCTATCGCTGCGGTAATCCACTTATGAAGTGTAGTTGTAACTTCATCAATGACAATTTCTTGAGATTTACGGGTGGCTCTTTCTACAACTTCGACTTTGCCATTAGCGATCGCTCGCCCGGTTACAATCCGATAAGGGATGCCAATCAAATCAGCATCTTTAAATTTTACTCCTGCCCGTTCATCGCGGTCATCTAGTAGGGTTTCAATTCCCGCTTGATTCAGTTCTGTGTAAAGTTTTTGAGCGATTTCAACTTGGTTTACATCCTTAATGTTAGGAATTGTGACGATCGCGTGATAGGGGGCGATCGCTACTGGCCAAATAATCCCATCTTTATCGTAAGATTGCTCTACGGCGGCTTGTGCTAGTCGTGACACACCTACGCCAAAACAACCCATAACTAGCGGCTTTTCTTCGCCCTGTTCATTGGTATAAGTTGCTCCCATCGCTTCGGAATATTTAGTACCTAATTCGAAGATGTGACCTGCTTCGATTCCACGGGCGCTGAAGAGAGTTTGTTCTGGGTTATGGATGGCGCGATCGCCTGGTCTTGCCTTCCGCACATCTACTGCTTTTTCTGGTAACTTAAATTGCTCACCCCAATTAGCACCAACTACGTGATAGCCAGCTTCATTCGCACCTGTAACAAAGTTTTTTAAATTAACGGCTGTGTTATCAAAATACCGCTCAATAGCAATTGGATACTGTAATTGCAGTATTCGTACTTTTTTAAGTGCTTCGTCCAGGTTGATCTGTTGAGAAAAATTAGAAGCATTAAATTTTCTCTCAACTTCTGTTCTTATGTCAGACAAGCTATACGATGGAGATAATGGTAACTCTTTGAGAATTTCATCAATTTCCGTCATATTTAATCCCAATTTCTCTTGAAGCTCTTGCCTTGTAAAGTTACGAGCCGCAATATAATCGCTACAGAAATCAGGAGCAATATAGCCTAGAGGTAAAGGTCTGGTTGCCCATATCTTTTGATCGCTTATGTCTGAAACAGTTAAAGATAAAACTGTTGAAGTGCGCCCATACTGATCTGTTTTTTTTGCTAGTTCATTGAGAAGTTTAACTTCGTTTATTTCTTGATCACCACGAATACTCACTAGGACAAGTAAAGTATTATCGTTAGCATAAACCGCCTTATACAGAACGTTTTTCACTAATTGAGTGGAAGAACAGTTAAGGAGTTGACAAACCTTTTCAATGGTTTCTGTTCCAGGTGTATCGCGTTTCTCATAGGTTGTAAACCGTGAGGTTTCGGCATCAATTGGTAAAGAAACAGCCTTTTCTACGTTAGCGGCGTATTTGCCATCCTCAGTGTAGAGAACTTCATCTTCACCAGCTTCCGCCAAAATCATAAATTCTGTGGAACCAGAACCACCAATTGCCCCAGAATCGGCTTCCACTGCCCGAAAAGCTAAACCAGAACGTCGCAGGATATTGCTGTACGCTTTATACATATCCTGGTAAGTTTCTTTGAGACTGGCTTCATCAGCATGGAAAGAATAGCCGTCCTTCATAATAAATTCCCGTCCACGCATCAAACCAAAGCGAGGACGAATTTCATCGCGGAATTTGGTTTGAATTTGGTAGAGGTGGAGTGGTAGTTGGCGATAAGAGCGAATCATATCACGAGCGATCGCTGTGATTACTTCCTCATGAGTTGGGCCTAATCCTAATTGTTGTTCACGGCGGTCAATTAGGGAAAACATGATCCCCTCAGCTTTGGTATAGGTGTCCCAGCGTCCCGATTCCTTCCATAAATCAGCAGGTTGTAATTGTGGTAGGAGACATTCTTGTGCACCTGTAGCGTTCATTTCTTCCCGCACAATCTGGGAAACTTTTTGCAGTACCCGCCACATCAGTGGCAGATAAGCATAGAGACCACTTCCGATGCGACGAATGTAACCTGCACGGAGTAATAATTTATGGCTAGGAATCTCAGCATCAGCTGGATCGTCCCGGAGTGTAACGAATAACATTTGTGACAGTCGCATCGTTTATAGCCTTTCTTTGCTCACTAATTTCTATGTCAACTAAAGTATGAAGTATTAAGGATGAAGTATTAAGGATGAAGTACAAAGTATACAGTGTTATTTCTTTTTCATTTTTATTTATAGCTTTCCGCCTTTTTTGATCACAACTTTAGGAGAGAACTACCTTGGCAGATGTAATTTATCAAGCACAAGCACCCTTAGAATTTATTCCGCCGACGTTTAACCCCTTATTACTACGAGTTGTCCATCTGTTGCTACCCAGTTGGATAAACTGGCAAACAGCTATTACCCAAATTGAAGCAGACAATGTAGAGGCTCTGGTAGATGTCTATCGCCAGTTTCAGGAGGGTAAGATCCGTTTTATGCTGGCATTTCGCCATCCTAAAACAGATGATCCACTTTGTTTGGGCTACTTGCTGTCTCAACTGGTGCCAAAGGTAGCACGATCGCAAGGTACAGCACTAGAATTTCCGATTCACGCTCATTTTATCTACGATCGCGGCATTCCTCTATGGGCAGGTGCCCACGTTGGCTGGATCATGTCTCATTTAGGTGGTACTCCGATTCAGCGGGGTAAGGCTGACTGGACGGGGTTACGTTCGGCGCGTGACTTGTTTGCCAATGGGAAATTCCCGATGGCTGCTGCGCCAGAAGGTGCTACCAATGGTTTATCAGAGAATATTAGCCCCCTCGAACCTGGTATCGCCCAATTAGGCTTTTGGTGTGCTGAAGATTTGCACAAAGCTGGACGTGACCAACAGGTTTTAATTGTACCAGTTGGGATTAAATATAGTTACGTTGATGCTCCTTGGGATGCGATCGCAAATCTTTTAAGTGAATTGGAAGCGGCTAGTGGTTTACCTGTGAATCCATCGGAACATGCTTCTGTGGAGTCGCTTTATCCTCGGTTGTTGACTTTGGCAGAACATTTACTTTCGCTGATGGAACAATTTTACACACGGTTTTATCATCTCAAGCTGCCGGATGCCAAAACAGTAGTGGGAGAAATTGAAGATAGAAATGAAGCGTTAGCAGTTCGTTTGCAAGCTTTGTTAAATGCAGCGTTACTAATATCAGAACAGTATTTTGATTTGCAGTCAAAAGGTACTTTGAGTGACCGCTGTCGGCGGGTAGAACAAGCAGGTTGGAATTATATATTTAGAGAAGATTTTAAGGATGTAAAAGGAGTATCCGCTGTAGAGAAAGCTTTAGGCGATCGCGTTGCGGAAGAAGCGAATGCGCGGATGTGGCATATGCGTTTAGTAGAAAGTTTTGTAGCAGTTTCTGGTAATTATATTCGTGAAAATCCAACGGGAGAAAGGTTTGCTGAGACAACTTTAATTTTATGGCAGATGATTGCCAAAATCAAAGGCGATAAAGCTGTCCAGCGTCCGCAATTGGGTAAGCAAAAAGTCAAAATTACTGTGGGTAAACCGATATCTGTTTCTGAGCGCTACCCAGCGTATAAAGAAAATCGTTTGGGTGCTAGGCAAGCCGTTGCTGAAGTGACGAATGATTTACAACACGCGTTGGAAAGATTGATTTGATTAAGAGGGTTGCATCTTTAGCTAGAAAGCAGAATAAAGGTGTCAGTCGTCAGGAGGCTTATTGATTTCGACCCCTTAGCTCCTGACTAGTCTAAACTCCAGAACTTAGATTCAGTGCGGATTGTGTTCAATCTAGAAATTTTTGGGGAATTATCTTAAGTAGGACTACAGTTTTTGCTGGTTTCAATGAGTTCAAAGCCGTGCCAGCAGCCTTTAAAATGTACTCACGTTTCCTGCTTATGAAGACTCGCTCATCATTCAGTAAATTCCGGGCATTGCCATTACAGCTTGTCCTCATCGTTCCTTTCATAGTGCAAGTGTTTGGCGCAGTAGGGTTGGTCGGATATTTGTCGTTTAAAAATGGTGAGAAAGCGGTTCAGGATCTGTCAAAGCAGTTGATCAAGCGAACCAGTAGTGAGGTAAATCAGCATTTGGATGCCTACCTGTCAATTCCGCATAAAGTCATCCAGATCAATGCTGCTGCAATTCGTATGGGATTACTAAATGTGCGCGATCGCAAAACTGTTGACAAATACTTTTGGCACCAAATGCAAGCCTATGACCTAACGTATATCAGCTTGAATCTGGCAACTGGGGAAGGGGCTGGAGCTGGACGCTACGATGGCAAGACGGTTACTATCGACGATAGTACCATCAAAACACCTAGCCTGCCGAAAAATTCGACAACTTACTTGACAGACAATGATGGCAACCCCACTAAAATCTTGTCCACCGCTACGTGGGACACCCTCAATGAACTGATATATACTGAACCTATCAAAGCTGGGAAACCCATCTGGACTCGCATCTACACCTACTACGATCCCGCCTATCCTCCCTATGTTGCGGCATCTGCGGGTAGCCCAGTTTATGATGCTAATAAAAAGCTCATTGGCGTGGTGGGGGTTGACATTCATCTATTGAAACTGAGCGAATTTTTGCGAACATTAGATATCAGTCACTCTGGGCAAGTGTTTGTTATGGAGCAGGATGGTATGTTGGTTGCTAATTCCTGCCAGGAACAGCCTTTTACTGTAACCAATAACGAAATTAAACGCCTCAAAGCAATAGACAGTCCTAATCCAGTTGTGCAAGGTATTGCTAAACAGCTTCAACAAAGTATTCCTAACCTTCACTCCATCACCAATACCCAAGAACTTCAAGCCAATTTTCAGGGAGAAAATTATCATGTGCATATTGCTCCCTGGCGCGACCAATATGGCTTGGACTGGCTGATTGTGACCAGCGTTCCAGAAAGCACCTTCATGGCACAGATCAACGCCAACACCCAAATTAGTATCCTGCTTTGTTTTGGGGCGCTGGTAGTAGCAATGGCAATCGGTGTCTTCACTTCCCGATGGATTGCGCGTCCCATCCTGAACTTGAATCAGGCTAGTGAGGCAATGGCAGGCGGTGACTTACAACAGACAGTAAAATGTGGCAACATCGAAGAATTCAACATTCTTGCCCACTCATTTAACCACATGGCAGGGCAATTGCGCGACTCATTCATCGCCTTAGAAAACAGTAATGCGGAGCTGGAAAACCGAGTGGAAGACCGGACTGTTGAACTCAAAACAGCTTTAAGTGAATTGCAGCGCACCCAAGCACAAGTGATTCAAAGTGAAAAAATGTCTAGCCTGGGTCAACTGGTGGCAGGTGTAGCACATGAAATCAACAATCCTGTGAACTTTATCCACGGCAATATTATCTACATAAATGAATACACTCAAGATTTGCTGCGGATGATCCAGCTTTACCAACAACGCCATCCCAGCAATGACCCAGAAGTGGAAGCCCTAGCTGATGAAATCGATCTGGAGTTTTTAATCAAAGATTTACAGAAAATGTTGTCTTCTATGAAAATGGGGACTGACCGGATTCGTAGCATTGTGCTATCACTGCGGAACTTTTCCCGCATGGATGAAGCGGAATTCAAAAAAGTTGACATTCATGAAGGGATTGAAAGTACACTGTTAATTTTGCAACATCGTCTGAAAAGCCAAGCACAAGGTCCAGCAATTGAAGTTATTCGAGACTATGGCAACTTGCCCCCAATAGAATGTTATGCCGGACAAATCAATCAAGTTTTGATGAATATTTTGGTAAATGCGATTGATGCCCTAGATGAAGCAAATAGCAAACGCACGGATGAGGAAATAAAGGCAAATCCAAGTCAAATTAAAATTTGCACCTCAGTTAGTAATTCGCAGTTGGTGGAAATTGCGATCGCTGATAACGCATTAGGAATGCCTTCAGAAGTTAAAAACTGCGTCTTTAATCCCTTCTTCACCACCAAATCTGTAGGCAAAGGAACAGGCATGGGCATGGCAATCAGCTATCAAATTATCACCGAAAAACATGGTGGCAAATTGGAATGTTTTTCTACTGTTGGTAAAGGAAGTCAGTTTATAATTCAATTGCCTATATGACAGCAGGCGGCAGTTTTATAATGAATGAGCCGTATCTCCAGCCGATCTAAGAAAAACTGAAACTTGCGTAATGACAATGGGGAAGGATCTGAGAATTCTCCAGACTCTGAAGTTTCACAATTAGCTAGGCTTCAAAAATAAGTCGTGCCAAGCTAGCTGCCTTCTATATTGGGTTTTCCTATCCTTGTAATTCGCTCATGTCTTAGGGGTAACGCCCAACTGCCCGAATCCTCTAGTATCCAAGCAATGGTGCTATATCCCTGACCTATGCTAATTGATTTGTTTCCTGCTACTGTGACACTGCTGTGTTCAATTGTCCTCTCCTGTAGAGTTACCGCATCCGGGCGCGACCACGCGGTGTGGTCGCCTGTTAACAACGGACGACCCTGTGTTGGCATCTGTTTGATGTATAACTGCATCAATATTTTGTCGCTTCTGCTATCTTCTAATGCTGTGCGCTAAAAGCGCCCCGCTTCGCTAACGTAAATGCTTGACCACTTACGTCTAAATACTGGTGATAGTGATAAATTTGCCAAGCTGTACACATTACGGCTCAGAAGTATCGCATCTGTCAATTCAAAAGTTGCGTCATGTGCTTTTCCTAAATGCTCATAAGCTGCTTGACGAAAATCTTGGAGTCTGGCACGTTTCATATTGGCAGGTGAGAGTTGGTGGTTCTTCTCTCATCTTCCGGTGAAGGGGTCTGTGTTAAGCGCAGACTGCCCTTCCAAAAATTTTATACAACGACACGTACAATCCTTTGTTAATGATCGCCTGCTTTTAGTCTAAACTCCAGTAGATTAATGCAGACAACAAATTTCTAGCGATCGCGGGTTTAGATGCCCTGTACGGAGATGCAGGCGGGATATGGTTTATTAAGCTTACACAAACCCAAAAATTTTTCAAAACTATTTAAGTAAAAGGGTGCAAAAAATCTTAGGCTACTAGGCCTACTTGGCTTTACTCCTATTTCACATTGAAGACAATTAGGTAAAGTAAAACTAATTTCAAGTAAATATGTAATTGATTGTTTGAGTTTTATAAAATTACCATTAACTTTTCCAAATTATATTTTCAGAAGAATCACGCTTTTTTGTTTTTGTAATTCCAATTACAAATAGATAAGTCCAGGAAATTGTGATTCCCTAAATCAATCAGGTTATAAATAATGAAAACTCACAGCTTATTCAATTTACTGAAAATTGGCATTACCACTTTTGGAATCTTCTTTGTGGCTGGTCAAGGAGCATATGCCTCCGACTTAAAGGGAACAGCATTTAGCATATCTTTGGAGTGTCTGAACGACACTACTGGTCTTTTTATGGGTCAAAACCCCACTGATGCTAGCGGCTGGCAATATGCATTTGATTCAAACACAGATGGAATGAACGGGAACTACTGGGTTGGTGCCGCACCAGGGACAGTAAATCCCTACGATATCTCTGGTATGGCTATCAAAGAAACTGCTACCAGCGTCATTGTGGCAATCAATGGCAATATGAAGTTGACAGGAGAGGCTGAAGCGGGTGCAGCTGGTGGTCAGATTGGATATGGTGATTTGTTCTTCAACATGGCGGGTAAGACCTTTGAAAATGCTATGAGTAGCGGAGATTTGTTTGGTATTCATTTCTCTTCAGTGAATGCTTCCGGGGTACAACAACTAGGTGTTTATAGTGGTGTTCAGGCAAAGACAGTTGCTGATAGCAAAGAAGGCTACAGTGTTGGATATGGTGGTTTGGCAGGAGATGGATGGATTTCTTACGAAACTCAGGTAAAACAAGGTGGTGGTGTTGTCGGTTATGGTGATTTGACCAGTAGTTACTTTACTAATAACGGCAAGGACAATACATTTAATCTCAATGTTATTGACTCTGGAAAATATCTTAATGGAATCTCGTTTCTAGCACAGGGTAATGTAACGCAGCAGTTGCTAACCACTGGCTATGATGCCAACAAATTCAACGGCACACAAACCATTGCATTTGAATTTCATAAATCTGGTATTGTCCAATCGACTCCTGAGCCTGCTAGTCTCACTGGTTTAGGAATCGTTGGTCTGGCCTTAGCTGGCAGCAAACGGCGCAAGAGGTCTATTGTAGCAATTGGGTAGGGACTATTCGCAATACAGCTTAATTTATCTTCAGTGATTATGGACACGAGAAAAGACTACATTATCCTCAGGAAAAATAATAGCTGGAGTAATGGAACTTTGGATAAAGCTTAAGCGAAAAGTATCCCAAGCCCCAAAGATTTCCTCAATAAACATTAAATAAGTAAATTTCAATGCTCTTACTAGAAAGTAAGGGCATTTTTTCTCTAAGATAGTTATCAAATACAAAAACTACTCAGGCAATTCTCCAAACAATCTCGATAAGGCTTATAACATTTGTCAAACGCAAGCAGACAAGACGCTAGTTATTCTGCAAGCTCTAGATACACCTATATCAGACTATAGATATATCCGAAAAAGAATGTAAAAGTGAGTAAAGACGCGATTAATCGCGTCTTTACTCACTTTTACAACTTTAACTTTTTCTACGACAAAGCATTAATCGGATAATTCACCAAAACGTTTCTGGTAAAAGTGTAAGAGTTATTCTACTAATTCTCGTTGCTGTCGTACCTGTTGGGCATGAATACTTGTTTGTTCTACAAGTTCTTTTGGAGTGAGAAATGTATTACCTTGCTCATCAAAGCAGTATAGCCACTCACCCTCCTATCCTTCATGGATACCTTGACCTCTACTAATTCCCAAGCCTATTTCAGGTATCCATGCGGGTTCTTACTAGCAATGCAGCAGCAGTTATAACTTAGCCGATCACAGTTTGACAAGGATGCTACCGATACCGACAACTTTGTAGGGGTAAAATTTTACCCCTACAAAGTTGTGTATTGTTTGAAGAATAGATAGAGAAAGTTATTACTCTGTTAAGTGACCTTCTAGCAAAGATGCGATCGCTTCAGGTTGAATATTCTTGTATTTCTTTTTACCAAGTTCTAAAACACAGTTGGGGGCGCTGCTACAGCATTTTTGGCAACCAGTATGTTCAATGGTAACTTTGTCTAACAAACCGCGATCGCTCAAAGTTTTTTCTAATTCTGATAAAAACCCTTTACCACCACGTTTGAGACAACCTGACTTTTGACATACCATAATCCTCGCTTTGGTTTCAGGCGGTAAATCTTGATTTGGACACGCATCAATTGGTGTCACCCGATAGGCTTTGATTTTTATTTTACTTGTGCGCGAGTCTACCTTACTATGACCACAAACGCGAATTTGCTGGCCAGGAACCAAGGATAAACTCAGAGAACGGCGCAACTCTTTAGGCAGTTTAATTTCCACATTTCCAGATGGAACTGCCAATTGCAAGTATTTATATTTTCCTGGATGACCACCAACAAAACCTAGTAACTGTCCCTCAAGATTCAATTCTGATAATGTCAGATACTTGTTACCCATGATTGATAAAAAGTTAGGAGTAGAGACGCGATTAATTGTGTCTGTGCAGGAGTTAGGAGTTAAAAGTTAGGAGTTAATAATCATAAATTATTATTCATAACTCATCACTCCTAACTTTTTTTTACGAGAGGCGTTTAGCTTCTACAGTTTGCGGTAAATTCGCTGTGTCTGGCAAATCACGAAATTCCAATTCCCAACCATTTGCTAGGGTGAGAATCTTGCCATCATTTCCATCGGTTTGTTTAACTACTTCTTCCTCAAGGTCTTTTTTAGCAACGTAGACTACTAAGGTACCGGCGTCATTCATGCGTAGCATTACTTTCATGAGATTCCTCAACAGATTCTAGTTCATTTTTCTTACAGCCGACGACGAACCCTGTTTCTAAGAAATGCACAGCATAGATATATGAACTCTGCAAATATGTGCCTATACTTGCTATGTAACCGATATCTCCTTTTTTGACTAAAACTTGCCCGACTTCTTTACCAGGAAAAGTACCATCGTTCTTGAGCAGTTTGCGAACTCTGACTTTTTCACCAATTTCAAAAGCCGGTGGCAAGTTTAGTTCTAATTCATCGCGTTGCATGAGAATACCTCTGTTCTCTGACCAAATTCAATAGTTCTTCTGTTGTCAGGCTGCGTTTTTTCTGTACCGATTGATGGCGCACTGCGTCTAAAACAGACTGGGTTTCTTGGGAGTTCAAGAAAATTCCATGCTGCTCTAGCAAGTTTGAAACCAAATGCCGTCCAGAATGTTTTCCTAATACTAAACGCCGTTCCCAACCCACCTCTTCGGGAGCAAATGGTTCATAGGTGATGGGGTTTTGTAGTACTCCGTGAGCATGAATGCCAGATTCGTGAGCAAAGGTATTTTCGCCAACGATCGCTTTCCAGGGTGGTACATCTGCACCTGATGCAGCAGCAACTAGTTGAGACAGTTCCAGCAAACTGCGAGTGTTGATGTCCAAATCAACGCCATAGATGCGTTTGATCGCCATCACAACTTCTTCTAGCGCTGCGTTTCCCGCCCTTTCACCCAATCCGTTGACTGTGGTATTCACTGATAAAGCCCCGGCTTTGATACCCGCAAGGGCATTGGCAGTTGCCAGACCAAAATCATTGTGGGTATGGATTTCTAAGGGAATCATCAAAGCTGAAACCAGCCGTTTGACCTTTGTGTAGGTCGTGAAAGGGTCAAGAACTCCTACGGTATCGCAGAAGCGGAACCGGGATGCACCCCATTCTTGAGCATAAAGTGCTACATCTAAGAGAAAGTTTTCATCAGCCCTAGAAGAATCTTCTCCGCCGACTGCTACCCAAAGACCTTGATCGACGGCGAAGCTGATACAGTCTTTGAGTTTTTGCAAACTTACTCGCCATTGACCGTGGAATTTGGCGGCGATTTGGATACCAGAGACGGGAATGGCGATATGCACCCGGTTCAGACCGCAAGCGATAGAAGCCTTAATATCTGAGATGACAGCACGGTTCCAGCCCAGGAGTTTTGCTTGTAAACCTAACTTAGAAATTGCTGCGATCGCTCGTATTTCTTCGTTACCCATTGCTGGTATACCAACTTCTAATTCGGGAATACCAATGGCATCGAGAAATTTAGCGATCGCTACTTTTTCTTCTAGGTTAAAAGCAACACCTGCTGCTTGTTCGCCATCACGCAATGTAGTGTCATTAATTATGATTTGATTCATTGCAAATATCCCTCTCTTGGAAGTATTCTTAATATCCTTTCTCTCTACAATCCCCAGCGATGGTAAATGCTAAAAATATCACAATTCATAATGTAGGATACATGATCCTTAATTATTGACCGATTCTCAGCATTACATCTGTATGACAGGGAACTAAAACCATGTATATTTTACTAATCGTTTTTACCGATGTCAGTTGAGGTTTGTTCGAGTAGCAATGAACTAATATAGCTATTAGCAAGTCCGGAACAAAGTAAGACACAGAATCCAGCAATTAAGGATGTAATCATCTTGGTAACCTCAGATTTTCTAGAGCATTGGGGTGTAATTTAGGCAGATGATGGGTACAAATTAGCTAACTTTGTTCTGCTAACCAGTCAAAAATCTTTTCTAGCTGCTCCAAGTTAACTAAACCATACTGCCAGAGGAGCATCGCTAAAGGACCATTTTCTGACTCCCGGTGTCGCAAAGCTACAGCAATATCCGCATTTGAAAGTTCAAGTTCCTTGTGCAAAAAATTGAGGAGTTTTATATCTCTGTTCCGAGTAGGCATAATTGATTGAACTTTCAATTTATTAATTTGGGAAAGAATTAAAAATCAGAAATTTCTAGTCTTGTTTGGTAATTTCGCTCTTGTAATTGTCGCTAGATGTCAGGAAAATTTCAGATTTAGGAGACTAAACAAAATCTAAAACTCGGTTAATCCCTCTCAGTCTGCAACAAAATCTGCTAGCGGACAGTAGCTTCAACTTCTAAATATCGAATAGATTTGTGCATCTATGAACAAAAAGTATGAAGTGCAGTGCTTGCGTCATGAATTCAAGATTAATAGTGTCTGAATTAGGTTTAACAAAAACACTTCATTTTTCATCATTGTAATGCCAGCAACGCTCTAGCCACTCCAATAATTCCTGACGAGAAGCAAGAAATTGCATAACTGTACAGCGAATTAGAATTACTTCTAGCAAATTGTTCACTTGCACTCGTAAAGAACCATCGGGGGGACAAGAACTATTAATTTTTAACTCTTGCAAACGGTGATAGATTCGCCAGCGATCGCTCAAAGGAATCTGCAAAACTTGATCGCCTAAAGGCTCAGAACTAAGTGGTGAGGCATTTAATTCTCTCATATTGGCAAAGTGGGGAAGATGACGGGGATGAAGGAGAATAATTACTTACTACTAACTCCTGTCTGCTGTTTCTTGATTTCTAAGGTTTGCAGTTGTTTTTCGAGTTGCTCAATGCGCGAGAGCAAAGAATAAATCACCGTTGCTTCCACATCGGGTATCTTTCCATGTTCTAAAGGAGAAAGGCTGGCGTTTTCATTTCGGGAAATAATTCGACCGGGAACTCCCACGACTGTGCAATCGCTGGGGATATTCCGTAAGACAATCGAACCTGCACCAATACGGACGCGATCGCCAATTTCAAGATTACCCAAAACTTTCGCACCCGCCCCGATCACTGCATTTTTACCCACTGTGGGATGACGCTTACCGCTTTCTTTACCAGTCCCACCAAGGGTGACGCCCTGATAAATCAGTGTATAGTCGCCCACGATCGCAGTTTCGCCAATCACAACACCCATTCCGTGGTCGATAAACACACCCTGTCCAATCTCTGCACCTGGGTGAATTTCAATTCCGGTCAAAAATCGTCCCAAATGAGAAATAAACCGGGGAATAAAACCCACTCCTCGACCATGTAACCAGTGAGCAAGACGATGCAAACAGAGTGCGTGCAATCCAGGATAGCAAAACACCACCTCTAGCCAATTACATGCTGCTGGATCGCGCTCAAAGATAATGCGAAAATCACTCAATAACGGCTCAAAAAAAACGCCAGAGAAGAGATTTTTCAGCAGGGATGTATGTGCAGAATCCGGCGTTTTGATAGTTTCGGGATTCTTGATATTGTCTAAAGACTGTTGCATCGGTAATGTCTATCTGGTTGAAAGAGCCATGTGCTATTTTTATGCTTATATCAGGCGACTTCCAACTGGACAGGAAACCCAATGCTGATTGGATTTATTGGATTGATTAAGGTTGTACTCAAACGCCGAAACTCCGACTTAAGATAAACTTAAAATATGTCTTGGGGTAGGGGCGCTAGTATTTAATGATAGGGGTACTAGTATTTTTAGGGCAGGGTTTAAGAATTTCTGTACTCGCTACAAGAAACTTTACCTGTAAGAGTTTGCTAAGATTTAGTCAAGAGATTTTGCAATCTATTAAGTTGTACTCAGATGCACTCAAATAAGAGTTAGATGAGATTAAAAATCAACTTTTTGTATATGCTACTACTATTATTATCCTATTATTTGGTTAGGCGAAAGACAAGTTTCTTTATTTTCTCTTAGGATTTGCTGTCTGTATGTATATATACGTTTCAAAATATAGTTATAGCTCATATTAGATATTTTCTTATTATATAGATGTGTGGGAATAGCGATCGCAAAATATTAGAACAGCATAATAGGTAAATGTTCCCATAGCAATCGAATAATAACTGATTGCTGTAAGTTAGCACTGCTGTGCTACCATACCCACGAAATTTGTAAAGGTGGATTCATCCAGTTCAAAGACTCGGCGACGGAGTTCTGAGGTGGATTCATCCAGTTCAAAGACTCGGCGACGGAGTTCTGAGGTGGATTCATCCAGTTCAAAGACTCGTTGACGGAGTTCTGAGGTGGATTCATCCAGTTCAAAGACTCGTTGACGGAGTTCTGAGGTGGATTCATCCAGTTCAAAGACTCGTTGACGGAGTTCT
>NZ_JBALDG010000052.1:0-58620 GCF_036917195.1 Nostoc sp.
ATTTGTTATTTTGGCGAACTCATTTGTTATTTTGGCGAACTCATTTGTTATTTTGGCGAACTCATTTGTTATTTTGGCGAACTCATTTGTTATTTCGGCGAACGCATTTGTTATTTTGGCGTCTCCATAACGCACCCTACGAAACAATTAGAAGATTTGCTTTCTCAAAACGCTTGAATGCTTTCTCATCTAAGTAGTTCACGCATTCATTTTCATATTTTCTGCATTTTCATGCTTTGGGCTGAAATTTTTTCCTTGGGATTGTCTCCTACCTTATCCCATTGATACTTCTCTTTTAACTTGGTACACGTTACCGCAAAAAGCCATCGAAAATGCAAATTGCGATCGCATTAGACGCTACTCATTCCAAAAGTGAATTCTATACCTCATTTCTCGTGGGTTATACTTAGCACACTCAAATTGTCCCAGCAATATTAAGAAACCCCTAGCAAAAGGTTAAAACAACAAATATTTGTCAGCAAGTTGCCCTTAGCCTAATAGGGGAAAGCAATGGAAGCAAGGTTTTCCAAATTCCGTGAAAAATAAATTTGTTTTCCTCTTTGCATAAATGAATAGAAATGGAGTGAAAAGTAATCAATCCACTCGTGGAAGATAAGCACTCCACGAAACAAAAAATTTATAAACTCCATCATGATTATGGGGTATGAGGTAATTAAGTATGATTCATCACATATCTATTTCTGTTCAAAATCCCTTACACGTTGCCCAAGTTTTGGCTGAAGTCTTCAATGGGCAAGCTTTTCCCTTTTTCCCTAACTCAGGTAGCTATATGGTTTTTCCTTTTGACGAACATGGAACAGGGATTGAACTTTATCCGTTAAAAACTCAGCTAATGCCTGGTGAAGGAGATAACCAGTGTACATTTGCAGAAGATGTCACTCCTTCTGGGTTCACAGCTACTCATGCAGCAATCTCGGTTTCTTCTAGTCAAGAAAAAATCGAGTTGATTGGCAAACGAGAAGGTTGGAGAGTATTACGTTGTAACCGCGACTCTTTATTTGATGTTATTGAGTTCTGGTTGGAAAACAAAGTCATGATAGAACTACTCACACCAGAAATGGCGGCTCAATATTTGGCAGTAACGCAGCCAGAAAATTTGAAGAAAGTTTTTAATTCATAACTCTGCTGTTGCTAATTTAACAACACCATTAACAATTCAAAATTCTTCACGCAGTGTCACGTTGGTGCAGCCTCTCGTAGAGAAGTGAAGAGAGTTTCAGCTTTTTATTTAAACCCAGACAGAAACTGAGCGGAGTCTGAGCCACTCCGCTTTCGAGCCAATACAGTTCGCTTAAACTCTAAGCAGTATTAAGTATTGAAAACAAGAGCGTTTTTAATTTGACTCTCGCCCCCTTGTGTATCAACTTTTTGGACAGAAATTTAGGCAGCACAACTCTTCAACTTCTTTCACCACGGTAGCGTGTTGTTGTAGTAGGGAAGTCATTTGAAAGAACTATGTCTTGCACTAACAGATCAGTAATTTTTTTTATTTCTACTTGAGTGAATGGCTTTATTAAAATCCCGCAGCAAGTCTTCTTCCGCATCCCGCTCTTGCTTAAGTTCTCGAATCATTTCCTGACTCGAACCAATCACCAAACCAGCAACTGCACCGACAATGGCATATTTTTGATCCAAGTCTTTATACATTTGACTTGTGTAAGGACAAGGAAATAAGTCAGCAGCAATAAAACCAATTCCTGCACCCACAAATGCTGTCACAAAGCCAGAGAAAGCGATTAGTCTAGCATTCATTTACTTTCCTCCAAAGCTTATAACTTTGCTAAATTATTAGAAGATACTCTACATTGTCTCAGCAGCTCCCAAAGTTGTAACTTAATCTTTACCTGTTGTAATAGAAGGTAGAGTGGGGGAATGAGGAGGATGAAGATAATAACTCCCAACTCTCAACTCCCTATTCCCTTTTTCAATTACTCGAATCATTGGGTCTGTTACCATCAACATTTTGCTTCACAACTATAGATGAATGTTGATCAGCATTCGTCGTTGGCGTCTTTGTTCGCGCAGCGTCTCCGATAGGAGAAGGAGAAGACGTTGCCGTTGGCGTACCACTTCGTGGAAGCAAGCTACGCGAAGCGTCTCCGTCAGGAGAAGCCTCTTGATGAGAAGGTATCGCTGTTGATTGTGCATCCTCATCTGCATTTGAGTCAGGCGGTTGGGAGCGATTAGAAGGTTTGTGCTTCAACAAGCGATCTTCCAAAGTCTTAATAATTACATACAGCACTGGAACAAAGAGCAAACTTAAAATCGTTGCCACGAGTAACCCGCCAAACAAAGCCGTTCCCAACGACCAGCGCGAGGCAGAACCCGCTCCGGTGGCGATTACCAAAGGGAAAAATCCCAGCAGTGCCGCACTCGAAGTCATGACAATTGGTCGAAACCGTTCTTCGGCTGCGGTCAAGGCTGCCTCTCGAATTGTCATGCCCCCTTCATAAGCTTGGTTAGCAAACTCAACGATCAAAATGGCGTTTTTCGAGGCGAGTCCGATCAGCATTACCAACGCCACGTTCGCGTAGACATCGTTTACCAAACCGCGCAAGGCCAGCGCACTCAACGCACCTAACAACGCTAACGGTACGGTCAACAAAATAATCGTGGGATCGATATAACTTTCATACTGAGCGGCAAGTGTGAGAAACACCATAATGATCCCGAAGCCAAAAATTAGAATGCCCAAGTTACCTGCACTTAATTCTTCGCGGGCAGTTCCGATCCAATCACTACCAACTCCCGGTGTTGCTACTTGGCTCACCGCTTGCTGCATTGCTTGGATTGCTTGTCCACTGCTGTAGCCCGATGCTTCTCTACCTTGCAGATCGATAGCGCGGAAGCCGTTATAGTGATTGATTACAGATGGGCCTGTAATTGGCGTGAGTGTTGCAACATCACTCAATCGCACCATTTGGTTGTTTGTCGATCGCACATAAAGCTGACGAATATCATTCGGCGATCGGCGATAGTTGCCGTCTGCCTGAACATAAACACGATAGCTCTGCTGTCCGAGGATAAAATCGTTGACATACTGCGAACCGATGGCGGTTCCAAGTGTGGTCACGGCATCCTGAAAATTGACATTGAGCGCTTCGAGACGATCGCGATCAAAGTCGATTTCAAACTGTGGGGTACTGGCGGTAAACTGTGTAAACACACCGCCTTTGAGGGCTGGTTTTTGATTTGCTTGCGCTAGAACCGCTTGGGCATTGGCGAAAAAATCATCGATTGTCAGTCGCCCGTTGGTGCGGTCTTCCAGCTGCAACTCAAATCCACCTAAGGTACTAAAGCCTTGAATCGGTGGGGGACTAACCGCGGTGATCACGGCTTCGGGAATCGTTTGAAATGCGCCATTAATTCGGGTTAAAATTGCAGAAGCACTTTGATCGGATTTGCTGCGATCTTCCCACGGCTTGAGCTGGGCAAAGAACACGCCTCGATTTGACCCACTACCTGCAAAGCCAAATCCCGAAGTTGCAAAAACGTTATTAATCTCTGATTCTTTTTGGAGAATTTGTTCAACTTTTTCAAGTACTTGATCGGTATAGCCGAGGGCAACCCCCTCCGGGGCTTGAATAATGCCTAATAGAATGCCCTGATCTTCACTCGGAACAAATCCGGTCGGAACATGGGTGAACATAAAATAAGTCGCAGCTAAACCGACCACAAACAATCCAATGACAACGTAACGAATCCGAATCAGAAAATTGACGATCGCTAGATACCGTTGAATAATCCATGCCAAAACTTGATTAAATCGGTCAAAAAACCAGCCAAGTGCGCCGCGTGCGGGTCGTGGCGGGCGCAGCAAAATCGCCGACATACTGGGACTGAATGAAAGCGCATTAAACGCTGAAATCGCGATCGAAAAGGCAATTACTAACGCGAACTGCTGATACATTCTCCCAGTCGAACCCGGGAAAAATGCCACTGGAATAAACACCGCCATCAACACCAGCGAGGTAGCAAGTACCGCTCCAGTGAGTTCGTCCATTGCCTCGACCGACGCTTGAAACGGTCTAACACCCTGTTCAATTTTGCGGGCGACTGCCTCGACAACAATGATCGCATCATCTACGACTAATCCTGTCGCCAAAATTAAACCAAATAAAGTCAAATTGTTTAACGAGAATCGAAACAGGTAAGCAAATGCTAATGCGCCAATCAGCGAAACGGGAATAGCAACAATGGGAATAATCGTTGCTCGCCAGTTTTGCAGAAACAGAAAAATTACCAATACGACCAGGGCGATCGCTTCCACAAGCGTTTTCACCACTTCTTCGAGTGATGCTTGCACAAACCCAACGGTATCGTAAACAATCTTGGCTTGTAATCCGGGCGGAAACTCTTTCATCAGGTCATTCATTTGCGCTTCTACGTTTTTCGCCACATCCAGCGCATTACTACCTGGTAACTGATAAATTGCGATGCCGATCGCCGGCTTGCCATTATTTTTCGCATTACTAGCGTAAGTCTCCGAGCCGAGTTCGGCATGACCTACATCTTTGAGTTTAATTAAGTTGCCATCACTCCCGGCTTTGATGACGAGATTTTCAAATCCTGATGCATCTTTGAATTGACCATTGACTCGCAGCGGAATTTCATAACTTTGACCTGGAGGTACAGGCTGTTGACCCAACGTTCCGGCTCCGGCGAGAATGTTTTGCGATCGCAGTGCCGTTGCCACATCTGTCACGGTTAATTGCCGACTCGCCAGGGCATTTGGATCGAGCCACAAGCGCATCGCATACTCTTTTTCACCAAAAATTGTGATATCGCCAACTCCCGGTGTTCTCAGCAGCTGATCCCGCAAATTGAGGTCAATATAGTTACTAATAAACAGCGCGTCATACTCATTATTTTGGGGATAAAGCGCGTACACTAATAAAATGCTGGTTGAAGACGTTTGCGCTGTCACACCGAATTGTTGCACGGTCGTTGGCAAGCGAGGTGTCGCACGGGCAATCCGATTCTGCACGTTTACTTGGTCGATATTTTTATCGGTCTGTGACCCGAAATACACTGAAATTTGGCTACTACCTGCTGAACTATTCGAGGTCATGTACTGCATTCCCTCAACGCCGTTAATCTGTCGCTCCAACGTAGTTGTCACGGCAGTTTCTACGGTTTCCACATCCGCCCCAGTATAGGTTGCTGAAACCTGAACCCGAATCGGCGCAATATCTGGCAAGTAATTGAGCGGCAGTAGCGGAATACACACGCCCCCTAAAATGAGAATCACTAGGGTACAAACGGTAGTTAACACCGGGCGTTTGATGAAGGTGTTGGCGATCGACATTATGAGATGTCCTGGATTTAGGATTGCGGTTGAATTGGTGCGCCTTCTCTAAGTTTGAGAATGCCAGCAGTCACGATCGTTTCGCCGGATTTAAGTCCTGAGAGGACTTGATAGTTTGTGCCTTGAATGTCACCAAGGCGCACTAAACGCTGATGCACAACTTGCTGCTGTTTGCCGTTTACGGTTTTGTTTTCAGTGACAAACACAAAACTTTGTCCGGCAACGCGAGAAATTGCGGCGGTGGGAATTAAGATACCTGGTTGTCGATTCCAAATCACACGAGCTCGAACATATTGCCCATCACGCAGTCGTCCTTGTGAATTCACAAAGCGTGCCTTGCTCAAAATTGACTGCTGCTGGGAACTGACTGAGGGAGAAATAGAGTTGATCGCGCCCGTGCCAATCAATTTCTGCGTGGTGGGATCGATCAATTCAACGGGCAATCCGATTCGCAATTGGTTCAATCGATTTGAGGGTAGAGAAAGATTGAGATCCAGCGAATTGTTTTGCGTGATTGTGGTAATGGTTTGTCCAGTGTTGACATAATCTCCCACTTTCACTGGAAAATAACCGACTACGCCAGTGATGGGTGCTACCACTCGTTTGAAATTGAGATTGACTTGCGCGGCAGCGGTACTGGCTTGGGCAGAGCGCACATTTGCCTGTGCTTGCCGAATGGCTGCACCTGATGCAGCAACTTGTTTGTTTGCGGCTTGCAAATCCGCGATCGCACTTTGTAAATTATTTCTGGCAATGTCTAACTCTTGCCTGGCTATGGCTCCTTCGTTGACTAACTGTTGGTTACGATTGAATTGTGTCCGTTGCAGCTGAACATTTGCAGCGGCTTTAATGCGCTGGGCTTCGGCTTGTTGAAGTTGTGCTTGAGCCGTTCCCAATGCTGCTTGCGCTGAACTAGCCGCTGCGATCGAACTCGCAACATTTGCCTGCGTCTGATCCAAGCTCAACGATGCGATTTCTGTACCTTGCTGCACCTGCTGACCGCTAGACACGAGAATCGATTCGATTCTACCCTGAGTTTGGGGCTGAAGCGTAACTTTTTGCTGCGCCTCTAACGTTCCTACAAACACAGAACTTTCTTCGAGCGTGCCTGCATCAATTTTCTGAAGTTTCACTGGCAATGCTGGGGGGCTGACAGCTTTTGCTGCCGGATCGCTGTTTTGACAAGCACTTGTCAATGCTGCGAGCATTAGTATGCTAACTAATACTGGATTTGCGAGTAATACGCTTAAGTATTTAAGTAGAAAATAACGTTTTAACATGAAACAAAATGTTGAGCGGCTAAATTTATACACTGCATAATTTTTCCGTCTCAATCCCTTGGCTTGAGAAGGCTTAACAACTCCAGCTATACCGCAGTAAATTTTCTAGATGTTTAGATATTTTGTTTATCATTAGATGCATCTTTCGTCAGAATCGCGGCTTGACGGCAAACAAACTCATCTTTGAAAAATCTCTGGATTAATACTACGTGAGTTCGACGGCTGAAAAAAAATACCAAAGTATAGAGATAATTAAGTTTGTCGGGTAGATATCAACGATTTTTGAGACTGATAAGTCTTGGTGAACAATCCACAATTGAATTGAGTAGAAACTTAAAAATACTACCCTAGTACCCTACGGCGTAAATAGAGCAACCATTTAAAATCCTTAAAAAGCCCATTCCATAATACTTTTGACTTTTGACTTTTGACTTTTGACTTCCACCTTGCGGTACTAGCCAGTTCCACTGTTGAGATTGTTAGGCGTGAGGTACTTGTACTCGACCTTAGATTTTGGGATAGTTACAGGGGTACAAAACTAAGACATCTGTGGAAAGCTTATAATTCTATGGAATTATAAGCTGACCCGTGTTTTGTGTGTTTAGCTAAAGAGTGGTTAACTTCGTAAAGACAACACAACCAAAGGAGTAACCCCAATGACTGAATACCAAGACTTCATAGTAAACGCTTCTAAATTGATTGAGCAGGACCCTGATGCCAACTGGCTATTTCGCTACATCGGTGATGGACTCACCGAGCACGGGTTCAGCACTAAGATGTCTGAAACTTATGCTGCACTGGTCATCGGGCAAGAGTTCTTCAATCCCAGTGAAAGTGATTTTACCTCTTATATCAGCAACGTCCGGTCAGCGTTCCCACAGGTAAGTCCTGAAGGTCACGACACACTGCTAGAAGTGACTAGTAAATACGTTCAAGACTACTATCACCCACAAGTAGACACACAAGAACTGTAGTCAGCAGAAAGCCGCTTGAGAGTAGCGGCTTTCAAGCTCAACTGCTTACATATAAGGCAATACAACCATTTTTGTCTTCACCTTCTTGCCAACACCTACCTATCCGCGCTTTTAGTAAAACTAGTCTGATTGCAAAGCTGTTTACATTAAGGCATTGTTGGGATTACAGCCTGTTGTAGTCGGATGATAGCAGGGTTTATTATTTAAAAGCGATCGCTCTTAAACTCATCGAATGTCGCCACCTGCTTGCTCGGATTTTGGCGACTTCTGATTAATCTAGGTCAAGCAATTCTTACTAATCTGGATTCAAATCGTTGTAGGGTAATAACTGGACTTTAGAGAATGTTTGAAAAGTATAAAATGTCATGCCCAACGGAGCGCCAGCGCAGTGAAGCATCTCACAATTTAACGGAAAATTGGGATTCTTCACTCCACTTCGTTACGTTCAAAATGACGAATTATACCTTTCATCGACTTTTCAAACATTCTCTTAGACTAAATGGAGAATGACCAACAAAAAAAGGGACTAAAGATATTAAAGACTTTCTTAAATTTGACCCATTTAGGTTAGCAAAGATTTTAATTCAAGCCAAAAGACCATTAGCAGATGCAGCAGTAAATACAACTCTATTTGTATTACTAGAGGTTTTGAAATCAACAGGTTTACCGATAAAAACGGGTTCAGTAGGTAAAACACAAGTTTAATCGGAGCAAATAGAATTTAGAAAAATCCCACTGGCTGGACGTTGCAACTATTGGCGCTTCTACTCCAACTCTAAATATAAATGTATCGTTTGCTGTAGATTCACTTACTCCAAACTGGATGCCAAGAAGTTGAAATGTGGTCAGATGCCTGAGATAAACCAAGGTTAAAATTATTTGTTCTTTTATTACTCTCTACGGCACAGGGGTTCTGGTGAATTTTGAATTGCTTACTATAATTTCCCCTTAGGAATTGACCCTTCAATTCCCTCAACATACCAATCCATCGCCAGTTGTCCCTGATCATCCAACACCTTACCCGTTGGGACTCGCACTACTCCTTTTTGGTCTTTCACCGGGCCATCAAAAGGATGTGCAGTACCCTGAATAAACTCATCGCGCTTCGCATTCACCAATTGTTGCACATCCGCCGGAATCGCCTGATTCATTGGCGAAATATCCACCATCCCTTCACCAATGCCATCCCAAACCTCTTGCGACTTCCAAGTATTACTCATTACAGCCAAGGCTTTATCTGTATAGAATTTGCCCCATTTGTAAATAGCTGATGTTAGGTGGGCTTTTTGACCAAACTTACTCATATCAGTGTTGTAGCCAAAAGCATAAATGCCTTTTTCCTCAGCCAATTGGATAACGGCACTAGAGTCAGTATGCTGCGTTAGTACATCCGCACCTAAATTGACCAAAGCTTGAGCCGCTTCTCTTTCCTTAGCTGGATCGTACCAACTTTGTACCCAAAGTACCTTAACTTTTGCTTGGGGATTTGTTAGCCGCACTCCTTGAGTGAATGCACTGATTCCCCGAATTACTTCTGGAATTGGGTATGCACCAATAAAACCAACTACATTCGATTTTGTCATTTTGCCAGCAATCATGCCAGTTAAGTAACGCGGTTGTTCAAAACGTCCCAGATAAGTGCCGACATTGGCAGCACGTTTGTATCCTGTACACTGTTCAAAGACAACATCACCAAAGTCTTCGGCAACTTTAATTGTTGGGTTCATGTACCCGAAGGAAGTTGTAAAAATTAACTTGTTACCATCTAATGCTAGTTGGCGAATCACCCTTTGGGCGTCAGCACCTTCGTTGACATTTTCGACAAAGGTAGTTTTTACCTTATCGTTAAGATTGGCTTCCATGTCTCTGCGACCTAAATCATGGGCATAAGTCCAGCCAAAATCACCTACAGACCCCATATAAACAAATCCCACCTTGAGAGGTTCATTTACCGCCACAGGCGACGCTGAGGGAGACACCTCACCCTGCGATGTGGAATTTTTACCTTGAACACAACTTGTTAAGGCAAAGCTAGATCCTGCTAAAGTGACATACTTTAGAAAATTCCGACGATCCATATTTTATCGATGGGGTTTAGTTGCTGAAAAAGATTTTTCTGATTTTTAGTAACGACAGATACTCTATTTAATTAATTTTAGCTCTTGTCTTTTGCCATCAACTTACTGACAAAAGAAAGCAAATAATGGTTGAATTGGGGATTGGGCACTTGTACTGAGCTTGTCCTGAACGTAGCCGTAAAGCCTGCGGCATAGCTACGCTTAGGGCGAAGCCTCTCCAAGAGTTGGGCGGCGTCGAAGTATGGGGAATATGGACAAGAAGGATAAGGGGGACAAGGAAAGAGTTTCTTTCCCAATGCCCAGTCCCTTTTACTAATAACTCCTAACAAGGGGATGCAGTTTACTGGAGGTTTTTAATGAACTTATTTGAGCTTTTAGCAGGGGAAGACAATCATTCAGCCTTAGTTACACCTGGGGGGCGATCGCTAACCTATAAGCAACTGCGCGAGAATGTTGTTGGACTGGTATCCCAACTCAACAGCTTTGGATTGAAACGAGGCGATCGCATTGCCATTGCCATGACTAACGGTTCACCAATGGCTATTACCTTTTTGGCTACCGCCCTGTGTGGCACTGCTGCACCCTTGAATCCCAAATACAAGCAAGAAGAATTTGCCTTCTACTACGAAGATACCCAGGCAAAAGCATTGATTATGTTGTCTGAGGGGCCAGAAGCAGCCATTGCCGCCGTCACACCCGACATGATGCTGATTAATGCCAAGGTAAACACTGACGGCACATTGAGCTTTGAATTAGTCAAAACAGGCTTAGAACCAGCAGAATCCTCGAATCCCGCAGCCCCCAACGCCAATGATATAGCGATGATTCTCCACACTAGCGGCACTACCAGTCGTCCCAAGCGTGTGCCAATTCGTCATCGCAACTTAATCGCCTCAGCCGGCAACATTATTAGTGCTTACTCACTCACAGCAGCTGACACTACACTTTGCCTAATGCCCCTGTTCCACATTCACGGATTAGTAGGCTGTTTGCTAGCAACCCTGGCATCGGGCGGCACACTAATTTGTCCCAATGGTTTTAATGCCCTAGAGTTTTGGAAACTGGTAGATACCTACAAACCCACCTGGTACTCCGCAGCGCCAACCATGCACCAGACAATTTTGACCCGCGCTAGCCGCAACACAGAAATTGTCAAAGCTAATCGCTTTCGTTTCATTCGCTCTAGTAGCGCTTCTTTGCCCCCGATTATCATTGAACAGCTAGAGGCAACTCTCAATGCTCCTGTGGTGGAATCTTACAGCATGACTGAAGCATCTCACTTAATGACCACCAACCCCCTACCGCCAAAAGTTCGCAAACCAGGTACTGTAGGTTATGGCTTCGGTGTGGAAGTCGGCATTATGGACTCTGAAGGCAACCTATTATCTCAAGGAAGCTTGGGCGAGGTGGTGGTAAAAGCACCTAATGTCATAGATGGCTACGAAAACAACCCAGAAGCTAACGCCACAGCTTTTGTAAACGGTTGGTTCCGCACAGGAGATCAGGGCACACTGGATGCAGACGGCTACCTCCGCTTGACTGGACGCATTAAAGAATTGATTAACCGGGGTGGGGAAAAAATTTCTCCCTTAGAAGTGGATGATGTCTTGCTGCGCCATCCCGCCGTCGCCGAAGCCTTGGCCTTTGCCGTCCCCCATAAATCTTTAGGAGAAGATATCCACGCTGCTGTTGTCCTCAAGGCAGAAGCTGGCGAAAAAGAACTTTTAGCCTACTGTTCAACCATGCTGGCAGACTTCAAAGTTCCCAAGCAAGTTCACATTTTGGATCAACTACCTCGTGGTGCTACCGGGAAACTGCAACGGTTGGCTATGGCGAAATTGCTTAATATCAGGCAGTAGTGAGATGAGCAATCATTTGTTACATCTACGACTAGCTTCGGTCAATGGATGCCTACTGTATGCAGACCAGAAGATATTGCCTTCTTGATGGGCTACAAGGCAACCCTATTTCAATGTAAGAGTTCAAACGACAGGTTAAGTCAGTGCTTGACATTATTCAATAGTACATTTAAACTAACATTTAATTAACCGGTCGGTTAAATAAAAATGTCTACCGATCAACTGAGCGTCATCTTTGCCGCCCTTGCCGATCCCACACGGCGTGCGATCCTGGCTCACCTCGCCAAGGGTGAGGCATCGGTCACTGAGTTAGCCAAGCCCTTCGAGATGAGTCTTCCGGCAATTTCTAAGCACCTCAAGGTGCTGGAGCGTGCCGGACTGATCACCCGGAGTCGTGAGGCTCAATGGCGACCCTGCCAGATCGAAGCACAGCCGCTCAAGGACGCGGCGGATTGGATCGAGCAATATCGCCAATTTTGGGAAGAGAGTCTTGATCGGCTGGATGATTACCTGCACGAATTACAAACCCAGGAGAAACAAAATGAGCAATAAAAATGATTCCACTGATGCTCAATCGGAACGCGAGATCCTCATCACCCGCGTCTTCAACGCGCCGCGCGAACTCGTGTTTAAGGCATGGACTGATCCGAACCACGTAGTGCAGTGGTGGGGACCAAAAGGCTTTACGACTCGGGTAACTGAATTGGATCTGCGTCCGGGCGGTAAATGGCGCTACGTTATGATTGGCCCAGACGGCACGGAGTACCCGGCCAAAGGCGTCTTCCGCGAAATCGTGCCCTTTGAACGGATTGTTACCAGTGATGAATTTGATGAAGGCTTTGAAAAGGTTGTGAACGCTGAACTGCCGAGGGGAATGGTTACAACGGCGGTTTTCGAGGATTTGGGCACTAATACCAAACTCACACTCCAAATTATGCATGAGTCTGCCGAAGACCGTCGCAAGCATGAAGAGATGGGGGTCATCGAAGGTTGGAACTCCAGCTTTGACTGCCTCGACGAGTTATTGACGAAGGCTTGAGTCTTCCTTGTTACAAATGAGACGGTCAACTAGCGGTCTGCATGAAACGACTCAAGCGGAACATTAGCGTCGGCGATACTTCATTGTGTCACCGGGAAACCCAATCCCCTTGTGGGTTGGGAAGGATAGGTGCGCTTGCTGATGGGGTTCAATGCCCCGGATCTTGCACTAATCTTTGCAACTTAAATCTAAAGGCACGAAGTCTGCTGTCGGGTAGACAGAGACGTTTCAGAAAAGACTGTGACCATATGCTGAGTAAGCGATTGGCTCGGTCTGTTCACTCCGGTGCAACCTTGGTTTTTGAAGACCTCACGAACATTCTTAGTAGAGCAAAGATACGAAAGACTCAACGCCGCTGATTGCATGGATGGAGTTTTGCCCAGTTCCAAGCATTTGTGACCTACAAAGTCAAAGCTAGGGGTGTGAATGTTGGGTTTGTTGACCGACGGTACACGTCTCAAAAATATAGCCAATATGGACATATTGAGTAAGGGAATCGCCCGTTTCAGTCTAAGTTTTGGTGCAAAAGATGTGGGTTTGAGTGTCACACTGACTACAACACCGCGATGAATATTCGTGAGGACTTTCTAAAACTTCTGAAGATAATTCCGTTGTCCTATTGTCACCTGGAATAGAGAATACACTGTGAGAATCGATTAGCCACTCAATTATTTGGACTTGGAATGTCAGCAGATGCAATTACTAAGGCGATCGCATTAGTCGGCTATGTAATAGTGGAAACCTATAAACACCAGCAGAGGGAGTTTTGAAGTGTTTGTGGAGACTTAAAACGCCCATACATGATTGAATTTGAGAAAAAACTTTTGCGTTTTATTCAACAAGAATGTTAGGTTGAGGATTAGTCCACGCTTCAGTAGGTGAAAATGTAATAAGTGTATTTGCATGTTTTAAGTACACTAATACTGATTTGCAGACATCAGTTCAAATTTAGCAGATTTTGTCAATTTAATTTTCAGAAACTAGCTTGAAAAACTGAGATATTAAAACTTAAAATGACGAATATAGCAAGCCAGTTTGATTTCTAAACTCCGGGCATCCCAATTTTGCCACAAGATTGAATCCCTATATTATTCGCGATGGAAACTCACAAATAATATAGGGATTCTTTTATTTTTGCAAAATTGGGATGCTCAGTCTCCTTTTATCTTCTAGCCACCTATTTTTATTCCACTTAACTGGACAGATCCTGTTTTAAGGAAAATTTTAACACCGTCTATATTTAAAGCTACATTTGTAAATGATAAGTTAAGCTTATCGGCTTCAAGACTAAATGCTCCTCCAGATATAGATTCCTCTTCATGATCAAGTAATTCCACAAACATATTTTCAGTTTTCAAATTTGATGTAAGCATTGAGTCTCTCCTGGTAATTCTTAAAAATCTTCCGATAGTACTTGATTTTTATTATCAAATACTAAAAATAAATTATTAAGCATGTTCAGAATACAAATTTAAATATGTAATATAAATTAACATAATTAAAAATTATTTGTACATCTAGGTGTGAAGAGACAAAAATTTAATGATGAGCCAGTTGTAGCGTTCGCGCAGCGTCTCGTAGAGAAGCGGTGACTGAGCGCTCTTCCTAGATGTATAACTTTGACCCAGGAGTACAAACGTTCCCTTTGGGACGAAATACAGAGAATAATTTATCCCCTTGATGATTGATCAGCTAAACATTAGTTCTGGTTATGAGCAAGAGTCAGAAGAACCACAAGATTGAATCCCCAGATTATTCGTGATGTAAACTCGCGAATAATTTTTCTTCTTTTATTTTTACCAAATTGGGATGCTTCCTCTAAACCTACTTGCAAAGGCAGGTAATAGGCAACATTCAAGAAGTATCTTAAAAATGTACTGAGTTTTCTAAAAAATAAAATAGGAGTCCTTTCTGCCTATTATAAGAAACAGAAATACTTCTGATAAGAGGGATATATAACTGAATAAGAAAGCCGTGGATTCTTCCGCAACAGAAGTAGATTTAACCCTCCATATTTATTGAACGATTGAAGTGACCCTGATTATAGACTGTATTAATACTCACCAAATTTAACGAATTATAACAATATTATTTTTAGTAACTTGGAATAAGCGATACACTAAGGAAAATTCCTTGAGGAAGCTTTGATGGCACGGTCAAACGGGGTTAAAAATGAAACATCTGCACAGGAATTACCGACAATTTCAGATAAAGATACAGTGACAATTGAAGATTTGCCTGAAGATTCGGCCGAACCAGTGGAGGATGTCCAGGATATTGATGACATCTTGAACTCACTCAAAAGCTTACTGAGTAACCTAGAAAAGCTCCAAAAAGTCCGGCAGGAAGTGGGCGACATCAAACCGTTGATCGGGCGGATGCTTGATGGGGAAGTGGTTGCTGGTGAAGAACTTGAGCAACTCAAGGTAGGTGTGAGCAGTCTTTCTCGCCTTGTTCGTGCTTATAATGACCATCAAGCAGCGTTGACTAAAGCACAACCTGCTAGAAATTTGCTAGATCAAGTCCTCAAAGAGCGTAAAGCTAGTTGAAACAAGAAGCAATGTCTACGACGGGCTGTTTGGCGTCGCCTTTTTTAAGAAAATGCGATCGCACCCCTAAGGACCCAAATGCGTAGATACACAGCGGTAAGCCAGCGCGGTCTTCTCCCAATGTGAGAAGGGGAGACGCGCAATGGACAAGTCGGGAAACTGCAAGGGCGCACTGCCTCCTTTATGCCTCTTAACCCGTCCACCGCAGTGGCTCCCCATAAGCGACTGGCGCACCCGGAGGGCTTGTCGTGAGACATCGCCTCTGCATCACTTAAAATCACAGCTTCTTCGCATTGACAATCAAAAACTACCACAAAGCAACGTCAGGTATTAGCTTTAACACAAGCAAATGACCCTCTGTATCACACTAACTACGGAATTGCGCGACAATCAACCGTTGCATATCGGGAAGTAAACGTGCTATAGCCCAAGAATTCAGGCGCTGTTTGTATGCGTAGACGCAAAGTGGATTTTACCTATTTATTTAGGACTTACGCACAAGTTACGGAATTACGTAGACGCAAAGCGGCTTGCCGCAGGCTACCACAGAGGCACAGAGAAGCCAGTGCGCCCTTGCGGTTAAGAGACTTGTTCGCTCTTAGCGTTCCCGCTTTCTTAGCAACTGGCGCGGCACGGAGAAATCAGAGTTTGAGAGATATTTTGCGTAAGTCCTATTATTATCAAGCGATGTCTACACGGGTTACGCTTACGCACTTCGCACGAAGTCGCTACATGTCTAAATTTGTGGTTTCATTTGAAGGATATCAAATTTTGCAAGATATCTACTTATGATGATCAATGTTGCACCTGCCATTGTAGTACTAGGTCAAAATAGTGTGACAGTAGCACGCAAAATAATCACTGTCCTACCAGGGGCGACGCTATACGGTCTAGCGGGTCGCACATCAGGAGTTGATGTCAGCTTTACTAATTTTGGCAAGACGTTGCGCGAGTTATTCGCCCAAGGAACGCCACTGATTGGCATTTGTGCCGCCGGCATTCTGATCAGGACGCTAGCTTCCGTACTCTCGGATAAACAACAAGAACCACCAGTGCTAGCTGTGGCTGAAGATGGTAGTGCTGTTGTACCCCTCTTGGGCGGACTTGCTGGGGTAAACGATTTGGCCCGCCGCATTGCCGAAGCGCTTGATGTCAAGCCTGCAATTACGACCACAGGTGACCTCCGTTTGGGCACAACGCTATTGTTTCCTCCCCCTGGATACCATTTAGCAAACCCAGACGATGCGAAGAAATTTATCTCAGATTTGCTAGCCGGGGCGCAAGTCAAACTAGAAGGCATAGCACCTTGGTTGAGCGAGAGTAAACTGCCCATAGATCCAAAAGGAGATTTGACTATCCAAGTTACCGAACGTTTGGTCACTCCTAGAGCCAACTGCCTTGTCTACCACCCTGCAACTATAGCGCTCGCAATTAGTGGCATGATTGGCTATGCAGATGATGCAGTCGCTTTAGTACAGCAGCTACTAGCTGATGCCAGACTAGAAAGAGCATCAGTCGCCGGGATATTTGCACCTATCACCGCTGCTGCCGATCCAGGAATCCATGCCGTAGCTAGCGCCTTGGGAGTGCCTGCCCGCTTTTTTACCCAAAATCAGCTAGAAGTCCAGCTATCAGCAGGTTATAGCCCTGCCCAAGCAGCAGCGATCGCCGCGACAGGCACATATCCCTTATCTCCCTCATCTCCCCATTTGGCGATCGCCATTGCTCCTCAACCAATTGACTCCAACACCATCGGTCAGCCACGCGGACGGTTAGCAATTATAGGCACGGGTCCTGGTGGATCGCAATGGATGTCAAAAGAAGTGAAGGAGATACTCAAGTCTGCAACTGATTTAGTAGGTTATAAAACTTATTTAGATTTAGTTGGTTCTCTGGCTGATGGTAAGCAACGGCATGAGTCCGACAACCGCGAAGAAGAAGCACGGGCAAAAATAGCCCTTGATTTGGCTGCATCTGGGCGATATGTAGCTGTAGTTTCATCTGGTGATCCCGGTATCTATGCAATGGCAACAGCGGTTTTTGAAGTATGCGATCGCTATGCCAAACCCGAATGGGATAGTATCGACATTCATGTAGCACCAGGCATCTCAGCCATGCAGGCAGCAGCAGCAGCGATTGGTGCGCCTCTTGGGCATGACTTCTGTGCTATTTCCCTTTCTGACATCTTGAAGCCTTGGTCTGCGATCGAACAACGAATTGCCGCTGCTGCTAAAGCTGATTTCGTAATTGCTTTCTACAATCCTGTTTCCAAAGAGCGTACCTGGCAACTGGCAGAAGCGAGAAAGATTTTACTGCTATATAGAACACCAGATACACCAGTAGTGTTGGCGCAAAATCTCGGCAGACCAGGACAGACGGTGAAAGCGATTACACTTGACCAGTTAACACCAGCAACCGCTGATATGCGGACAATTATTCTCGTTGGTTCCACAAAAACCCGAACCATCAAGCGCCGCGATGGTAATATCTGGGTTTATACGCCGCGTCGCTATACCGAACAGTAGGCATAATCAGCGCTGTAAACACAAGGCAAAACTTCTCTTTTTTTGGGGAGGCAACAGGGAAAAGGGTTTTAGCCTAGTTTATCTTTGTTTACATAGTTTGGTTTTATTATGCCAACTTACTTAAACCATCAACAGATAGAGGAAAAGTAGGGAAACCAATGATAGCTTGAAAGGATAGAAAACAAGTAACAACCCATTATGAAGAATTCAGTATTAATTGCCCTCCCCCTATTAGCATGTATAGTCCTATCGCCAGTTAGCAAAGCTGATATTGCCCAAGGTTCAACCAATCATGCCATCAAAATGTCTTCATTTAACCTCAGTTCTCAAAAATGGAAAAACCGCGTGCTACTAGTCTTTGCACCGTCTGTTGATAACCATACCTATCAGCAGCAAATGCAACTGTTGCAAGAGCATAACAGCGGTTTTGCAGATCGGGATTTAGTTCTTGTTCAGGTTTTGGCAACAGATGAAAGCTATGCCAACAGACAGCCAATAGATAAGCCTTCTGCTGCCAAGTTGCGCGATCGCTTTGGGGTTGACAAAGGAAATTTCCGCGTGATTTTGGTGGGCAAAGATGGTGGTGTTAAGCGCAGTGATGCTACACCAGTCCAGGCGACAGCAATTTTTAAGGAAATTGACGCTATGCCCATGCGTCAGCAAGAAATGCAAAAGCGAGGCCGGGTCTAATTCCGTATCAGCCGTAGTTAACTATAAAATTGACCAAGAAGCAGGGGATTTGAAAACTGCTGTTACTTACCACAAGCAAGCGATCGCTCTTGAGCTAGACTTGGCAGTGGTGTATTGTAACTTAGGCAGTATCCTGCAAAAACACGGTCAGTGGGAAGAAGCGATCACATCCTATGACCAAGCCTTAAAACTCAATCCCCAAAACGGGAAAATCTATAGCCGTTTGAATCAGGTTTACCAAGCTCAAAACAATATCACAGAAGCGATTTTTGTGTATGATCAGGGATTAACTTTACTCAATCCCCACTATGCCAAAGCGGTGTCCCCTTACCAGAATGTTGCCATCACCCAAGAAATGCTTGCTATGGAGAGAGGGCAGCGCTGCTAGAGCGGTTAAGGAGGGAATTCAATATTATCTGAAAAAATTAGTAGGGGATCTTGGCCAAGATCCCCTACTAATGTACAAATAATTTTGGATAATTTATTTTTTGTCAGTCCCTAAAATGAACTACAATGACTGAAATTGGCCTGATGAAGATGAACGTGTTAACAATAAGACAAGCATCTGGGGCCAATTTGCCACAGCAGCAATTATTTCAGATGGAAAATGATGTAAAGCAGTCAAAACAGAGTCAGTTAGAGATAACGGCTCAAGCCACACCACCTGAATTCATCCAGACAGATGGGATTTACCAGGCTTCTCCCTGTGCGATCGCAGTCGATAAAGAACAGATACTTAAGAAAATTAGTAAAAAGAATCAGTTCCTAGCTTCTTCTAACTTAGGTGAGTCTAAGAAGTATTCTCAGTCTGGAGGTAAAGTCCGTGCAAAGGCTACAGGACGGTTCCAGAAGTTTAGTAGCCAACCTCTACCTACTCTTAATTTCGGTAGCTCTGGTGTTGCTGTCAGAGCCTTACAACAGCTTTTAGTGTCTAACGGTTATGCCGTAAGAGTAGATGGGATTTTTGGTGCACTGACAGAGACTGCTGTCAAAGCTTTTCAAAACCAGCGGAATTTGGCAACAGATGGAATAGTTGGTCAACGTACTTGGCGGGCGTTGACAATTTAGACGCGATTAATCGCGTCTGTTAGAGACGTTGAGTTTGCCAAAGATTTGCGCGGGGTCTTCCAGAGTAAAGAGTGTTTCTGCAAGTCGTTGGCGATCGCTCTCTACTCTATCTTTAGTCCGCGAGTAAGGGAAGTACCCATTGTTTGTAATTGGAACCGGAATTGTTCGTAGGGTTCCTCATCAGGGTGATTATTAACAAAACTGATAGCTTTCTTAATTTGCTCGGAAAGTTGCTGCTGTGATTAAATGCGATCGTTGAGCAGCAGTTGAATACCGTTATATTAGTGCAGGCGCAAGAAATTAAATAAGTTATCCAGCAATTCTTTGGAGTCTTGAAATAGTTGGCTGGATAAATAGCGGTTGAGAAATTGTACTCCCTTACCAATATTTTTGGGGTCGTGGATTGCCGGAGAGTAATCATAAAACGGGCCGAAGTCCAATTCTAGCAGACCGCCCTCATTAGGATAAAATTTTTTCACCAAGTGATCGCGCAGATCCAGCAGATCCTGTACTGTCATCGGCTCAATGCTCAAGTCTGATGTCAACCAATAAACTTCTTGGCTAACAATCTTAGAACGGATGATGAAACATAAGTTTGAGTCCTCCTGAATAATTTTTTGAGTATAGTAAATAAGTCATTGTTAACTTTCAAGGCGAGACAAATAAGCCTCCACCTTTTGTTAAACCACATATAAACACGAAATAACACAGATAAATATGATTTATCTGTGTAGCTACAATCAATTACTTGAGGGTTACGACTTGCTGATGCTGGACGCTGATTGGTAGAGAACTAAGGCATTTTCACGTAAAATTGCTACAGCGATCGCCTCTGCTTGAGCCACAGTAATGTCAGAATCTGCAATTGCTTGCTCTAGCACTTCTTTTAAAAGCTGGCGACCCCACTTTGCACCCAAATAGTACAATTATGGAATTGAGTGTGTATCAGAAGAATACATTAATTTAGTAGTGGGAGTTAATTCTAACAGCTGCCTGATTGTTTCCCGCATCCCGGATACAGACCCCAAGACCGCACTCGCCCCACAATGCACGGGGCATGAACCAAATAATTCTTTCTTCTTTAATCTAAAATCTAAAATCTAAAATTGACAATCAAAAATATGACAATTAAATTATGATTAAAACAATCACACAGAAGTGGCTTACCAATCTTCATCAAGTGCTGTACAACATCGGCAAATTACCGCCCGCACTCCTGGTTTGGTTGTCAGCATCAGCAATTTGTTTAGCTGCTCATAGTTTTACCCGGCATATTCAACTAAGGGAATACATATAAGTCTACATTTCGACGATGATCGCCACCAAAACCTTTGGATCAATGGGTTTGGTGACGTGACGTTGAAATCCGGCGGCGATCACTTGCTGCTGATCCACTTCTGCGGCATAAGCCGTTAAGGCAATAGCGGGAATTTGTCCCCCTTGCTGAGGTGGAAGGGCACGAATTTGTCGGATCAGCATATAACCATCCATTTCTGGCATCCCAATGTCACTAATGATCATGTTGGGAATGGATTGAGCGATCGCTTGCAGTGCATCAGTCCCAGATGCAACAGCAGTGACGATCGCGCCATGTTGCTCTAGAACAAAAGCGATGAACTCCCGCGAGTCCGTTTCATCATCGACGACTAAAATTTGAATGCCGCTCAAATCACTCTCTTTAACGGGTGATTGATCTAAGGTTGGTGCTTCAGTTAACTGAGGCGCAAGCGGAATTTGAACTGTGAATGTCGCTCCTAGTTTTTCGCCGGAACTGTCTACTGTAACTGTTCCGCCGTGCATTTCCACAATTTGGCGTACAATCGCTAGTCCCAACCCTAGCCCGCCAAATTTGCGGGTGGTTGCGCTATCTTCTTGCCGGAAATGTTCAAACACGTAGGGGAGAAAGTCGGCACGAATCCCTTTTCCGGTGTCGCTGATTTGAATTTGGGCGTGATTTTCAGCTTGAGATAGCGCAATCGTGACTTGGCCCCCAATAGGAGTAAACTTAACGGCATTAGACAGAAGATTCCACACAACCTGCTGCAATCGCCCTGCATCCCCGACTACCACTCCTAGAACGGGCGAGATGATCATCTGAATTTGGATTAATTTAGCTTCTGCGGCTAGCCGAACCGTTTCCAGCGCGGCTGAAATTACTGCATTCAGCTCAATGGGTGAGGTTGATAAGCTCATTTTGCCGCTCAGAATCCGGGAAATATCTAGCAAGTCATCAATCAGTTGCACCTGTAGCTGGGCGTTGCGCTCGATTGTAGCGATCGCAATATTCGTTTTTTCAGCATTAAGCTTTCCCCCCTGCAACAGTTTTGACCATCCCAGAATTGGATTCAGGGGAGTACGCAATTCATGGGAGAGAACCGCTAAAAACTCATCTTTAATACGATTAGTTTGATCTAAGGCTTCAGCTCGTGCCTGTAGTTCTGCAACCAGGCGCGATCGTTCTAAGGCAGCCGCGACTTGATTAGCAACCGTTTGCATGAGATCGAGTTCGTCACGGGTAAAGCGATCGCGTTGACGAGTTCCCAGTCCTAGAGTGCCCAAGACGCGATGGCTTTGCCCCCCGCAGGCATCGCCCACAATTAGTGGATGACAGGCATAAGCTCTGATGCCAATTGACTGAAGTGGAAGGGCAAGTGGGTCGCTCGTTGAGAGCAGATTTTCAACGATAATTGGCTTGCGATGTTGCATCGCATAACCACACACCCCCTGCCCCAACTCCAAAAATTTAGCGGATAAAGCAACGTCTTCTGAGATGCCCCCATAGATATTGAGTTCAAGACGTTGCTGGTCTTCTTGAAATAAGTAATTGAAGTAAACTTCGAGCTGCAAATGAGTCGAAACCTTTTGAAACAAACTGGTCAAAAATATCTTGTGATCTTCATTGAGCAAGAGATCGTTGGCAACTTCTGAAAGCAGCTTCAGCCGTTTGTTGCTGGCTTGCACGGTTGCTTCTGCCTGCTTGCGATCGGTGATGTTGTTAAACAATATCGCAACTTTTCCGCTCTTTGGCTGCCCAATGGGAAACGCATATACGTCGAACCAACGGTGCAGAGCTTCGGCGCGATTCTCAAAGCGATGGGGTTCTCCCGTTAGCACAATTTTGCCGTAAATTTCAAACCAATACTCTTCAAGATTTGGAGCCAACTCGCGCATCCTTTTGCCTTGTGCGTCGCTCAGTCCCGTTTGTTTCTCGAACGCCGGATTGATTTCTAAAAAGCGATAATCGATCGGCTTACTGTTTGCATCAAATAGCACTTCAATCACACAAAAGCCTTCGTCAATGGACTCAAATAGGGTTCGATAGCGTTCCTCAGATTGGCGCAAAGCGGATTCGGCTTGTTTGCGTTCAGTGATGTCTGCCAGTGCCCCAGGAAAAGCGATCGGTCTGCCATCAGCAGCATATTCAACTCGACCGCGTGCGGCAAGCCAGCGCTCCTCACCCGCCGCGGTATAGACACGGTACTCGCTAACGTATTCTTCACCAGTTTCAATCGCCTGGTTAATTGCGGCGGCGACTCGTGGGCGGTCTTCTTCGTGTATCGCCTGTATAAACAGTTCGATAGGTAAGCCGATCGTCGCCTCCACTGAGTCAACGCCAAACAAGTAAGCAAAGGCTGCATTCACGATCACCAGATTCTCAGGAATCTTCCACCGCCATGTGTAAATGGCTCCTGCCGCTAAAGCGGCTTCCCATTGTACCTGGGCTTCCCGTAGGTCAACTTCGGCTTGTTTGCGAGTGGTAATATCAAATGATATTCCTACCATGCGCTCAGGATTGCCCGCCTCGTCGTAGATCGTATGCCCTCGAACGATTACCCAGTGCGTGCTGCCATCGTCCCAAACGTTGCGGTACTCCACATCGTAATTGCTACGGTTGGTAATCGAGTCTTGAATTGCCGCTTGCACCCAAGTCCGATCCTCTGGATGAATCCGCTCCATCAAAACTTGGTGCGAGAAATCAGCATCAATGGGTAGACCATAGTTCACTTTGCACTGGTCAGAAGTAGACAGAACATTTGTCTTGAGATTAAATTGCCAGGAGCCGAGTTTGCTAGTTTTAAGGGCAAGTTTTAGCTGCTGTTCGTTGGCTTGCAGTTGTTCGTTGACCTGCTTTAACTCCTGCGCTCTGGCATAGATTTCCATCTCCATCTGCTCGCTACGAGCTTGGAGTGATTGATTTAGTTGACGCTGTTCATTTTGCTGCTGCTGCACCCGCACCAACTCGGTGACATCTTCGGCTCGGTGAATAATGTGCGTCATCTCACCGTTTTCACCAAAGACTGGCGAGTTGGTTACCATCCAGTACCGCTCCTCAAAGCCACCCCCTTCTGATTCCGGGCGGCGAATGTCATACTTCTGCACTGCCATCGTGTGAGGCAAGCGATGCTTGATTACATTAGACAACGAGGCACGTAAATTCTGAACGCCGTTCGCATTCGGATCGTCGGGATTGTCTGGAAAAACTTCAAATAAAGGATGACCAATGACCTCTCCTCGTTTTGTCTTCGTTGCCCGGAAGTAAGCATCACTTCCCGCGACAATCACAAAGTCGAGTGAGTAGACGATATACAATCCCGGTATCGATTCAAATAAGGTTTGAAAATTCAGCATCCATTCCCTCGCTCATGCTTCGCCAAAGTAATCGAGCAGTAGGGATTGAGGACTCGTTCGATAGGCTTAAACGAGGCTAAAACCCTCTTGCCTCCTGCCTCCTGTCTTATCCTAACGACAGATGTTGCTTATATGCATCATTTTTTATAAGATAAGCTAATGAATTATAGTAGCCTTGCAATCTTTCCAAGTCTATAAAGCTATAAATGACAAATCCTTGTTAAAGTGATGGTTATGAGTGTTAACACGACGCAACCCACCTTTTACAGGAGTATACATAATATTAATATTAAATTATTTAGGGCGAACGATGGGACTCGAACCCACGAATGGTGGTACCACAAACCACTGCCTTAACCTCTTGGCTACGCTCGCCATTCAACAATTTGAATTATAGCAATTATTTGGCAAGCGATCAAGAGTTTTTGTTCAAGGAACGGACTCAGTTGATTTAGAGTCTCTGAAATCTAACGATTACAAGGAATTTTACTTGGCAAACATGAAACCCCTAACTATCATTGCATATACTGGAGCAGCAGCAGGACTCGCTGCATTGGGTGTGACAATGGCGAAGACTAATCCCAGTCAGGTTGAATATGAAGAATATGCAGTGCAACGGCTAACAGAATACTTAAAAACCGATGTATGCAAAAAAACCACGAATATTATCGAAAATTTAATCCGTTTTAATTGTGATAAGTTGGTTGATTCGGCTAACCCGCAAATCCAAGAAATTGTTGCCAGGACTACAGAAAGACAAAATTACATGATTTTTAGCATTTACCGTACAGATTTAAAAATAAATTCTTGGATGCCTTCTTACAAATTTGAAACGGTGGGAGCCTTTGATCAATTTTATACTTACACTGCTAAAGAAGAATAAGACAAGCAGGAGTGGGAGAATATAAAAGTGATTAATAATACTTGTATTTATTAATTGAGAATAGTTTCAATAATCACCAGAGTCCTTATAACCACCAGCTTAATATTAAGTAAAATATAAGAATTAGTAACTGAGAGTTTAAGCTTTGCCGATGTCATCTGCCTATCTGCTAGTATCTCACGGAAGTCGCGATCCGCGCCCAGAAATTGCTATGCAGCAACTAGCAAAGCTGGTATGCAACAAATTACCAAAAAACCACAACCTATCAAATAGTGAACATCTGGTTGGTATAGCTACTTTGGAAATGAGTTCTCAGCCTTTATCCGAGCAGATTCAACAATTTGCCAAGAGTGCTTTTTACGATGGCTGGGTTGGGCTACGCCTACGCAAACTATCTCAAAACGAGAATCGCCTGAAAATTGTACCGCTATTTCTGCTGCCAGGAGTGCATGTCATGACAGATATTCCAGCCGAAGTAGCACTAGCACAACAGGCTCTTGGTCAAGATATGATCATTGAGTTGCAACCATATTTAGGCTCTCACCCAGATTTAGAAAAATTACTGGCAAAGCAAATCGCTACTATAAAAGCACAAGCATGGATTTTGTTAACTCATGGTAGCCGTCGCCCCGATTCTGAAAAACCAGTCCAAGCAATAGCAGAAAGTTTGCCAGCTGTGGTTGCTTATTGGTCTGTACCTCCTAGTTTAGAATCACGAGTCAAAGAGTTGGTAGCTGCTGGTTATCGGGAAATTGCAATTTTGCCATACTTTTTATTCGCTGGTGGAATAACCGATGCGATCGCCGCCTCAATAGAGGAGCTAAAATTACAATTTTCTGCGGTGAATTTCCAATTGGCAGAGCCACTAGGAGCAAGTGCAGAATTAGCCGAGCTAATTTGGGATTTAATAGATAGATGAACCGCACAATGACAGAGAAAAGCAAGTATTTGGGAAAGGTTTATTTAGTAGGTGCGGGGCCAGGAGATCCAGGATTAATTACCTTGAAGGCGAAAGGTTTATTGGAATGTGCAGATGTAGTTATCTATGATGCCTTAGTGAGTCTGGCAATTCTAGCAATGATTAATCCCCAAGCAGAGCAAATTAATGCTGGTAAGCGTGCGGGGAGACATTCGTTGTTGCAGTCAGAAACAACCCAATTGCTGATTGATAAAGCGCAGGATAATGCAATTGTGGTGCGGCTAAAGGGTGGCGATCCGTTTATTTTTGGTCGCGGTGGCGAAGAGATGGAAGAATTAGTCAAAGCTGGAATATCAACGGAAGTTGTGCCAGGGATCACATCGGGGATTGCAGCCGCCACCTATGCAGGTATCCCTTTGACTCATCGGCTATATAGTTCATCAGTGACATTTGTTACTGGTCACGAAGCGGCAGGTAAATATAGACCGATAGTGAATTGGAGTGCGATCGCCCACGGTTCCGAAACGATTGTAATTTATATGGGAATTCACAATCTGCCTTATATTGTGGAACAATTAAGTGCAGCTGGGTTGAATTTAGAAACGCCCATTGCTTTGGTGCGCTGGGGTACACGCCCAGAACAAGAAGAATTGATTGGCACTTTAGAGACAATTGTCAAACAGGTAGAGCAAACTGGATTTGGTGCGCCTGCGATCGCAATCATTGGACAAGTAGTAAATATGCACAGTATTTTGTCTGGTTGTCGTCCAATTTGATGGTTGGCACAAAAAAAGAAAAATCAGAAGTGTAGAGAAAGCCCTTTAGATGGTAGGGGTTTTCTCTGCAATGTTTTTAACTTTCTCGAATCCAAAATGCCAATCCTCCTGCACGACCGCGAGCTGCAATGAAATCTTCCGTCTGTAAAAAGAAGCCGAAGAAGGGTAGTTTAGCTATGGGCAGGTTGTAGAAATCTTCTGTTTTAATTTTACCAAAACGGATTGGTCTGTTGTAAACGACACGACCAAACAGACTAATAAGCATGTAGTTAAAGTTAAACGCCAATAAATTTTTTTTACTGAAATATTGCACTGGTCCTGTAAGCTTCAATAAAAGTGGGCCATATTCAACCTGATTAACAATTTCGCCTCTGCCTGAATCCTGTTCCAAAGTGGTATTAAAGGAAACATGGATTGTTATAAACTTGGGTACATAGAAACCCTTGCCTAATACAATTCCCCCGCGCTCTCTAACTTTATTAGTGCCAGTGACAAAGCAAAGTTGCCATTTACCTAAAAGAGACTCAAACGGATAAGTTAACCGTTGCTGCTTGGCAGATTTTTCTGCTTGTAGCAACGCATTTACTAATATTTCAGGATTAGGACGTGTGCCTTTGTGTTCTCGATACGCAGCCGCAGCCTCGGATAGCACGGTCACAAAGTTAAATATCGCTGTAGATGTCAAATCAGCGGTCATGAAGGCGCTCTGGATTTAAGTATTTCTTTGCTTTTCTGATAGATTGTAGCGTTATAGAGAGTAGGGAAGAGGTCTTTTGATGGTTGGTTGTGAGATTTTTTCAAGATTGAGTGTTTTCATGAGCTAGATTGATTCTCTTGTAGGGGACTGACAAAAATTAAATTACTTAATTCCTGTAATCCGATACGACTATCCGATTTATTCTCCCCCTGCTTACCAAAACGATTGATTATTTTTTTATTCGGAAGAGCGCTAAAGTGGGCTGCACCAACGGCGGTAGCCATCCCTCCCCGATGAAAATACAGTGTGTCTAGACCTTTAGCTCTTGTTAATGACCAAATTCTGTGACAATGGTTAACAATAAGCCGGAATACTGAATCTAAGCTACTCATGAGCCAGAGTTATCAAAACAGCCCTTTGCCAGACAAACCCGTTCAATCATATTTCCATTGGTTATACGCTTTCTGGAAATTCTCTCGCCCTCACACGATTATTGGTACAAGTCTGAGTGTGTTGGGTTTGTATTTAATAGCCATTGCTGTTTCCTCGACTGGATTTTCCGGTATTCCACTGAGTCGGGTTTTGGGTGCGTGGATTGCTTGTCTGTGTGGCAATGTCTACATTGTGGGGCTGAATCAATTAGAAGATGTTGATATTGACAAGATTAATAAGCCTCATTTACCGTTGGCATCAGGTGAGTTTTCTCAACAGACGGGGCAATTAATTGTCGCTTTGACTGGGATTTTGGCGCTAGTTGTGGCGTGGCTAACTGGGCCATTCTTATTGGGCATGGTAGCAATTAGTTTGACCATTGGTACTGCTTATTCTTTACCGCCAATTCGCTTGAAACAGTTTCCATTTTGGGCAGCGCTGTGTATTTTTTCGGTGCGCGGCATGATTGTTAATTTAGGATTGTATTTGCACTATAGTTGGGCGCTGAAACAAAGCCAAGGAATTCCGCCTGTGGTGTGGGTGCTGACGTTATTTATCTTGGTGTTTACCTTTGCGATCGCTATCTTTAAAGATATTCCAGATATGGAAGGCGATCGCCTCTATAATATCTCTACTTTCACTATCGAACTCGGTTCGCAAGCTGTGTTTAATCTGGCTCTTTGGGTGATAACTGTCTGCTATTTGGGGATAATTATAGTTGGTGTGCTACATGTTGCCTCAGTTAACCCGATATTTCTGGTAATTGCCCATTTAGCGCTGCTAGTTTGGATGTGGTTGCGGAGTTTGACAGTAGACTTACAAGATAAAAGTGCGATCGCTCAATTTTATCAATTTATTTGGAAACTATTTTTTATCGAATATCTAATTTTTCCTCTCGCCTGCCTTTTGGCTTAAACAATGTTAGAAACCTTTCCCACTAGTTCTATTATCCCTGCTCTTGTAGTTGTTCTCAGTCTATCAATTCTTGGCTATTTCGCTTGGAAAACTTTGATTACCTCAGACTTGTTTCAAAAAGGAATCAATCTTACTCAAGTAAAAGATTACCAAGGTGCAGAAGCAGCATTTCGCAAAGTGATTTCCCTCAACTCTACTAATGATGTAGTGCGCTTGTTTTTGGGAGATGTTTTAAACCAGCAAGGTCAAGTAGAGGAAGCAACAGAATTATTCCGAGAAGTGATTCGCCGCAGTCCGAAAAATCCTGATGCTTACTTGCGTCTGGCGAATATTCTCATGCAGCAAGAGCGAGAAGAGGAAGCCAAAACGAACCTGCTACAAGCTAAAAATTTATTGCAAAAACAACGTCAACCGGAAAAGGCTAAAAAAATCACTCAACTGTTAGATAAAATGAGTACTAAATCAAGTCAATCTGAAGTTGAGTGAAAACAAACTATTGATCAAACTTCAGATTGACTACTTTTACGCCCTTATACGTCAACTCCCCAAGTTATTGCCAAATCTATACTAACTACTGCAATCCAAACAAGAGTGTTAAACTTGTAGCTAAAATGTTGTTAAGTATAAAAAACCACATGTGTAATTAGACAATTGAGATTCTGTCTCAGCTTCATGAGGTCTAGCAGGTTTATTAATCAATCGTCTGAAACTTTTACGAGTGGATTTTAACATTAGTTCTAAAATCAACACAATATTTATAATTCAAGATTATATAATTTTTATATAAATAAAAATTATTGTGTTTATTGCTCATTTGTGGTAAGAATAAGGAGTTATTTGAAATAGTGATTCATCATCTAATCCCTGACTTTCTCAAGTTGGCATAATGAAGGACAGTATTTTTGAATTTTTTACTTTTAAAAATCCAGGACTTACACAAGAACTCTCTGAAACTCTTATTCCTTTGTGTCCTTTGCGTTCTTCTCTGCGAGACGCTGCGCGATTGCGGTTCGTTTTATCATGATTTTGCGTAAGTCCTGAAATCTTTAAATTATATAATATTAATATAAAAATTAAGAAAAAAAGTTTTTGCTATATCTAAATAGTTGAATAAAGTATGTAAAAATAGGAAATTATATTCAGTTCCAGTTACTTGTAAACTCAGTAATTAAAGTAACAAAAATGCTGAAAAGCAAGAATATACTAACAGTAGCTATTATCTGCTTGTGTTTGAACAATGCTAATACTGCCTTTGGTAAAGATGTTGGCGTTGTTTTATCAAAAATTAGCGGCTCAAATCAAACAGCAGTTCCTCAGAAAAAAAACGCAGTTGCTAACTTTGAGCAAGGAACCAATCTCTACAAGCAAGGAGATTTAAAAGGAGCAGAAGCGGCTTTTCGCAAAGCAATTGAACAAGAACCCAACTTTGCACAAGCTTATATTGCTTTGGCAAATACTCTTAACGATCAAGGTAAACCACAACAAGCGATCGCACAATACAATAAAGTTATCAGCTTCGATCCTAAAGACTCTGGAGCCTACTTTAATTTGGGTTTGACTTTAGCAAAACTGAATCAGTTAGAAGCTGCGATCGCCCAATATAAGAAAGCCCTCAGTCTTGATCCCAACTATGCAGACGCTCACTATAACTTAGGAAATGCTCTCTACGCTCAAGGAAAGCCAGCAGAAGCAGTTGCCGAATATACAGCAGCCATCCGCCTCGATCCAAAAAATCCAGCAGGTTATAATGCCTTGGGAAATACTCTGTACGCTCAAGGCAACCTAGAAGAAGCGATCGCCCAGTATAAACAAGCCATTAGCTTCGATCCCAACTATGTAGACGCTCACTATAATTTAGCAAGTGCTTTTTACGCCCAAGGCAAGCTAACAGAGGCAATCGCCGACTATACCGAAGCGATTCGCCTTGATCCGAAACATGCACAGGCTCACACGGGTTTGGCAAATGCGATGGACGATCAAGGGAAATCAGAAGAAGCGATCGCACATTACAAAAAAGCCATTAGCCTGGTACCCAACGATGCATACACTTACTATAATTTGGGAATCACTTTGGGAAGGGAACAACAGCTAGAAGAAGCGATCGTTAATCTCAAAAAAGCCAAAGAGTTATTCCAAGCTGAGGAAAACAAGGAAATGGTTGAGCAAGTTGATCAGCTAATCCAAAAAATTAATACCCGAACGAATTGAATAAAGGGCATTATCCATAGCTATCGATGTAGGCATTACTTAAAGATTACTGGTTGACGACCACCTTAAGTTCGTTGCACAAAGACCACACCAGTGATTAACAAAATTACTCCAACAACTCGCCAGAGACTCAGTGGGTGTACAGGAAAACCAACTAAACCAAAATGATCCAAAGTGATTGCCGCCAGCATTTGTCCCAGTATGATTAGTCCAATCATGGTGGCAGCACCCAATAAGGGAGCCAAGACGATTGTTGCGGTTAAATATATCACACCAAGGAGTCCTCCTAACCATAAATACCAGGGAATCTGAATTAATCGTCCCAATGCAGGTAATGAGAGATGTGACATGACAGTAAACAGTAACAATGCCACTGTTCCAAATGAAAAGGATACTGTCGCTGCAAGTAGTGGATGTCCAAACTGTTTAGCTAATTGAGCATTAATTCCAGCTTGAGTGGGCAGCAGCATCCCTGCAAGCAACGCAAATACTAAAAACAGCAACTGCATCGTCTTAATTCCTCATACCTGGTTGATTCAACCCAGCGTTAACAGCATTGACTTGCGCTAATCCTGCCAATCAATTTTAGCTTGCTCGTGAGCGATCGCTGTGAAAGAATGATCGCGTGGTCACTACATCCCTGAAGAGCACCCTGACTATCTGGTAGAGCAAATTATTTCCTTCTTTGGAGAGGAAAAGCCATGAACACTGAAACATTTTGAACCTAATAACCGTGATCCGAAAGGACTATTGAAATGAGATATGGTATCTGGACGCAGAGGTTCGACAAGTCGAACCTCTAACTTTTCACGGGATGTAAAAATCCGGGTAAAGTTTGCGATATATTAAACGCGAACTTAATCGGATAACAAAAAACCTATTAGCGATCCTTGACTGTCTAATCAGTATTTAAGGGTTTGAGACTCAAGCACAGTGCGAAGTTCTTGATAGGCATCGCCGTTGAGAAAAAACTTTTTGGTTTACTGTTAACAGAGTTCTAAGCCTGATTAATGAGTATCAAAGATTCATTAAACTATGCCGTCACACCAAGTTGTATTCTAAAACATATCTCTTCTGCCCCCATGCCCTATTTGGCCAATGCCTAATGCCCAATGACAAATGACAAATGACAAATGACTATGACTCAAGAAAGGGGCAAAGTTTACCTCGTAGGTGCTGGGCCTGGGGATGTGGCATACCTGACGGTAAAAGCTTACAATCTCTTAGCTGCTGCTCAGGTTTTAGTCTACGATGCCTTAGTAGATGCTCAATTATTGCAGTGCGTACCACCTGATTGCTTGAAGTTGGATGTCGGCAAACGCGGTGGTAAACCCAGTACAACCCAAGCACAGATTAACAAGTTACTGGTAATTCATTGCCAGCAAGGAAAACAAGTTGTCCGGCTCAAATCAGGCGATCCGTTGATTTTTGGGCGTTGCACTTCCGAAATTGAAGCCTTGAAAGCATCTGGTTGTAATTTTGAACTAGTACCAGGAATTTCCTCAGCCCTTGCAGCACCTTTGTTAGCAGGAATTCCCCTTACAGATCCGGTGTTGAGTCGCACTTTTGCAGTGCTTACAGCTCATGAACCAGAGGTTTTAGACTGGGAGGCACTCTCACGCTTAGAGACACTGGTAATTTTGATGGGAGGGCAACATCTGCCAGAGATTGTCCATCAACTGGTGCGACATGGGCGATCGCACTTAACACCCATCGCCATCATCCGTTGGGCAGGAACTCCTCGTCAACAAATTTGGACGGCGCAACTGGGTAATATTCTGGAACAAACCACCGAATTATCCCTTTCCCCGGCAGTAATTGTTATTGGCGAAGTTGTTGGGCTACGCAAGTACTTACAACCTGAGAATATATATTTAGACGAAATTATTAGGCAGGAGCCTGGAGAAACGCATTCCCAGCTTCTGCCTGGGAACGAGAGTACTCCCACACCCCAACCTATGTTAAGTAACTTCCCCCCCTCATCTCCTCTTCCCCTGACTGGCAAAACAATTCTGGTGACACGTTCAGTAGGACAGTCGAGCCAATTTAGCGATCGCCTGATTGCATCAGGTGCAACAGTGATCGAAATGCCTACCTTAGAAATCGGCCCGCCCTCCAGTTGGGAAGCTTTGGATGATGCGATCGCTCATTTATCTGACTTCGACTGGTTAATTCTCACTTCTACCAATGGCATAGACTACTTTTTTGCAAGGCTAATCGCCCAAGGTAAAGATACCCGTGCCTTAGCAGGCGTCAAAATTGCCGTTGTTGGCGAGAAAACAGCCCATAGTCTCAAACAACACTCTCTCCAACCAGATTTTATTCCCCCCAACTTTATTGCCGATTCTTTAGTGGAAAATTTCCCAGAGAAACTGGATGGTAAAAAGGTTTTATTTCCCAGAGTTGAAAGCGGCGGAAGAGAAGTCTTGGTTAAGGAATTAACTCTTAAGGGAGCAAAGGTGATAGAAGTTGCCGCATATCAATCTTGTTGTCCTAGTGGGATTCCACCTGAAGCAGAGTTAGCTCTCCAAAACCGCAAGGTAGATGTGATTACCTTTGCCAGTTCTAAAACTGTACAATTTTTCTGTCAACTTACTAACAACATATTTTCCAGCAACTCTGATACTAGTCAATTTTTAGAAGGAGTTTCTATTGCCTCTATCGGCCCGCAAACCTCTAAAACTTGTCATGTTTTATTCGGACGCGTGGATATAGAAGCTGAAGAATATACTTTAGATGGTTTAACCCAAGCAATGATAACATGGGCGACAAATTCTTAGTATTAAATGACTAATGTCTAAACGTATAATCGGCTTAACCGGAGGTATTGCCACAGGCAAAACCACTGTCACCAATTATTTAGCTAACGTTTATAACCTGCCGATTTTGGATGCAGATATTTATGCTAGAGAGGCAGTATCTTTAGGTTCGCCTATTCTTGGTGCGATCGCTCAACGTTACGGCGAACAAATTTTACTACCAGATGGCAGCCTCAACCGCCAAAAGCTAGGCGAAATTATCTTTAATCGTCAAGATGAACGCAATTGGGTAGATAATTTGATTCATCCAGATGTGCGCGATCGCTTCCTCAAAGCAATTGCCCAATCTTCCTCACAAACACTGGTGTTAGTAGTGCCTCTATTATTTGAAGCTGGGATGACTGATTTGGTTACAGAAATCTGGGTAGTGTGTTGTTCCCAAGAGCAACAACTACAAAGATTGATACAACGAAATCATTTAAATAGAGAACAGGCACGAGCCAGGATCAACAGCCAATTATCTATCGAAGAAAAAGTGGCTCATGCAGATGTCGTTTTAGATAACTCCTCCACCCTAGAAGTACTACTGAAGCAGATAGATGTAGCCAGAAAAACCACAAGTAGGGACTAGATCGTATTTATCTTAAAAAATATACCTACACGACATTATAAAAACATAAAAGGTTTAGAAATTGAATATTATCTAGTTCAGTAAAAAATACTCATATCTTACCCTATTTTGTCCAATAATTCGGTGATTTTACAGTTGAAGCTGCGGTTTATGGTACTGTAAATTTAAGTAGTTAGTCAACAAATAGGTGCTATACACCTCTGATATTTTACAGGATAATATGATTGGCATGATGCTCATAATTAAAGTGAATCAAGTAATCAATAGTATTATCAATAGTTAATTTTTATCTGATATATGCGACATTTTCAAGAACCTCAAAGATTGATTGGGCAAAATCTATCATTTGGAAAAAATTAAAGAGTAATAAATTAAAATTAATATTTAATAAAAGTTAATTTTAAATTAGTTAATCCTCTTTTAAAATTGTTTTATAAGTACTTTATCAAAGAACTGCTGATTATAGGTGTAGACATTTAATTAGACATTGGGTGATTCATTGGCTTTACCAGATGTCAATGCGGTTGATTCCTAACTAGTACACTGTGGCGTCAGTTTGCCTACAAGACTTGGGGCAAAATCCCTTGTTAAGCCCCAAGTCTTGTTAATTGAAATAGTAGGTAGATTTACGCGCCCGCTGTACTAGATTGTCCACCTGTTCGATTCTGGATTGGTGATTGAAAGGAATTGAGATTCACTTAGAGTCCAGAACTCTTCGTTATAGATTTCTTCTTTGGGAAAACTCACTTATGTCTTTGCTCAGGACAAGTATGAACTTAAGTTTTAGTTTTTTAAGTAAGTTAACCCTAGTTAGCTTTCCAGCAAACGAATTAAAAAAGAAGAATAGAATACACGATTACAGCCAACAAGTTTGGGGAAGCGACTACGTATTTGAGCGCCTCAATGAAGGAATGATCGGGTACATGAGTGGAGTCGGGAAAGGCATCAAACCCCGCGATCGCATTGTTTTACGACAAGACTATGAATCTTATCAATATCAAGTTGAAGAAATTGATTACTACTCTGAGCCATGTGATATGTGGATAGCTTTACTCAAGCAAGTACTGGTTGAGTAAATGTTAAAGTAAACCAGATGTTTCAATTCGATTCTTGTGATACTTGCGGCAAGCCGCTAAAAGCGTCTACGCATAGGCTGAAACCTTTATTTATCAAGATATTGAACTTTCTCAATTTCACATAATTAGTCACAAGAGAAAAAGTTTTCTGCCCTAGACCAGAACTGTTACCCCATAAATTAGGCTACTTCCCTTAATTGGATAAAGTCGAACTAAGCTGTTGAAGAAACTTAATATTCAAATCTAGCTTTTCTCCTAACCATAGGGAATGAACCGCGTGGTCTGCTACAGCATCGCCTGTGTCAGGGTGGACGAGAATATTCAATCCTTCACGATTGAGCATTAACCAAGGAACGACTTTATCAAACTGATTCGGTAAGAAAGCAACTTGATACATTCCTTTTGGGTGAGGCCCAATAGGCTTGTCAAACCAGCGTCCGAGTTGCACATCAAACCTAGCGCCCAATCCTTCACGTACACGCGCAGCTACATCGCGACTCGCGGTATCGAAGTAAACATGAGCATGAAAACCAGTGATCTCGATAGTATCTTCTTTCATAGATCCGCTTTTCGCTCTCAACTCTAATTTTGGGTAGCGGACTTTTTCTTTCTCACTGAAAAAGCGATGTCTACGACGGGCTACGCCTACGCTTAATTTTAGCCTAATACCGTACTGTTAAGGATCGTTTGTGGAGATTGACTCTACAGAGGTCATCGATTCAGGTAAGTAGGTAGGCGAGAATAAACCAAATTCAGAATTTGGTTCGCTAAGATTTATACAATGTTAGTAGTTAGTTAACCCTGAAAGTTGCTTGAAGTTTTTTTTATAATTTCATCTGTTATCGGAGTAGCTGAAAGATGCACAACATGCACTGAACAAGCAGCATGGTGAAGAACGTAGTTACTCACACTACCGAGAAATAGTTCCATCAGCCCAGAACGACCCCGACGCCCCATGACAATTAGGTCAGCACCATAACTATGGGCTAAATCACAGATGATGCGACCAGGATTACCAATATTTTGTGTAAATTCCGTAGTTACACCTGCTGTGCTAGCTTCGGTAGAGAAAGATTGCAGCATCTGGATTCCTTGATCTTTAAAGGTATCCCACTGCTTTTGGTATAACTCAAAGTTTTGACTGCTCAATCCCGGATAATAGTCTAAATTAGACAGCATATGCCCGTAAGGACTACCGTCTTCTTCGGGAGATAAGACATGCAGTAACATTAAACTAGCTTGTGTTAACTTTGCTAAACCCAACGCCTTCTCAAAAACTTGTTGCCCTATTTCTGAGCGATCTAATGCAACTAGAATCTTTTTAAATATCATATAGACCTCCGATTTCATTAGTAATTAGTCTTTACGGTTTCGGGTTTCCAGATGCTGGATTGTCAAAAATGACCAAACCCTCAACTATGTTTAGCAACTTTGGAATTTTAAATTTCTTAAAGGTTTTCGCCCCATATTTATATATACAGCAAAACAATTTGAGGAACTTGTGAAAAAAGTAAAGATTTATCTTTGATTATCAGGGAGCATCCCGTTTTGGAAGAAACATCTTTGGGGCCTGAGCCTAAATTCCCTTCAGCAAAAACCTATTTTGGGTTTATCCCATATTAGGTTTTAGAATTTAACAGAGTTCAGCAATATATACTAACTCTCATGGAGATCGAATAAACCATCGCCAGAAAAAAGGCAAGCTAAAGTGCCTAAATCAGTTTTCAGCGAAGAGTACAATCGGTTTCGCCAGCTACTTATCGAGGCCCGCAAAGCTGCCAAGCTTACTCAAGCAGAGTTGTCAGCAAAGCTAGAGCTTCCGCAATCCTATGTATCAAAGTATGAACGTGGAGAGCGTCGGCTTGACTTGATTGAATTTTTACAAGTTGCCGAAGTCCTTGAAATAGATCCGCTGGCTTTTATCAAAGAACTGCTGAAATCCCAAAAGGAGACGTAACAATTATTATTCAATATGTTGACTTTAACGCAGCAGATACAATCATTAATAGCCAATACCAGAACGAATGGCATGAGATTAGTACTATTCTCACTAGAATGCCTTTGCACATCAAGGCTTCAGATCAAGCTGGAATTCAGGGTAATGCAATATTCGATCCAGTAGGTACGAACGAATACATTAAAGCTGCCTTTATTCATGATGGTTGGCAATCAAATATACCTATTCCAGCACCTTATAGATTTTTAGGTACAGACGTTGATTTTGCTAAAACTGGCATCATTATTGAAATTCAATTTTCTAACTATCCCTTCTTACTCAATAATACTTTGCGCTCAGAATTGTTCTTCAAAGCTAAAACTGAATTTGTTGGATACCCGACTAATTTGGTAATTATGGTGACAAAGGCTCTGATGTTTCCTGCTTCCAATAGCACTCTTTATTACGAGCAAGCTGTTAATCAGTTAACAGCTTTGGCTACAAACAAAGTTTTTGATATACCAATCAGACTGGTTGGGTTATTTGAACAACAAAATACAATAGTGCCCATTATCTGGACTGAGTATTTATTTAAAAGATATTCTAGAACTGTGAATACTAGAGTTAGTCGTGAATGCCAAATCATTGCTGGGCGTTCAGCCCGTAGTCGTTGTCTGCTTCGCTTATTGTAATAATTAATATATTAACTCCATAATCTCAATTCAATTTGTTCTACTTCTTCTACTTGCTTTACTATTGAATTTTGCAAAGAGGTCTTTTGACCATTGCCATTAAGCTTTGGATCTACTGGAATTTCTTCACCTCTTAGATTAGCTGCAAAAGCAGATTCTTCATAGATTAATCTATCTTCCATTTCTTGCAAGTGATACTCTTCTGGATAAATTTTTGCTTTGCTGCGTTCTGAAGCTTTATTTCCTACTTGCAGATCAAAATTGAATTTATCAATAGATTGACCAGTTTTTTCAACGTAATCGCGCAATGTTTTTAAATTTGGAAAACAACCATTTTTATCTGGATTGCCACTGAGACGACGCAACGCAACTTGATGATATTTTGGTTCAATTTCTGACCCGATAAAATGGCGTTCATGATCTCTAGCAACCACTGCCGCAGTCCCAGATCCCATAAATGGATCTAAAACAACATCATTTTTGTTGGTTGTAGCTAAGATAATTCTAGCTACCAAGTCTTCTGGAAATTGGCAGGGATGTATAGTTTGTTCTTCATGATTGTGTTTCACATTCCGAAATAGCCAAATATCACCAGGATTTTTACCTTCTGGATTACACGAAAGTTCACCCTTCCGATTTCCTTGATAATGTTTCTTATTTTGATACTTTTGCGGAACTCTAATAGCATCTAGATTGAATTTATAGTTATCCGATTTAGTAAACCAAAGAATAGTTTCATGTCTACAAGAAAACTTTTTTTGGGCATGAAGACCATGTTGCCTAGCCCATATAATTCGGTTGCGAGGAATTAATCTGCATAACTCTAAAATCGGAAAAAAGCGAATATCCAAAGGAATCAGCATTCCTCGGTCAGAAAAAGCACCAACTTGCCAAAATAGCGAACCTGTATTTTTGAGAATTCGGCTACATTCAAGCAGCACGGCTGTTTGTTCTGCCAAATAAATCTGAAGAGCCTGTCTTGATTCGTATTCTTTGCCTAGATTATAGGGTGGAGAGGATACAATTAAGTCAACACATTCATCTGGCAGATTACTGAGCAGTTGTAAACTATCTTCTAAGAGAATCTGGTCTAAGGGTAGATTCTCTCTATTAGTCTTCATTACGATACCTACCTTGGAAGTAATACTAGACTTTTGTCATCATAACCTATTTTAGGTTATATACCAATTATTGAGATAAATATCAATAGTAAGTAGAGTATAATACCCTACTTACTTTAATGATCTATCTTGCTGGCGTAGGCGTACCCAAAGGCGATCGCAACACAATTATAGATACAATTATTAGTCTGTTGGAACGCTTCGGGTTAAAATTTTCATCACTTTGCCTGGTTCAGAAGCAGCTAAAAGTGGACTCCACTCGCTAATCTGTGCAAAACCCATTCTATAGAGTGTGTGAATGGTATTGGTGACAGTCTGGCGCGAACCAATGACAAGGAAACTAACAGGTTCTCTGTCTGAATCTGGTTGCATGGAAGATAAAGAGTTTTTGTTCATTTGAGTTGACCTCAATTGTTACTAAAATTATGTTTGTAGTTACAAACATAACTAGTTTACCATCTTGTTCGTAATTACAAACATTTACTTGGTTATAAGCCTCTGACAAAATCGGAGGTATGGGAAAAGCAGGAAAAGCCCTCAAACGGGTACTAGAAATTTATGGCATCACCCAAAATCGATTGGCTGTAGTTATGGGAGTCAATCGTTCTAGTGTTTTTGGGTGGGTGAATGAGGTTGCAGATCCACCAGGCGATACAGTAGTGAAAATTCGCAAGGCACTAGAGGAAATTGAGCCTGTTGCGGCTGAGGAGTTTGTCAAGCTGTTCTGGCGAGATTTAGAAAAGGATGAGGAACAGTAGTGAGTGAAGGATAGTAAATATCAAGTTCTATTTTATTGAATGATAAGAAAGAGGCGATCGCTTCATTAAGTTGCTTGATTGCTGCTTTTTGATTTATTCCTTGTCCGACTATTCCATTGTCTAGGCATAAAGCAACCTAGTAACCTGCACTCTTTTACAAAACTGTTGTGTATAAGTCCATAAATATACCAACTTTTTTTATCGAGGCCACACTTTAATAGCTATATTAGCTAAATATTCAGCACGACTTTTGATTTCTTCTTCATTCCAAACATCTACCTTTCGGAAATACTGATTCAAAGTCACATTACTAGCTCTTAAAATTTTCAATTTTTCTTCAAAGGATTTATTAGACAATTCAGAGTTATATTGTGTTAGCGTGAGATTACCTATAGTGTGAAGCCATTCCTTATGCGCCTTGTTATAATCTGCGCCTAACATTTCTTGCCACTCTTTACGTAAAGGGGACTTTTGGGGCATAATATGCTCAAGGCTCATAGGCAGAGTATCAACACGCTCCTTACTCAAAGATTGTTCTATACTTTCTAATAAAAACTTCACACGTTCATTTGCTGCCGAGCTTTTATTATTATATAAAGGTTCATTGATGATATGCTGAGAGAATAAATTGTCATCAGGAAATACTTGAGTTTTCTCAAAGCTGATTAGAACTTGGCGTAATCCATTTACTAAATCTTCAGGATTTTTTTGCTTTACTTGCTTATAAAGATTGTTAAAGGTTGTGCCTAAAGCTCTAGTAGGAATCCCGACAATCCAACGGCGTACAAAATAAGATTCTAAATATCGCAGGATTTTCTCAAAATCTTGAATAGATAAGCGTTGTGATTCATATTCATAATAAATATTCAGGAGAAATATATGACAAGTAGTAAAATCCAATTTTTTTAAACGCTGAAACCAATACTTTAGTTTTGGTTCTTGTTCTTCCTCATCAAAATTAAGACGTAGATAGTAATTAGTAAATTTTATAAGGTTATGTAACTCAGCCTTGATACCTAATTCAGGTTTTTCAAAGCGTTTAGCCGATTCATCAAAACGTTGTTTAATTGATTTATAAACGGCTTTTTCATTAACTGCCTCTCCATCTTTACGCAGATAAAACCAAAATGCCTTAGTTAGTTCTTCTGCATATTCCTTTTGCTTCATGTTTAACTTAAAACTTTCTTGAAGAGGCAACCATTCGTTGTTGTAAACTTCATCCCTTTCTTCAGAAGGTAACTTCATAAATATATAGTTACGAACTAAGTCTGCCTGGGTTAATTCTTCTCCTTTGTTATTTAAGCTTTCAAAAATAAGATATGGGTTATCGTTGTTATCAGAAGTAATATTTACTAATACTAAACGTTCTAAAATAATATTTTTAAATTTTGTAAAGTCTAATAAAACATCCTCATCTACAAAAGGCTTTTTCAACTTGCCATCAAAAAATTTATAAGCTTCATGTATTGCTCCTGATTGTGATTCTTTATTTTTAGCCTTAGGTGTCTTATTGTCGATAATGCTTTTATATGCGTCACAGTCATCCTGAGTAGGCAGCACTTTATAAAAATCATCATTTTTTTGATACTTGTTTATTAAAAAAAATTCATGTATCTGTTCTGCTATTTGTTTGTCAGACTTCTTGAGATAATTTCTTAATGCCGCCAAGAGAATACTAAGGGTTGTAAAACGTTGTTGTCCGTCTATAACAATATATCGACTTATACCGTCAGCGGTTCCCAGTTCAGCTTGGGTTACTATAGGCCCAAGAAAATAAAAGCCTTTTTCATCATCATTATAGAGACTTATCAAATCTTCCCACAGAGTCTCCCAGTTCTCCTTTTTCCAAGAGTATGGTCGCTGAAAAAGAGGTATTTGAAACTGTTTACCACCTTCTAGTAAGTTACGGAGACTTGTTTCTGATGCTTTCATAGTTGTTATTTGCTTTATGTATCATATACGATAATAACTAAATTTTTGTATTACTAAAGACTTACGTGTGATTGATTTGCATTAAAAAGCCCGCATTAGCGGGCTTCGTTCGTGTAGCCCCAGGCTTTAGCCTGCGGCGTTTCATGTCAATTATTACCTACCTCACCGCAGTCGGCATACCCAAAATATCCTCAATCCTCGGCATGTCTTCCAACGCAATCACGCGCCCTTCATCCTCAAAACCGACGATTTGATCAAAGTTCAAATACCGATACAAATCATCTGCAAAAGGATGAATTCTCCTCGCCACAATATCCAAATATTCCTGCACTGTCGGCAGCCGTCCCAGCAGCGCACAAACTGCGGCTAATTCTGCTGAACCAAGATACACTCGCGCATCTTTACCCATGCGATTATTGAAGTTGCGGGTAGAGGTAGAAAATACTGTTGTTCCATCGGCAACTCGCGCCTGATTACCCATGCACAAACTGCATCCTGGTATTTCTGTTCGCGCACCCGCAGCCCCAAAAATGCTGTATACACCTTCTTCTTTAAGTTGGTGTTCATCCATGCGGGTTGGTGGTGAAATCCACAGGCGAGTTTTCACTTCACCTGCACCTTCTAAAACTTTCGCTGTTGCCCGATAATGACCGATATTCGTCATACAAGAACCGACGAATACTTCTTGTACTGGATCATTCGCAACTTCCGATAATAATTTCACATTATCGGGGTCATTGGGAGCAGCAACAATTGGTTCTTTGATTTCGTTCAAATCAATTTCAATTATTTCGGCATACTCCGCATCGGCATCGCTTTCTAATAACACGGGATTTGCTAACCATTCTTCCATCTTTGCCACACGGCGCAGCATGGTACGCGGATCGTGATAGCCTCGTGCTATCATATTTTTCAGCAGCGCTACATTGGAACGCAGATATTCCGAAATTGTCTCTACACTCAGCTTAATTGTACATCCGGCACAAGAACGTTCGGCGCTAGCATCGGTGAGTTCAAAGGCTTGTTCAACTTTTAAATCTGGCAAACCTTCTATTTCCAGAATTCGCCCTGAGAAAACGTTTTTCTTATTCTGCTTCTCTGCTGTGAGCAAACCTTTTTGAATTGCTACGTAGGGAATGGCATTTACGACATCCCGCAGGGTGATACCTGGTTGCAATTCACCTTTAAATCTTACTAATACTGACTCTGGCATATCTAAAGGCATGACACCCAAAGCCGCTGCAAACGCCACTAATCCCGAACCGGCGGGGAAGGAAATACCCAAGGGGAAGCGGGTGTGAGAGTCGCCGCCAGTTCCCACGGTGTCGGGTAGCAGCATCCGGTTTAACCAGGAGTGGATAATACCATCACCAGGGCGGAGGGCGACACCGCCACGAGAAGCAAAGAAGTCGGGGAGTTCGTGATGGGTTTGGATGTCTACTGGTTTGGGATAAGCAGCTGTGTGGCAGAAACTTTGGATTACTAAGTCTGCACTGAAACCAAGACAAGCGAGTTCTTTCAATTCGTCGCGGGTCATGGGACCTGTGGTATCCTGGGAACCAACGGTAGTGATGATCGGTTCGCAGGATGTGCCGGGACGCACACCAGGTAATCCGCAAGCTTTACCTACCATTTTCTGGGCTAGGGTGTAGCCTTTACCTGTATCAAAGGCTTGCTGAGGACGGGTAAAGACAGTGCTGGGTTCTAAACCAAGTGCAAGACGAGTTTTGTCGGTGAGGGTACGTCCGATAAGTAGGGGGATGCGTCCACCTGCGCGAACTTCATCGAGGATGGTGTCAGGTTTGAGGGCGAAGGTGGAAATGACTTCACCTGCTTCATTGGTGATTTCGCCTTTATAAGGATGGATGGTAATTACCATGCCGGTTTCTAATTTGGTGACATTGCACTGGATAGGCAAAGCACCGGCATCTTCAGCTGTGTTAAAGAAGATTGGCGCGATCGCACCACCTAAAACATAACCCCCAGCGCGTTTGTTTGGCACAAAAGGTATATCATTTCCCATGTGCCACAATACTGAGTTGATGGCAGATTTACGCGAGGAACCTGTACCAACTACATCCCCGACGTAAGCTACAGGATGCCCTTTTTTCTTCAGTTCGGCAATGGTTTTTAAACTTCCCGGTTGCCGTGACTCTAACATCACTAAGGCGTGTAAGGGAATATCTGGGCGAGTTGTGGCGCTTTGGGCGGGGGATAAGTCGTCGGTATTGGTTTCCCCAGGGACTTTAAAAACGGTGACAGTAATCGCTTCTGGTACTGTGGGACGAATCGTAAACCATTCAGCTTCCGCCCAAGAGTCAATTACCCGCTTGGCGAAAGGATTGGTTTTAGACAATTCTAAAACATCGTGGAAGGCGTCGTACACCAAGAGAATTCTGCTTAAGGCGTTAGCGGCGTAGGCGGCGATGGGTTCCTTTCCTTGTCCACCCATCATCAGAGGTGTTTCAGATGAGTCTGAGAGGGATACGGTGGGCCATTGCAGCAGTTCGATTAAAGATTGCACATTGTAGCCACCTACCATCGTCCCCAGCAAATGCACCGCTTCTATGCGCGAAACCAAGGGACTGGTGATTTCCTTTTTGGCAATCGCGGTGAGAAATCCAGCTTTGATATAAGCTGCTGGATCAACACCTGGAGAAACGCGATCGCTCAATAGATGTAATAATATCTCCTCTTGACCTTTTGGCGGATTTTTCAGTAATTCGCATAATTCTGAGGTTTGCTTCGCATCCAATGGTAAGGCGGGAATACCGAATTGGGCGCGTTCCGCAACATGCTTACGGTATTGTTCTAGCATTTTTATGTTCTCCATTGGGATGTTCTCCATTTTATTATGAAATATTTTTAGGCAATTCTTGGCTATAAAAGTTTACCTGATTTTTATAGCTGAAAGGCTTATGAGTAATCTGTTGTTTGCAAATCTTTTTTATACTGAAAGTTGAGTTTTCGTCAAGCAAATATCTTTAAACTTTCATAAAATACGAGCAACCTTGTTTAGTGTTGCTGTAGAATCCGACTTGGTTAGAAATTAATTAATCTATTGATGATTTATAACGGTTCTGGATCGAGTAAGGTAAAAATTGTACTTCACTTCCATTGCTCTCTCCTAAAAGAAGAGAGGCTTTGAATTTTTCCCACTTCTTCTTTAATCTCTCCTGCAACTTTTTCTGATGCTTTGACTTATCCGTAATTTTTTAATAATTCTAGATAATCTTTAGCGAATTTATCATGTATAAACCGGGTCATTCAATTTTAATATTGCGGAAGTTCTGGGTTAATGCAAAGTTTTATTATATAGTAGTCCTGAATCATTCGTAAGACAATAGATCCCCGACAACTTTTACGAAGTCGGGGATCTAGACACCTTGAATGTCACATTTGGCTGATTACTTTTAATTTTTTATACCTTGCCCAAAATGCACTTAACTTTACTCGCTTAAACTTCCGCGCAATGGTACTAAGCGGTTATTGCATTTTGAACTGATGTTTTATCTGTATTAGATTTTAAGCGTGTCAATCTGCTTTTACGGATACGTTCGCTGTCTCGAACGCCACCTGCAAGTTCATATTCATCGCTGTTTTTGCCGTACTTAAAACCAACACCCACCAGCATTTTGTCTGAAACCTGACTTAAGGTTTTTTCCATCTCATCCAGCTTTTTTCTAGAAGAGTCAATCATAGCTATAGCAGCGTTATAATCATCAAGCATATTGTGAAACTGCTCTATTAATTGAGTCAGGTTTTGCAAGCTGTAAGTATCATCAAAATTGATATTTGGATCGATAGCTTTCAGTCCAGCAACTCTAAATTCAGCTTTTTCTAGAATTCGGGAACTACGTTTTGTTCGAGGCACAATTTTACACCTTTAATAGCTCTACAGAACTATTTTGTCTTAATTGACTTGTATTCTGGTTCAGCAAAAAGCGCATTTTTATGAGTAAAAGTTTTTATTAATGCCCGTGATTTCTCGGAATTTAATCACGAAAGATTGATTTTCAGTGAAATAATATTATGTTTAAGTTGTACGAAAACTACAATGTTGTTGCAAAAGTGTAGGCATAGCCCGTCGTAGACATCGCACTTTTACTTCTATAGCGGTTCTTGTACCCTGCTGGTTCGCTCTTAGCGTTCTCGCAGAGTAGCCGCTACGTGTCTATGGATGCAATATACAATAGGGCACAGCATTGCTCATGCGTGTCAACTTAACGTGAAACCCTTGTCAAGACGTGATATTCAGTTCTCTAGCTTCTCATCACGATCCGCGTTACCCCACCCTAACCCTCCCCTTGTCAAGGGGAGGGAACTAAATTTCCTGTTTCCCCCCTTGACAAGGGGGGATTAAGGGGGGTAAAACGCCTGTGGGACATGCATTTGAGCTTAAGTTGACACGCATGAGCATTACTGTGCCCCTACAAATGGACTGTATTCTATGCAATTGAGAACCGCTATAGTCAAGAGCGAATCGCTTTAACCTTAAGGCTTAATGTTGTAACCTTAAGCCTTCATGTTCTAGCTTTAAGGCTTAATCATATAACCTTAAGCCTGAATGTTGTAACCTTAAGCCTTCATGTTCTAGCTTCAAGGCTTAATGTTATAACCTTAAGGCTTAATGTTGTTACCTTAAGAGTTAAAGTTATAACATTTTCTCAAAAGTTTGTTGGTGAGTGCATTATAGCAGCATGATATTTTAGCGATTTTTTCATGGCTCGCCCAAAACGCAATTTTCAATCAGGTTTCTGCTATCACATCACTACTCGCTGCAATAACCGCGAATTTCGCCTAACGCGGTTAGAATGCCGTGAAGTTTTTCTGTATGCCATCAAGAAGGCACAAGAAAAATATCAATTTAAGCTTTATGCTTTGTGCATTATGAGCAATCATGTGCATTATCTATTAGAACCCAAACAGCCGGAAGATTTACCGAAAATTATGCACTGGTTGAATTGGTATACTGCTATGTGTTTTAACCGAATGCTCAACCGCACTGGGCATTTTTGGGAAAAGCGCTACCACAGTACAGGTTTTGCCAATACAGACCAACGTCGTGCGTTAAATACTCTGCGATATATCCACGCTAACCCGAAAGCCGCAGGAATACAGCAGGGTTTTTTCTACGACTTCAGCAACTACGGCACTCATGACCGTTTAAGTAATGATGGTATCACTCAATGGCATCCGGCGTTTTTGCAATTGGGGAGGACGTTGTCAGAATGTGCTGTTAGATATCGTCAATTTTGTAAGAAATATCGACCAAAGCCAAAGCCGGAAAAAAGGAATCATTGGGGTAGTGGTTTTTTACCTTCTTTGAAGAATAAAGGTAAGAAGAAGTCACGCCCGACAGATGAGTTTACCTTGGGACAAGCAGAGAGTCACAGAAGATACGGAAGTGCAGGAGGTAGCAGAAAAATTTATTCAGGCGAACTGTTATAACCCCGCAGTGCCAGGTATCGGAATTCTGAAATGTTGATTCTACCGTGCATATGGGGTTGGTAATAAATCTTTATAAATATCTGAAAGCCTTAGATGTTACAGTTTACAAGTCTTGATGCGAGAGAAGAGACTCCCAGAGAAACCCACTCCCCACACACATGACGGGAGGTGTCCCACTGGGGAGGCTGTATCAAAATTAACGTCTGAGTAACTAATCCATTCGGAAGAAATCCAATTAATTTTCACTCTCCATCCTACGCGATCGCCAAACTTTTCCCAGACTTTTTCGTAATACTTGCCGTCTGCTTTACCGCCTACGCTCAAATAAATTTCCTTCTGGACGCTGAAGCCAAAGTGTCCATTGCTGTATTTTACCCACAAGCTGTCAACTGTGCGTAAGTCAGTGCAAGGAAAATTTAAGAGTTCGTCTTCGTCTAAGTAGTCGCCATATTCTTTACCTACAGCCTGAATCATCACCCGATAGGTTTCTTGGTCGGCTTCCTTCCAGTTTTTTGCTGCTAGTAAGTCGCGCAGTCTGGTGTAGTCTATGCCTTTTTCTGAGTCCAGGTTATCTGTCTGAGTTGGTTGATTTTGGCTAGTTGCTGATTCTCGATTCGAGGTCTTTGTTAACTGTGGCTGTGGCTTTATCTGAGTAATACCCCATTCCAATAAATCCAACGCACTCACATCATCAATGATGCTAATGCTTTCAGAAAAACTGACCCATTTAAATTGTTTCAAAAAAACAAATTTTTTAGGTATTTCCTCAACACCAGGAAGCAAGACCGGAATTACCGGGATACCTCCTTCTACACACTCATCCATCAGGGATTTCAATTCCCAATTTTGCCAGCGTCCTAAACCACCCACACCAATGAAGATAGCAGCAGATTTGACCAGAGGAATTGCTTGTTGGATTTCATCTTGAAATGGTCTTCCGGGTGGAATTTGTTCATCGTCTATCCACGGTACTAAATTACGCAGTCTCAATGCTGTTGCGATGACTTGAACTTCAGGCTTGTCCAGACTGTTGTAAGCCAGAAATACATCAAAGGGCCGTTCCACTTATCACTCCTCCACGCCTGCAATTTTTGCCAACGCCTTCGCGTAATCTTCCAACCCACCTCGCAAAGCTTCCAATTCACTTCGCAACTTGGGTTCCTCCGACCAACTCTGCTCATGTTCCTTGGGACTCACCCCCAGAGGTCGCACAGGTCGTCTAGCTTCCCACGCTTGCAACAACGGATGCCATTTAGCCAAAAACGGTCTTAACCCATTATTCAACACTGCGATGGCATACCGCCCACCGTAGGTGATCGCAATTCCCCCCACTGAATCACGAGAAGCACCCACATCCGGCCCGGCTGCTTTGAGAACTTCGCGGGTTGTACCAAATAAACTGTAAAGATTCATCGCTTCCCGTACCAAACCCTGGTCAACTGACAATGGTTGCACAGCAATGCACGTCACCAATTCCACATAAAGCGACGAAGCGGCTTTCCGTTCTGTGGGGTCAGTATTCCAAGACATCGAACCAATGCCAAAAGGCACACTGACAGATACAGTTTTTAAGATAACGCGATCGCGCATATATATTTATAGTAAATTTAACTAATAATTTTAATTATAGTAATTAATGTTACTAGTCTAAAAATTGTTCAGAATTAGTGACTATAATCTCAGTATTTAACCTAAACTTTTATGCTAGTATCTAGATATTTTTAACTAATTCAGATAGAATAATAAATTTGTTCGTTGCATCACCTTCCTTTGTATATGCCCAAAAGTTACACCGTAGAAATTCATCACCAAGGCGAAATTCACACCTTGCAAGTTCCTGAAGATGAAACTATCTTATCAGTTGCCGATGCTGCTGGTTTGGATTTGCCGAGTTCCTGTCATGCAGGTGTTTGCACAACTTGCGCCGGTCAAATAAGCGAGGGAACTGTAGATCAAACTGATGGTATGGGCGTTAGTCCAGATTTGCAAAAGCAAGGTTACGTATTGCTTTGTATTGCCAAACCCCTTTCTGATTTGAAAGTTGAGACTGAAAAAGAAGATGTACTTTATCAGTTACAATTTGGCAAAGACCAATAATCAGTAAATAGTTATCAGTATCCGGGTTGATTATTGATAACTGTTCACTTAGATTACCAAATCTGATAAATAACATAAATATTTCACAGCAACTGATATCAGCTATTCTATAAACTACAAATCAACAGGATTTACCAAGATGACGACTCATTTTATTACCGCAGAAATTGATTTACAAGAAACTCCCGCAGAATTACTAAAAGTAATTGAAACAGAGTTGAATAAACAAGGTGAACCCCTCCGTTGGGCAGTTACCTCTGTGGACGTTGACAAACAAAAAGCTACAGTTGAAGCCGTGGTGACAAAGAATACCTAGTCTTTAGTAGTGAGTGCTGAGTTAGAAGTTGATAGTTGAGAGTAGGCAAAGACTATTTCATTTTCATCTAGTCCGCTTCAGAATGAATTCTAAGTCTAATAGCGAAAGTCGTCTAAAGACGACTGAGAAAAGGTTATATAGGGGTTCTCGTTTGGATGCAATACACTTTGACCTCACTTCCATTCCTCTCTCCTAAAAGGAGAGAGGCTTTGAATTTTACTCCCCTTCCCTTGTAGGGAAGGGGCTGGGGGTTAGGTCTGTATTGCGCTCGACAGAGAAGCGCTATAGTCCCTTAAAACGCAATCCGGTTCACTTAAGAAAAATTGTAGGTTGGGTAGAACGAAGTGAAACCCAATAAAGTCACGGAAATGTTGGGTTTCGTTCCTTAATCCAACCTACGCAGAAGTTGAGTTTTAGGCTTAACTGAACCGTATTGCCTTAAAACGGACTTTAGTTATGAGGCGCAAAACTTTAGTTCTGGGCGGTTCATGTGTAGAACGAAATAGCCCTCAAGAGTGAGAAGTAATTATAATTTTTACTCATAACTCACAACTGGGCACTGATAACTATAAGATGAATCGTCCATACACAGCTATCTTAATTGTACCAACTGGCGTTGGGGCTGCCATTGGGGGTTATGCCGGAGATGCTTTACCTGTTGCCAAAGTTATAGCCCAGGTTTGCGATCGCCTAATTACTCACCCCAATGTCCTTAATGGTGCAAGTTTGTATTGGAATCTCCCAAACGCCTTTTATGTTGAAGGTTACGGGCTTGACAAATTTGCTTCTGGATGCTGGGGTTTGCGTCCAGTCCGCACCAACAAAGTAGGTTTGCTTTTAGACCAAGCGATTGAGCCAGAGTTGCGACTACGACATATACAAGCAGCAGATGCAGCTAGAGCAACTTTGGGATTGACCTTAACAGATTATGTAATTACTGATGCACCATTAAATGTAGAATTACGGGCTACAGCATCGGGAGCTAGTTGGGGAACAATTGGCAACCCAGATAGCTTGTTACAAGCAGCTGAGATATTAATTAAAAAAGCAGGGGCAGAAGCGATCGCAGTTGTTGCCCGTTTCCCCGATAATATAAATGAGGAAGCAGTACAGAAATACCGCCACGGTGAAGGCGTCGATCCTTTAGCGGGTGCAGAAGCTGTAATTAGCCATTTGCTAGTGCGAACCTTTCAAATACCTTGCGCCCATTCTCCTGCCCTTTTGAGCGAACCTCCACAACCTGATTTATCTCCCCGTTCCGCCGCTGAAGAATTGGGCTATACCTTTTTGCCCTGTGTCCTTGTAGGATTAAGTCATGCCCCACAATTTATAATAGAGAAAAAACTGATCCCATCAGAGCAAGAAGATATTTGGGCAGATCAAGTAGATGCTGCGATCGTACCTGCAACTGCTTGTGGTGGCAGTGCCTTATTGAGTTTAAGCCAAAGACGATGCCAAATAATTACAGTTGAAGAAAATAAAACTCTGATAAAAGTTCCTCCCCAACCCTTGGGGATCAAATCTATACAGGTAAACTCATATTTAGAAGCAGTGGGTGTATTAGCAGCACACAAAGCAGGCATCAATCCCTTTGCTCTCCGTCCTAATTTATTCCCTTTGCAGCCAGTAGTTAGGAGACGCGATTAATCGCGTACAGGAGTTTGGAAAGACGCGATTAATTGCGTCTGTACAGGAGTTAGGAAAGACGCGATTAATCGCGTCTGTACAGGAGTTAGGAGTTAAAAATTAGAAATTATTTCTCCCCCTGCTCCCCCTGCCTCTTCTGCACCCTTGCTCCCCCTGGTTACTGAGCGCAGTCGAAGTATGCCCCACTCCCCTTAAAAACCCGTGGTTGAACAACACAAACAAGAGCCAGAAATTCCATACCTGACGCGCATCCAAATACTTGGGGCGATGGGAGCGACTGCAATCATTTTGTTGATAGTCGCCAAAGTTTTATTGCACTTGGGCAACTTTTCCATATTTTCTTGGGAATTGAACCAAAGAAAGCTGCTGTTGGGTGTAGGGTTGGGGTTCGTTATCACCGCATTAAGTGGCTTAACTTATCGCCTTTGGACTGCCTATCGTAAAAGTGCAGATTATTATCTAGAAGTGGTACTGAAACCCTTAGCCTTACCAGATTTAATTTGGCTGGGGTTACTACCGGGGTTGAGTGAAGAATTATTATTTAGAGGTGTAATGCTGCCAGCTTTAGGCTCTGATCTTACAGCTGTAATTTTATCTAGTCTTTGCTTTGGCATCTTGCATCTTAGCGGTTCCCAACAATGGCCTTATGTGATTTGGGCAACAATTGTCGGGATGATATTGGCATATAGCGCCCTGCTCACGGGCAACTTATTAGTGCCGATTGTCGCTCACATTATCACCAATTGGATTTCTAGCTATTTTTGGAAAATGTCGCAATTGTCGGCAATTAAAAAATAAATTTTGAGCTTGTAGGAATTAGTGCGACGCCGATAGCGTACCCCTACGGGGAAGCAAGCTAGCAAGATCCCCGTAGGGGTACCGCATGGTTCGACTACTTCGGCTCCTTTACCTCGGCTTTTCTACGAGACGCTCTTGCGTTCGCTCGGCACAAGTCGGCAACTCTTAGAGACGCTCTTGCGTTCGCTCAAGACTAGCGGCAGAGCCGCAATTGAAGAGCATTTCCAGCCAGATGCTAGGCATGACTACTAAGCTTATCTCCTGTCAAGCGCTTAAAGACTTATTTTCGCATTATTCCTTCCCTTTCTTACGGGGGAGGCTAACTGTAAAAAGTCTGTATAACTATTGTTGAAAAAGAAAGATTGTTTGACTGTCTTGCAAAAAACCGCAACACGTGATGAGAAAATAAGACATTAAAACAAAGCGATCGCCATCTGATTGTTAACAAGACCGTTAATCAGACCGGATTTTTTTGAGATCAAAGGCAATAAAAGTGTTATGGAGCATAACGTAAAAGCTTACTGCATCAAAATAACTCCTCAAAGCCAGTCCTTATTTAAGAAGTTTTATGTAGAATTTGATAGTGAGGTTATTTACTTGATTCTAAATTGCAGCAATCCAGGTTTCATTTATGAGTCAGTCTTTTTCTCAAATCCAAGCAAGACAAAATCGTCAACAAAAGCTGTGGCAACAAAAATGGAGTTTAAAGACTAAAGCAATTGTTTGGGCACTAAGCATCAGTGTCCTTCCTGTGGTTGCAATTGGAACAGCTACTTACTATTACGGCAATAATTTAATTACCAAACAAATTCCGCAAGTCAAACAAGAGAGTGCAAAAAGTTCAACAGTAACTGAATTTGCTCTACAGGGACAGCTGTCACTCTTGTTAATTGGTATGGGGGGAACAGCAATTTTGGCAGGTGCGATCGCAACTTTTATCGCTAATCGAGCTATTAGTCGAGTTAGCAAGGCTGCTATAACTTCTAATATTATCAAAAATAAGCTACGTCCAGACAGTGACTTTACTAAAACTTTCATCGCCAGTGAAGATGAATTAGTGATGTTAGAGAGAAACATCAACTTATTCACAGAACTGCTTTCAGTTTTGGGACAGCAGAAAGAAACCGAAGCTGATTACTCCCAACTCTTGATGAAAATTACCCGTTGGGTTCGAGAATCATTCAATGAAGAGGATGTTCTCAAAACTACATCAGAAGAAATTCGTAAAGCTTTAAGCATTGATCGCGTAACCATCTTTTGCTTCAACTCCAACACTAATGGAACCTTTATGGCTGAATCAGTAGCAGCTGGGTTACCGAAAATGTTAGGGGTTACAATCTCTAACCCTTGGTTCGAGGCAGGGTATATAGAAAAATACCAGAATGGTCGCATCCGTGCTATTGATGATATCTATCAAGCCGATCTCAATGATGGTGATATTGAGTTGCTGGAGCAATTTGGTGTCAAATCTAATTTAGTAGCACCTATTCTCAAAAACAAGCAGCTATTCGGTTTATTGATTGCACATCAGTGTTCTAGACTTCGCTATTGGCAGCAGTCTGAGATTGATTTGTTCGCTCAGATAGGCCTGCAAGTGGGATTTGCCCTTGATTACGCCAAGCTTCTAGAACAGGTAGATACGAAGGCAGATAGAGCTGAGGTATTTATCGAAATTACCCGCAGCATTCGCCAATCGCTCAACGAAGAGGATGTGCTCAAAAGCACTGTGGATGAGGTTCGCAAAGCACTGAGTACTGACCGAGTATTGGTTTATAGTTTTGATGCTAATTGGGTTGGAACTGTGATTGCCGAATCAGTGGTTCCAGGTTATCCCAAAGTTTTGCGAGCTGAAATCCAAGACCCATGTTTTGCTCAGAACTATGTAGAAAAGTATCAGTCTGGTCGTGTCCAAGCTACAAACAACATTTATGAAACCGATTTAACTGATTGTCACATTAACCAACTCGAATCCTTTGCTGTCAAAGCAAATTTGGTTGCCCCTATTCTCAAAGATGAACAGCTATTTGGTTTATTAATTGCACATCAATGCTCTAGACCTCGTGATTGGCAAAAGCCTGAGATTAATTTATTTGCCCAGATAGCGATGCAAGTGGGATTTGCTCTCGACCATGCAAGACTCCTGCAACGAGTCGAGGCTGAAGGTGTGCAAAGTCAGTTACTGGCGGATACTATCGGCAGCATTCGTCAATCGCTCAACGAAGAGGATCTGATCAAAACCACTGTAGAAGAGGTTCGCAAAGTACTGGGTACTGACCGAGTACTGGTTTTTAGTTTTGATGCTAATTGGTCTGGAACTGTGATTGCCGAATCAGTTGTTCTCACCTACCCAAAAGTTTTGCGAGCTGAAATCGAAGACCCATGTTTTGTTCAAGGTTATGTAGAACAGTATCGGTCTGGTCGCGTTCTGGCAATAAACAACATTTATGAAGTCGATTTAGCTGATTGTCACATTAGCTTACTTGAATCTTTTGCAGTCAAAGCAAATTTAGTAGCCCCCATTCTCAAGGACGAACAGCTATTTGGCTTATTAATTGCACATCAATGCTCCAAACCCCGTGATTGGCAACAACCTGAGATTGATTTATTTGCTCAGATAGCTATACAAGTGGGATTTGCTCTCGACCATGCAAGACTCCTGCAACGAATCGAAGCTGAAAGGATGCGAAGTCAGTTACTAGTGGATATTACTCGCAGCATTCGCCAATCGCTCAAGGAAGAGGATGTAATTAAAACCACCGTAGAAGAGGTTCGCAAAGCCCTGAGTACTGACCGAGTACTGGTTTATAGCTTTTACGCTAATTGGTTGGGAATTATAATTGCCGAATCAGTGGTTCCAGGTTATCCCAAAGTTTTGCGGTCTAAAATCCACGACCCCTGTTTCACTCAAGGCCATGTAGAAAAGTACCAGTCTGGTCGCGTTGTCGCAATCAACAACATTTATGAGTCCGATTTGGCTGATTGTCACATTAGCCTGCTCGAATCCTTTGCTGTGAAAGCAAATTTAGTAGCACCCATTATCAAAGATGAGCAGCTATTTGGCTTGTTAATTGCACATCAGTGTTCTGGGCCCCGTGATTGGCAACAGCCTGAGATTGATTTATTTACCCAGATAGCCATGCAAGTAGGATTTACTCTCGATCATGCTAGGCTCCTACAAGCGTATGAAGCTGCTGAAGCTAATGATTAATGGCTTTGTGGGAGAGTAGCAAAAGTAGCGCCGTTATTAGCGAGAATTCGTAGAGTGTGCGTAAGTGCTACTCAAGTTTCTGCAATTTTGAATTTTGAATTTTGAATTTTTTATGTCTTCTTCTGAAAAACTGCGGCAGTTACTTGCACGTCCTGAAATTATCGTCATCCCAGGTGTTTACGATTGTCTGGGAGCCAAGCTAGTTGAACAGACAGGTTTTGAAGTAGTGGTTGCAAGTGGCTTTGGGATTGCCGCTTCCACACTGGGTTTACCAGACTACGGTTTTGTTACCGCTACCGAAATGCTCTATAGTGTGGGACGAATTGCTCAGTCGGTGAATATTCCCTTAATTGCAGATTTAGATACTGGTTATGGCAACGCTTTAAATGTTATCCGCACGATTAAGGATGCTGTCCAGTTGGGGGTGGCTGGTGTATTACTAGAAGACCAAGAATGGCCGAAAAAATGTGGACACTTTGAGGGCAAACGAGTTATTTCCCAGGCGGAACACGTTGGTAAAATCAGGGCAGCTGTGGAGGCGCGGGGTGATAGCGGTTTGGTAATCATTGCTCGCACTGATGCCCGTGCGTCACTAGGTTTAGACGAAGCGATCGCTCGTGGTCGGGCTTACATTGCCGCTGGTGCAGATATACTATTTGTAGAGGCTCCCCAGTCTATTGAAGAATTAAAAGCGATCGCCGCAGCTTTCCCGGATGTGCCACTAGTAGCTAATATCGTTGAAGGTGGTAAAACTCCCGAAGTTTCTGTGGCAAAGTTACAACAGTTGGGCTTCAAAATTGTGTTTTTCCCTCTGACTGCCTTACTAGCTGTTACAAAGGTAATGACTACTTGTTTTCTTCATTTAAAAGAACAAGGAAGCACCACTGAATTATCTGATTTGGTTAGCTTTCAAGATATTCAAGAACTCGTCGGCGTTCCTGAATATCTGCAAATAGAACAGAAGTTTAAATCATGACTGTTGTTCCTTGTCAATTGAAAATTTACGTTAGGCTTGGTGTACCTTTTGACAAAGAGGCTGCCAGAGCGATCGCTTGTGGCAAAATCCGATGTTCCTGAATTTGAATCCTAGCGTGGAGTGTTTCTGCTGTATCATCCGGCAGTACTGGTACTGCGGCTTGTATCAATATTGGGCCACTGTCCATTTCTAAACAAGCTATATGCGCTGTACAACCAGTGATTTTTACTCCAGATGCTAAGGCTTGTTCTACAGCATGGATTCCTTTGAAACTAGGTAACAAACTAGGATGGATATTAATAATCCTCTCAGGAAAGGCATCAATAAAAACTGACGTTAATAGTCGCATCCAACCTGCCAAAATCACCCATTCTACATCGTAGCGTTGTAATGTCTGCACAATTTTCTGATCAAACTCTTCTCGGGTTTTATAGTTGCGGTGATTTAATAAAACGGTTTCTACACCTCTATTAGCTGCTCTTACGGTTGCTTTAGCCAAGGGGTTATTGTAAATTAAAACTTGAATTTGGGCATTTAGCTGCCCATCTTGGATAGCTTGGGCAACTACATCAAAATTGCTGCCATTCCCAGAAGCCATAATTCCCAGTTTTAAAGGGGCGACTTGTTGGCAATCGCTAATGCTGGGAGAAACCAAGCTCAGGGTAGAATCAGGGCACAGGGTCATAACAGCTAAGAGGAAAAATTATAGATGTCAAAAATATATACTAAGTCGTGGTTGAATAACGATACAGTAGCTGCCTGGATTTTTCTCATATAAATAGATAGAATTTCATCCTTATTGCGTGCAATGTCTACGACTGGCTACGCCTACACACAGCAGAACATGGATATACGCATTGGTAAAAAGATACAACGAATTAGGGGTGGAAGGGTTAGGCGATCGCACTACAGGATGAGTCATCCTTGTATCTTGTACCATTTGAACTCTTTTTAAGTAATATTACATGTTAAAATGATTATTATATAACCTATTATACTTAAAATTTCCCCTTCATCTCCCAAAACTGAGCTACCTGAATCAATTTATCGAATATCCTGATGATTTCTACATTCCTGAATCTGTTACTGAGGAAATTAGTGCCAAGTTAGATCCAGCTAGCCAAACCATTCAAACGCTAATCAACGCTGGTAAACTTCAAGTCCGCACATCCAGCCTTATAATCCTCCTTAACAGCTTAAATCAACGATTGGGTAAAGGAGAATCGGAAGCGATCGCTTTAAAGATTGAGTTGAATGCAGATTATATTTTGTTAGATGACTCGACAGCTAGAAGAGAAGCTAAAAGACTTGGTTTGAGTATCAAAGGAACGTTAGCCGTTATCAAAAAGATAAAAAAAGACGGCAAAATTAGCATTGAGAGCTTAGATAGTCTTTACCAAAAGATTATTGAAATTGAGTTTAAGGTTAAAGGGTCGAATGGCACTAAGAAAAGCTATTCACTATGCTCCATAATCATTACAGGCATTTATGCCATTAAGCAGTCAAGGAGTAACTGCGATCGCTATTTTTTGTAGGTGCTGTGAAATGGAGGCAGTGACTGTAGGGGTTGCCCAAAAATTTAGGAGGAATTAGATATGGATAGTGAAAACGAAATTAATAAAGCTATTCAACGGCTTAAGCAAGTAAAGTGGTTTAACGATTCATATGATTACAATCAAGAAACTTGTAAGCTTCTGGTGCGTGAATGGCTGCGTCGGATGGCTCTCTGGGGTAAAGCTTTAAATGCGACTCAGAAATGGCCATTTATCAGCATAGTTGATGAAATATTTGGCGAGCAGGAAATTTCCGAACCAGTTATTATCGAAATATTTGGTGAGCAGGAAATTTCCGAATCCGTTCTTGCAGAAATTACTGTGTTTCTGCAAGAACGTGTGAACATTTACACTACTATTGCATCTCTTTGGTATGTACGTTGGTCAGGTGTTAAAAACCAAAGAGAGGTTACTCAGTTTAATCTCCCCGCTCCCTACGAACCGCTAATCGTCTTCTTCGAGCTTGGAGGTTGGTTGCGAAAAGAGCAGAAATTTTTAGACGGCGTAATGATTGATATTGACAATTGGAAAGAATATGATTTGTTAGAACCATTCTACCCTTGAACAATTAATCATAAAACTTATTTTAAGTAAAGACTCCAAGTAAAGATAATTATGAGCCAAGAGCTTACCCAAGCGATCGCCTCAGAAGTTCAGCTATTCCACAGCATACAGATACCTCGAAGTCATGTTGAGGTACTTGAAAGTCGTGTTGAGGTACTCCAAAGTCGTGTTGAGGTACTCCAAAGTCGTGTTGAGGTACTCCAAAGTCGTGTTGAGGTACTCCAAAGTCGTGTTGAGGTACTCCAAAGTCGTGTT
>NZ_JBALDG010000053.1:0-6548 GCF_036917195.1 Nostoc sp.
TGAATAACCCCCTAACTGTTAAGGGAGAAGTCGGATTTTCTTGGCTCTGTTCAATATAACTGAATGTAACAATACTATCTTTGGCAACTTGGTATAAATACCATCCAGATTGTTCCACCGACGATATTTATGCGGCTAATACCCAACCAAATTAAATTTTCCAAAACCTTTTTGTTTCCTCGACTGAACATCATGGATAAAAAATGACACTCCAGGTTTTAATCCAAGATTTTGTAGTCATTGGTATGATTGAGTGCCCTAAGGAATATATGTCCCTTGTTTTTGTCGTCAAACAAAGTGGATTCCCTTACTGTCTAACCAATTGGCAAATTTGATGCTGTGAAATTCACGGTCGCCTAACACTGTTGTTTTGATATGCTTTAAACAACCTGATAACTGGTCAAATCAATGTTTTCTGTTCTTTGAGATTACTACAACCTCTTTTTCTTAAAGATAACCAGTAAATTGGTATAGCTCTCTGATCCTCAATTAAACTAATGAGCAAGATATTTTGCTCACGCCACTGTGTCCTATCGATAGCAAATATTAATTTTTTACCTTTTTTTCTCTGGCGAGTTTTCAGCCAATATTTAACTACAGGAAACCAAAGAAATTGAATTGACAGTTGTGGTAGAAGCAGGAATCGTTGAATACTCTTTCGCCGACAAAAACAGTTTTTGCTTCTGGCTACCGCCATAAATGTTTGCACACCAGTTAAGAAGGCCAAAAAAGCTATGACCACTGCAAAGTTTTGAATATGGGGCTGTCGTCGGTGGTTTTAATCGCGAACGTTACTTGCAACTCCTCCAATGGCAGGCACATTTAGCTCAACAACGTCTTGAACAAACCGCTCAAATAACTGTGATTATTCAAGACGGAGCGTCATTTCATCGTAGCAAAATAGTTCAACAGCACTGGCAACGTTGGCAACAACAAGGTTTGTACATTTTTTTTCTTCTTGCCATATTCGCCTGAAATGAACCGTATTGAAGACGAGTGGCTGCATCTCAAGCGCTATGAGCTTTCCTCACAAATTTTTGAAGATGAGTATGAATTAGCGTAGGCGTAGCCCGCCGCAGGCATCGCTCTAATTTATGCTATTGAAAATCGTACAAACAATGGTAATTACTCTGTTGAGCGTTTTATATTTAATCATGTCTAGCTACTTAATTGAAGGTCAATTACAAACTATCGAAATCAAAGGTACTTAGAGACTTGATCCCAATTATGTACGCAGTCGTATAGCCGCTGCCACCAGTAAGCCACTCAATCAGGAGCGCCTTTTAAAAGCGCTGCAAGTTTTGCAACGTAACCCTTTAATTCAAAATCTATCTGCGGAACTTTCAGAAAAAGATAAACCCAGCAAGAGTAAACTATTGGTGTTTATCAAAGAAGCAAAAACGTTCAGTGCTCAAATAACTTTATATAACGGGCGGTCGCTTAGTGTTGGCAGTTTTCAACGAAGATTGCAATTGAACGAAGCCAACTTTCTGGGGCTGGGAGATGATCTGAGCGTCGGTTATAGCAACACTGATGAGAGCAACTTTGTTAACGCAGTTACATATTGCAAAGGCAAGCACAATGGGTACGCCTTTTAGCTCCTGAAACTTTACTGTTAGTTCGTTTCAATACTCAACTAGCAACCAAACCACTGCCGCCTTTAGAGCAGTTTGGTTTGGGTGGAATTAAGAGCTTTCGTGGCTATCGTCAAGATTTATTGGTGATTGATAATGGTGCTTTCGCTTCAGCCGAACTTCAGCTTCCAGTACTTCGTGTACCCAAGAAAAATGGGGTATTACAGGTTATTCCTTTTGCTGATCTCGGTTTGGCTTGGAATATTTTAACCAGGGATAATTCTAATACTGATACTCTCAGTACTCTGGCTTCTATTGGTTTAGGTTTACATTGGTCACAGAGTGATCGGTTTAACGCTCGTATTGACTGGGGTGTTCCTTTGATATCAGTTGACTTTCCACATAAAACATGGCAGGAAAATAGGCTATATTTTTATTTCCAGTACAACCCTTTTTGAAACTTTAAGTACTATCTACCTTAACTTCTCCAAAATTAGTGACTAAACTTATGCGTATACGCATGAGTTTAGTCACTGACGCTGGAATACAAGATTCAAGACATTATGGCATTTTGTAATTTTCTGCTATTGAATCAATGAGGCTTTCTACAAAAAAATCCGATTTTAGTTTGGAAAAAATATTTTTATTCATGAGTTCATTAATGCGTATATTTCTGTTATACTTTATGATCTTATTCAAGAGACTACTAGATAATTTGCAAAATAAAGATTATTGTAAAGTTTTTAAAAAATGATTTGATAAAGGTACACTGCTAAAAATATTATATTCAACAAAGTTAAGAGTTTTACTCGTTGAGGCAAATATGATGAAACAAGTATTAAAATACAAAGTCTGGCATTTAGGTTTTTTCATAAGTGTGGCTTTAGTGAGTTTAGCTTTCGTAACTCAAATAAAGACTCAAGTACTTGCCTCTAATAGAATTATTTTGTCAGACAACACAGGTAATTCCTTAACCCCAGATATTTCTGCAGTTGATATTTTTCGCAAAGCATACGAAAATCGTTACACTTGGAACCCTCAATTTCCAGGTTATACAGCAGTAGTAGAATTAAAGCATAACAAGAAATACTACCGAGGAAACGTTCTTGTAAAACCAGATATGAGTCTAAAAGTGACTGATATTAATGAGGAAGAAGCACGTCAACTCGTGGAAGTTTCTTTACAGACCATACTTACTCATCACCGACGAGTTCCATTTAGTGAACAACATAAGAATAGCACTTTTAAACTTATTGCTACTGATCAAACCGGAGTTGCAGAGATTTTTGAGCAAGGAGAGAAAACAGAGGCTCGGTATAAGATATCTCACAATCAACTTACGCAAGTCAATCGTCTTCTTGGGAATACTGCCGTTAGCGTCGATGTATTGGACTCAGAGAAAACATTAGAAGGTTATTTAGCAATTAGATATCGCTCAACTTTCCAACAACCTCAGACTAAACAAGTCATGGGAGTGGAAGAATCGAAAGATACTTATGTAAAAACTGCTGGTTACTACGTGTTAACACATCAAGTAATCCACGACTTTCAAAAAGGAAAACTAACTGATATAGCAGAATTTACTTATAGTAACATACAATTATTACCAAGTGTTCCTTAGATTAGAGATTAATTGGACTCTTATTTATAAAACACAATAAGTTATTTGTGATGTTAAAAAAGCTCTACTTTATTATTTTAAACTGTGCAAAGGTTTACTGAGGTTTGAGAAAAGCTACATTATTTACCGAAATAGAATTTAGTCCTTCTGGAGTCACAATACAGGAAAGGTATTCTGACATAAATTGCGGATAGCACAGCGTAAAGCCTTCTCTACGAGAGGTTGCGCCAACGGCATAGCTTCTCTACGAGACGCTACACGAACGCTTAGAGCGAGTCATCCTACTCCTGCAAAGAAGCAAGCTTGCAAGAGCGTCTTGTATAGAGAATCCCAATAGATTTATTTTTGGGACTAATGCCAAACTAGATGTCGCTAGTTCGTTTTTAGTAAGTACTGCAAATAGTCTAATTTTTTTTGATGGTACTCAGTTCAGTGCTGTAACACCTAAAAATAAACCTTTGTTGAGCATTAAAGTTCCCTTGGGGTTTCAATTTGGAGTAAATCCAGCAAGAATTTTGTTACAGGTTGATAGTCAGAGTCTTAGATATACCTCTCAACTGGTTGACACTACTCAGGGTTTACATACAGAGCCAAATCAAACCTTAGCATTAATAGGTGGTGATGTAATACTTGAAGGGGGAACTATAAAGACAGCAGGGGGCGCATTGAATTAGGCAGTGTAGCTGGGACTGCTTTTGTTGGACTAACGCCAACTAGTAAAGGTTTAACTTTGAATTATCAAGGCATCCAGAACTTCCGAGATATTAAACTATCCCAGCAAGCGGTAATGGATGCAAGCGGAAAGGGTGGTGGTAATATCCAGATCCAGCTGATACCAATTCGCTATGAAGATGCACTTAATTATTAAACGAACCGCCAAGTACGCCAAGACAGAAGAAGTAATCATTAAGTGCAAGCTCACGGAGAATTGGTATTAACCCGATTGAACGATGCTCAAAGTATCGCACCAATAGACATAGTAGCTACTGACCTCGTGTACCGCGATTACCTTGGTGAAAGCTACTTAATAACCTATAACCCAACACATCAATGGTTCTATTTCCCCCAAATGCAACCCTCGGAGGCACTATTGTTTAAGTGCTTTGACTCTGCCAAGGACGGGCGAGGTTTGCTGCTCACACTGGGTTTGATGACCCAATAAGCCCACCAGATGCCCCAGTTAGAGAAAGTATTGAATTGCGGACGCTGGTTTTTTGTCCTGCATAAGGATGATGACGGCTGGTATCCCAAACGGAGGATGCATTATTATCTGACGCTGGGGCGAGAGTATCTTGCTAATCGTGACGTTAAACGAGCTCTCCTCAATGGCTAAGGCTCTTGACAATTCGATTTGTCAGCCTGATTTTAACTCTAGGCAGTTATTATCTGCTGTGTTGTTACTCGAAAATCTGAATCTGTTACAGTTTCTTACACCAGACGTTCACTCACGCAAGACTGACGAGAAGATGGTGGAGTTTAAGGCACTGGACTTAAAGCATCGGCACATTATCAAAAATTATCTGAATGTGACTATCTCGGAAAAACTTACCCCTGTGGCGTAGGCGTAGCCCGTCCTAGACGGGCAGTGGTAAGTTACTATAAATTTTGAGAGTGGGTGTAAATCTGTTGTTTGTAATTGTTAACCACGAACGATATAGCTACACCCCGATCACAAGTCAAACGGAAGCAACGTGATGCAAATGAGATCGGAGTAAAAACAAGCGATCGCTTGTTTTAAAGTGTATGATTCGACACTTGGTGCAGGAAAAGTGTGATGATCTTGAAGCCGTAAATCTTGTCGATTAAAGAGGATAATAAGTAGAGAATGGTTTTAACGATTCAGATGGAGAGCAGTAGACAAAACAGTTACACCTGAGAACAGAAGCTTAACGGCAGCCCAATTGCAGCTAGCGCTCGACTATATTGATACTCACCTTGAAGGAGATTTATCACTCGTTCAAATTGCAAGAGTCGTTAATATTAGCCCCACTTACTTTGCCAGTTTGTTCAAACGTGCCACAGGTATTTCCCCTCATCAGTATATAATTAAACAGCGGGTAGAGCGGGCGAAGCTGCTACTCTCAAAAACGTATTTAATGATCGCTGACATTGCACAAGTTGTGGGGTTCTCTAGTCAAAGCCATCTCACTCAACAGTTTAAACGCCTGACTGGAATCAGACCGAAACAGATTCGCTAAGACTATAAGAATTTGATAAAGCGTTGTAAGAATCTGAAAGAAGTGGAGCATTGGAACTCAGTACACTCTAGATAGATACAACTAGGGAGATACCAATGCAGCTTCCCCCAGATATTGAGCAGCATACAACTGCCCAAGCTTTTGCCGCTCATCTGGCACTCGTGGTCAAGGACATCCAAGCTTGGATTGACTTATTTGCCGAAGATGCAGTCCTTCAATTTCCCTATGCTTCTGCTTTGATACCAGAACGATTAGAAGGCAAATCTGCCATCTACAACTACATGAAAAACGCCTCAGCACAGATGCAAAATTCGGTATTTACGAACATTCGTGTCTACTCAACGTCAAACCCTAATCTTCTATTTGCTGAGGTTCATGGGGAAGCCGTAATTGTCGCTACAGGTCGTCACTATCAGCAAGATTATGTGATGCGACTGGAAACCAGGGACGGCTTGATCATCCACTACCGTGAATACTGGAACCCGATGCCCGCTCTTGATGCGTTCGGTAGCACAGAAAATTTTTGTCAATCTTTCAATCCAGACAATGCACAATAACGTACCCAAAGAGAAGAAATATGAAAATTGTGATTGCAGCCGCATCCGGCAAGATTGGACGACGCACCGCAGAGAAAATTATCCAGGCTGGAGCCGAAACCATTCTTCTAGCACGACATCCAGAGAAGTTGGCTGATTTAGTGGCTCAAGGTGCCACAGTGAAGCCAGTCAGCAGCGATAATACTCAAGGGTTGATCGAGACAACGCAAAATGCAGATGCTTTGTTTTGGCTGACTCCACCGAAACTTGATGCACCAACCTTACGCGACTGGTACATTCAGACGGCAAACACTGGAGCCAGAGCAGTGCGTGAAAACGGCATCAAACGAGTCGTCAACATTTCTAGCATCGGTGCGGGTGCAATACCAGATTTGGGTACCATCTCATTTGTTGGAGCCGTTGAGTCGATCTTCAACCAAAGCACAGCCAATGTGGTACACCTGCGTCCTGGCTATTTCATGGAGAATTTCTTGGAGCAAGTTGAGTTCATTCGGCGAGACCACGAAGACAAGTTATTTTTTATATTGTTCTACTTCAAGTGTTATCCCACCTTTGATGTGGCAGGAGTATTGTTTGACCTACACCGCAGTCGGGCACA